>NC_015920.1 GCF_000222305.1 Borreliella bissettiae DN127 | reverse complement strand
ATTATAATTATTAATTAGTATAGATATTTTATCTCTGAAGATTAACCCTAATAACTACAAACTTAATTTAAAAGTGTCAAACTTTAACCCGGAAATCTTAAGAAAATTTACAAATCGTAAACTTTAACCCAAAAAGTTGAAACTCAAAAAATTTTGACTTTTTACCATAACAGTATATAATATTAATATGTTTTTTTTCAAATTTTTTTCTAAACCCAAGCCTGATAAGAAAAAAAATTATCACAAAATCAATCCGGACGAATTCATTCTAATTAGTGAGCATCTTATCAATTCTTATAGCATTACTCACCAATTGCTTGGAATTATTATGGCTTCCGGAATTCCATTAACTCATATAAAAAATCAAAACATCAAAACTCCTTACAATTTCAAATCTGATATACTTTCTTATACGTTGAACAGCGGTTTACAAATTCAAACATATTCTCTAATTTGCTCTAATAAAATTTCTAGATGTATTGAAAATCTAGATAAAAATAGGCTGCTATCTATTGGTGCAGATAAAATTAATTATGTAGCAAAAAATATTTTTGATTTTAGAATTACTACGAAACAACTAAGAATTATTCATTCTTTGATTGCTAGGTCAAAAGAAACACTACATGAAATCAGATATAACTCTCATTCACAAAACTTCTTTTTAGTTAAAACACCTTGTATATTACATTTATACCAAAAGCTCAAATATATCAAATCGTACGCACCATTAAAGCTCAATCAAAATAATCTAAATTATTATCGAAACAGCTCTAATGAGCTTACATCTACTATTACAAATTTAATTTCAAATTTTTTTAATGAGAGTGAGAATGGGTATTTCAAAAATTTGCATAATCTGACGCTATACATCAATTCTAATCTAAAAAATCTAGGAATCTACAAAAATACTAGTAAATTGCAAAAACGTATTATATCTAAAATTTTTTTTCTTGATTAAGGTAAAAAATTCTCTACAATTTCTATTTTAGATAGTTGTTAATTAATGACGTAATGAAAGGGGTTAGAATAGATATAACAGTGGGCACAACTACTACTGCAATAATAACTATTCTGTTGCTGACTTTAAGCTTTTCAAAAAGAACTTTGTTATTGGCTTCCAGCTTTGTTTCTAGCATTTGTCCCAAATTAAACATATCTTTTTGTAAATTCTTTTCTACGTTATCAATCTTAGCAGTAAGTTCACTTTTAACAGTATCAATCTTAGTATCCAAATTATCTATTTTTAGATTTAAATTCTTTTCTACGTTATCAATCTTAGTAGTAAGTTCACTTTTAACAGTATCAATCTTAGTATCCAAATTATCTATTTTTAGATTTAAATTCTTTTCTACGTTATCAATCTTAGTAGTAAGTTCACTTTTAACAGTATCAATCTTAGTATCTAAATTATCTATTTTTAAATTTAAATTCTTTTCTACGTTATCAATCTTAGTAGTAAGTTCACTTTTAACAGTATCAATCTTAGTATCTAAATTATCTATTTTTAAATTTAAATTCTTTTCTACGTTATCAATCTTAGTAATAAGATTGTCAAACTTTATACCAAATTGTTTTTCTAAATTTTCTAAATCTCTATATGTTAGCTCATTGTGATAATATCTTTTTGATAAATCTTGAGCTATTAGTTGTTCCATACCTAATCGCAGAAATTCTTTATATATTTGTTCTTCAGTAATATTATTGTTTGTCAATGCCGATTTCATAATTTAATTACCTGCTAAATACATTGTAACACAAATCAGGGCTAAATAACAGAATATTCCCAAATCTACAAATCTAAAAAATCTAAATTTCAATTCGAAAATTTTATGGTTTCTGGGGTAAAGCCTAAATTGGCAATCCCAATATAACCGTTTCTATTTTTAGCAACTATCACTTTTACTTTAGTTGTATTACTACCTTTAGAAGAATTCCGCCCTTTACGTTTTTCCCTCTCTTGATGTAAAAAAATTACAATGTCTGCATGCCATTGTAATGCTGCCGATTCTCCCAAAGTTGCCAAACTGGGTTCTACAACCTCAGCGCTTCTGGAAACTTGAGATACAACTATTATTGGAATTCCAAGTTCAAGTGCAAGCGAACGTATATTACGACTCAAAAATGCAACTTGCTCAAAACGAGGAATATTATCCTGTGACACGGGAATCAAATTAATGTAATCGATAAAGATAATTTTTACATCGTGGTTCAATTTCATTTGTCTAGCTTTATCTTCTAGCTCATGTATGCCAGTACCCCAAACGCTATTAATCCAAAAAGAAAAATTACTAACCTCAGAAACTGATTTACGGTAAGCTTTCAGCTCACTCTTGTTTAGCGAGCTGATGTTGTCAATCAACTTATTATATTCTACGCCTGAATTCATCGACAAAAGCCTCCGAGTAACAGATTTACTTGTCATTTCATATGTAAACCATCCAACACTCAAATTCTGTTCTAAACATATGTTGTGAGCAATATTAAGGGCAAAAGCCGTTTTACCAACACTGGGTCGTGCTCCAATTACTACAAAATTTGACTCCCCAAAGCCTTGTATAATAGCATCAAGATCTCTAAATCCGCTCCTTAAAATTAAATTTTCATTTTCACAAGTTGACCTTATAAGACTAGCGACTTTCATAATTTACCCTTTAGTAACATTGTAAATTCAAAATCTATCTACGCAGTCGACTACGTAGCAGACTGCGAAGCAAACTAGGATTATCCTCTTTGCCCAACTTTTTCTGATTGATTTTATCTATCCACTTAGTTATAATACCTTCGCCCTGGGGATTCAAATCTCGACCATAAAACTTAAATACTCCTTTTTCTAACTCCATCAGACGCATATGTAATTTTTTCTGCTCCCTATTATAGCTATCTCGATCCCTAAGCAAATAAGCTATAGTGTGGAGATACAAAAACACACTCCCCTTTTTAAATCTAAATTCAATAAAATACGATTTGTTAAAAGATTTAAATATTTTCTTAGAAAAGCTACAAACAGAAGTATAATCTCTGTAAAATGGATTATTTTTAACCTTATTGTACCCATAAAATATGCCTAAAAACGCATCTCCCTCCTTTATGGGGTACAGCATAATGAATCTTCTCTCTTTGCTAAAAGTATTTATAAAATAAGCACAGAACTTATGTTTATAGGCCCGACAACCCTTATAAATATTCATCAACCTTGTATGGTAATTGGTTTTATCGCCAATAATTTCCTTCTTAAAAAAAGAATGATTCTGAAAAGGTATCTGCTGTTTATCAGTTTCAACAACCTTTTCAGAACTTGCGGGTTTTACTGGTCTTTTTACTATTCTAAAGCTAATATTTTCCTCCTTATTATTTTTGTGAACTCATATTATCCTCCTGTTCCCGCCGGCTTGCCCCCCTTACCTCCACTCCCTCCGGATCCCGCTTGTGCACCAGCAACATTCTTTTGTAACCTGCCAAGAAATATATCTTTATAGTCTTTGACAATCCTAGCCAATATTTTCTTTAAACTTGCATACCTTTTTGCCTTACAAATATATTCAAGACCATCTACCTTCTGGATGGTAAACCCTAATTTATCGTTGTATTTCTTCTGAATCCACTCATCAACGAACTTGTAAATATACTCATAGTCAAAATCTTCTGGTTCTAATTTAGGGAAATTAGTAATGCTTTTGTCTTTAGCTTTAGCTTGAACTTCGGTACTTCTGTAAACATGCCAAATCTTGTCCCTTCTTAAGTAAAGCCTTCTTACTAAATGTTTCATTCTTATTCTCATTTTCCCTCCTAAAGCCACCTAGGCTTAAATTGCTTTTTTATCAATTCCAAGGCTTTCAAGAGTAATTCCTTTAATTGTCTTAAAGCCCAAGGAATCCTTAACGATGTTACTTCTTCCATAGATGTTATTTCTATTCTCCCCTAAGTAAATTCTCTCCGGCGGCGTATTTATGCTATCTTGCTCCTGATTATTTGACAATTCTCCTGTTTGCGTTTGCACTTGTGCTTGCGATTGACCACTGATTCTCTCCAAACGCTCTCTACTACGCTGTTCTCTTTCTCTAGCCTCCATTGAAAGCACTTTTTTCACATAGTCATTAAGCTCAACTTTTTTCTTAACAAACTCTCCAAACCTTTCCTTCCAAATGACCTCATAATCGCTAATAACCCCGTCTCTACGCTTCATCATCATCCAAACTTTATATCGATAAATAGAAAACTGATCCAAAAAGTGTTCAAGCACATACTTCAGATTACTCTCCTTGTGTTCGTCTAAGGCCTTATCCAGATTATACAGAGCATTTCTGTAAGTTGTAGGATTATTGCTAAGATCTTTTATTCGACTAAGAAAATCTTTTGGGATATTCCTTTCGATCAATTTAGTCTCAATATCTTTTTTTTCAAAATTAATATTGTTTTTTTGAATTTTTGAATTATATAAAGAATTCTTTGAATTCTTATAATTACTATAGCTTATACTAGCTTTATTAAATACAGCCGGTGGCGAGTGGTGCGACATTGTGGTGCGACTGTCAACATCCTGATTAGTTAAGACAGTGTCGCATGAAGATTTCAAAAAAATATTTTCAGATAATCTTTCTGAATGTTTAGAAAACTTATCTGAAAAATTGTTAGAAAAATGAGAAGCTCCATTGGACATATCGGAAAGATACTTTAATGGATTGTTAGCAACATCATAAAATTTAGCAGTCTTAGAAACATTAAACACCGCATTTTTGATGTCTTCGTCAAAATCACCAACTATTTTTTTATTCTCAAGCTTTTCATAAAGTAATTGAACAAGATGTTCCCAAATTATTTCCTTATGATAAGCCACAAGCTCAGCATTTTGTATATAATGAGCAATGCTTCCTTTTCCTTTGTTGTCCTTATTACCGAACTTTCTTAACTTGGTTTTAATCAAGCCAATTTCGTTAAGCAGTTTTAAATCCCGCTGCACAGTGCGCACACTAACAACCTTTTTGCCATCTTTTTTGAGCAGATCAGCAACCAGCCTATAAATATCGCACGCCGAATAACGAACAACCCCACAAGAGTTTTTGTAATTTTGATTTTTGACATCAATCACCCAATAAACCTTTAAAAGTCTATCGTATTGGTTTGATCTCATTTTTTTGATCAGTGACTCAACTTGAGACACTTTAATCGTGTTAGAACAGTGTTCTTTTTTACTGTTTAAAGCTACCAATTTGGTAAGCAATTCATGTAATAACACTTTACTAAGTCTAGCATTATTTAATAATATTGTATTCATATGAAATTGTTTTAACCTCACACACTTAAACTTATTTTGTGTCCGAGGCTTAAGTCGCGCTGCTTGCAGTGCGACTTAAACTTTATTTCCTTTTAAAAGATTTTTTAAGGTTCATTTCTAAAAAAATTAGCCTCTCCATGCACACATAGTATATATCAATTTGGATTTTTTGTCTCTAAAAAGTCAAAAAATTTTTTGACTTTTTGACTTTTAGCAAAAACGTTATACAATTACGAAATACCTAATGATGTGATAGTTTTGACATTGTTGGATAACACTTGGATTTTTAATCCAGTCTAGCTAGACCATATTTTATTTATTTTTCTAAAAGTAAGTAAAATATGGTTTTTTTAAAAATTTAAAAAATTAAAGGAATTATATGACAAGAGTAAAAAAACAAATAAATATTATTGGCAGCATTGTAGCAATGCTAGTAATATCTATCTCTGGGCTTGGCACATACGCTTTTAAAGGGGTGATGGCTGATCTAAAAACTTCAGTCCTAAAAGCCAAAAACGAAGTCTTTAAAGAACTCGAAGATTATTACAATGCCAAGATTAAATCTGAATTCGAAGAAATAAAAAACTCCATCAAAGAAGAACTAAAAGAAGAACTAAAAAGAACCACAGAATTTATTAACGCGGTTAATAAAGAAAATTTGATATTGGAAGTTAGAAATATTTTCTCAAAAGATCGAATCAAAATACAAGAACTTCTAAAAGAAGAAATAGAAAAAAATTTTAGAAAACTTGGAGAAAGTAAATGAATAACAAAATGTTTTTATGCATTTACAATTTTTTCTACAAACTTTTAAAAGACTACTTCATAAAGAAATACAAATCGGAATTACTCGAAAGTGCAGCATATTTCAAAAATTCTTACAAAGAACCTGTAAAAGAAGTTGAAATTCACAGACTTGTCGTGCCTTTGCAAATGCAATTTAAAGAACAAAATGAAGTTATTTCAAAATTTGGATGTTATTTTCTTTGTATTTTATTTATTAGTCTTGTGATAAAAGAAATCAAAAACAGCGTTGAAAAATGTTTTGATTGTTTTGAGATTGATTTACTTTTCAAAGGCCTTGTAAATAAAGGCTGCCTAAGGGGTGATAACGCATTTGTTAATTCTCCAAATGCAATATTTGCAAACTTGGGTATTGATGAAGATATTTTCTTCGAAGAAAAACATCACCCAACCTCTTATATCCCATCAGAATCTGATATTTTGATTGGCAAGTATAAAGACACAAGTTCTAATTTTTACCATTTTGTAATTTTAAACAGTGACCTAAAAACTGTGATTTGGGATTCACTTGGCAATTCCAAAACTGTTTCAAACGGACACTTGGAGTCTTTAAGAGCATTTAAAATTCAAAATAAAGCAATTTTAGAGCGCGTAAAGGATAGACTAGAATTTTACAGTGCAAAATTTAGAAATAATTTGGAGGTAGCGTAATGAACGCAATTAAAAACATTAATGAGTTACTAGACGCAGTAGACGTCAAAAATGCACTTCTAAAGGGGCTTGAAAGTTCTTTTGGTAGCGAAAAATTAGATATTGTAAACGAAGGAATGACATTTACAAGTTCACTTTTGAAATTCATACTCTACATTAAAGACAAAATCGAAAAAAACAATGAAGATCAAGCGGCTGTTGAACAAATTGATAAACGACTCAAAGATACAATTGAACTCTCAATACAAGCTTATAAAGCTTACAAAGATTCTGGAGGTGATTTTTCCGAATACAAAAAGCTTTTAAAACTTAGAGACGAAGTCACAAGCAAAATGTTAAAAGATTTACAAAATCAAGTTCAAGGGAGCAAATAATGAAAAATTTAAAGACAAAAATTAATTTTTTAGGGATATTTTGGCTACTGTTGCTATTTCTTTCTTGCGAATCAATACCATCACTTCCCCAAAAACCAACCTTAACAAACAAAGAAGATATTGAAAATTTAATGCTCGATGAAGCAGAACTTTTTAGATACTCAACCGCACTAAATGTTTGGCTTTTGACTGTAAAATCTTATGTGATCAAATACTATCCTAATGACAAATTTCCTATGTTTGAAAATTTTGATCCCGTGTTTGGCGATGAAAATGAAACTAAAGAAACAAATATACTAAAAAATCGAATTACCTACTACAATCGATACATAGAAAAAACCGAACCGATTGTATTTGGGTGTTACAAAAAATACAGCAGAAGATAAGGATTGTATCAAGTTGAAAGATCAAGACAATTCAAGTCAAGAACCCGAAGCCTTAAATCAAGAAGCTGGAAAAGGCACCGAAACTGAGGAAATCTCAAATCCCAAAGAAGAAACATCGGAAAATTGTACTTCTTTGGGGCTTGATATTGTATTCTACACGGACGAGGGTCAAATTTTTGAACTTACCCCTTTTGTTGATACTACAAGCATTGTATTAGAAGAAAAAATAGTCGATCCAAGCCTAAAAACAGCAGCAAGTAAGTTTAGTTTCAGCGTAAGCGGACTTTCAGAAGAGTTTTTGAATTTCTTGTTTTTCAGAAATGAAGATATCTTCGTAAAAGTAAATAATAACAATAAACCCGTTTTTAGAGGAATTTTAGAAAAATTTTTCAGCAGAGACTTATTCAATAGTACCAAAAGCGTATCGTTTACAGTTAACGACTACTCTAGCCTACTAAAGATTGCATTCGAAAATCCAGTTCAATTCCCTATCAATTTTGTACCAGACTGGCTTTTTGTATACAATCCTTTAGCAAAAGAACTTTCACTTGTCCATCTAATAATAGAAAAAACCAAATTGAAAGACCTTATTGATGATGAAGTTGGCGAAGCAATCCTTGATAAAGTTCCCGCTGTAATTATTGATTGTGGAGAAGATGTCGAAACTATTTTGCAAGCCTTGTTGTATGAATTTGGATATGCATACACCTTCTCTTCAAGTGGTAAATTACAAATTCTTCCAATCTGGAAAAGTGAAGTCATCAATAAAGATGTTGAAATTTGTTCTTTAGACGCTGAAAGTTATGTTATGTCCAAAAGCAGCTCCAGCAGTTACGATTCAACTAAAGTTATTTGGAGAGAAGGCAAGTTTCAAAGCAAAGAAGAAGCAATGTCCAAAAAACGGCCACTGTACTCAGCCCCAATTAATGTTGCTGGGAATGATGGCACACTGTATGTAGCGGTACTTCAAAAAGGTGTGGTTTACCCCGACTTTGCGGACAAAGTTGGCAGCAGTGTTTTTCAAGAATACGATCCTAGCTGGTTAGATACGGTTTACAAATGGGACTTCAAAAGGCGCGAAGTTTGGCACGATCACTACGCAATAAACGAACATTTAGCAATAATCTCTACACATAATCTTGAAGCAAGGTTTAATGCTGATTCCTACATTAAGCTTGAAAATAAAGAATATTTTCCAACAAAAGCCAAACTTTGGTTTAGAAACACTTCCAGTAGCCAGGGCTCCAGATACATTTATCACTTTGACATTTACGGCGATGTTTTCTACACAACAACTCGAAATGTACTGCAAACTGATAATGCCGATGATTTTTATTCTAAAAAGTTTGAATACACAACGAGATTCATTTTTTCCGAAGATTCAGCATTAAGACTTTTTGAATTCTTAACAAACCTACGAGTCAAGGGACACACTATTGTTAATTTCCGGTCAATGCAGAATCTAAATCTGACTGATTTTGTCAAACTTAGGCTTGAAAATATTGGAATTGATCATTTTTTTCTGATACTTTCAAAAAAAATTACTAATTTCGATCTGGATATTAAACTCTACGAGTACGAGGGAATCACTTGGGGTGACTACACTCACTACGAATACCTTACAACTTCAACCAAAATAGGAATAAGCGACTATTTGTCTGGGGTTCACAAAGTTGTTATTGCACCGTTTAATTATAATGGGATCGAAACTTCCCACTTCAAAGCAGTCGGATTTAAGGACGAAGATGCTTTCAATGCTGCGATTGAATTTGCAAAACAAGCCGGACTGAGCAAAATAAAGTTACTTAAAGGTGATTTTTACATCTACGATCAAGTAAAGCTAAACAATTTAGAAATAGAAAGTGATGACGAAGTTTTCATAAGAAGCACGGGGTTTTCTAAACATATTTTTACATCAGAAAAATCATTTAAATTGTCTGGAATTAACATATGCCAACAACCAATGAGTGAACTTTACATTAACGGAGGAGATCTAAACCAAGAAGAACTGTCGCCTTATCTGGAAGACAAGAGTTTCACACAACTTAATGATTTAGTGCTATGTTCATCATATTCGTTAAAAGAAGATGCTAGATCATCGGTCTATGTTACAGATGCAAGCTTTGTATACATCAAAAATGTCACATTTCTTTGTGCTCTAAATAAAGCACTAAATTTCAAAAGAACAAAAAAAATTTTACTTGAAGATGTTAATTTTGATTCTACAAATCAAAGTTTTGACATAGAAAATGTTGCCAATCTAACACTAATTAATGTTACTGCTAAAGGCAGTAAAACTGCATCGATTGCAAATGGCCTAAATGCAATAATTAGAGAAAGCTCCTTTACCAACAACACAGACGCACTCAAACTTTCTAACTTTTCAAGCTTAAAAATAACCGATACGCAGTTTAGCAATAACAATGGCACTGCACTGCATTTAGCAGACATTACTAGTGCAAGACTAAGTAATAATACGTTTACAGAAAATAAAGTTGGACTTGAAAATCATGCTTTTGACTTGATCATACGCGACACTTTTGTAAAAAACACACTTGCTCTTAATTTAACAGGAAAATTAAATGCGGGAGTGCGAACGCTTGACCTTAGTACTTATATGGAAAACACTAAAGACAAACAGGAGGCCGCTTAAATGATAAGTGATGATGATTTCGAAGATATCAAAAAAAGACTTCAAGCCGACAATATCAAAATTCAATTTGGTGTCGGGACCATGGAAGAAGCAAAAAATTATGTTGGTAAACTTGGCGAGCCCATTGTTGTCAAAGATAAAGAATTATTTGCTATTTGTAATGGCAAAGACACCGATAACAGAAAATACTATCCCATTAACAAGAATACTAAGCCTCCTATTGGCGAAAATATAGATGATTATTTAAAAGAGTTAGTTAATTGGTGTTTAGAAAACACTTATCCTGGATTTTTAACTGCAGAATTCGCCAAGGAAGGATCACTATCAAGAAGTAAGTTGATACAAGCTTTTGAGAATACTAAAAAATTTTGTATTCCAGATGGAAGACCTCTTCCCGAGAATTGTTTTGTAAAAGAAAAATTTGGAATATCTTCGGCCCCCAATTTGTCAGGCAGATTTTTGAGACACTATGATTCTGGCGGCTATACCGACTCTTCTGGGTCAAGAAGCTTAGGGAATGAACAAAGTGATTCTTTAAAAAGTCACCGTCATTATATTGATCGCAGCAAATTGGAAAGAATATATGGACAGCTTGTGACCGAAGTCGATAGCATTAAAAGAACTTCAGATTGGTCTAGAGGCGATACCAGTTTTATAACTCAAATGCTTGTTGGCAGTTTCATAAATAGAGATGACTTTCCTGATCGAACAGACTATTACGGAGATAGCGAAACACGTCCCAAAAACACATGTTACATTTCATTCTACAGATACGATTGGTAGGTAAAATCAATGATAACGCAAAAAGACTACACAGAAATAAAAAAACGACTCGAAAAAACCAAAACTCGTATCCAATTCAGAAATGGCAACAAAATAGACTCTCTAGGATATGAGGGCTCTCTTGGAGAACCAATTTTACTAAAAGATAAGCTTACTTTTTCAGTATGTGATGGGAAAAGCATTGACAATAGAAAAGAATATGAAATTACTAAAAATACACCAAATTTAGATTCACTTAGTGAATGTTTAGAACATATGACTTTGTTTTTCCTAAGAAAAACACCCGTCGGTGCCTTAACTGCCAAATTTGCACAAGAAGGATCAAGCCTTAGAAGAAGCAAATTAATTGAAGCATTTACAAGCACAAACAAATTTTGTATTCCAGACGGAAGAAGCTTGCCAAGCAATTGTTACGCATATAAAGTTTTGGGAATATCTTCGGCCCCCAATTTGTCGGGCAGATTTTTGAGACACTACGACTCAAGCAATTCCAGAAGCTTAGGGAATACACAAAGTGACACTTTTGAAAGTCACAGACATGATATAGATAACAGCAGAATTAATTTTAAAGGTGCAACAGTAGGAATGATGATAGGCACTAAACGTGTTGACCCTAATTGGTATTGGGATTATGGCAATACTAGATTTTATACTATGAATACTATGCTTAGTGATTATATAGGCGTAGAACATCTATCGGTGGAGTATACAGATTATTACAATGGCCTTGATGAAACAAGACCTAAAAATACCTGCTATATATCTTTTTACAGATACGATCTTTAGGAGAAAAATTATGGACAATTTACAAATTCAAGAAAATTTAAAAAAATTAATAGAAGAAAAACTTTCTTTTGATAATCAAACTGTACACAACTCCAGCAAACAAGCATTGCTTAGACTGTTTGTCAACAAAATGTTTGAATTTTCAAACAGCAATGTGCTAGCAACAAGTCTACACGCATTTAGAATGTTTTTTGCAGTCTTTGAAATGAGCGAAGCTGAAGATTTAGTGCTAGACATTATTAACAAAGAAAAATTAATTATTGGAAACAATACAAGTACGAATTTTGTAAAAAGTTGTTCTTATACTGAAGAAGAAATCAACAAAATTATTACCAAGGGTGAACTATGAGATTAAGGCGACTTCCAGTATATGTTGATGCCTACAAAGAAAAGCCCAATGCTGAAATTTTCATATACTATTCAAGTAGGGGAACTGGTAAAACCTACGACATTGCAACTGTTAATTTAGAAAGAAAATTTAGTGCTGATGGAGGTGATACCCTTGCAATTAGAAAAAAGAAAAACAAAACAACACAATCAATACACAAAGAAATTTTAGAACTTTTAAGCATATACAACTTAAGAAAATTTTTCAATATAAGCAAAGCAAAAATTGAAAGTAAGAGTTTGATTTTTGGGAAAAAACGTGCCTTTGTTTTCGAAGGAGGACACGACACAAGAGACTTGAAATCTTATGCTCATTTCAAAGACTTGTGGCTGGAAGAAGCCAATCAGTTTAGCTCCGATGACATAGAAATGCTTATTCCTACAATGAGAGAACAAGGAGGCAGAATCTATATGTCAAGCAATCCGGTGCCTAAATCTCACTGGCTATACAAAAGGTACTTATCAAACCAAGACAATCCCGCTGTGTGTATAATCAAAAGCACTTACCGCGACAACCCATTTTTAAATGGTGGAGATGTACAAGCTTGGCTTGAAAAACAAAAACTTGCATATCATGGTAATGACATTGGTTTTAGAATTGAGGTTTTAGGAGAAGAGTTTGATTTTGGCACAGCACGACTAATAAAAAAATTTAATGTGTGTGGTCCCGATATTCTTTCTAGAGCTAATGGAAGCTACTATACAGGAATACACATTAAAGGCAACAGAATTTGTTTTTTAGAAATTCTTGTTGGAAGAATTTCTTATCTTCCAGTTGTAATTATTACAAACGCATGTAGTAAAGTTTTACTATCAAAAACTGATTACCAATCCGAAATTAATAAGTTCAAAGGAGTTTTTGTATTGCCAGCAGCAAGAGAAGAACTTAAATATGTATTCTCTCGTTTTGGCAGAGGCACTTTGCTTGCAAAAAAACGAAACTTGTATTCACTCTCAGACTATTTGATACCGTCGAATCTTAATGTAGTAAACAAACCCGAAACCACCGATGTAATTTCAGAGTTCAATGAAACTGAATATTACTATGATGAATCTAGTGCAGAAGATAGCGAAGTTACAAATTTTGTTATGCAAAAAGATTTGGTATACATCCCGGCATTTCTCAATGCCATATCGGTTTTTAGCTAAAGGAGCTTCTAATGTTTAGAATGAAATTTTTCAAAAAAAACAAAGAAACTAAACTATTTCCAGTAAGCGAATACACACCACATCAAGACCAATTAAGACTTGCCCACCAAGTAGCCGAAATTTACGCGGGTTTTGCATCTTCCAGAGACATTGAGCACAAAGTTGGCGATGGACTTTCAAAATTATTTGATAATAATTTCAGAGCTGTGATCAAAAAAATGGTCTATACAGCAATTTTGTCTGGAGAAAGCCATTTTTATATAGTAGTTCCAGATTCCGATGATCCACACAAGCCACTAAAAAAAGGGTTTCCTTGTCTTTGTTATAACTTTGGTGAAGTTATTGATGGGGGATCTTATTTCTTAAAAAATATACATGAAAGCAGAATCATTACCATGAAGTCATCTTTTCTAAATTTTGAATCTCTAAAAAAAAGCAGCAATATTATGAACACGCTACTTAATGAAACGGTAGGGTTTTTAAGGGTGAATAATTTTACTTTCCTTAAATCAGCAACTCTGCCATCGGTTAAGGATATGACTGCATATGATCTGGCTGAAGTTAAAAAAAACATTGAGGGGGTTCTTGATAGCAACCACAAAATGATGATACTTGGAAGAGAAGATGATATTGCTAATGTAACAAGATCTGTAAGCCCACTAAGAGATGCTTTTGAAATCATTGTATCAGACATAACACTTCATTCAGGAATTCCCAAAGAAATACTGTACCCAATATCTCCTTCTGGAGAAGGCAGCGTTGGTAACTATGATATTTTTTACCTAAACATTGAACAGATATGCAAACTAATGGTAACGCCATTCATCAATGCGGTACTTTCAAAATTTGGATTGAGCTCTAATTGGTGTTACAAACCAGTAAAACCAATTAGTCAAAAAGAACAAGCCGAAATTGATGAAAAACATGCAAAAACCTTAGCAACTTATGTGGAACTTTTAAGTAAGGCGAAAGAAATGGGAAATGATAGCTTGTATTTAAAAATACAAGATGAAATGAATCAGTACTTGCAAATTTAGAAAATTTAATTTTAAAGGAGGTTAATATGCAAGAGCAAATAAATGAAGAAACTGTTACAATTTCTGAATCTTTGCCAAAAAATGACAAAGAACTTGTAACAATATCTTCAGAAGAATACGAACGGTTAGTGTCTGATGCAAAAAAATTACCAGACATGATATCACGAGAAGATTTCGAAAAACGACTTGCTGAGGCTGAGAGCAACTTTATAAAAGCTCGAAAACAAGCCGAAAGGCAAGCCGAAGCTAATGCTTTCAAAGATTCTAAAATTTTGTCAAATCTTGAGAAAGCTTGTGAGCAGTATGAAATTGCTCCACCTTTTGCTAATGTTCTGAGTGTAAAAGACGCGAAGCTTGCATTTTTGGATGCAATGAAAAAAAAGTACAACATCAAGTTCAAAATTGACGAGGAAGGTGACCTTGATTCGCAAATCGACAATATCAGCTTGCTAGTACAAGAACTTACAGCGTACAAGCAAATGGTAAATGCAAGAAATCGATTTACAGGTCAAATTATTAACGAGACAAAATTACAAAAATACAAAGATAAATTTGCTTTGGGGAGGGCATAAATGGCAGATTTCGATTTCACAAAATTGTGTAAAAATTTCGTTTTAGGAGTTGAACACAAAGCGGGTATACATCAAACTGAAACTGCAATAGTTGATGTTGAATCAACCATCATCAAACCGGGAGATCCAGTTTATTCGAGTGGGTCAAGCGAAATGGGAGAAGTACTGGTAAAGGCTGCAACTGTAACAGCAGGAGTTGGTCCTATTCGTGGATTTGCTTTAAAAAAGGCAGATATTGCTTTACTAGAAAATGAAAATTACTCACCTGGCGAACTAATTCCAATAAGACGTGCTGGGGAAATAACCGTTATGTTAGATAGCACATTTACAACTCCTAAAATTGGCGATTTTGTGTTTTTAAAGGCAGGAAAACTTGTAAAAGACGGCAAAGGGGGTGTGCAAGTTGGTAGAATCAAAGACGTTAGTCTTGATACAAATAGCAAAGTAGTTTTGCTTGATGTTAATATTGGGCCTGAGTTTGAGTCTAATGGCAACAGAAAATTCGCATGAACGTAAAAATTTGTAAAAAAATAGGAGGTAGATTTTGAGTAGAAGTATTTTTGCAGAAGCAAGTGGTAGTTACAGTGCAGATATAATACAACTTGCAAAAGGTGGCCTTTCCGAACTTGTGCCTTACAAGATGATAAGTAGAAATGATCTAAGACAAGGTTATTATATTGTCAAAAAAGCAACAGTTGACCACAATGTCACAGCAACTTTTGGTGATCATAGTAATGAAATTGGGAAAAGTAGCATTTTCTTCAAAGAAATGGCTTACAAGATGCACGTATTTGATACAGTACAGCGAATTTCTCTAAAAGACCTAATGTACGGAACTATAACTGAAGATGAAGTAAAGGCCAATCTAGAGCTTGGCCTTATGAAGGATGCATACCATTCTGTTATCTTTGGTAAAAAAAACATCAATATGGAAGGCATTGCAAATCTAAAGGGCAGAAGTAAAGTTACTGTTGAAACACTTACTACTGGATTTACGTTGTATGAAAAAGTAGCACTTGCAAAACGTGAAGCAGAAAAACACATGGAAAAACTTGATGAGGGTTACCATCTTTTAGTTCCTCACAATTTTTCTCACCTTTTATTAGAGTTGTACAGCGAACCTCAGTATGTAACAGTTAAAGAAGCACTTTTTAGAGATCATCAGGTGGTAACTTCGGTTTTCAAAGGATTAAAAAATCCTATACTTTATCAACCAAATCCAGAAGTTATGTTTGTTCCAATGTTGTCAGAAATATTCTTTAGAAAATTTGCATCATCAGACGGAGATTACATTCATGCCTCAATGGAATCAGCAGGAATAATTCACTTTCAACCACAAGAAGTTGTTGAAATTGAAGTTACAAAACCTAATGGGTAACAAACTTAGCAAATGAGTGAACTTGACGATCTTATTATGTGGATCAATCTTACTAAGATAGAATCTTTACGAATTGAGTGCATCAATGAAGACGGAAGCATTAGTATCCCAGATCAAACAAAAGTGCAACTTTTTGAAGTGCTAAGATATGCAAAATCTATTTTGGCCTTGTACCAAATGGGAGCTGCTTATAATAATTGGCTTGTAATTTTGCTTGATGTTCTTTATTTAGAAGTTTTCAATATTAGGTGTAAAGGAGATCAAAAAGAGTGTAAATTTAAGTACCTGCTCTCTCAACTTGATTTCCTATTTCCGCGTATTGATTCTTGTCCCTTTCTTTATATTGGTTGACCAAAAGGATAACAAATGGGAATTGGAGAAAAAATAAGAAAATCTATATTTGATAATGCAAAAAGTTTTGTTGGTTTTAAAATCCGACAAAAGTCGGACTCCTTAAAATCACATATCCCCGGGCGATTGTCGAATGTAACAAATATTGATTTAGAAGAAACTTCTTTGGGAATTAGTTTAAAAGTAAAGGTAGGCTCCCCTCTTTCCGAATTTCTAGACTCAGGACAGGCATATAACAACAATTTGCCAGCTCCAAGTCTAACAAAAATCAAGAGTTGGGCAGCATATAAGGGTATAGAATCCTCAGCAGTGCCCATTTGGCTATCTCTGAAGAAGAGAAAACCTAAAAACCAATATACAAACTGGACAAGCGATTTAGTAAAGGAGTCTGCAAAATTACTTAGATGAAGCACATAGAAGAATTTGTCATTAATCTGAAAAAAAATTTGAAAACTTACTTGGCTACTTGTAAACAAACAACCACAAAAGTATATTACAAGTCTGAAATGTTTGCATGTTCAAATTTAGACTTGCCATCAATTGTCTTTGCAGTAAAAAGTACTGGAGAAATTCTGAATCATTGCAAAAATTATTCGATGCTTTTGTGTCCAAAGTTCATAATTTACACGGAGTGTAGCATGCGTCCTACTTTAGGACTTGAGATTGCAAATATAATTGTGGCGTTTCTAATGCTAAATTATTCGTTGAAGCATTTTAGCATTGACGATTCCCAGGTTGAAGACGAAGCTTCTGATGCAAGAATGGTAACATTGGTTGATTCAACATTGGGAATTAGGATAGATGGTGCTGATTACATTAATTGTCGTGGAGGTAAAAATGGCAATTGAAAAATTGAGAATGCCGACTGGCGCAGTGCTAGTTACGGTCAATATTGAAAAATTCAAGTGGAATTTCAAGGGTTCAGACATTAAAAGTAATACTGAACCTTCTGGAACAGATCCTACTAATTTAGTTGTAAAAGACTTGGGCTCAAACATAACAAAACCTAGCAAATGGAAGTCAATTAGCGAATGCATTTTTAGGGTTAAAAAGATTGATTCTAAGTCAAAACTTACATCAGAGTTAGATCTAAAAGAAGGTAGTATTTTCTACTACAACAAAGATCTTTTGACAAAAATATCTGCTGCATGTGATAATGCTGATGAAATTGATGTTCTACTTTTCAAAACATATTGCTTAGGGTATTCATATACCATCAGCTCAACAAAAGCTACAGAAACTCTAAAAACA
Organism: Borreliella bissettiae DN127; assembly: GCF_000222305.1. Taxonomy (GTDB): domain Bacteria; phylum Spirochaetota; class Spirochaetia; order Borreliales; family Borreliaceae; genus Borreliella; species Borreliella carolinensis. The sequence goes on along the minus strand of NC_015920.1, from coordinate 11,614 downwards.
ACTTGCGGATCAATCTCGGCAATTGGAAAAATACCAGAGCAAACTGTTGAGTTTAGCGGATATTCCGTTAGAGAAACTGCAACTAATAAGGAAGAAATCCTAGATACATATATAGAAAAATCGCATTTCATAACACAAGATATTTCAAAAAGTAATAACCAATGGCAAATTGGAAAACGCAGTTTGCCTACAAATTACGAGTTCACGGTACTTTTTGTAGATCAAATTGCAGATCAAGGTCAAAGAACCAAATTCATGGTGGGCGAAGGACAAATCGCAACTTACAACCCAAGCCAGGACTTGAACAATCAAAAAATCGATCTAAAGTGCCAGCTTACTCTGACGAAACCCTTAGTATCGCTTTCATGCGACTATATTCAAGATGCAAGGTTCTTTAAGATTTAGGAGGCAACAATGGTAATTAATGTTAATTTGACTGGCAGGGTAATGTTACCCTATATTCCAGACTATGTTAGAAACGGCAAGGAAAAGATCAAAGAAGAAGAAAAAGCATATGTGGTTTTGAAAGACATTAACTACGGGTTTGTGGAAAAGCTAAAGGCAAGACAAATCGAACTTTTCAAAAAATTGAATGACGAGAATGGTAAAACCAATTCCAATGCTATGATTGAGTCAACAAGCGATCAAATTCAATTCGTAAAAAAAATATGGGATGAAAATGTGGTAGGATTCGTTGGTCTTGAAAATCAACAAGGAGAAGTTATCACCAAAGAGATGGTCGAAGGTGATGCTATCTTGTTGCAAGACATGCTTTCAAGTCTTGCAATCGAAATTAATTTTCTGGCAGATACTCTAAGGGTTGAGCGTGTTTCAAAAAAGTAGAGCTTGCATTCTCTTATATTACAAAAAAAAATCACTATGACCAAATTCTGAATTTTGCAGACCGCGTGAATTCAGAATTCATAGTGAATATGAAAAAGGAACTTCCCTGGATCAAATATAATGAGGATGCTATTCTGCATTTACTAAATCAAGCCTTACTTTCAAAAAGTATTGGCAGTTTGCCCAATAGGGGCGGCCTTTTTGAGCAAAATTACTGGTTTGTTTTAGTTTTGAACGAACTCAATTTGTACATCAAAAATCTTGAGAGCGAGAGCATAAATAAATGAAACTTGATGAAATAATAATTCCGCTATCAATGTCGATCAGCAACAATGAAAAGCTGGACTCAATAGCAGAAACTCTAAAAAAAATTGCCGAACAAAAATTTGCAAGTCTAGATAATTTGAAGTCAAAATTAGAAAAATCTACTGCATCTGGATCAAATTTAGAAAAAGCTTTAAATAGAAGTTCTCAGAACGCTAGTAAAAACTTCAAGTCTCTTGCAAATTCTGTTGATTCTGTAAGTTCTAAAGCTGGTGGTATAAAAAATATAGGCAAAACTCTAAAGGGCGTTGGTAAAGGACTAGGAAATGTCAAAAATTTGGCAAAAAAGACCGGTGAAGCATTTGACCAAATGTTATCAGCTTTTGCCCCAATTGTTTTGGCTGTAAAAATTATTGAAGGAATCGGATCCACGATAAGTGGGATTTTTACGGGAGCAATGGATGCTATTGATGAATTCAATCAAGAGGTCTCTACGTTTTCCGATATGCTCGGAAATGAAGAACTTGGAAAATCTTTAGCCGAATCCATGAGAACTTTTGGTGATGAAACTTTATTTGCTAGGGACGCTATTACTAACGCCACTAAAACAATGCTATCCTACGGTGCAACTGCTAGTCAAGTTGAAGAGAGAATGAGAATGTTCGGAGAAGCTGCTGGTGGAAGTAGCGAGGGGCTTGAAAAATTGGCCGAAGTATATTCTCGAGTAGAATCTAGCAATAGAGTGAATTTAGAAGATTTATATGCACTTCGTGACGCTGGTGTTGATATTACAGATATTTTATCAGAAGAAGCCGGTGTTGCTGGAGAGGCGTTATTTAAGGCTGCGAGCGATGGAAAAATAGGATTCGAAGCCCTAAATAAAGCTCTTTCTAAGGCCACTAGCGAAGGTGGTAAATTTTATGGCAAAACAGCCAGAGAAGCAAAAACGTTAGCACAAGCTCAACAGCAAACTGCTAAAATGAGCGAAAAACTTTTCTTAGACATTGGAAAAGCTCTAGAGCCAATGATGATTGGATTTGAAAAAGTAAAACAATTCCTCATAAAAGGAATTTTGGAACCTTTAACTAAAGTTACCGCGGGAGTCATTTACTTAATTCAAAAATTGACAGAGCTTGTAGTCTATGTTTCTGGCAAGCTTGTAGAAGGTTTCAAAATCGCATTCGACCCAATTATCAAATTGTTTCAAAAAGTCGTAGAGATGGCAGGCAAAGTATCTAACGCTATCAAAAACGTTTTGGGATTTTCTAAAAAATCTGACAAAGAAAAAGACGAAAAAGATGCTGCTAGCTCTGAACCCGAAAGGCTTAAAAAATTTGATCCATCTGCAATTACTGACTTCAACAAACAGATAATAGAAGATAATAAAAATTTACAAGAAGAAATTTTCTTGAGGCGAAGAGAAATTGCACTAAAGCCTATAGAACAACAAGAAAAAGCTACCCGGGAATTTGAAGCCTGGGTCAACAAGAAAAACAAGGAGTTTATTGCAAAATATGGAAAGAGTTTTGATCAATTAACAGATGAAAACAAAAAGATTTTGGTTGGAGTTGAAACAGCAGTAAACGAATTCGCCAAAGCTAATCATGATTTTGCAAATAATTACAAAGATTTGCAAAAAGAAATGGAAAAACGTCATAGAGAAATACTTACCCTGCCCTATAAAGAGCAAGAAAAAGCTTTAAAAGAGCTTAATGCAGATATTAATAAAAAAAATAAAGCTTTTATTGCTAAATATGGAAAAAGTTTTAAAACTCTAAACGATTCAAACAAGCAAGTAATAACCACTCTTGAAAAACAAGTTAACGAATTTGAAAAAACGGCTCTAGATAGAACCTTTGTCGAAGCCCACAAGGCCATGCAAGATAAAATAACTAACATGCAGTGGCAAATATTATTATTACCACTAGAAGAACAAGAAAAAGCTTCAAAAGCCATGCAAGCCGAAATTCAAAAATTACATGCTGATTTTGTAAAAACTTACGAATCAGAATTTCATAATCTAAATGATACTAACAAAAATGCCCTAATGCAGTCTGCTAAAGAGTCTCATAAAAAGTTGAAAGGCTACTTTGAAGGATTAGGTGATATTTTGTTTGGGCATATAGATAAATGGATGGCCCAAATCTTCAACAAGGATATGGGTGAAAGTTTAGGTGAAGATCCAGATAAATTTATGCAAAATATGGGGAAGGTTGCTTTTGATGTGTCTAAGGACGTAATCAAAGGTGTTGGAGCAGCTTTTGGGCCTATAGGTGATGCTATTGCGGGAGTTGTAACAGCCTTAATGGACTTTCTTTGGGGCTTTTTCAAAGGCCGCGAAAAAGCCAGAATCCAAGCAATTGAAAAGAAACGAGATGAGGATTTGAAAGAGCTTGAAAAACAAAGCGAAGTTGAGCTTAAGAAGCTTGAAGAGAGATTTGATGCCGAAATCAAAATGAGAAAAGAAAAATTGAGTGAATTAGATGATGAATATACTAAAGAAATAGAATTTCTCAAACAAGCTCAAAGCAAGGGGCAGATCTCGGGCGAAGAATTTCAAAAAAGATTACACGATGTACAAACAGAATATAAAACAAAAAAAGATACTGCAACTGCCGAGCTTACTAAAACCGAAGAGACTAAAAAAATAGAAGTAGAAAGAAGAAAAAAACTCTCAGAATTAGAACCCGAGAAAATCAAAGCACAAGCCGAAATTGACAAGGTAGAGACTATGGATGCGTATTGGGGCAAAGCTGATGATTTACAAAAGGCCCAGAAAATTTTAGATGAAATACTTAAAAGAATTGCAAAAGTAAAATCAGCCGGATCTATTGAGGAGATAAAACTTGCTCGTGGTGGTGCACGATTTGTTTCGAATAAACCAACATATATGCCAAACTCAGGTGTAATGTCTAGTGAGTTTGGGCAACCCGAATTAGTAAGAATAACTCCAGCACCAATAGATGAAAATCTACGCAAACTTGAAGCTAAAATTATTGCAGAAGAAATTACTAAATTACAAAAAACCCAAAACAGTACAGTTGTAAATAATTTTTACTATAACTTTAATGGAGATGTGCTTGATGCTGAGAAATTAGTTAGAATGCTAAAATCAAAAGAACATCTAATGGCATTCAGAATGGCAGAATAGGAAAATATGAAAAAAATTTTCAAATTTCTTGATATTTTATATTTTTTAGTATATAATATTAGTATTGATAGTTCATAATTTATTATGTAACTATCAATACCTTGAAAAAGACCTTTAGCTTTTGCTAATGGTCTTTTTCTTTTACTCGACTAAGAAAATCACAACCCTTTTTTAAAAAATTTTGAAACCAAAATGTTGAAAATTATGCACCATTTGAACTATAATAATTCTATTAATAAGGATTAATAGAATTTAAATGAACTATAAGTATGAGGATCAATATGATATCAACTATATCTTATAACAATAATTATTGTAATAAAACTAAAAGGTTATTATCAAAAAACCTTAGGCTTAAAAAAATAATCAGCATAATAATTTTTTTAAACAAAAAGTTTGAAGAAAGTTATAATACTAGTCTTCATAAAATGTCTTTTTTGAATGGTACGCTTTGTATTCTTATACACCACCAACAAGACATACTAAATATACTGAATTCATTTATAATCAAAGAAGGGTATAAACCAACTACAATTCGTACATTACGAGAAGATTTAAGATTTTTAATTAAAATCAAAGCAATTAATAAAAGAATTCTAGCATTTTCAAATAACATAGGACAATTTAAAGGGAAGCTTTGTATATACCAAACTTCTAGAATTTCATACTCGATAATTGATACTTATTTTTCTAGTATCAAGCTTGAGTTATCCAAAAAAATAAAATCAAATAAAGAAAAATTAAAGTCTGAAAATGTCACTGAAAATGTCACTGTATATAATAAAAAGTTAATAAAAAACAATAATAAGAATTCAAGAAACTCTCTTTTTGAAAAGGTAAAAAAAATTGTAGCACATACAAAATACCCAGAAAAAACCCTGAAAAACGCTCTTTTAAACTACAAAGATTTTAACAATTATCTAAAATACGATTATCAAACAAAAGATATAAAAGAGTTTTACTTAAAAAGTCTAAAAAAATATAGAAACAAAATTCACTTCATGAGACAAAATGCTAATTACGAAACAGATTTCTTTAACCTTGTGGGAGAATTTAAAGACACTTATATCAATAAATGGAAAATAAATCAAAATAAAACAATTCCATTTGATATACTAGCTAATTATAAAAGGAAGAAAATTTGAATAACTTTTCAGAAAAATTTAGAAATCTTAAAAGGAAAACAAAAAAAAGAATTTTTTTCTATAAAATAGAAGAAAAAGAGAATAAAAAAAAATATTATTCAATAATATTTAAGCATTTAATCAGATTTGAAATTACTAAAAAGGGGCTTAGGATAACTTTCCAAAAATTTAATGATACTGGAGGATGGAATTTTTTCAATTTATTCCCAACAAAAGAAGATGAAAAATTTTTAGGCATAAAATATGGTTGGGACAATCTCGAAAAACCATTTTTTATCACAGGCAATAATAATAGACGATATGCAGTCAAGAAGGCATATTACATAGAATATGCATTTAAAAAAGGATCTATTAAGTGTTACGTTCAGTCCTTATGGACATTGTTAAGAAAAGAAAAAAAACAAACAAAGTATTATAAATTTACATTAGAACATATAAAAGAAATGGAAAAAACAGTTTACGAATTTTACAATAAAAAAATAAAAGAGGAAGGAATAATAAACAAATGGATAGAAAAGAATCAAACATTATAACAATTGCAAGCCCTAAAGGTGGTGTGGGTAAAACCACATTAACAATACTTTTTTCTTATATATTAAAAGATTTAAGCAAAAAGGTTCTATTGATTGACTTAGATCCACAGAATTCTTTAAGTTCTTATTTTAGCAAATATATTTTCAACATCGATAAATGTAATTCCTACAGTTTATTAAAAAAAGATGTTTATTTTGGACAATGTATTAATAAAATTAATGATTTTATTTCCATAATTCCATCTCATCCCATTTTAGAAAATTTTAATTCAGAAATTTTAAATTATAAAGATCTTCTTTTAGAAAATATTTTGAATAGAAATATTTCAAATTATAATTTTGATTATATTTTACTTGACACGCCACCTAACTTAGGGTTTATTTTAAAAAATTCTTTAAATGTTACAGAGTATATAATAATTCCAGTTCAAGTAGAAAGATTTTCTGTAGAAAGTTTAAGTATTTTGATGCAGACCATTAATGATGTTAGAGATTTTAGAAACAAAAACTTTAATATTTCGATTATAGAAAATCAGTTTATAAAAAATAGAAATACATTTAAAGATGTAGAAGAACTGCTTTATAAAGAATATTCTTTTTATATAAAGGGAAAAATTCATTATTACAATAGTGTAAAAGTTCTTATAAATGAGCTTTTAGAACCATCTGTAAAAGAAGCATATTATAAGGAAATAAAAAATACTTTAGAAAATATTATTAATCTGCGTTTCTAAATTTAGAAATGGGATTATTAGCGGCTATTTTTTTTGTCACGTGCGGCGCCGCACGGTGTGATTTTTACAAGTAAAAATAGGGGGTAAAATGGGGAAAAAATACAACAACAAAAAAGAATTATTCTTGAATAGTAGAACTTTCAGCTATATGAACAAAGAGTTAACAGATATGGATAGCGTACAAGATAAGGATTTGATTAATTATAATAATTTAAAAGAGAAATTAAAATATAATTTAAAAGATGATATTGATAATAAAATAGAAAGAATGAAAATTTTATACGAAATTAAAAAAAAAGAACTTTACAAATATGATAATTTTTCTAATTTTGAGCACTTTATAAAACATTTCGTAATAGCAAAATCACAGGCGTATTTATATTTAAGAGTTTACGAAAAGGTTTTAGAAGGAGCTATCTCTATGGATAAAATTAAAGAAATAGGGTTTAGAGGAGTGCAAAGACAATTAAAAGAGAATTTGTTAAACGTAAAAAAAGAAAATTTACCCGAAGTAAATAATAAAAGAATGTCTATTAGGTTTTTGATGAAAAATAAAGAGTTTTATACGTTTTGTAAAGAAGATACTAAAAGAGCGTGTTATATTTTTGAAAGACTTTTTTTTACTAAAAAAGAAGTCTTATCGGATCTAATTAATGAATATGAAAATTATAAAAGAAAACAAAAAAGAATAAAAACAAATACTTGATTTTTATCATATATGGTGATATTGTTATTTTAGGTTGGATTTCATTTGTCCTTCCATATTTATAGTCGCAATAAAAGCGTCCCTTTGAGGGGACTTTTTTCATTTTTATTACTACTTTGGGTAAATCTTGTGAAAGTTAAAAAACTTTTATGAACTGAGGCAAAGAGTTAATTTATGTAATTCTTGATTTCGAAATAGTATTAATGAATTTTTTTAGTAGGCTTTGAAAAGAGATTATTAATGTAAATAATCTCTTTTCACCCCAGGTAAATTGATATTCAATAGGATTTTTTAAACGACAGTTGGAATCCGTTTATTCCAATGTCAAAATTGGGTTCAAGCCCTGCAAGTGCAATGCCGAGTCTTTTTTTAAGGTCTGCGTTGTATCTATTAGCAAATTTAAATGGAATAATAATTCCAGTGATGTGGGATGCTGCAATTGTGAGGCTCCCTATTCCTATTAGTGTTGCTCCGACTATTGATATCCTTCCTGGCGGCACGTTGGCGTTGCTTTCGAAAATATATCCAGTTAGTAAGAGTATTCCCCCAAGCACTTGAGAGCCAAGTAGTGCACCACCACCAATATAATCTCCTTGAACAAAGGATCCTATTCCTAAAGATAAAAAGATATTCAAAAGTAATGGTGCTAATATGGTTGCTTTTTCACTTTCATATTTCATTACGGTTGCAATATCTCCAACACCTTTTTCAAGTTTCTCTTGTGCAAAGATTTGCATTGTTAAACTAAAAATTAATATTAATGTGAAAATTTTTTTCATATTAATATTACCTCCTAATAATTAAGTTTTGATGATAGAATATTAGTACAATTTCTGGGGATTTAAGGATGGATAAATTTGTTTTTTTTGAAATATTATAATGATTTTTTTTTTACAAAAATGTAGAATGCTATGATGAAAACTAAAAATATTGTAAAAACAAATACCTTAATAGCGTCTACCCAAAAATTAGCAGAGGATGCTTTAGCCAAAGAAAAAGAGAGAATTCAAAAAACCCTAAGACATATCCTTTATGAGAGGCCCGATGACTCCATAGTATTTAGAATTGCAAAAAATATATATGACAAAGAATTTAAAGCATTGGGCAAAGAAATTACTCGACATATTTTAGCTAGCATTCTTGAAGAATCAATTATTTTTATTTTAAGAATATTTTTTATTGCATATATTGAAGACAACGACATATTTAAGAAAATTTTAGAAGAAAACAAACTATACAGATCTTCAATATCTTTTAGATATTTTTTTTATGATGAAAATACAAAAAAGAAATTGGAATATAAAAAAATAATAAAGATTTTCACTACCTTTCATAAAGGTAGTGATTCTGTAGAATTTCCCATATTTAATGGAGGATTATTTGCAGAAGACAAGGTTAAATATTTAAATAATGAAAGTTTGCTAAGTATTAGTGAAATTGAAGAAATACTAGTTAAAATACTCTTCTTGGAAGACCAAAGTATTAAAGATAAAAAATTTGTAAAGTATTCAAAGTTAGATCCCAAAATTTTTGGAGAATTGTACGAAAATTTACTTGAATATGATCTAAGAATTGCTGATACTACTGTCCATCGTATTTTTAAAAACGGTATTTATTATATTTGTAATGAAGAAGAGCTTGAAAATAAAAAGGTAAATAAAGTTGCTACATATCTTAAAGGCGATATTTATCTTACATCTAGATCTCTTGATAGAAAAAAGAGTGGAACATATTATACATCAGAGGATTTGGCTGACTTTATGGCGGCGTCAGCAATCGAAGAGCAACTTAAAGTTAAGTCCCCCTTAGATATAAAAATTATTGATAATTCTTGTGGTTCGGGGCAGTTGCTAATCTCTTGTTTAAATTATTTAACAGAAAAAGTATGGTATCAACTAGATAAATTTGGAGATGTAAAAGAAGAGCTTGATAAAGAATATCGAGCTATTTTAAAAGAAGGTGAAGAATGTGGTGTTCAATATAATATAAGTAAAGAATTAGTACTTAAAAGGATATTCTTAAAGAAGTGTATTTATGGTGTTGATATTAATCCTATTTCGGTTGAAATCACCATTTTAATTTTGTGGATTGATACCATTATTTTTGGAGCTTCATCAAAATTTATTGAACATCATATAAAAGTAGGAAATGCTCTTTTAGGATATACAAAGGATGAATTTTTTGATATTACAAAAAAGAAATTTGAAAATAAATTTTTTTTATTTAAAAAAAGAATTAAAAAAATTCTAACTATTTTAGAAGATAGATATCAAGAAATTGAAGGAATTAATGATAATAATAAAGAGGGTATAGAAAAGTCTAAAAAGATATACAAGGAATATGAGAAAGGTAAAGATATAGATAATTTGAGAATAATATTTTCTTTAATTAAACTTTATTCGGTATCTTTTGATAAATCTTTAAATATAGAATTTGGCGATATTACAGCTGTACTTGATTTGATTGGAAATATTTTAGACAGTAAAATTTCTAGTGAAGATAAAGAAAAAATAGAAAAAATTAGAAAATTGAGTAGTTATTATAAATTTTTTCACTATGGAATTGAGTTCCCAGATATTCAAGAAGGATTTGATATTGTAATTGGAAATCCTCCATGGGAGAAAACTAAGTTTGATGAATCTGAATTTTTATCAAAACATGTTCCTAACTATAGAAAACTGAGCATAAAAGAACAAAATAAGATAAAACAAGAACTACTTAGTAAAGAGAATCATCCTTTGAGTATCGAGCGCTATGAGGAAAAGAACAGTTTGAAAACTTTGAATAATATGTACAGGTGGGTGTTCAGAGAATTTTCTAGTGGTGGAGATCCGAATCTTTTTAGATATTTTACGACTTTCAATTTGAAGCTAGTGAAGTCCGGCGGCAACTTAACTTATTTGACTCCTTCCGGTTTGTGGAGTGAATCCAGCTCTAAAGCACTGAGGCAGCATATATTTTCAAATTACAAGCTTAATTATATATACCAGTTTGAAAATCAGAAAAGGTTTAGGGCCATGACCTACGGCTTCAAATTTGCAATATTTCAGATCAGTAATAGTAAAGAGCCCACAACGAAATTTAGAGTAAAATTTGTTATCCAGAGTAGCGATAATATCGTGAAAGAAATAACCAGTGATCTGAAAGAGGGTAATGAAAATGCTTATAAGGGAATCGAATTGGATATAACTCAAATCAAAAGGTTATCTCCTATTCAAGAGTCAATAATAGAATTTAGAGATAGTGCCGAGTTAACTCTTGTTAACAAAATATTTAATCGATTTAGTACTCTTTCAGAAGATTATATTGATTTCATAAAAGGTCTGAACTCAAGTATTAATAATTGCAAATTTTTATTAAAAGAATATAATGATAAAAACTTTATATTTCTTTATTGTGGAGCTAATATCCATCAATTCAATTCAAGATTTTTTGAAAATAAAGATGCAAAAGAAAAATATAAGCTTTTATGGATAGATAAAGAAGACTTAGAAAAATTATTAACCAAAGGTAACCAATATCAAACTGAAAGAGTATTCTATAGATGTATTGCAAGAAACACAAATGAAAGAACAATGATTAGCACTTTGTCTCCTAAAAATTGTTATTGTGTGAATTCAATAAATGTAAACCATGAAAAAACACCAATATCTATTTATAAAAAATTATTTATTATATCTATTTTTAATTCACTTCCATTTGATTTTTTACTCAGAAGGTTTGTTCCAAGTACCAATGTTTCAAAAGCATATCTGTATCAATGTCCTATGATGCAGCCCGAAGAAAATGAAATATTAACTAATCCTCTATACTTAACTTTAGTCAAAAACACTTCCTTGCTAATAGTTAAAAATGATCCCGACAACTTTAAATATTTACTTTACTTAGAATATTTTGAGTTTAGCAAAGAAGAAATTCATAAGATATTAAATCTAGACCCCAAAGACGAATTCTTTAAAGAAAAAGAAAATGAAAATAATTTCATTGTGGCCGATCTTTACTCGTTAACCAAAGAAGATTTTGTAACTTTGCTTAATGATTTTAAGGTTTTAAAAAATAAAAAAGGAGAAGATTATATTGCATCTTTAGTAAAAGGATATGAGAATTATTTAAGAAGAGCGTGTAAGTATAACGCAGCGTAAATACTCTGTTTGTAAAAGTATGAGTTTGGCCAGGCCACACACAGACACTGAGTATATATCTAATTTGGATTTTAGCAATAAATTAAAAGATAATTT
>NC_015919.1 GCF_000222305.1 Borreliella bissettiae DN127 | reverse complement strand
TATACTAATAAACTCTTATTATTAATGCCTCTTTTATATTTTATAACATTTAATTTTAAATTTACATTGTCAAAATTCTTATATCTAAAAAATACTAAACCCTTAAAAAATTAATCAATTCCTAGCTTATCTTTTAATAGCTCCAATTTTTTAGCATCCATATTAAGCTTATTTAAATCTAAAGCGTTAATAATTACTGCTATCTCTTCACCAGAAAATCTCTTTCCCCTTAAAAAATGATTTTCAAAACTGTTAAAAGCCGTGGGTACAATTTCTCTTACTATACTTACCAATGCTTTAGCATATTCGCGCATTTCTTTTGGGGAATTCTCTTTAATTTCTTTTGGACTGTCTAAGGCTAATCGCAACTTAATAAAATGAAAAAGATTATTTAAATCAATTTGCCAATACCATTCAGTATATAAACTTAAAGGCAAAACTATTCTTGAGAGCTCTTTTGGAATATTAGAATTGATCATATCTTGATAAAGCTCATAAGAATGTTTTTGATGATGTTTTATTTTGTCTGATAAACTTTTTTCCAAAGGTTTAAATTCTATTTTAGATTTATTATTAAAAATTTTACACTTTAAATCTTCTTCTAAAGGAACATAAAATTCCTCTCTTGCCAAGCTGTAGCATCTAGAAACTTCATTAATCCTTGCGGTTCTATGCCTCATCCATTGCCTTGCAATAAATATTGGGGCTTTAACATGAAATGTAAAAACTACCTGCTCCAATGGGCTTGTGTGCCCATTTCTTATTAAATAATCAATAAGTTCTTCATCTTTTCTTTTAACACTCTCTCCTCGATAAGAAATCCTTGCTGCTTTAACTATTCGCTTATCATCTCCCATAAAATCAATAAGCTTTAAAAACCCATTATCCAAAATTTTATATTCTTTATTCAAAAACTAAGCTCCTCGCTTAAGGCGAATTTATTAACCTTTTAAGAATGTAATTAATACAATTATTCAAGTGAATATAGAATGTAAATATTATATCATAAACAACCTTAATAGGGGATTTAATATTGATCTTAGTAAAATAAAAAAGGCAGAAGCTATATAATTAGCTTCAAACCTTTTTGCTTTAACCTCTAATTATTTATAAATCTGTATAATCTAACTATCTCATATATAAAGAAATGGTCATTACTTTTGCAAGATCTCTTGCACCTTGAGCCACCTTAACAACATTAGAAATAGCCTTTGCAACATCTTTTTTTGCTACTGCTTGATCCTTATTTGATGGATTTAAACCATTAACCATATTGAGAACTTTTTGAGCCTCTTGAACTGTTTCATCTAAAGCCCTTTCAGAAGCCATTAAAGTTTCTTTAACTTGCTCTACTTTAGCAAATTCTTCTTTTGTCAACTCCAATTCTTTATTATTTGGAGATTTATTTGACATTATTTGCTTTTCTATTAAAAATGTTGCTTCCCCGGCAACAGAAACAGCCTTTTGGGTTTCTTGAACAGCCTTTTTAGATATTTCAACAACTTTGTTTGCATCCTCAGCAGCTATTCCTGAACACTTTGCCACAATAGTTGCTTCTCGTGATGCAACAACAGCTCCTTTGGCAACATCTGAGATTAAAGACATTGAACCTACAAACTTTTTAACTACCGCTGCATCATTTGACTCTACCAACTCAAGAGATGATTCTCTAACTCCCTCTAATTTAGTAGTAACATCTTCGGTTACCTTGCTAATAGTATCTAGAGCTTGATCAACTTGATCTTTTTGATCTAAGTTTTTATTATCTTTTTGATCTAAGTTTTTGTCCTCTTTTTGATCTAAGTTTTTGTCCTCTTTTTGATCTGGTTGTTCTAAAACATTGGATTGAGACTTGAGAATATTTACATTGTTAGAATCTGCAAACACATTTAAATTTACAAATCCAAACAATAATCCATTAATTATTAAATTACTAAATATTTTAGTCATTATTAATTCTCCTTATTTAAACATTTATTTTTAATATTTTAAAACATAACTAAATTAGAATCAATACATATTTGTATAAAAACATATAATTAACTTTTTTAATTAAAAATGACTTTAAAAAGATAAGGCTTTTAACAAAAACTAAGCACTCAGAATTTTCATTAAAATGGGGAGAACGGTGTTATTTTATAATATTTAGATTTATTATTATAAAATAACACATGAAAAATATAATGCAATCATCAGCAAAAACAAGACTACCGGGGAATATTTTTAAAATTAATAAAAAGCAAAATGTAAAACATTAATATTAACTCACTACCAACAAATTTAAAAACTAAACAGAAAATTTTTGAGTTTTAAGAATATTTTAAACGTTTTATTTATTAAATTTTATTTTAAATAAATAAAACAACCGTTGAAAATTAAAGAAATTGAAATATATTTATATTAGAAATAAAAAATATTGAGCTTGCCGAATAATAACTAATAACGAATGATTAATTTTTTAAGGATTACTTTTTGAAGAAAAACACAATTTGGAAAAAATTAAAGCTGTTTCAAATAACTTTACTGGTCTCATGTTCTTTTTATTCTAAATCAAACAACACAGAAGCAACAAGCGAATTGCAACCAAACCTCATTGAAGTTAAAAGCTTTGGCGTTGAGAAAGCAGTAAATCTCAAAAAGAGGCAAAATTTACAACAAAGCCAGCTTTTAAACGATGAAAAGGAAGCGATAATTAAAAAAATTGCACAGGAATTTGATGAGAATGAAAAATTCATTAAAAAAATAAATTCAAATATCGAGATATTTACTCAAAAAAAAACCACAGATATTAAAAAAATCGAACCAGTTGATCAATTTGGAATAAACATTGCCGCATTCCCAGAAAAACAAGACATGAACATTGATTACATGTTAAAAAACAATCGGAGTAGAAGATTGTTTTACTCATCTTTAAATTACAATGAAAATAAAATCAAAAAATTAACAACAATACTTACACAAACATCAAGCTCAACTGGATACCATTACACACTTATTGGTTTAATTTTTTGGACAGGATTTAAGATCCAAGAAGCATTTGAAGGCGCCGTTAATCTTTTAACCAAAGACGAGCAAAGACGTCTAATGTTTAACTTTAGAACAAAAACGGTAAAAGGGATTCAAGAAAAACTTGAAAAACTAATACAAGAGAGAAATTCTTGGATAAAAACTATTGATAACATTATTGGTGAATATGACAACAATATGGGGGGAGCCAAAGCTGATGGAAAAATTTTAGGAGAAATAATAAGGGTTAGATACGAACACAAATTCAATCCAAATGAAAGTATGCAAATTTTAAATGATATTAAAACGCCGCTAAACACCTGTTGTGACCACATACACTACTAATTAGCGGTGTGTGTGGAATAGCGTTGTTACAAATTAAGGAGATTAGAAATATTGGAAAAAACTTAAAAACATAAAATATAAATTTATTTTTTTAATACTAAATAATAATATTGTTATCCAAAAGATCTTAAAATACAGTTGTATTATTTTGTATTAAAATCAACAAACATTAATTTTAACTTATAAATATGCACAAGGAGATTATTTTGACAAAAAATAAACCAAATAGTATTAAGCTTAATATCATTGCAACAATACTAACTTTAATTTGCATTTCATACACTGTTAATCCAACTAATCCAAAAGTAAACAGCCGAACCGATATAAAAGAAAACTTCAGAGATTTTGAAAATGAATCTGAAAATCTAAAGTCTTTAAAGCAGCAACTTAAAAAAGAAACTACAGCCTCAAAATTAGAAGCAATTGGCAAGAAATTAGAAGCTCAAAAAATTGAAGAAACTACAAAAATAGCTAACATTGCTTCTGCACAAGCTGATTTCATAGAAACTCTTGATAATAAAATCCAACCCGAATATTTCAAAAAAGAAAAAGAAGAAGCTAAAAAAAATGTAAAAATGCAAATAAAACGAATGATTTACTCATCTTTAAATTACGACACAACAAAAATAAAGAATTTAAAAGACATTCTTTACAGCATTATAGATAAGGATGAAGGGAAGCACAAAAATATAGCTTTGAAATTCTTTTATAAAACAACAACAGATATTCAAGCACATCTAGAAAATCATTTACAATTAATACAAACCAAATCAAACTCTTTAACCCCAAAAGAATTAGAAGAGCTACTAATACGCTCAGAATCTAGCTTAAAGCTAAAAGAAAAATTTGCAAAACAGTTAATAAAAACTGTTGAAGAAATGAAAACCCACCCAGCATTAATTGCCACGGATTATCCGGTAGATGGCATAGCACTGCACATAATGGACAATTACAATTACACTATCGATGAAATTATTCAATATAACCAAAAAGAATTAAATAAATAAAAACTTAATACAAGCAACAAATAAATGTTGCACTTGATATTTTTTTCTAAAAAGAGAAGTTAATTCTTCTCTTTTTTTTTTTAGACTTACAATCTAAATCCGAATAAATCTACATAAATCCAAACTAAACTCAACAATAAATTTAATCTGCAATTATCAAATAAGAATATTGTTATTTGATAATTGTTGCAATATGATTATATTATTAATTTGTATTAGAATTAATAAATACTGGTTTTAATTTATAAGGAGAGTATTTTGACAAAAGCCAACCCAAATATAATCAAGCTTAATATCATTGCAACAATATTAACTCTAATTTGCATCTCATGCACTGTTAACCCAATTGACCCAAAAGTAAATGACTACACCAATTCAAAAGAAAACACCGAAAATTCTGAGAATGCATCTAAGGACTTTACATCTTCAAATCAAAAATCTACAAAAGAAACTATAATCTCAAAATTAAAAGAATTTGGCAAAAAAATAGAAGCTCAAAAAATTGAAGAAACTAAAAAAGTAGGTACCCTTACTAAGAGCAATTTAGCAGATAATATTGGGGTTTACCCCGTGTCTTATGATAAAAAAGCTATAGAAAAACTTAAAAAGACTTTAAAAACTCCATTAATCACAATAGATGAAAAAATTCAAGAAGCTGAAAAACTACAAATAGAGCAAATAATTCAATCATCTTTAAATTACGACACAACAAAAATAAAGAATTTAGAAGAAATTCTTAAAACACTCAAAAATGGCAACACTGATGAGGAAAATGTAATCAGATCATTGCTTTACAGCAAAGCTCTGGGCATTCAACAACAAATAGACAATCATTTAGAATTAATAAAAGAAGATAAATTAAACACCCTAAGCGAAGAAATATTAAAAAAGATACTAATACACGTAGAATTTGACTTAACACTAAAAGAAAAGTTTAAAACAACCTTGAAAAAAACTGTTAACGAGGTTTACAAAAAAATTCAATACTCTGAAAATAACGAAAAAAAAGATTATGTATTAGAGCACATAATTAACAATTTTCAAATATTTGATTATTTTACTTACGATGCCAAATCTAAGCAAGAAAAATTTAATGAATTAAAATCAATAATCTAAAGAAAAAATAATATATTGCACTTAATGTTTTAAAAAAGAGAAGTTAATTCTTCTCTTTTTTTTTAGGCTTAAATCTAAATCCAAATAACCGTTTAAATACAATTAAATCCAAATTAAGGCCAATAATAAATTCAATCTTTAAATATTAAATAAGAATATTATTATTTGACAATTATTACAATATGGTTATAATATTATTTTGTATTATAATTAATTAGTATTAGTTTTAACTTATAAGGAGAGTATTTTGACAACAACTAAACTAAACGCAATTAATCTTAACATCATTACAGTGGTATTAACTTTAATTTGCATCTCATGTGCACCTTTTAGCAAAATCGATCCCAAAGCAACTGGAAATACTAAGCTTAAAAAAACCTCTAAGCTTAATAAAAATACCAATCTGGAAAAAGCTCAAAACCCTGAAGATGCCTCTGGGGACTTTAAGCCTTCCGATCAAGAATTTATTAAAGCTGAAGAATCAGAATTAAAAGAAATTGGTAAGAAGCTGGAAGATCAAAAAAAAGAAGAAACTACACAACTGACTAAAATTGCCAAGGAAGAATCTAGCCTCTTGGATCCTTATATTAGTGCTCATGGCGGACTAGCTAACGATGAAGATAGAATACTTTTAAAAAGAATGCTTTATTCGATCCTAGACTATAAAAAAGAAAATATAGAGACATTAAAAGAAATTCTTAAAAAACTTATATGTAATTCTGAAATTGATCCTAAAATTTCTGGAATATTCCTTCATCGCACAACGCGAGGCATTCAACTACAACTAGAAAATCACCTAAAATCAATCAATGAAAAACTGGGCACTCAAAGCAAAGCAAATTCAAAAGAAGATTTAAAAGAGTTGATAGTACGCGTAAAGACTGACTTACAGCTAAAAGAAAGGTTTAAAAAAGCCTTAAACGAAACGCTTGAGGCTTACCGTAAAAATACTAATAACATTAAAGACAATAAAATACTAGCAGAACACTTTAATCAATATTTCAAAGAATTTGATACTTACAGACCACCTATCTCTAAATAATCTTTAAGAAAAAAGAATATGTTGCACTTGATATTTCAAAAAGAGAAGTTAATTCTTCTCTTTTTTTTTAGACCCATAATCTAAATCCAAATAAATCTAATCTAAAAATAGCAATTAATTTAATCTTTTAAATATTTAACAATAATTAAACCACTTGACAATTGCTACAATATAGTTATATTATTACCTTGTATTATAACTAATTAATATTAGTACTAATACAAGGAGAACATTTTGAAAAACGCTAACCTAAACACAATTAAGCTTAATATTATTGCAATGATATTAACTTTAATTTTTATTGCGTGTACACCTTTAAATAAAATCGACCCTATTGAATATAAATCTGGGGACTTGGGGCTTTCCGATCAAAAATCCACAAAAGATATAATCTCAGAATTAAAAGAAATTGGTAAATACCTGGAAGATCGAAAAAATGTATACTATGAACAAATAGCTACAATTACTGCTGAAAAATTTGATTTCCTGGAAACTTTTACAATCGCCCCCATTCTTATTGATGAACATAACCGAACGATAATGAAAAGAACACTTTATTCATCTTTGTATTACAAAAAAGAATATATAAATACATTAAAAGAAATTCTTGAAAAACTTAACAACAATCCTAAACACACAACAATACTTTCAAGATTTTTTAATTTTTTCTTATTGAGAATTCAAACCAAACTAGATCAGAATTTGGAATCAATACAAAAGGGAGTAGACAATCTAGACCAAGAAGAAGCTAAATCATTGCTAACGAACATAAAATCCAATTTAAATCTAAAAGAAAGCTTTCAAGAAACCTTAAACTATACTATGGAGGCTTACAATAAAAATACCGACAACATTAAAAACGATACAAATAAGCTAGCAGAACATTTTAATAAATATTACGAAGACGATTTTAGCTTATTGCCTGTTTCTTAATAATCTTTAAGAAAAGAATATGCTGTACTTGATATTTCAAAAGAGAAGTTAATTCTTCTCTTTTTTTTTTAGGTTTAAATTTCAAATAATAAAATTTATATTTTAACATATTGAAATATACTTACATGATTAACCCACATTAAAATTAATAAATATTAATTTTAAGTTATAAGGAAAGTATTTTGACAACAACTAAACTAAACGCAATTAATCTTAACATCATTACGGTGATATTAACTTTAATTTGCATTTCGTGTGCGCCTTTGAGCAAAATCGATCCTAAAGTAAATGAAAGCACCAATCCGAAAAAACGCACCAATCCAGAGAAAATCGCTCAAAATCCTGAAGATGCCTCTGGGGACTTTAGGCCTTCCGATCAAGAACTTTTAGAAACTATAATCTCAGAATTAAAAGCAATTGGCAAGAAACTGGAAGATATAAGAAAAGAAGAAGATACGCAAATAGCTAAAATTGCCGCTGAAAATTTTGATTTCCTAAACACTTTTAAAGTCAGCCCTTCGGATACTATTGATGAAAGTATCCAAATTAAAATAAAAAGAATTATTTACTCATCTTTAGATTATCAAAAAGAAAAAATAGAGACATTAAAAGAAATACTTGAAAAACTTAAAAAAAATCCCGAAAACTATAATATAGTTGGGAGGTTGCTTTACCACATATCAGTTAGTAATCAATTCCAAATAGAGGAGGATTTAGCATTAATACAAAATGAAATAGACAATTTAAACCTAAAAGAAGCTAAATCATTACTAATGCGAATAAAATCCAACTTAAAGGAAAAGAAAAAAATTAAAAAAACCTTAAACGAAACTCTTGAGGCTTACAATCAAAATGATCAAGACATTAAAACCAATGAAGAAAAGCTAGCAGCACATTTTAATAAATATTACAAAGACTTTGATACTTTAAAACCTCTCTCTTAATAATCTTTAAGAAAAAGAATATGCTGCATTTGACATTTTAAAAAGAGAAGTTAATTCTTCTCTTTTTTTAGGCTTAAAATTTAAATCCAAATAAATCCAATTAAATCCAAACTAAAAATAATAACAAAATTAATAAAAATTTAATCTTTTTAAGATTTTTAGATTAAATATTAAATAAGAATAATGTCAATTGACAATTGTTGCAATATAGTTATAATATTAATTTGTATTAAACTTAATAAGTATTAGTTTTAATTTATAAGGAGAGTATTTTGACAAAAGCCAAGCTAAATATAATCAAGCTTAATATTATTACTGTGATATTAACTTTAATTTGCATCTCATGTGCACCTTTGAGCAAAAGCGATCCTAAAGTAAATGAAAGCACTAATTCGGGATTAAAAGAAATTGGCAAGAAAATAGAAACTCAAGAAAATCAACACAATATGAAAATGGCCGAAATTATTAATGAAAAATCTGACCTTCTAGATACTTTTATCGACAACGATGCTGTACTGGTTATTGAAGATGACAAAATTCGGTTAAAAAAAATTATTTACTCATCTTTAGATTATCAAAAAGAAAAAATAGAGACATTAAAAGAAATTATTGAAACACTTAAAAAAAATCCCGAAAAAAACAACAGCATAATTCGATCATTCCTTTATAACATAGCGCTGGGTATTCAATTTCGTATAGAAACTAACTTAAAATCACTAAATGAAAAGCAAGACAATCTAAGCAAAGAAGACTTAGAAGAACTACAAAAACGCTTAAAATCTGACTTAGAGCTTAAAGAAAGGTTTAAAAAAACCTTAAACGAAACTCTTGCGGCTTACAAGCAAGATGATCAAGGAATTAAAAACGATGAGGTAAAGCTAGCAGAACACTTTAATCAATATTACAAAGACACTAATACTTTAAGGCCTCTATCTTAATAATCTTTAAGAAAAAAATAATATGTTGCACTTGATATTTTAAAAAGAGAAGTTAATTCTTCTCTTTTTTTTTAGGCTTAAAATCTAAATCCAACTAAACCCAATCAATCCAAGCTAAAACATAAAAATGTCTTTTGATTTTTATAAGAGTTTAAATTTAAATTAAAATAATTTGATATACATTTGTAATATGTAATAAAAATTATTTTATACCCCACTGCTACATTTTTATAAAAGGAGAATATTGTGAAATAATGTAAAACAAAAAAATAAGAAAATTAGACCTTTGCCAGATTAAAACATTTTTATTTATATTTATTGATTATTCTATAATTTGAACTAACTTTTTAATAATTAGTAATTAATTTTAAATTTTAATTAATTTTGATTATTAAAATTCATTAAAAAGAAATCGAGGAATAGTATTTTGAAAATCAAACCATTAATACAATTAAAGCTCCTGGGATTGTTTTTGTTTTCCTGTACAATTGATGCTAATCTAAATGAAGATTATAACAGCAAAGTAAAAGGAATGCTCAATCGCACAAAAGATGATAAAGAAAAAGCAGCGGTTAATACAAACCCCAATGTTGCAAAAAACATACCGGTAGTTGATAAAGTAGCAGCGGAGCTGAAAAAACAAGAACAAGTGACAGCAAAAGCTCCAGCAGCAAAAAACAAAGGATTGCAAAATCAACCACAAGTAGCAAAAGCAGCAAGACAGCAAACTTTAGGTTTTGGAGCAGATCTATCAAATCTTTCAAAAACAACAAATATAAACACAAGCATACCTACAGCGGGCATAACAAAAACAAAAGATGTATCACTGTCAACCCTGCCAATCATAAGAAGAACTACTCAAAAGGGTAAAGCTGCGCCTAAAGCTACAAGCACCTTTAGCGGCATAAATCACAAACCACCAGCATTTACCTTAAGTTACACCTTTAGCCAACCAACAAGCCAGCCAACAAGTCCAAGCATTGCCGTGCAAGCAACAACATCTTCTAGCGGGGACAGCAAATTACAAGAATTAAAAAATGAACTTATTAGAACAATTGCTGAAGAAAAAAATACTACACAAAACAACTTTGGATTTAGAGAAACTCACGATCAATTTAATATGAAAGATTCTGTATTTGAGCTAATAGATGTTATTTCAAATGGTAAAGTTTTTGACAGAAGTTACGCGCCAAAGCTTAGCTCCAACACACCAGAAGCAGAAAATGAAAGAAATAGATTATATGCACTTATGGATTTTGATCCAAGCAAAATCACACGATTTGGAGCAATAATGGACCTTCTTTACGATGAGGAGCAAAATCACAGCTTAATAAGAGAATTAATAATATCAGGGCTTGGAACACAAATTTCTTTTGAACTTGCATTAGACGAAATAAATAAAAAAATTGAAATCTTTAACCAGGATTACTTAAACACCAAAATTAACAGTTTCGATTTCACCTCTAAGCTAAACACACTCCAATCAAAACTAAATCAAATAGTAGATGAAAAAGACGAATGGGCAAGACACGCTTTTGAGCTTATTAATTATGCAGACCCTAATTATTACTCAGGCGACTCTAAATCTTTAGCAGAGTACATTCAAAACAACTACATAGACAAAATGCAAAATGCTCGCCAGTCTGTTCTTGAGACATACATTAGTATCACAGAGCTCAAATAGTTTATTTAAAAAACGAAAATAAACTATTTTACAACTATTTAATCAAAAGAAGAGATCTGGACTCTTCTTTTTTTTATTGTTCTATTTTAAATTTGAACTAAATTTAAATCATTAAGTATTAATTTTAAATAATTAAAATTACTTAAAATTTTTATTAAAGGAGTAAATTTTGAATAAAACAAAATTATCAATATTTATCACATTAGGGATACTGACATTTTTCTCTTGCGATCTAGACAATAAAAGCAGTAAAAACAATAAAATCAAAGTAGCAAGCTTTACAGAAACAAAATACGATGAATCAAATCTTCAAAAAGACATAAAAAAGGGAGCAAAAAAACAAAACCTTCAAAGATCAAAAAAAGACTTAAAAGCTTTAAATAAAGGGGAATCAGATCTAATTGACAAGCTCTTTGAGATTTTAGCAAGAGAAATGACAATAATAAAAAAAGAAAAACTTCAAACAGAAATACCCAGCCAATTTGGACTAAAAAATAGTATGTTTGAGCTACTCAATGTTTACAAAATTGACCCCAAAAATGGCACAAGGCTTCAAGAAAAAATGAACTCAAGCCTTAGAGAATCTCAAAAAATGAGAAGACAGTTTTATTCATCACTAAGCTACAACACCACTGACATTTTCAATTTAGCAGAGATTGTAAACAAGCTTTACAAAGACCCAAAAGCCCACGACATAATAAAAAAAATATCCGGGGGCATACGAATTCAACAAGGATTTGAAGTTGCGCTTGAAGACTTAGCAATTAACATGGACAAGCTAAGAGAAAATGATTTTAATAAAGATACTTTAGAAGAAATTTATAATTTAATTGTTGATTTTACCTTAATAAAAAAAGAATGGCTTAGCACAATAGAAACATTGATTAAAAGTTCAAATTCCACCTTGGAGCTACAATACAATACAGAAAAGCTAAAAGACCACATCGAGCAACTATACAAAGACAAAATGATTTCTCTTTGCTTGAAATCCGAGCAAACATTAATTTCTTTAGATATATTATTTAAATTTAATAATAAATAATTAAAAATTATTAAAAAATAAAACCTTATTCCCAAAGAGAGCCGTGGCTCTCTTTTTTTTTGAATTCTTTTTGCACAATAACAATTTTGAATTAAAGTTATTAATTGGGTAATTAAAATTATTAATTAATAATTAATTACTTAAAATTTTTATTGAAGGATAACATTTTGAAAAATAATAAATTAATTGCAATATTTTTATTGCATACATTAACTGTGCTAATTTTGCTTTCTTGCTCTCTAGAGGTAAAAGATGGTAATGAAAATAAAAAGCAGAAAAAAGAAAAGACAAAAATAGCAAAAACGGAAAACAATTCATCAAAAAATAAAAAGATGTCTAAAAACGGTAAATCAAAAATAGACAATCTGCTTGTTGCTATTAATACTTTAAAAAGTCCGCCAAAAATCTCAGCTGGCAATAAAAACAACCCCAACCCAGCAGCTTTAAAGCAAAAAAACAATCCCAACAATGCTAATGTTGCTCCAAAAAAAATATTAGATCCTGAGGCTACAGAGCTAATACAAAAAATATTAGATAGATCTGAGAATATTATTCAAATAGGCGAGATTGACTCTTACAAGGGTGAGCCGGATGACCAATTTGGAATGAAAGAAGAAATATTTAGTAAAATATTTTTCAATGCAAACTCAACAGTGCATTTTGACGAAAACGAATATACAAGTGAAAGAAGAATGCTTTACACGTCTTTAAATTTCGACGAAGGAAAAATTATAGAACTTGGGAAAATTTTATCAAAACTTTCTCAAGACTCAAACTATAGAGGTTTGGTTAAAGAAACCCTTATAAACAGAGGCTTTAGCATTCAATTAGCAATGGAAGAAATCAGCGCAAAAATACTAAACGTAAAAGACAAACTACAAAATCTAAACAAAGCTAATTTAAAAGCGCTCTACCACGATTTTGAGCAACTTACACCACTTAAAGAAAAATGGCTAAAAGACACAGATGATTTTATTAATGAGTACAATGCCAACAACGACTTACAAACCGACGTTTCAAAACTAAATGATGCCTTAAGATCAAAAAATTCAAGGGCTCAATTTGCAGACATTCACGATATAATTTTGAATTTAGTAAACACAACTACCAACATTCTTGCCCCAATTCAGTAATATTGGTTTTGCATTCAAAAAGGAAGAGGGTTTTAAAGCCCCTTTCCCTTTTTTATATTTAATTTTAATATACTATTTTAATTTTTCTAAATCAAAATAATAAATAATAAATCAATCCACTTAACTATTATTGAAAATTAAAAATCAAAAACTTTTTCAATAAATTTATTAAAAAAGTTTTTTAAAATAGTTACTAGTGTTGTACTTAACTAATTTAAATTAAATTAATTTAAATTAAAAGCAAATATTGTTACTTTTTCATTGGTTTTGCCATTGGTTTTGTCATTGGCTTCATATTTTTATCTGGCATTGATTTCATCATATTTTTATCTGGCATTGGAGCTGTAACTTTTGAATCTTCATCGCTAGTATTTTCCATCTCATCTGAAATTCTTGTAGTTTCGCAAGCAACAAATAATATCGCGCTTAAAAATATAGCGTACATTAATTTTATCATTGTTTATTCTCCTTCTTTAGAACTGATATTATATTAAAATATAATTTTGAAATAATCAATATCAATTGGTTTTTTATTCTAAATAAAAAAAGTATTAAATAATTCACAAACTATTGATAAAATCTGTATAAAATGATATCTTATGTAAATAAATTTGGACTTAAGAATAATTAAATATTTATATGTATACAACTTTGAATATTTTAAAAAACAATTTAAATAAATTTAATATTACAAGAGATAAATATGAGTGCAATTGAAAACACCCTAATTTATAAAAATGAACATACAAAACCTTTAAACCCTATTCTTTGTACACAGTTTTACATTAGAACTTACAGCGTAGATTCAAATGCAGCAATTGAAATAAAATCAGAAGCACATTATTTAGACCAATACGATAAAATCACACTAACAAAAGGCAAGCTAAAATCAATTAGTATATTAGCCCACAAAACCAGTATGGATAAAAAAGGTTTAAAAAACCTGCTTCAATTAAAAAATCACAAAGATTTTAATTATTTTTATGAAAATAATTTCATAAGATGTTGTTTGAATTTCGAAGATAAACAAAAAAAAGAACTGAATTTAATGCCCTTGTTTCATTATCACAGTTTATCAAGCATTAACAAGGCAATTCTAAACAAAGATAAATATGGCGATTTGCAATTTGGAAGCTCATTTTACGTATCAACCAATCATAGCTGGAAATATCTAAGCTTTGCCAAATTTCAAAAAAGCCTAAATAAAGTTAAACTTATCTACTCCGCTTATTCTAATAAAAAATATTACATTAAAATAAGTCAAAGCATTTACGATACACTAAAAATATTAATCAATGCTTCAAGGCTTAAAGAATTCATCAAATAATTTTATTTATTAAAATTAAATTAAACACTTCCCACACACGTTTCAAAGAGGCTCTCAGCAAGAGCCCTCTTTGTATAAATTTAAAAACAAGTAAAATTCGTATTTTAAAATATGAGCTATACTTTAAAATAGCTATATACTTAAAATCAAGGCGTAGTCTATAAAATCAATTAATAATACTACTTTTTAACTACCTCCAAAGAAGTTCTTTTTGCAAAAAGAACTTCTTTTTGTAAAAATTAATTTCTACTATTTTTTAAAAAATTTAATCAAATAAGCTTTAAAACACCTTATTAATAATTAATATTATTATATAATGAACAAATCAAAAGGGATAAGGAGAAATAAATGAGTAAAAGAGTAATTTTAATACTGCTAGAAATTTTAATCTTGTCGTGTGATTTATTTACAAACAAAGAACAAAATCCTGAAAAGCAAACATCTGAAAAAAAACCTCCTGAACAACAAGTGCCTGAAAAAAAGGAAATACACAAAGAACGAAAACCCGCAATAAAAATAATCCCCGTAGTATCAATTCAAACGGTAGAAATAAGAGAGTCAAATCAAGTTCCAACAAGTACTGAAGAATACTACAAACAAGCTTACCCGATTCAAACTTTCGATCTTGATTTTAGCATAAAAAGAGAAAAAGAATTTCAACAAACAGAAGATAAAATCTTGCCCGCTGCAGGAAAAGTGGAATCTTTGAGCATCTTAATAAACAAAAAATTGTTAGACTTTAAAAACCAAAAAAATACAAAAACCTCAACTTTAAAAAATCTCAAAGAGATTGAAAATATTGATAATTTCTTCAAAGATCAAGATTTATTATTTGTTTTAACCCTTAAAAATAAAAATGACAACAGCATTATTAGCGTCATGCTTAATCCCCCAAACGACACCCAAACACCCAAAGATTATTTGTTAAAGGACCTTAAAGAAACAATTCAAAAGGGGATAAGTGAGAAATACTTAAATCCTATCTATAGATTTCAAATAAAAAACAACAAAGATTACCATTCAATAGATTACAACAAATTATCTATTAGTGACAAAACAATAGAATTGGATCTAGTACCTCACAAACAAGTTTTTCAAATGAACAAAAATTTAACTAAAATTTTAGACACCCTAACAGACATAAATAATCTAAAATTATTAATTCAAAAAGAATATATCTAAAAATTAAATTATACTTTAAAAATAAAGTATATTTAATTGATTAATATAATTTAATGATATATAATTACACTTAAATTGCTTAGGTTAAAGGAATAATTAAATGGTTAAAAGAAAAATAATATTTATTTCATTTTCAGCATTTATTATGTCTTGTAGTGCGATTGGGCGTGGAGTTTTAATAGATTCTATTCTTCACAATGTGCACAAAGAATTAGAACAAGAGCTAAAAGATGAAAATGGAAAAAAGAAAAATTCACAATCAAAACCCGCAATAAAAGAAAAGGCTGAAAACAGCTCTGAAGAAGATGAAAATGAAGATGATGAAGAACAAGCTGAAGAGTCTTAGTAAAGCAATTAAATCATTTTAATATTTTTAAAATATTTTATTAGCTAACGGTAAAAATTTTAAGCCTACATTTAAATATATTAATATATTCAAAGGAACATCGCTTTTCACCCGATGTTCTCCTTTATTAGTAAATCTGAAAAATTCAAAGTATGCTGTACACTTAGTACAAAGCAAATCTTTTGTATCAAGATAAAATAAAGAAGAATGGTGCTGAAATTTTAGAGAAATTTATAAATTTAAAAATAGCACCACCACTTCAACACCAAA
Organism: Borreliella bissettiae DN127; assembly: GCF_000222305.1. Lineage (GTDB taxonomy): Bacteria > Spirochaetota > Spirochaetia > Borreliales > Borreliaceae > Borreliella > Borreliella carolinensis. The sequence continues at coordinate 38,904 of NC_015919.1, read as the reverse complement.
TTACTAATGCCCCCAAAGGCAACAATTACAAATTATTAAATTTTAAATTCTACAAAACAGTAAGAATAAAAATTTAAAAATACAAAATCTATGATACCCCCCTAAATCCCCTATTAAGGGGATTTTATATTTAAAATAAAATCAAAATCCAAAAAATGTGGTATAATGTTTCTCAATATTCTTGTTTTAAAGGAGCGTAAGGCTTTGAAAGGCAAGCTTAAAAATGCTTTAAAAATTTCAATATTTGCACCATTGCTGCTAGTTATTAGCTGTAATGCAAATATGGCTACAAATGACAAAAACAAGGCCTTAAACGAATATAAATTACAAAATATCTCAGAAATCATTAAGAACAGCTTGCGGCTTGAATCAGACTCTGGCTTAAAAAAGGACCCCGAATCACAAATAAATCAAGAAACACCCCCTATTTTAGAAATTGAAAAAATTGAACCTGGAAAACAAGAGATTTCCTTAAAACCTGAATTTGAAAACGAAGGCTTAGTGCCGCCAGAAGGGCCGGAAGAAATACATATAGCAAAATCAGAAGAAGAAATTGCAAAAATACAAGAAAAATTATTGTTAATCGGGGCTTCTGATGAAACCACAGAGCAAGAATTAAGCGAAAATATGCAAAAATCTTTAAATCCAAATACAATAGAATTCAAAATCTCAACAACCACCATCAACGAAGTAATACTTACCCCAATTGAAGAAGAAGAAATCAATAATGAGAAAGACAAAATTTTTGACCAAAAAGAAGAAAATGGCACTTTAGAAAATAGCACCTTAAGCAAAGGTGTAACACTCCCAACACAAAATCTGCAAAATCAATTCCAAAAACACAGCACTCACTTGAACAGCAATGGCAACCTTATAACAAAAGAATACGCAAATCAAGTTAGAGATTCTCTAGATAAAGCACTAAATGCAATAAAAAATTTAGAAACATCTAAAGAATTTAAAGAGCTTGAAAGCTCTATCACAAACATAGAAACAACAAAAAATAGATTACTCGAAGAGTTAAAAAAAAGTGAACTTGTTTTTGAAGAAACTAAAGATCCCTTAGGAACAAGCACAATAAAAAGAGTAATAGATGCTGCCAAGAAATGGGGAGAAAAAGAAAACACAAGCCAAATAGACTGGGATTTGGGCTTTAAGTTTCATCCAAACCCAAAACTTTACAACAAATTACTAGCTCAAGAATACAAAGTTTTGGCCGAAAAATTTACTAAAGTAAAAAATGAATACCAAAACACAAAAGAACAGCTAAAAGCTGACTCCAAATTAACAACCAACAGTATCAGCAAAATAATTGACGCAACAGAAGAATTTGTAAACCAAGTGAGAAACTTAATCTTATTGGCAGAAAACAATCATCAATAAAACTTTGACAGCAAAGTTATTCTTAAGAAAAGAAAAATCAAAAGAAAAATCAAAAACCCTCTTCAAGAAATCGGGCCTGTTTTCCCGGTTGTGGTTGTTGGCACACCACTACTATTAACATAAGTTAGCGTACCAGAACTGTGCGTATGACTTTCAAACTTAGTTCCATTAATCTTTAAGTTGCCTTTAATTTCAATATTATCCACATCAATGATCAATTTTTTAGCTTTAAATTTTATATTCTCGCTTTGTGAATCAAAATCTTGCACGCTTAATTTAAACTGATCAAGCTTAATGCCAATGTTCTTAGGATTAAGAACACTTAGAATGTAAAAATAATTTTTATCAAAATGATTATTATCATTTTCTTGAAAAATATTAAAATTACTTTGAAGTAAAACCACCTCATCTTCTGCTGCTAAATCAAGATTAAAGTTAGATATGCTGCAAGTACTAATCTTTAACCCTTCGTATTCTTTAATGGTAACAACGCCCGTTTGAGTTTTAAAGTCAAAGCTTTTAATAACGCCTATTCTGCAAATAAAAACATTCTCAAAAAGAAACTGCTTTAACGCACCAACAGCAGAACCCCTCAGGCTACCCGACCCCACGCACAAATCATTATTTTGCATAATAGATTCCTTTTTTATTCTCACAGTAAAGCTCAAGATTTAAAACGCACTCTCTGGTGCTGCTTAATCTGGCACTGGTGTTTTTAACCCTGCAGTTGATGGTATTTCCATGTCTGTCTTTAAAGCTTAGATTATCTGCAATTTTAATGTTGTGCGTAAACATCACTTGTGCTTGATACAAACTCAAACCGGGCTTAAACCCCAAAGAATCTCTTTGGCACGGGACAAACAAAAGCCCATAATCTTCAAGTCTTTTGCACTCGCCAGAAACAGATTGTTCAAAATTCATAAAAATAAACCTTGAATCAACATCTTGCCCAGGACTGCCAATCTCAACAATAACAGAGTCAACGTACCCTTGTCGCCTTAGGTATTCTATTAATCCTTTTGGCGAATTGCAAGCAAAGCTCTCTTTGATAACTTTTGTTTTTTCAAATTCATTCATAAAAAAAATTGCTTTGTCCTTAAACACATGCTTTATTGCATCAGCAATAGTGCTGCCTTTGAAATTTTTATACTGAAATTTTCTCTCTAAAAAGGTCGCTCTGGACAAAAGATACAATTCAAACTCAAAGCTAAAATTCTCAAGACCACCAATTCTTTCAACAGGCGCTTTTAAATATCCGGCCATAATAAACCGGTAATCTTGCTGGTCTGAGAACTTTTTATAATAAATTTTTACAATATCTGCTGCCTTAAAATCAGAAAAATCTAAAGGCGCATTAAAAATTTGAAGTTTGGACTTTTTACTAGTTATTAAACTATTCTCAGAATATGTATTTTGAATAAAAATATTCAAATCAGGCACACCATTTTGAGTAGTAATAACAATTTTGGGCCTTGGGCCTGCAAGTCTACCGCCAAGGCTATTTTTAGAATCAACTGCGTTGTAAAACTCAACCTTAAAATCGTATTGAAAAATTAACATCTTTTTTAAATAAAACCCCTTTTTAAATTAACAAGTTATTAATTAAATTAATATTAAATTAATAACTTGTTAATTTAAAAATTTAGCTAAACTGACCCTCAAGAGAATCAAAAAACTCATCTTCACTTTGATCTTCACTAAGCGCATCAACTTCACTTTCGCTTTCATCTTGGTAATCACTTTCACCTTCATCTTGGTAGTCGCTTTCGCTTTCATCTTGGTAGCTGCTTTCTAGCTCGTCTGAGTTTTGGTCTGGATCAGCTAAAAACTCACCTTCTGCACGGCCAAGATCATACTTGTTTAAGATTCGTCTTTTGTTGCATTTTTTTTCACCTTGCGATCTTTTGGAAGGTTTAGAGCTTGAAAGCTTCAGGCCAACAGATTTGTTAGTTTTGCTTAAAGGCTTCAAGCTGCTTTGATCATCAAATATTCTTTTTCTAAAATTTTCACGAGAATTTTCACGAGATTTTACATTATTAAGCCTACTACTAATACTTAATTGATAGTTTTCTAGAAAAAGAGCTTTTTTAATAATTTTCTCTACAACAAGCTTTGTATATTCCGGATTTTCAATAAAGCTTTTATTTTTATAATTTCTTGTTAAATATTTATACTTTCTAATAATCTTAATTAGTGGTAATTCCACCTCTTTTTGAAATCTGCTCAAAGTAAGTTTCCGTTTTATTATTTTTTGCAAATTATTACAATAAGCATTCAGCGCATTAAGCTTAGCAAGTATTTCTTGGCTTTTGATGCTGCCGGCTTTGTCTTGAGATTTGATTAAAATCCCATTGTCAATGTCGTGCATTAATACATACGCCAAATCTATGTCTTTTTTGAAATTCCATTTTTTAAAATTAAATGGTCTTGCCACACTTGCGTATGTTGTTGAAACAATAAATAAAAAAAATATTAAAATAAACTTAAATTGTCTCATTAATATTCTCCTAATATTTAGATGTTTTTAATTAATATTTTAACCTTTATAAGTCAAAATATTAAACGTTTTGCAAATTTTTACTTGCAAACTAATTTCAACCTCCTCAAGATAAACTGTGTCTTTAAGCTTTAAAGAATTAATGCTTACCACCTCATGAAATCCTACCGAAGGGCTGTAAATGCTGTAATAAACACCCAGATTAAACCTTTGCCTGAATTGCATTTTTATAAAATTGCTATTAAATTCTAAAACACTGTTCATAAAAGGAGTTTCTCTTAAAGCTCTTAGTAAAGTTTGATCATAAATAGATGACAAAATCCCTTTATTAATTGTTATAATCTCAGGCCTTGGAGTAATGTTAAAATTTACATATTCACTTTTTGTATTGGTAAAGTCAATTACCGCTCGGTCTGAGCTTACGCTTGAGAGATTTTCTTCTATTAGATCATGCTTTGTAAAAATAAAAAATAGTTGGGGAATGTACCCAAGGCCTTTAAAATCAAGCCTTGGAAAAAGTAAAACAAAATTAGAAATGCTTGCTAAACTTGAGATTTGATTTACAATCTCTTTTATTAAATTACTGGCTTGCTCTTTAATCACTTAAAACCTCTTTTCTTAAGGCATTCCAAAATCATCATCAATTCCTCTTGAATTAAACTCACTAGCACTATTTAGCAAATTTGTAATGTGCTCAACCAAAGGCAAGCTTTCAAAAGCTTGTGCTAAAATAATGCCAAGATTTGAAAAAGTATTTCTTAAAGGGTCTAGCACGCTGCTTGTAAAATCGTAATTTTTAGCCCACTCTAAAAGTTCTAAAGTTTTTTCTAAAAGCGGGCCTAATCCGGGCTCAAGGGCAGCATTTATTATTTTGCTGCTATTTAAAATCTCAGGCTCAAACTTTGAATTTTTTAAAGAACTTGTTGGCATTTTAAAACTTAAAACTTTTTCTAAATTATTCTCACCCTTTAGAAAATCGCTTACCAGGCCAATCGCTTTTAAGTCATTTTTGGCGTACCCTTCGTTTTTTAAGTTTTGCGCAAGCTCAACAATAAAAGAGAAATCATTTGGATTTGAGCTTGAGCTTGAATTTGGATTTGAATTTTGCGAACTTTGAAGAATATAAAGTTTTCTTAAAAAATCATTTCTCTCAAGCTCTGTTTCAAAAGATCTTTTTCTTTTTAGTATTTTATTTGCACTTTCTTTTTGATTATCTTTGTATACCAAATTTTCAAGATTTAGCTTGGTCTTTTTGTCTTTTAAATTTTGAAATTCTTCTAAAGGCAAATTTAAATCATTAAAACCATTTTTTATATTAAAAAAATCAACTGGGCTTGGGCCTTTAAAAAGATCTCTAAAGGACATCAAATTTTTAAAAACAATCTGGCTGTTTTCGTTTTTCAAACCTAAAGGTTCTTGCAAATCCTTAAAAGGGGGCTTGTTAAAATTGGAATTTGATCTAAAGTCTTTTGGTAGATTAGTTTGATCTTTGAAGCAATTATTAATAAAATTCTGCTTAAAAGTGCTTTTAATATTTTCAGTTTTAAAATATGAATAATGGCTAGAGCCAAGATCTAATTTATCTACTTTTGACTTTGAATATGAGCTTAGACTACTTTTATTCTCATTTAAGCATCCAGCAGGCAAACCACTTTTGTCTTTCAAGTCAAAATTCAAATCCAAACCACTAAAATCTTTAAAAGAATTACTTTTGCCAAAATCATTCAAAGATTTAAAACTTGCTGATTTTTGAAAATTGTCACTTTTGAGAGTTTTATGGCTCTCGGGCCTTTTAAGGCTTAAAGATAAAAAATCTTTACTGCCTTTCCCAATCAAACCGCCAAACCCTTGGCTTAAAAAATTTTCCCTTTTTAGGCTTAAAAGCTCTTTTTTTAAATTACTCTTGGTGGCATTTCTGTCAAGAACACCTTCTAATGTAATTGTGAATTTATTCTCATTATTGTTTTCTTCGTACATAAAAACCTTTAAAATATACTTTAAAACATACTACTAAAACAAAAACCTCTCGTATATTTCCTTGTTAAGCTTTAAGCTTGCTACTCGGTTAACCTCTACAAGTTCTTTGTAGCTCATTTTTTTAACGTCTTTGTACGTACAAATGCCCATTACAATAGGAAAATAATACTTATTGGCTTCTCTTGTCAAATAGTCTATGTATTTAAAATAATTGGTCGCAATCTCTTGCTTATTCATTGCCACCTTCTTGAAAAGACTCAAAACCAGGCTTTAAAGAATCTTCAAAGCTTAAGTCTGAAGGCTTGCTTGTAATTAAAAAATCATAACTCCAGCGCTCGTCAATGTAGTCATACTTAATGTAGTCGCCGTTTTTGTCTTGAAAACTTTCAACGTAAACTAAGCCGGGCTTTTTAAAACCTTCTATTGTTTCAAAAAATGAATGCTGAACTGAAAAAAGAATTGTGGGAAGAGCGTACTTGTAAAGCTCAGAATATTTTCTCTCTTGGTTTAAGATTTCGTAAAATTCATCTAAAAAACCTCTTGAGATCATTAGTTTGGTTATTTCTTTTAATGTTCGCAGATCATTAAGTTTGCTAATAAGTTCATCTCTTTCAACATCAAATCCCAAAATACTGTCCCACTCGTACATCGGAATATCTTTTAAAACGTATGTATGTGTTTTGGCTTTGGTTAATATTTTTAACTTGTATCTCATTTTAAATTTTTATCCTTTAATTAAAACATTTTTAAAACTTTAAAACTTTTTTAAAACATTTTTATTGTTCAACAATTGCAATCAAATTGCTTTTAACTTTTTAACTTGCCTTCTCAACATCACAATTGATTGCATGAATTGTAAACTTAACAGTATCATTATCAGCTGAATACTTTCTAGTTGGAATTTCTGCAAAAAAGGCGCTATTTGAAATAATTTTAAGTCCCATTTGATCGTTAAAAACCAATCTTTTTAATTTTTTAGATTTTGGCACATTCTCGTAAAATTGCTCATTGCTTAGCTTTGTTAAAAGCTTGTAATCAAGAGACCCTTTGCTTACTTCTAAATCAAAAATATGAACAACGGTTCTTGGATCTCTAAAGCTTGGAATTGGAAAATTTCTGTCTTCTGTGCTTGCTTTGGCCATTACATTAGGCTCTGTGCTGTACTCAAGAGTGCCTGTGTCTATTAAATTGTCATTAAAGCTAAAAAATATTAAATCCAGTGAATAATATTCTCTCATTATGATACTCTCCTTAAATATTCGTTTATCTCTTGTGTTGTTATTACTAAATTAACACTATTAAAACTGTCATTGTACTTAAGTGCAACTTCTAAGCTTAAGCTTAAGCCTTCAGAAGAGTTGACTTTAAGTTTAATCTGTTTATAAGAGACAATAAGGCCCTTTTGTTTAAGTTCGTGGAAAAAACATTCAAGCCCTGCTGTGTATTCGTTTGGCAAATTGCCGTCCAAATTTAAAGCACCAAGCTTGCTGTTAGCTCTATTGTTTTTATTCCAAATCCTAATAAGCTCTTTTATTGCTTCATTTTTAATGTAAAAAAGCGTAAAAGCTTCATCAATCGGGTCGCCTGAGAGACTAACTCCTTCTTTGAAAGCTAAAATGCCGTCATTGCCGGTTTCATTCAAAAGAGAGTAAAAATTAATATTGGATTTTCTAAGCGAGTCAATTAAAAAGTCATCATAAACAGGAACAGAGTTTAAAATCATACCATAAGGATTAACAGCGTGAAAAATGCTTGCTTGATGCAAATAAACTGATGTAAACTTAAGGTGCAAATTTTGATTGCCGGCGTAAACAGCAATAACATTTTTAAGCTCGCTTTTGTCTTTGCCTTTTAAAAAATTTGGTAAGTTGCCATCTTTGGCAGAAATTACAATAAAATTGCAAATTTTTCTAATCTCTTCAAAATCACTACTAATAGTATCTTCTGATTGATTTACAAAAACTACAAACGGATGTAAATTGGATTTTAAAAAATCTTTAATCTCTTTAATCTGGTTGTAAACATAAAAATCAACAGACTTAAGTCCTTCTTGCCCAAAAAAATCACCCATTGATTTTTTTAAAGCGCCTATTTGCTCTTCTGCTATTTTTTTCTTAGAAGAGTCAGACTCTTGGGTCTTTTGAATCTCAAGCTTTTCAAGCAGATCTTCTAAATTTGTAATACTTAATGCCAAGTGTTTGCTTGCTAAAACATTGCTTTTATAAATTAAAAGCGGACTGTAATAATTAATGTTGTTGAAAGCTAATCTGTTTTGCACCAAACTAATGCTTATTGTATCTTTTGGCATTTATCCTCCTTTTTAAATTTCTTTTTTTAATTTTTATTTATTTTTATTTTTATTTTTATTTTTATTTTTTCAATTTCTTTTAATTTCTTTTAATTTCTTTTAATCTTTTTCAAAGAATTTATCTCTCTTGTTTTAAAACCTGTATATTTGCAATAAAAATCTGATTAAAACTAAAACACATATTGGCATGCATATTAGAAACGCCAAGAAGCCCATCATTATTCAAATTGCTAATCGAGCACAGATAATAAGTTAAAAGCAAACAAGAACCACTCTCAAGCTCTTTTGTAAACTCAAACCTAAATCTATTCTCGTGTAAAAATTCTAAAAAGTGTTCATACACTTTGCAAATGTTCTCATAAGAATCTCTGTAAGCTTTAAGTAAAATAAAACTTAAAAAATAAAGCGAAAACCTTAATCTAAACTCATTAAACTCTTTAAAAGAATTTCTACCCCCCAAATTTCTGGGCGTAAGCCCCTCGAAAGACTCACTTTTTAATACAAGTAAATTACTAGTATTTGTAGCAAACTTTTCCAAATATGGGTGATTATAGGTATTTAAGATTTCTAATTCTATTTCTTTAAGATCCAAATATTTTTTAAAGTTTGTAAGTATTTTTATTAAAAACTGTACAGATTCATTTAGTCCTACAATCATGATTGTCCTTTTTTAAGCTTGGGTCTATTTGCCTGCTAAGTGAATAATTTTTATAAAAAACCTTAAACTGATCTTTTATTTCAACAAGCCCTTTTTGAATAGATTTTCTAAAAGCTGTTTTTATTCCTTTGTTTGAAAAAATATTAGAATAAAACTCTTTGTAAAAGGCTTTTGCTAGTTTGAAATCAAGCTCTCTTTTAAGTTCTTCAGATTTGATATTAACACTATTTTCTGCATTAAAAGAAATGTTTTTAAATTTAATTTTTACACTCAACAAGAGCTCCTTAAAACCAGAGTATTGTAATTTAGACCTTCTTTGTAGCTCTTTAGCACCCCCAATATTGAATAAACATCGTCAAAAATCTTAACCAAATCTCCGTACTCAAATTCCAAATTATCAAGAGTATACACCTTGGCGTAAATATTTTTATCAAAAATATTTACGCCTTCAATCTCAACCACCTCTTCTGGATTTATTAACAAAAACATTCCTTTAAAAACAACAGTATCAGAACTTTTAAATATAGACTCATAAGATGCACTTAGTGGATCTTTGATTATTCTAAATTTACAGAAAAAAAGTTCTTGTGAATATATGCCTATAATATTACTTAAACCTGTATTAATCATCTCTAAAGACTTCATTTAACCACTCCTATTAGAGCGCTTTTTGCTCCTAAATCTTTTATTAAACTATCCAAACATTTGCAAAAATCACCCCCACACCCGCTGGAATCAAGATTTGTGGGGAAATATTCTAATGATATCTCTTTAAATTTTTCGGACTTGATGTTATTTAAACTAAAACCTTTTAATCTGTTTCGTTTTTTTAGCTCACAACCAATAAAATAATAAATCAAAACAAACATTGTAGAATCATTTAAATTTTTAATTCTTATTCTCTTATGAATTAAAATATTCTCAAGTAAATTTAAATACAAAGAAAATTCTTTAATGCTTAGATCTTTAAAATCAAGCATTAAAAGACTAAGTATTTGCTCATAAACCGTTTGAAGTGATTCTAAATTATTACTCTTTAGAGTTTTTAAATTTTCACTTAAAGCCTGATTGGTATCTACTTTGCTGTCATTCATTTTTTAGCTCAATTTTATTCTAAGGATTGAATTTTTTGTTGCCAAAATTGTTCCAATAGAAAAGTCAAGAAAACTTGTTCTAAAATTACTACTTGAAACTTCTGTGTATGAATTTAATATTGGCTGATGCCCGTCTTTTAAAAGCAGCAGTTTGCTACTTCTTGGATATATTAAAATTTCATCGTCTAGTAAATTTGTAGTCTCAAGCTCAATATCTGCATCATTATTAATTGCGCTTATAAAATCAAAAAGCATGTCTTTGTATGAATAATTGTTGTTTGGAAGCCTTTCAAGAAGAAGGCCCTTGATTTTGCTAGTTGTAAGTATTTTAAAAGGCACCTTTCTTTCATCTTCTAAATTAATCTTTGAAAGTTCATCATTTATTGATTTTATTTGATCTAATATGTTTGTCTGTTTAACTGTTTTGTCTATTTGGTTTGGAAGATTCAAAAGTCCGTACATAGTTTCATTGTTAGACTCATCAACAAGAAGAGTTCTTTTGCTGCCTCTTGAGAGTGTAAGCCCGCCCCTTAAATAGTGCGCACTCATTAACTTTTGTATCTCAATTATTGCTCCCAAGAGTCCTTCTCTCATATTAATATTTGTGCTTGCCTCTACGCTAACTTTTCCATCTGGCGCGTAGTACGTAAATGCATACTGAAAAGGCAAATAATTAATTTTTACTATTTGTCTTTGAAATTTTATTGTTGAGACTGTGTTAAAATCATTAACCTTTAATGTAGGAACGTCTGTTAAATTAGAATACCACTTAATAATTCTGTCGCTTCCAAGAGAAATATTACTACTTTGTATTTGCTGTGAATCTAGAAAATGATAATATTCCGGGATTGGGCATTCTTTAACCAAAACATCCCTTACTGTGTTTATATACTCGTCGTTATTTAATATGTTCTCATCCATTTCAAATTCTCCTATTTTAAATTCTCCCATTTAAATTGCATCTTTTATTTGCTTAACCAAAAAAAGAACCCTAACCCCGTAAACATCTCTTCTGTCTTTAAATTCTAAAGAGGGGCCTAATGCTAAAGCGTGAATAATTGATGCATTCTTACTAGATTTTTCTAAAACCCCTTCGCTGTTTATTATTAATTTGTCTTCTGCTTTAATAGTTTTGTCTTTGGTAATCAAAACACATTCAAAACTACAAGTAATCGGAACAACCGTACCAGTTTTTGAAAAATCGTCAAAGTCCACACAAACCCCGTAAAGATCATTACCGCCGCCTCTTGCTATTTGCAGGTGCGAGCCATTAACAATCAGCTTAACCCCACATTTGTAGCAAAAATCTAAAGCTTGGTAATTTTCAAACTTATCAGCAGAAGAGCTTTTAAGTCCGCCTTTTTGAGAAAAATAAAACCCTTCTTCTTGAAATTTAGAACTGCTCTCAAACACCGGGTAACTGCCAGCAGTAACGCTTTGAAGTTTGTCTAAAACAATTTTTTGAACCTGATTTTTCTTTAAACTTTCAAGCTGACTTTCAAGTTCTACTTTTGATGCTTTTAGTTTTTCTATCTCTTTTTGAAAATCAATTGAATCACTCATTAATAATCTCCTTTTTTAAATTAATTTTTCATTTAATTCTCATTTAAATTTTTCATTACAAGCTTAAATTACAAAAATTCAAACAAATTTAAGCTAACTAAAGCTAATTTAAGCCAATGATTTTTTATTAAAATAAAATTCATTCTTAACCTCTTCCCACTCATTAAGCATTGCTTCTCTTAAATCATGATGCGTGTTTAAAAAAGCATTCCCGGCTCTTAAATTATTTTTTTGATCTAAGTTTATTCTTTGAAAATTTATAACTTTGTATGAATTTTCTGAATTCTTATTCTGATCAATGTTGGTCTTTGCAAGCCTTATTAATATTGCACGAGAAGATGAGTCAATCTCTTCAAGGGGACAAGTTCCAGCTACCGCAAATATTTGAGCTGATTTTACATACTTTCTAATAAGCTCTTCGGCTTGTCCTTTTACAACCTCTTTAAAAGAATACCCTTTTGCTAAAAGATTTTCTGTATTATACTCAAAACTTAAATTATCATTTGCAAGTTTATTTATCTCAACAGATTCTCTTAAATCATTGTGAAAAGAATTGCCGGCTAGGTTGCTGCTTGCACTTTTGAGATTTTTATATTCCAAGAACTCTTTAAAAAGCACATCGCTTAAAACTTCATTGCTTTTGACTCCGAGCTCTTTTAAATCTTCTTGGCTGTTTTTGTCTGCACTTGATGCCATTATTTCCATAATTACTCCTTTTAAATAACCAAACTTAATTGCTCTTTTAAATTTTCTTTTGCCTTGTCACTTAGATTTTCATTTTCAATTAGCTTTAAATATTTAAAATAAACATCAAGAAGCAAATTGTCTTTTTGAAGTCTTTGCTCATAACTTAAAGCTTCAAGCTCATTAAACTTCATATTTAGCCTGTAATATTTGTTAAGCTTGAGATTGCACGCATTAGCAACAGATTCTTGAACGCCTTTTAAATAATCATAATAATTGCTTTTGTCTCCCTTGCCGCTGCTACCAAGCCCCTTGACTTGCTCATTAAAACTTCTAGTTAAAGGCTCTTTAGTATCAGCACCAATTTTTGCTTTAACAAGTTCAAATGCGTCTTTTAAAAACTCTAAATCATATTTTATTACCTCTAGACGCGCATTCTCTGATGCTGTATAAAAAATTCCATCATTGTTTAAAGCGCTTTTAATCTTACTAAGTTCTCTGCTAAGCTGTTCAGAAGCACCACTTAATTCTTGAAAACTTTTGTTTGGCTGTTGAGCTTTAAAAAAGGTGGAAAATATTTTGCCTTTACTGTTTGCTAAAGCGTTAATTTCTTCTTTTGCAAGCTCTAAAGATTCAATAAGTTCTACCAAATGTTCGTCTTTGTAAAACAAAAAATTATAATTTCTTATTCTTTTTTCTATTTCAAAATAAATTTGCTCCAAAAGACAAATGTTAAGCAGCAAACTTTGCGTGTAAGCGGGTTCTTGCGTACCTAAAACATAATCATAATTTTCATAAACTATTACTCTGCTTTTATCTATTTTTACAACTCTTGCCTTCTCAAAACCGTCCGGGTCTTTTGAATTAGAAAGGTACTCTATGTAGCTAGAATCTCTTTTGTTAATAATTTTTTGAAAATCCAAATATTTAAAACCTGTGGGTAATTCGCTGTTAACCTTTTTGCTTAAATCTTCATCTTCGCTTTTGGGTTTTACTAAAATATAACCTGCTCCATTAAATCTATAGCTTATCATTGCTTCAAGAAGAGCTTCTTTTAACTCTAACTTTAAGCCAAAAAGAGAACTACTGCTTTCTTTCAAACAAGACGTTTCAAGCAAGCTTAAATTAACTCCATTCTTGAGTGCATCTTCTGCTGTACTTTCTATGTAATTTCTAAAAAAAATTGAATACCTATAAACATCAATAGGATTAATTTGGGATTTATTGTTTTTTATTTCCATTTTAAATTCGTTAATTATTTTTTTAAATATCATTATACATTATTATATCAAAAACAGTTTTTTATGCAAATTATTATTATTTAATATTAATTATCAAACAATACTGATATGCAAAATGTAAACATTAATGTAAATATTAAAATTCGTTTAAAATTTTAGAAAAAAACTAATACGTTTTATAGGATTTATGCTAATATTAATTAAAGAATATAAGTAAAACTTGCAAAATATTCTGCTTATTTTTACTCGCATTGTTAAAAGATATAAATTATAAAATAATATTAAAAAGAAAATTAAATTAATACTTTATCCAATCCCAATAAATATTAAAAAGGTAGAGAGCTGTTTCTCTACCTTTTAATATTGAAATGCAGAAAATCCAATTGCATTCAACTAAATATAAAAAAATAAACCCTGCTTGCCTTCTATTCCCCTTTGAGCAATAAAAGATGCCGCCAAAAGGGATGCTCTTATTGCCTTTATTAAGGCTTTGTCTGCTTGAAATGTGAATTTAATAACTAAAAGTAGCCCAGAAAGAAATTCTCTTTTCTTTAAATTTTCAATGCTACTAATCTCCTCTTCAGCTGATTTTATTCCTTCTTCATCTTCATGTAAAAAATCAATCTCTTTTAACCCCACTGAGTCAATTTCACTTACTGTATGAGAATCAAAATTGACTACCGTCCAATAAAATACTTTTAAAATCTTGTCAACAATCCTAAATGTTACAGGAATATCAAAATCAGAAATTTTATCAAATTCTAAAAGTAGGTGATTGTTTAGCCTTTTGGCCAGATTGATCACAGAAATAAGTTTTGATTTTGATTTTTGAACCCTTAAATGAGCATCTTGTGAATCCTTTGTATTTAAAATTTTATTTAAATTAGTCTCTACTTCTAAGGCAGAATTAATAATTTGAGTTGATAATTCTTCGACAAATTCAATATTATTAAATTTGAAATTTTGAAAATTACTCTTTGCATTATTGTTCTCACTCATACCCTAATAAAGATATATCCTTAAAAAGATACTTAAAGGTCATAACTTAAAAGTCTTTTTAAAAATATAAAAACAGGTTCCATCGGAACCTGTTTTTATAAAGAAATCGCATTTTACATCTTTAAACATTTCCAAAATTTGCCAAATTTTTCAATTCGTTGTTGTTATCACTTTGGGTAAATACCCTTTTGATTACTTTAAAAATCTCTTCATTGCATTTCTCAGGCTTTTGAACGCTCTCATCACTTTCTTTTTTGTACTCATCAACACCAAACGCATCAGCTACCTTTTGAAAAAATAAACTTAAAGCCTCGCCTTTGCTATTTTTAATCTTGTAACAAACATATTCTTTAAAGCCCAAGGATTGCTGCTCGGTGGGTCTTTGCTTTTTACTTGCATCTACTGCTTTAGATACAATCCCGCAAATATTATCAAAATAACTTATAAACTCTTTTTGTCTGTTAACATCCTTAGAAAGCCAATCAAAAAATTCTTTATAAGATTTCTCGTATTCAGCTTTTAAAGTATCTTCTCTACCATTAGCACCCATTGCATCTTTTAAAAATACTTTTAAAGTCTCTAACTTTTCAGCTTCTTCAGGAGTTAAAGAATTCTCTTCAGGAATCAGCTCCTTAGCTACATTGCCAACAACAAGAGGAGTGTCATCTCCAGAATAAATTTCTGTAAGCGACTTAACATCGCCAAACTGCTTACAAGAAAACACCGCAAATATCATTAATAAAATACTTATCCTTTGCATCACAACCTCCGATAAAATAAGTCGTCATTATAGTTCATTTTCTAGCATTCTCAAGACATGCAAATAAAGGTTTAATTTTATTTGAATTATTTGAAAAAAAATAAAGAGAGATATATATTTGTCTTATTGTTATAAATCAACAATTCATTGAAAACTTCTTTAAAACTACAAATAGGGTCTTGAAGACCCTATTTGTAGTTTTAAAGAAAAAGTGTCCACAGGGTGGAAAAATAATGTGTCTTTTTTTTGGTCTTTTTCTTTAAATTTCCTTTGAATCCTTTGAATAAAAACCATTTATTTAGCAAATAACCAAAAAATAAAAAAAGCCTTAAAACGTCAAACAAAGACATAAAATATTTTAAAAAATTATATTGCAATATAATTTGCTATTAATTATTAAAAATACACAAAGGAGGTATACAAAGGATATGTTAATAAAAAAAAGGTTACTTTTAACACTAGGCATTGCTGCTGCAATATCGTGCACAATTTCTAAACAAAAAGATGATATTATCTTTGGCGTTGGAATTGGAAACAAACCAACATCACTTGATCCACACTTTTGCAGCGATAAAATCGGTAATTTAATTGTAAACGAACTATTTGTCGGGCTTTTAAGGGGGGACCCCAAAACGGGTGGTTACAGGCCAGGACTTGCAAAAAATTGGGACATTTCTTACGACAACACTTGCTACACATTCCACCTAAGAGACGACATTTATTGGAGTGACGGGGTTAAAATAACGGCAAGTACAATTAGAGATTCCTACATAATGGCCTTAGAAAATGAGATTGATGTGCCAAATGTTAGCATACTAATATCAAAGATAAAAAATGCAAAAGAATTTCATGAAACAAAATTAAATGTAGATGAAGTTGGAATAAAGGTGATTAATGATCAAACCTTAGAAATAACTCTCTCTCGCCCAACAACATATTTTCTTGACATGCTTACACACCCGATATTCATGCCCATTCCTACTCACGTTGTTAAAAAGTTTGGAAATAAATGGACAGACGCAGAAAACATGGTTACAAACGGACCCTTTAAGCTAAAAAGAAGCATTTTAAACGAAGAAATATCTCTTGAAAAGAATATAAAATTTTACGATGCTAAAAACGTTGCTATTAATGAGCTTATATTTGTTACTATAAACGACGCCCGCAGAATTTACAGCATGTACGAGCACAATGAAATAGATGCTATTTTTAACAGCATTCCCTTAACCCTTATTAATGAGCTTATCTTAAGAGAAGATTTTTATTCAGCTGACATTAATCAAATCGGATTTTTTTCATTAAATACGAATGCTAAACCTCTTAACAATCCAAAAGTAAGAGAAGCATTAGCTCTTGCGGTTGATAGAGAAACTCTAGTCTACAGGGTGCTTGATAACAACTTTAAAGCAACAAGGAAAATAAGTCCTAATATTAACAACTATAATTATGGGAAAAAGCTAAAGCCATACAACCCACGAAAAGCAGAAAAACTTTTAGCCGAAGCTGGATATCCGGATGGAAAAAATTTTCCAACGCTTACACTAAAATACAATAAAAATGACCTTGAAAAAGAAGTTGCCAATTTTATTCAAAGCCAATGGAAAAAAGTTTTAAATATTGATGTAGAAATTGAGAATGAGACATGGGCTAACCACATATCAAACATTTTAAAAGGTCAATATGAGATCTCAATAAGTTCCTGGCAAGGAGATTATTTAGATCCCATGGCATTTTTTAATATATTTGAAACTAAAAGCTCACATTTTGTATCTTACGGATATTCAAATCCTGAACTTGATGAGCTTATAATAAAATCTGATCTTGAAGTGGATGAAAAACTCAGATTAGAAATATTAAAAAAAATAGAAGAAATAATTATTGAAAATGATTATCCAATAATTCCATTATACAGTGTTGCGGGAAATTATCTTTTTAAAAATGATAAGTGGACGGGGTGGAATACAAACAATTCAGAAAGATTTGCCCTATCAGAAATAAAACCTTTAGAAGAATAAATGCGTTTTTATAAATAGAGTCAAAATTTTTGGGCTCTATTTATAAAAAACTTATTATAAAAACTTATTTTTGCATTAGCGCTAAAGAGCTCTCTTTTAAATACATCAAATCCTTTAAAACCTTATTAAAGTCAACGCTGTTACCAAGAATGCAACTACATATTTCTCTTAATTTTTCATCTATATCTGAATATTTTTGATTTAAGAGCCTCAATTCTGGCTGTGGATCAAAAGCGGCATAACTACCACCACTTAACATATTAAGCCTGCTTAAGCTGCTGCTACTTTTTTCCATTAGCCCGTGCTGTACTTTTAAAATCTCTAATATTTTGCTTAAAAGATTAATTTTCTGTTCGCTAGATTCGCTAAAAAAATTGCTAACTTTAATCTCACTATAATTAGATATCCGAGAGCTTATTTTATCAGTTAGGCTTTTAAATTTTCTTTGAATTTTTAAAATAGCATTTTCTCTCTCAGATAAAGAAAGCTTCAAAAAATTTAAATCATATTTATTAAAGTTATTTTGTTTCATATTAGAAAAATCATTTAAATAACAAGAACTTGCTATTACCGCAAATATATATACATAAATATATCTCTTCATGTATATTCTCCTAATCTAAATTTAGGAGGAATTTTAATTTATCTCAAAAGTACAAAATTACTTTAAATAACCAAGAAACATACATCTTTTGCATAAATTCGCCATTCAATTTAAATATATTGCTTAACATTAAAATTACTTTAAAATTTTTAATAAGTTTAACAAGCTTAATACACTTAATACGTTTAATTCCTTCTGGTTAATTTAAGCTTTTTTGTTTCTACGATATCGCTCTCTGGCTCTTAATTTAAGTTTTTCTCTGTTTTTTTGATAATACTCTCTGTTATAATCTGAGGCTTTCCGCTTATTTTTGGACAATACCCTTTTATTATTTAATTTCTTAAAAGAACTACAACCTAAAAAACACATTAAAAAAAAAATTACACAGGCAATTCTCATATTTCCCTCTCCTTGAAATACATTTAAATAGACAAATTGTAAAAATGCCTTTAAACAGGCAAATTAGGCAATTTTAGTGAATTTTTCTAAAAATTTACTAAAATTGCATCGAATTCAATCACGTCTATTCAAAATTGATGTAAAAAATAACTTTCTTTCTAAAAACAACTTGCTTGAAATATCTTCAATTCTAAGGTTCTTGAGAGAAAAATAAAAAAATTCTGACATTCATTAAACTATCCCTTCTTTGATAAAAAAATAATAAAAATTAAATTATAAATCATATCAACAATATTCCCCAAAAAAATAACCTTGAAAAATTCTTTTTCAAAACTTTTAAAAGATTAAATATTAGCTTTTTATTTTTTATAAAAAATTATATTTTTAAATAAAAAATTTTAAATGATTTAAAAATTTATTTAATATTGCTTTGCCCTAGGTTTAAGACAAATAGAAATTTTTTAACAAAATTAGCAAAAAAAGACAAAAACTTTTTAAATAATTCTTAATAAGAAAAAACTTAAACTAATATCTAAAAATATAGATCAAATTATAAATATTTAAACTTGCCGAAATGAAATAATTTTTCTTTATGATTTAGCGTTAAAAGAAGATAAGCATTTGCAAGAGAATCAAGTGCATCATCTTTTGTTTTGCCGTCTCCTTTGTAGCTGTAAATATCAGATACTACATTTTTATTTATTATTTTTAAAAATTCTATTTTGTGGCTTTCAAACAAAGGAATAAGCGCACAGATTCTTTTGAATTTATTGCTTGCAGGCTTTATTGGCGCAACTTTAAAATAGTTAATACTTTTGTTTCTTAAAAAAAGAATTGTTTTGGTTAAAATCCCATCTCCTTTGGTGCTATCTCTCTCTTCAATGTAAACAGTATTTACATTGAAATTTTCTATTAAAACTTGAATAGAAGAAAGCATTAAACTATCACTTACTGGTTTTTGATCTTGATAAATATACGCATAAAACTTCTCAAAAGTGCGCTCCAAAACACAAACAGCTGTATTGTCTCCACCTACTGAGAATGCAGGATCAATGTACATTATTGGGCTTTTAAATTCATAATCTTGATTGAAAATCATTTCATTAAATAGCGTAGATTCATTTAAAATCCACTCCCCGTAAAGCACGCGTGCCTTATAAGCGGGGAAACGTTTGTAAAGTTTCTCCTGGGTTTGAATAAAATCCGCTGAATTTAAGGGGTTGTCGTACGTTGTAAAATTATATGTCTTAAAAACATCTGTATTTTCAATATAGTCTGTTTTGAAATAGTGTGCTGGATGATCCGGATTTGTATCAAAAATAATTATTTCTTTGCCCTTTCTAAGCCTTTTGACCACTTCAAGTAAAGTTTCTCTGTGAATTACTGTTGCTTCATTTACATAAATTATTGCACTATTGCCCCCACGAATCTTAGAAAAAGCATCTCTGTTTTTGCCCCCGTAAATATTAAGCTTAAGGCCTGCTATTTTGCAAAAAGACTGTCCACTTTTCTTTTTCTGATATTCAATTCCTAGCAAGCTGCAAATTTTTTCTATTTGTTTTATGGTATTTGTCATCAACAAACCAATAGAATTGCCTATAATAAAATTATTGGTATCTTGTTCATAAAAAGATTTGTTTTCAATTAGCTTTTTAACAAGCAAATATGAGGCTAAAAAAGTCTTGCCACTTGCAATTCCACCACTAAATATTACTTTTGAATAATTATTACTTTCTATGTCAAAAAGAACTTCCTTTTGCTTAGCAGTTAAGTATTTGTTTTCAAAATCCTTAAAACAAATGTTAGTTGGTTTTGGCTTAATATAATCCAAAATATTAATATTAAACTTATTTTTAAACTTTTTCTCAAGATTTAGAAATGCCGGAAATCTTAAAAATTTCAAATTTTACTCCAATTTTAAATTCTTACTACTTAAAACAGATTTAAGCTTAACAAGGGCGTCAAAATCCTCTCTCATACAAATAGTAATAAGCTTTTTTTCAATCTCTTCTCTTTCTTTAATCTTACAAGAAAGCTCTCTCTCAAGGTTTTCTTGTTCTTTAAGGTCTCTTTTTTTATTGCCGCTAATCTCGCTTTGAAGTTTGCTAATTTTTAAGTCCAAGATTAATGCATCCTTTTTTATTGCTGCTAGGCTGAGATTTTTATATTTGTTGTGGGAATCAATAAAAGAACGAGCCATCTCGTAAAATAACTTTTCAGTTTCGTTTTTGGCATTTTCAAGCTCACAGGCCTTTTTTGTAGCAAGTAGTATTAAATTGTTGAAATTATCCTCGTTAAAAGGCTCTTTAGCAATGCTTTCTCCCGCTTGATTGCTAAAAATAGAGTTCTTTTTGCAAACATAATCATCAGATTTAAAATATTTGTTTCGGGCTTTTGCTACAAAAGATTCACTAACGCCTAAAATTTGAGCAATGTCTAAATCTTTTAAACCTTTTTTAAATAAAAAAATATATTCTTCTTTTCTATTTTTAAATATCATTGTTTTATTTTAATTAAGTTCTTTTAAAAACTCAAGAAAAATTATTGTTTTTTATTATGAATAATTTAATTAACGAGATATATTTTTAAATAGAATAAAATTAATAAAAATAAATGGTAAAAGAAAAAAGAAATGTTTAAAATAAAATATATTTTGTTGCCGGCGGTAATGTTATCGTGTAATATGGACGGTGGAACATTTGCTGGGGAGCAAAAACTAAAAATCAGAAAAATCGTTGCTAACAAACAAAATAAAAGATTAAAACGCTCAATAGAAACTGCTGGGAACAATACAGCCACTGAAAGTTTGCTGGGCATAATAATTAAAGGAAAAAATAAAATAGTCTCTGGGGCTGACAAAACAGAACAATTTTTAAGGGGTTAAAAGGCATTTTCAAGCCTTATGGGTCTGCTAGCCACACTCCTCTCTTAATTAAAACAGTGTCAAAATAGTCAAAATACTCAAAAGAGAAGCCAATAAATTGCGGGAGCATGGCTTCTCTTTTATTTTTAGACCTAAATTTTTAGATCTTTGTTTTAATTTAAAAAATAATACAAAATAACTAATTTGTATTATTTATGTCAAACTGGAAATAAATATCAAAATTATAAACCCGCTTAAAAGGCCAGCTTATAACTCCAAACAATGTTACTGCTATATTTGCATAAAACAAATTCATGTCTCCCTAACAAAAATAAAATTAAAACTGACAAGGCTTGAAAATAACGGCTTGAAAATAAAAGTTTTGCAACTTAGTACAAATGCAAAAATGGCATTGACTTTTTACATCAAATCTATTACCAATTTATTTTATTTTATTTTTAATAAACTGGGCTAAAATTTAGATTTATTTAAATAAACTTAATATCAAAGGAGGTTAAATGAAACAATTAAATTTAATAGCTATAGCTTTGTTTTTTACTCTATTGGTTGCATGTAACGTTGGACTAATAGAAAAAACAAAGCTAGCGCTTGAATCATCTTCTAGGGATTTAAAAAATAAAATCCTAAAAATAAAAAAAGAAGCCACTGACAAGGGAGTGCGTTTTGCAGCTTTTACAAAAAGTAAAACTGGCTCTAAAGTGACAAATGGTGGGCTTGCATTAAGAGAAGCAAAAATACAGGCCATTGACGAAACAGGAAAGTTTCTCAAGATAATAGAAGAAGAAGCTTTAAAAATTAAAGAAACTGGTAAAAGTAGTCAATTCTTGGCTAT
This sequence comes from Borreliella bissettiae DN127, assembly GCF_000222305.1. Taxonomy (GTDB): domain Bacteria; phylum Spirochaetota; class Spirochaetia; order Borreliales; family Borreliaceae; genus Borreliella; species Borreliella carolinensis. The sequence goes on along the minus strand of NC_015919.1, from coordinate 17,006 downwards.
GTCTGACTTTATGCTTGACGTTGTAGAATCGCTAGAAGAGGTTGGAATAACAGGCGTAAAATCCCGTGTTTTAGAGGGCACTAAAAATACCCCTATAAACACAGCCGAAAGATTGCTTGAAGTTAAAGTTCAAATAGAAAATCAACTAGAAGTAATTAAGGCAAAACAAAATCTTGAAAATGAGGAGAAAAAAATAATACCAGCAAAAACAAAAAATAAATATTAAAAATATTGTCATTAGAATGGACTAAAAATTTTATTTTTAGCTCGTCCTAATATTTACAATTTAATAATATTAATATTGATTTGCTGCTTTTATTAAAATTTTAAAAAGGATAAACTATGAATAAATGTCAAAAAACTTTCAAAATCTTTAATTTTAAAAATTTACTAAAACTAACTTTACTTGCTAGCCTGTTTATATCATTATCATGTGGTTTAACAGGAGAAACAAAAGTTATATTAGAACGAAGCGCCAAAGCTATTACAGATGAAATAGATAAAATTAGAAAAGAAGCTGTTAATAAAAATGTAAATTTTGCTGCCTTTAAAGACGGCCAAACAGGTACTAAGGTATCAGAAGAGCCATTTATACTTGAAGCAAAAATGCGGGCTACTGAAGTGGCAGAAAAATTTGTAACAGCACTTGAGGGGGAAGCTACCAAACTTAAAGAGACTGGAAGTAGTGGTGAATTCTCAGCAATGTACAACATGATGTTTGAGGTCTCAGGACCATTACAAGAATTGGGGGTACAAGAAATGACAAAGACAGTTACAGATGCGGCTGCAAAATACCCTACAACTACAGCTGAAGGAATACTTGAAATTGCTAAAATAATGAAAACAAAATTACAAAGGGTTCATAAGAAAAACTACTGTGCCCTAGAAAAGAAAAAGAATAAGAATAGTAGTGCTGTTGAAGAGTGCAACAAAACCTAATAACCACCATTTTTATAATCGGTTTAAAACAACAACCCAACCAAATCCAGTCGGTTGGGTTTTATCTTATAATTTAAATACTGGTTTGAAATGCAAATCAACAAATATTAAACTTTTCACCCGACAATCAAGACATAAAATAAGTTAAAGTTTAAACAACTCACCTAAAAGGCTTAGAATTTAAAAATACAATTAATCTTTTCAAACAAAATAATTAAATATTCTTTTTGATATTATTTGAAATTTCTTTCCTTTGGACTTTAAATCAAGGCTGTCGTAAAGCACCTTATTATTATCCATTACAAGAAAATGCATAAACACTTGATCTTTCAGCTTAACCTGTGTTATTTCAAACTCTCTACCAGATTTGGGCAAATAAAGCGGACTTTCATATCTAACCTTAGAAAATATTTTATAACATCTGAGAATTTCACATGGATTTAAAATATAACAATCATTTCTAATGTAGCCTAATTTTAAAAACCGCTGATAATTTAAATTAACGTCTTTTGACGTAAAATCAAAACCTGTTAAAACAAATATCCAATAGTGCAAAGATAAAAAATAACATCCGGACTTTTGAATGTCTTTAAACAATTCTGCATTACTTTGTAATATTTTCTCAATAAACATTTTTAAATATACAATTTTTAAATATAATTTTTAAATAAATAAAAATTTATGACAAATTTTTATTTAAACCTTAGAATCCAAAAGCTTAATAAGAAAACATTAGGGTTTTAAGAATCTTTAATATATTAGAACCAAGCCACTCAAACGCATTGTGTTTAATGGCAAAAGTTTTAATTAAAAATTTGCAGTATTCTTTCCTTTTGATCTTATTAAGCCTTTTCATCTTAACCCCTAATATAAGTTTTTTACTAATAATATAGTATAAAAAAAATTATGTTTTGTAAATACTTTTCTAAATTTTTCTAAAATTAATATTAAAAAATAAAAACTTTAATTTAAAAGTTAAAGGGTTTATTGGACTTTCTTTTAAAAGAATCCCCAATAAACCCTTTAAGGTAACAGGTCCTTATATTAAGAGCGACACATTGCGTGTCAGTCTGTACCTATAAAGTATACACTAACTTTTCAAGTTTTGCAAATAAATATTTTATTTTCGTTTATTTCTTAAAGTTTCAAATTCTTTTATTATTTTTGATAAAAAATCTTCTTCTTCAAAAAAAATTTTTTCCAAAAGAAAGCTTGTAAGCTTTGCATTTTTTTTATAAAAAGAATAAGCTTCTTCCTTTTTAAGCTGAAATCTTAGTGGTTTTATTGGGTTTTGGTTGGATTTTTTTAAACTTGGACTTTCTTTTGTTTTAAGAAGGCAAATTGTATCGTTGATTCCGTTTTTAACTACATATTTTTCTTCAATTAAACCTTCTTCTATTGCTGTTGCAATTTTAAGATATTTATATGTTTGAGTTCTGGCAAGTCTATAATCTTTTGCAAAATCATCAAAACTAGAATAGTTATCAAGTTTATAATATTCTTTGTCTTTAATTTCCTTTAAAACCTTCATTGCTTCTAATTTGCAATAAATTTCTTTTTGAAAATTAATGTTTAATTTTTCTTTAAGCTTATTATAATGAATAAGCGCCTGTTCTTCTTCTCTAACGCTCTCAGATAAATTTCTTTTATTTATCTTTATTTCCACCTGTCTCCTCCTTTACAATCTGAGTACACTTAGTGTACGTAACTTGATTTATTTAAAAACGCCGTGAGCGTATTTTGGTACTCTATTATGTAATCCTTCGTCAAATCAAATCTGTCATTTTTTGCTATTCTTTTATTTAAATCTTCTCTCTCAGATATTGAGCCCAAAAAATTACTATTTTTCTCTAAAACTCTTAAAAGTTCTCTGTGTGTGTTGTTTTTTTTAAATTTAGTATTTATTAAATACATCGGTAAAGTCAATAATAGCTTGTTCATGAAAAAAGTAAACAAATCTAAACTTTCAACGGCCCATTTCTCTGCTGTTATTGGTATTATTATGTAATTACTACACACAAGAGCATTTGTTAAGGTAAAATCTAAGCTGGGATTTGTATCAAGTATTATATAATCGTAATGATTGCTTATTAACTTTAGCTGTTCTTTTAATTTAAATTCTTTATATGGAATGGATTCTGAATTAAATTTATGTAGTGTTAAATAGCTTGGAATTAAATCCAAATTTTCGTTGATTGCTATTAGTGCATTGTCTATATGCAAATTTGATATTAATACCTCATATATATTTTTATTTATTAGATCGACATTATTGTCTTTAATTTTATTGAAAAAATAGCTTGTTGTTGAAGCCTGAGTGTCAATGTCTATTAAAAGAACCTTACATTTGATTGAAAGCAATGTGGCAAAAATTAAACTTGTTGTGCTCTTGCCAACACCACCTTTTATGCTTGCAACTGTTATTACTTTTGTCTCTTTTTTATCCATTCAGGAATAATTCCCCCTTTTGCCAATTTTTTGCTATAAAAAGTGTAGAGTTCGGTTTCTAGTTCTAAAATGATATTTAAAAGTGTGTTGTAATAGGGGCTGTCGACCCTATCTTTTTTAAGTAAAATATGAAGCCCGTTTAAATAACAAAAAACAGAACCTTTTTTAAACTTAAATTCAATGTATTCACATTTTCTAAGAGTGTATGTTTCCTTCTTGTTGAAATTCTTTACAATAAATGCCTTATCAAGCTTTCTTATTCCGTAATAAATTCCCATAAATTCATCATCTTCTCTTATAGAGAATAAATGAAACATACTTATGTCTTCTATGTTGAAGATTCCCCTTAAAGAAATGAAAAATTTCGTAGGTTCATTTTTGCTTATTCCAAATGTATAAAAGTCATTAAAGATTTTAGTATGGTATATCTTTCTACCTTTAACCTCCTCAATCTTAGAAAAAACATTGGCCTTTTTTCCCTTTTGGGACTTTGGTTTGTTGTCTGTGTTTAATTTTAATTCTTTTTGTTTTTGCTTTAATCGTTCAAGTAAAGCCGTCATTTTTTTCCTTTTTCCTTAATAGTAAAGCCAAACTGTACATTTTCTTTCTAACTTGCTAGCTCACTATTTCAATTAAATTATTATAGTAGGAATTGTCAAATACCTTGCTATATTTAAGATCAGGCTCATTCTCAATGAATTTTTTTAAAATAGGGATTAACCTATCTTCATCTACTTTGTGCCTTAACTGTTCTAATAATATACTAAAAATGTTGTTTTTTATACTTTTTAACTTTAGCATTTTGTCTTGAATTTTGGGAACTTCTGTTTTTGCTCTTTTGACTAAATTATCTAAATCTGGATATTTTTTGTATTCTATTATGAAATGTGGTTTTATTTTATAAATTTCGTATGTTTTGCTAAAAAACTTCTCGAGATCTTCTTTTTTATATTGTTCATTTTCTAATTCTTTTATTTTGTTTTCAATTACTTTTTTTAAAATTTCTTTTTTGTTTTTAGATTTTTTATCTGTTTCTTTTATTTTGTTTACTATTCTTTTATATCCGCTGTTTTTGAAAAATTTGCATAGATATCCTGGGTTGTTTACATTTTCTTTTATTACACTTGATATGTGCTTTTCAATGTTTCTAGGATCTATTTCTTTAAGGTCATTTTCAATGTGTTTTAGATTTCTTAAGTGATGGATTTTAATTATGTTTGTTGTCTTTAAATCCAATATTAGAGATGGAATTTTTGTTTTGAAGTTACATTTACTTAAATATTTTTTTATTGTTTTGTTATTTGTTGTTTTTTTGGAATTTTTGTGTATATTTCTATATTCTTTATATTTATATATATTATTAGTATTATTAATACACTCCCATTTAACACTACTATTTATTTGATAAAATTTTTTTATTCTTTGTGTAAATTCGTTAATTTTATTGATTACTTTTTCTTTAAAGTATGCGTTAATTATCAAATAGCATTTTTCTTTTTTGTATTTAAGCTTATAATAAGTTTCACTTCCAGAATTTTTCCCCAAATGTTTACAGTAGTTTAGTGTGACTTTAAATTTTTTCTCTAGTATGTATAAATAGTTTTGTAGTGTTTTGAGTTTTATGGGGTTTTGTTTATTTCTTTCAAGGTTTTTGTTTAGGAAATAAAGTATGTTTTTTTGTGTGTATTTTTTAAAGTTTAAGTTGATAAAGTTAAGAGTAGAGATTAATACAATCAAATTATGTTGGAAGTTCATTGTAGTTTTCTTTGCCTTTTTTGTAGTGCTTGGTGCTTTTTGTTTTAATGTTTTCAATTTTATACTCCTAATATAAGTAGTTTCTTTAATTATAACTTAATTAATAGTACAGTTTCTTAAAAAAGTAAAGTATTTTTATATAAAAAATATAAAAAAAAGTATATTTAATGCATATTTGTTAAATATACTTTACAAAAGTAAGTTTTTATAATAAAATATTATCAGTAATAAACTTATATTAGGAGTAAATTATTTTTACGCGTTAATTTTTATTTAAAATAGTGAGCTGATTAGCGATGGGTTTAATTTTATTAAGAATTGAAATTATTTTATTTATTTATCCTTCATTCAAGAGTTGGGCTTGAGTGAAGGAATTAGCCCTGTTAATTTGCTTAAATTTTAGCCATGCATTCAGTTTATTGGCGCTTTTTATTTTGATATTAAATATTTAGAGACTTAAAGCTTTAAGTAGTTTGACTTGTTATTGTTATGTTTTCTCTTTTTAAAAAGAGAAAAAGTCTCCTAAGAGACTTTTTCCAGAAGTAACAAATTGAAAAATATATAAATTCAATTTTTAGGTTGTAATAAACCCTTCCTACATGCTTTTGCCTTGTAGGGGGGTTTACTTATATATTATTTTAAAGCACCTTTAAGTTCTGCAAGGTCTTTAATTTCAGCTGGTTTACCTTCAAGGGCAGTTCCTGCTGAGTCATATTTTTGCACTGTAATTGTACCGTCTGTTAAGAATACTAGATCCTTAGTTTTTTTGCTGTCAGCACTAATTGTTAAGGTGCTAGTAGTTTCTTGCCAGGTAGCTGTTTTTTTAGTAGAACCAGATGCAGTATCATTCAAATAAACTTTTACTTTTCCATCTTTTTCAATTTCTCTTGTAAGAGTAACAGTGCCTTCTAGTAGTTTCAATGTTGTTTTTCCACCTACAAGATTTCCTTCAAGCTTAATGCCATTTTTTAGAGTTTCTACCGCTTTTGTGGCATTATCAGCATCTGTCATTTGTGAGTATTCAAGTGTAGTTTCGTTTGATCTTGTTAATTTTTTTGAGTCTAATTTATTAGCTTTGAGAGTTTCTTCTGTTATTGACCCATGTTTTACAGTAACTTTGCTTGAAATTTTTTTGCCAGAACTGTCAAATGTTTCTACAGTTATTGTGTTTAGATCGTCAGAAACTGTTAATTTTACTTTACTCTTGTCAGCTTTTACGCCCTCAAGGCTTCCAGAACCATTGTTTTTATCGGAAGTTCCTTTAAGCTCAACCTGATCAATTATTGTTCTTAAATCGTATTTGCCGGAGCTATTTTTTTCTTTGCTTAAGAAAATTTCATTGCCACTGAACAAAGACACTGTGTCTTCTGCCACTGTAGGAAGGGTTTGTTTAGCGTCTTTTGGCGCCTTGCTTGAGTCAATAAGTTCTTGATCATTGTACTTTTGAGGAGTATTTTTTGGCTCAGCACCTTTTTGTGCACATCCTATTAAAGCTAACGCTAAAGCAAATCCTGTTAAATATAGTCTCATAAATTCTCCTTATTTTAAAGCGTTTTTAAGTTCATCAAGTGTTTTAATTTCGACTGCTGTGCCTTCCAAGTTGGTGCCTGCTGAGTCGTATTTTTGTACTGTAATTGTGTCTTGTTTTGTAAATACAAGGTTTTTAGTTTTTTTGCTGTTTACGCTAATTGTTAAAGTTGAAGTTCCCGCATCCCATTTTCCAGTTTTTTTAGTAGCTTGAGCACTGTCAGTGTCATTAAGCTCAGCTGTTACTTCTCCGGATTTTGAAATGTGCTTACTTAAAGTAACAGTTCCTTCTTTAACCACCAATGTTGCTTTTTCAGCAGTTAGAGTTCCTTCAAGAGCATAGTCTTTTAAAGTTTCTTTAGCTTTTCCGGATCCATCGCTTTTAACTTCTGTGTATTCAAGTCTGGTTCCGTTTGCTCTTACTATTGTTTTTTCAGCTAATTCGCCTTTGTCATTGAACTTTTCTTCTGTTGATGACTTGTCTTTAGAAGTTGTTTTTTTTGACACCAATGTTTTGCCATCTTCTTTTAGAACTTCAAGTGTAGTTGTGCTGAGATCCTCAGAAACTGTTAATTTTACTTTGCTTTTGTCAGCTTTTACGCCTTCAAGTATCCCAGATCCATTGTTTTTATCAGATGTTCCTTTAAGCTCAAGCTTGTCTACTGTTGCCATTAGACTGTACTTACCGTCTTTGTCTTTTTCTTTGCTTACAAGAACTTTCATTTCACCAGGCAAATCTACTGAAACGCTGTTTTTCTCGTCAAGGCCGCTAACATTTTGCTTACATGCTATTAAAGCTAATATTAGACCTATTCCCAATAAATATTTTTTCATAATATATTCTCCTTTTATATTAATATAACTTAATACAAGTATAATTATAGTATAAGATTAATAAATAACAAATAGAAAATTGAAAAAAAATAAAATGATAATAACTTAAATTAAGTTTAGTTTTAATTGAGTTTGGTTTTAATTGAGTTTGGTTTTAATGTAGGCTTTTATTTTTTTAAAAAAGTCCCGCAACCGGGACTTTCAGGAAAAAGAAAAAGTAAATGTCTTTAAGGTATTAAGGTATATTTTTTGAGTATTTCTTGTAAATCTGCATTGCAATTGGTTTTATTTTGTCAATATGATTTTTTAAAGTAGCAATGTTTGTTTTGATTGATTTTAGAGTTTGGGCTTTTTCTAATTTGCTTGTGTCAAAAAGCGTAAACTCAGGATAATTGTTATTATTTACTTTTTGTTTAGTTTTCACAAGAAATGTTTGTAAGTACATAATATAGCTTGAAAGATGCGCTTCATATAAGCTTAAGGCCTTTAATGTTGACTCTTTTGGGGATGATGGCTCTTCTGGAAGGCTTGCTATTGTAGAGCACGAAAAGATTATAAAAATATTTAATAAAAACAAAAAAGGAAAATTTTTAATTTGCAATTTAATCTCCTTTATCTTCTTTTAAGTTTTGGGTTTTGTTGCTAGTATTTCTTAGATTTTCTGAGAACGCTTTTATTTCTTCTTGGAGCGCTTGGGTTTTGATTGTCATTAGCTCGTTTCTCTCTTCTCTTAAATGTTCAATAATACTTAAATCTCTCTCATCATTAATGCTTGATATAAGTTGAGTAATTTTATTATTAACATTTTCAATTTCATTTAATATTTTTAATGATTCTTCCTTTTCAAGGGTTGTGATTTTGTCTTTATAGATGCTCATTATTAGGTTGTAAAGATTAAGCCCCAAATATATTCCCTTTTCCACTTTGACTTCTGTTGGAGAATCGCTACTTTTTAGAAAATCATATAAATTATTTAAAGCCTCAATGCCAGAGTTGATATTCATTTTGCTGTTCATTTTTTCCCCTTTTTATTTATATTCTTTAAAAGTTTTTTGATAAGAAAATTTAAATTTTCTCTAAACGGTGGTTTTATTGCGAAAATCATTGGCAATATTGCAAGCACAATAAATCCTCCTAATATAATTAGTTTTGTATTGTCAATTGTTGACAAAAAAATAAGTATTGTATCCATAAATATCTCCTTTTATTTATTTTTATACTTTGTTTAAAATTGGCATTTCTTCTCCCGTGCTTAGTTTGCCCGATCCAACGTAGTACCAGCCATTGTAAATTGGCGTTTTAAGTGTGGGCATGTTTTGAGAAGAAAATGAAGCTATTAGAATTTTTGCAGAGCTTTTTTCAAATTGAAGGTAAAATTGTTTATTGTCATCTTCTGTTGAGCTTGAATGTCTGATTTCTGCATCTATTTGTAAGTAAATATAACTATCTTTGTATGATTCGTTTATTACAATTGATGTGCTGCTTCTGTTTTTAAGCACAACGGTTGTAGCTTTGTTCTTGTATTGGAATTCTAATATTGTAGCATCGTCAACTATTGTGTGTAGTCCCCCAAAGTCGCGTGGTTTGCCTTGCCACCAAATAGGAATGTCTACAATTTGTGGAATTTTGTTTTGATAACAGCTTACAAGCTGTTCATTTTTTGTATCAAGAGTTTGTTTGGGGATTGATTTAAAAGAGTTTCTAAATTTGTCTGTAAAATCTTTTATTTGCACGTAATTTGTTAGGTCGCTTTTGAGCCTGTTTATTTCGTCTTTTTCTACAAGAATTTCTTTTAAACTTTCAATAAAGATTTCAAATTGAATAAGTTCAATGTCTTTTGTGTCTGAGTTGTAAATTGAAATTTTGTTTGAAGATGGTTTTGTGTTTGTGTGTTTTAAGCTTTCAATAAACGTAGATTTAACTTTTCTAAAAACAGTATCAAAATCTATGTTTTCAAGTGGTGTGCTTAGCTCTAAAAGCTTTGAGATTACTTTAATATAAATATTTTTTATATGTTCTTTGTTTTCTAAAAGTTCCTTGCTAATTACATCTTTTATTGCTTTTTTAAAGCCCCCAAATTCGTTGTTATAAAATGTATCGTTTTGTATTTGTTCTAGGAGGTGTTTATATGTGATTGCACAAGTATCTTCTACTATGTCATCAATAGGGATAAGATCGCTTTGATTAACTTTTGTTTTTCTGTTTAAGTCTTTTATTTGTACGCTTTCTTGTGGTTCGTTGGTATTCATAAATTCTCCTTTTAAATTTCTTAGGTTTTAAATTTCTGCAATTTTTTAATTACTATTTACACGCTATTTAAGCAGTAGATCAAAAAAAATGATCTGCTGTGCTAAAGTTTTTTGTTCTTGTGCTTTTTATTTCTATTTGTTTTTTGTCTATTATTTTAACTATCCTTCCTATAGGAATTAATATTTTAATAAATTCATATACTGAGTTTTTGTAATCTTTGGGCATGTAGTTAGAAGTTAGAGTTTTTTTAAATCCCGTGTGTTTTGCGGTTATTTTTTTTAGCTTGTTTTGATTTTTTGCTGCAATATTAAATTCAATAGGGGATTTAATGTTTCCAAGCAATTTTATTATTATTTCGCCCGGAGCGTTTTCGTTTGAGCTGACTTCTACATTTGCGTGTAAAAAAGCTTTAAAGAGTACAATAAAGCTCTCGTCAGTGCCAATAGACTTTATTGCAAAAATAATGGCATCTAAAAAGTTAACAAGATTTTTATCTAGCTCTTTTTTAAAGTGAAATGCATTAAATATTGAAAGCATTAGCAGCGCAATGTATTTGGAGTTAATGCTCTTTTTAACGTTAATTGTGTTGAAGTTTACAAGCAGTTCTTTTAGTTCTCTTAATATCTCTTTTTTATAATCAAGTTCATTGCAAATGAATTTTTCAATTTGGGTATTTTCTAAAAATTTTGGTATTTCTTTGTTCATTTTTATTCTCTGTTAATAAGTAATCTTTTATTTGTATCAAAAATAATAATTTCATCCTCTTTGGTGTTTTCGTCTTTATTAAATGTGAAATCACTATCACTAAGTTGTGTGATTTTTGTTGTCTTATCATTTTTAATGCAAACTCCGATTTTAAGCTCTTTTATTCCCCGGATAATGCTAACTGGCGCAAGAAAGTCTTGATATCTAAGAGATGTCCCCATTTCAATGTATTTGTTGGTTAATATTTTGTTGTAAATGTCTCTAATTTGAGCATCGATATCTTTGTAGATTGCGTCTTTTGCTTCTGTTTTGTAGACCGCTTTAAGATATGCATATTTCTTCTTGCCTAAGCTGAATTTGTATGTTTTTTTTTGGTTGTGTTTGTTTAAAAACTCAATCTCAATGTCACCTTTAAAAACTGTTCCGCTTGGTGCTGTATAGTAGATTGCTTGCCAAATATTTTCTTTAGTTTCAATTTTAATTTGCTTTTTTTCTTGGTCTTTAAAGCAATCTTCTTGTAGTATTAAGTAAAGATTTATTGTTCCAGGCCCACTTAAAATGTTTATGTGTTTAACCCCTTCAACATTTAGCAGAGCTTTTCTTATTGCTTCATAAGTTGAGCTTTTGGGTGTGCTCAAATCTTCTTTGAGTGCATTAAAATAGCTTCCATTTTCTTTAATTTTGGAAAAAAGCTCTTTTAAGACTTCTGATATTTGTTTGTCAATGCTTGAGCTTGGAAAGTTTATTATGTCGTAAATTGAATTGTCTTTAATGTTTATGCCGTATTTGGTTCTAAGCATATGTTTTTTTTCGTTTTGAATTTCTTCTATTGTTTTTTCCAATATTCCTAAGTTTTTGTCAAAAATTATACTCATATTTTAAAATCCATTTTTAAAGTGTCTTTTCCTAAAAAGAAAAAATTTATTGTTATTGTTTTGTTTTTAATGCTTGTTTTTACGTTAATAAGGTCTATTTTGAGTTCTTTTGAAAGGTTTAAAAAAAAATTTTTAATAGATTCTAATTTGTTAGCTTTGCAAAGTTTAAAGTAAAAGCTGTAGTCAAGCCCATAATTTGGATTTCCCTTTAAACTGCCTTTTGGTGTCTTAAGATAAAAAAATAAACGCTGTTTTTGTTCTTCAATGTTTTCTATTAACTTAAGATCGTTATTAAATACTATATTAAATTTTTCATCGATTTTAATTTCCATTTTTAACTACCAAAGTCATTCTAGCATATTTTATTTGATATTTCTATAAACTTTTACAAAATGTTTATTATTTTAAATGTTGAGATATATTATAATTTATATTTTTTTTAAAAAAGTTTATTTAATTTTTGAATTTAAATATTTGCGTAATCGCAGTGTGGGAGACTGTATGAAAAATATTTTATTATTTGTTATTTTATTGTTCTTTTCTTGTAAAGAATTTAATTATTCTGATCTTAGGAGAAGATCCTCAAAGCTTTTAAATACTTCTGATAGCGCAGCAAATAAAGAGCTTAAAATGTCTTTTGTAGACTCTTTAAATGATGACCAAAAAGAAGCTTTGTTTTTTCTTGAGCAGGTGGTTCTTGATAGTAGGCCAGATAAGTTTAATCAAATTTTTAATTTAAATGAAGAGAAAATAAAAGAAATGCTTGCTACTGTTGTTAAGTGTTTGCAGGCCAAAAGAAGGGCCAAAATGAACCTTGAAAGCTCAAATGATCCAAATGTTGCTAATGCTAAGCAGCAGTTGTTACAGGTTGAAAAAACCTACATAGATAATGTGCGACAATCTTTTATGACTACTAAAAACATTGAAGAGGCGTGCAATCTTGTTAAAAACTACGATGCATCCGCTTCGTTTTAGCTTTTTTATTTTAATCAACTCTTAGATTAACTCTTGCTGTAAGAGTTAATCTTTCTGTTTATGTTTGTTTTGTTGCAGATATGTCTAGATTGAAAATTTAAATTTCTATGATTTGGGTTGATATTAATGATTTTAATTTATCTGTATAATTTATAAATTATTAAATAATCTAGATTATTAATACTTATTTGCTTTAAAAGGCAGAATTGGATTAATTTAGGCTTAAAGCTTTATTTAAGTTGTTTTAAATAGGTTTTTTATTTTAAAAAACAAATTCTTAAAACAACATCAAGCCTAATTCTTTTTATAATAAGAAATAATGTAATTTATACATTTAGTGTATGTAAAGTGAGCTATATTTTTATTTAAACCAATAATTAAATAGAGGAAATTTAATTTATGAATAAAATAGGAATTGCAGTTATTATTAGCTTTCTGGTTTTTGTTAATTGTAAGGGCAAATCTTTAGAAGAAGATTTAAAAAGTACTACTTATAGAAATAATCAAAATTTAATAAGCAATGAAAAAAAGTCTTTAGATTCTGGGAACAATGGGCTTAAAAATTCTAGTTTAAGCAGTTTGAAAAACAAAAAGAATGATCAAGTATTAAGCAAATCTAAAGGCTTTAAAAAGGATTTGCAAACTTTAAGAAATTCTGAAAATTTAATGCCTAAACCCCCGGAGCAGTTGAGCAATGATTTTGGCGGTTTAGATAATTCGGAGTCTTTGCAAAAAACTTCTTCAAAGCACAATATTGGCAAATCAAGATATGGTAAAGCTTTGCTGAAAAATGCTCATGATGAGATTTGGATTCCCCATTTAAATTCGGAAGAGGTCAAAAATTTTGAGTTTTTCAAGAAATCTTTGCAAAATGATGAGAATAGATATGCTCTTGGTGGGTGGCTTTTAAACAATGATGAAGTGCTGGCAAAATATAGATACAGCGAAAAAGATGTTAATCAGTTTTTGATTGATATAGGGAAAAAGCGTTGGGAAGATTTGTCTTCTAAAATGAGCACCTTGGTGCGATTGATTGAAAATTATTCTGATAAGAGTGATAGAGAAGATGAAATGTCTCTTTTAGATATGAATTTGTGTCAGCAGTTTTATCTAACCAAGATTAATGCCGGTGGTTCGGGCGCAGACATTCTTGTTGCTCTTGAAAAAACAATCGATCAACAAATTGGCAGTGTTAGCAAAGAACTTCTTGAATTAAAAAATTTTTCTCTTACTACAAAGTCAGAGCTTGATTGGCATTTAAATTGGAAACGCAATTTAACAGACGAAGAAGAAGAAATTTTGCAATGTTGCAGGGTTTTGCTAGACGGAGAATTAGATTTTGAAAATGTTGACGATTTGTTTAAAAAGCTTGGAAAGGAATATTCTAGATTGATATTAAGAAAGCTAGAAGAAATAACATTAAATTATGATGTTAATAGGTTTTTAAAAGAAATGGAAAAATCACGTAAATCTTTCAAACAAGCACTGGGCTCTGTTGGTAATAAAAACAAAAGAGTCTTGATTTTTAAAGTTAGAAACTCTCTTTTAGAAATTTTTAAACTTTATTACAACAATATTGGCAAGAATAAAAAACTTTATGATTATATAAATCGAATGTTAAACAGCTTGATAAAAGAGATTAGCCGGCGTTAAATTTTTAATTTTGATTTTTTTGTTAATTGATCTACATTTTCTTCTAATACTATAATTTAAAAACTTTAAATATTAGATAAAAATTTAAAGGGGGAGCGTTTTGAAAAGAGTCATTATATCTGTTGTAGTTTTAATTCTAGGGTGTAATTTAGATGATAATTCAAAAATGGAGAGAAAGGGTAGTAGTAGGCTTATTGGAGAAAATGGAGGAGGGAATAGGCTGGATCAAGAAAAAAGAGCTTTCGGATCGATGAATTTTGGGCTTTTTTCTGGAGATTCTGATGTAGTTTATAATTTGCAAAATTATGATACTTTAAAAGCTCTTGAGAATAAAAATAAATTTATTGATTACTCTAAAATAGAGTTTTTAGAAGGAGTAAAATCAATAAATTTTTTTCTTTTGCCGGTTCGTATTCGTTGGATAAAAATTAAAGCTAGAGATTTGTTTGGGGAGCACGGAGATTTTATTAAAGAACTTAGTGGCATTAAGTATTCTTACCTTGTTTCTCCTGTTGATGGGGGATATCTTTCTTATGCCATGCCTTTAATAATTTTTGAAACTACTAGAGAGAGTGATCCGCTTTATTCTATTTCTGGATTTAAGTTAATAAGCAGGGGAAGTGATATAAATTTTAATGAAAATAAAGGCGGATTTTTTGGGGGACTTCCAATGTCTGAAAAATCAGTTGAATCTGGGCTTGTAACTGCATATCCTTTTGGTTCTAGCAATGCCAAAAAAGTGGTTGAGGCTTTTGTTTCTCTTTATAATAATGGAACTTGGAGCGATATGATTGCCGAGATTAGCATTAAGTCCAAGCAACATCCAAAAAATGAAAAAGTTTACAGAATCTCACTTGATTCTCAGCTTTTTAATGTTACTATGAAAAAAATAATTGAAAAATATCCTAAGATAAAAAGTGCAAGTTTTGCATTTAATTCTTTGATTAACTAAAAAGTTGGTTTAAAAGCTAGTAGTTTTAAACTACTAGCTTTTAAAAATTAATTATAAATTTCAGCCTTGGTTTGGCTATATAGTATCTTTAAGGGTGTTAAGTATGGTTTTGGAATCTGCTTGATTAAAAATCCCATCAAATCCACTAGCAAGTATGCTTTTATAAGTATTTAACTCTTCAGAATCTTTTTCTTTCATATCTTTATTTTCTTTGATTTTTGCAAGCAGTTCTTTTATTTCATCTTCTTTGAGATCTGATAGAAATTTTTGTATAGACTCTTCTATTTTGTTTTCATCTCCACCAGTATTTTTAAAATGTAAGCCAATATTTGGGTCTACTAGTTTTTCTTTTAATAAGTTTGTTAAAAATGTTAGTGTTTCTTTTTCAGTGTTGTTTAAGTTTAATCTGCTTATTGATTTTTCCAAAGGTGTTGCTTTGCTAAATTCAATCCGATCTTCATCAACTAGATTTGAGCTAGATTGTGATTTTTCATCTACATCGTTGGCTGGCTCGGTATCATTACTTTTGTTTTTGCAATTAAGCATAAATGCCAATATTATAAATACAATAATTGTTTTTTTCAAAATAGTCTCCTTAAAAATTATTTTAATTATTAATTAGTAATTATAGCATTTTAATAATATGTTTAGAACATTTTATTTAATAATTGTTATTATTAGTTGTTAAAAATATTGTATTAATTTGGCATTAAAAATAATTTCTTAATTAGGTTGAATATTGCGGGATTAAGATTGCAAGAGCTTTTAGTATTTTAAAGGGGAGTAGGGGCATTTTAAGTGCAATTGATAAGCCAACAGAGAGAGCATTAACGGAAATACTTTCTTTGTTGGCAAATTTATTTTTAATTTTAAATTAAATCGTAAAAATTGTTGTCCAATATTCATTTAATAATTTTTTTTAAACGATAATTGGAATCCGTTTATTCCAAGGCCAAAATTGGGCTCAAACCCCGCAAGCTCAGCGCTGAGCCTTTTTTTAAGATTTTCGTTGTGTCTATTTGCAAATGTGAATGGAATAATAAGTGAAGCTGTGTAGGATGTTAAAACCATGCTTGCTCCTACCCCTATTAGTATGTATCCGGTTAATTGTGCTTCACGATGGTTAAGAATCATTCCAGTTCCCCAAAGTATTGCTCCTAATAAATTAAATCCAAGCACTGAGCCTCCACCAATATAATCTCCTTGGACAAATGATCCTATACCAAAAGGCAAAAATAAATTTAAAAGGAATGGCCCGATTGGATTTTTTTTCTCTTTATCATATTTATTAAAACTTTCAATGCCCTTTTCAATTCTGCTTTGTGTGTCTTTTGTGGCAAAGATTTGTATTGTCAGCCCAAAAATTAATATTAATATGAAAATTTTTTTCATGTTTTTATTATCTCCTAATAGTAAGCTTTGACAAGTAAAATATTAGCGCAATTTATAATAAATTAATATCAGCTTGTTTGTTTAGTAATAGATTTTTTAAAAATTTTTAAGCTTAAGAAGATAAATATAAAGTAAAAGAAGACTTTTAAAAAGCTCAATCTAGGTGTTAAAGGCAAGTTTTAAAAATGTAAACTATTAATTAAAAATTCTTTTGTGAGAATAATACTATCTACCAGTTATCCACGTTATTTGGGATTTTTTGACCAAGAAGGAAAGATAAAAGAGTGAATCTTCTAAGCTTAATAAAACTGAAAGAAAGGTAGTGTGATTTCAGGTTCAATGGGCTTTAGGTTGTTTTAAAATTTTGAGTTTTATTATATTTATTTCTTATTGTGAGCTTGGAGTATTGTTTTTATACTTTAATTTTCTAATTCGTTTTTATGTTTAAATTATTTTTTAATAAAAGTTTTTAATAGATATATTCGTATTAAAAAGCAAAATTGTATTAGTATTGATACGCACTGTCGTATTTTACATGTCAAGATTGCAAAATCAATATTTATTATTATTTTTTTTATTATAAAATTAATAATTTTAAAATTATTAAAGAATTTCTTGTTAAGATCCAGTATTAATATAAAGTAACATATGTATTAAAGTTATTTGAGATAATTTATTAGTATACTAATAAATTATCTTTA
>NC_015918.1 GCF_000222305.1 Borreliella bissettiae DN127 | reverse complement strand
ATAGATATTTCCACTCTAAAGATTAACCCAAATAGATAAAACTATACCTATCAAGCAGCAAAACTTTAACTATAAAAAATAAAACTTTAACTAGAATTTTTAAAAATGATAAAACTTTAACCCAAAATAATAAAACTTTAATTTTTGCAATTTTTACATAAAAGTGTAAAATGTTTTTATGTTTTTATGTTTTTATGTTTTTATGTTTTTATTCAAGTTCTTTTTTAAAAAAAACCTGCTAAACAGAAAAATTTTTACAAAATAAATCCGGATGAATTCATTCTAATTAGCAAACATCTTATCAATTCTACTAGCACTACTCACCAATTACTTGGAATTATTATGGCTTCTGGAATTTCATTAGCTCATCTAAAAAATCAAAATATCAAAACTCCTTACAATTTCAAATCCGATATACTTTCTTATGCATTGGATAACGGTTTACAAATTGAAACATATTCTCTAATTTGCTCTAATGAAATTTCCAGATGTATTGAAAATTTAGACAAAAATAGATTACTATCTATTGATGCACGTAGAATTAATTATGTGGCAAACAATATATTTGGTTTTAGGATTACTGCTAAACAACTGAAAATTATTTACTCTTTGATTGCAAAGTCAAAAGAAACTCTAAACGAAATTACATATAACTCTAACTCACAAAACTTCTTTTTAGTTAAAACACCTTGCATATTAAATCTATCACAAAAACTTAATTACATTAAATCATTTGCACCTCTAAAGCTCAATCAAAGCAATCTAAATCATTATTTAAACAGTTCTACTGGAACCAAACTTACAATTATTAATCCGATTTCGAATTTTTTCACTGAAAAGGAACCTTGCAAAAATTTGTATAATCTAAAATTATACATTAATGCAAACCTAAAAAAACTGGGAATCTATAAAAATACTAACAAATTGCAAAAGCACATTATATCTAAAATTTTTTTTCTTGATTAAGGTAAAAAATTCTTTGCAATTTCTATTTGAAATAACTGCTAATTAATGACGTAATGAGGGGAGTTAGAATAGATATAGCAGTGGGCACAACTACTACTGCAATAATAACTATTCTGTTGCTGACTTTAAGCTTTTCCGAATAAACTTTGTTATTAGCTTCCAGCTTTTCCGAATAAACTTTGTTATTAGCTTCCAGCTTTTCCAAAAGAACTTTGTTATTAGCTTCCAGCTTTTCCAAAAGAACTTTGTTATTAGCTTCCAGCT
Source organism: Borreliella bissettiae DN127 (assembly GCF_000222305.1). Lineage (GTDB taxonomy): Bacteria > Spirochaetota > Spirochaetia > Borreliales > Borreliaceae > Borreliella > Borreliella carolinensis. The sequence continues at coordinate 29,272 of NC_015918.1, read as the reverse complement.
TTTCCAAAAGAACTTTGTTATTGACTTCCAGCTTTTCCAAAAGAACTTTGTTATTGACTTCCAGCTTTGCTTCTAGCCTTTGTTCCAAATTAAACATATCTTTTTGTAAATTCTTTTCTACACCATCTATTTTGGCATTTAAATTCTTTTCTACGTTATCAATCTTAACATCTAAATTGTCTATTTTTAGATTTAAATTCTTTTCTACATTGTCAATCTTAGTATTGAGCTCATTCTTTACGGTATCAATCTTGAACTCAAGATTATCAAACTTTATTCCAAATTGTTTTTCTAAATTTTCTAAATCTCTATATGTTAGCTCATTATGATAATATCTTTTTGATAAATCTTGAGCTATTAGTTGTTCCATGCCTAATCGAAGAAACTCTTTATATATTTGCTCTTCAGTAATATTTGTTGCTAACACCGATTCCATATTTTTTTCTTCCTGCTTGCAAAAAAGCATTTACTAAGCATATTGTATCACAAATATCAGACAAATAACAGCTCATTTTCAAAACTTACGAAATCGACTGCGTACACGCAGATGGGGTGGGGGATTGATCAGATTACCAATTTGATCAAGTCTTTCTTCCCTTTTTTGCTTAATTTTTGCAACCCACTTAGTAATAATTCCTTCGGGCTGTAAATCTTTGGAATAAAACTTGAACACTTCTTGTTCTAACTTCAAAATTTTCTTATACAATTTTCTAATAGAGCGAATATTCCGACCGTCAACGAAATAAGATATAGTATGAACATACATAAACACACTTCCCGTTTTGAACCTAAATTCAAGGTAATAAGCCTTATTGAAGGTTTTGAAATTTTTTTTAGAAAATCTACAAACAGAAGCATAATCGGTGAAAAACCTATTTCCCTTGATTCTTTTGTATCCGTAAAAAATTCCGTAAAACACATCATAACCTTACCCCCCAAAATCTCTTTTTTGAAAAAAGTATGATTATGAAAAGGTATTTGATTTTTAGTAGTTACAACAACCTTTTTTTTAGTTGGTGTTTTTACTGGGCTTTTTACTACCCTTTTTATCCTAAAATTAATACATCACTCCTTTCTAACTTCCACCTTGCCTCTTACCTCCCGATCCGGGAACTGCTGCAACACCAGAACCATCCTTCTGCAATCTACCAAGAAATATCTCTTTGTAGTCTCTAACAATTCTGGCCAAAATTTTCTTTAAACTAGAATACCTTTTTGCCTTACAAATATATTCAAGACCATCTACCTTCTCAATAGTAAATCCCAGTTTGGCGTTGTACTTTTTCTGAATCCACTCATCCAAGAACTTGTAAACATACTCATAGTCCAAATCTTCCGGTTTTAACTTAGGGAAATTGGTAATGCTTTTATCCTTAGCTTTATTTTGTACTTCGGTACTTCTGTAAATATGCCAAATTTTGTCCCTTCTCAAATAAAGACTTCTTACTAAATGTTTCATTCTTATTTTCATTTTACCTCCTAAAGCCAAATAGGCTCAAATTACTTTTTTACTAATTCCCAAACTATCAAGTGTAAGGCCTTTGAGAGACTTGAACCCCGAAGAATCCTTAACAATGCCTTTTGTAATTTCTGTTTCGTAAATTCTTCTATAAGGCAGCTGCTGCGACTGCTGAAGCTGCGGCGGCGTGCCCCTATTTACAACTTAAGTACTTAATTTCAAAGTACCAAACTTTAACCCGGAAATCTTAAGAAGATTTGAGAATTTTAAACTTTAACCCAAAAAGCAGAAACTCATAAAATTTTGACTTTTACCCATAACAGTATATAATATTATTATGTTTTTTTTCAAATTTTTTTCCAAACCGTAAAATCAAAAATATTTTTTGCTACGTAATTAATTTTGTCTGCACCAATGGATAGTAGCTTATTTTTGTTTAAATTTTCAATACACCTAGAAATTTTATTACTGCAAATTAGAGAATATGTTTGAATTTGTAAACCGTTGTTTAACGTATAAGAAAGTATATCAGATTTGAAATTGTAAGGAGTTTTGATGTTTTGATTTTTTATATGAGTTAATGGAATTCCAGAAGCCATGATAATTCCAAGTAATTGGTGAGTAATGCTATAAGAATTGATAAGATGTTCGCAAATTAGAATGAATTCATCTGGATTGATTTTATGATAATTTTTTTTTCTTAGCAGGTTACCATTACTACCAAACAACTAAAAATTATTCATTCTTTGATTGCTAGGTCAAAAGAAACACTACATGAAATCAGATATAACTCTAATTCACAAAACTTCTTTTTAGTTAAAACGCCTTGTATATTACATCTGTACCAAAAGCTCAAATATATCAAGTCATTCGCACCTTTAAAGCTCAATCAAAATAATCTAAATTATTATAGAAACAGCTCCAATGAGCTTACATCTATTATTACAAATTTAATTTCAAATTTTTTTAATGAAAATTAGCCTTGCAAAAATTTGTATAATCTAAAATTATACATTAATGCAAACCTAAAAAACTGGGAATCTATAAAAATACTAACAAATTGCAAAAGCGCATTATATCTAAAATTTTTTTTCTTGATTAAGGTAAAAATTCTTTGTAATTTCTATTTGAAATAGTTGCCAATTAATAGCATAATTAAGGACGCTAAAATAGAAAAACAATGGGCAAAACTACTGATGCAATAACAACTGACACTCTGTTTTTCACGCTAAGCTTTTCCAAAAGAACTTTGTTATTGGCTTCCAACTTTGTTTCTAGCCTTTGTTCCAAATTAACCATATCTTTTTGTAAATTCTCTTCTAAAGTATCAATCCTAATCGCAGAAATTCTTTATATATTTGCTCTGCAGCAATACTTGTTGTCACCACTGATGATTTCATAATTTACTCACCTGCTAAAATACATTGTAACACAAATCAAGGCTAAATAACAGAATATTCTCAAATCTACAAATCTAACAAATCTAAATTTCAATTCGAAAATTTTATAGTTTTTGGAGTAAAACCTAAATTGGCAATCCCAATATAACCGTTTCTATTTTTAGCAACTATCACTTTTACTTTAGTTGTATTATTACCTTTAGAAGTATTCCGCCCTTTACGTTTTTCCCTCTCTTGATGTAAAAAAATTACAATATCCGCATGCCATTGTAATGCTGCCGATTCTCCCAAAGTTGCCAAACTGGGTTCTACAACCTCAGCGCTTCTGGAAACTTGAGATACAACTATTATTGGAATTCCAAGTTCAAGAGCAAGCGAACGTATATTACGACTCAAAAATGCAACTTGCTCAAAACAAGGAATATTATTCTGTAACACGGGAATCAAATTAATGTAATCGATAAAGATAATTTTTACATCGTGGTTCAATTTCATTTGTCTGGCTTTATCTTCTAACTCATATATGTCAGTACCCCAAACGCTATTAATCCAAAAAGAAAAATTACTAACCTCAGAAACTGATTTATGATAAGCGTCCAGTTCACTTTTATTTAGCTAACTGATGTTGTCAATCAACTTACTATACTCTATGCCCGAATTCATCGATAAAAGCCTACGAGCGCCAGATTTACTTGTCATTTCATATGTAAACCATCCAACACTCAAATTTTGTTCTAAACATATGTTGTGAGCAATATTGAGGGCAAAAGCTGTTTTGCCAATACTGGGTCGTGCTCCAATTACTACAAAATTTGATTCCCGAAAGCCTTGTACAATAGCATAAAGATCTCTAAACCCGCTCTGTAAGAAATTTTCATTTTCACAAGTTGACCTTATAAGATTTGCAACTTTCATATAGGTTATTCCTTTAGTAACATTACAAATTCAAAATCTACGCAGTCGACTACGTAGCAGACTGCGAAGCAAACTAGGATTATCCTCTTTCCCAACTTTTTCTGATTGATTTTATCTATCCACTTAGTTATAATACACTCGCCCTGGGGATTCAAATCTCGACCATAAAACTTAAATACTTCTTTTTCTAACTCCATCAAGCGTACATGTAATTTTTTCTGCTCCCTATTATAACTATCTCGATCCTTAAGCAAATAAGCTATAGCGTGGAGATACAAAAACACACTACCCTTTTTAAACCTAAATTCAATAAAATACGATTTATTAAAAGTCTTAAATATTTTTTTAGAAAAGCTACAAACAGAAGTATAATCTCTGTAAAATGGATTATTTTTAACCTTACTGTACCCGTAAAATACGCCTAAAAACGCATCTCCCTCCTTTACGGGGTACAACATAATAAATTTTCTCTCTTTGTTAAGAGAATTTATAAAATAAACACAGAACTTATGCTTCCAGGCCCGCCACCCCTTATATACATTCATCAACCTTGTATGGTACATGGTTTTATCATCAATAATTTCCTTTTTAAAAAAAGAATGGTTACGAAAAGGTATCTGCTGTTTAGCAGCTTCAACAACCTTTTCAGAACTTGTGGGCTTTACTGGTGTTTTTACTACCCTCTTTACTATTCTAAAACTAATACATTACTCCTTTCTAACTTCCAGATGGTTTTGGTCCCGAATCTCCCGATCCAGGAACTGCTGCTACACCACCAGGACCATTCTTTTGCAATCTACCAAGAAATATCTCTTTATAGTCTTTAACAATTCTGGCCAAAATTTTCTTTAAACTAGAATACCTTTTTGCCTTACAATATATTCAAGACCATCTACCTTTTTAATAGTAAAACCCCAATTTATTGTTGTACTTTTTCTGAATCCACTCATCTACGAACTTGTAAACATACTCATAGTCAAAATCTTCCGGTTTTAAATTAGGGAAATTGGTAATGCTTTTGTCCTTAGCTTTATTTTGTACTTCGGTACTTCTGTAAATATGCCAAATCTTGTCCCTTCTCAAATAAAGACTTCTTACTAAATGTTTCATTCTTATTCTCATTTTACCTCCTAAAGCCACTTAGGCTCAAATTACTATTTTATCAATTTCAAGGCTCTCAAGAGCAATTCCTTTAATTGTCTTGAAGCCCAAGGAATCCTTAATAATGTTACTTCTTCCATAGATGCTATTTCTATTCTCCCTTAAGTAAATTCTCTCCGGCGGCGTATTTAAGCTATCTTGCTCCTGATTATTTGATAATTCTCCTGTTTGCGTTTGCACTTGTGCTTGCAATTGACCATTAATCCTCTCCAAACGCTCTCTACTACGCTGTTCTCTTTCTCTAGCCTCCATTGTAAGCACTTTTTTCACATAATCATTAAGCTCAACTTTTTTCTTAACAAACTCTCCAAACCTTTCCTTCCAAATAACTTCATAATCGCTAATAACCCCGTCCATACGCTTCATCATCATCCAAACTTTATATCGGTAAATAGAGAACTGATCCAAAAAGTGTTCAAGCAAATACTTCAAATTACTCTCCTTGTGTTCGTCTAGGGCCTTATCCAGATTATATAGCGAATCTCTGTAAGTTGTGGGATTATTGCTAAGATCTTTTATTCGGCTAAGAAAATCTTTTGGGACATTCCTTTCGATCAATTTAGTTTCAATATCTTTTTTTCAAAATTAATATTGTTTTTTTGAATTCTTATAATTACTATAGCTTATATTAGCTTTATTAAATACAGCCGGCGGCGAGTGGTGCGACATTGTGGTGCGACTATCAATATCTTGATTAGCTGGGGCAATGTCACATGAGGTTTCTAAAAAAATATTTTCAGATAATCTTTCTGAATGTCTAGAAAATTTATCTGAAAAATTGTTAGAGAAATTAGGGGCCCCATTGGACGTATCGGAAAGATACTTTAATGGATTGTTAGTAACATTATAAAATTTAGCAGTCTTAGAAACATTAAACGCCGCATTTTTGATGTCTTCGTCAAAATCACCAACTATTTTTTTATTCTCAAGCTTTTCATAAAGTAATTGAACAAGATGTTCCCAAATTATTTCCTTATGATAAGCCACAAGCTCAGTATTTTGTATATAATAAGCAACACTCCCTTGTCCCTTGCTGTCCTTGCCAAACTTTCTTAACTTAGTTTTAATCAAGCCAATTTCGTTAAGCAGTTTAAGATCCCGCTGCACAGTGCGCACACTAACAACCTTTTTACCATCTTTTTTGAGCAGATCAGCAACCAGCCTATAAATATCGCGTGCCGAATAACGAACAACTCCACAAGAGTTTTTGTAATTTTGATTTTTGACATCAATCACCCAATAAACCTTTAAAAGTCTATCGTATTGGTTGGATCTCATTTTTTTGATCAGTGTTACAGCGTACAAGCAAATGGTAAATGCAAGAAATCGATTTACAGGTCAAATTATTAACAATACAAAAGCACAAAAATACAAAAGTAAATTTGCTTTGGTGGGTATAAATAGCAGATTTCGATTTCACAAAATTGTGTAAAAATTTCGTTTTAGGAGTTGAACATAAAGCATGTGTTCATCAAACTGAAACTGCAATAGTTAATGTTGAATCACCCACCATCAAACCGGGAGACCTAGTTTATTCAAGTGGGTCAAGCGAAATGGGAGAAGTACTGGTAAAAGCTGCAACTGCAACAGCGGGAGTTGGTCCTATTTGTGGATTCGCCTTAAAAAAACAAATATTGCTTTACTAGAAAGTAAAAATTACTCACCGGGAGAACTAATTCCAATAAGACGTGCTGGAGAAATAGCCGTTGCGTTAGACAGTACCTTTACAACTCCTAAAATTGGTGATTTTGTCTTCTTAAAGGCAGGGAAACTTGTAAAAGACGGCAAAGGGAGTATGCAAGTTGGCAGAATCAAAGATGTTAGTATTGAAACAAGTAGTAAAGTGGTTTTGCTTGATGTTAATATTGGGCCTGAGTTTGAGTCTAATGGCAACAGAAAATTCGCGTGAACGCAAACATTTATGGAAAAAATAGGAGGTATATCTTGAGTAGAAGTATTTTTGCAAAAGCAAGCGGTAGTTACAGTGGAGATTTTAATGATATTTAGAATGGCAGAGTAGAAAAATATGAAAAAAATTTTTAAATTACTTGATATTTTATATTTTTTAGTATATAACATTGGCATTGATAGTTCATAATTTATTATACAACTATCAATGCCTTGAAAAAGACCTTTAGCTTTTGCTAAAGGTCTTTTTCTTTTATTCTACTAGTGGAATAGAAGAATTATTTTTACATAAAAAATAATTCATTCTCAAATATTTACTTTCCAATTAAAATTGTGTATCATAAGCATGATTGTAAATACAGTTAGGAGTATAGAATGCAAACAAACAATCTTAAAATTCAAATCAATGTAAATCTATTAAAAAAATATCAAATCAGATATTATAAAATCTTATCAATACTTAAGTATTTCCAGAAAAATGCTATTAAATATAATCAAAAACTTATTTTAAATACATTAAATTATTTTCTAGCCCAAGATGGACTTAAGGAGATTGCACTAAGAACCCTTAGAAAAGATTTAACTTGGTTATGTAATAAAAGTATTATTAAAAAAACTTTATTAAGATTAGGAGAAGGGAATGGTTCATATATAAGATATTCAGTCAACAAATACAGTAATAATAATTTAAACTGTGTACTTAAAAATAAGCAAAATACTATTGAACATGATGCTAACATAATATATAAATTTACAAAAGAAACACAAAAAAATTACTTCAAAAATAAAGGGGTTAGAGCTTCTAGTCTAAAAAATGCAACTAAAAATGTCAGTCATATTATAAATAATAAAAAACATATAAATAATAAAGAAAAAGTTTCACACAAAACAAAAAATAAAAATTTAAATTCCATAGATTTAAAAATAAAAACTTTATTAAAATTTAAAAAAATAAATTTCTTAGATAAGGTTAAAGAAAATTCTAACAAAAGAAAATATTTATATAAAAGAATAGAGACAAAAGAATGGTTAGAAAGAATTAAAAATCAAATATGTTACGACAAATAAGAGATTTGTGGTTAAAATATGAATCAAATATTAGAAGGTCTAAAATATAAAAAAATGGAAATTGGATTGCCAAAAAAGAAAAACAATATTTTCATGAAAAAAGAGAAAATAAATAACAAAACATTATATCATACAAAAATATTTAGAGATGTTTTTACATTTGGTATAAATCAAAGAAACGAAAATAAATTTTTTATTACATTAAGAAATTTATTTGATAAAAATGAAAAAAGTAGTTTTCAGTTATTTGGAATTAAAGAAAGTATTAATGATGAATTTTTGGGAATGTTTTATGGATTTAAAAGATTCCCAAGGCCACTTTTTTTAAAATATAAAGATGTTATTACAAAAGCTATCAAAATTGTACCTATGTATAAAATCCATTATATAGAATTTAGATATAAGAAAGGAAGTGTTTTTTGTTATATAAAAGCAATTCACGCTTTAACAAAAAAAGAAAAATTTAAAAAAAAATATGCTCAAAATCTATTAGAGAGAATAATTAATCTAGAACATAAAGTATACAGATTCTACAATAAAAATTTATCAAATGGAGGCATTATAATTAAATGGATAACAAAAAACCAGAAATAATTAGTATTGCAAATATTAAAGGGGGCGTTGGAAAAAGTGTTTTGACTATTATATTTAGTTTTATTTTGAAAAGCTTTGATAAAAAGGTTTTACTTGTAGATTTTGATCCCCAAAATAGTTTAACTAGTTATTTTTTTAAGTATATAAAAAGCTTAAGCAAAAACAATGTTTATTCTTTTTTAAAAGAAGACTCCAATGCCAATTTAGATAAATATTTGACCAAAATACATGATAATGTATATCTTATTCCTTCCCATCCTAGTTTACATCTTTTTAATAAAGAAAATACTTCCTATAAAGAACTTTTTTTAAAGCATAGACTAGAAAGGGTATTCTCCAATTATAATTTTAATTATGTGATAATTGACACACCACCTAATTTGGATTCGCTTTTAGATAATGCTCTCAATATTACTAATAGACTGATTATTCCCATTCAAGTTGAAAGATTTTCTGTTGAAAGCCTGTCTATCTTAATGAAATATATTGAGAAAGTTTCAATGTATTTAGATAAAGATATTGATATATCCATAATTGAAAATCAATTCATGAAAAACAGAAATACTTTTAAAAGCATAGAAAATTCAATTAAGGATAAATACGGCAAATATATTAAAGGAAAAGTTCATTTTTATAATAAAGTCAAGGTGTTTACAAATAATTTACAAGAACCTAATGTTAAAGAGCCTTATTATCAAGAATGTTTAGAAGCCTTAAAGAATATATTAGGTATTTGATTTTATTTTATTTTGGACATTTGTTCGCTTGCGAACAAATGGGGTAATATATAGTTTTTTATTAAAGGAGGCTTTAGAGATGTCTAAAGATTTAATCATTTTGAATGATAGGGAAGAAGGATTGATGGGTATTTCCGAGGAGGAAGAGTATGAAAACTATAAGTATGCTTTAAAAAAGAGCATGGTTAATGATATTGAAAATAAAATTAAAATCATGGAGATATTGTATAACATAAAAAACAAAAAACTTTATCGTATCGATGGGCATGTGAGTTTCAAGTCTTTTATTGAAGAATTTTTAATTGCTAGAACTCAAGCTTATTTATATTTAAAAATATATGAACGGGTTTTAAAAGGAGACTTAAGTATAAAAGAAATTAGAGACAAAGGGATGATAGAAATTTATAGAAATATAAAATCAAAAGAGGTAGTAGATAAAAAGTTAATTCAAAATTCAATAAAACCATTAAGATTCCAGCTTAAAAGACAAGATAGTTACGATTTCTATAAAAGCAATGCTAAATTTACGGGGTATTTGTTAGATAAGATTTTTTCTAGTGATAAAGATTATTTAAACAAGATATTTAAAGAATACTATGATTTAAATTTAAAAAAAACAAAGCAAAACATATAAGCAGGTGCTTGCAAAATTTAAACAATTTTTGTACAATTATCAGTGATTGTGTTTTTAAATTAATACGATCCTAATTGTCAATTTAAAACCTAGTAATAGGTTTTGTTGAGTGCTTTTAAATTAAAAGCTTGCAACAAAACCTATTTATTATTATATTGCAAGGGCTATTGTCTTATATTTTTTAATAGCTTTTTTTAAACGACAGTTGGAATCCGTTTATTTCAATGTCAAAATTGGGTTCAAACCCCGCAAGCACAATGCCGAGTCTTTTTTTAAGATTGGTGTTGTACTTGTTTGCAAATGTAAATGGAATAATAATTCCAGTGATGTAGGATGCTGCAATCATAAGTCCCCCTATACTCGTTAGTATATGTTCGGGCATTGTTGGTTTTGTGTCTTTTAGTCGTGACTCAAAAAAAGACTTTCCGGTTATTATAAGCATTATTCCAAGTACCCGAGAACCAAGTAGTGTGCTATCACCAATATAATCTCCTTGAACAAAGGATCAACCATAAATTAATTATTTTTATTGTATGAAGTTAAATTTTAGCATCAAAAAACTAATTGATTTAAACTTATAAAAAATTCTAAATATTTGAATTAGAAGCGTATCAATTGTAGTAGTAAAAATACAAATCTAAAATTAAGTGATATTATGTAGATTTACAGTGATTTTAGCAAGCTACATTTCAATAAAATAAAGAAGCCCCTATTTTTAGGGGCTTCTTTATTTTATTGAAATGTAGTATTTTAGTTTCAATTGTTAGGTTTTTCTTTTCCAAATATTTCTTCTTCTAATTCTTCGTCTTCTTCGTCTCCAAAATCTTCTCTATCTAACATCTCTTGCTCTTTTTCTGCCTCTAATTCTGCTTCTATTCTGCCATCAGGATCATCTACAAATTCTGCATCTCCGCCGCCCGGCACCGGACTTCCCAAGAGTGGTTTTTTATTGCTTTTTAGTAAATGTCTTTTAAGTTCAGATAATCGAATTATATATATCTTATTATCTTTAAATTCTAATAAAATATGATCTTTATGTTTTTTTATGGAATTTAATTTTTTATTATTATTGCCAATATTTATAACTTTTAAAGCTGTTTTAACACCAAGAAGCATGGCTTTTTTAAAATCATATCTTCTTTTAGATTTCACTTTAAAAAGCTCTTGATTATTAATACAATCTTTAATTATAATTCTGCTATCTGCTTCTTTTATGCAAAGTGTAGTGTTAGTGCCTTTTTCAGTGTCTATATCTTCTTTATTAGTAGGATTTGAAACCGATTTAGCGGGTACTTTAAAATTGTATTTTTGGTGTGATCGAGAATCTTTTGAAAAAAGATCACATGAAAACAATAATAAACATAAACTTAAATTGATAATATATTTTTTCAATTTACAACTCCTTAATTTAATATTTACTTTATTTAAAAGTATATGTTTAATTTTTTATTAACTATTTTTTAATAATATTGATATTATAATTAATAAATATCTTTTTTTAAAATAAAATTTTTATAGAGGTAATAAAAAATATAAGTTCAAAAATATAATCTCATAAGGATGCTATTAAAAGCGGAGCCGAAACAAAAATGATTTTTTATTGATTTATTTTTAGATGTAATGAGATAAAAAAATTTTCACGAGTTTTTATGTAAGCTTGGGTTCTAAGGGAGCTAAAGAATTAATTAATTTGCTTCTTAAGATTAAGACTTGGGAAAACAACAGTTTATTTTAAATGGGGGTATATATTATTTATTGAGGAGATGCATCAATATTTACACATATGGTTTTCATAAATTTAATTAATAATAACGCCCAGCATTATTGCAGATTATTATTTATGGCATTTGTGCCCCCAAATACTAACCAAAAACCGCTTTTCCCCTAGGTATTTAATGCATAAAATTTTTAAAATAAAAAACTGCCAGACACACAATTAATAATCCTTAATAGATAATAACAGACAAAAAACTTTTGAGCTTCTTCTACAATTTGTCATTTAATTTTTTAATCCTTTTTTGTCTTTTTATAATAATTTGAAATTAATAATCTAAAAAACAAAAAGAATCAACATCAAACAGTCCTTTATCATTTATCTTTAAATGGGGAACCACCGTTAAAGACATAAAAGACAAAGTCATTAGAGGGTCATCAAGCTGAGAACCTAAAACATTTTTACAAAAATCATTTAATTTTATATATTGTGAAGCTATTTCTTCGGCCGAAAGAGTGCTCATTAATCCAGAAATAGGAAGTTTCATTATTATGGTTTTTTCATTGTTTAGTGCACATAAACCCCCCTTATTTTGGATGATTATATTTGCTGCTTTGCACAAGTATTCATCATTACTTCCAACAAGTATGATATTGTGAGAATCATGAGCAACTGTACTTCCTATGGCACCGTTTCTTATCCCAAAATTTTTTATAAATCCTATAGAAATTTTACTATTGTCTTTATATCGATTTATTATAGCTATTTTTAAAATATCTTCGGCAAGATTAGATTGAAAATCTGGAGCCAACAAATTGCTATTAATCATAGTTTTATGAGTAATAATTTGGTTGCTGATGCAGTTGATTACTGGGATCATCTTATTTTTAGTGGAAAATTTAAAATCCGAAATAGATTTTTTGCTACAATTAAAATTGTTTATAGGAATTTCATTTATTAATGGAATAAGTGAAATTCCATCATTAAAAACCAATTTACCATTAATGTAGGTTTTATCTATTTTGAATGTTTTAATATCTTTGGTAATTATAAAATCAGCAGGATCTCCTATTCTTAACAGCCCCACTGGGATTTTATAGTGTAAAACCGGATTAATACATGCTATTTTCAAAACATCAAAAAAGTCATGCCCATGCTCTATTGCACGAGCTACTATTAAATTAATATGTCCATTTAGAATGTCATTTGGGTGCGCATCATCGAAACAAAACATTAAAGAATCACAATATTTTTTAGGACATTCACTAATCAAGGGATGCAAAGATTCAAAATTTTTAGCGGCACTTCCTTCTCTAATTATTATTTTCATGCCCAAAGACAATTTATATCTTGCATCTTCTATTGTTAAACATTCATGATCAGTACTAATACCCGAAGATGCATACTTTAAAGTTAAATTGGGGGACAAACCAGGAGCATGTCCATCAACAACCTTGTTGCGCTTTAATGCAGAATTTATTTTATTTATAATTTCAACATCTTTGTTAATCACGCCTTTAAAATCCATTACTTCAGCCAAATAGTAAATATCGTCTAATTTCATCAATTCGTCTATATCTTTATCATTTAGTACATATCCCGAAGTTTCAAATTCTTGTGACAACGCTGGCACACAAGAAGGAGCTCCAAAAAAAAATTTAAACTCGGTTTTTTTAGAATTATTTATCATAAAATTAATGCCATCAATACCATTAACATTGGCTATTTCATGAGGATCGCTTATTGTAGCCACAGTGCCGTGTGCAACTACTAAATGAGCAAAGTTTGATGGAATAAGAAAAGAACTCTCTATATGTATATGCGCATCAATAAATCCTGGCAGCACATATTCATCCAATGTCGCATTAATTTTTTCTATGCTCACAATATGACCGTTTGCAATCGCTATGCTAGCTGGATAAATTTCTTTATTAAAGATGTCAATATAATTAGCTTCAATTTTAAATAAATCCATTATTTATCCTCTTCTAAAAACTTTTTGTTCATAATATACTCTACCTTAAAATCTTTAAACTTAAATTATAGTGCAAAGTGCTAGTATATTTAATTGCAACTTTATTTAGAAAAAATAAAAATAGTTGATATTTGTTATATACGATAAAAATCGAAGATAATTTTTTGGGTAAAATAAACAGAAGAAATTTAAATAAAAAATAGCTGGCAATTCTAATTTTGATACCATCAAAGATTATGTGGTAAAGTATTAAACAATTTTTAATTGATTTTTGTAAAAAGGTTTTACATTAAATTTAAAATTAAATAACAATAATATTTCTAATCTTTTGTTCTAGATTTATAGGATTTTTATCCATGCTTAAAACAATATCTGAAAAAGCTTTATTTAAATAATCTCCCAATTTACTATTTTCAGACTTTATGGATCCTTTATTACTGCTATAATCATTTAATAATTGTTTAACAAGCTCTCTAAAGGTTGTTCTTAAAGCTAAAAAATTTTCAAGACAAATTTTAATCCTTTTGAGATTAGGAATATCTAATAACATTAAATTGCTTTTTTATCAAGCAACAATTTAATTACTGCCTCAAATCTAAATTGGAATTCTATGCCCACATTTTGCATAATTTTATTAGCAATCTTCTTAATGCTATGTACATCTGAATTTAAAATTAATCCCAATTCTTTTAACTCGCTTTTATTGTAATCTAAAACCGCATACAAACACCTTCTGGCCTTTTTAGATTCTTCTACATCATCAGCAAGTGTTTTCTTTAGTGTATACCAACTAACATTTTTAAATGGAAGATTATATTGATTAGATGCCTCACTTTTGAATTTTTCAAAAGAATTATCTATGGCTTTATTATTAACTTCTACAAAATTATTTATCCAAGATAAAAGTTTATCCCTTTTTCTCCGCACATATTTTTTCCCAAGTTGTTTTTTATAATTATGATTTTTGCTAACCTTATTTTTATTTAAACCATCGTTTTGACATGAAATAAATAAAAAAATATTGATTAATAATATTAATTTTTTTTCATAAATAAAGCCCTAAAATGGTTTTACATAATATCTGCAAAGCCATAATACAAACTTATAATAAATATTAAATAGCAATCATTATAAAATAAAAAATCATTTAAAAATGATTTTTTTTGCAATATTTTGAAATGTCAAATAATTGTGTGCTATTTCTAAACACAAGATTATAAAAATAACTTCTTGCTTTAATATCATGATGGATTTTAATTGCTTCAATTAACTTAAATTATGCAGCTATCTTGGCTTTTATTTTTTATAAAACATTGTCTTTAACAAGGTCATAAAATTCTAATTTGCTAAAATGTATTTTGATTTATTAATATTAAGCAATATGTTAAAATAAATTTAAATACAGTAATTTTAATATATTATTTATTATTGATTTTAGGAGGCCAATCTATGTTTAGAGGAAAAGAAATATCTTTCTTGTTATTTTCGTTACTTTTGTTTATGTCATCAATTATAATTTCTCACGGAATAAAAAACATTGGCACCAAAAATGAAAATTATATTACGGTCAAGGGTCTTAGCGAAAGAGAAATTTTATCAACATCTTCTAGTTGGGAGTTTAGATACAGCTTAACTGGTGACACTATCAATGATATTAATAAAGCAAATAATTTAAGCTTGTCTAAGATTAAAAGTTTTTTTTTAAAACAGGGATTTAGCGAAGACCATATAAAAATGGGATTTATGGAATTTAATGAAGAGAATTACAAAGAATCTCTTTATAAGTATAGAGCATATATATCTTTAACTGTTCATACAAAAAATATTGAGCAAATGGAAGCAGCAGAAAAAAATATTGCTGAGCTTTATAATCAAGGCATATTAATTAGTAATAGTGGGGGGCCAAGATATTACTTTGACAATATTAATGATATAAAGCCCGAAATGTTAGCAGATTCAATTAGGAATGCTAAATTAGCGGCTTTGGAATTTGCAAAACATTCAAGTTCAAAATTAGGGAAAATTAAAAACGCAAATCAAGGATATTTTGAATTTCTTCCAATTGATAGAAGCTTGGGAGCTCAGGAACGTTATCCAAAAAAAATATTAAGAATCGTTACAACCGTTTCTTATTATTTGGATTGATATTTGGCGAACTATTTTTTCTAAAAACCCATATAAATAGCTTGCGGTTTCGTACCATGCCGTGCGATCTACAATCTAATTAAAGCATAGCTATATATAATAGCTATTGCTGCACTCTTTATCTTGTTGGCTACTTCGCTTAAAGTTGTCAATGTTTTTTCGTACTCCCCATCATTTTTGTTTTTAAGTTCGCTGCATGCACCTTCAAAATATGTTTCTACATTTTTAATAAGAGTTTGAATACATTTTTTAGTTTCAATTTTACTATTTGAATGTTCTTTTAAAGAAACGCTTACCGAATTTTCGTTATTAAACTTATCCACAACTTTTTTAAGTTTTGCGTATTTTGTATTACTATTGTCGGTTCCATTATTTACGGCTATTTTTAGCAACTCATCCAATAATTTCACCATTTTTAGTCCATTCTCCAAATTACTTTTGGCTGCATAGGTAGCATTATAACCTATATTAATTAGTGTTTGAAAAACTGAATCAATCTTTTCTGCTGAATTCTTAATCAATTTGATTAAGCGAGGAGTATCCTTTACTTCTATGTTTTTACTTTTCTTGGTATTTTTTTGATCTTTAATTTCTTTTTTAGATTTTTCAGAATCATCTTGAGCTTCCTTTGCTAAATTTTCTAGCTCTTTCGGAGTTAATTTTGTGATTTTTTTCGGACTTAGACCTGTGGTTTCACTTATCTCATCTAATACTTGATCAATAGATGTTAGTGCTGATTTACTTTCTGCAGTTGCTTCATCAATAATCCCATCTCCATACTATTTACATGAAATTATTAGCAGTAGAGATATTGCCAATATTAGTTTCACTCATCTGTAAACACCTCCTTATAGTATAATATTAATGTTAATTAGTGCATTATAGCTCAAAATTCATTTCTACATTAACTGCAAAAATCTTTACAATTAACTTGTAGGTAAAGATTTTTTAATTCTGGTTTGGAAAATTATAATTTTTTCTTAGAGGCATTACGTATACATTTGTACCAATTCCACAAACTGTTTCTGCTGAGAATAACAAGCTCTCCCATTTTTATAAGTTTTTAAGCTTTTATATTTGGATTGCTACGAATTAATGTTGTTAACATTATCTTTTAGTAACATTAAAATTTGATTAATTTATAATTTTGTATACTTTTTAGGATTACTATTATTCTTTTAGGATCAATGATTTTAAATTTACTGCTAGGTTTACTCTTCAATAAGGAAATCCTCAATTCTTTATTGCCAAAAGGAGATTGTTAACTAAATCAAAAATCTTCTTCTCCCCCACTTTCACTTTCGAGGATTTTTATAGTCGAAGCTAAATTTTGCACTATACTACAGTAGTATTATGCCACCTAAAGGAGTTTGCAAATGAGACAGCTAATATTGGCAATATTTCTACTGCTAATAATTTCATGTAAATGGTACGGAGATGGGATTCTTGAAGAAGCAACTGCAGAAAGTAAATCAGCACTAACATCTATTGATCAAGTATTAGATGAGATAAGTGAAACCACAGGTCTAAGTCCGGGAAAAATCACAAAATTAACTCCGAAAGAGCTAGAAAATTTAGCAAAGGAAGCTCAAGATGATTCTGAAAAATCTAAAAAAGAAATTGAAGATCAAAAAAATACCAAGAAAAGTAAAAACATAGAAGTAAAGGATACTCCTCGCTTAATCAAATTGATTAAGAATTCAGCAGAAAAGATTGATTCAGTTTTTCAAACACTAATTAATATAGGTTATAATGCTACCTATGCAGCCAAAAGTAATTTGGAGAATGGACTAAAAATGGTGAAATTATTGGATGAGTTGCTAAAAATAGCCGTAAGTATCAATGGTGATAAAAGTAACCAAAAATACAATGAACTTAAGACCATTGTAAATAAGTTTAATGACGAAAATTCAGCGATAAAGGTACCATTAGAAAATTGTAGTAAAATTGAAGCCAAAAAGTGCATAAAAACTCTTATGACCAATGTGGAAACCTATTTCAAGGGCGTGAGCACCGAACTCAAAGACAAAAAAGACGACAAATACACTAAAATATTGGCAGCTTTGAGTGAAGCAGCCAATAAGATAGAGAATGCAGCAATGGCCATACATTTATGTTTTAATAATTAAAACTGGGCATTTGGTTTACAATTTTAATAAAAAAGAAAAATTCTAAAAATTCCAACTAAAATCCCAAAGTAATTTTCTATTCAAAAAAAACACCCGCAATCCTCTTGATTTTTTTCAAAGGAATTGTGGTTTTTTTATAAAAACCATTGAATATAATCAAATTATTCCATAATATGAGGTTAAAGTATAATGAATAATCAAAAATTTCAAAAACCTAACAAGTTTGCTTGCAAATAAAACTAGAGTCTTTTTAAAATGACAAATAGAACAAATACTGGCTTTAGAAGAGCCTAAACCATCATATATACTATTTCCCTTATGGATCTAAACAGCAAAAGCAAAATCAAAATATAGATAACATAGTGAATTTCATTCTTGATGAGCTTCCAATAAATATCATTTTAAATATTGTCGAAACTTTTGCAAAAAAGAATGCATTTTAAAATATAAAAACAATATTATTAAATATGATTCCTTATGTCAGCAAAAAAATTAATAGAGTATATATTGATAAAGAATATAAAGATCTGATTACAGTTCAAATTCCAAGAATGAAATCAGGACATGATAAGATGGGTAGCTATATTTAAACTTTTTTCAATTTTATTTAGAAGTTATTTTTTAAGATCTGTTTATAAAATTTAATAAAAAGTACTTTGTCCACCCTCTTAATAGCACTTGTTTTAAATTCTTAATAAGAAAGAGAAATTCAATGAATTGATAAATAATCGTAAATATTGTTTTAGTATTATTTAAATTTAAAATTGTAATAATTTTGCCTCTTTTAATAAGAAAGGTTTATTAATTTCTGGAATCTGACTTAAAATGATTTAGAATTGGTATTAACTTAAAAGGAGAGAAAGCATGAGAGTTAAAAGTAAATGTTTGGCTTTGGGATTACTTTTTGGTTTTATAAGTTGTGATTTATTCACAAGAGATGAAATGAAAGAGGAATCCCCCGACTTATTTGATAAGGGAAACTTTATTTTAGAGACCAGTGAGGAATCTGTTAAAAATTCTATGAATAAGAAAGGCAAAGGTAAGATTGCCAGAAAGAAAGGCAAAAGCAAGGTTTCCAGAAAAGAACCGTCTATTCATAGTTTAAAAAGGGGCTCTGCCAATAAAAGCAATTTATTGCAAAAAAATGTAATGTTAGAGGAAGAAAGTTTAAAAACTGAATTATTAAAAGAGCAATCTGAGGCTAGAAAAGAAAAAATACAAAAACAACAAGATGAACATAAAGGGATGGCTCAAGGAAGTTTAAATTCCCTTAGCGGTGAAAGTGGTGAATTGGGGGAGACTATTGAAAGCAATGAAATTGATTTTACTATAGATTCTGATTTAAGGCCAAAGAGTGCCTTGCAAACCATTTCAGGATCAAGCTCTATTTCATACACTGATGAAATAGAGGAAGAGGATTATGATCAGTATTCTTTAGAAGAATATGATGAAGATGATTATGAGGAAATAAGATTAAGCAATCGATATCAATCTTATCTAGAAAGTGTTAAATATAATGTAGATTCAGCAATTAAAACAATTACTAAGATATATGATACTTATACATTATTTTCAACAAAGCTAACCCGAATGTATTCTACACGCCTTGACAACCTTGCTAAAGCCAAAGCTAAAGAAGAAGCTGCAAAGTTTACAAAAGAAGGCCTTGAAAAAAATTTCAAGACCTTATTGAATTATATTCAAGTAAGTTTAAAGACTGCAACAAATTTTGTATACATAAATGACACACATGCAAAAAGGAAATTAGAGAACATTGAAACAGAAATAAAAACTTTAATTGCAAAGATCAAAGAACAATCTAATTTATACGAAGCATATAAAGCAATAGTAAGGTCAATCTTATTAATGAGGGATTCTCTTAAAGAAGTGCAAAGTACCATTGACAAGAATGGCGTTTGGTACTAATATTAATTATTTTAATTTAAAACAGGCTACAATAATATGTAAATATGTAGCTTGTTTTAAATTAAATAAGTAAAGTTCTAGTTGTAAAAAAAGTATTGTGGATGAGAAAATGGATTTCGTCAATTTATAAAAGATATATTAACTGATTTAGATAAAAGTCAAAAATATTGTGATAATCTATATCAGAATTGGTAGATTGCCATGTTTTAAAGTAAGTATTTAGAATAGCTTTTACTATTTAAGCTTATATACAAAATGGTATTGTCAGCTTGATTTAAAAATCTTAATTTCATTTTATCAAATCAAATTAAGATTGGAGTCAAATGAAACAAAAAAAGTGAATAAGAATTCATAAAAAGAAATTCGCAAATATGCTAAAGGATTACTTAATATTGTTAAAAATATTGTGCCTGTTGCAACTAAAAGTTTAAAGAACTATATTTAAAATGGTGCGGGGTATCTATGAAGGATAATAGTCCCTTGATACTTTGGATATCATTACTATGCTCTTAATAAGAGAAAAATTTATTTATCATTCAACATTAAGCTGGTTTTTTCCCTATTTAATATTTTACTATCCAATTTAAATTTACTTGATATTTACTTATATAAAACAATTGAATTTTGGATTTTATATGCGGAGCGACTAAAGCTTGTAAAGCTTATGAAAGTATTAATTAAAACTAGGTTAGAAAAACAATCTTAGACTTAGTAATGAAGAACTCGATACATTAACTTTTTTCATCAATGTATTAAAATCAGCGCATTTTAATTTTTATTGAAAAGGAGATGTATCCCAAATAGAAGAGTATGTTAAAAGGTTTTTATTCAAACTGAAAAATACGGGTAAAGTTAAAAAGCCGCTTAGCTATATTAAATATGGTAGAGATAATCAGTCCAATGTAGAAAGTAAAGATGGAAATCATATAGATGTGAAGGAATATCATAGAGATAAAGGGGGGCACCGCTAATGTTTTTGATAATTATTTATATTGTCAAATCCCCCATCTCTTTAAGCGGATAGCAATAATGGAGAATTGAGTGCATTAGACTTTCTCCTATTAATAGCAATCCTGTGAAGATAAGACGTTGAATGATATTTAAAATGTGTGCCAGAGATTTAGAGATTCACATTAACGAATATTACTACTTTTTAGTGTTGCTATTATTTGACTTTACTTTAGAGAAAAGTATTTGCTTAGTATTAAATACAAGGGTTTAATTACACTATTTGAAAATTGCGAGCATAATAGGTATTTTTTTGTTTTAGCACAAGTTTTAAGACTTTCTAAAAAAGTCGAAAAAAAAAAGAAGATGCTGAGTAATTTGTCTATTTCTTTTAAGATTTTCATTTAAGTAATAAATTATATTACCTTGGTATACTTCTAATATTTATACCCATTAATAAAGCTAGTGTGCGGCTTAACAAATAAAAACCAATGAATATTTAAAAAATGATTAATTTAGAATATAATTTCTATAGCTAAAGCACTTAAAAAATAAATATAAATTTGGACTAGTTTTATTACATAAAAAGATAAAATTAGTAATGTCTGCTGCAATAGAGCCTACTATCTATCTCTTGAGGTATATTTATTTATATTGCTTTTTAGTTTTTGTAAAGTGACTTTTAATTATTAAAATCTAAGGAGAAGAGATTTATGAACAAAAAATTTGCTATTTCATTATTATCTATAATATTAACCTTCTTGTTAGTATTAGGTTGTGATTTGTCAACCAATAATGCTGAAAATAAAATGGATGATATTTTTAATTTAGAAAAGAAATACATGAATAATTCAAATTATAAATGTTTAAGTAAAAATGAGTCTATAGTTAAAAATTCTAAAATTAAATTAGATGCAAATAATACTAGAAGTCGTTCTTATTCTTTTAGAGAAACTAATGTTTCGGATTCCTATAATAAAACCTATTCATATTGCAAAAGCAACTGATTAATTTTATTACAAAAAAATAAGAGAATGCTCACCCCATAATATAATCTAATTAAAAAAGCTTTTAATTTACGCCTATATTTATAGGTTTTTTGTATTACTATTTACTTCATCAAGATCAAAGAAATATTCTGTATCGATAGATTTACTATATTACAATTTATTATTCCTATAGCTTTAGGCTCCTCCAGTAGAGATAAGGCAATAACTTCTAGACCAAAAATAAGGTTTCCAATAATATTATCTAAATAAGTAGAATATTTTTTCTTATAAGCCTTGAAGATACTGTTTTTAGATTATTGATGAATTTAGAAGGTTGAATATTGGCGGTAAATTCTAATAATAAATGAATATGATCTTTATCATGGTTGAATTCATTAAGAGTTATTTTCCATGAATAACATATGTTAAGTATATTATTTGGTAAAGGGAAGATTAAAGCCTGTTATTTATGCATTCATGCCTATTATATTAAAGGGAAATTTTATTTTTATAATAAAGTAAATGGTATGCACAAATAATTTACAAGAATTCAAACCAATATCAAATAACCTTGTTATCAAGAATGATTAGAAATCCCAAAATGAATATTATATTACATTAGCAGGGTAGTGCTTATATTATTAGCAATAGAGAACTTATCAATTAAAGGTATTCAAAAATTAATGTTTGGAAAAAAGTATTAATGATTTGGTATGTTGTTAATTTTGAAAACAATTTTTGTATAAATCAGAACGACACTAATTTTCTTTATATAAAGTAGGTATACATACTTGATTTTAGAATCATATTTTTAATATTACAATTGCTACATAGTTTACTTTATGAAAACTGTAGACTTACAGGTAGTTGTAGTCGATTTGCATGATAGAAATATAAAATGCAACGCTAAATTAAAGGTTCTCTATTAAACATATGTCATTTTTTAGCTTTTCTGCTTCTTCGATTTTTTTGTCAGTTGATTTAAAAGTGTGTTTGCATGAGATTTAAGTTCATTTGTATCTGTTTGTTTGTTATACGATTTGTATTATTTTTATAGTCTAATAAGAACTTTTACAGCATTTCTGAAGCAATTTTTTTCCTCTGAAAAATTTTCCAAAGAATATTTAAGCCTTTTTAAGGCCGAAATCTCTAATTTTTCTAGATTGTCTTTTTTGGGATACAGAAAATTAATTATCTCTTCAAAAGCATCTCCAAGTGAGTTAAGATTGTTAAATATTCCTTGTGTTTGGCCTTATGCCATTAACAATTTCTGAAAAATTCTTTAAGGCATCATTATCAATAGCATTTAAGATGCTATAAGCCCGTTTTCTATAGGCTTTAAATCTTTCGTTATTTGCGGATAGCTGTTTACTTGTTCCGTCTAGCTGTCTATTAAATTTCTTAAATTTCAAGCAGTGTGTTTTCTTCTTGGTTATTAATGTCTTCTTCTTGATTTGGGTTTGTTTCTGTTTAGGGGTTAATCCTTTTTTATTAGATTTTAGTCCTTTTTTTTACTAGATTGGTACTTCATATCTTTTTGAGTAGTGTTAAAATCTAGATTGCAAGCTAAAAATAAAAAAACAAATAAGCTCACAATAATGTTATATTCCATAAATATTCTCCTTAATTAAAATCTAAAATTTATAATCTAATATTAAATTTAATCTAATATTAGATCAGATGTAGAATAGTAAAATATTAGAAGATTTATAACAATATTTTTATTGTGAGAAGGTTTATATTATTTTATATGTATTAATAATTTTTTTATTAAGCGTAATTATTATACTCTTATATAAATATTTAATTTCTATAAATCAATAGAATGCTTTGGTATTTACAAATTTTGGAAAAAGATAAAATTGGCGTAAGCTTGCATATTATGCTTATTAGTTCTAATGTAATCTATCTTATTAGTAAAACTTTTTAAGTTTGGCAAGAATAGTTCTTTGATAAACTTCTGTAGTTTATTTTGGTATTCAGATGGGCATTTTATTGGGGTGTTATTTGCCTGATAAGCAAGAACAGGCTGTTAAAACTTTTTTGATAGTTTAAATGATTTAGAAGATTGTGGTATGCGCGCTGATGATATTATTACTGAGGGCAAATTTTCTAATTTAAAATTAGACGCATCTGAACATCGTTTGCTGGATAATATAGAGAAGACTATCTATAACTTAAAATACGGCAGTTATCCGGAGATACCCCCATTGCCTGACTATAATGAGGGGCATTTTGATAAATTCTTTTTAGATTTAGGGTCTGAGCGATCTAGAGAATTGATTAGATTGTTTGGCAAGGTAAAAAATGATCATAATAATAATTTTAAAATAAAGTGTATTTTTTGTATTCATGCATAAGAGAATTATATTCTTCAGATATTTAAGTATTATGGCGAAAATTCATATGAATATATTGTTTTTATGCCCAGGTCTACCATTGATCAACAATATTTTAAATTTAAGAAAAATAGAAAGGGTGTTTTAAGATGATTAACCTTATTTATTAATTTTAAGATAAAATTAAAGGAATTATATGACAAGAGTTAAACAGAACTACAGAGTTTATTAACGTAGTTAATAAATAAAATTTGGTATTGGAAGCTAAAAACATTTTCTCAAAAGAACGATCAAAATACAAGAACTTCTAAAAGAAGAAATAGAAAAAAACTAAGAAAAATTAGAGAAAGTAAATGAATAACAAAATGTTTTTGTGCATGATATTCTAGATAAATTAGATATTTCAACTTTAGAAAAACTTAGGGAGGCATTTAAAAAGATTTTATCTACAATGAAAATCACTTCAGAAACATTAAACCAACTTTTGTTAGATTATCAAAATGATAAAAATCTTATGAAAACAGATGTCACCAAGCTTGAATCTTATGCAAGTACACTTTTAAATCAAATAGAAGAAAAAGCCAAAGAAGTAAAAGAGTCAGAAAAGTTCATCAAATCAATAGTCCTATAAGGCATTTTGAATTTTATATTTTTTAGCCCCATTAATAAGAGCTCTATATTCTTTATCGGAGGTTTTTACTTTCATTATATATGGAAAACATATTTGACTATTTAGAATTAAATATGCCTATTGAAATTTGTGTTTTGAAAGATATGAAAAGGGTTATTTATAAGTTTTACGAGTCGATTCTATATATAGAAAATGATATAGAGACAATATCTTTATTGTCTCTATATAAAAGTTAAAACATTTATAAATAGGAATAAAAGTGGTTTAATAGCATAAGCAACATAGATAAAAATAAAAAAGAAAGGGACTTGGTAAAAGGCTATTTCTAAATCATTTGATTTAGAAATAGCCGCGCATACAATTATTCAAAATCTATAGCTTCACGAATAATAGAAAAATTATTTTGATCTTTTAAATAATCTTTTAATCTTTCTAGATAATTTTGAATTTCATTTAGTTTTTCTTTGATTTTTTCAAAATCAGATCCAGATATAATATTTAGTTTTAATGTATTTCTATTGTTTATATCATCATATATTAAATCTTTTAATTGACTTCTTATATTAGATAACTCATAGAAAAAATTATTTGAATTAAGTTTTTCTTCAATATCGTCAGATAAGTATTCACCCCATTTATTATATATAGAATTATCAGAATGAATATAATCGGTACCAATAATATCATCCCATAAAGGATCAGAAACTTTATTTTGGATTTCTTTTCCAGTTACTTCTGTTTTATTTATTTTTTCTATGTATGAATTACCATATTTAATACTATTAATGTTTTTAAGTATGTTGGTTATTTTTTTTATAGCGTCTTCAATTTCATGTTTTGCTTTTTTGATATTTTGTTGTTCTTTTTGTTGTTGTTCTTTTTGTTGTTGTTCTTTTTGTTGTTGTTCTTTTTGTTGTTGTTCTTTTTGTTGTTGTTCTTTTTGTTGTTGTTCTTTTTGTTGTTGTTCTTTTTGTTGTTGTTCTTTTTGTTGTTGTTCTTTTGTTGACTCAGGTATTTGTTTATCTGTTTTTTTTAATTCTTGTATGATATTCGATAATATCGTTTTTTTAGAGATAGTAGATTCTATGTTTTTTTTACCTTCTTTATCTGAATTTTCTATAATTACTTTTGCATCACTTGATGTTGTTATGTTATTTTTTGATGATTTATTTATATCTTTTTCTGATTTTGTATTTTTGTTGGATAAATTAGTTTGTTTTTGATTTGAGGATGTTTCTGTTTTTAATCCCTTTTTAGATTGATATTTCGTATCGTTTTGATTGGCTTTGAAATCTAGATTGCAGGCTAAAAATAAAAAAATAAACATGCTTGCTATTATATGGTATTTCATAAATATCCTCCTTTCTTATAATATATAATATAATACAGTATTGATACAATATAATATTGATATGATTTAATACTTGTTATAATTTAATATTGTAAAAATTTGCATTAAATATAAATTATAAAATTTATTATAATAGTATTTTTATTGCCAAAAGTTTTAAAGTAGTAGTTTAAGTTTTTGAAAAAATCCATTTTGATATGTTTTTGGTTGATTTTTATTGAATTTTGTTTGTTTAAATGATACTATGTACTTTCTATAAATAGATCTTAATGTTTATTATTTTAAATATTAATTTAATAGGCAAGCTTTGTATATACCAAACTTCTAGAATTTCATACTCGATAATTGATGCTTATTTTTCTAGTATTAATGCTACGATTTTTTTATCTTCTCAAAAAGAGAGTTTTTTGAATTCTTATTATTATTCTTTATTAACTTTTTATTATATACAGTGACATTTTTAGACTTTAATTTTTCTTTATTTGATTTTATTTTTTTGGATAACTCAAGCTTAACACAATCACCAGAAAAAACCATAAAAAATGCTCTTCTAAACTACAAAGATTTCAACAATTATCTAAAATATGATTATCAAACAAAATTAGCCAAGGACAACCAATATCAAACCGAAAGAGTATTCTTTAGAAAGGTTGCAAGAAACTCAAATGAAAGAACAATGATTAGCACTTTGTCTCCTAGAAATTGTTATTGTGTGAATACAATAGGTGTAAACTATGAGAAAATGCCAATATCTATTTACAAAAAATTGTTTGTTATATCTGTTTTCAATTCGCTTCCATTTGATTTTTTACTCAGAAGGTTTGTTCAAGCTGCCAATGTTTCAAAAGCATATCTGTGTATCAATGCCCTATGATGCA
This sequence comes from Borreliella bissettiae DN127, assembly GCF_000222305.1. GTDB lineage: Bacteria > Spirochaetota > Spirochaetia > Borreliales > Borreliaceae > Borreliella > Borreliella carolinensis. Next base: position 2,371 of record NC_015918.1, on the reverse strand, counting down.
GCCCGAAGAAAAAGAAATTTTAGCTAACCCGCTATACTTAACTTTAGTCAAAAACACTTCCTTGCTAATAGTTAAAAATGATCCCGAGAACTTTGAATATTTACTTTACTTAGAATATTTTAAGTTTAGTAAAGAAGAAGTTTGTGAACTGCTATTTCTAAATCAAAGATTATGGAAATAGCAGTGAACTGCTACTTTAGGTAAATCTTGATTTCAAAATAGTATTAATGAATTTTTTTAGTAGGCTTTGAAAAGAGATTATTTACATTAATAATCTCTTTTCACCCCAGGTAAATTGATATTCAATAGGATTTTTTAAACGACAGTTGGAATCCGTTTATTCCAATGTCAAAATTGGGTTCAAGCCCTGCAAGCGCAATGCCGAGTCTTTTTTTAAGGTCTGCGTTGTATCTATTAGCAAATTTAAATGGAATAATAATTCCAGTGATGTAGGATGCTGCAATTGTGAGCCCTCCTATTCCTGATAATACTCCCCCGGTTATTACTGCTGATGTGCTTCCTGTAGCGCCTCCAATACCCCCGGTCATGTATCCAGCCATTATAAGTATTCCTCCAAGCATTTGAGAGCCAAGTAGTGCACCACCACCAATATAATCTCCTTGAACAAAGGATCCTATTCCTAAAGATAAAAAGATATTCAAAAGTAATGGTGCTAATATGGTTGCTTTTTCACTTTCATATTTCATTACGGTTGCAATATCTCCAACACCTTTTTCAAGTTTCTCTTGTGCAAAGATTTGCATTGTTAAACTAAAAATTAATATTAATGTGAAAATTTTTTTCATATTAATATTACCTCCTAATAATTAAGTTTTGATAATTAAATAGTAGTGCAATTTTTAGATATTATTATAGGTGGAGATGAATTTGTAACGCAAGTTAAAATATAGTATTTTTTTTATAAAAAATAATGAGTGCTAATAAAGCTTATAAGTGCAGGATATATCCCAACACCAATCAAAAAAAATATTTTTCAAAAGTATTTGGATGTGTAAGATTTTTGTATAACAAAATGTTAAGTGATAAAAAAGATTATTATGAAAAAAATAAGAAAAGTCTTAGTGTTAATCCAAGTAAATATAAAGATGAATTTCCATTCTTAAAGGAAGTTGATAGTTTGGCTCTTTGTAGCACGTGGATCGACTTAAATTTTGCGTATAGTAATTTTTTTAGAGAAATTAAAAAAGGAAATAGAATGCAAGGATTTCCTAAATATAAAAGTAAGAAAAATAGGCAAACTTTTAGAACTAATAATCAAAAAAACTCAATAAGAATAGAAAATGGTTATATAAAACTACCTAAAATAGGGTTTGTAAAGTTGTGTCTACATAGGTGCATTAAAGATAATGAGCTTATTAAAAATGTAGTAGTAGAAAAAGATATTGATGATAAATATTATATTTCAATAATAGTTGAGTGCTTAGATACTAAAAATATCAATGAAACTAAAGGCGATAAAAAAGAAATAGTTGGTATTGATATGAGTATGAGACATTTTTTAGTAAGTAGTGAAGGTGAGAAAATCAATCATCCTAAATATTTATTAAAAAATGAAAATAAACTTAAAAAATATCAAAGAAAACTATCAAAAAAGCAAAAAGGTTCTATTAATAGGGCTAAATCTAGATTAAGAGTTGCCAAGCTGCATAAGAAAATTTCAAATCAAAGAAAAGACTTTTTGCATAAATTATCTTATTACTTTGTATCCAATTATAAAAACATAGTAATAGAAAATTTATCAATTAAAGGCATGCAAAAAGGAATGTTTGGAAAAAGTATTAATGATTTAGGATGGTCTGAGTTTGTAAGACAATTATCATACAAATCAGAGTGGTATGGATCCCCTTTGTATAAAGCAGATAGATATTTTCCATCAAGTAAATTATGCAGTAGTTGTCACATTAAAAATACAACTCTAAGATTAAGTGATACTAGGTGGACTTGTAGTAGTTGCAACACTTTGCATGATAGAGATATAAATGCCGCTCTGAATCTTAAAGCTTATTATTATAAAGAAATAAAAACTAAGGCAGGAACTGCCTGAAGTAAAGCTTGTGGACCATGCTCTAGTGGATGACCGTTCTTTTAAGAGCCAAAAAAGCTATCATGGGATGAAACAAGAAGCTATTTCTATAATCTTTGATTTAGAAATAGCAGTTCACAAAGTATAGGGAAATTTATAATTGAAACTATTAATATATTTTGTATTTGTAATTTGGTGTTGTTGTAATAATATTAATTATTATGAGTAATATACAAGATTTAGGTTTTGTATGTTGCGGCAAAGGGGGCAGTTTTTTGTGTAAATTTTGTTGTAGAAAATTTTGCATTAATTTGTGTATACTCTAGA
>NC_015917.1 GCF_000222305.1 Borreliella bissettiae DN127 | reverse complement strand
ACCTCAAATTACAAATTTTTAATTTAGATGTTTCATGAATACCAAATCTTATCTCCAAATTACAAATTTATAACTTCTTTTGAAATTCTTACAAAGAAGTATATAATGTTTATATGTTTTTATGCAATTTTTTTTTAAAGGTAAATTTGCTAAACAAAAAAAATTTATAAAATAACTCCGAATGAATTTATTTTAATTAGCGAGAATCTTATTAATTCTTCTAGCACTAAACACCATTTAACTTGGAATTATTATGACTGCTGGAATTCCATTAGCTCATCTAAAAAATCAAAACATAAAAACTCCTTACAATTTCCAATCTAATACAATTTCTTATACATTGGACAGCGGTTTACAAATTCAAAAACATTACCTAATTTGCTCCAATAAAATTTCCAGATGTATTGAAAATCTAGACAAAAATAGATTGATATCTATTAATACAACCAAAATTAATTATGTGGCAAAAAAGATATTTGGTTTTGTTTTTACTACTAAACAACTGAGAATTGTTTGCTCTTTGATTGCAAAGTCTAAAAAACACTAAATGAAATCAAGCACAACTCTAATTCACAAAGCATCTTTTTAGTTGACACACCGTGCATATTAAATCTATCACAAAAACTTAACTACATTAAATCCTTTGCACCTCTAAAGCTCAATCAAAACAATCTGAATTATTATAAAAACAGCTCCAACGAGCTTAAATCCACTATTACAAACTTGATTTCAAATTTTATTACTGAAAAGGAACCTTGCAAAAATTTACATACTCTAACGTTATACATTAATGCTAACCTAAAAAAACTGGGAATCTACAAAAATACTTGTAAATTGCAAAAACGAATTATATCTAAAATCTTTTTTCTTGATTAAGGTAAAAAATTCTTTACAATTTCTACTTGAAATAATTGCTAATTAATGACGTAATGAAGGGAGTTAGAATAGATATAGCAGTGGGCACAACTACTACTGCAATAATAACTATTCTGTTACTGGCTCTAAGCTTTTCCAAAAGAACTTTGTTATTGGCTTACAGCTTTGCTTCTAGCCTTTGTTCCAAATTAAACATATCCTTTTGTAAATTCTTTTCTACGTTATCAATCTTGGTAGTAAGTTCACTTTTAACAGTATCAATCTTAGTAACAAAATTGTCAAACTTTATCCCAAATTGCTTTTCTAAATTTTCTAAATCTCTATATGTAAGCTCATTGTGATAATATCTTTTTGACAAATCTTGAGCCATTAGTTGTTCCATACCTAATCGTAGAAACTCTCCATATATTTGCTCTTCAGTAATACTTGTTGTCACCACTGATGATTTTTACCCTATTTTAATATAGGGTAAATACAAGAAAAATCTGGGCCTATTACGCCCTAGATTATCATAAGCCCAATAAAGAACAATTACTAAAAATATATAAATAAACCGTAAATTAGAAAAATTAGTGTTATATAAAATGAATAGGGCTTAAGACAAATTCTTTAAAAAAATTTGCTTTAAGCCCTATTTCATCGCTAATATTTACAATTCGAGCCAATGTCGAACTAATTTATAGTATAACCAAAATTACACTATAGTCAAGTTATATTTTTATAAATTTAAACTACAATTACTAAAACTTTAAATAATATAACTAAAATTGCTATAAAAGCATTTACTTTTATTTAATTATTTTATCCTTATTACAAGCAAATATTTAATATTTTATTGCAACTTAAATTTTTTTAGAATCTATTTTATATATTCCCTATCAATTTTTACCAAATTTATTCATTTTAATGACGGCATATTTCATTTAGGAAGCAAATCTCAATGTTTATGCTCTCAAAATTCAAAAACTTTGAAAGCATAAATAATTTGTAAAGCATTTAAAGTATTTATAGGATACTTTTGTAAAGTAAACAATGCTTCTCATTTGGTTACTTTTATCATTTATACTTTTTTATTATTTTCTATTTGATCGCAATATTGTAAAAAATTTAGGAATGGTAAATGTACTTATTTATAAAGTAGTTTTATAACATCTTTTTTTTAAAAAAAAAATTAATTTTTATAAATATTGTGAATTTCATTAAATTTAATAAAACCTTGCCTATTTTTCTACTCTTATATTTATAAAACCCTTATGTTTTATTTAATTTTCTAATTTTTATAAAAAATTATTATGCACATAATTTAAATTACTCCATGCAACAAAAACGCCACACTATCAACTTGCTTTAAGCATGGGAAATTAATTTTTACTTTACTTAAATCAAATACAAAAATTTTTCTTATTTCTTTATAAGAATCCCTTTCTATCACTTGACATTTGTTATACAAAACCTTACACATAGAAATACTTTTGAAAAGTATTTCTTTTGACTAGTACTAGAACATATTCTGTATTTATGAACTCTTTATTGGCGCTAATTTTTTTTAAAAAAGTCAAACCAATTGGTTTTCTCGAAGAATAAAAACATTGATATTAAAAATTAAAATTATCTTAAAATTAACAGATGAAAAATTAATCATCTTAAAACACCCTTTCTATTTCTTTTTTTAATTTAAAATATTGCTGATCAATAGTAGGCCTGGGCATAAAAACAATATATTCATATGAATCTTCGCCAGAATACTTAATATCTGAAGAATATAATTCTCTTATGCATGAATACAAAAAATACACTTCACTTTTAAATTTATTATTATGATCATTTTTTACCCTACCAAACAATCTAATCAATTCTCTAGATCGCTCAGAACCCAAATCTAAAAAGAATTTATCAAAATACTCCTCATTATAGTCAGGCAATGGGGGTATTTCCGGATAACTGCCATATTTTAAGTTATAGAGAGTCTTCTCTATATCATCCAGCAAACGGTGTTCAGATGCGTATAATTTTAAATTAGAAAATTTGCCCTCAGTAATAATATCATCAGCTCGCATACCACAATCTTCTAAATCATTAAAATTATCAAAAAAAGTTTTAACGGCCTGTTCTTGTTTATCAGGCAAATAACAACCCAATAAAATTAAGGCTAATATTATTATATACATTCTAAAGAAAGCCTTCATACATACTCCTTGCCCATCCGAATACCAAAATAAACTATAGAAGTTTATCAAAACACTATTCTTGCCAAACTCAAAAAGTTCTACTAATAAGATAGATTACACTAGAACTAATAAGCATAATACGCAAGCTTACACCAATTTTATCTTTTCTCAAGATTTGTAAATACCAAAGCATTCTATTGATTCATAGAAATTAAATATTTATGTAAGAGTATAATAATTACGCTTAATAAAAAAATTATTAATACATATAAAAATAATATAAACCTTATCACAATAAAAATATTGTTATAAATCTTCCAATATTTTACTGTCCTACATTTGATCTAATATAGATTGAATTTAATATTGGATATAACACAATATTAGATTATATTTAATATTGGATTATAAATTTTAGATTTTAATTAAGGAGAATATTTATGAAATATAACATTATTGCAAACTTATTTGTTTTTTTATTTTTAGCTTGCAATCCAGATTTTAACACCAATAAAAAAGATATAGGGTACCAATCTAGTAAAAAAGGACTAAAATCTAATAAAAAAAGACTAAAATCCAATAAAAAAGGATTAACCCCTAAAACAAAAACAAAACCAAATCAAGAAGAAATCTCAAATCAAGAAGCAAGCTCCAAAAAAAACGAGGAAATTAATAACCAAAAAGAAAACACACTGCTTGATGATTTAAGAAATTTAATAGAAAAAGCTAAAGCAGATAAAGATAAATATGTACAAAAATTAAAAGAAGAATCTTCAAACCAATATGGAATACTGGCCTTCAAAGAGTTGTTCTGGCTAGACGGAACAAGTGAACAGTTATCCGCAAATACCGAAAGATCTAAAGCCTATAGAAAACGAACTTATAGCATCTTAAATGCTATTGATAATGATGCCTTAAAGAATTTTTCAGACATTGTAATGGCATCAGGCCAAACACAAGGAATATTTAACAATCTTAACTCACTTGGGAGTATCTTTGAAGAGATAGTTGATTTTTTGCATCCCAAAAAAGACAATCTAGAAAAATTAGAGATTTCGGCCTTAAAAAGGCTTAAAAACTCTTTGGAAAATTTTTTAGAGACAAAAAAAATCGCTTCGGAAATGCTGTATAAGTTCTTATTAGACTATAAAAATAATACAAATCGTATACAAACAGATGTAAATGAACTTAAATCTCATGCAAACACACTTTTCAATCAACTGACAAAAAAAATCGAAGAAGCAGAAAAGCTAAAAAATGACATATGTTCAACAGAAAGCCTTTAATTTATCTGTTATATATTGAAATTGTCCATAATGTAAGGGCCTATCTTTAATTAAAGATAGGCCTAACGTTGTAGTAAACTGCTATTTTTAAATCACTGATTATCGAAATAGCTTATTACTTCATCCCATGATGATTTTCAAGCTCTACAAAAACAGCAATCTAACAACTAATACAATCCCATAAAGCTTTGCTTCAGACAATTTTTGCCTTAGTTTTTATTTCTTTATAAGAAGAAGCCTTGGAATTTAGAGCTACATTTTATATTTCTATCATGCAAATCGATTACAACTAACTACAAGTTTACTAAAGTAGATAGATTTTCCCATAAGTAAACTATGTAGCAATTGTGATATTAAAAATATCATTCTAAAATCGAGAAATATTTTATACAAAGAACATTCGTGCCACTCGCTGATTTATATGATACTTGCCTTCCCAATTAACAACATACCGAATCATCAATACACTGGTTGTATGTTCTTTAATATAAGACTACAATTAGTCTATACCAATTAAGGAGAATGTTTTTATGAAAAACAAAATAATTTTATGTATCTGTGTTTTTTTACTTTTAAACAGCTGTACTGCCAACCATGACACTGAAACGGAAATAAAAAAACATGTTGATAAAACAAAAAACGAATATATTAATGAGACAAAAAATTTAATAGCAGCAACTAAAGAAAGCATCGAAAAACGCAAACTACAACAACCTGAGCCAGCGGATCAAAGCCCTGTAGATGGTAAAAATGGGGAGAAAGTTTTTGAAATATATAAAAGAGCTTACGACTTTATAAATAGTTTTTTAACAGATGATGAATTTGATAAATTCTCAACAATATTTAATAAACCGAAACTACAATCACCAGGCAAAGTACTAATAGTATAGCAATTTTAGAACTTAATCTAGAACAGACATTAATCACTTAGACTCAAAAAAAGATACCTTAGATAAAGCAAATACCGTGGATTTGGAAAAGATCAAAAATTCTCTTGAACAATTGTTCTCTATAAGGAATTTTTTTTCAACAAACATAAAACAGACTTTATTAGATCATCAAAACAACACCGGTTCTATAAAAACGGATGATTCTAAATCAGAATCCTATTTCAATACAATATTTAATCAGTTTAATGAAAAAATTAAAGAAGTTAGAAATCTGAAAAAAACCATATTAGCAATACCTATACCAGCATTATAAATTAAAATTTATTAATAGAGGGGTTTAAAGTAAGTTAGTCCTTTAAATATATAGGTCTAATAAAAAGTTTATTAACCCCTGTTAACATTGCTTTAATCAAACAAATTAAAATTTAATTACACAAACAGAAAAACAAATTATAATTGAAATTAATTAAGAAATGGTAAACAATTGAACCTTAAAAAAATAAAAATTGCAAAAACAATTATTTTAATAATAAAACAAACCCAATAATAAATTTACTTATAATAAAAATCTTTACTGTTAATTTCAGAAAGATTAAATCGATATTAAGATAAACTTTAAATTAAATGATGTTTATTGGCCCCAAAAGTATTCTTGAAGCTGCCAAAATTAAAATCGAAGATTTAAATGAACCGGAGAGGTTTTTAGAAAAACTTAAAAATATCTTAAAAGGATAAAAGATTTAAGAATAATTAAAGAATCTGCAAAAAGCTTGAAAGAATAGTACACTTGTTTTATTACAATAATTGGGTATATCTAAATTTTTGAACCGGTATTGCTTAAATTAGTATATTAATTTATAAAAATTAAATTTTTAAAAATGTAGCAAACAATTTATAAATAAGTATATTCAATAATCTTAATTTTTTGTAAAACTACAATCAAATAAAAAATAACAAAAAAGTGCAAATGATAGAAGTAACCAAATGAGAAGCATTATTTACCTTACAAAAACACCCTATAAAAATTTTAAATGCTTTAAAAATTATTTATGCTCTCAAAGTCTTTGAATTTTGAAACAATAAATATTAAGAATATACTTCACAAATGGAATATGCTATTTTTGAAATGAACAAATTTGGTAAAAATTAATAGGGGATTATAAAATAGATTCTAAAAAAGTTCAAGTTGCAATAAATTATTTATTTAATTAGATTAAATAATTACTTATACTAAGTATAGTATGAGTAAATATGGAAATTATATAAAGGAGAGTATTTATGAAATACAATAACATTGTAAATATATTTATTTTCCTATTTTTAGCTTGCAATCCAAATTTTAACACTGAACAAAAAGATATTAAATCCCCACCTACTGAAAAATCAAGGCCTAAAATAGAAGAATCAAAGCAAGAAGAAGAGCTTAAGAAAAAACAACAAGAAGAGGAAGAACTAAAAAGGAAACAACAAGAAGCGGAAGAGCTAAAAACCACACTACTTAATGATTTAAAAAATTTAATAGAAACAACTAATGCGCATAAAGAAAAGTATATAAAAAATGAAAGAAGAACCCAAAGATCAATATGGGGGGGGTAGGAACTGAAAGGATATCTGCGAATACCGAAAGATCTATAAGACACAGAAGACACACCTATACTATTTTAAGTGCCTTGGATATTAATAAATTAAAGGCATTCTCTGATATTATTATAAAGCAGAGCCCAATATACAGAATATTTAACACCTTTAACTCTCTGGAGGAGTTCTTGACACAGTAAGTGATCACATATACCCCAAAAAAGATAAACTAAATAAACTGGATATTTCGGATTTAAAGACGCTTAAAAATTCGTTTGCCAAAATATTATCCATCATAGAAAGTGTCTCGGGAATGTCAAAGCAAATTATATTGGATTATGAAAATAATAAAGATCTTATAAAAACAGATATCAATGAGCTTAAATACTATGTAAGTAAACTTGCTGATGAATTTAAGCAATTATCTACAGAAGCAAAAAATTTGCAAGGGTTTATAGTGTCAACATATAACCCTTAAGTTTAACTTTTTAAGTTTATTAACAATAATTTAAAAACAGTATATTTAGTTTATGTGAAGGAATATTTTATCTATTTGAGTAAGTATTAAATTAATATTAATATTATTTTTAGCTTAAAAATTATTACACTATTTCCACTCAAAGAGTTTTTACGGGTATAATAAAAAGTATATTTAAGCCCGCGGACAAATTAATTTTAATTAAATTAAATCCATCTAAAATTCATATAAGTTAAAAATTCTTTTACTTTCATCAAATAAAGAATCTTTTACCATTTTGAGAATTAATATTAATAATAATAATTCATGTTGACATTTACTACAACATTATATATTGAACCTTTTTTAAATTATTGTGCTTTTCATTATTAATCTACTATTATTGCTTTGCCTATGTATAAGCAGCTCAATAGTTATAAATAAATCCTACAATATTTAAATTAAAAATGTTTTATAAGAATAAATACATAGATTTGTCAAAAAAATTCCTAAAATAACTTTTCAAGTAACAAATAGTAATAAAAAGTTAAGCTGATATGTCTATATAAAAATGCCTACAATACTTATTTTGTAGCCAAAAAAATAATTTTAGATCTTAATTAAGATTAAATTCACAATCCTGCTTAATTTATAAGAATCTTTGTATTTAATAATTAAAAATTACTTATAATAAAAGTACATTGGCATTATAAACAAATACCCCGCAAAAGCAATTAAATTTAAATTTTGCTCTTAACTAAAAGCTTGTTTTATTGTTTAAAACAAAACACAAAAATACCCTATAAATAGTTTAATATTGCAATATTATTTAAATTATAAAAATATGCAAATACTAATTTATAAATTAACAAAAAATATATACGGGAGCTTTTTTATGAAAATCAAAAATATAGCAAATATACTAATATTTTTTTTATCTGTAGTTTTAAATAGCTGGGGGAATGAGTCAAAAATAAATGCCCCAAATGAAAATTCTCAAAGTAATATTTTAATAATCTCAGCTACAAAAGCAGAAATAGAAGAGATAAACAAGATTATTCAAAACAAAAAATCTATTCCAATAGAAGAACATAAAAGAAAAAAAAAGATCGCCATTGGAAAAGTGATGAATCATAATATAATTACCATAGCTACAGGAGTTGGAAAAATAAATACAGCCCTTTGGACAAGCTATATTATCTCAAAATACAAAATTAGTCACATAATCAATGCTGGAGTTGCTAGTGGAATTTATAGCAATAAAAACAAATTTATAAAAATAGGAGACGTTGTAATATCTACAGAAACAACAAGCTATGATTTTGATCTACATAAATTTGGATATGAAATTGGACATGTTCCAGAACACCCTAAAAAATTTAAGGCAAACACTACCCTTATAAGGAAAACTTCTAAAATAAAAATAAACAATATAACCTCATATATGGGCTTAATAATTACTGGAGACCAATTCATTGACCATCAAAATTTTCAAGAAATTCCAGAAGAATTTGAAAACGCAATTGCAATAGACATGGAAAGCGCCGCAATGGCTCAAGTAGCACACAGCTTTAAAATTCCCTTTATAATCATCCGGGGAATATCTGATATAGTTAATAATGAGAATAATCATGATGATTATAAAAAATTTTTAAAAAAAGCTTCTTCCAGCTCAGCAAAAATAGTAGAAAACTTAATTAAGTTAATGTAATTTATTAAGTTTTTAATTAGATTTTGTTTTTTTATAATCTTATTTAAGTTTAGTTATAATGTCTTGAAACATATGTCCCACTCTTTAAGCTTTTATTTCTAAACTTATAAAATTGCTCTCTTCTTTTCTTATGGCGATCATTAGAACCCCTTGCTAAAATCAACATAAAAGGAATAAAGTAATGATTAGTATTTTCTGCCTTGCCAAACATTAAAGATGGAAATATGCTTCTATATAAATAAAATTTAAAGCCAAATTAAAAAATACAAACATATATTATAAATAAGCCATTTAAAATAAAACTTTCAAAAAGTTCCACTATTAAAAAAGATGAAGAAGAAAAGGTTCAAAAACATTAATAATTTACCAGCAAACATTTGCAATAATAGCATTACAAGTTTAAAATTAAAACATATATGTTAAGTAAAAATCTAGAAATCAGATCGGTTTATAGAATATTTATAATCGGTTATTGCTGCGAGTCACAAAATTCAAAAAATAAAAGAATCAAACTGCTATAATATTTTTAAACAGTTAGGAAGAGTTAATATGATTAAATTCCCTAAAAACCATATATCAAAAATTAATATCATAAAAGAATATAAAGATGTCACTATTAGTTGGGATAGAGAATACTCATTATTTAAAAAACTACATGGTAAAAATAAGACACTTGAAGACTGGTTAGAATATATAAAAAAAGAAGAAAATCAAAAAATTAAAGAATTCGCAAATAAATTTATCAAAAAAAGAAGCCCTAAAATATAAAAAGCGTAAAGAAGAATTGCAAAGCATAAATAAAAGTTATACAAATCGGTTACAAAATACTGTAGTGATATTTAGGACTTTATAAAAGAGGTTCTATCGGAATATTTTAAAATAAAAAAAATTAAACAATTTAAACATAAATGGGCCTTTAAAGAGATTATAAAATAGAGAATTTTTTATAACGGCATAATTTAAACAATAAAGCGGTAAATATTCAGACGATAATATGGAATTGTGATATATTATGCCACCTGTTATTGCATTTATTGCTAAATAGATAAGAAAAAATTAATTTCTAATAGATCTAAAAGAGAATGCCCCTTCTAACTAAAAATTATTTCTTCTAAAAAGAGATCAAATAAGAATAAAAATTTAAAAAATAACAAGTGGGCATCTAAAATTTGATTACTGTTTATAAGTATAAAAAACAAAACAATGCAAATTTAATCCTATTAATACAAGATGATGATATTATTTTCTACGCAAATTATAATTATTGACAATAAAATACATTATTATATTGCATGATTTCTAATATAACAATAGAATTAATCTACGCCAATTAAGGAGAATGTTTATGAAAATAATTTTATTTATGTGTGTTTTTTCGCTTTTAAGCAGCTGCAATTCCGGCCATGATAATAAAGCAGCAATAAAAAAACATCCAAATAAAACAAAAAGTGACTATATTAATGAAATAAAAACTTTAATATCGACAACTAAAGAAAGCATAGACAAAAGCGAACCGCCACTGACTAACCCGGCAAATCAAAAACCTGTAAACGGTAAAAATGGAGGAAAAGCTTTCGAGATAGACAGCAGAGCTTTCAACTTTATAAATAGTTTTTTAACAGATGATGAATTTGATCAATTTGAAAAAATATTTCACAAACCAGCACTACAATTGACAAACAAGGTGTTAAATAGCATAGCAATTTTAGAACTTAATCTAGAACAGATAATTAATCACTTAAACTCAAAAAAAGATGCCCTAGATAAGGCAACCACCTTAGATTTGAAAAAGATCAAAAACTCTCTTGAACAATTACTCTCTATAAGGAAATTTTTTTCAACAAGCATAAAACAAATTTTATTAGATTATCAAAAAAATAAAAATTCTATACAAACAGAGGATTCTAAATTACAAGAATATCTAAGTATAATATTAAATCAATTTAATGAGAAAAATAAAGAGGCTGGGGATCTGAAGAACACTATATCCAGTCGTATGAATTAAAACCGATTAACACGGGATTTTTGAAGTAAATTAGGCCTTTAAATATTTAAAGGCCTAATAAAAAAAATCTATTATTCATTAATATTGCTTTAATAACGCGCATAAAGACTTAATTACACAAACAAAAAAACAAATTCTAATTTTAAAGAAATGGAAAGTACTTAAACCCTTTAAAACCGCAAAAAGCACATAAACAATTATTTCAATATTAAAACAAGCCCAATAAGAGATTAACAGTCAAATTAACTTATGACAATAGATATATTGTTGTGATTATTCCAATATTATACTAAATATTAAATCAAATTAATTAAACAATTATAATAAAGATTGGGTTACGCCCAAGGAGGATATTTATGAAATACCGCATAATTGCATATATTCATTTTATTTTCAGCTTGTAATCCAAATTTTAATACTGAAAAAAAAGATATTAAATCCCCACCTACTGAAAAATCAAGGCCCAAAATAGAAGATTCAAAGACTAAAACAGAAAATCTGAAACAAGAAGAAGAGGCAGAGCTTAAAAAAACAAAAAAATACACTACTTAATGATTTAAAAGAGCAAATTAACGCAGCATACTATTTTAAAGAAAAATATGTAAAAATTATGGAAAACGAACCCGAAGACCAATATGGAGTAGCGGCTTTTATAAGATTAAATTGGGGGGCCGGAACTGAAAGGATGTCTGACAATACCGAAAGATCTATAAGATACAGAAGACACACTTATACTGTTTTAAGTCCTCTAGTTCCTGATAAATTAAAGGAATTCTCAGATATTATCGCAAATATAAATAAACTAGCACCAGCAATAAATATGTTTAATTCCTTTAGCACTATTGGGGTAGTTCTTGATATAATATTTGACCGCTTATATCCCAAACAAGACAGTCTAGAAAAACTAGATATTTCAGATTTAGAAACGCTTAAAAATTCATTTGAACAACTATTATCTATAAAAGGAGGTGGTGCAGGAAGGATAGTGCAACTTTTAAAAGATTACAAAAATCTAAAAACAGATGTTGATAAGCTTAAATCTTATTCAAATAAACTGGTCAATGAAATTAAGCAACTAGCTAAAGAAGCAGAAAATCTAAAAAGTCTTATAGTGTCAAAATATAACCCTTAATGTTTGGCTTTTATATTTACTAACAATTTAAAAGCGGTATATTTAAAATTTTATGGAAAAATATTTTATCTATTTGAATAAGTATTGCTATTAATATTCTTTTTGGCTTAGGAATTCTTGTATTATTTCTACTAAAACAAGCTTTATAGTGTATCATAAAAAGCCCTTGAAATATTAAATTATTTTCCCCAAGGCTCTTATCTATCTTTTTGGACACATAATAGCATTTCTGGATACTAGCAGGTTCTTATGTACAATTGATTACCAAGAATTTTTAGTGATAAATAGATAGTCTTTAGGGATACTTCCTTTCGATAATCTATTTTTAATATTTTTTTCTTTTTTCAAAATTTAGATTGATTTTCTGATGAATTACACAAAGAATTTTTATTATTAACCTGCACCCCTCGTTCAATTAACTTTTTTGACCTATTTTTTGAAGAGGCCGGCATCCCTTTGTAATGTTGTAAGCCCAACATTGTACATTCACATATATAATGTAATTTTTAAAGCATTGTTTTTAAACATAATTATAATTATTTTCTTAATTGCGCTTAAATTTATTTTTATAAAAGATTTTATTAATTTTAGCTTAATCACAGTTTATAATTTCTATCCCGTTGATACAAAAATAACATAACATTTCATAATATATTTTTATGCCTGCTTAACAAACTGCCTACAAAATAAAATAAATTATTGTGTATTTATAATAAATTGTTTTTGTAAAACACAAAATTCAAAAAATCCACTATAATTTGCATTATACATTCAAGAGCTCAAATTTACTAAAGAAAATATAAAAACCCAAGCCCCAAAGAGCACAAAAAGCCCCGCCATTGGCCAAATAAAAATGCGCAATTAAAAAATACTTGGCGCAAACAAAGCTGCTGAAGTGTATTAATAGTATAACTAAAAATAAATAAAAAATCACATCAAAAAATTAAAAACTAAATCAGCACATTTATATAATTTAAACAATTTTAAAGTGTTTAAATTATATAAATTATATTTTCAATTATATAATCATATTAAATAACACTTCTTTAAAGAAGATACAACACCCCCAATCTTTTTTCAATCTTTACTAATATCGTTTTTTGCTTTCAAATAATGTCTTTTCTTTGATATTTATTAAAACATATTTACTAACTAAATAACATATTCTTAACTTTCATAATCATTATTCATAGATATTTAAATATCCTGTATCCAACATTATATTAAGACACACAACCAACGCCCACATTTTTATATAAGCAACTCTAAGGCCAAATAGTTAATACAATAACCCATATACTTTAAAATTTTTGACAATGCTATTTTATTTTTTTATAAACTTATCCGGACTTTTTAAAATTTAACTCCAGCTTATTGAATTTTCCAGATCTAAATCAGATTATTATCCATAACAAAATTTTTTCATGCTTTTACTCTTTAATTTAGTATAAAAAGTATCAAGAATTATTTTTATCGCCTTTTAAATAAAAAATTTTTGCAAAAGCTCAGGGCTTATATAAGCCCCATGACCAAAGAACTTATATAAGCCCTGCTTGCCTCTCATAAAATGATCAAAAATAAATAGGTAGTTAATATGAAAATATTTTTCTACACTAACTGTAGTATAGTTCAAATTAGAATTAAAATCAATTTGTCTTCATATCAAATTATGATCTTCCAAATCATAAAAATTACAACAAATTATTAATTTTTATGATTTTTTTATAAAAATATTTGCTTTTATTTAAATACTGTGCTATAAATATATTTGTAAAAATCAAAATAACTAGGAGTAATAATATGCAAAATACATTTATCAACCATAAAAACACACCTTTCCAGAATAAATTACAGCATAAATTAATAGTTTTTATCTCAACGCTGAAATATATAAACAGTAAATATAAAAAATATACCCAAAATAATATACTCTATTACTTTAATGAAAATTTAAAAAGAAATGGACAACCAACTGTTAAGCTAAAGACAATGCAAAATTATCTTTACAAATTAGAAAAAGAACTAAAAGTCACAACCAACTATCATAAACATTTGGGAGTAAATTTTGGAACTGAAATTTATTACAAACTTAATTATCCAAAAAAAGAATGCCACCTTAAAATCAATCAATACTTTAAAGAAAAAAAAGATATAAGATTCCAAACAAGAGTTAACAGACACCTTAAAGACAGGTTTACTAAAGAGGGGAATCTAAATTTCGGGGAGTGTAATAATAATAATAATAATAAAGAAGAAGAAACAAAAAATAAAAAAATAGAAAAATATCAAACAAAAAAATATTTTAATAAATGTAATTTCTTATCCAAAGAAGCTATTTACATCTTAGACCTAAACATTAGCAAGGATAAAATAATCGAAATACTAAAAATAGTAAAAAAAATTGAAATTAACTTAACAAAAAAAAATAATAAAAATAAAGTTTATTTTAAGGAAAGACAAAATAAACTAAAAGAAATTCTAAAAAATATTCAAAAAGAATTTGAAAAAAATGGATATGATGCTAAACAAATGAAACTACAAATTGAAAGCATATACAAGAATTACAAAAACAAGCCACATTTCATAATAGAAAACAAAAAATACGAAGACCTAAATAAAATAAAGCTTAAATTAGAAAAATCAATTGAAATTAAAAAAGAAACCCCCACAAAAAAATATATACATATAAGAACAAATATTTTTAACATACTAATTGAACAATTGAAAAAAGAATTTGAAATAAAGTCTTTAAAGTCAATTATAAAAAATTATTTGAATAACAAAAAACCCCTAGAATATAATAAAGTATTTAGTATTTACTGCTATGAATTATTAGAAATTATAAAGAAAGAAAAAAATAAAATGGATAAAAAATTGCTAAGTCAAGATATTATATAAAGGTAATACATGAAAAACGTCCTACAATCTATAAAAATAGAAAAACCAAGAATTAAATGTAAAAATAAAGATCGTTTCATAAAGATTGAAAAAGAAAATGATAAAACAATGTATCATACAAAAATAATGATGGATATTTATAAATTGGGAATTGACAACAAAAGAAATGAATGCCGTATATCATTAAGAACGCTATTTAATCAAACAAAAGTTGAAGAAGTCCGGCTATATTCTGTAAAAGAAGGAGACAAGTTTTTAGGCATTCACTATGGCTATAGAAAGCCAATAAAAAACATTTTTGTGAAATACGAAATAAATGGAAACACAAAGTCATATGGATTATCAAAAGCACATTACATAGAATTTAGATTTAAAAAAGGAAGCGTTTTTTGTTACTTTAAGGGATTATTTCGTCTATTAAAAAAAGAAAAAGAAAATACACCATATAATGTGGCATGTATTGATATGTTTACAAAATTGGAAAAACATGTATATGAATTTTACGGGAAAAAATATCCAGAAAAAGGAATAATTATAAGATGGATAGAAAAAAATCAAAAATAATAACAATTGCAAGTCTTAAAGGAGGTGTTGGAAAAAGCACAACCTCAATAATCCTTGCAAATCTATTGTCTCAGAAACACAAGGTACTTTTGGTTGATACAGACGATCAAGCTGCTACTACAAGCTATTATTATAATGAATTAGAAACAAAAAACTTTGATGTATCCAAAATAAATATAGGAAATGTTATTAAGAATGGTGCAGATATTAATAAAAGCATCATTAATGTGGATAATAATATAGCCTTGATACCTAGTTATATAACAGTTGATGAATTAAATGGAGAATATTATTATGATAACCGACACCGCTCTATTGAATTCGCACTAAAGGCAAAATTAAATTCCATATCAGATAACTACGATTATATTATAATTGATACTAATCCCAAAAGGAATTTTACATTAAAAATTTCCCTAATTAGTAGTAATTATGTGATATCCCCAATGACGGCAGAAAAATGGGCAGTTGAAGGATTTGAAACATTAAGAAGATATATAAAAGAAGTTGCCGGAATACCAATATTTATTGTTATTACAAGGTTTAAAAAAAATGTTACTCACAGGCAATTAATGGAAATAGTAAGCATGAAAAGTGGGTTTTTGGGATATATAAGTGAAAGAGAAGATTTAAATAAAAGAATAGGGTGTAACGAAAAATTTGATTTTTCAAAAGATTATATTATTGAATATAAAAAAATATTGGATGTGTTTCTCGGGAAATTGTAAGAATTACCGAATTTAACAAGTCCGGCATGCCGGACTTGTTGGACATAAAGGGAAAAACATGAATAAAAAAAACATTAATTTAAAAATTAATAAAAGAATTTCAGAAAATAATCTAAATTATATTCTCGATCAAAGCAATGAAAATCAAAGAAAAGAAGAATTTGAACGATTAATTACGCAATTAAAAAATAATATTAAATCAGAAATATATAATATTATTGATACCATGAAGATTCTTAAGAAAATAAATGACAAAAAACTCTACTTAGAAGGAGGATATAAATCTTTTAAAGATTTTTTATCAGATTTTAAATTGGCAAAGACACAATCTTATGAATATATAAAGTTAGCTACTGCAGTTGAGGAAGGGGTATTGGAAGAAAATTTTATCACTAACAACGGAATAAGGGCTTCTATAAGATATATTAAAAATAAAGCAAATGGTACAATGAAAAAATCAAAACAAAATCTAATAAAACCATTAAAATTTCAACTTAAAAATCAGGAAAGTTATGCCTTTTATAAAAGCAATTCCAAGTTTGCAAGTTTTATGATGGATGAGATTTTTAAAAATCAAAAAGATTTTCTTAATAAGCTTTTAAAGAGATACAAGGAATCAAGAGGATAATAAGAAAGTTTTATGAGCAATTCGATCTTTAATATTATTAAAATAAAAAATATAAGATTAGAGATGGTAAATAAATGATTTAATAAATAAAAAAAGCGACCGGAAATCTAAAAGGTTATTTGCCAAGTAATAAGGTTTTGTTGGATAAAGCATTTGAAGAAAAAATAAACACTATTAAAGAAAAAGGTAAATTTATCCCATTAGATAATGAATGGTCAGCAATAAACAACGAAGAATGTTTTTAATTTTGATTATAATAGATTTTGCAAAGAATCGCGCCTTATACATAATAGTAAGATTTACTATAGGTGCTAAAGATATTACCTCTAATTGCTTATTGTCATAATTTTCATTTTCCAAGACTTTCTTTATTTCATTTAACATTTTTATCGATTATTTTTACTTGTTTTTAAGCTTGCTTATTATTATATATATTATAATAATACTCCTTTTTTTAATGCAATTCTTTTTAAAGCATAAATTAACACGGATTTTATATTGGGTTTTTCTTATCTTTAAAATGTTTATTAACCGCCCGGCAACACTCTTTCTTAGATCATTTAAGCTTAGCAACCTTCAGTACCACACCCATGTTAACACCCAAAGGGATGCAATAGAATATAACAAGTTGTTTTATATATGCTTCTTACTTTTTGATTTTTGTACTTGACTATATATTTTTTTAGCTTTTTCTATTATTTCTAAATTTATACACCACAATAATAGATAATGTACAAAAAATAAGCATTAATAAAACAAATGTATTTATAGCACTTATAAAATTAGTTAAGCCCGAACATATAGCCAATACTAAAAATGAAAATATACGAGATATTACACTATTAATAGAAGTTATAGTTCCTAAAACCTTTGAATCTATATTTTTCTTTAAAAAATATTCTAAATTATTAGAGTAGATAGCAATTAAAATTACTAAAAATGTGATTATAGAGATAAATATATAAATATGTGAAACTATTTTTATTAAAACTGATAATAACAATATTATAGTTAAAATAATATAAATATCATATTTTGTATGTTTAATTCTTCTAAACGCCCACGCTCCTACAATGTTTGATAAACGGAATAGCACATAGATAATTCCAAATATACTAATAGATATGGCTTTGTCAATAAAAATTGCTTGTCAGTATAAATAAAAAGGTTGATAAAAAAATTGAATAGAGCCAATCAAAATAAATAATTCTAAAAGTTCTTTAGATTGTAATAATGTTATTACAATTTTTTTAAACTTTATAAGATATAAACTTAAATCTTCCTTACTATGATTATGATCTGTATTTTTATCACGGGGTATAAAAAAAATTGTAATTAAAGATGCTACCAAATATATTAATAATGAAATTAGATAAATTTTTATATCAATGTATAAATACAGTATACTTCCAATGTATCCGCCTAAAATAGCACCAATACTTAATATTATTTTTACAAATGATATAAAAGCTTTTAATTTTTTTGAATTGTTTTGATATATTTTAGTAAAGCTAATGTCAATCGTACCGGTGCTAATAGCAGCTGACATCCCATATATAAACCACGAAACACACATAAATACAAATGAAGAGGTTTTAAAAACAATAAAATAAGAGACCATTAATAGGAAAATTGATATCAAGTAAACAATTTTTCTATCAAAAACATCTGATATTACGCCTGATGGAAATTCAAAAATAATAATTGCTGTCATATAACAAATTTGTACCATAGCAATATCTTTGAGCGATAAACCTTTGTTTATTAAAATAATAGTTAATACAGCATGCGGCAAAGTTCTTGCAAGTTCTGACAAAAATAAGGAATAAAAATAATATCTTTGATGTTTGATTTCTATCATAAATCTTTATTTTTATACTTTAAAAAATTAATTTTTTTATTTATTGCCAAGGCAAAAATAAAATCAATAACAACAATAATCAATAAAATGAACCGACGCCTGAAAAATCCTTGATATACACCGTTGATGCTGGTGCAATTTTTGTTTTAGTAAAATTATTAAAGAATAATTTTACTAAAATATTTTCCTTATAAGAGCTTTAGTTTAAATGTCTTATTTGGTAATTTTATTTTTTTCAAGCTTATCAATTTTGCCAAATCGCAATTATTATAACTAAATAAAAATTGTATGTTCAAATTAAATCCTTCTATTTCGTCTATCATCTATAAAAATTATAAACCCTAGTCCTAGATTAGAAAAAGAATAAGACATAAAATTCCCAATGCCACCACATACAACATTTATAATCAACTATCACAAGCGAAAAAAAGAATATATAAAGATTGATGAATAAATATTGACAAGATAATTATCATTTTATCATTCTTTGCAGGCAATACAATTCAAGGCTTCACCCGAATAATCAACCAAACATATTAGATAACGGCAAAATAGCAGAATATCAAAAAGTGAATCTCAAGTAGGTGTCAATTTGTAAACGCAATTTAAGTCCTAAAAGGTGACCATAAAAGCAAACATATCAATAAACCCATTCTTAAAATAAAAGAAAAAGGGGTAAAAAAGCTAAAATTAGAAAAACAATTAAAAAGTAATGGAAAAACTAAAAATCTTTTATAATTTTAAAAAGAGAATGCTTATAGATTTAAAAATCTAGCTTAATGCGAAAGCGCCTATAGGGCCAAAGATGTTAGAAGAATCCGGTTGCAAACAAAATTATTCTAATATTTATATGTGGCTTCAAAGAAAATATATATGTTCTCGGGGTGTGCTTACATTGCTATTAATAACTACTAGCAACTGATAATAATAGCACTTATCGAGCAATTAAAAAATAAAGTAAAAATTGAAATTTTAATACCGATATTAAAAAATTATTTAGTAAGGATTAGTTACGGAAATCGTATTAGAACGGCCCCAAAAAAAATCAGAGATTAAAAAATAAAAACCCCCACATCTTTATTAAGGTAGAAGAGAATAATGATAGAAAAGTATGTCACACAAGGATAATGAATGATTTATATGTATTTGGTGTTAATAAAAATCAGAAAAATAAATTCTTCATTTCAATTAGAGAATTATTTAATAGAGAAAAAAATCAGCGAATTTAATTTATTTTCCTTAAAAGTATTTATATGTTATTGAGACAGCTCTATTTGTATGTAGTATGCGTTTCTAATTTTCATGTTAATTTGTTGACAAATTATTTTTGTATAAGCTTAATCCTATGTAAATAAACTTCAAAATCAATTTAGAAAAAAGCTAATGAGGGAGATGGGTTAAAAAAGGTTATAGTCAACATATGTCTTCCAAGTTTAGCTTTTTAAGTTATTATTAATAAATTTTAAAACAAGATACTTAAGCTCATATGTAAAAATACTTTATCTATTTGAATAAGTATTAATATTATTTTGGGTTATAAAATTCTTATATTCTTTTTACTAGAAGTTTATATACAAACCCAGTAAGCGCTTTATCTCTTCTTTTTAAGAGATTGAACTTTCTTTTGCTTTAATACAAGGTTTTAAGTAATTATAAAAATATTAATACATTGAACAGTAAAAGTGTTTTAATATAAGATTCATTTCTCAAATCAATCACTACTGCTATGACCTCTCTAGTATTTCTTTTAGATTTAAAATTATACTTTCTATTTCTTTTTTTACTCCAATTGTATAATGAATGTTTTTGATAACTTTTCTATACGCTTAACTTCTTTTGGGGCATTTTTCTGTCTTTTCTATAAGTTAATTAACTTTTAGAGTTTGGTAATTTCTAAAGGTATAGTTATATCCTTCTTTAGAAATATTCGTAAATCTAGAAGTTCGGGTATAGTAAAATTCATTTGTTTCTTCTTTAAAAAACTTTTTCTATGATTGGGCGTTGCTTTAAAGTATTATCTAAAAATGAAAAAAATTTTCCAAACAAGATTTTCCCAATGAAAAAGCTTCTATTAAAATGATGATATCCCATTCTTTTTATGCTTTTTCTTTAAATTTTCTCTTTTCTTTTATCTCTTTTCCAAAGATGTTATTTAATTTATTGGTTTTACCTATTAAAGCTAATAAGTAAAACTTTAAAATATTATAAAAATTCTGACAATAAAAGTATCCTTGTATTAAAAAATTAATATTTTTAATTAAATAGTTAAAATATATTATTGTTATTGAATTTTATTAAATAATTTAGTATGCTAAATACAGAGCTATTCAAGGAGAATATTTATGAAATATCATATATATATATGTGTTTTTTTGCTTTTGAATGCTTGCAATTCAGATTTTAATACCAATCAAAAAGATATTAAATATCCATTCGATAAAGAGAAATCAAAATTCAACACGGAAGCAAGCTCTAAACAAGAAGGCCCAAATAGAGAAGAATTAAAGCCCAGCATAGAATCAGACCCCAAGCAAGAAGAAGATCTAAATAAAAAAATAAAAAATACACTACTTAATAATTTAAGAAATTTGATAGAAGCAGCTAATGTGCATAAAGAAAAATATATAAAAAGAATGGAAGAAGAGCCTGCTGACCAATACGGGATGGGTTTTGAAATTCGTACTTGGGGAAAGGGGCAAGAAGATGCATCAGCCAATACCGAAAGATCTATAAGATTTAGAAGACATACTTATACTGTTTTAAGTACCATTGATACTAAGGACTTAAAAGAATTGGGAAATATTATCAAGCTGTCAGGTAGTAGTAAACTTTTCAGTTTTTTTAGCGATCTTGGGAGTGTTTTTGACATAGTGACTGCTCATTTATATTCCAAAAAAGACAATCTAGACAAACTAGATATTTCAGATTTAGAAAAACTTAAAGTGGCATTTGAAAAGATTTTATCTACGATGAAAATCATTTCAGAAATATTAAACCAACTTTTGTTAGATTATCAAGATGACAAAAATCTTATAAAAACAGATGTTACTAAGCTTAAATCTTATGCAAGTACACTTGTAAATCAAATACAAGAAAAAACCGAAGAGTCAGAAGGGCTGCAAAAGGTCATCGAATTAATAGCTCTTTAAAGGTATAATCTTTTAACGTTATTAATGATTTTTAAAAACAGTATATTTGGGTGTTTATACAGGAGAAGTATACTGTTTGCACTAAATATAAAATATTATAAAACAACAAACTATAGATGAAAATTTTCTATAATCTTTGGTTAAAACGCCAAGCCTATCTTTAATAAGAGATAGGCTTGCTTACATATTTAAATCCGTTAGCAAGTAATTTAAAGTTCAAAAGTAATAATTTCTTTTCTAAACAATAAAAAAATTATGATATGTTTCCCATATTATATCCCAGCTCCTTTTAAGTTTGTAAAAACCCAGGTATATATTATATTTAAATTAAATATTTTACATAATGCTTAAGAAACTTTTAAAAATTTTTGTTTCCATTTTCTTTGCCTTTGCTTTTCTTGTTCGGTTTTTATCATTCATCAATAAAAAGTTTTAATTTTTCTTTTGATAAATTTGAATATTTATCAAATAGTAGTTTAATAGCATCATTAAATAGCTTTAGATTTAATATGATTTCGTAGGTTTTATCTTTATCGGTTTGTTTATCTTTTATAGTAAGATATGCAGGCATATAGTTACAGTTACTTTTCTTGTAAAAGAACTTAAAATAATCTGCTAAAGAATTATCAAAAACTCCAAAATTATATGAATAAATGTAATTAGGTTCTTTTGAATTTTCTTTTAAATTAATTTTGGCTAAACCAGTTCTATTTTGTTCAAAATCAATATTAGATTCTTCAGAATTTAGTTTTAAGCTTTTTATTTCGTATTTTTTTTCAAACTCTATAGTTGATTCAAATGCTATTATCTTGGCTATGGGCACTTCTTGCCCGAGTATTTTATAGTTGTTATCATTAATACCATAATTAAAGCTAAATGAATAAAATGAATAAGTTTTGAATTGAATAGGGGAAAAAATATAAGAGTACTTAAGTTCTCTAAGATCTTCAATTAAATTGTTATTTTTGTCTTTTAAAGCCTTTAAGTTGCCAGATTTTGCCCATGTAACATAACCGACCGCAAGTGGTTCAAACACTTCCCCTTCTTTTATTTTATTTGATTCGGGCTCTTCAAGAGAAAGGCAAATATTTTTATTACTATCTTTAATGGTGTCTTTATTATATTTTGTAATATTCTCCTCTTCAATTTTTTTAAAATCAAAATCAGGGTTTTTGATTTTGTTGATTTTTGAAGATTTTGGTGGAGTCAAAAAACACGAATAAAATAATGGTATATATAAAAATATATTCAAAATACGTATGTCTTTTTTCATGAAGTTTCTCCATTAAGTCGATTAAAGTTAAGAATTTGTGAAATATTTTTTCATTATATCTCAAAAAGAATTAAACAAAAGACAAGAAATTCTGTGGATTAGTGTTAATGACCGGTATCTTTTTAGAATTTACAGAAATATTATATTTATTATGGGATATAGCATTTAATACTTTAAAAAAGTATGCACAAAATCTTTACAAAGAATTCATAAATTCTGAAAAAATATGATCAAGTTATTACTGAAATAGTAGAAAATAAAGAACTAGGATATTCAATAAATAATAGAATTATAAAAGTTAGTTCAAATAAATTCATTTGAATCCATTAACAAATAATTTTAAATTCAAAAGTAGCAAAATTTTTATTGTTTAATAAAAATAGGATATGTTTCCTCATATACAATGGGAAAATTATTTAACTATTTAGAATTAAATGCTATTGAAATTTGTGTTTTAAAAGATATGAAAATAATTATTTATAAGTTTTACGAGTCAATTTTAGATATAGAAAATGGCTGTATGGCTCCCGTATCTTTAGTGTCTTCACATACAATTGAAAACAATTTTAATGGTTTTTTTTGGGTTTGGGTTCTAAAAAGTCTAAAGAATTAATTAATTTGTTTGGCAAAATTAAAGATGACGTAAATTTTTTAAATTATTATATTTATTGGATAGAGATAATTTTGATGATTGGCCAATATTGATTCATCAAAAATTTATAGAGATAAAAAAAATTTAAAATTAAGATTAAACAATTATAGTTTGCATAACTTTTAATTTAAAATAATTATGTCATAGTATTGTTACATTTTTACGCAGTGTTTCATAAACTTTTTGATTTAATATAAAAATATTATTTAAAATTTTGATATCAATCTAATAGGGGAGAGGATTTTAAGAATTACTTAAAGTAAAAAAAATCCTGAAAAATAGTATAAGCATATTAAATATATTTTTCTTTATATCATTTTTTTATTCTTGTTTTTTAGTGCCAAAATCTTTAAAAAAGATAGACTCTGAAATTTTGGGGTTTGATGGAAATAAAGAAAATATTAAAGATAATGATAAAGGCAATACTTTCAGAATTCTTGCAGTAATTTGTTAGTGCAAGAATAGCACAAACAACAAATATTTTTCTAGTCATAATTACGACCTTTCAAAATTAAATCAATCAAATTTCTTAATTTACAATTTTTTAAATAATCTATGCTAATTAAGCATAGATTATTTAAAAATCATTTATTTTCTTCCCTTTTAAAACTTGCTAAAATATATTTTGCTTCTTGAATAAGTTCTTTTATTTCTTTCTTTATTCCCATTGCTTCAGCCATCTTTATAGAAGAAGTTGCTAATTGATCCAAAGCTCTTGTTGTTTCATATAGTGCTTTTTTTGCTAATAAATTACTATTTGTTTTTTTTGATTGATAATTTCTGTGTTTGTTTTTTGATCTCTCGGCAATAGCTTCTTTTAAAGTTTTTTGGGCCTGATTAAAAAAGTATTTTGCTGATATTTTCTCAATAAGTCCGCTTTCTAATTTAATCTTGAGCTCATCAATGTCGGACCTCTTTTTGTTGAATTGATTGATCAATTGAATTATTTTTTGCCTTTTTATATTATTGTGCCTTTTATAATTCTCTAATTTCTTTTTAAGTTTTGAAATTACATTATAAAAATTAAATTCTAATCGCTCATATTTAAGTTTAAGTTCATGATCGTTATCAACTAATTTTGCAAATATAGGAGCCCCCTCTATAATTGCTTTTTCTGCTTCTTTTTCTTCATCAGTGTTTGTAGTTAAATTTCTTTCCTTGATCTCTATTTGTTTTTGATGAGAGTAATATATAGAATTTAAAATCTCAGGATTCTTTTCATTGATAGATTCTACAGAAACAACCTGCACCTGTTGTTGTTCTCTTTCTTTTATATGTTGTTTACCCGATTCTTTATCATCCATCCGAATTTTTTTTATAAGGTCTAGATCTTTTGTATATTCCGGGGTTTTTACAAATTTTTCTTTTGTTTTATTTGTTAATTTATTAATGGCATTTGTATCACACGATGATAAACTTAAAAGCATTAGGGTGTATGTTGCTAAAATATTTTTTTTCATATCCGTTCCTTGTAGAATATTTTCAAATTATCCGATTTTTATAGATTTATATTACTAGGTACATAAATATACTGCTTTTTTTTATAAAACCAAACATATATATTTGGATGTTGAGTTAAAGAATTAGATGGACTAGTAGGGGAGGAATATATTACCCAGGAGTTTAAAAAAAATTTACATTATCAATACATAAAATATTTCTTGTTTTAATGAAGTCCCTAGATTAAACGAAATAAAAGTAGGAGAAGTTTATGGGGGATGCTTAGCAGGTTATGTTGTATGGGAAAATCTGGCAATTTAATAGCTATAAAAGATAGATACAATAATTTAATTAAAGATCTTGAAGGACGGTCATCTTTAGTACATCTTTAGTAAATAAAAGGGAATAATTTCTAGACTAAATAAGGTTTTTAGCAATACTTGTCTAAATAAGTAAAATATTTTTTTGTTATAAATCTTAAAGTTACTGTTTTTAGAGTATTAATAAATTTATAAGGGCGTATATCGGGAGCAAATTCTAGTAATAAATGAATATGATCTTTATCATTGTTAAATTTATTGAAAGTTATTTTGTCAACCGATTTATCTAGAAATTAAGTTTTTAATTAAAAACTTAATTTTTTTAGAATATATTGTTAGTATTAATAATATATGAAAAGATTTGTAAACAATGTAAATGGATTTTTTATAAAGCATAGATAATGAAAACTAATGATATCGTAAAAACAAACAATCCTAATGTATCTCTTTATAAACAATTATCAAAAGACTTTATTAAAAGGGAAAATACTAATAAACTAAAAGACCTTTTTATTCTTATAAAAAACAAACTTTCTTCAATAGACGACAATTCAACAGAAGCAAATATAGAGTCTTTGCTAAAGTCTATATTTGAAGAGCTAAATTATTCAGTAGAACAACAAAAAGCTGGGCAAATAGAAGGAGTAGAGTCTAGAATAGATATACTACTTTTTGAAAATGATAAAGACAAAGTAGATTTTAATAATAAAGTAAAAGAAGCTAAAAAAAATAATGAACCCATTCCTGTTGAAAATATCTTGCTTATAGCAGAAATTAAGCGTCCAGCATTTAGTTTTTATACTAAAGATAAAGTAAAAGAAGCAGAAGATCAGCTATATAGATATCTAAATCAATATCAAAAACATTATGGGATACTTTCTAATGGAAAGGTATGGAGATTGTATGACAAATCAAAAGTACTTTATGGAGAAAAAAGATATATTGAGTTTAATTTTTCTAAAATTGAAGAAAAAGAAGAATATAAGGAACAAGAATGGTTTGTTTTATTCATCTACCTTATAAGAAAAGAAAGATTCTTAAAAAAAAGTAACATAATAGAAGTTGAAAAAGAACAAATAAACAAAGAAAAAGAGATAATTCAAAAAACCTTAAGAGAGATACTTTATGAGAGACCCGACGATTCTATAGTATTTAAAATTGCAAAAAATATATATGACAAAGAATTTAAAGTGTCAGGCAAAGAAATTACCGGGCATATTTTAGCTAGCATACTTGAAGAGTCAATTATTTTTATTTTAAGAATATTTTTTATTGCATATATTGAAGATAATGAAATTTTTAAGAAAATTTTAGAAGAAAACAAGTTATACAGATCTTCTATATCTTTTAGGTATTTTTTTTATGATGAAAATACAAAAAAGAAATTAGGATATAAAAAAATAATAACAATTTTCAATTTACTTGATAAAGGAAGTGATGCAATAAAGTTTCCTATATTTAATGGCGGATTATTTGCAGAAGATAAGGTTAAATATTTAAATAATGAACGTTTGCTAAGTATTAGTGAACTTGAAGAAATACTGGTTAAAATACTCTTCTTTGAAGAAAAAAATATTAAAGATGAAAAATTTGTGGAGTATTCAAGGTTAGATCCCAAAAGTTTTGGAGAATTATACGAAACCCTGCTTGAATATGACCTAAGAATTGCAGATACTACTGTTTATCGTATTATGAAGACGGAG
>NC_015916.1 GCF_000222305.1 Borreliella bissettiae DN127 | reverse complement strand
AAGCTGATGAAGCAATTAAACATTTAGAAGAAAATTTTCTTAAAAACTCTAAATTTTCTGAATTAATTAGAGAAGTACGTGTACTTAAAGATGAATATGCTTTAATAAAAGCTGATTTGTATGATGTATTTGAAA
Source organism: Borreliella bissettiae DN127 (assembly GCF_000222305.1). Classification (GTDB taxonomy): domain Bacteria; phylum Spirochaetota; class Spirochaetia; order Borreliales; family Borreliaceae; genus Borreliella; species Borreliella carolinensis. Next base: position 24,810 of record NC_015916.1, on the reverse strand, counting down.
AGATTCACAATAAAAAAACACCATTAATGGAGAATTATAAGAACAATAGAGATAAGATAAATAAATTAACACAATTGCAAAATAATTTAAATATACATACTGAACTTGAGCAGCTTATAAATATGATTGATATTGCAGAAAATGAAATAAGCTCTGCGGCTTTCTTGTTTGAAAACGCTCAGAAAAGGTTAAAAGAAAGTATTATTAAAAGATTAGAGAGTAAAAATTATAGAACTTCTTATGGATTAAAATTGTCTAGAGAGGCTACAAGTGGTGCAAGAAGTGCTTTAAATGACGCAAGAAGTGCTTTAAATAATTTAGAATCTTCTGCTTTAAAAAAACTTGAACCAATGGGGAGAAAGAAAGAAATAAAAGAACTTATTAAACATGCAAAAACTGTTTTAGAAGGTTTTAACTAAAAAAACAAAGAATTCTTTACCCAATGTTTCAATTGAATTTAACAATTTATTTTTTATGACTTCATCGGATACTGTATTTTTACAAGTAATCAGAACAAACAGCAGCATAATAAATACTAAACTTGTTATTTTTTTCATTGTTGAACTCTCATTTATAATTATATAAATAAAAATCTAAACCTATTCTTTCTTTTATAGAAAAAAGGTTGTTTTTGGTTAAATATTTTTTTCATGCTATCACCTCGTGTGAACTGCTATTTCTAAATCAAAGATTATAGAAATAGCAGTTCACACCTAATCTATAATAAAGTTTGCTTAATAGCTTTATAAGCCCCCTCAAGTTCTACAGCAGCACCTAAAAAATCTGCTTCTTTTTTATAATAATTATCATACCTGCTTCTTGAATTTATTTCCCTATCATTAACCATATCTCCAATAGTTTTCACAATACACTCAAGAGCTATAAGATCATTTTCCTCTACAAACTCTTTAGCTTTATTGACAAATTTTTTAGAAGCTTCAACAAACTTACTATCAACAAACTTAGAAGATATAACATCAAAACTCTCAATGTAGGCTAATACAACAGATTTTCTAAGTTTTTTATAAGAATCAGCAGCATGTCTGGCATTAGACACATTATCTACAGCTTGGTCTAATTCTATAGCAAAATCATCAATTAATTTACTTAAAAACATAGGTTTGTATTCTTCTATAATCTTTTCAAGCTCCTTAAACTTATTAACAATTTTATTGTCTTTTTTAAGTATAGATATAGCTTGATTAACCTTGCTTTGATCAGAATATGTAACTTCCGAATAAGTCATAATATCATTATATGCTCCTGTATATTCGTTATAAATAGTGTCTAATTTTATAGAATAATACTTGGCCTTTTCAACAAAAATTTTAAGCTCATCAATATTTCTCTGATTTAATCTACTAACATCACATGATAATAAACTTATTGAAATTAACATGTATATTGATAAAAAAATTTTTTTCATATTTTCTCTCCTGCTAAAATCTTTAGAGATTCATAGCTTCTAGCACAAGTATATTGCTATAAATACAATTTTACTATATCTGTGAACTGCTATTTCTAAATCAAAGATTTTAGAAATAGCTTCTTGTTTCATTCCATGATAGCTTTTTAGGCTCTAAAAGAACGGTCATCCACTAGAGCATGGTCCACAAGCTTTACTTCAGGCAGTTCCTGCCTTAGTTTTTATTTCTTTATAATAATAAACCTTAAGGTTTAGACTTGCATTTATATCTCTATCATGCAAAGTGTTACAACTACTACAAGTCCACCTAGCATCACTTAATCTTAGAGTCGTATTTTTAATGTGACAACTACTGTATAGTTTACTTGATGAAAAATATCTATCTACTTTATACAAAGAGTATCCATACCACTCTGATTTGTATGATAATTGTCTTACAAACTCAGACCATCCTAAATCATTAATACTTTTTCCAAACATTCCTTTTTGCATGCCTTTAATTGATAAATTTTCTATTACTACGTTTTTATAATTGGATACAAAGTAATAAGATAATTTATGAAAAAAGTCTTTTCTTTGATTTGAAATTTTCTTATGCAGTTTGACAACTCTTAATCTAGATCTATCTCTATTAATAGAACCTTTTTGCTTTTTTGATAGTTTTCTTTAGCATTTTTTAAGTTTATTTTCATTTTTTAATAAATATTTAGGATGATTGATTTTCTCACCCCCACTACTTACTAAAAAATGTTTCATACTCATATCAATACCAACTATTTCTTTTTTATCACCTTTAGTTTCATTGTTATTTTTAGTATCTAAGCACTCAACTGTTATTGAAATATAATATTTATCATCAGTATCTTTTTCTACTACTACATTTTTAATATGCTCATTATCTTTAATGCGTCTATGTAGACATAACTTTACAAACCCTATTTTAGGTAACTTTATATAACCATTTTCTATTCTTATTGAGCTTTTTTGATTATTGGTTCTAAAAGTTTGCCTATTTTTTTTACTTTTATATTTAGGGAATCCTTGCGTTCTATTTCCCTTTTTAATTTCCCTAAAAAAATTATTATACGCAGAATTTAAGTCAAGTTGGACATTACAAAGAGCCAAACTATCAATTTCCTTTAAAAAAGGAAATTCTTCTTTATATTTACTTGGATAGGTAATAAGATTTTGTCTATTATTTTTATAATAATCTTTCTTATCACTTAACATTTTGTTATACAAAAATCTTACACATCCAAATACTTTTGAAAAATATTTTTTTTGGTTATTGTTAGGATATATTCTATGCTTATAAGCTTTATTAATACCCATATGTTCTATTATTTTATAATATTTTATACTTAGTGTATATGTCATAAAAGCTAAATTTTAATAATCACTGCATATATTCAATTAATTATCATCTAATATTAGTTACTAAATATCGGCATAAATGCTAAGCTTTCATCTTCTCTTTGCCAAATAATAATTAATATATGTTATTTATGGAAAGTAACCCTTAATGAATTCAACCATGATAAAGATCATATTCATTTATTACTAGAATTTACTCCCAATATTCAACCTTTAAATTCATCAACAATCTAAAAACAGTATCTTCAAGGCTTATAAGAAAAAAATATTCTACTTATTTAGATAAGTATTACTGGAAACCTTATTTTTGGTCTAGAAGTTATTGCCTTATCTCTACTGGAGGAGCTTCTATTGATTTCATCAAAAAGTATATTCAAAATCAAAACAAATCTATTTATTAGCAAATTCATCTCCACCTAAATTTCATAGAAATTATAGGTGGGGAATTCTTTGTTATTTTTAGTTAAATTTTTATCTATATTAGTATCTAAATTATATAAATTACCAATAATATTATGTTCAATTCTATCATTAAGAAATAATTTTTTTTTATTTTTTTTGCTCATATATATATCCTCCACATACTTAATTATGTCATATTTATAACTACAGTAAACTACACCACTTTCCCTTATTCTTTATGAAATAATTATTTTGATGATTTATAACTACAGTAAACCTATCACTTTGTTTAAATAGATATATAGGTATTTGTAGATTATGTTACCCCTTACAACTATAAGATATTTTTTAAAATCTATTTTTATTTCTTTTGCATGATTTACTGTATATATGTTTGTTTTATAAAACATAGCAATATATTTATATACATAATAATATGAATCTTATAAAGATTAGATAATTTGAAAATATTCTACAAGTAGAGAATATGAAAAAAAATATTTTAGCAACATACTCTTAATGCTATTAAGTTTATCATCATATGATACAAATACTATTAATAAATTAACAAATAAAACAAAAGAAAACTTTTTAAAAAATCTATGCTTAGATTTTTTAAAAAATTGTAAATTAAGAAATTTGATTGATTTAATTTTGAAAGGCAATAATTATGACTAGAAAAATGTTTGTTGTTTATGCTATTCTTGCACTAACAAGTTGCTGTAAGAATTATGAAAGTAATGTAGAGCTAAAAAACCAAATTGAAGAATTTTTAAATACAAAAGAAATAGCTCAGAACGTTGTTAAAGATTCGAGATTAGAAGAGGCTGAAAAAAAAATTCAAGAATTAACGAATAAAATAAATGAAAAAGATAAAGAACAATTTGGGCATAAATTAGAAAAAATTAAAGATAGATCGGAAAAGAAACAAGAAAATATAAAACAAGAATCAGAAACAATTAAAGAAAAATTAAAAAACCTATTTAAATATTATAATATATCTGTACCAATTCCTAAACTACCCAAAAATTATCTTGAACTCGGACTTACGTCTATATCGAATCTTATTAACGTATTTTCTGAATCCAAAAATGAATTTGGATGGGCTGCACGTAAAGGATTCTTTTTGGTTTATGCACTGTATGATCATTACATATTAATCTATAAATCAAATATGGAAAGACTTGAAAGTGCATTAACTCCAACAACAATAACTAAAAAACTCGATCCATTAAATGAAAAAATCAATAAGGTTATTGATTTGGTTAATTCTATTAAATATAAATCGGAAAATAAACCAGAAACAATTAACGAAAAATCAAAAACCCTATTTAAAGATAATCTTGAACTCGGACTTACGTCTATATCGAATCTTATTAACGTATTTTCTGAATCCAAAAATGAATTTGGAGAGGTTGCACATAAAGGATTTTCTTTGGTTTATGATTTGTATTCCTATTACACATCAATCTATAAATCAAATATGGAAAGACTTGAAAGTGCATTAACTCCAACAACAATAACTAAAAAACTCGATCCATTAAATGAAAAAATCAATAAGGTTATTGATTTGGTTAATTCTGATGATAAAAATCTCAAAATACATAATGGTCTAAAATTTGATGAATCAGGAACACCTATTTATAAAAACCAAGAAATATCAAAAATTAAAAATCTCACATCATCAATGTATAACATAAATTGAATATGAAAACCTAATTTTCAAACAAATTAGCACCAAAAGCAGAAGATTTATTAAAAATTATCACCGGCTTATAGTTAAGCTGATTTAAAAAGCTTAAAAAGTGATTTAGGAAAAATCAAAGAATATCTTGAAAATCTTAAAAAGAAAGAGATAGATTCCAAAGCTATAAAATGGGGAGAGTATTTAATGTAGATTGTCCTCAATTAATAGTTTTTAATATTTAATTAATATTAAAAAATTAAGAATCCCTAAATATAGAGGATTTTTATTTTATCAAAAAAGAAAAGCCATAGAAAATAAAATTTAAGAATGCCTTATCTTATTAAGATACTAAAAATCTTATTTAAAAAAAAATAATTTATAACTAAAAGCCCAATATTTTATATAATTTCATTCATTAATCCTTACATAGACATTAATACTAAAAATGAAAATTATCTTAAAGCATACTGTTCTATTCCTTTCTTCACTTTAAAATATTGTTCATCAATAGTGGGCCTAGGCATAAAAACCTCCCTCCCATTATAAAAATATTCATTTCCCCCTTCACCAGAATACTTAATATCTGGAGAATATAAAGCCCTTATGCATGAATAAAGCCAATAAACTTCGTATTTAAATTTATTATTCTGCTCATTTTTTAACTTGCCAAACAACTTAATCAGTTCTTTAGATCGCTCAGAGCCTAAATCTAAAAAGAATTTATTAAAATACACCTCATTATAGTCAGGCACTGGAGGTACATCGCGATAATTAGGATCTTTTAAACTAATTAAAGTCTTTTTTATATCGACTAACAAACGATGTTCAGCCGCATATAATCTTAAATTAGAAAATACACCTTCAGTAATAATCTCATCAGGCTCTTTATCATAACTTTCCATTTCCAAATTCTCAATCTCAAAAAAAGTTTGAACGGCTTGTTCCTGCTTATCAGGCAAATAACACCCTAATAAAGCTAATGTTATTATACAAATGCCAACCAAAATCCCCATATATGCTTCTCCCCCATCTTACTGTTAAGGTAATCTATAAATATATAAGTTAATCCAAATACTATTTTACTAAACTCAAAAAGCTCTACTAAAATAGATTTCTCTACAAAACAAGCATATACCAATTTTATCTTTTCTCAAAAATTGTTAAATAACAAATCATTATATTGATTTATGAAAAATAAATATTTAAATAATCTCCTTATAAAATATATTTATAAATAAATAAATACATACATACATAAAAATTAAATTATATGATTCTCACAAACTTAATGTTTATATTAAAAAATTATATAGATGTAATGGCGCTTGCTTTTAAGCATACTTATTGATTAGATTCTCAATTAATTGAAAAAGCTTTAAAGTAAACTTGCTTTAAAATACTATTCTTGGTATACCGCCATTTATTAATGCCTTATTTATATCCAACAAGCTTTCAAGTTTCATTAATTAACTAAAGAGATTTACTCTTTTCTGTTTTAACTTCTTGGTTAAAAAATCCCAAAGAGCATGTATGTATAACTGGTAGATAGTACTATTCTCATAAAATAGTTTAAATAACCTCCTATATTTGTCCCGCTCATTTAAGAATCTTCTTTGTGCTTCAAATTATTAACTTGCCTTTCAATCTCAGGTTTGGCTTTTTAAAGGTCTTCTTTTGATTTTAATTAATCTTCATTTAGCTAAATCAGAACAATTACTAAAATCATTTTAGACTCAAACTTATATAAATCTAAGTAACTTTAAAAACCTAATTCATCTTTAAACCCTTCAATATATTAAATATTAAAATTTGAGCTTCAAAACAAAAAATTATTAAGTGTTTACTTACAACTTAAAAAATTAATTTCTATAAAAATAGAATCTTTTTTTGATTACAACAAGCTAATATTAATTTATTATTAATTGCACGAATATTTTACTTATCAAAACTTATTATTAAGAGATAACAAAAAATATGATATTAATATTAATTTTTGGTTTGACAATTCAAATTTTTGCCACAAAAGATAAGCAAGATAGAATTGAAAAAGTGTTGTAAGTTCTCTTTAATACGATAAATATATTAGAAAAAGAATAAATCCACTCGTACCGTTACTTTTAAATTCATTTTTGTTTTTAGGAATAGAATCCTTTATATAAGAAGATTATACTGGTAATGACACAGTGCTTAATCCTCGGTTATTGGAAAGGAATCCTTTGGCTAACTGGAAATATTATTGGTAATACTGCACAAAACGCAACAACAATAACCAGGATTCACACCAATAGGGACAGGAGCGGAGTGGACACGATTGCAGCATCCCACATAACCTCGCTTATTATTCCATTCAAAAGTGTAAATAAGTATAATGAAAATCTTAAAAAAAGACTTGGCATTGATCTTGCGGGTTTTTAACCCAATTTTGATATTGGAATAAGCGGATTCAAACTGTCGTTTAAAAAAAGTTATTAAATAAATATAAAACAATAAATTTTACAAGCTAATAATAAATAGGCTTCGCCGAAAACTTTAAATTTTAACAACGATCAACAAAACATTATTACCGGGTTTTTAAATTGACAATTAAGGTCGTATTAGTACGAAAACACAATCACTGATAATTGTATAAAAATTGTTTAAATTTTGCGAGTAATTACTTATATGTTTTGCTTTGTTTTTTTAAAATTTAAATCAGAATATTCTTTAAACACCTTTTTAAACAATCTTTATCGTTCAAAAAAATCTTGTCTAATAAATTCTCTATAAATTTTTTTATTATCTCCTTTAATATCCTATTTAATTAGCTCAAAATTCAAAATTCCAGTCTTAATGCTTTTTGAAAAGCATGGCACCAAAAAACCAAAATAAAAATAATATAAAGAAAAACATATTTAAAACACTTATATCTTCTTTCATAATTTTTTTTATTTTAAGTAATTTTTAAAGCCCTTCCCATTTCCTTGATGTCAAAAATTCATAAAATATTTTCTCATTATATCAGAAAAAGTATTTGCGGCTCGAAAAACAAATATTTTATAACTCTTAAGATGCTTATTAATAACTTATTTATATAAGTATCAATAAAAATATATTGAAGCTATCTTTTTTTTTAAAAAAGGATTATAGAAACAGCAGTTCGCGTTATTTATTTTACAATTTATTCAATACATAAAAGAATAGACTAACCAAAATGCCTATTGCACCTTGAGAAGCTAATGCAATTCCTATCATCCAATTATTAAGTTTTAATTTGCTATCGAATTCGGTTTTTAAACTTTTAATTTCTCCTTTTACAATGCTAATTTCATCTCTTACAAAACCTTGAAGCTCTAGTTTAACAATCTCTGAATCTTTTATTGTTATTTCATTATGATAAAATCTAGTAGCTAAATCACTTGCTAATATTTTATTCATGCCTAATCTAACAAGCTCATTATACAAATCATTTTCATTCATTTGTCTCTAATATATACTTATTATACCCCTATTTATGTGGAATTTAGAAATAGCAGTTCGCTCGGACCTAGCAGGCACAAAAAAAGCCCTTATGGGCAAATATTTTACTACTGAAAACGGAGAGAGAAAAGTTCTCTAACCTAATTTAATAATAATATATTATACAATTATTATCAAGGGTTCAATTTTTTCTTTTATCTTTTCTATGATTTTCATAATCAATCATAAGATCTGACAAAATATTTTTTTTATCTTTAATCAGCCTCTCTAAAATAAAATAGATCCTTTTGGTATCTTTTTTGCAAAAATCATAAACTTCTTTGTCTTTCATTAAAATTCTAATGGGTATATTTGGGTTATCATCCCCTTCTTCTACATTTTCTTTAATCATATCTCCTTTATATGCATATGAAGAGTTGTTTTTTAGTATATCTTTATATGTAGCTACAAAACCCATTTCTTTAACTTTTTCAATAGAAATAGCCCCTTCTAAAACTTTCTCATAAATTTTCAAATACATATATGCTTGGCTTCTAGCAATTACATAAGACTTTATAAACTGTTTAAAGCTTTTAAAACCATCATATTTATAAAGTTCTTTTTGCTTAATTTCATATAGAATTTTCATTCTTTGAATTTTATTATTAATATCGGATTTTAAATTTAATTTCAACTGTTCTTTTAGTTCATTGTAATTTCTCAATTCTTCATCTTGATTGTTATCTAAATTTAATTCTTCGCCAGTAGAGATTTCTACCCTTTTATATAAAGTTACTTGCTTTTTATTTTCTTTTTTCCCCATTTATATCTCCTATTTTCAGGTAATTTTTGGCAAAATTACCTGTCCGATATCGAACAACTCTAGATAAGTAATATTATTGCTAACAAAAATGTTAACTATAAAGAAAAAATATTTTTTAAAGTATCTTTTATTTCTTTATGATACATTTCTTTTGCAGAGGGTTCTAATCGTCCATTTATAAGAACTTTTATGCTATTTGAAAAATGGACCTTGCCTTTAATATATTCTCTATATTCTTTATAAAGCAAATCCTCCACTTCTTTTATAGTGTTTCTATTTTTTATAAACTGATTCTCTACAATAGAAATATTGTATATTTTCTTTCTAAACCTTGTAATATCATTAACTGCATTAATCAAAATGGTAAAACTTTCTATTGACCATATTTCCACCTGAACCGGAATTACAATATAATTCGCAACATTTAAGGCATTCTTTAAGAGAAAATCTAAACTAGGAGGAGTATCTAATAAAACATAATCAAAATTATAATTTTGAATATTTTCATTTAAATGATGTTCTAAAATAATTTCTTTATAATCAATGGCTTCCGAATTAAATTTTCCTAAAATGGGATGAGAGGGAATTATAGAGATATAATCATTAATCTTGTAAATGCATTCATTAAAATGGAAATCTCCTTTTAACATACTGTAAACATTGTATTTTTCGATATTTGAAATATATCTATTAAAATAAGAAGTTAAAGAATTTTGTGGATCTAAATCAATTAATAATACTTTTTTGCCTAATTCTTTTAATACATAAGAAAAAAGTATAGAAAGTACACTTTTTCCAACTCCTCCCTTAATTGAAGCCATTGTTATAATATCTGATTTTTTAATACCCATTTTTTTAAAATTCCTCCATCTGGTAATTTTTTATTGTAAAACTTATATACTTTGCTTTCCATTTTTTCTAAATGATTTAGTGTAAACTGATAGTACTCGGTGGTTTCTTTTTCTTTTTTTCTCAATAAAGTTCTTAGAGACAATATGTAAGACTTGATAGATCCTTTTTTAAACCTAAATTCTATGTGATATAGTTTTTTTATTGCATAAATTTTATTATCTTCTTTTTTAAGAAATAAAGGTTTTTCAAGACGATCCCATCCATATTTTATTCCTAAAAATTTATCATTTTTTTCTAATGCAAAAAGATTAAAAAAATAATAATCTTTATTATTAAATTTTTGAAAGACAAGCCTAAATCTTTGTTCTTTGTTGGTAACTCTGAAATCAATTAGATGTTTAAATATTTTTGTGTAGTATGTTTTTTTGCCGTCTATTTCTTCTATTTTACTAAAAGCATCTTTCTTAATTAAAATGTCACTAATCTTTATTGAAGCTTTTTTTTGTTTTAGTTTTTCAAGTAATCTACTCAAATTTTAATCCTTTTGTCAAAATGTTAGCTAAAATATTATTTGCTATTATTCCAGCATGTCCTGAAAAGCTCGTTTTTTTATTTTTCTTCCATTTAGTAGTGTAAACATCTTTAAATTCTCCTGCAAGGATATAGAAATCAGTTTTATAGGGTGCCGTTTTTCTCATAAAATGGATTTTATCTTTATAAAGATTTAGTTTAGATAAGAAAAATTCTTTAATATCTTCAACCACATAATCATATTTTAGATAATTTTTAAAATCTTTATAGTTTAATAAAGCATTTTTTAGTGTTGCAATTGGGTTTTTAGTGTTAGAAGCTATTGATTTAATTCTTTTAAATAAAGAGCTTTCTATAGAATTCTTATTATATATATTTATATATAGTTTATTATATACAGTGATATTTTCAGTGATATTTTGAGGTTCAAAATATCCTTTTTCTTTTTTAAAAACATCTTTTTCTTCCTTTACTTTCTTGATTAAGTCTGCTTTAGTGCTACTAAAATATGCATCAATCAATTTATGTGCAATAGGGGACACTTTATATATACAAAGCTTTCCTTTAAATTCTCCAAAGTTATTTGAAAATGTTAGTATTTTTTTTTCTAATGCTTTTAGTTTAACTAAAAATCTTAAATCTGGCCTTAGAGTATTAATTGTGGTTTCTTTTTTATTTTCTTTACATATATTTGAGTTTAGTACACGAAGTATATCTCCTTGATGATGAACCCCAAGTTCTTTTACTTTTTCGGAAGTAAAGTGTTCTTTATTGATTGAGGTACTGTATTTTTTTTCAAACTCTTTATTTAAGTAAATAATAACTGAAATAATTTTTTTCAATCTACAAATTTTACTAAGTAGTTTGTTTTTATAGGTTTGGTGTTTGTGGTTAGATATAACTGATTTCATTTTTAATCTCCATTTTCAGTGTATTATTAATAATTTTATTATAATCAAAATATTTGATTAATTTCAACCCATGAACTATTTATTTTTAAATCAAAAATTATAGAAATAGCTTTTTGCTTTATCCTATAATAGCTTTTTAGATTCTACAAGAACGGGTAGCCCTCATAGCATGATCCACGAGCTTTACTTCAGGCAGTTCTTACCTTAGTTTTTATTTTTTTATAATAATAAAACTTAAGATTTAGGGATGTATTTTTGATACCATAGTTGCTATATAGTTTACTTGATGGGGAATATCTATCTACTTTATATTATAAAGAGGATCCATGTCACTCTGATTTATATGATAATTGTGTTACAATCACATATCGTTCGTTCTAAATCATTAATACTTTCTCTAAACATCCTTTTTGCATGCCCTGAGTTGACAAGTTTTCTATTGCTATATTTTTATATTTAGCTACAAAGTAATAAGATAATTTATGTAAAAAATCTTTTCTTTGATTTGAAATTTTCTTATATGGCTTAGTAACTTTTAATCCAGATTAATTATATTAAAGAGCCTTTTTGTTTTTTTGATAGTTTCCTTTAGTTTATTTTCATTTTTTAGCAAATGTTTAGGATTATTGGTTTTCTCCCTTCTCCCGCTACTTGCTAAAAATTGTAAATTAAGAACTTTGGGTTATTTTTTAATTTTAGGAGAGGATAATTATGAACAAAAAAATGTTTATTATTTATGTTGTTTTTGTACTGATAAATTATTGCAAGGATTTTTATATCTTTATTACTTGCATAATTCCGAATAAGATGTTTCTAAAGAATTAATTAACAAAAGACTAGATAATTATGATTTTGAAAATGAAAATGATAGAAACCTTTTTTTGCCCATGCTTCACAAATTAGAGGGTGTTTAAGAAAAATTAGGATTAAAGAAAAAAGTATTTTTAGATGCTCTTGATGTTATGGGTTGCCTCATGAAAAATAAATTAATAACGCTAATATTTATTAAGCTTAAGATAATAATTTGTCTTATGGCTGGTTATTCAGATCAAATTTTTGATTATTTAATACAATTAGACTTGTATAAAATTGATTTTGCTGAGAAATATGGAGAAAAAGCTAGCAATAGGTTTGAACAATTTTATTCTAGCAATAAAGTATTTATATTTAAACAAATATTAAAACAAGTTTTGGTCAACTTGTCTAAGATTAGTTTTTTAACTTTTAAAAAAAACCAATCTTAGGATATGCTGTGAGTATTAAGAAAAGCTAAAAAAGATTTATAAATAACATAAATGGTTACTATAAGCATAAATAATGAAAAATAATAACATTATAAAAACAAATGATCCAAACATATCTCTTTATAAAGAACTATCAAAAGATTTTATAAAAAAAGAGAATATTAATAAACTAAAAGACTTTTTTATTCTTATAAAGAATAAACTTTCTTCAATAGATGATAATTCAACAGAAGCAAATATAGAGTCTTTACTAAGATCTATATTTGAAAAACTAAATTATTCAGTAGAACAACAAAAAGTTGGGCAAATAGAAGGGGTGGATTCCAGAGTAGATATACTACTTTTTGAAAATGATAAAGACAGAGTAGATTTTAATAATAAATTAGAAGAAGCTAAAAAAAATAATGAGCCTATTTTAGCCGAAGATATCTTACTTATAGTAGAAGTTAAGCGCCCATCATTTAGTTTTGACACTAAAAATAAAATAAAAGAAGCAGAAGATCAGCTATATAGATATCTAAATCAATATCAAAAACATTATGGGATACTTTCAAGTGGAAAGATATGGAGATTATATGACAAATCAAAAGTCCTTTATGGAGAAAAAAGATATATTGAATTTAATTTTTCTAAAATTAAAGAAAAAGAAGAATATAAAGAACAAGAATGGTTTATTTTATTCATCTACCTTATAAGAAAAACAAGATACCTAAAGACAAGCAATGTAATAGAGATTGAAAAAGAACAAATATCTAAAGAAAAAGAGATAATCCAAAAAACTCTAAGAGAGATGCTTTATGAGAGGCCTGATGACTCTATAGTATTTAAAATTGCAAAAAATATATATGACAAAGAATTCAAAGTATCAGGCAAAGAAATTACTCAGCATATTTTAGCTAGCATTCTTGAAGAATCAATTATTTTTATTTTAAGAATATTTTTTATTGCATATATTGAAGATAATGACATATTTAAAAAAATATTAAAGGAAAATAAGCTATACAGATCTTCTATATCTTTTAGGTATTTTTTTTATGATAAAAATACAAAAAAGAAATTAGGATATAAAAAAATAATAACAATTTTCAATTTACTTGATAAAGGAAGTGATGTAATAAAGTTTCCTGTATTTAATGGAGGGTTATTTTCAGAAGATAAGGTTAAATATTTAAATAATGAAGGTTTGCTAAGTATTAGTGAACTTGAAGAAATACTAATTAAAATACTTTTCTTTGAAGAAAAAAATATTAAAGATGAAAAATTTGTAGAGTATTCAAAGTTAGATCCTAAAAGTTTTGGAGAATTGTACGAAACTCTACTTGAATATGACCTAAGAATTGCAGATACTACTGTTCATCGTATTGTTGAAGACGGGGCTTATCTCATTCGTACCGAAGAAGAGCTTGCAAACAAGCAGGCAAACAAAGTTGCTACATACTATAAAGGGAATATTTATCTTACATCTAGATCGCTTGATAGAAAGAAAAGTGGAGCATATTATACCCCAGATGACTTAACTGATTTTATGGTCACATCATCAATTGAAGAACAGCTTAAAACCAAGTCCCCTTTAGATATAAAAATCATTGATAATTCTTGTGGATCAGGTCATTTTTTAATTTCTTGTCTAGAATACTTAACAGAGAAAGTATGGTATGAGTTAGATAAATTTGAAGATGTAAAAAAAGAGCTTGATAAAGAATATAGGGTTCTTATTAAAGAAAGTGAAGAATATGATGTTCAAGATAGCATAAGTAAAGAATTAGTACTTAAAAGGATGCTACTAAAGAAGTGTATTTATGGTGTTGATATTAATCCTATTTCAGTTGAAATTACTATGCTAAGTTTATGGATTAATACCTTTATTTTTGGAACACCACTAAGCTTTATTGAGCACCATATAAAAGTAGGAAATGCCTTACTAGGATATGCCAAAGACGAATTTTTTAATATTGTAAAAAAGAAATTTGAGAGTGGATTTTCTTTGTTTAAAAAAAGAATTAAAGAAATTACAGTTATTTTAGAAGATATCTATCAAAAAATTAAAGGTATTAATGATACTACTAAAGAAGACATAGAAAAATCTAAAAAGATATACAAAAAATATGAAGAAAGTAAAGATATAGATAATTTAAGAATAATATTTTCTTTAATTAAACTTTATTCATTATCTTTTGATAAATCTTTAAATATGAAATTTAGCGATATTGCGTCTGTAATTAGTTTAATTGAAAATATTTTGGGTAATAAAACTTCTAGTAAAGATAAAGAAAAAATAGAAAAAATTAGAAAATTAAGTAGCTACTGTAAATTTTTTCACTATGGAATTGAATTTCCAGATATTCAGGAAGGATTTGATATTGTAATTGGAAATCCTCCATGGGAGAAAACTAAATTTAATGAAACAGAGTTTTTCTCAAAACATATTCCTAACTACAGAAAACTAGGTATAAAAGAACAAAATAAAATAAAGCAAGAAATACTTAGCAAAGATAATCATCCTTTGAGCATTGAATATAATGAAGAAAAAAATAGTATAATTGCCATTAATAATATTTATAAATTTGATTTTAAAGACTTTACTAGTGGTGGAGACCCAAATCTTTTTAGATACTTTGTTACATTTAATTTAAAATTAATGAAAGAAAAAGGTAATTTAACTTATTTAGTTCCTTCAGCTATTTGGAATGAATCTAGTTCTAGAATACTAAGAAAACATATATTTGCTCACTATAAACTTAACTATATTTATCAATTTGAAAATAAAAAAAGATTTAAAGATGTAGATTCTCGTTTTAAATTTGTAATATTTCAACTTAGCAATATTAAAGAATCTACATCGAGCTTTAAAGCAAAATTCATGATTCAGAGTAGTGATAATATTTTAAAAGAAATAACTAGGGATTTAAGAGATAGTAAAGACGATGCTTATAAAGGAGTTGAATTAAATATAAATCAAATTAAAAAACTATCTCCTATTCAAGAATCAATAATAGAATTCAAAGACAATGAAGAATTTACTCTTATTAACAAAATGTTTAGCAAATTTAGTACTCTTGGTGAAGGATATGTTGATTTTAAAAAAGGCTTAGATCCAAGCATTAAGAATCGTAAATCTTTATTAAAAGAATATAATAATAGAAATCTTATATTTCTTTATTCTGGAGCTAATATCCATCAATTTAATTCAAGATTTTTTGAAGATAAAGATGCAAAAGAAAGCTCTAAATTGTTATGGATAGATAAAGAGGATTTGAAAAAGGTATTAACTAAAGATAACCAATATCAAACTGAAAGAGTATTTTATAGAGCAATTGCAAGCAACACAAATGAAAGAACCATGATTAGTACTTTATCTCCTGGAAATTGTTATTGTGTGAATTCAATGTATATAAATTATGAGAAAACACCAATATCACTTTATAAAAAATTATTTATTATATCTATTTTCAACTCATTTGTATTTGACTTTTTGTTAAGAAGATTTGTTGATTCAAATGTGCTAAAATCATGCCTTTATCAATGCCCAATGCCTCAACCCGAAGAAAAAGAAATTTTAAGTAATCCTTTATATTTAAATCTTGCAAAAAATACTTCTTTACTGATAGCCAAAAATGATCCCGAGAACTTTAAATATTTACTTTACTTAGAATATTTTGAGTTTGATAAAGAAAAAGTTAATAAAATACTAAATCTAAATGCGGAAGATGAATTTTTTAAAGAAAAAGAAAGTGAAAATAATTTTATTGTAGCTCGTCTTTATTCACTGACCAAAGAAGATTTTAGGATTTTACTTAATGACTTTGAGGTATTAAAAAATAAAAAAGGAGAAGTCTATATTTCGTCTTTAATAAAAGGATATGAGAATTATTTAAGAATAAATAAGCTTAACAATTCAAGTTTAGTTAATTGCTATAAAGAGATTTTATTTACTTAATAAAATATATGTTTTTACTAAAAATATTACTATAAAATTATGAAAAAGTTATTTTTAGCAAAGTTGTTCTTAAAGAAAGCAGTAGATAAGCTAAAAAACTTTTAGAAATAGAAGAAAATAATGTTTATATATTTTAAAATGCAGAAATGTATCATTTTAGTTGTTTTTTAAAGCTAAAGAAGATTATTAAAAATAAAGAGTTTGTAATCCATATAGAAAGTCGTAGAGAAGTATATATTAGTGACATTTCGTAATTCTTTTTGTGATGCGTATATGGGGCCAAAGAAGATTATTTAGTAAAAATTATTGGTAATTTATAAAAAGAGTTTTTATAGGTTTTTATATTAATTAATTAGAAATATTTTTTTTTAAAAAAAGCATCTTTTTTATAACATGTTTTAATAATATCTTCTTGATTTTTTTATATTAATAAATCAATTAAGTATTATTTAAGACAATATATGCTAAATACTCCACATTTTATAACTTTAGAAGTTATCTCTTCCTTTTTAGAATTTTCAAGTTATCTTTTAATTTCTTTTAAATAACTTTTTAATCTTTCTAAATTATTCCCAATATCACTAACTTCTACAGTATTTATTTTCTTTATCATCTTTTATTTTGCTTTTTGAAGTGCTTCTAGTATTTTCTAAGAAATAAATCTATTTATTAAAAATTTCACTAGGGTATTTATTATTCATCAAATCAATAGGAAGCTTTAATTTTTCTTTTGATAAATCTGGATACTTGGCAAATATTAGCTTAACAACATCATTAAATAGCTTTAGATCTAATACAATTTCATGGGTTTTATCCTTACTAGCTTGCCTATCTTTTATAGTAAGATAGGCAAGCATATAACTACATTTACTCTTTTTTATAAAAAGAGTAAAAAAATCTGTTAAAGCATCATTAAAAACCCCAAAATTATATGAATTAATATATCCAGCCTCTCTTGAAACTTCTTTCAAAGTAATTTTAGCAAAACCATCAGTTCTATATTTCTCAAAATCAAAATTCACTCCTTCAAAAATTAACTTTAGATTTTTAACTTCATATCTTTTTTCAAACTCTTTGGTTGACTCAAATGCTATTATTTTAGCTATTGGAACCTTTATACCCATTATTTTATAGTTATCATCATTGATATGATAAGTGTCGCCACTAAACAATGACCAAGAAAAAGTTTTAAGTCGAATGGGCGAAAAAATATACGAATATTTAAGTCCTTTAAGATCTTCAATTAAATTATTATATCTGTCTTTTATAGCCCTTAAATTATTAGGTTTTATCCATGTAACACTTCCTGTGAATAGTCCACCCCAAACTTCTCCTTCTTTTATTTCGCTTGAACCAAATTCTTCGTTAATACAGGAAATATTTTTAATATCTTCTTCATTATCTTCTTTAATATCTTCTTCATTATTCTCTTCACTTAGCTCAAAGTCTAAACCTTCAGTTTTGATGTTTTTTAAAGAATTTGATTCTACAACACAAGAATAAAAAAATGATATAAAGAAAAATATATTCAAAATACTTATACTCTTTTTCATAAAATTCTTTTTGCTTTAATTAATTTCTAAAGCATTACTCCAGTAATTTAATATTAAAAATTCATAAAACATTTTTTTATTCTACGCAGAAGAGAGTTAGCTAAAAAAATGAACTACTTATTCTATAATCTTTAATTTAGAAATAGTAGCTCATCTAAGTAGTTTTACTAGTATTAAAATGAAAAATTAATCATATATTTATTATTTCTATTTTTAGGTTAAAAATATTTACGAATATTTATACTTAAAGCTTGACTTTTTACCAAAGACGAATCTTGGTTTTATTCAATAACTAGGAAGAAACTTTTTAATGAACTCGATTAAGAATAAAATAATTTTTGACACCTTGGGTATCAAAAATTAAAAAGATATATTTTTAAATACTAATCAGGATAAAAATCTAGTAGTCTAAAGCGAATTAAAAGAACAATTAAAATTAAAGTTATAAGATGTTATTAATAATAAAGTTAAAGAAAAAGACCTTTATAAATATGATGGTTTCAAAAGTTTTGAACAGTTTATAAAATCTTTTGTAGTAGTAAAAACTCAGGCCTATATGTATTTAAAAGTTTATGAAAAAGTTTTAAAAAGTGCTGTTTTTATTGATAATATTAAATAAATGCTATTTATTTAATATTATCAATATTTGCAAAAAAATGATTTTATTGATATCCATAAAGCTACTCAAGAAAAAATAATTTAAATGGTGTAAAGATTTAAAAAAAAACAAGTTAAAGGATTTTTATATACAAAAGATAAGATAAAAGAAGAAGAGTGGACTGGAGTTTTTGGAAAATTTGGATCAGGAATTTATCCAAAAATAGGAATTAATGCAAGCTTTATGGACATCTATAAGGGCAAGTTGAAGATCTAAAATTAAAAGAGATTGATAAAAAATCAAGAATTAGAGGATAAAATAGGGAAAGTGATCCTAAACCTCTCTTTTAGAATATATTCTAAGTATGAAAAAGAAATAAAAGAATTTAAGAAAAAACTTAAAAGATAGATAATGGCGACAAGGCGATAAGCCAAGGGCAAGTTGCAGTCAAAGTATTTATTTTTTAGAAGATACACTCAGCTCTAGGCTTCTTTCTATCAATTCTTTTATCTTCCTTATTATATTTGAAGAAAAACTAGCAAGCTTTTCTATATTTTAAATTTGCTGAAGTACAACACTAAAAAATTCCTAAAAACGCCTATAACATTATTTATTTTAGTATTATTAATAATAAGGTTTAGTTTTTCAAGACCAGATTTTAATAAGGTTTGTTAATTTTCTTAATTTCAATATAGCCCGCTTTTATTTGTTTTAAATACATAATCATGTGATTCAGTCTCCTATTTTTATTTCACTTTGACTCATGTTGATTACTAATACTTTAATTTTGATTAATTTGATTAAAGTCATTAAGTATATTTTCTAAATTTAGTTCTATTGGTATGTTTAGTTTTTACATCTTGTGAGGGTTTTTCAAGATTATCTATATTACTTTAAATAAAGACCTTTTATTATTCATTTTTATAAAGATAAAAGATATGTAGCTTAATATTAAATAAACTATATTTTAATTTTTAAATTAGTTTATCTAAAATAAATGTTTTTATTATTCTAAAGTAATTAATTTTACAGTTAATAAGCAAAAATAAATAGATAATATAATATCTGTTTTAAAAGGATTTAATAAGCACTAATAAATACCTTACACAAGTATTTTAATGTCTTTTCTTTAAGAAGGATGTTAATAATATCTATTTCTTAACTTTTTTTATTATTTTTAAATTTATATGTCACAACAATAGATAATGTGCAAAAAATAAGTATTAATAAAACAAATGTATTTATAGCACTTATAAAATTGGTTAAAATTGAACATATGTCTAGTGCTAAAAATTAAAATATACGAGTAATGTACTATTAATAGAATTTATAGTTCCTAAAACTTTTGAATCTATATTTTTTCTTAAAAAATATTCTAAATTATTAGAATAAACAGAAATTAAAATCGCTAAAAATATGATTATAGTAATAAATATGTAAATATGTGAAATTATTTTTATTAAAACTTATAATAAAAATATTATAGCTAAAATAATATAAATATCATATTTTGAATGTTTAATTTTTCTAAATATCCATGCTCCTTAATATCTGATACACGGAATAGTACATATATAATTCCGAATATATTAATAGATATATTTTTATCAATAAAAATTGCTTGCCAGTATAAATAAAAAGGTTGATAAAAAAATTGAATAGCGCTCTAAAATAAATAATTTTAAAAGTTCTTTAGATTATAATAATATTATTATTTTTTTGTAATCTTTATAAGATATAAAGTTAAATTTTCTTTATTGTGCTTATTATCATTTTTACAAATGATATAAAAGTTTTTAGCTTTTTTGAATTATTTTGGTTTATTTTAGTAAAACTAATATCGATTGTCCCGGTGTTAATAGCAGCTGACATCCCATATATAAACCACGAAATACAAAGAAGCATGAATGAAGAAGCTTTAAAAATAATAAAATAAGAAATCATTAGCAAGAAAATTGATGTTAAATAAACAATTTTTCTATCAAAAATATCTGATATTATTCCTGATGGAAATTCAAAAATAATAATTGCTGCCATATAGCAAATTTGTACTATAGCAATATTTTTTAGTGATAACCCTTTATTTATTAAAATAATAGTTAGTATAGCATGGGGTCTTTATTTGCTAATATTATTTTACTTTCTAATTTAGAAGATGGTGACTTTTTTATACCTATGTCAGTACAGTAGTAGCAAGATGAGATATTTGGAATATAAAATGGACCAATAACTGAGAAATCATTAAGATATCCAATATTTATAAGTGAAATAGTATTTTCAATACAAAATTTATTAACTAAAGGTAAACAGTATTTATTATATATAATGATAGCACTATTAATGCTGGTTGCATTTTTGAGTTAATAAAAATATTCTTATTGAGCATAATTTCAATCCCTATTATATATCAATTAATAATATAAAATTATATTTATTGCATAAGATATTAAAAATTTAAAAAAATAATCAAAACAAAATATTTTTCATTTTTATCTTCTAGATTTAAAATTTTTTACTTCAAAAAAATAAAACTCATGTTTTAAGTTAAAAAATAGGTATATATTACTTTTATATAGCATTATTTTGTCTATAAGTTTAGTAAACTTAGGTACAAAATCCAAGGTTAAAAAATAACTAGCTTATACAAATCAGTTGCTTTAATTTCTACTTTTGTATATATATTGTCTAAATGTGCACTATGCATAAAAGCATGTGCTATATGAATAATTTATTAAATCTAGATAAAGAGAAATAAATTTTATTTAGTTCAAAAGGATATAAAATTGTGTTTTTTAAAAAAGTATCTAATTATTGTTCTAATATTAAACCTTATAAACTATTATTATATTTTATAAAAACAAAAATTCAGAGCAGGTAAACAATATAAACAATATTTATTAGTAGTCTTGATCGTAATCGAACATAAGCTCCTTAGATTTTTCAAGGACTTGGTTCAAAATAAACGGTATTCAAAAGAGTTAGAGCAATCAAGAAAAGAGTTTTTATAAAATTTAAAGAAAGATGCCCGAGGGCTTCTAAGTTGTAAAATAAGCTTAATCAAGGACTTAGCTATGATAATGATGATAGTAAAATAGAAAATTTATTTGCTCAACTTGAAAATGGCAACGTGAAAAAATTTCTTCAACAATTACATGTCATGCTCAAATCCATTAATGACGACACACTTGCAAGCTTTTCATCATTAAATTTAAAAATTTTCCAATTTAAGTCAAAAACAAGAACGAACACTATCTGTGCGAAGAGCCAATTATACATTAATATTTTGATTATTACAGTAATGGTATTGATACCGCATAAGTTTTTTAAAAGCACAGTGTCAGAATTAAAACCCCAAAGTATTTTATGTTTATGTCTGACTCATGAGAAGGGTATATATATATATATGATTGATACTAATATTTTTTAATGTTGAACTATACTTCAGATTAAGTCTTAAATTCCCAATGGCAAAACTCAAAATAATCTATTTTAGATAAATTTTGTTTAAAAATTAAAATATAGTTTAGCAATATTAAGCCCAATATCTTTTATCTTTATAAAAATGAATAATAAAGAGCCCATATTTAAAGAATATATCATTAATAATATTAAATCTATTGAATTAATATTATTAAATTAAAGATTGTAGAAATAGTAGTTTGCTTATTACTAGAATTTAATCATAATATTGGCTTTTAAATTTATTAACAATCTAAAAATAGCATCTTCAAGGCATCTTATTTCTGCTGGAAGGGAGTTTCTATAAACATCATGAAGGAGCATATTTATAAAACTAATAAATCAATTTGACAAAGCTTGTTTCCACCTAAAGTTTATGTAAATTATAGATGGAAAATTCTTTGGAATCTTTAGTTAAAATATTAAGTCTACCTTTTATTGAAGATAGTTTTTTGCATTATAACAATTTCAATATATAATTTTTAAGGTATGTATTGAAAATATGTCGCTTTTTATCTTTTCTGATTCTTCCCTTTTTTTTATAAGTTCTTTGTAAAGTTCAATTACATGAGATTTGAGCTTAGTGGAATTTGTTTTTATAAGATTTTTATTATTTTGATAATCTAATAAAAGTTGGTTTAACATTTCTGAAACGATTGTTTTTGTAGATAATAATTTCTCAAATGAATTTTTAAGCTTTTCTAAGTCTAAAGTGTCTAGTTTATCTATAGTGTTTTTTTTGGAATATAGATAAACAATCACGTCGTCAATAGCACTTCCAAATCCGTTAAAGATATTAAATAGGCTTTGTGTTTGTTCTGATAATATTATAATTTCTGAAAGTTCCTTTAATTTATTAGTGTCAATAGCATTTAAGGTGGCATAAATACATTTTCTATATCTTTTAGATTTCTCGCTATTATCGGCTATCTTTTCACCTGATAAATTTCCCACCCAAACTAATTTTTTGAAAGCCAATATTCCATATTGGTCTAAAGGTTCTTCTTCCAATTTTTTTACATATTTTTCTCTATCTATATTAGCTGTTTCTATTAAATTTCTTAGATCTTCAATCGGTGTGTTTTTTATTCTTTTATTAGGGGCTTCTTCTTGATTTGGATTTGCTTCTTGATTTAGGTTTACTGCTGTTTTGGTTTTTAATCCCTCTTTATTGGATTTTAGTTCTTTTTTACTAGATTGATCCCTCATATCTTTTTGATTGGTGTTAAAATTTGGATTGCAAGCATTTAAAAATAAAAAAACAAATATGCTTACAATTATATTATATTTCATAAATATTCTCCTTATTTATTATCTTACATTTAAGATAATAAAATAATCAATATAGTATTTTCATTACCAGAAGTTTTATATTATTTTAAGCTTTTTTAAAAAATTTATTTTGATATAAATTTAATTAAATTTGTTTATTTAAATAATAGTATGTGTTATTTGTGAATAGATTTTGATGATTATTGTATTAAAGATTTAAAAACTTTGAAATTGTAAATAATTTGTAGAGTATTTTAAGGCATTATCGAATGGTTCTATGAAGTTATTCTAATGAAAGTATTTAAACAAATAAACCGAAAGGTAACTACCATGTTGATGTAATATTAATTTATTTGTAGATTTAGTATCTATGGTCGTTGTTTAGTATAGATCTGTTGAAAAATAAGTGAATTCTAGCTTAAAGGTATAGCATTAAAATGATCAAATAATCCACCCAGGTGCCTTTTTATTAGTTTTTAAGGCTTTAATAGGATAATAATGATTTAAAGCAATATTGTGCTATAAAAAGCACAAATAGGGTAAGAATTAATAATGAAAGATATAATAATCGGGCTAAAAAATCGACTAAAAGTTGTTAATTTGAACACAAAACATTTCAATTTAAATGAAGCTTTTACATAGGTAAGTATTCAGGCTTTAGAATTCTTTTGTATGTATTTATTTATAATTATAAGGATTAAATTTTAATATTTAATTTCCATAAATAAGTATAATGATTCAGTATTTAACAATTCTTGAGAAAAGATAAAATTGGTAATAATTTACGTATTATGTTTATTATTTCTAAAGTAATCTAGATGCTTTTTGATAATGTGCAAAATAAGGCAAATTTAATTGAATTAACTTACAGAAACAAAAATTTAGCATATGTGGATGATATTGCAAAAGAGGTTGATATGATATTCAAGATGGGAGACTTTTTTAAAAATAGTTGTATAGAAATTGGGTTTAGGGGTCTTGATGGGGTTATACAAGGTTTTGGTCAGTGTCGGATTTTTATAATAATTGGAGCACGTCTTAGTCTGCTTTTGCGCCCAACATAGTGATTAATAATATAATAAATGTTAGTATGTTATTATTTGTGCATTTTTGTTAAGCTTCCTTTTTAGCTTACAAAAGCCAAATATAATACTATAATTATATTTGTTTATTTTACTAATTTTGTTTAGAAACTTATTATTTCAATCTTTTAGAGGAGAATAGTTTTTGATACTTTTCTCCTAAAATCCTAGGTTTTTAAGTTTTTGGCTTTTTGGAGGTTAAAGTTTAGCTTTCTGAAAGATCA
>NC_015922.1 GCF_000222305.1 Borreliella bissettiae DN127 | reverse complement strand
ACAAATTATTGATATCCATATTGTTCCACATCTACACTAAACCGAAGTGGGATTTTTCTTACTTCATTTAGTAAGTTTTCAATAATTACGCCAAAAGAATATTTTAATACGTTTATTAATACTACCAAAGTTTTAGTGACTCCAATTTCAACAGCAATTTTAACCGTGTCATTCTCTCCACTGCTAACAGTAAGCTGGCTATCTTTAGCCATTCCATTCCTCCTCAAAACAATTGCTATAGCAACAATTATCGAATTACTAACATTAAAAAATCAAAATTAGTATAAAATATCTAATAATAAAAATATTCTTATTAT
Organism: Borreliella bissettiae DN127; assembly: GCF_000222305.1. GTDB lineage: Bacteria > Spirochaetota > Spirochaetia > Borreliales > Borreliaceae > Borreliella > Borreliella carolinensis. Next base: position 22,712 of record NC_015922.1, on the reverse strand, counting down.
TAGATATTTTATACTAATTATTTAATTATATTATTATTGCATTATATTATAATTAAGGAGAATATCTATGAAATACCATATAATCGTAAGTATATTTATTTTTCTATTTTTAAATGCTTGCAATCCAGATTCTAATACCAATCAAAATAATTCTAAAAAAGGATTAAAAACAGAAAAAATCCCTAATAAACAAATAAAAAATAAGCTACTTGATGATTTTAAAAATTTAATAGAAACAGCTAACGCAGATAGAAAAAAATATGAAAAAAAATTAGAAGAAGAACCTTCAAACCAATATGGAATATCAATTTTCAAAGAAATTTATTGGATAGCATCATATGAAACGGTAGCGGATAATACTGAGAGATCTAAAAACTATAGAAAATTCACTTATGCTACTTTAAATTCTATTAATATCAATAAATTAGCAAATCTTTCAAAGATTTTAATTCAATCAAAACAAAAAACCCTCCTATTTGGCACCTTTTGCAACCTTGGAAGCACTTTTGATACAGCAATTAATCACTTATATCCTAAAAAGGATGCTCTAGATGCCCTGGCTGTTTCAGATTTAAAACAGCTTAAAAATTCATTGGAAAAATTATTATCTATAAAAACAGATATCTCAAAAATGTTAGAACAGCTTTTATTAGATTATAAAGATTATATAAATTCTACAGAAACAGATATTGCTAAGCTTGAATCTCATTTAACGGAACTTTACAAGCAAATTGAAAAAAAAAGTTCCCAAGCAACAAAGCTGAAAAATAACATATTATCAATAAGCAACCTTTAAAGTCATGTTATTGGAATTAATACTATGTAAAAACCTATCCTTTTTTAAAGGATAGGTTTAATAGTGAATTACTATTTCTATAATCTTTGATTTAGAAATAGTAATTTTCTTTTGTAATTTTCATATTTATTAATTAAATCTGATAAGATTTCTTTTTTTAATGAAAAATAATCTTTCAAAAATAAAATAAGCTCTTTTAGCATCTTCTTTACAAAATTCGTAAAACGAAAACAAAAAGAAAAAACCCAATGCTTGATTTTTATTGTATTATGGGGATATTGTTACTTTAGGTAAAAGCTAAGCAGATTTTAATTTAGGTTTTATTAAATTTCCACCTTTGTTTTTTATTAAAATTCTAACAGACATTTTTCTATTATTTGCTTCAGGCAAATTTTCTTTATTTTACGTTTGATAAATTCTCTTTTAACTGTCTTTGTATTCCTCTAAAGCCCTATTCTTTAAATTTTATCTATAGAAACAGACACCTCTAGAACCTTTTTCCCGTAAACTTTTTTTGATACAATTTGTATTAATAAATTTCCTAAAAGGAATTTTAAAATTTTCTTTTATTAAATCTTTAAATACACTTTGATCTTCTTTTATATAAAGAGGAAATACATAGATTGTCACTGCATCTATTTGAAACAAAACATCTAATAACTTCCAAAATACAGATTCTTTACCTAGATTACAATTGTTTATAGCATATTCTTCTTTTGAATATGCAAATTCTTAAACTTGTTTAAAAGCTTTTCTCTTGTATGGTCAATTAGCTATTTTAGCTTTATTTGGTTTGAACGCCAATACTAAAATTATTGAAAATATCTTTTAAAAAAATCTCATTGTCATAAATATCTTTATTTGAAAAATCTTTTTAGTAAAAAATAATGAGGATATTTGTATTCAAGTTTTTAAAAATTAACAGTAAAGATATTGTTTTTTCCTAAAAACTCATATTTTTTCTTTCTTTTACCTTTAATACTTTTGTAAAATACTTTAATCGGCTTGCTTTTTTTAGTCCATCTTTATATTTAGTAAAAATAGCAATAGCAACTCCGGTCTGAATGCCAAATACATTCTAACCTATGCTGCCATCATCCGTTTTTTCTTTCTTGAACTATCGTGTAAATTTAATATATAAATTTCATCAAATGTTTTTCAGAGGTAGTATCTCATAACTCTGAATGCCACCTTGTCAAGGTATCCTTTGTTTGTCATGATGCCTAGCACCTTCGTTAGAATTCTTAATTCTATGTCGTGCAAATCTAATAAACTTGGTGCGGTCATCATCAAGTGGCCTAAATTTTTTTCATTTATAGACTTATTTTCTATTTTTTTATAATCATTAACTAAATTCAATATATATATTCATTATTATTTTTTGAATCGAATTATAAATCTATCTTGGGCTATTGTATTCATTATTTGTCTCAATATCACCAATTAATTTTAATATATTTCTTATAAGCGAAAAGTTCAAAAGTATACACTTTTTAATATTATAAAAAACTATTTTTCATTATTTTTATTATTAAGTCTGGCAATAAAAAGTCCATAAGTAATAGTTTGGGAAATTGAGTCTGAAAATTCATTGGTAGAAAAATTATTATTATAAATATTTTCTTTAATTACATTATAAATTTTTATCTATACACCATTAGCCAGATTTATTAAATCTAAACTATTAGAATTAAGATTAGAATCTTAATTCTAATAGTTTCTTTATTTTCTAAAATCGTTGATAAATCGATATATACCCTATCAACATTATCTTATTAATAACCATATTTTCATACCACTTAAAACACAAATTTCAATAGCAGTTAACTCTAAATAAGAAAGGATATTTTTCATAATAACACTCAAAACAAAAATTTTACAACAAGTTAAAAAAATTTAAAAACTTGTTAATTCATTATGGTGTGTTTTAGAAGTCTACTTTTGACTTTAGGATTGCTTTATTAAATTTATTTAAACTGGCTTTTATAATTCAATCATTTATTAAATATCTAAGTTCTTTAAGAAATATTTATCACAAAAACCCTACTACTAAATACGATGTTACCTCTTTATAATTATTAAATACCGACCTATACTTAAAATATTCATTAAATTTAAGCAAAGACATAATTACCTTATCTTAAACTTTTAGATAAAAAAATTGATTTTTAAGGAAATCAAAATGATACCCCCAAAAGCTTTTAATAATAAAAAAATTGTTATTCTTGCAAAAAGCTACTTAAGAAAAATAGTAAAATTTGTGTTGTTTATAGAACTAGAAATAAATATCCCAAAACCCTTATAACAAGCTAATAATTGTTTTATTGGGAGGTTGTTTAGGAATTATAAAATTCTATATACAAAGCCTAAAACAAATTTTACATTTTTATGCTCATATCCTTTTCTATTTCTTGCTTGCTGTTTCTTTATAATAACGAGTTTTTAATCAATTAAAATAAAAATTTTTTCTTTCTAACATCTTTTTTCTTCTTTCAAACTATCTTCAAGACACTTTAATTTATCTTTATAACTCTTCTTTATCTTTTAGTTATTCTTTTTTAAATTTTATTTTACTTTTTGTATTTCTTTTTCAATCTCTTCTAATTCTTGTATTCCTTTTCCATTAGCTTCTAATCTTAGATTTTCAACAATATTTTGAGCTATCAGATTTTTAGATTTCTCTTGTATCTCTGCTTGGCATCTTAAATTAATTTCTCTTTTATCTCTTCTTTTGTATCTATAAAATCTAAAAATTCTTTAGCTTGTTTTTTAAAATCTTATTCTAAATTTTATATATCTACAACTTATATAATGTTTATAAGAACTTATTAGTATAAAAATAACAGACATAGTAATTTTCCTCATAATTATCCCACCAAGCTTTAGGAATATATTAAAGACCTATATTTACATATATAAAACTTAAAAACAATTTAATTACATTGCACACTATAAGGCAAAAAAATAAAGCCCAAAAAACTGCTCCCCCCCAGAGCACAAATTCCAAAATCACCAAAGCAGATCACAATAAAGACAATTAAATGCAAACAATAAAAATATAAGATATTCCTTCTTTATTAAAGAAAGTTGGAATAATTTTTTGCAACATAAATTATGAAAGCATTATCAAAATAAACATTTATTAATAAAATTGTAAAAAAGAAAAACCAATATAAATACAAAGCTCAAATATCTATAAGTTAATTTAACTTTACAACAACTAGCAATAAAAATACATTAATAAAATTAATAGATACATTAAATTTTAAATCTTCATTACACACACTATAAAACAAAATTTTGTATTTTATTTTTTCTCATTATTATATTTAGTTACAATATCAAGCAAAACATCTTTTCTATTCTAAAAAGCTCCTTAAAAATATAATTTACTATTATTATCTCTTTTTTACAAACTCACATACTTCTTTATCTCTCATGAAAATTCTAATAGAAATATTCTTATTATTTAATTTACTTATATGATTATTAAAATTTAATAATTTTTTTTCTAAACATGTATTTTTTTATATTTTTAAATCCTAATTCCCTAATTTTATCAATAGATAAAACTACCCTCCAAAACTTTTGACAAAGTTTTAAATAAAAATAAGCTTGAGCTTTAACAAATACAAAAGGCTTTACAAATTGAGAAAAACTTTTAAAACAATCATATTTATAAAGTTATTTTGTTTAAATTTCATATAGAATTTTCATTTTTTGAATTTTACTATCAATTTCTTTTTCTAAATTCATTTTCAATTGCTCTTTTAAATCTTTGTAAATTATTAATTTTTATCTATATTATTAGCATCTAAATTCGATAAATTATCAATAATTGCGGTATTTCCAATTTTTTTATTAAAATAAAATATTTTATTTTTATTTTCATTAATAAAGCACATATCCTTAATATACTTTATTATCTCATATAAATTATTGGGTAGACTAAACCACTTTTAATTACTATCCAATATATAAAAAATATTTTGCAAAGTTTCTTTTGCCTCTTTATAATAGCCTTCTTTTGAAGAAGGATCTAAAAGCTCATTTATAAAAACTTTTATATCATTTGGAAAATGAATCTTGTTGGTGCTAAAATCAATACATTGTTCTCAAATAATATACATATTTATTTATAAATCATCTTTTACTTTTTATTTTACTATCCCGATTTTTTTGACATTTTATGATTTAAATAACTACTTTATAAATAAAGAAATTCCCTGTTTTTTATCAAATACCTTATCTGAATAAGATATTTGATAAATCCTATAGGTTCATATTCTTAACACAAATTATCTATACTAATTTTAATTATATTTTTCACAATCCCTATATTCTTTCATAATTTCATTAAGCAATTTTTCTTTATATTTAAGTAATTTTTCTAACAAAAAAAATAATAAATTTTGCTTTTGATTTGCAATATTTGTATGCATTCCATGTTTTAAACTGAAATCTTAATGGCCTAATAAAATTTCGATTGGATTTTTTAATTTTCACTCCTTCTTTATCATTTAAAAAAATAAAGAATTTTGTATGCTGTTTTCGATTATATCTTTCTCCCAAACTAGTCCTTATTCTATTGCATTTGTTATTCTTAAATATTCATAAGTCTGACTTTTTGCTATTTTTTGTAATTCCTAGTAAACATTTCAAAGTTTTGATAGCCATCTAATTTATAATATTTTTTATCTTTAATTTCTTTAAAGATAGATCTTCATTGTTTCTATTTTATTGTGAATTTCTTTTTAAAAGTTGATTATTAGTCTTTTTTAAATGAAGAGAACTTGTTCCAGTTTATCTTAATTGAAATTAATTTCAATTTTCTTTTGATTTTTGTTAGTATTAATAAGATCCTTTATTTTTTATATTCATATATTTAAATTTTAAACTCATTCTATCTCCTTACTTATCATGAAGTTAAAAATTTTTCCGATAACTGGAAAAATTTTTCAAGCGTAATTTCATATTCTTTTATATAATCTTTATTTAAATCGAAAGTATCGTTCTCTGCTATCCTTTTGTTCAAGTCTTCACGTTCATGAATAACGCCTAAAAAATTATCATCACCGCTTATTAATTCCAATAAGTGTTTTCATTACCAAAATTACATTTTTTTGCATATTTTTTAGTTTAAGTTTATTAATTCTTTTTTTTTTAATTTCGTTTTCTCTTTTTTATTTTTTATTTTTATAAATCACTTTTATTAAAAATATATGTATACATATATTTTTTTACTATATTTTTCAATAAGCCCAGGCAAATAATTGCAAATATCACACATTAAGCAACACATGTGCTCTTGCAATTTTAATTTTTTAAGCCAATCTCCAAAAAATTTTTAAAAAACTTATTGTATTTATTGACTGCCCTTTAAGAAACTTTTTTTATCATGCTTTTATTGTAACTTTGTAAATCCTTTAATAGTTTAACTTAGCTAGATTGGCAAATAACTTACTATTAGGGCTTTATTATAACTGTTAAATTTTATTTTTTTGTTAAAATTTATATTGCCAATGATAAAAATGCGCCAATTTAAATTAAACATTTTTAATAATGTCCAAATCCTCCTTATATAAGGAGCATCATAAATCAATTTTACTAAAAAAACAACAAGCATATCTAAGATTTTTTACCCTATTAATACCACACAATATGGTAAACAATTTTCAATATTATACTATAATTAATATTGTTATAATACATTGTTGTAATATTATTATATTTAGGGAAAGTATTTATAAAATAAAGCATAATTACTAGAATACTTGTTTTTTCTATGAATGATTTTAATGTAGATCTTAATATTAATCATCATAAAACCAAAACTAAAGATGAGTTTTATTTTTTAATTTAATTAATTTTAAGGAAAAACTAATTACCATATTGATCCCAAATAAATAATTATTGACAAAAGTTATATCAAGGGATATTGCCTAATATAGCAGAAGCATATTCTGTTATTAAATATCTCCTAAGGAGGATTTTATTTTTAAAATAACAGAAAATAGTGCACTTATTTTAATAGATATACAAAATGATTTTTTAGAATCAGGCGCTTTACCAGTATCTAATAGTAATGAAATAATTTATTTGATCAACCAACTTCAAAATTATTTCAAAAACATTGTTGCCACCAAGGATTGGCATTGTAAAAATCATGTAAGCTTTTCTAATAATAAAAATGGGGGCATTTGGCCTGAGCACTGCGTCAAAAATACTTGGGGATCAGAGTTTCCTAATGATCTAAATAAAAAAAGAATAAAAAAAGTTTTTTTTAAAGGGACCGATCAATATTACGATAGTTACAGTGGATTTTATGATGATTACACTAAAAAAAAACAAACGGGCCTTCAGCTTTATCTGAAAAACAATTCAATCAATACATTGTTTATAGCAGGACTAGCATTGGATTTTTGTGTAAAAGAAACAATACTTGATGCAATTAACTTGGGATTTCAAGTTTATCTAATAACAGATGCTACAAGAAGCATAACGGCTACTCCTGAATTAATAATTCAGGAACTCAAAAAACTTAATGTATTAACTTGCTTCTCCAAGGACATCTTCGACAGCCAAAGTAAGCTTAATATATAAAAAATCATTCAATAGTATTTAATTAGAAAACTAATATTTACAATTAAAACTATCATTCCATGATAGTTTTAAGCTATATAAGAAAAGTTTATTCACCAAAGAATAGCCTTTATATTAAATTAAAGCCTCCCTTTCCTTGGTTTTTATTTCTTAGTAAGAAGAATTTTAAGATTCATAGTTACATTTATATCTCTATCATATAAAGCTCTGTAATTAACACAAGTCAACTTAATATTACTTATCCTTTGTATAATACCACTTCGAATGTCCTATTTAAATATAATAAAAGAATGATAAAGAACTCAAATACTTCCCCCATGCATCATATAAAAATATCCATCTCAAAATGCTAAAAATAACGCCACCGACACAATTCTCTAATGCCAAATGTACAGTCTATGGATACAATAAAATCTTTTAAGAATTCAATTCCAATAACAACTGTTTAACCGGCTCACAATATAAAAAATTTTTATTTTTTAGTGATAAACTTTACTTATCTGAAAAATTGCTTTATTATGTAAGAGTGTATAAAAACCATCCGAAGTTGAGGAGGCAGAAGTGAAGGTTAACAAATCCCTACAAATACAAAGTAAATATCAACACAAGCTAATTGCTTTAATTGCGACACTTGAGTATATTAATAAAAACAAAAAAAAATACAACCAATCAGACATCCTTTATTGTTTTAACAGCAACTTAAGGCGCAACGGGCAAAAAGAAGTTTCAATCAAAACGCTTCGAAACTACTTCTATAAACTAGAAAAGCTAAATATTACTATTAACTACTATAGACATCTAGGTATTAATATGGGCACTGAAATCTACTATGCTCTTAGGTATTCTAAAAAAGACTGCTATAATCTACTAAACCAACACTTTAGGAATAAAAAAACAGAAAGATTTCAAAGACGTGTTAATGCATACATTAAAATAAATTACGATAAAAAGGACAATGTAAAAAATGGGGAGTGTCTTAATAATAAATATATAAAAGAAGAAAGAGAAACCGAAAGAAAAAAAAGGGTTAATAAACTTAAACTAAAAAAATATGCAAAAAAATGCAATTTCGATAATGAGATTTCTTCTTTTATTATTAGTCTTAACTTAAAAAAAGAAACAACCATAAAACTTTTTAAATTTATAATCAAAGAAAAATACTATCTCAAAAAAGAAAACAATTGCAATTTACAAAAGACACCTCAAAACAAAAAAAGAGATCTAATCTTAATATTAAGAAAAGCCCAAAAAAATTTAATAAAAGAGGGTTACGACCAAAGAAAAATAGAAACCCAAATACAAAACACATATCAAAAATATAAAAATAAACCCCATTTCATATTAGAAAGCAATAAATATAAAGATTTCGATCAAATTATAAAAAAGATAAAGGACAATACTAATAAAACCGAATCCCAAAAACATAAAGACAATATGAAAACCAACATATATAACATACTTTTAGATCAATTACATAACAAAACCAACACAACAAATTTAAGGTCAAAAATTAAAGAATACTTAAACAAACAAAATAAACTTGAATACAAAAAAATATTTAATAATCAATACTATAATGAAATTATTAAACTAATAGAATCACAAAATATTTATAAAAATAGCTATATAAATTAAGAGTTTGAAATGAAAAGTGTACTAGAAAAGCTTAAAAACAAAAAAAAAGAAATAATAAAAAAAAGCAGAAAGCCAGAAATTTTCATCAAAAAAGAAATTCTCAATGAAAGAGCAATATATCACACTAAAATGCTAATGGATCTATATAAATTTGAAATAAACAAATACAAAAAAAACAAATTTTTGATTCTTTTTAGGGAATTATTTAATCAAGGAAAATTAGAAGGACTCAATTTATTCTCTACAAAAGAAAATGACAAATTTATAGGAATTTTCTATGGATACAGAAAACCTATAAAAAACATTATTATAAAATACAAAATCAATGGCACTTTAAAATCATATACATTTTCCAAAGTATATTATATAGAATTTAAATTTAAAAAAGGCAGTGTGTTTTGTTATTTAAGAAGTCTTGCTAGGTTAATCAAAAGAGAAAAAATTAATAAAAAATATTTTCAAACATTTATTGACATGTTAAACAGATTAGAAAAAAAAGTGTATGAATTTTATTGCAAAGAATTACCAGATGGAGGAATTGTAAATAAATGGATAGAGAAAACACTAAAATAATTGCGATTTGCTCAATTAAAGGAGGTGTTGGCAAAAGTACAAGTGCTATTATTTTTTCAACACTCTTGTCTAAAAAATATAAAGTTCTTCTAATTGACGCCGATCCACAAGCATCAACCACTAGTTATTTTTCAGATCTATTGGAAGAACAAGGGGTAGATGTTTCAAAACAAAACATTTACGAAGTATTAGCAGATAAAAAAAACATAAATTCTTCCACCTTTGGATTAAACAATAATTTACACATATTACCCAGTTATATATATTTATACCTTTTCTATGACGATAACATCCCGTTTAAAGAAACAAGATTAAAAGATAGTTTGAAACTATTAAAACATAAATACGACTACATAATAATAGATACTAGTCCTAGTTTAGGAATTATTTTAACAAACGTGCTAGTTGTAAGCAAATATATAATAATTCCAATGACTGCTCAAAAATGGTCGGTAGAAAGCATGCAATTATTAGAATTTGCTCTAAAAAGATTAAAATTGAAAATACCGATTTTCCCAATGGTAACTAATTTTAAGAAAAACAATACTTATAAACACTTATTGGAATTAATAAGCAGAGATGATAATTTTTTAGGCGTTATTCATGAACGTGAAGACTTGAACAAAAGGATAGCAGAGAACGATACTTTCGATTTAAATAAAGATTATATAAAAGAATATGAGATTACACTTGAAAAATTTTTTCAGTTGTCAAAAAAATTTTTAATTTCATAATATATAGGGAAATAAAATGAGTTTAAAATTAAAACATATGAATATAAAAATAAAGGATCGTATTAATACTGGAAAAAATCAAAAGAAAATTAAAATTAATTGTGATGAAGATAAAATGGAACGATTTCTATTTTTAAAAGAAAGGCTAATAATCAACTTCCAAAAAGAAATTCACAATAAAATAGAAACAATGAAGATCTTAAAAGAGATTAAAGATAAAGAATATTATAAATTAGATGGCTATCAAAACTTTGAAATGTTTACTAGGAATTACAAAATAGCAAAAAGCCAGGCTTATGAATATTTAAGAATGGCAAATGCCATAGAAGAAGGGTTAGTTCAGGAAAAATACATAATCGAAAACGGTATACAGAATTCTTTATTTTTTTTAAAGGATAAAGAAGGGGGGAAAGTTAAAAAATCCAATCGAAATTTTATCAGGCCATTAAGATTTCAGCTTAAAACAGAAAATGCATACATATATTACAAATCAAAAGCAAGATTTACTAGTTTTTTGCTAGAAAAATTACTTAAAGATAAAGAAGAATTGCTTAATGAAATTATGAAAGAATATAAGGAGTGTAAAAAATATAATTAAAAATTAAATATAGATAATTTTATGTGCATAATATAAAATTATGGTTTTTGGAAAATAAAGTATTGACTTTAATCAGAAAATGTTAGAAAAATAATCAGTAAAGTTAAGTAAATTCTTTAAAAGATTATTTATAAATAAATATGTATATTATTTGAGAATAACGTATTGATTTTAACACTATAATAGTGTATACTCTTGGCAAGTGGTGCTATTAACTATAAGCATCCTTAACTTTGGTCGATGTCTATTTATAGGGCTTAAGATAAGTATTCTTGCTTTAAGAGTATTTATGGTTAGGCCCTATGTGATTTTATTATTATTGATATAAAATCACAAAAGAATCGATATTGAAAAAACTTATTTATAAAAGATTTTTATCAGTGTTAGAATTACGCATTTGACTTTTCAAATCAATCCGTATAAATGTTTGCTCAAAAATAGAGGTTTTTTTAATTATTTTTACCATAAATTATTGCCTTGTAATAAAGGATTTAGATAGCTTTAAAAAGCTTTTATGATTTATGTTCTTTTGATGATAGGCCGATATTAAAAAAGATCCTATAAGCTGCTATCATTGGATAAAGCAATAAACTATTATTTCTATAATCTTTGATCTAGAAATAATAGTTTTAAAAAAGAGAAATTAAAATTTTTTTCCTATTTATTTCTTCTTTAGAATATTATAATAATAAAAGGTATGAAAGTGATAATATTATTATTATTTTTTTTATTAATTTCCAACAGTTTTATTTTTTCTAGTGCAGCATCTGAAGAAGTTGTTATTTTAAATGATAGTAATAGATATGATTTCGGTTTAATTCTTAAATTAAAAACTCAATTTGGATCCTTTATTTTAAGACATTGTCATGAAGGATATATAGATTTAGATTTTAAAATACAAATTAAAAATAGCACAGAGATTGTATTTAAAAAGGTGTATATTAATGGTGTTTCTGTGATAGATCACCCAATCAATGCTCGCTCTCGCTTTATTGACGAGGTTAATTATTTTAATTTTGATATGAGTTTCTTTGAGCACAGTGAAAAAATGAATAAAATAAGAAAGTTGGCAGAAGAAAATGGAATTGATGTATACGTTGAATGTTTTGATGAGATAAATAATGAGAAAAAAAAGTATTTTTTCAAGGTAAGCAGGGAAAATAGTGTGCATTTTTATAGTGCATTTGATATGATTTTTCATAAATAGGATAGATTATTAATGAGGAAAATATTATTTTTTGGGTTATTATCAATTTGTTTTCTTTTTGTTTTCTTTTTTTACAAACAAAAAGAAAACAAAATTATTTATAATAAAATTGTTGAAAAGTTTGAAGATAATGTTGTTATCGATGAAACCTATACACATCTTTTTAAAGATAGTAATTTGAAAGAATTGGTTTTTATAAAATCACGGCTTATAATTCCTGAGCTTGAGCATAAAAAGATGATGAAAGCGACAGGTTATCGTGCAGATGCTTATAGAGCGTTATCTACCGTTTATAAGTTTGATTTTAAAGTGCACGACAACAAAATTTTAGGTTTTAAAAGTGTAATTTTTGAAGGATTTGAAGATGCTAAAGTTTCAAAGCATGAAAATAATTTGCCAAGTGAGAAATGGCAGCAATTAAAAGATTTTAACATTGGTGATCCGAATATAAATGAAAAGTTTTTTCATTTAGAATTTCCTTTTGTAGTAAAAAATACCTTGTGCGTTACTATTTCTAAAGGGTTTTTTAAGAAAATCAAAAAATTAAAACGATTAAAGATTATGTTAATTTCTAATGAAGATAGAGAGTATAAAATAGATATAGAAAATTTTTTGCCAAAATACAATCTTTAATTTAAATTGAAAATTTTAAAAATAGTGTGTTTTTAATTCCAGTATTCAAGAGTATGCTTTTCAGCATGAAAAGTAAATGATATCTGGGCTAGCTGAATATAATTTTTAAGAAATATTTTAGTAATCGGCTTGGATTTTCATTTGCGCAAGGAGAAGTTTATTTATTTATGCAAAAGCAATTTGGAATTTAAAATGCATTGCAAAAAAATTTTAAAGTTTTTAAATAACAAATTGGCTACTTTTTCTAGATTATTCGTTTTATTGTTACCTTTTTGGAACAATAAAAATTTGAGAAAAAAGGGCCGAAATAATAAAAATAATTGTTGTTAAAAATTTTATTTCTGTAGCATAAAGGAGAAAGTTTTCTGTTTTTAGAATTAGGAGATAGGTGTTTTTAAAATTGCATCCATTATATAAACAATATATTTATCTTTTTTTGATTAATTCTCTAAATTTAGGCATTTTTTCTTGAATTTCTTTTTTTATTTCTATTTTATATTTTTCGGTTTTTTAAACAAGACCAAGCTAAGTGTTAAATATTTTAAGGAATCTTCTGAAATCATTATTATATTTCCTATTTTAATATAAGCATTTAAAAGCCCCAAATTTGTATTTTAATGGATTTTTATGATTTTATAATTAAACTTGTTTTTAAGGATTCCTTGAGCTTCAAAAACTTTGTAAAATTAATGTCCTTCTATCATTCTCATAAAATACATATAGGCACCAATAAAAACAAGGTGTTTAATTAAAATATTAATTAAGAATTGCTATACTAGCATTTATTAATTTTTACATAAATAAAAGTTTGATTTATTTTATTTGTTATGTGTTTCCTAATAATTATAAGCAAAGAAATTTTTTAATTTGAGATAATTATTAGTAACACTTAACAAAAATAATATGGTAAGGTGAAGATATATTGTTGCTTTAAAAATAGCATTAGTTATATAGGGAGAAAGTTAAATAAAACTAAATCTAAAAAAAAGAACTTAAAAGAATTAATTGGTAAAATAATAGAAAAGCAAAAAAATTTAAATGTAAGTAGAGATAATTTGAAGAATATGCACAAACTCTTTGCAACGAGTTTGTGCATTCTGAAAAAATTATAAGCAAATTATATTACTGAAACAGTAAAAAGCAAGAAACTAGGATATTTAATAAACAATAAAATTATAAAAAAGCTAGTTCAAATAAATTTATTTAAATCCGTTAGCAAGTAATTTAAAGTTCAAAAGTAATAATTTTTTTATTGTTTAGAAAATAAATTGTGATATGTTTTCTATGTTATATTCCAGTTCCTTTTAAGTTTGTAAAAAACTAGGCATATATTATTATATTTAAATTAAATATTTTACATAACGCTTAAGAAACTTTTAAAGATTTTTGTTTCCATTTTCTTTGCCTTTGCTTTTCTTATTCAGTTTTTATCATTCATCAATAAAAAGTTTTAATTTTTCTTTTGATAAATTTGAATATTTATCAAATATTAATCTAATAGTATCATTAAATAGCTTTAGATTTAATGTGATTTCGTAGGTTTTATCTTTATCGGTTTGTTTATCTTTTATAGTAAGATATGCAGGCATATAGTTGCAGTTATTTTTCTTGTAAAAGAACTTAAAATAATCTGCTAAGGAATTGTCAAAAACTCCAAAATTATATGAATAAATGTAATTAGGTTCTTTTGAATTTTCTTTTAAATTAATTTTGGCTAAACCAATTCTATTTTGTTCAAAATCAATATTCGATTCTTCAGAATTTAATTTTAAACTTATGACTTCGTATTTTTTTTCAAACTCTTTAGTTGATTCAAATGCTATTATCTTAGCTATAGGTACTTCTTGTCTGAATATTGTATAGTTATTGTCATTAATGCTATAACTATAACTAAAAAAAGTTTTGAATCGAATGGGTGAAAAAATATAAGAGTACCTAAGTTCTCTAAGATCTTCAATTAAATTGTTATTTTTATCTTTTAAAACCCTTAAGTCTCCAGATTTTGCCCATGTAACATAACCACTTGCAAGTATTTCAAAGACCTCTCCTTCTTTTATTTCATTTAATTCGGGGTCTTTAAAAGAAAGACAAGTATTTTCATTGCTCTCTTTGATTGGGGTTTTATTATGTTTTGTAATATCCTCCTCTATCTTAAAATCAAAAACCTCAGTTTTGATACTGTTGATTTTTGAAGATTTTGGTGGCGTAAAAAAACACGAATAAAATAATGGTACATATAAAAATATATTCAAAATACGTATGTCTTTTTTCATAAAATTCCTCTATTAATTTGATCAAAGTCAAGGATTTATAAAATATTTTTTCATTATATCACAAAAAGAATTAAGTAAAAGACAAAAAATTCTGTGGATCAACATCAACCAGTCTGTTAACTTTTTAGAATTTGTAGAAAATATTATAAATATTGTATTTTATTATGTTTTGCTCTATGGAGCAATATGCAAGTAAAAAATGTTTATTGTTTATATTATTTTTGTGTCGATAAGTTTTTACAACTATTGATCTAAAATAGATGAACAAAATTATAAAAAACTTTAAAGATGTAATAGTTGTTGAGATGGAAGGTATCGCAATAGGGTATGTTGCACATACGTTTAATATCCATTTTATAGTTATTGGGCCATACCGATATTTTAAATAAAGAAGTTAATGAGGTTGAATATAATAAATTTTTTTAAAAAAATATATGATAACCAAAAATAAATCGTAATATTCAGTATTAGACTTAGAAACTTTCAAGATTTATATAATATGCATGAACATAATTTCAATTAATAAATTGAAAAGATTCAAGAAGAGTTTAAAAAATTGTAATATTAACACAAGCTAAAAAATTGTATAAAAAAGGGTTAGATTCCAAACTCATAAAAAACTCGTCCAAGTTTTTTCATCATAACTTTCAAATAAATTATTTTTTAATTCATGATCACTATTTTTATGTCGTCTAAAATACAGCGTTCAACTGCACTCAATTTTAGATTAGAAAGTGTTCCTTTTTTAGTAAAAATATCATTACAGCTTATTGCAAAAAATAACAATTTTTTAATGATATTGAAAATATCAAAAAAATTTAAAACATCCGTACTAACAACCACAATGAAATAATTTTAGACTCAATGCAATTCAATAGGTTTTATCCCCATTAGTTTGTTTATCTTGTATAGTAAGATGCGCAAGCATATAATTACATTTGCTTTTCTTGTAGAGGAATTTAACAAATGCTTTTTTAAATCGTCATTTAAACCCCCAAAATTATATGAATTAATGCGCCCGGGCTTTCTTGAAGCCCCCTTTACCCAATTAGAGCAATACTAATTTTATATTGATAAAAATCAATATTTGATCTTTCAGAAATTAACTTTGGGCTTTTAACTTTATATTTTTTCACCCTCTTTAGTTTACTCAAAAGCTATAATTTTAACTATTGGTACTTTCCTTCCCCATATTCTATATTTATATCGGAGCTTAAAGCAAAGCTTTTGTGGATTTAAAGAACTTTAAAAGATAAGCTTTATAGTTTCTTAAATCATTTTTTATTTTTATACCATCTGGAACAGTAGTATGAAAAATTGCTTTTTAGATAATTTTTAGCTTTGTATATGTTTTTTGAATTCCTTTAAGTATTAAATAGGACAGGCTCCAGAACATCCTAAAAAATTTATATCAAATAAACATTTGCAATAAAGGCTTCTAAATCAAGATAGGCGGGACAATATTACATTTAGGGTTAATAATTACTGGAAGACCGATCTATTAATTATGAAAATCAATATATCCAAAATATTTTTGAAGAATTTGAAAATGCAATTATAATAGATATGGAAAGTGCATCGTCAGCTTACATAGTATAATTTCAATATTCCTTTTATTATAGCCATTTTAGAAATATTGAACATAGTTGCCAATGAGTATAATCCTAAAAATTATAAAAAATTTATACGAAAAGCTTCTCTAAATTCTAATTTTTGTTATTTTCTGGATTGGTATTACTATTTGGCTTTGGATTGACCTTCCCAATAGGTGCACATGATATGCAAATTGAAGTTAATATTGTTGTAATAATGTTAAGCTTAATAATATTTAATTTAAAGTTTTTCAAAACGCTCTCCTTATAAATTTGAATTACTAAATATTAATTTTAATTCAAAATAACAATAGTAAATTTATTTGATATTGAAAATTTAATTTCTATTGCATGTTTTTAGTGTGGATTTAGATTTTACGAATAAAAAAAGAGAAGAATTAACTTCTCTTTTAAAAAAATATCAAGTGTAACTTATTAATTTTTGTTTAGACTAATCAGCTTGATTTAGTAGATAAAGAGGATGGGAGTATTTCTCCTTTATGTGGTTTGCTAGCGCGGCATTATCTGTTTTAATGTTGCCAGAATTTTTATTGTAAGCCTCAATAGTTGCGTTTAAAGCTTTTACAAAGTTTTGTTTTATCTTTAAATCCTGTTCTGTGTGTTGTAGTAATTCTTTGGCCTTTTCTTTGCTTAGAGTTTGTAATATATCTTGTATTTTGTTTAAATGTCTACCTTCTATTTTAAGTTGAATATACTTTGATGTTTCAAGGAATTTGCCAGCTATTGTGCGGTTTGCAGAATTTTTATCAAGTTTTTCAAGAATTTCTTTTAATGTCAATATTTTTTCTTTTTCGTAATTTAAGGATGAGTAAATTATTTTTTTTAAGTGCATTTTTGCATTATGCATAAAATAATCACCATTTTTAAGTTTGAAAGTTTCTAGGAAATCATATTTTGTATCAATTTTAGCTATTTGTATATTGTCTTGTTTTTCTTGAGTTTCCAGGTCCTTGCCAATTTTTTCTAATTTTGAGGTTGTAGTTTGTTCTTGGGAGTTTTGATTTGAAGATTTTGAATTTTGAGATTCATTTTCAAAATTTTGGTTATTTTTTGCTGAATTTTCTGAATTGGTGTGACTGTTTGTTTTTTTTAGATTTCTAGAATTGTTGCTTCGCGTTGTTTTTTTTAGGTTGTTAGAGGCGGTAGTATTTTTTAGCTTTTTTGGATTAATATTGCCAAAAGGTGCACATGATATGCAAATTGAAGTTAATATTGCTGTAATAATGTTAAGCTTAGATTTATTTAATTTAGGGTTTTTCAAAATATTCTCCTTACAAATTTAAACTAATAAATATTAATTTTAATGCAAAATAATAATATTACAATTTAATAATATTATTGAATAATATGCCAAAAAATAACAAAGAATTTTCCATCTATAATTTCTATGAAATTTTGGTGGATATGAATTTGCCAATAAATAGATTTGTTTTGGTTTTGATATATTTTTTGACGATATTAATAGGGTCATATTTAGTAAATAAAAGGGAATAATTCCTAGACCAAATAAGGTTTTTAGTAATACTTGTCTAAATAAGTAAAATATTTTTTTGTTATAAATCTTAAAGTTACTGTTTTTAGAGTATTAATAAATTTAGAAGGGTGTATATCGGGAGCAAATTCTAGTAATAAATGAATATGATCTTTATCATTGTTGAATTTATTAAAAGTTATTTTGTCAACCGATTTATCTAGAAATTAAGTTTTTAATTAAAAACTTAATTTTTTTAGAATATATTGTTAGTATTAATAATATATGGAAAAGATTTGTAAACAATGTAAATGGATTTTTTATAAAGCATAGATAATGAAAACTAATGATATCGTAAAAACAAACAATCCTAATGTATCTCTTTATAAACAATTATCAAAAGACTTTATTAAAAGGGAGAATACTAATAAACTAAAAGACCTTTTTATTCTTATAAAAAACAAACTTTCTTCAATAGACGACAATTCAACAGAAGCAAATATAGAGTCTTTGCTAAAGTCTATATTTGAAGAGCTAAATTATTCAGTAGAACAACAAAAAGCTGGGCAAATAGAAGGAGTAGAGTCTAGAATAGATATACTACTTTTTGAAAATGATAAAGACAAAGTAGCTTTTAATAATAAAGTAAAAGAAGCTAAAAAAAATAATGAACCCATTCCTGTTGAAAATATCTTGCTTATAGCAGAAATTAAGCGTCCAGCATTTGGTTTTAATACTAAAGATAAAGTAAAAGAGGCAGAAGATCAGCTATATAGATATTTGAATCAATATCAAAAACATTATGGGATACTTTCAAATGGAAAGGTGTGGAGATTATATGACAAATCGAAAGTACTTTATGGCGAAAAAAGATATATTGAATTTGATTTTTCTAAAATTGCAGAAAAAGAAGAATATGAAGAACAAGAATGGTTTGTTTTATTTATTTACCTTATAAGAAAAGAGAGATATCTAAAGACAAGCAATGTAATAGAAGTTGAAAAAGAACAAATAGCTAAAGAAAAAGAGATAATTCAAAAAACCCTAAGAGAGATACTTTATGAGAAACCCGACAACTCTATAGTATTTAAAATTGCAAAAAATATATATGATAAAGAATTTAAAGTATCGGACAAAGAAATTACTAAGCTTGACTTAGATAAGATACTTGAGGAGTCAATTATCTTTATTTTAAGAATATTTTTTATTGCATATATTGAAGATAACGACATTTTTAAGAAAATATTGGAAGAAAACAAGCTATACAGATCTTCTATATCTTTTAGATATTTTTTTTATGATGAAAATACAAAAAAGAAATTAGGATATAAAAAAATAATAACAATTTTCAATTTACTTGATAAAGGAAGTGATGCAATAAAGTTTCCCATATTTAATGGAGGATTATTTGCAGAAGATAAGGTTAAATATTTAAATAATGAAAGTTTACTCAGTATTAGTGAACTTGAAGAAATATTAGTTAAAATACTATTCTTTGAAGAAAAAAATATTAAAAATGAAAAATTTGTAGAGTATTCAAAATTAGATCCTAAAAGCTTTGGAGAATTATATGAAACTTTGCTTGAATATGACCTAAGAATTGCAGATACTACTGTTCATCGTATTCTTGAGGAAGGGGGGACGGCTTATCTCATTCGTACTGAAGAAGAGCTTGAAAACGAGAAAGTAAACAAAGTTGCTACCTACTATAAAGGCAATATATATCTTACATCTAGATCTCTTGATAGAAAGAAAAGTGGAGCATATTATACTCCTGATGACTTAACTGATTTTATGGTCACATCGTCAATTGAAGAACAGCTTAAAACAAAATCTCCTTTGGATATAAAAATCATAGATAATTCTTGTGGATCGGGTCATTTTTTAATTTCTTGTTTAGATTACTTAACAGAAAAAGTATGGTATCAGCTAGATAAATTTGAAGATGTAAAAAAAGAGCTTGATAAAGAATATAGGACTATTCTTAAAGAAAGCGAAGAATATGATGTTCAGGATAGTATAAGTAAAGAGTTAGTACTTAAAAGGATGTTACTAAAGAAGTGTATTTATGGTGTTGATATTAATCCCATTTCAATTGAAATTACCATGTTAAGTTTATGGATTAATACTTTTATTTTTGGAACACCACTAAGTTTTATTGAACATCATATAAAAGTAGGAAATGCTCTCTTGGGATATACCAAAGACGAATTTTTTGATATTACAAAAAAGAAATTTGAAAGTGGATTTTCTTTGTTTAAAAAAAGAATTAAGGAAATTACAACTATTTTAGAAGATATCTATCAAAAAATTAAAGGTATTAATGATACTACTAAAGAAGATATAGAAAAATCTAAAAAGATATACAAAGAATATGAAGAAAGTGAAGATATAGATAACTTAAAAATAATATTTTCTCTAATTAAACTTTATTCATTATCTTTTGACAAATCTTTGAATATAGAATTTAGTGATATTACATTTGTAATTAGTTTAATTGAAAATATTTTGGGCAATAAAATTTCTAGTGAAGATAAGGAAAAAATAGAAAAAATTAAAAAATTGAGCAGCTACTATAAATTTTTTCACTATGGAATTGAGTTTCCAGATATTCAGGAAGGATTTGATATTGTAATTGGAAATCCTCCATGGGAGAGAACTAAGTTTAATGAAGCAGAGTTTTTCTCAAAACACATTCCTGGTTACAGAAAATTAAGCATAAAAGAACAAAATAAAATAAAGCAAGAAATACTTAGTAAAGATAATCATCCTTTGAATATTGAATACAACGAAGAAAAAAACAGTATAAGCGCTATTAACAATATTTATAAATTTGATTTTAAAGATTTTACCAGTGGTGGTGATTCCAATCTTTTTAGATACTTTGTAGCATTTAATCTAAAATTAATAAAAAGAAAAGGCAATTTAACCTATTTGGTTCCTTCAAGCTTTTGGAGTGAATTTAGTTCAAAAACATTAAGAAAACATATATTTGCTAACTATAAACTTAATTATATTTATCAATTTGAAAATAAAAAAAGATTTAAAGATGTGCATTCAAGTTTTAAATTTGCAATATTTCAACTTAGTAATACTAAAATCCCTACATCAAGTTTTAAAGCAAAATTCATGATTCAGAACAATGATAATATTTTAAAAGAAATAACTAAAGATTTAAAAGATGGCAAATATGATCCTTATAAAGGAATTGAATTAAATATAGGTCAAATTAAAAAACTATCTCCTATTCAAGAGTCAATTATTGAATTTAAAGATAGTAAAGAATTTGGTCTAATTAACAAAATATTTAGTCAATTTAGCACTCTTAGTGAAGAGTATATTGATTTTAAACAAGGACTAAATTTAACAATTTATAAAGCATTCTATAAAGAATATAATAATGAAAACTTTATATTTCTTTATTCCGGATCTAATATTCATCAATTTAATTCAAGATTTTTTGAAGATAAAGACGCAAAAGAAAGTTCTAAATTGCTGTGGATAGATAAAAAAAACTTAGAAAAAGCATTAACTAAAGATAATCACTTTCAAGCTGAAAGAGTGTTCTATAGAGGTATTGCAAGAAACACAGATGAAAGAACCATGATTAGTACATTATGCCCTAGAAATTGTTATTGTGTAAATTCAATATATGTAAATTATGAGAAAATACCAATATCTATTTATAAAAAATTATTTATTGTATCTATTTTTAACACATTTGTATTTGACTTTATGATTAGAAGATTTGTTAACTCAAATGTACTAAAACCATGTTTATATCAATGTTCCATGCCTCAACCTGAAGAAAAAGAAATTTTAAGTAATTCTTTATATTTAAATCTTGTGAAAAACACTTCTTTAATGATAGCTAAAAATGATTCCGAGAACTTTAAATATTTACTTTATTTAGAACATTTTGAGCTTAGCAAAGAAAAAGTTAATAAAATACTGAAACTAGATAAAGAAGATGAATTTTTTAAAGAAAAAGAAAATGAAAACAATTTTATTGTAGCCAGTCTTTACTCATTAACTAAAGAAGATTTTATCATTTTACTTAGTGATTTTAAGGCATTAAAAAATAAAAAAGGAGAAGACTATATTTCGTCTTTAATAAAAGGATATGAAAATTATTTATTAAATAATAAAATTTTTTAACATAAATAAGTTAGTAGAAAAAATAAAAAATAAGATTTAAATTTGAGAAATTATCTAGAAAAATAAAAGAATTAAGGTATTGCTTAAGATTTTTAAAATAGATAATTTGGATAAAAAGAGTGGTGTAATATTTAAACCAATTAGAATAAATTCGAATGAATTTATTCTAAAAAAAATTTTCTGTTTGGCAGGGTTGCTTTTTTAAAAAAAGTTGTGTACTAACATATTAGTATATGTATTTCTATTTTAGAAAAGTCAAAAAAAATTTTAGTTTGAGATTTTCAGGTTAAAGTTTACTATTATTGAAAAATACAAGTTAAAAATTTCAATTTTTGTATTAAAATTTAGGATTTTTGAGTTAAATGTTGAGTTATTAGAGTTATTTAGAGTCAGTCCAAAATGTATTTATACTATAAAA
>NC_015915.1 GCF_000222305.1 Borreliella bissettiae DN127 | reverse complement strand
CTAAAGATTAACCCAAATAGATAAAACTATACCTATCAAGCAGCAAAACTTTAACTATAAAAAATAAAACTTTAATTTTTGCAATTTTTACATAAAAGTGTATAATGTTTTTATTCAAGTTCTTTTTTAAAAAAAATCTGCTAAACAGAAAAATTTTTACAAAATAAATCCGGATGAATTTATTCTAATTAGCAAACATCTTATCAATTCTACTAGCACTACTCACCAATTACTTGGAATTATTATGGCTTCTGGAATTTCATTAGCTCATCTAAAAAATCAAAATATCAAAACTCCTTACAATTTCAAATCCGATATACTTTCTTATGCATTGGATAACGGTTTACAAATTGAAACATATTCTCTAATTTGCTCTAATGAAATTTCCAGATGTATTGAAAATTTAGACAAAAATAGATTACTATCTATTGATGCACGTAGAATTAATTATGTGGCAAACAATATATTTGGTTTTAGGATTACTGCTAAACAACTGAAAATTATTTACTCTTTGATTGCAAAGTCAAAAGAAACTCTAAACGAAATTACATATAACTCTAACTCACAAAACTTCTTTTTAGTTAAAACACCTTGCATATTAAATCTATCACAAAAACTTAATTACATTAAATCATTTGCACCTCTAAAGCTCAATCAAAGCAATCTAAATCATTATTTAAACAGTTCTACTGGAACCAAACTTACAATTATTAATCTGATTTCGAATTTTTTCACTGAAAAGGAACCTTGCAAAAATTTGCATAATCTAAAATTGTACATTAATGCAAACCTAAAAAAACTGGGAATCTATAAAAATACTAACAAATTGCAAAAGCACATTATATCTAAAAATTTTTTTCTTGATTAAGGTAAAAATTTCTTTGTAATTTCTATTTGAAATAGTTCCCAATTAATAGCATAATTAAGGACGCTAAAATAGATAAAACAATGGGCGAAACTACTGATGCAATAACAACTGACACTCTGTTTTTCACGCTAAGCTTTTCCAAAAGAACTTTGTTATTGGCTTCCAGCTTTTCCAAAAGAACTTTGTTATTGGCTTCCAGCTTTTCCAAAAGAACTTTGTTATTGGCTTCCAGCTTTGCTTCTAGCCTTTGTTCCAAATTAAACATATCTTTTTGTAAATTCTTTTCTACACCATCTATTTTGGCATTTAAATTCTTTTCTACGTTATCAATCTTAATGTCTAAATTAGATATGTCTTTTTGTAAATTCTTTTCTACACCATCTATTTTGGCATTTAGATTCTTTTCTACGGTATCAATCTTAATGTCTAAATTGGATATATCTTTTTGTAAATTCTTTTCTACGGTATCAATCTTAATGTCTAAATTGGATATATCTTTTTGTAAATTCTTTTCTACGGTATCAATCTTGAACTCAAGATTATCAAACTTTATTCCAAATTGTTTTTCTAAATTTTCTAAATCTCTATATGTTAGCTCATTGTGATAATATCTTTTTGATAAATCTTGAGCTATTAGTTGTTCCATGCCTAATCGAAGAAACTCTTTATATATTTGCTCTTCAGTAATATTTGTTGCTAACACCGATTCCATATTTTTTTCTTCCTGCTTGCAAAAAAGCATTTACTAAGCATATTGTATCACAAATATCAGACAAATAACAGCTCATTTTCAAAACTTACGAAATCGACTGCGTACACGCAGATGGGGTGGGGGATTGATCAGATTACCAATTTGATCAAGTCTTTCTTCCCTTTTTTGCTTAATTTTTGAAACCCACTTAGTAATAATTCCTTCGGGCTGTAAATCTTTGGAGTAAAACTTGAACACTTCTTGTTCTAACTTCAAAATTTTCTTATACAATTTTCTAATAGAGCGAATATTCCGACCGTCAACGAAATAAGATATAGTATGAACATACATAAACACACTTCCCGTTTTGAACCTAAATTCAAGGTAATAAGCCTTATTGAAGGTTTTGAAATTTTTTTTAGAAAATCTACAAACAGAAGCATAATCGTTGAAAAACCTATTTCCCTTGATTCTTTTGTATCCGTAAAAAATTCCGTAAAACACATCACCCTCTTTCAACGGGTACAAGTAAACCGCCTTTTTCTCTTTGTTCAACGTATTGGCAAAGAAAATTGCAAACATTTTTTTGCTGACTCTCCAAGCCCACAAAACATTCATCAATCTTGTATGATACATAACCTTACCTCCCAAAATCTCTTTTTTGAAAAAAGTATGATTATGAAAAGGTATTTGATTTTTAGTAGTTACAACAACCTTTTTTTTAGTTGGTGTTTTTACTGGGCTTTTTACTACCCTTTTTATCCTAAAATTAATACATCACTCCTTTCTAACTTCCACCTTGCCTCTTACCTCCCGATCCGGGAACTGCCGCAACACCAGAACCATCCTTCTGCAATCTACCAAGAAATATCTCTTTGTAGTCTTTAACAATTCTGGCCAAAATTTTCTTTAAACTAGAATACCTTTTTGCCTTACAAATATATTCAAGACCATCTACCTTCTCAATAGTAAATCCCAGTTTGGCGTTGTATTTCTTCTGAATCCACTCATCCAAGAACTTGTAAACATACTCATAGTCCAAATCTTCCGGTTTTAACTTAGGAAAATTGGTAATGCTTTTATCCTTAGCTTTATTTTGTACTTCTGTACTTCTGTACTTCTGTACTTCTGTACTTCTGTACTTCTGTACTTCTGTACTTCTGTACTTCTGTACTTCTGTACTTCTGTACTTCTGTACTTCTGTAAATATGCCAAATTTTGTCCCTTCTCAAATAAAGACATACTACTTAATATATTATTAGTATAATAATAAAAAGGGGGATTTAATAATGCTTGTTGACGATAAAAATAAAGAATATTTTACTTTAAAAGAAATACAAACTATACAAAATAATAGTACAAAAAATACCATTTATATCAACTACTTAGATTAAAAACCAAGGGGAAATTATCCCCTATAAAAACCATCAGAAAATATAAAAGCTAAAAATATGGGAGAAAAGTATTAGTTTATATACCAAAGAAGAAATTTTAAAACACCAAACTTTTTAAAAAACAATAATCTCAACAAATATTTCCCTAAGTACAATATAGTTTATTTAAAACATTGAATAAAGATTATAAATATATTATCTTTAATCGAGCCCTAGAAAAAAAAGAATGCATATTAAATGCAACAAGATGAGTAAAAAAAAAGGGGGATATTTTTTTTTGGTATGGAAATTTTTCAAAAAAGAACATATCTAAAACCGGCATTTTAAAACAGTCTAAAATATTAAGATTATAACATACATTTAATAAATACTGCAGAACTATCAATAAACAAAAATGGAATTTTTAAAAAATTGAGATAGACTGAAATTGAGGGAGAATTAAAATTTTTATGACAGCAATAATCGTGTATTCATGCTTGACCATGTGTTTAATATATTTTCACATGCAACTCAAAACATTGTTTACAAAATTAATCATATTTTGCAAACAATGTTTTGATATTTTTTTGTTATTAATAGAAATGTTAAAATTAATTTTTTATCTATTAATTATTAACAATAAATTTTATATATTTATTGTATTATCAATAACTTTAATTACAATTAATACAATAATTTAAATTATTGTATTAATTGTAATTAAGCTAATTAATTGCATCTCATATGACAAAACTTTTTAAATTATTTTTTATTTTAAGAACGACAATCTACAAAAAGTACAATCAATACCCCCCCCAAACATTCTTTTTTGCGTAAAATCAATTATTAAGCCCCCTATTGTTGGGTTTTTATAATTAGCTAAAAAATAATAAGACCATTTATTTAAAAGTCTTTTTTTAAATAAAATTTGAAATTTTCTTATACAGCTTAGCAAGCCTTGATCTAAATTTAACCTTATTAAAGCGCCCTTTTGTTTTTTTGATAGTTTTCTTTAGTATTTTTTAAGCCTATTTTAATTTTTTATAAATATTAATTTTGCTTCGTTTTTTCATCCTCACCACTCCTTTTTTTATTATTATTATTTTTATTTTTAATATCTAAACTCTCAACTGCTACTGAAATATAATATTTATTATCGGTATTTTTTTCTATTACTAAATTTTTAATAAGGTTATTGCTATTATAATGCCTCTATGTAGGCATAACTTTACAAATCCTATTTTAGACAAGCTTTATATGCATTTATATTCTTATTAGGGCCTTTATTTTATATTTAGGGAATCCTTAAGGGTTGCTTTCTTTTTCAATTTATTAAATTATTAATACACCAAACTAAACTACTCCATGTGCCAAAAAGAGTTAAAATATTAACATTCTTTAAAAGTGAAAGTCTTTTTTATATTTACCTAAATTAATATCAAAACTTTTCTTGTTTTTCCAAAAGGATTCTTATGAAAAATTTCTTTTAATTAGTGTTAGAATATATTTTGTTTTTATAAATCACTGCATATATTTTATTAATCACCCCCCCCTGAGCACTAGTTAATAAATATAGACATAAATGATATACTTCTGTCCTCTGTCTTCATAAAAGAATACCTATTTTATGTTCCTTATAGAGAATAATCAATAATGAATTCAATTATAATAAGAATTAGCATTGTCAATATTTAATCTTCTAAATTCATCAACAATCCAAAGAAAGTAATCTTAAAGATTGATAAGAAAAAAAATTTTATTTATTTATATAGGCAATCCTGAAAGCCCTTATTTTTGGTCTGAAAATTATTGACTTATCTCTACTGAGGAGGCCCCTCTATTTATAACATCAAAGAATATATCAAAGTTCAATTCTATTTACTAACAAGTTCATATCCATCTAAATTTCACAGAAATTATAGCCGGATAATTCTTTATTATTTTTTTGTTAAAAATTTAAATAACAAAATTATCATTTCCTAGAAGCTTCTATATATTCCATAATTAAAGCTCTTATAAAACCAGAAGCTGTTAATCCCTTTTTGTCTAAAATAGAATAAAATTCAATCCAATATTCATGCTTTAGTCCTACACTTACTTGCTTGGTCATCATCTTTGACCTTCCAGGCTTAACATTTGAAATGTTATTACTAATAACATCGTCGTCACGAAAAGCAAATTTAGATTTGCTAACATTTTGCTTAATAATTTCTTCTAAATCAACCTCTTTGCTTATAGGCATAAAGCATCCCCCAATCTTGAAAGCTCTAAGATAGACCTGCTCTCAGAACAATAATCAAAAATTGACTTCTTATACAGCTGAGATTCTGCTATTTTAGCATCTTGCCCAACCTCATAAAGATCATATCCAAAAGTTTTAAATTGCTTTAAGTGTAAATTATGTCTTTTAAAGCTTTTATTAAGCATATTACAAATAATTTTCTCGTGTTTAACCTTTTTTCTATAAGATTTTAACAAAGAATCAAACTCTTCTTTAAAAATATTAATTCCTTCAAGACTTAAAAATTCTGGAGTCAGTGGGGTAACAACTTCACACATTGCAAGAATAATTCTTCGCTCCCAAAGCTCAAAACTAGGAGATAGATCAAAAATTGCAAATTCAAATCCCAATTTCTCTAATTCTAAGCAAAAATCATCTATCAAATATGGAGAATCTTGCAATTCATGTTGCACATCTCTTCTAAAAGTTCCACTCGGAACACATGGAAAAATATAAAAATTTTTTTGTATTTGTCTTAATACTTGATCTATATCTACCTTCTTCAAAAGAGAATCCTTAATATCCAACTTAAGAATTTCATGATTAAGAAACCATGTAGAAGAACTTCCCTGCTGTATATCACAATCAACTAATATAACTTTTTTTGTTTTAGATAAATAACTTGCAATATTTCCGCTTAAGGTAGTTTTACCAACGCCGCCTTTTTGAATATGAAATGCTATTTTTTTCATACAAATTTCCTTTTAATTATTTTATATCATATATTAATTATTTTATATCATATATTAATTATTTTATATCATATATTAATTATTTTATATCATATATTAATTATTTTATATCATATATTAATTATTTTATATCATATATTAATTATTTTATATCATATATTAATTATTTTATATCATATATTAATTATTTTATATCATATATTAATTATTTTATATCATATATTAATTATTTTATATCATATATTAATTATTTTATATCATATATTAATTATTTTATATCATATATTAATTATTTTATATCATATATTAATTATTTTATATCATATATTAATTATTTTAATATCTGCCTATGAAGCTCTTTTTACAAAATTTTGAAAATGAATTAGATCTGATACAGATTCAAAACTAACAAACTACTATTTCTAATCAAAGATTATAAAAACAGATTTTTGCTTCATACTATGATAGCTTTTTAGATTTTTTATAAGACCGGCTATCCATACCAATAGCACGATCAATAAGATTACTTCGGCTATGCCTTGGTTTTTATTTATTTATATTTAAAAGCTTAAGATTTAGAATTACATTTATATCTCTACCATACAAAACACTGCAAATGAACCTAGTAGCACTTAATTTTAGGGTTGCATTTTAATACCTCCCCCAATTACCAAACAGCTTGCTTGACAGAAATATATACCTGATTTATATAAATTGGACTTCATACCATTCTGATTTATATTATAATTTTCTTATAAACTTACAAAATTCTAAACTATAAAGTAAAGAAATAATTTATATAAAAAGTCTCTTTTTGGGTTTTTGACAATTTCCTTTAGCATTCCTTAAAGTTATTTTCGTGATTTTTTATTATTAGTCTTAAAAGTTTGCTTTTTATTGCTAGAATTTACTTATGACATTTAACCTTCTAAATTAATCAATAATCTAAAACGGGATCTTAAGAACTTATAAGAAAAAAATATTCTACTTCTTTAGAAATACTGCTGAAAGCCTTATTTCTAGTCTAAAAGCTATTGTCTTATTTATAAGATAAAGCCTTTCTACCGATATCAAAAAAGCATATTCAAATAAAACACCTATTTTACAAGCCCATCTCTCCACCAAAATTTCAAAGAAATTATAGGCTAATAATTCTTTATTATTTTTTATTTAATTTATGAAAAGCCCTAAGAAATTTCTCTCTTAAGGGCTTTTTATAAATGGTTAAAGGTTAAAGATAAATTAAAATTTACAACAAATCAGACAAAAAACAAAATTAAAAATATTTTTTTATTTATAATATATATCAATTGATAATTGATATCAATTGATATATATTACTATATTATAATACATCAATTATAATAATTGATTTTTAAAGGACAAAAATGCAAAAAGAACTAACAATAAACTATAACGAATATACAATTGGGGGCATAAAAGGAACTTTCTTCGGGAATTCCCAATATGAAGCTAATTATCGAGCAAAAATAAATGGTTTTATAATTGATTTTTTTAAAATTCCAATAAGTTTAAAGAAAAAATATGAACTCAATATTAAAGCCCTTAGTGATCCTAATTTTTCATCCACAAATATTGCAATGAATTGCATAAATACTTTTAAACTTATAGTTGACATTGTTAATATGCAAACCGGAGAAAATTATGATTACGACACATTTATTACAAAAACAGAAACAGAAAAAATGCTTAAATATGGAACAAAAATAATTGCCGCACTAGCAAGACACTTTGACGAACAAAGCAGAACCAACTTTAATGAAAGCTATTATGAATGGGAAAAAGGTTGGGTAGATAAAAAATGGATAAACTATGAACCAACTTCGGAAGAAATCAAAGAAATTCAAGCAATAAATCAAAAATCAAACTCTTTAAAGCTCAAACATGGAAAAACCCCCCCTAATAAGGGTCAAATACGGCTTCTAAAAGCCATCAATAAAATTGAAAGTCAATCACAACAACAGAATGTTAAACCAAACAGAAAAACTAAAAAATTAAAAAGAAATCTGGGAGGAAAAGCCAAAATTTAATATTTTGCTTGAAAACTTTTAATTTTATTTATTATTATTAAATAATATTTACAAAATTAAAAAAATAAAATATTATATATGTAAGGTAGAAAACAATCTGCCAACAGTCCCAAGCACCCCTATTAATCCTCTCCAAATAAGATTAGGGGTAGGGACTTCTTTTTTAAAGAACTAAAACATTCAAAGCCTAAACCAATAAGTTTATAGCAAATAAAAAAAATGAAAATCTGAAAATCACAAATTAACTAAAAATTTGCATTGTGAATGTAAAGTATAAAATTTTAATAATACTATTCAGACGCAAAATGATATTTCTGAGTCAAAGATTATGGAAATAAATCAAGAATTTATTTCATACTAGCTTCTCAAATTCTTTTAAAGAACAACCTTCACTGCATTTTTGTTAATTTTATTGCTTTTAATGCTCTTGTATGAGTACAACACAAATAAGCCAATTTATAGTGCTATAAAGGGCTAAGTTTAAGCTATCAAATTCTTTTAGGAATAAACACTCTTATTCATATTTATTTGAATAATTAATAAGTTTTTGCTTATTTTTTTCATAATGATCTTTCTTATTGCTTAACATTTTGTTATATAAAATATTACACATCCAAATACTTTTGAAAATTTATTTTTGATTTAGAATATTAAGAATTAATTCCTAATTTTTATTTAAAAGAACTAAAATAATTTAATGCATTATTTTGGGTTTGTGAAATAATATTTTTTCACTTCTTATTGGTTTATATTTCTTTTATAAGAAAATATAATTTTTGTTTAAGTTTTACTTTAAAAAATAGATAATTTAGAATATAATTCTTATTTTTAAAATAGATATAAATTTTGACTAATTGTATTATATTAAAAAATAGATTGACTACATATGTTGTAATAATACTTGGCTTTAAATTTTAAAATATGCTTACTTGTGTTTTTTAGTTTTATAAGGTAAATTTTGATTATTAGAATTGGGGAGAAGAGGTTTATGAGTAAAAAATTTGCAATTTCATTATTGTTTATAATATTAAATTTCTTATTGGTATTGGGATGTGCCTTATCAGTGAATACTGATGAAAGCAAAATAGATACGATTTCTAATTTTGAAAAGAAATATATGAATAATTTGGACTATCAATGTTTAAGTCAGAAAGAGTCTGCAGTTAGAAATTCTCAAATCAAGTTAAGTGGAAATATTAATGAAAAACGTTTTTATTCTTCTAGAATATCTAATGTTTCAAATTACTATGATAAAACTAATACATCTTGTAAAAGAAAATGATTTATTTTATTTGAAAAATAAAAGGATGCTTTGTTTACAATCAAACCTTAAAAGCTTCTAATTTGTGTGATAAATAGAAAATTAATTGTAAATAAATATATTAACTTGTCTAGAAATAAAAAGTTTTAGAAATAAATCCTATGTATAACAAGGCTTTTTATTATTTTGAAATAATAATTAATTTTTATTGATTTTGATGATTCTTTTAAATCCGTTGTTGTTAGAAAAAAGAATGTTTACTCTTTTTTTGTTATTAACAATTATCTTATTTTCTTTTTCACAGTTACTTTGATATTTTTCTTTTAAAGTTTTACTTAAAAATTTTTTTTTAAATCTATTTTCCCAAATTTCATTGAAGTCATTTGTTTTTTCTGTTTTCCCGTTCATCATCCATATTTTTTTACTATATCTACTTTTAAATTCTTTTATAAAATGATTTGAGATGTCTTCAATTTTGTATTCTTCTTTATATTTCTCTATTGCAGATTTTAGGTTTCTCAGTGCATTTACGTATGTTTTTTCATTGTTGCTTATTTTGAGTATTTTTGTTATTTGTAGTTTTTCTATTTTATGAATTTTTATTAACCCGTTTACAATAAATTCTTTGTAAGAAATTTTATTTATTTTTTTGTCATTTTTTTCTATAGAATTCTTTATCTTATTTATATCTTTTATACCTTTAGGTATAACATCTGCAATTGATTCATCTGCAATTGAGTGTTTAGATTTAATATTTTTTATATTATTTTTTTTGGTAGTATGGTTAATCTCTTTAGAAAAATCAGATACTATTTTTTTGTCTTTTAAATATTCTTTTATTTCTTCATTAATTGCATCCTGAATAATTGTAAAACGGTGTTTCCAAAGATTTTTGTTTTGTATATAAAATGCAAAGCTTCCATTATCTTTGCCTAAATGTTTTAGTTTAGTTGTTATTAAGAGTATTTGATTTAAAAATGATATATCATATTCCAAGGTCCTGATTGATATTTTTTTTTTATCTTTTGCAAGACATTTATTAACTATATTGAATATTTCTATTGTGGAATATGTTTTAATTTTGTTGGATTTATAGTATTCTTTGTTTTTAAGTTCAATTGCCCAGCATACCTTGAGTATCCTTTGGTATATGGCCTTTTTTTTGGTTAAATATGATTTTAGTCTTGAGTGTTTTAATTCTATTAAATTAGAGCTTGTGTTTTTTTGATTGTATTTTATAATTTCTTCTAATGTTATAAGATTATTAAAATTTGTATTGACATTATTTTTTATTTTTATTATCATTATATTATCCTGGCTTCTGAAGTTAAATTTGTTGTGGTTTCAGAAGCTTTTTCAATTATTTGGTTTGTATGCTAAGCTTTTACTGTATTACAAACGAAATAATTAGCTTTTTACTATATTTTATAGCAATGGTTTTAAAATGTCAATATGATAGATTATAAAGTATGACCCATTTTTTTTGAAGTAATTTGTATTTCATGTTTTGTAGATTTTCGGCTCATTATTTTTTTTGCTTGCTCAATTCTTAATTGAATTGTTTCTTTTATGCTATTTGTTATAGGCTTAGGTCTTCTAAAGTCCATTAGAAAATATGTGCAAAAATCTTCTAAAAGGTAGGGACGGTTGTCTACATGGATTGCGCATTTTAAAATTTTTGATTTTTTAGATATAGTATTTTTGCTAATTGAAAGATTATAAGAATCTTCTAATATATTTTGGAATTCTTTTAAAGAATAAAGTCTTACACCGTTAATACTTAACATAAATACCTCATAATTTCATTTTATTATATATTGTATGTTAGTTTCAAGGATATTGGGTTATATGTTGAATACTTTTGTTAGAGAGTTTTTTAATAGTTGTTAGATTATGTAGTTTGGATAGATTATAGCAATTTGTCTTACTCGGGAGTTTACAATAATGTGATATTTTTAAGAAATGGGTTTACATTTGAGGCTTGGTTAAAATATTTTTTTTCAATTTTATCCTCTAATAAGGTTATGTCAATTCTGATATAGCTATTTTCTTGTATAATATTGATGTCATTTAATATAAAGTCTAAGCTATTTAAGTATAAATTTTTAGTCAAAAAATTTGTTTTTTCTAAGGAAATTAACCTTATTTTGCCTCCCAATCCATTCTCATTTTCAATAAAAGATCTTAATGTTTTTAGAATTTTTTGTTTGTTGTTGATAGTTTTTATTTGATTTGATTTTGTTAAGATTAGTTCTTCGTAGATTTTTGTGCTCAAATTTAATAACATTCTATTTGTTGTTTTAATGTTTGCATTTAAATTTTCATTGGTTTTTATATCTGCATTATTAATAGTTTTGATATTTGAATAGCTGATTTTTGTTAAAAAGGGAAGTTCAATGGTCTTGTCTATGCCTTTTAGTAGTAAATTAACTTTTTGGTTGTTTGCTTTGTTTTCAAAAAGGTAAGTATTATTATTTTTTATAATAGGAATAAATCCATTCTCTATATTTTCTTTTCTATAAATAGAGCCAAGTATTTTAAGTTCGATTAGGCAAATTTCATCCTTATTGTTAGCTTTTAAATCAATTGCGTAAACCTTGACTACCATCATATCGTAAACTATTTTGAGTTTTTCTTCACTTACATAGTTAATATAAAATTCAAGTTTACCTTTTAGGATGTCTTTTGGTAATTTAGAAAATTCATTTGACCTTAATTTTAAACTAATAATTCCGCCT
This sequence comes from Borreliella bissettiae DN127, assembly GCF_000222305.1. GTDB lineage: Bacteria > Spirochaetota > Spirochaetia > Borreliales > Borreliaceae > Borreliella > Borreliella carolinensis. The sequence continues at coordinate 15,182 of NC_015915.1, read as the reverse complement.
TTAAATTTTTTAAGCGAGATGTTCTCTTTTGAGTTTATTTGAATAATTTTTTCAAAATTAAGTTCAAATTTCAAAGCTATTGGGTTGATAATGAAGATTTTTTTGTTTTTTACAAAGTAAGTATTAATAATTGACCTTGGGTCAGTATACACGATTTCTCCTATAGATGCACTTTGAAATTTGTATAAATTGGGATTAGATTATATCTAATCTTTTAAATTGGTTTTTGTTAGAACAACACCTAATAATAATGGTTTTTTAATTTTAATTCAAGCTGTAATATTAGAATATTTTATTTGAATTGATTATATTATTTAATTTTCTAATTTTTGAGAAATTTTTTAAAAATAAATATAAGATAAATTAAAGGGAGATTTTAATGAATTCAAAATTTATTTTAAAGTATATTATTTCGGCATTTTTTTTAGTTTCTTGTCAAACTTATCAAATAGCCTATGATAGGTTTTCTCAAGTATTAGATTCCCAATATGATATTGGGGTAAATTATTCTAGAGATGCGATATTTAAGTCTGTAATTTCTATTAAATATGATAAATTAAAAAATAAAAGAGAATATTTTATTTTGGTTAGAGCGCAGTCTAAAAATTCTGGTCAAATAAAGCTTGAAAAGATAATCACAGATACTAGGTTTGAGTCTAAAGGAGAGTTGGTTTCAGAGAACAGCAAACGTGTTGTTTATTATAACGATTTTTATGATTCATATTTTCCTTATGACCATACAACAGTGGTTACTGAAAAAAATATTAAGGTGGAAATTTATAAATTTATTATTCCAGAAAGTGAATTTATAAGATTTGTTGCGTTGGGTAATGATAATATAGCGGCATTTAGAATTTATGCATTTAGGAATGATGTTATTGTAAGTTTTAATAAGATTCCTTTTAAAAAGTTTTTGGACGATTTTAACTTAAAAGTTAAATTACTTGGTGGCAGTTGATTTAAATTTGAACAATTTTTAAGCTTAAGCTAAATGGTGACTGCTAAAAAGGACATAAATTAAGGGTATTTAGGGATAAGCAAGTTTTTTGATATTAATTTATCATAATATCAACTTTAAAATATTTTTAATATTATCTAGTTGTCTAGTTATCTAGTGTGTTAATTTTTTGAAAAATTTATGAATTCTAGAATGGCTTTTTCATTTTTCAGCAAGAACAGCCCTTCTCTTATTCCATTATGGAATTCTTCAAAGGAAATTAAGATTGTTTTTAAATTTTTATCTTTACCCTCTATATTGTCATAATAAAATATAAAGTAGGGCCTCCCTGTAGTATCTTTAAAGCCAAGAAAGTTTACAAATATTGCTGTTTCTTGAAAATCTGTTTTTAAATTGTATGAGTGACCATTTTTGTATAAAAAAATACCATTCCCTTCAAGATTTTTAATTTCTAAATTATTGATTGTATTTTTAAGTCTAGCAAAACTTTCAATTGCTTGTAAAATATATTTTATTGATGAGAATTTGGCATAGTATATGCGGTTATTAATTTGAAATTCTAAAAAGATTCCACATTCATTTCCAGCTCTAATTACATCTTGCTCATTTTTAATAGAAGTTGCAATTTTTTTGTCAATAACAAGATTGATTTTGAATGTAGAAATATGGTTTAGGGTTTTTACATTATCAATTGCTAAATCTTCTGTTAGATAGACTTTATAATTAATAAATATCCCTTTTAGATTTTTGATTTTAGCTTGTTTAAATTCATAGTTTATGCTTTGAGCATATATTGTCAAATTTTTAATCAAAAATATTAAGAATATAAAAGTTTTACTTTTCATTATACATCTTATTACATGATAGCAGTCTTGAATAATTTTAGTAAACCGTTTTTATCTATTAAGGCTGAAAATTTATAAAAAATTTTAGCTATACAAGGAGTTTTTGTTGATTTTTTAAAGAGGGGTCATCTTAAAAAAAATGGCGCGATCCACAGCTTTGCTTCAGGCAGTTTTTGTCTTAGTTTTTTTCTTTATAGAAAAACTCTTAATAAATTTAATTATGATAATGGTCTCCACATTCATTTATTATTAGAAGTTTCTCCTCAATATTCAACCTTCTAAATTTATCAATAATCCAAAGAAAGTAATCTTAAAGATTGATAAAAAAAATATTTTACTTATTTATATAATCATTACATAAACCCTTGTTTTGGCTCTAAATAATATTAGATTTTTTCTGCAAAAATCTAATATTAAAAAAAAATTAAAATACATGGTAATACTCAATTATTGAACTAATAATTGAGTATTAAATATTCTCCTTTTTTAAAATTAAAAGAATTTATTATCAATATTTACTTCATACCATACATTCTTTTAAATGAACCTCTTATCTTTAAGAGGTTTTCTTTTTGTATAGATAAAATAAAAAACCAATTAAATTTTTTAACTTAAATCTATTGCTAAGCAAATATATAAACCGCTTAAGTTATCCTAATTGATAACTTAAGCAAAGAATTATCCACCTATAATTTCCATAAAATTTAGGTTAAAAAGAATATTTAAAGTCAATAAATCAATTTTGCAAACATGCCTTCAACTAAAGTTTATAAAAATTATAGAATAAAAATTCATTATGATCTTTGAGTTAAGCCTATTCTTTATTAAAGAATAGGCTTTTACATTGTGTATATTCCAATACATAATTTAAATGTTATTTATAATTGGAAATATGTCATCTTTTAGCTTTTCTGCTTCTTTCTTTTTTTCTGAGATTTGATTGAAAAGCTTATCTGCATGAGATTTAAGCTTATTTTCATCTGTTTTTATTTGATTTGTATCAGTTTGATAGTCTAATAAAAATTGGCGCATCATTTTTGAGATTGTTGTTTTTATGGATAATACTTTTTCAAACAAATCTTTAAGCTTTTCTAAATTTGAAATCTCTAGGTTTTCTAGATTACCTTTTTTGGGATATAAGGAGGGAACAATCAAGCTAGAAAGAGTGTATTCAATTGCTTCAATAGTGTTAAATATGCCTTGTATTTGGCCTGATAACATCACAATTTCTGAAAATTTCTTTAATTGATTGTCATCAATAGTATTTAAAATGCTGTAAGTGTTTTTTCTATATCTTTTTGCTCTCTCAGTATCAGCAGTTACCTTTTCACCTGGTGATGATGACCAACCCAAGTTTTTAAAAGCCTCTATTCCATATTGGTCTTTAGGTTCTTCTTTCAATTTTTTTTCATATTTTTCGTTATTTGCGTGTGCCTTGTCTATTAAATTTCTTAAATCATTAAGCAGGGTGTTTTTAGGGGCTGTATCATGGTCTTCTTTTTGATTAGTAGAGCTTTCTTCTTGAAGTGGATTTGCTTTTGTTTTGGGGGTTAATCCTTTTTTCTTAGATTTTAATCTTTTTTTGCTAGATTGATACTTCATATCTTTTTGCTTAGTGTTAAAATCTGTATTGCAAGCTAAAAATAAAAAAACAAATAAGCCTGCAATAATTTTATGTTTCATAAATATTCTCCTTACTTAAAATCTAAAATCTAAAATACAATGTTCAATATAATCCAATATTAAGTATAATCCAATATTAAGTATAATATTATATTGATTTCAATATAGAATGTTGAAATTGTCATAATAATATTTTTATTGTGATAAATTTTATAGTATTTTAAGCTTTTTAAAAATCTATTTTGAAATATAGTTGATTAACTATTAATGAATTAATTTATTTATTGAAGTCAGTTATTATGTTCTTGTAATATTAATTTTTATAGAAAAATTTTTATTTAATATCTATAGTTAATCTTTAGATAAGATATCTTTATTTTATAAATAAACCCCTATTAACATTCAGACCTATTGCTTCCATTAAAGCAATAAAAAATTGAAAACATTTTTTTCTTGCACCCACATAGATTATTATGAAAAAACAAGAAAAGCTTTGGTTGAAGCTACCTAAGATAGAATTTTTAAGTTTATTGTGTCTGCACAATATTAATAAAGGCAATGAAATTATTAAAAATGTAGTAGTAGAAAAAGATACCAATAATAAATATTATATTTTATTATCAGTTGAGTCAATAAAAATAATCATCCTAAATATTTGCTAAAAAAATGAAAATAAGCTTAAGAAATGCCAAAGAAAACTATCAGATAAAATCAAATAAAAAAAGAATTTTTACACAAATTGTCTTATTACTTTGTGGTTAATTATAAAAACACAGCAATATATTTATCAATTAAAGGTATAAAAAGTAATGATTGGAAAAAACATTGCTAATTTAAGATAGTATGAGCTTATAAAGCAGCTATCTATAAATCAGAGTATTATGAAAACCATGCATCATACAAGATTTATTAATATTTTTAAAGGGATGGTGGTTGGAGTAGGTAAGTTTTCATTTTTTTATAAACTCTTTTAACTAGGAGGGGGAAATGGATTGGTTTGTTTTCATTAAAAAATGTGAGAGATGCGCTTTGGGCATATTCTATGGGCTTAAAAAAATCAAGTATGATGAGTTTTGTAGTGATTTTATTTTTGTTAAAATTTTATAAAAAATTGAAACATTTAATAAAGCCCTATTGTGTTGAGATTGGTTTTAAAATCTACAGTATGTTTTTGTATATCCACTTGAGGGCTTATTTGGTGGAGGTATAATAATAAGATTTTCTAAGGAGAACTTTAAGTAATAATTAAGAATGATGCTAAAAATGAAAAGCAATTTTGGTATTAAAGATATTATTGGAATATAGTTTTTTTAATCGAAATTCAGAAAGTGTTGTAATTGGTGATTTTTATAAGCAGTACTGTTTAAAATTTAAGAAGTTATACTTTATTTATCTAAAGCTTGAAGATTTTGATTTCAATGTAAATAAAAAAATATTTGCTTGTATGGCAATTTACATACAAAAGGAGTGCCAATTGGCTCTATTATAGTGCTTAAATGACGGACTTATAAAAGAAGGGAAACTTTAAAATGAAAAAAAATATAATATTCAGATTATTTTCATTAATTACATGGGTATAATTGCTATGTTGCGGAATAATTTTCTCGTTTTGAACAAGCCTCATTTTGATCTATACTATACGCGCACTTGCTTTTGAGTTTGGAAATTTCAATAATAGCAAGTTGCCGAAGTGTGTAGGGCAAGGAGCCTAGTTTGGCAGCTTCAAAAGAATTGGGAGGGGGGGGTAGAGCCCTAGTGGATGTGTATCGTTATTGTAGTGCCCGAAAAGCTATCATAGAGTTAAGCTATATAAGCTTAAAAGTAAAGTTATTTTAGATTTTTTTAAACATTGTAATCTTTCATATCAATATAGCTTGTGACAATATTTTTGATTTATCTTTAAATCAATTAATATATCTTTTATAAATTGAGAAAATTCCATTTTTCTATCACAATACTTTTTTACAATTATAGTTTTCTTTATTTAATTTGAAACAAGGCTACATATTATCGCAACCTTGTTTTAAATTAAAAATAATATTAAGAATTAGTACCAAATGCCATTTTTATCAATGGTGCTTTGTGCTTCTTTAAGAGAATCTTTTGTCAATAGGATTGAGCGCGCTATTGCTTTATATGCTTCGTATGAATTAGATTATTTTTTAATCTTTAAAATTAAATTTTTATTTTTGTTTTAATATCATTTAATTTTCTTTTTGTATGTATTTCTCTTGTATATGCAAAATTTTCTGCCGTCTTTACACTTACTTGACTTTAATTTAATAAAGTCCTAAGATCTTTTTCAAGGTTTTCTTTTGTAAACTTTTTGGCTTCTTCTCTGGCTTTGGCCTTAGTAGAGCTTTTGTCAAGGTGTGTAGAATACATTTGGGTTTGCTGTGTTGAAAATAATGTATAATTATCGTATATCTTAGCAATTGTGCTAATTGCTGAATTTGCATTATATTTAGTGTCTTCTAGATAAAATTCATATCGATTGCTTAATTTTATTTCCTCATCACAACCTTCTTCATATTCATCATTTTCTTAAAAAAAATACTGATCATAATCTTCTTCCGCTATTTCATCAATACATGAAATAGCGGTTGAGCCTGAAATAGTTTATAAGTCATTCTTTGGTCTTAAATCAGAATCTATAGTAAAATCAATTTCATTGCTTTCAATAGTTTTTTCAATTCGCCACTTTCACGGAGAAGGGAATTTAAACTCCCTTGAGTCATTATTTAACTTTGGGATTACTTTTTGGTTTTATCAGTTGTAATTTATTCATAAGATATGAAATAAAAGAGGAATCTCTTGGTTTGTTTGATAAAAGAGAGCTCTATTTTAGACGCTACTAAGAAATCCGTTAAAAAAACTATTAACAAGAAGGATAAAGGCAAGGTTGTTAGAAATAAAGGAAAAGATAAGGAAACAAAAAAAGACCCATCTACTCGTAGTGTAAAGAGGGAGGAAGACTGCCAATAATAGCAATTTATTACAAAAAAACGTAATATCAGAAAAAGAAAGGTTAAAGCCTGAGCCATTAAGAGAACAATCTGGGCCTAGAAAAGAAAAAATACAAAAACAACAAGACAACCATAAAGGGTTTACTTTTAATTTCCACGCTTTTCTCCTTCAAAGTTAATGTTAACTTTAAAGCATTTTAATAGGGATTCCCAAAAATTAACAAACCAATAGGGGAGGATAGGGGAGGATAAATTACTTTTTGTTAAGTTTTAGAAACAGATTTTGCAAAATAACTTCTAAATGAAATTGAAAAAAGTTTAAATGCAGCTATAAGCTTAAAAGTGAAGCAATTTCTTTGATTGCAAAGATAAAAAGTGATCACAATAAAGACAACCAAGCATATCCAATTGTAAAGATTATCAAACATACCAAGCGTTATAAAGTATATATTCAAAGCTTTATCTACTAGTTTCTTAAAATTATTAATATCTCTTTTAAAAATTATTTATTTTTTATCTTTGCATATAAATAACTATAAAATCCAAATTTTTAAACCCCAACTATTTTATATTTTAAATACATTCTATTAAAAATATGAATTTCTAATATATATATCAGTGCATCTGATTTTAATATTTATTTTAAATTTATTTAAAAAGAGAAGAATAAAATAATAATGCATTAAGTTTCTCATTGTTTAAATGTTAGTCTTATAAAAAATATCTTTTTATTTTTTTCATTTCTTAAAATTTGCTAGAACAGATTTTGCTTCTTGAATAAGTTCCTCTACCTCTTTCTTTCTTCCCATTATTTGACCTATCGCAATAGAAGAAGTTTCTAATTGTCTTAAGGCGTTTTCTGCTTCATTTCGTGCCTTTTTTGCCAACAAATTACTATTTTTTTTTCTTGACCAATTACTATGTTTGTTTTTTAATCTTTCAGCAATAGCTTCTTTTAAAGTTTTTTGGGCCTTCTCAAAAAAGTATTTTGCAGATGTTCTTTCGTTAAGTCCACTTTCTAATTTAATTCTGAGCTCATCAATATCAGCTCTTTTTTTATTTAAATTATTGTTCAATTGTCCCAATTGGGTTAGTTTTTGTCTTTCTATATTATTATGTTTATGTTTTTTTGCATTATTCTGTCTTAAATGCCCCCATAATTTATTTTTAAGTTCTAAAATTGCATAATAAACAGTATGAAAACTAGATTCTAATTGCTCATATTCATTTTTAAGTTTATGTTCGTCATCAATTAATTTAGAAAATTTTAAATCTACAAGTGCACTTTTTACGTCGCTAATTACTTTCTCTGCTTCCTTTTCTTCATCAGTACTTGGAGATAAATCTTCTTCTTTTATTTCTATTTCTTTTTGAGGATAATATGGGAAATTTAAAATCACCAGGTTCTCTGCATTAACAGATTCTACAGGATCAGCTTGTACTATTTGTTTCTCTCTTTCTTCTAGATATTGTTCAACGATTTTTCCATCTTTTTGAGTTTTCTTTATAGACTCTGAATCTTCCTTTTTTGCTATAAACCTTTCTTTTGTTTTACTCATTAATTCATTAAGGGAGCTTGTATTACATGATAATAAAATTAACAACATTAACATGTATATCGCTAAAATAATTTTTTTCATATTTTATCCTCTTATAATATTTATAGACTGCTTAATTTTTATAAATTCATAGCCATCTAATATAAATGTATTGCCACTCACCATAAAATACTAAACACAGGTCTCTTCTTAATACAAAAAAATATTCTGTACCCACTTATTAAAAGTCCTCTTGAACTATCTTGTTAGATAATAATTCAGCATATTAACCTTAAGCAATACAATATATTAATATATAAAATCTATAAATCACCATTAAATAATAGAAACTAGTAGCTGGTGCTCTTAGTTTCTGTTATTTAACTTTATTTTTTTACTACTACTTACCTTTTAATTAAAAAACCAATCTTATAATTATTACTTAAATTATTTATTTTTTCCTTGTTAAGATTGACCAAGAATTGTTGTCTTGGTAGAGATTGTGGGCTTTGCAATTGTATAGTACACAATTAAGCGCATCTTTAAACAACTTATTTATTGCTATGTTTAAAGCAATAAGATTTTTTGTTCCTTTGTATTTATCTTGAAATTAAAGAACCATTTTGCCCGTTACTATTACTATTTTTCAGCAATGGAAAACTTTGTTTATAATTTTAATATTAAGCCTATATTTAATTCTTCGTCACAATTTTAATTATTGGTATTTAAATCGGGTATATTATATGGTAAAGATAATATATCTAATATTATTATTTTATGCTAAAAAGATTAAGTTCTTATTTTGTGTTTTTAGTTTGGACTGATTGCATGAATAAAAAAAAGAGAAGAATTAACTTCTCTTTTTAAAAAATATCAAGTGTAACTTATTAATTTCTGTTTAGACTAATCAGCTTGATTTAGTAGATAAAGGGGATGGGAATATTTCTCCTTTATGTGGTTTGCGAGCGCTGCATCATTTTTTTTAATGTTTCCAGAATTTTTATTGTAAGCCGCAATAGTTTCGTTTAAAGCTTTTACAAAATTTTGTTTTATCTTTAAATCCTGTTCTGTTTTTTGTAGTAATTCTTCAGCGTTTTTTTTGCTTAGAGTGGGTAATATATTTTGTATTTTTGTTAAATGCCTGTCTTCTATTTGAAGTTGAATATTCTTTGATGTTTCAAGGAATTTGCCAGCTATTGTTCGGTTATCATAATTTTTATCAAGTTTTTCAAGAATTTCTTTTAATGTCAATATTTTTTCTGTATCGTAATTTAGGGATGAGTAAATTATTTTTTTTAATTTCATTTTTTCACGATGCATAAAATAATCATCGTTTTGAAGTTTGAAAGTGTCTAGGAAATCATATTTTGTATCAATTTTAGCTATTTGTATATTATCTTGTTTTTCTTGAGTTTCCAGGTCCTTGCCAATTTTTTCTAATTTTGAGGTTGCAGTTTGTTCTTGGGAGTTTTGATTTGAAGATTTTGAATTTTGAGATTCATTTTCAAAATTTTGGTTATTTGTTGATAGATTTTTTGTTGAATTTTCCGATAGATTTTCTGAATTGGTGTGGCTGTTTGGTTTTTTTAGATTTTTCGAATTGGCACGGGTTTTTGTTTTTTTTAGATTTCTTGTAGTGGTGCGGCTTTTTAGTTTGTTTGGATTAACATTGCCAAGAGGTGCACATGATATGCAAATTGAAGTTAATATTGCTGTAATAATGTTAATCTTAGATTTATTTAATTTAGGGGTTTTCAAAATATTCTCCTTACAAATTTAAACTAATAAATATTAATTTTAATTCAAAATAATAATATTACAATTTAATAATAATATCAAATAATTTTAATATTTTATTGAATAATTTAACAAAAAATAACAAAGAATTTTCCATCTAAAATTTCTATGAAATTTTAGTGGAGACAAATTGGCCAATAAATAGATTTGTTTTGGTTTTGAATATACTTTTTGACGATATCAATAAGGGAATCTTCATGTCTAAATAAAAAATATTTTTTTATTATAAATCTTGAAGTTACTGTTGAATGATGTTTCTGTTAACATTTTTTTCTATTTTCAATATAGTTTTAGTGTAATAAGACGGGTAACTATTTGTTTGAGCTGTATAAGTGGTGGTAGCCTCATCTTTTAATGCCCAAATTTCATGGAAAGATTGAATATTTGTTTGAGGCCCATTGCTTTATAAAAAATCCATTTACATTGTTTACAAATTTTTTCCATATATTATTAATACTAACCATACATAATAAAAGCAGAAGATTTATTAAAAATTATCACTGGCTTTTAACCTTATTTTCTGCGAATAATCCTCCATTAAATATAGAAAACTTTATTGCACCACTTCCTTTATCAAGTAAATTGAAAATTGTTATTAGTTTTTTATATCCTAATTTATTTTTTGTATTTTCATCATAAAAAAAATATCTAAAAGATATAGAAGATCTGTATAGCTTATTTTCTTCTAATATTTTCTTAAAAATTTCATTATCTTCAATATATGCAATAAAAAATATTCTTAAAATAAAAATAATTGATTCTTCAAGCATGCTAGCTAAAATATGCCCGGTAATTTCTTTGCATAACACTTTAACTTCTTTGTCATATATATTTTTTGCAATTTTAACGGTTTATTTATATATTTTTTAGTTTTAATTGTTCTTTATTAGGTCCATGAGGCGACATAATGCATTTTCAATAATAAAGTGGGGGTTTATATTTGTAATTTTCGTATATTTTTTGAAAATTTATTTCTAATTGTTCTGAATTGTATCCACTTTTTTCTAATTCTTTTTGAGTGTTGCATAGAATTTCCTTTAATTTTTCTTGTTTTCCTTTAATTAAAGATTTAGGAAAATGCATATTTTTATTTTTTAATTTAATTTCAGTTTTTTTTATGATTTTAAGTGTTACAATTATAGTATCTTTATCAACATCTAAATTTAATAAAATTGAAAGAATTTCTTTACATGAAAAGTTGCATTTATTTCTTTTTATTGGATCTATGAGGAGCTATAATGCGTTTACAATATATCTGGATTTTCTTTTAAGAATTTAGTTTGCTAGGCAATATTAAGAAAAACAAAACTAACTTGTAGTCTTGTTTTTTATTTACATTCAAACTTGTTTGTTGCTATTCTAATAAGATCGATTAAAGCTCCAACATATAAAAATCCAAATGTAAATAGGTATAACATACCAGTTCCTATTTTACCTACATAAAATCTGTGAACTCCTAAATAACCAAGAAATAAGCATAGTAAAAATACCACAAGTTTATTGTAGTTTTCGGTTTGTTTATTTCTGACCCCGCAAGAAATACAAATCTCAGCATCTTTTTTAATTGTCTTGCCACAAGAATGGCAATATATTTCGTCAACAGCTTTTGACATAGTTTTACACTCCTTTTGAAAATAAAACATCCCCAATTAAAAGTATTTAATATAAGTAAGTTATATTTTTATATATTTAAATTTAATGAATATTATAAATATAGATCATTGTTTAGAGATATAAAGAAGTTAACAGTTTATGTTAATTAAATTAACAAATTGCTTTACTATAGATAAAAATTAAAATAGTTTAGTTTACTGGAGTATTTATCTATGTTAAAAGTAAACGCACGGCGTATAAAGCCCCTACCAATCTAATAGGGGAGAGGATTTTAAGAATTACTTAAAGTAAAAAAAAATATGAAAAATAGTATAATCATATTAAATATATTTTTCTTTATATCATTTTTTTATTCTTGTTTTTTAGTGCCAAAATCTTTAAAAAAGATAGACTCTGAAATTTTGGGGTTTGATGGAAATAAAAAAAATATTAAAGATAAAGATAAAGATAAAGATAATGATAATGATAATGATAATGATAAAGATAATGATAATGATAAAGATAATGATAATGATAAAGATAATGATAAAGATAATGATAATGATAATGATAATGATAATGATAATGATAATGATAAAAATATTTCTTGTGTTAATGAAGTTTCTAGATTAAACGAAATAAAAGTGGGAGAAGTTTATGGGGGATTATTTGCAGGTTATGTTGTATGGGCAAAATCTGGTAATTTAATCGCTATAAAAGATAGATACAATAATTTAATTAAAGATCTTGAAGGACTTAAGTATTCTTATATTTTTTCACCTATTCAATTTAAACGAGCTTTATCATGGTTTGGTAATAGCTATAGCTATGTCATTAATGATAATAAGTATAAAATATTAAATAATATTGTGCCCATAGCTAAAATAATAGCGTTTGAGTCAACTAAAGAGTTTGAAGAAAAGTATGAAGTTAAAAACTTAAAATTAATTTCTGCAGGATCAAACATTGATTTTGAGCAATATAGAACTGGTGTTGCTAAAATTAATTTAAAAGAGCGCTCAATAGAGTTTGGATATGTTAATTCATATAATTTTGGAGTTTTTAATGACGATTTGACAAGTTCTTTTAAACTTATTTATAAGAAAAGTGGTGTAGCCATATGCTTGCACATATTACCATAAAAGATAAGCAAATTAATAAAGATAAAACTTATGAAATCGCATTAAATTTAAATTTGTTTGCTGATACTATTAAGTTGATATTTGATAAGTATCCAAATTTATCAAATGAAAAGTTAAATTTTCCTATTAATGAATAATTAATAAATGTGCCATTATAAATCAATTACTATATCTAATTTGTAAAGATAATTTTGCATAGTTCTTAGCGTAGTGGGAGCTTGACCATTTCTTTTTAGATTTTCATTAAAGTAATAGAGTATGTTTTTTTGAGTGTATTTCTTATCTTTTTTGTTTAGATAATCTAGCGTTGAGGTAAGAGATATTAATTTGTATTGGTGTCTGTTGTGACAAGTGGGATTTTTTGTGGTATTTAAAAAACCTTTCATGCTTTTTCTCCTATTATTTGAGCAATTAATTAATTTTAATTGTGCAAAATTTTGATTTAAAAGTAAATACTTTTCTAAAAAAATATTAAATTAAATTATTAATTTTGTTAGATTAATATAAAAATTTTTAATTTAGTAAAAATATAAATTGATTTTAATCCAAAGTTAGACTATGCTACAAATAGCGTAGAGAAATGTTTTAATTTTTTCTGCCTATTATTTGAATTTACAAAAAATAATACAAGGGTTTAGCGAAGTTCTTTAATAAGAGAATTTAGCTAGGCCCTCAATTTTTTTGTAATAACCCCAATTTGATTATCATTTTAAAATGATAGTATTTGTAAATGGTTTAGCCTGCTAAGCAAATATAAAGAATCATTGATAGTCCGAAAAGATAGTCTGAAAAGATAGTCTGAAAAGAAGAATAAGGAAAAGTGGCGTAGTTTACTAGACTATATAAATATGACATAATTAAGTATGTGGAGGATATATATATGAGCAAAAAAAAATAAAAAAAATATTTCTTAATGATAGAATTGAACATAATATTATTGGTAATTTATATAATTTAGATACTAATATTTAAACAAATATAGTTCGAGCAATTTGCAATGCTTGTGTTCAATAAATAATAGAATTGTAAAGGCTAGCTAAAATAATTTCATATAAATTCGTTAACAAATTTATATTGTTTATAAAAATTGTTATATGTTTTTCATTATATATGAAAAACATATTTGTCTACTTAGAATTAAATGCTGTCGAAATTTGTGTTTTAAAAGATATTAAAAGTGTTATTTGTAAGTTTTATGAGCCTATTGTGGATTTAGAAAATGATGTGGAGACAATATCTTTATTGTCTCCACATCAAAGTCGAGACATTTTGAATGAGTTTTTTTTTAGTTTGGGGCCAAAAAAATCTAAAGAATTAATCAACCTATTTCGTAAAATTAAAGTAAAGTTTGGTGCTAATGTGTTTGAAAATGAGGTTTTCATATTCTATTTATGTATTGATGATGTGAATTTTTTTAAACTTTTGTATGTGTTGGATAGAAATAATTTTGACGATTGTGATAGAGACAATTTTGATGATTGTGATAGAGACAATTTTGATGACTTTTCAATATCAATTTATGAGAAATTTCGCTTGGTGAAAAAAAATTTGAAATTACGTTTAGGCAATTATCATGTATATGAGTCATTATGAATTATAATGGGGGTATAGTATTGAATAAAGTTTTTTTGTTTCATTAAGTTTGCAAATATAAAAATCCTTTAAAATATATTTGTAAACTTTTCTTATATTTTTATAAGTGATTTTTATCTAAATAAATTGATATTAAATCTCATAATCTTGCGGAATTAGCAAGCTTACAAGTAAAATACACCCACTATTTAATTTTTACTTGTGGGCTTGCTTTAATTGTAGACTTAACATTATTTTCACTAAAATCAATGATAGCGGTGACTATACCTATATTTGGTAATTCTTGGAGTTCGTCTGTAATAAATTGAATATTTGTTGTAGTTTAAATATTTGTTATAGCTTGAATATCTATTGTAAAAAATAATTTATAATTAATAATATATAATATATTCATTTTCGCCTTTATCAATTATTAAAAGTTTAATGAAATTAAAGAAAATTTAAATTTTAAATTAAATAATTATGGCCTTGATAACTTGTAATTTAGGGGTAATTGTATTACCCCTAAATTAAGGCTTTTTTGTTTTTGATTTTCAAGATTAATTTAACAATATTTATTGTTAAATTAATCTTAAGGGCTATTATTCATAGATACGATAATTGTTTTAATGTTTTTTTAAGTCTACATATATATTAAAAAAATTTTGTATATTTGTAGATTTTCTTATATTTTTATTTATCAAAAATTTTATAAAGTATGTGGAAATTTATAATTGAAACTATTAATATATTTTGTATTTGTAATTTGGTGTTGTTGTAATAATATTAATTATTATGAGTAATATACAAGATTTAGGTTTTGTATGTTGCGGCAAAGGGGGCAGTTTTTTGTGTAAATTTTGTTGTAGAAAATTTTGCATTAATTTGTGCATACTCTATTCTAGAGTATGCCTCCTTTTTATTAAGTTATTGACTTTATTTTTTGCACTGATTTTTTGAAGAGCTGTCCTCTATATGTGATTTTTAGAATACAATTTCATTGTTGTCAATGAGTTAGTTATACCTTTTAATTTATAGAGCGATCTTTGTTCCTAAAAAAGGAAAAAATATCAAGTTATATTGTATTATAAATAAATAAATAGGGGCAAATATCTGCTCTACAGCTTTATACTAAAAAAAACTAATTT
>NC_015911.1 GCF_000222305.1 Borreliella bissettiae DN127 | reverse complement strand
TGATTTTAATTTTAAATTGGGCTACACTAAAACCAGTGTAGTGAAATATTACCATATATCAACTACCTTGTTTTCAGTTTGCAAAAACATCAGAATGGGAACCTAACTAAGTTCTTTAGCAAGAGAATTTGGGTAAGTTCCCAAATTTTTTGTAAAAAACTTGTAAAAAAATATTTTTTGCTATAAAATTATATTTATTGAAAACAAGGAGTAAATTATGAACAATATTTCAAAAAATAATCCACAAGAAATTAATCAAGCAGACACCCAACAAAATTTTACTGGTTTTGAAGATTTTATAGAACTTGATGATCAAGTTAGTCAGACTAAAGAAAAAAGCAAATTAAGCAAGATAGGCAAGAAATTGCCAAAAATAAGCAGTCAAGAATGCTTTAGATTTAATCGAAATATTGATTTTAGTGTGCAAAGAAACAAACTTGATAAATACGGTGCTAGTGAAGTAGGCAATATTCTAACTGGTGGTGCAGGGCTAAAAGATTTAATGATGAACAGAGTGCTTAAATATTTTGGAATAAGTATGCCTTATGAAGAGAATTTATATATGCTCAAGGGCAAGGAGTTAGAGAATTTAGGATTTAGAGAATTTATTAAAGCTCAAGGTGATAATATTAATATTTTATATAAAAACAAATATGCTAACGGTGTTGATAAGTATAATTATTTCAAAAAAATGGGTAGTGCAGAAAGTTTAGTTGGCTCAACAATTGATGGATGGTTTATTAATAATACTGGTGATTTAGAGCTTTTAGAGATTAAAAATAGTGACTCTCATTATATGAGTAGTGCTATTGATGAGTATAATAAAAATGGCAATTTTTTAAGTAGCAAGTATTTTTTCAAATACTATGTGCAGGCACAAATGCAGCTAGCGTGTACTGGGCTTGAGTATTGTAATTTGTTCTTTTTAATAGGTAATAAACCTATTAATTGTAGAATTAAAAGAAAAAATCTTTTAATAGCAAAAGTATTAGAATTTGTTAATAAATGTGAATTAGAAATTCTTAAATTAAGAAATAAAATTTTTAAAAATGAGGCGGTCAATTTATTAATATCTCATAATGGCAATAATGATACTTTTATAAATCTTGTCCAAGATCTAGTAGAAAAAAGCGATTTTTATAAAAATGGTATTGAGTTTGACTGGGTAAATGAATTTGTAGAATATGTTGATTGCGTAGACCTTGAAATTAAAACGGATCAAGCCGCTATAAATCTTGAGTGTTCTATTTTTGAGATTGAGAATTTAAAATTAGAGTTGAATAAAATTCAAAATGAAAACAAAAAAAAAGAAAATCCTATAAAAGAACTGCTCAAAATAAAAATTAATGAGATTATGCATAAATATCCACTAATTAATAATGTAAATTATAAATTTAGAGAATTTATATTCAATTATGACCCGAATAAAAGGGCTATATCAGATAGATTTAAGGGGCTTTTACCAATAAGTGGTAAAGTATTCTTTCTTAGTAATACAGCGTTTTCAAATAGTGCCAGTGTCCCTATTGACTAGGGACACTGAAAAAAAATTGTTAAAAAAGAAGATAAATGAATGTAAAGGATTATACAACAAAAATAAAGATATTCACTATTTAAGCTTAACTGGTTAAGTTATAAGTCAATGCTGCTTTTTATGCACTCATAAGCTTGAATTTTACTTGCATGAGATAGTCCATAAATATTATCAATTTCATATGTTGAAGAATATTTCATAAGTTCTTTAATTTGAAAAGAATTATAACCATTAGATTTTAAATTGAAAATAAACAAATTCCTACATAAATGAAGTGATTTATTTGTTTTAAAACCCCATTTTCTAAGTAATTTTTTGAATTTTTTAGCAATATGGTCAATGCTAATTCTATTATCTTTAAATCTAAGTTTGGTTTTTTGAAAAAAATAAGTTCGACTAGTATTGAGATTTTTTTCTTTAAAATAATTTTCGTGCACTTTCTGAATAGCATTAAATTCTTTTTCGGTTATAACAAATTCTCTACTACAAGTAGTAAATTTTTTTTTTGCCACATTTACTTTTATGTTGTATAAAGTTTTTCCGGTTTTGCTTAAAAAAGTTGAAATATCTTGCATTTTTACTTTTTGCAGTTCGGCCCCCCTACACCCACTTATTACCAGTAGGTGTACAAACCATCCAGATATAGGGTCAATGTGTTTTAAGGTTTTGACACATTTTATAATTAAGTGATTAATTTTTGGATTTAAGTACAACTTAACAGGGGTTTTAGAATTTTCTTGTTTATTTTCGGTTGATTTTTTTATTTTATTTTTTAAGGTTTTATTTTCTTTTACTACTTTATGATAATCCTTAACTACTTCAAGCACTATTTCTGCAATTTCTTTTTTAAAATTTAAAATATCATCAATTTTCATTAAATTAGCTCCACTTTTAAATCAAACAAAATTAAATATCAAAATAAAATAATATTAATTTATATTAAATCTATTCCATAGTTTGTATTATACTAAAAGATTTACTAAAAAATTTGGGATTATTTGTTTATTGTAATAATTTTCGTTATGAAATAAAGGAAAAATCAATGCAAAAGATAAACATGGTTAAATTATTTTTTATATTAATATTCCCATTATTTGTAATATCTTGTGAACTATTTTTAATAGGAAAACCAATAGAAAAAAAAAGAATAAATTGGCTTATTATGAGTGTCTCAGGCCTTAACGATGAGGCCGATGAAGTTGTATTTAAAAATTGTAGAGAAAAAATAAGCTTATTAAAAGAAGACTTAAAATATGCAAGTAATGCTAAAGAATTCGAAGAAAAATTTTTAAATTTACAAAAACTTTTTCAAGAAAAACTAACATCCAAACTAAACGCCTTAAAAGCAGTAAGAGTAGATATCCAAAGATTTAATGCAAACAATAATGATGATTTAGAAAAGAACAAACTCAGAATACGCTCAATAGCTCTATCAGCCGGAGTAAATACTAACCCTATTGCACTCCATGCTATTAACATAAAAGAACTATCTGAAGACGTAGTAGCACATATAGACAGCATAATAAAATATCTTGAAGAAGATGAAATAAAGAACAATAAATATTTGGTCTTAAAAGATAAAATATTTATTACTACACCCTTAATATAGCTATCTAACTTTAATTGTATGCAAAATTTGAGCTAGAGCACTAGAGCAATTTAGTAAGTAAAAATGCAAATTTGAAGTGAACACAAAAACGTTACATAGACTTTATGCCAAAAACCCCAAAACCTTAAGATTAAGGGGGTTTTGTATATATTTATATATTTTTGATTTAATTTTTATAACACTGGAGAGTAACTACAATGAAAATGCAAATATTTATTTGGTTTTTACTTACAATTTTTTGGAGTCTATTGATTAATCTTTATTCTTATATAAAGAATAGTCCATAGATTTTAAGTGCCGTTAAAAATAAGGATTATAACCACTTAAGCATAAAGCGAACAAGACTAGTTATTTATTAGTCTTGTTTGTTTTATGTAGTAATATGGCAAGTAAAAAAGCAAAAATTGATATAAATAAAAATAAATAACTTATTTTAGGGTTTTTGCCTAAGTACAAACTATAAAGTCCTAAGTAGCCAAAAAATAAACAAAATAAAAATGATATTAAGCTATAATAGAGTTTTTTATTTTGTTTATTTTTAGCCCCACAGGCGACACAAGTTTCGTCATAATTTCTAATTAATCTATTGCAAGAATTACACCGTATGTCATAATTAAAATATTTAGTCACAATAAATCCCCCCTTTATAAATAATACTCATTATAAAAAGACTTTATTAAGTTTGCTACTCTAAAATAGTTTAAAGATTTTGTTTTTATTTAGTGGTTTTTGTTAATTTTTATTACTATTTTTTTATTTAAAACAAATAAATATATGATGTTTACAAAAACTATTTTTTCTAAGTTGTTAACTTTAAGTTAAAAAAAATAGTAAAAATTACAAGTCAAATTTTACCAAAAACTAATACGTTTAGAGCAGCTATTAGTGCTCTCATTAAAAGCAAAATGGGGGCTTAGGAGTATCTAAAATAGAGATAAGTGGTAGATTCAAGGGTATCGGACGTGATATGTAATATACTCAGACTATTTTATATAAAAAACTACGAAATTCGTACCATATGACACCTATTAGCCATTTTAAATAGATTAATTCCTATAATGGAGAACTTCCCAAAATTTCATTTTTATTACATTTGCAGTTTGTTAATATGTAACAGCAAAATGTAACAAATTAGATATTTAAATCTTTGAAAATTTAAATTTGGATTGTTGCAAAAATATATAAACTATTTCTTGAATTTTTTTCACGTTTCACTTTAACTAATATATCTTGAAATTAGTTGTTTTACAATTAGATAATTTTGCTTTATTTTTACTTTTGGAGAGGCCCTATGCAAAATAAAATTTTCATTTTTTGTATTCTTATTATGCTTTTAATTTCTTGTAGACAGTGTTATGAACGTCAAGAAATAATAATTCATACTTTAGAAAATTAATGCTAGTAACTTAGACAAAATTTTAAGGATTTTTCTTATGGCAGATAATAACAAATTAAATCCTAAAAAAATTAGTGACAAAAATCTTTTACAAAAGAATTTTTTTTATAATGCAGAAAATGTAAAAAAAGAAATATTTACTATAAGAGAAAATGTTGCAAAAGAATTTTCTCTCTTAGATAAAAAAATTTTTGATTTAGAGTCTAGAATATCTGATTTAGACTCTAAAATATTTGATTTAGAAGAAGACATTAAATTTATGAAAAAAGAATTTAATAAAAATAAAGGGTTTTTGATACGAAAATTTAATACATTTTGCATAAGAATTATTTTATTCTTATTACTGATAACACCCTTTATTATCTCAATAGTCTTGAGTATTCTTATTTGGTTAATTGCTAAGTTTATAAAATAGAAATTATCAAAAATCTTAACCAACAGTGCTTAATTTCTAAACACCAAATAAGACTATTCGTAAGACTGTTCGTTAATCTTGTTCTAATTCTTATTAGCATAGCTAATATGTGTATAATAAAGCCTAGGAGAGGATATGAGAAAAGCATTATTATTATTATTTTTTTTTATATTAAGTTTTAGTTTAAATGCCTTTTGGAGTGAAGAAAATATAGCGGAAAATTATGCAAAAGCTAAAAAATCATTTTCAGAAAAAGATTTTAATTTAATTAAGAATAGACTAGATAATTACAGTTTTGAAAATGAGTTTGATAAAAGCAAATTTTTATCAGAGCGTGTTCCAGAAATTAGGGGGGAGTTAAGAAAAATCAAAATTAAGGAAAATAGTGTGTTGCTAGACACTCTTGATATTGTGGGCTATCTGATAAAAAATAAATTTATAACGTTTGTTTTGGGGGTCCCGTTTGGTGCGGGGGCTATAAATAGTCTCATAGAGGGCTATCCAAAGGCAATTTTTGATTATTTAATACAATTAGACTCGGATAAAATTGATTACGCCGAAAAATATGGAGATGAGGCTAGAGATAATTTTAGAAAATCTTATAAGAAAGATAAAATAACTGCAGTTAAACAAATATTAAAACAAATTTTGGCTGATTTGCCTAAAGATTAAGTTTTAAAATAGCTTAAAAAGAAATAATTTAATACCCTTATGAGAGGTATAGATAGCATTATATAAAGCAAGTAGAAAAGCCAAAATATCTTAATAATTGATTAATATTTTCCCCCTTTAAGGGGGATTTACTTGTATTATCACACTGCAAATATATAATCAAATTGCCTTTCTTTTTTTAACATGCAAAAGAATTTTAATACACTTGTTTCATAAACGTCGTTATTATCATGCATAAAGTTTTCAAACTTATTTAGTTCATCTAAACTATTAGTTTTCTTGAAATATTCTAAAAGAATATTTGCCCAATATTGTATGCTTTTAAACCCAGGATTATCATCAAAAATCTCATCTAAATCCGCCTCATTTTCAAAACATAATGCCCTAATAAGAGCGTTTATATTATTTTTTTCTTCTTCGTTATTTACCCAGTTTTTTATGTTAAATAAGGCACTTCTAAAAAGCTCATAGCAATAATACTTGCCCATTTTCAACTTTTTATCAAAACTTTTTATTTGATTTTGTTTTTGTTCTTGCTTTTGATTAACACGAACTTGTTTGCTAGGCATAGAATTTTCATTTTCGTGGTTATTGTAAATAGGAGCTGCATCAGTATCAAATTCACTTTTTATGTCAAGATACGCAACTAAAGCATACCTTTTAAAATAAGTAATAGCTGCACCAACAAGTTGTGGCATTGTATTTAAATTTTTAGACCCATTTTCACCGTTCCATTGTAATTTATCTGTATGAATTAGTGTATCAAGCGACTCTTTGTATCCAGTACTTTTACTGTAAAATGTAGTCCTAACAACAGGAACTTCACCATTTTTACCATACACAAAAGTTGGGAATTGCCAAAAACCAAGCTTTAAATTGTGCTTTTTTATAACATTTTGAATTACTTCTACTATGACATTGAAATCCTGATACTTATATCCGTACCCTTTAAGACTTTTGTCAATACGTGGCAAGTTCATTCTTAAAGTATCCATATCATTTAAAAAATCTATTTCTGCTTGATTAATTTCTTGTGGATTATTTTTTGAAATATTGTTCATAATTTACTCCTTGTTTTCAATAAATATAATTTTATAGCAAAAATAGTTTTTGCCAACTTCTTTACAAAAAATTTTACAAAAAAAGTTTAGGGCTTTACTAAATTCTATTTTAAAAGAACTTAGAAAAGCCCTAATTTAAACGATGATCTAATATTCAGTAGTAAATAATGAAAAATTATTTTCCACAAAACTATGTTTAGTTTAATTCAACTCTAAATTAAAATCAATTAGTATTATTACACTGCGGTCTACAAAAATATAAAGCTTTTATAAAATCTTGTTTTAAAAGAACTTATAAAAACCTAATCTCTAAATTATTTACAAAATTCTAAAACTATATTTTTCGTTCTTCATATTTCTTAAAAAGTTTTTTAAGAAAATCTTTTTGATTTTCAAGAAGTTCTTCCAAAATAAACGCTGTAAATTTAGCATTTTTTTTATAAAAATCATAGCTTTCTTGCTTTTTAAGTTGAAACCTTAAGGGTTTTATTGGATTTTGCTTAGATTTTTTAACCTTTTCTGAATTGCTATTTCTTAAAAAGATTATAGTTTCCTTAATGCCATTTTCTAATAAGAATGGCTCCTCTATAACGCCATTTTCTATAGCTAATGCTATTCTTAAATAGCAATAAGTTTGAGTTTTAGCCAACTTATAATCTTTTATAAAAGCGTCAAAATTTTTATATCCATCTAATTTATAATATTTATTATCTTTAATTTCTTTTAAAATCTTCATATTTTCTATCTTAGAGTAAATACCCTGTTGTAAATTAGACTTTAAATGTGTTTTTAACATATTATAATGTTCTATTATTTCATCTTTATTATTTAAATTCTTTTTTATTTCTTCTTTTACTATTATTCTATCGCTTATCTCTATTCCTAAACTCATAATTAAAATCCCCCTTGTATTTTTAATATAAAATCACTACTTTTTTATCCTTATTTACAAGAAATTAGTTCGCCCGGCGCACTAATTTTATGCTTTTGCATTAAAATTATTCAAAATATTAATATACTCCTTTATATAATCTCTATCTAAATCAAAATCATCATTTTTAGCAATTCTTCTATTTAAATCTTCTCGTTCTGATATAATACCCAAAAACCTTGATTTTTTTTGCAATATTCCCAGTAAATCTTTATGGGTTTTATTTTTTTTAAATTTTGTTGCAAATAAAAATACTTTCAAGTTTAACTTTAATTTATTTATAAAAAACTCTAGTAGTTGCAAACTTTCAATAGCCCACTTTTCTGCTGTCACTGGGACTATAATATGTCCACTAATAACTAAAGCATTGGATAATGTAGAGTCTAAATGGGGATTTGTATCAATTATAATATAATCATAATTGAATTTTAAATATTTAAAGCTGTCCTTTAATCTATGTGTTTTATAAGGTAAAATCTCTTCACTAAAAGTATGTAAACTTAAATAGCTTGGCAATAAATCAAGCCCATTATTAACGTTGATGATTGAATCATTTATTAAATAATTTGATTTTAAAACTTTATATATATTCTTCTCAAGTAAATCAAATTTATTCTCTATTATTTTTTTATTAAAATAACTAGTAGTAGATGCTTGAGTGTCCATGTCTATTAAAAGCACCTTATATTTTTGAGACAATAATATTGAAAATATAATTGCACTTGTACTTTTACCAACACCACCCTTGATATTGGCTATTGTTATTATTTTAGATTTTTTAATATCCATTTAATAATTAGCCCTTCACCAGAATATTTTTTATTGTAGAATTCGTATACATGTTTTTCTAAATCTATCAATCTATCAACAAGTGCTTTATTATAGGGTGTATCTATCTTTTCTTTTTTTATTAACCGCCTCATACCCTTTAAATAACAAAAAACACTGCCGGTTTTAAATCTAAACTCTATGTAATATGTTTTTGAAAATGAATATACTTTTTTAACTCCATCTATTGTATATCTTACAAAAACATTTTTTATAGGTTTTCTATAACCATAAAAAATTCCTAAAAACTTATCCCCCTTTTTTTTAATCGAATATAATCGAATTTCTTGAATTTCTGATTGATCATATAATTCTCTAAATGATATACGACATTCATTTTTTTTAGTATCAATTCCCCATTTATGAATATCAGTTACTACTTTCATATGATGCATGGTTTTATTATTTTCTTTTTCTTTTTTTAAAACCGGATTTTTTATTTTCTTAACTATTTTTTTATCTATTTGCTCAATTTTCATTGAATTTTCCATATTTAATCCTTATATAGCCTTTCTATCTAATTCTTTTAAACTCAGCATACTTTTTTGATTTTCTATTAGTTCTAATAATTCGC
Organism: Borreliella bissettiae DN127; assembly: GCF_000222305.1. Taxonomy (GTDB): domain Bacteria; phylum Spirochaetota; class Spirochaetia; order Borreliales; family Borreliaceae; genus Borreliella; species Borreliella carolinensis. Next base: position 1,189 of record NC_015911.1, on the reverse strand, counting down.
AATAATATGTACCAAATACTTTATTGTATTCTATTTTCTTTTGGTTATTTAAATATTTTTTGATAATAGGTTTTAGAATTTCAATATTTATTTCTTTTTTTAGTTGTTCAATAAGGATATTGAAAATATTTGCCTTTAAATTTTGATAATCTTTTTGGAGATTTTCTTTTTTTATTTGAATTGATTTTTCTAATTTACGTTTTATGTAACTTAAATCGCTATACTTATGATTTTCAATAATAAAATGCGGCTTATTTTTGTAGTTTTCATATATTTTTTTAAATTCTGTTTCCAATTGTTCAGAATTGTATCCATTTTTTTCTAATTGTTTTTGAGTATTACCTAAAATTTCTTTTAATTTGTTTTGCTTTTCTTTTAAGTGAGATTTATTAAAATGTATATTTTTATTTTTTAGTAATTTAATTTCAGTTCTTTTTATGATTTTTAGCATTTTGATTATAGTATCTTTATCAATATCTAAATCTAATAAAATTGAAAGAATTTCTTTACATAAAAAGTTACATTTATTGAAATACTTTATTATTTGATATTTTTCTATTTCATTAATCTTTTTTTCTTCTTTTTTATTATTATTTTTATTATTTATACACTCCTTTAAATCTACACTCCCATTTTTAGTAAACTTGTCTTTAAGGCCCCTTGCAGTTCTATTTTGAAATCTTAAATCTTTTTTTTCTTGAAAGTATTTATTGATTTTTTGGTAACACTCTTTTTTAGAAAAATTCAGTTGATAGTATATTTCAGTACCAAAATTCACTCCTAAATGTTTATGATAATTAGTTGTGACTTTAAATTCTTTTTCTAGTTTGTAAAGATAATTTTGAAGTGTTTTTAGTTTAACGGGAGGTTGGCCATTTCGTTTTAGATTTTCATTAAAAAAATAGAATATGTTTTTTTGTGTGTATTTCTTATATGTTTTATTTATGTACGCTAGTGTTGAGACAAGAACTACTAATTTATACTTTAATTTATTGTAGCAAGTTGTAATTCTTTTGTTGGTTGAAATATTTGCCATGTTATACTCCTTGTTTTCAACTTATAATTAACGTTTAATATTATAATGCAATTTTTATTTTAAAAAGTAAATACTTTTTAAAAATTCATGAACTTTTAATTATTTACTTCATTAATAAAACACCCTTTTTATTATTTAATAAATAATTAAAAT
>NC_015906.1 GCF_000222305.1 Borreliella bissettiae DN127 | reverse complement strand
TTACAAAAATCTTTGGTTGCCAAAGTGAACACTTCTCTCTCTATATCCTAAAGACAACATCAAATATGCTGCAGATATTGCATCAAGAGCGTCATCATGGGTTTTATTATCCCCCTTATACGAATAAATATCATTAAATACAGAAGAACTGCTGTACTTTGTAATGTAAAGTTTCTTGTAAGTAAACGGCGTAATTAACGTTGTTATTCTGCTAAATTTATTCGATTTTGGCTTAACTGGAGCAATTCTAAAATATTGGCTCATATTATTTCTTAGCAACATATATTCACGGGTCAATCCACCAGCACCTTTTGTATTATCTCTGTCCTCTAAATACAGTGTATGTACATTAAAATTCTCTAAAACGGTCTTGATCATATTCATAATATATGGATCATTGGCTGGTCGTTGGTCTTGAAATACAAAAGCATAATACTTATCATCAACCCGCTCCATAACACATAATGCAGTGTTATCCCCTCCAACGCTAAATGCTGGGTCTAAATATGCTATTGGACTAGTAAACACATAATCCTCAGTAATATTTATTTGTGTAAAAATTGAATCGGTGCTTGCTATCCATTCACCTAGCAAAACTCTTGCTTTATATGATGGGATATCTTTATAGAGTTTCTCTTGAGTTTCTATAAATCCTTTGCTAAGTAAAACATTGTCATAAGTTGTAAAATTATATGTCTTAAAAGTCGCTATATTATCAATATAATCGGTTTTGAAATAGTGTTCCGGATGATCGGGATTAGTATCAAAAATAATAGTTTCTTGTCCACATCTAAGTCTTTTTAAGACTTCCTCTAATGTTTGCTTATGTAAAGTTGTAGCCTCATTCACAAAAATAAGTGCCGAATTACTACCCCTAAACCTTTCAAAATCACTTGCCTTATCTCCTCCGTATAGATTAATACGAAGTGAATCAATCAGAATATATGAATTATTTGTATGTCTTGGAATATAAGGAATTTTAAGAAGTTTGCATAGCTTTTCAAATTGCCCCAAAACATTAACTTCAACTGAACGTTGTGAATTGCCAATAATGAAATTATTAGTATCGCTAGAGTATACCTTTTTATTTTCAATTAAACTTTTGAGAAAAAGATAACATGCAAGATACGTTTTGCCACTAGCTATGCCACCACTGAGTATAATCTTTTTTTCATTATTCTTTTGAATACTTTTTATCACATTTTTTTGTTTTAAAGTTAACTGTTTTTCTTCAAACTTAGCAAAATTAATTGAGCAGTTTGTTAGCTTTACAAATTGTGATATATCAACCCCATATTTATTTTTGTATTCCTTTTGGAGTGTTGTAAAAAGTTTTGTTTGATATAAGTTCACTTGTGCCCTTTACTATTTTTGTAGTTGCTTTTGCTTTCAGTCCCGTGAAGCGTAGCAAGTTTTTTCATACATTCATAATAAAGCTCCATTTCTCTTATTGAATATTCCTTTACATATTCATTAAGTTCACTTTTCAAAGAATTAATTTCTTCATTATCAACCAACTTATTTTTTTTATTACTTGCTTTATTTAATGCATCAATTTCGTTTCTTAAATTTTCTATTTTAGTACGTATGCTAACAAGCTCAACACCAAAATATTGTTTAAATGAACGTATAAACCCTAATTCTAAATTAGCACGTTCTAAATCTAATTCGCTTATAACTTTCCTAGCGTTAACTTCTGATTTAAAAGTTTGTGATAAAAGGTGCTCAAAAGTATCTTCACTAATTGATAATCTAGAATCATCGTTAACAGAACTTTCTCCACTTTCCCATTTTCTCCTCATCCTCCACACATTTACCCTAGAAACTCCTAATTTATCCGCTATTTCTCTATCATCTAACAATCCTTCTCTAAAATATGCAACATAATCATCAAAAGATCTTTTAATTTTTTTCAAAAAAATCCTCTAAAATAACAAAAGTAACAATTTGTTACTCTAAATAGTAAATCAATTTATTAATTGTTAACATAAACTATTGTCTTGTTGATATCTATTGACCACAGATCTATCTTTACAATTCTTATTAAACATGAACAATAAAAAACAAGACTAATGCGGCAGTCTTGTTTTTTATGATTTGAGCTTTTAAAGACATTTCTTATAATTTCTTAATTAAAATTATGGTCATACATATCATATAAATCTTGGAAATTTCTCAGTCTAATACTGAAAGTATGATTTATTTTTTGGTTATCGTATATATTTACTTTTAAAACCCTGCTAGATAATGCCTTTTTTAGAAAATTTGCTGTTCCATTTTCTTTTAACACCAACAAGCTATTCCCTTCTACAATCCATTGATTATTAAGTGAATTTATAATGGGCTCTTCTTTATCAAAAGAATGCTTAATAATAATATTTTTTGCATTGTTAGTGTTATTTTTAAAAAATTCTTTTGTAAAAAAAAGAGCAATTTTTGGCCCTTTTTGGGGACTACAAACGACTGCCACCCCATTAATATCTCCAAATATTAAATTCTTGTCTTTTTTTGCTTTAGTTTTATTCGTATTGCTAAAGGCTTCACCAATAGCAGTCCCAAATATACGCATTAAGTTAAAAACATTTTTATCGGCAGATATAATTAAATATGCTTTCTCATTTTCATTTTTTTTATTTCTTAATTCCCAATACGAACTATCTTCTTGCAGTTTAAAATCCTCAAAATTAATATCATAATCGTTACCATTAATAAAATCTTTCATCAATTCGTTGGCATTTAAAGAAAGTAAAGCATATATAAAATATAAAGTAATATAAATTCTTTTCATTTATCATTATTCTCCAGCATTAATAAGATAACAAGACTAGTAGCTAATCTTGTTATTCATAATTTATGCTTATAAAAAGCATTTATTTTATTTCAAAATCTTTTTTAGCTTTTCTTAAAAAACATCTTATAAGATTCTTTTTTTTAAAAAAATCTAATCTTTGGGCAAATCAGCCAAAATTTGTTTTAAAATTTGTTTAACTGCATTTGCTTTATCTTCAGAATAATCTTTTTTAAAATTATTTCTGGCGTTATCTCCATATTTCTCAGCATAATCAACTTTATCCGAATTTAATTGTATCAAATAATTAAAAATCGACTCTGGATAACCCCCTATAAGTCTAATCATATCCTCAGACAAGTAAATAATATCGGCACTTATCCTAATTTTTATAAGATATTCAATAATCTCAAGAGCATCCAAAAAAACACTTTTTTCTTTAATTCCAATTTTTCTTAAATCTCCTCTAATTCTAGGAGCATCGGAAAAAACATGACTTTTTTCATACTCATTTCTAAAATCATAATTATCTAGTCTTTTATTTATTAAATTAAAATCTTCTTCAGAAAAAGCTCTTTTGGTTTCTGTATAATTTTCTTCTATATTTGCACTTAAACTTACTACAAATAAAAACAAAAATATTAACAGACTAATTTTTTTCATATTCCCTCCTAGCTTTATTGTCTAAATTTCAGCAATGTAAATACGAATAAACAATAAGACTAACAACCAGTCTTATTGTTTATAATTTTTACTATTAAACCCCATTTTTTATTATTTTTTATCTTCTATATTTTGAGGCTCTGCTAGCTTTTCAAGTTCTTCCTCAATATTTTTAAGAGCATCATCTATAACCTTTTTTACAAAATCATTAGTATTAGTACCATCATTAACAGAATAACTTCCATTTACACCCAATTCTTTAGCATACTTTAAAGCTTTTTGTCCAATCTTTCCTTGTTTTTTAACTTTCTCAGTACTTTCTCCAGTTGCAGATTCAACTTGTTCTTTAAATTCTTGAAATTTCTTCCTAGCATCTTCTAATTCTTTTTTTCTATCCTCTTTTGTCTTGTTTGAGCCATTTTTAAATTCCTTTAATTCTTCTATTTTTTCTTCAAGACCTTTCTCTTTTAATTCTGGATCTTTAAAAACACCTTGAGCCACTTGCTCTTCAGCTTGTACTTGTGGTCCATCGGCTTGCATTAATTCTTCAACTTTTGAAAAAGCTTCTGATCCAAGCTTTTTCAAACCGTCAGCCAACTCTTCTTTTTTTGCCTCTAAAAATCCCTTAACTTTTCCTTTTAAATCTTGTTCTTGTTTTTGTTCTAAGCTTTTTTCATCTTTATCACTTGCATAATTTTTGCAAGAAATTATCAAAACAAGAACTACACAAATAATAAATATTTTCATTATCTTATTCATAAGTCTCTCCATAAGTCTAAATCATAACGCAACGCCTAATAAATACAATTTTTCAAAGATTTAAATATATAATTTTGTTACATTCAGCTGTTACATATTAACAAAACGCAAATGTAATTTTAACCAACTCCCCAAAATCTCTCCATTGCAAATGACCCACTCATTACAAGAGACTACAAAACACATACAAATTAAATTTCAAAGTCTTTGCTATATATCACTTAAAGTATCATGTCTTTCTTATCCGATACCCCTAAAAACTGCCTCTTCTGTTTATCACAGCCACCTTACAACCCAAATTTCACATACAATGAGAACGCTCTAAATTTGACTAAAATTTATTGTTTTTGATAAAAAATAAATTACTATTTTTATTACTTTTACTTAATTTAAAAGTAACATCTAAAAGGAGCTTGTCTTATGGACATTAATAATTATTTTAATTTAAATAATTACAATATTGATTCTATACTTAAACTATTTAAAGTTTATAATAAAGTAGTAAATGAAAACAAAATTCTTAAAAATTCTCTAAAAATTTCTTCTAAAACCAAAAAAGAAGCTTCAAAACCAACTCTTAAGTTTTATTTAACCCCAAAAGCTATCAAAATAACTGAAAAATGCGTTAAAACATTAAAACAAATTGACCCAATTTCTGGTTGGTTACTACATCTACTGACAATAAGTGGGTGCAGGGGCACCGAACTTCAAAAAGTAAAAATGCAATATTTCAACTTTTTTAAGCAAAACTGGAAAAACTTTATACAACATAAAAGTAAATGTGGCAAAAAAAATTTACTACTTGTAGTAGAGAATTTGTTATAACCGAAAAAGAATTTAATGCTATTCAGAAAGTGCACGAAAATTATTTTAAAGAAAAAAATCTTGACTCACGGTGCACTTATCTTTTCCAAAAAACCAAACATAAATTTAAAGATAACCAAATTAGCATTATCAATATTTCTAAAAAATTTAAAAATCCGAATGTCGCGCTAATAAATCGCTCCATTTATTTAGAAATTTGTTTATTTCATATTTAAAATCTAATGGCTATAACTCTTTCCAAATTAAAGAACTTATGAAATATCATTCAACTTCCGAAATTGATGATATATATGGACTCTCTGCTGCTAACAAAATTCACGCTTATAAATGCATGAAAAATAATTTAAAACTGTAATAAACTATTTTAGTTTAAATATACGCTTTGAAGTTACTTTAAATATTTTCCCACGTGGCTTTAAGTCAAGTGAATCATATAATATTTCTTTATTTTTTGTTGCTATAAAGTGATACCCATTAACCTTATCGATTTTAACTTCACTTATTTTAAATTCATTAGCTGCACCCAAATAATTTAAAGCCTTATATCTCACACTATTTCTAATTCCGTAGTAATTAAGAATCATACATGGATTTATAATAAAACAATTACTCTTAATGTAGCCAAGCCCTATAAATCTATAATACGCTGTATATGTAGACACAAAAAGTAACACCCCCATTTTTATATCTCTGGTCTTAAAGTTCTATTGTCTTGTTTTATTTTATTAATAAGCATTGTTTACCTCTCCTATATTAAATTATTTCTTTAATTTTTTAGTGCGCCCATTCACATGGGGACACTGACATTATTTGCAAATGCTATATTGCTTGGGAAAAATACTGTTCCACTTGTTGGCAATAATCCCCCTATCTATCTGATATTGCCCTTTTCTTAGGATCAAGAGTAAACATTTATAATTTAGCTGCTTAATTAGTGGATATGTATTCTCAATATTGTAAATTAGCATTTTCAGCCTATCTTTAATAGGCTTTTCTCTTTTTTTTATTTTCGTTTTGAATTCTATTTAATTCTTTCTGTATACTATCAATCTCCATTAGATCACACGCAAGATTTTCAGCAAATTGATTATCCCTAATTTCAAGGTCTGCACAATCAACATATTCTACAAATTCTCTTGCCTAATCAAACTCAACTCCAGAACTATAAAAATCGCTCCTTTCTACTAAATCTTTCACAAGCTTTATAAACGTTTCCTCATTAAAATTGTGTGCCATTAAGTATTCCTCTATATTTACTATAAATATCTTTTTTTAAATTTATAATTTCTAATTCACATTTATTAACAAATTCAAACACTTTTGATATTAAGTCCTCATTTCTCTTAATCTTACAGCTAACTGGTGCAGCATCGATTAAAAAGAACAAATTACAATGCTCAAGCCCAGTACATGCTAGCTACACTTGCGCCTGCACATAGTATTTAAAAAAATACTTACTACTTAAAAAATTTCTATTTTTATTGTACTCAGCAATAGCACTACTCATATAATTAGAGTCGCTATTTTTAATTTCTAAAAGCTCGAAATCACCAGCATTATTGATAAACCAGCAATCAATTGTTGAGCCCACTAAAGTTTCTGCACTTCCCATTTTTTAAAATAGTTATACTTATCAACTCCATTGGCATATTTGTTTTTATATAAAACATCAATATTTTCACCGTATGCTTTAACAAACTCTCTAAATCCTTGCCCTTGAGCACATACAAATTCTCTTCATAAGGCATGCTTATTCCAAAATATTTAAGCACTCTATTCATCATTAAATCTTTTAGTCCTGCGCCACCAATTAGAATACTACCTACTTCACTAGCTCCGCATTTATCTAGCTTGTTTCTTTGTACACTAAAATCAATATTTCGATTAAATCTAAAACACTCTTGACTACTTATTCCGGGTAATTTCTTACCTATCTTGCTTAATTTACTTTTTTCTTTAATGGGAGAAAATTTTTCCTCAAATATTTCACATCCAGTAAAACTTTGTTGATTAACACTTATCATTTTGAGATCTCCTTGAATATTATTTTGTATTTCTTGATTATTATTGTTTGAAAGATTTTCCATCTTTTTCCTCCTGTTTACAATAAATAATTGTATAGCAAAAACCATTTTTGCCAACTTTTTTATAAAAATTATTATAATAAATATAAGCTTTATTAAATTCTCTTGTTAAAGAACTTAATAAAGTTAGGGCTTAACCGAATTTACTTATTAAAAATTATTTTTTAAAAGCTTTTCAACAATTGAATATAGTCCAATTTAGAATTAAAATCAATTTGTATTTGTTAAAATAAAAGAACTTATTTAAATTCTCTTGTTAAAAAATTTAAATAAGTTCTACTTTAAAGCTATATACTAACTTATTACTTTATAAAATTTTAATCATTCTTAATTTAAAGAATACTTATTGAATATAGAATAGATAATTGGAGCGAGCGTTATTCCCATTATTAAAATTACTTGTATTGTTCTATTACTTGCATTAAGTTCGTTTTTTAAAACATCTATTTTATTATCTAGACTAGATATATCCTTTTGTAAAGTTTTTTCTACACCATCTATCTTAGTATTTACGCTATCTACTTTAGCATTAAGTTCGTTTTTCAAGCTATCTATTTTGGTATTAAGTTCGTTTTTTACATTGTCTATTTTAATATCTAAACTAGAGATATCTTTTTGCAAAGCTTTTTCTACATTATCTATTTTAATATCTAAACTATCTATTTTGGCAGTTAAACTTTTTTCTACATTATCTATTTTGGTATCTAAACTATCTATTTTTATATTCAAATTTTTTTCGGAAAAATCTATCTTGGTATTAAGTTCATTTTTAACACTATCTATTTTAGTATCTAAATTAGATATATCTTTTCTCAAATTTTTTTCTACATCGATTATTTTTTCTTTTAAAAATTCAAAGTTGTAATTATCATTATGAAGAAAAACAAAATCTATTGCCTCTTCGCTAAACCCTATATTTAAAAACTCATTTTTTATACTTTCTATATTGTATGTTCTGTATGCTAAATTGAGCATAAAATCCCCCCCCTTATTATCCTTTCAATTGTTTATACTTTTTTAACAGCTTATTAATCCAGTCTTTTTGATTTTCAAAAATATCCTGCATCATAAAACTTGTAAATTTAGCATTGTTTTTGTAGAAATCGTAACTTTCTTGAGTTTTAAGTTGAAATCTTAGTGGTTTTATTGGATTTTGTTTAGATTTTTTGAATGTTAAACTTTCTTTATTTTGTATTAGCTCAAGAGAATTTTGAATACCATTTTCTATTAAATAATCTTCTTTAAGAATCCCCTCTTGTAAAGCAGCTGCTAATTTTAAATAAGCATAGGCCTGTGTCTTTGCTATATTGTAATTCTTAATAAAAGCATCAAAACTTTTATATCCATCGAGTTTATAATATTCGTTATCTTTTATTTCTTTTAAAATTCTAATATTGTCCACTTTATGAAATATTTCTTTCCTAAAATTTGCTCTCAATCTATCCTTTAAGGCATTGTAATGAATAATTGCATCTTCATTGGTAACAATTTTTTTTTCAACATCAGGATCTATTTCTTCTGACAAAACTCTTTTATTTAATTCTATTTTCATAAAAAATCTCCTCTACTTTAGAGTTGTTCAGTTTCTGAACAACTCTTTATAATATATTTTTCATACATATTAAAAAATTTTGATGCTGCTTCTTTGTATTCTTCGATATAATCTTTAGTCATATCAAATTCATCATTCCCAGTAATTTTTCTATTTAAATCTTCTCTTTCATGTACGATTCCTAAAAATCCTTTTTTGGCCCTAACATGTTTTAATAGCTCTTTATGCGTATTATTTTTTTTAAATCTTGTTATAAGAATAAAAATTGGGATTTTTATTCTTAACTTCTTTATATAAAATTCTAATAGCTCTAAACTTTCTACTGCCCATTTTTCTGCTGTCATTGGAACTATTATACAATTACTAGTCATTAAAGCATTGGATAAAGTAAAATCTAGACTTGGATTAGTATCTATTATTATGTAATCATAATCCTGTTTTAAAAAAATTAAGTTGTCCTTTAATCTCAATTCTTTAAGGGGAATAAACTCGCTTGAAAATTTATGTAAACTTAAATAACTTGGTATTAAGTCTAAATTGTTTTTAATATTTATAATTGCATTATTTATATCTAATTTTTCTTTCAATACTCTGTATATATTTTTGCTTACAATATTAATCTTTTGACTTGCAATTTCTTTATAAAAATAGCTAGTAGTAGAGGCTTGTGTATCTATATCTATTAATAATACTTTATATTTTTGGGCCAGCAAATTTGCAAATATTATTGCACTTGTGCTTTTACCAACGCCTCCCTTAATTGACGCTATTGTTATTATTTTAGGTTTTTTATTATCCATTTGATTAGCGATCCTCGTTCCGGGTATTTTTTCCCATAAAATTTATATACTTGTTGTTCTAAATCCATAAACATGCTAAATAAAACTTTGTTGTAGTGATTATTGGTTTTTTTATCTAATAAACGATATAATCCCTTGAAATAGCAAAAAACACTTCCGGCTTTAAATCTAAATTCCATATAATATGCCCTTGCTAATGCATATGCTTTTCTAGTTCCGTTTATTTGATACTTTATTAAAGGTTTTTTAATTGGTTTTCTGTAGCCATAAAAAATGCCAATGAATTTATCTCCTTCTTTAATTGGGTACAAGTGAGTTTCTTCAACAATTCTTTCCCCATTAAATAACGCCCTCAATGATAATTTAAATTCGTGTTTCTTCTCATAAACTCCAAATTTGTAAATGTCCATCATTGTTTTTGTATGGTACATTACTTTCCCATTTTCTTTTTCAATTAAAATAAAGCGTTCTTTATTTTGGCATTCAACTTTACATTTGCCTTTTTTTACAGTTTCAATAGGTTCAGGTGCATTTTCCATGTTAAATCCTCATACAGCCTTTATGTTAAATTCTTCTACAGTTAAAGATTTTTTTTGTTTTCTTATTATTTCTAATAATTCAAGATAATATGTACCAAATACTTTATTGTATTCTATTTTCTTTTGTTTATTCAAATATTCTTTGATAATAGGCTTTAGAATTTCAATATTTGTTTCTTTTTTTAGTCGTTCAATAAGGATATTGAAAATGTTTGCCTTTAAATTTTGATAATTTTGTTGAGAATTTTCTTTTTTTCTTTCAATCGACTTTTCCAATTTGCGTTTTATGTTATTTAAATCGCTATATTTGTGATTTTCAATAATAAAATGGGGCTTAAATTTGTAACTTTCGTATACTTTTTGCAAACTTATTTTTAATTGTTCCGAATTATATCCATTTTGTTCGAATTCTTTCTGAGTGTTATTTAAAATGTTCTTCAATGTGTTTTGCTTTTCTTTCATACAAGACTTTTTTAGACTAAAACGTTTTATTAGAGCAATTTCATTTTGTTTTAAGATATTCATTGCTTCAATTTTCGTATTTTTATCAGCATTTAAATTCAAAATAGAAAGAGCTTCTTCCGTTTTAAAGTTACAATTATTGAAATAATTTCTTGGTTGATATTTCTCTTTTTGATTATTTTTTCTTTCTTCTTTTTTATTATTTTTATTATTTATACACTCCACTGAATTTACACTACCATTTATAGAAATATTGTCTTTAAAATGGTTATTAACTCTAGATTTAAATCTAGAGTTTTTTCGTTCTTTAAAGTACTTGTTGATTTTCTGGTAACATTCTTTTTTAGGATACTTTAGCTTATAGTAAATTTCAGTTCCACAATTTACACCCATGTGTTGGTAGTAGTTAGTTGTAACTTTTAGTACTTTTTCTAATTTATAAAGATAATTTTGCATTGTTCTTAAAGTAGTGGGAGCTAGACCATTTCTTTTAAGATTTTCATTAAAGTAATAGAGTATGTTTTGTTGCGTGTATTTCTTCTCTTTTTTGTTTAGGAAATCTAGTGTTGAAGTAAGAGATATTAATTTGTGTTGGTGTTTGTTGTGGCAAGTTGTACTTTTTGTGGTATTTGAAAAACCTTTCATCTTTTTTCTCCTGTTTACAAGTAATAGTTAATAATATAATGCAAAATTTTAATTTAAAAGTAAATACTTTTCTAAAAAAATATTAAATTAAATTATTAATTTCATTAAATTAATATACTTTATGTAACTTAGTAAAAATACAAATTGATTTTAATTTAAAATTGGGCTACACTACAAACAGCGTAGTTATTTGAATATTTTTCAGTTTTGACTACCTGTTTACAATTTGAAAAAATAATAGTGGGAGCTTAACTAAGTTCTTTAACAAAAGGATTTAGCTAAGTCCCACTTCTTTTTTGTAAAAATTTTTGTAAAAAAGTTGTCAAAAATAGTGTTTACAATACAATTATTTATTGTAAACAGGAGGAAAAAGATGGAAAATCTTTCAAACAATAATAACCCACAAGACAATATTCAAGCAAAAATAAGCTTCAGAAAAGATATGAAAACCCTAAAAATGAATTTGCCAGGGATTGATAAAAGTCTTAAAGGATATGGATACAAATATCAAAATTTCAATGAAATAGTAGAATAAATTGAAAACGTTATTGAAAAGCACAATTTAGAGCTTGATTTTGAGCAATATCCAATTTCTATAGAGGGTCAATATGGCATAGTTGATTATATTAGGACCACATTTTACAGTACAAGCACTGGATATGAATTTTCTTTTGATACGCGACTTCATATAGAAAACTTACAATGGAACAATGAAAGCGGGTCTAAAAATGTTGTATATACAGTACCACAACTGGTTGTATCAGCTATTACTTATTTCAAAAGGTATGCTTTAGTTGCATGTCTTCATATAAAAAGTGAAGTTGGTACTGATGCAGCGCCCATTTACAATAATTATGAAAACGTAAATTCTATGCCTAACAAGCAAATTAGTGTTAATCAAAAGCAAGAACAAAAAAGAGAACAAAAACAAGAGATTAATCAAATTCAAAAAAATAACACTATTCAAAACCAGAAAAGAGACATTAATCTAGAGCAAAGAAACGACATTAATCAAAATCAGAAAAAAACTAGGCTTTATTATTACAGTATTTTTAAAGAAGCGTTGTCTAATATAAAAGATTGGGTAAATAGCCCTACAACAAAAGATAATATAAACTCAATTATTCAAAAAATAAGCTTTATTCAGAATATAGACCCCAATAATTTTGATGATATCAAGAAAATTGAATTTGACTTAATCTCGTATTTTGAGAAAAATAGTGATTTTAAGAGTATAAACTATTGGGCGGAGAATATAAAAAACTATTTCAAGAAAAATAATAGATTAAAGGATTTAAAGGATTTTGAAAAGTTTATGGCGTTTAAGAGCACTACTTATGGTCCTGGCCCATTAATATTCTTTGGTATCTTAAAAGAAGAAAAGCAATTTGATTATATATTTGCAGCATAGCAATATTAATGCCCCCAAATAGGGGGCTTGCTATATTAATTAGTGGTTATTGCAGTTACTGGTTACATTATCTTTATTAAAATTATCTATATTCCCGCTTTTAAAAAATTCTTTAACCAGAGTTTTAAAAGTGTTTTTCTGATCATTTGCATTATCTCCAGTACAGCTAGTAAGCTCACTTTTTATGTGATCAAGTGTGCCTTTTATTTTGTCTTCATCATATCCTAAGAATTTTTCAAATTCTCTAGCATCAGCTAGTGCAGTTTTTAACCAATCAAGTTGTGTTTTCTGATCTTCAGATAGCTTTTCTCTAAGTAGTTCTTCTTTAGATTTTGATTTTTCTTGTGTTACTTCTTTTTGGGTTAAATCACGCTTTTTCCGGATTTTTGTTTTGCTAGTATTGGTATCATTAGAATTACAGCTGTTTAGCATAATTAAAAATAAACAAAATAATATGTTGATGATTTTCATTGTTACTCCTTTTTTTATTAATAATGTTTAATAAATCAATTATTAATACTAAATATTGGATAAACAATTATTATTTGAATTGATATGTTTTAAGTGAGGTGGTAGCTATTTGGAAATAAAAGCAAATATTAGTCCTGCTATCATTGTTATAGACATTGCTCCCATAATTCCCAATACCCATTTAAGCATTTCTGTAAGAGACATTAAATTCTTTTCCACATTGTCTATTTTGGCATTTAAATTCTTCTATACATTATCAATTTTAGTGTTAAGTTCGCTTTTGACATTATCTATTTTAGTATTAAGTTCATTTTTAACACTATCTATTTTAGTATCTAAATTAGATATATCTTTTCGTAAATTTTTCTCTACTGAATCTATCTTAGTATTTAAATTGGATATATCCTTTTGTAAATTCTTTTCTACGTAAGAAATTTCAGAAATAAGATTATCAAACTTTATATCAAATTGTTTTTCTAAATTTTCTAAATCTCTATATGTTAGCTCATTGTGATAATATCTTTTTGATAAATCTTGTGTTATTAGTTGTTCCATACCCAGTCTAATAAATTCTTTATATATTTGTTCTTGACTAATACCGCTAACGCTTGTTGACACTGTTTCCATAAAATTTTCCCTTAAACTATATTATACACTATTTTAGATTGATTGGCTTTAGAGATTTTTATATGTAAAGTAGAATTTCTTGCAAGAAAAACCTTTTTGTAATTTACATTTTTAATTGGGAATATTGATTATAGACTTTTTCCGCCATTGGTTTTGTTTTTTTAATGTATTCTAAATATATGTTGATATTATGTTTTACTGCAGTTATGGAGTGTTCGTCTTTTAGTGTTGATAAGTCTAGATAAGGATATTCTGGATAATGTGGATCATCAACTTTAACTTTTGTTTTAGCTAAAAATGTTACAAGATACATAACATACTCTGAAAGCTGTGTTTCATATTTAGCTAAAGAGTTTAGTGTTTGGATAAGTGGAGGTTTTGGTTCTTCTAGTAGGTTAGCAATAGTGGTGCAACATAACAACAAAATAATTAATAGACAATGCAATTTTTAAAGCATTTTCACTCCTTTTAAGCATTTTGATGTATTCTTTCATAATTTTGTTACGTGTTGCTTTAAGTGAAGTGATAATTTTTTTATTTTTGTCGGCAGAGATAGCCTCTATTATCTCAATATTGTATTTTAAAATATCTTTTATTTCTTCAAATATTTTCATTGACTCAGCTGTTTCCATAGATTTTAGTGTGCTTATATATGTTTTGTAGAAAAAATCTATTACTTTACTAAAAGTATTAATGTAATTATGATCTATGTTTGTATCAGTTTTAGCTATGTTAGTTAAGCTGGATAGTAAATTAAGCCCCAAGCCAATAGTGTTATTTTGCATTATTTGTTCTTTCCTTATAGATAGGTTTTCCTTCTTGATTGAATTTTAGATCATTAGATATTTTGAGATTTTTTTCATCAGAATTAACCAAATCAATGCATTGATTGATTTTTGCATTTAATGGAGCGAGTGCCGCAGTTATTGCTGGGGTTAATGCACTCTCAAGTCTTTCCATATTTGCTGTATAGATTAATTTATAATGAGAATACAGCTCATAAACCAAAAAGAATCCTTTATGTGCAATTTCATCAAATTCATCTCCAAATTTAGAAAATATATCAATAAGGGTTGATAAAGACGTAAGTCCAAGCTCAACATTATCTTTAGATAATTTCATAATTTAATCTCTTTTTTTAATGTGATTTTTGCCATTACCATTGCCATTCTTAAAAATCTTGCCTATTACAATAGTTAATATGTCTTTTAATAAAGGCTTAAGAAGAATTAACACTCCTAGAACCAGCACTGTTACAAAAATCATTACGGCTATAAGCTTAATTTCGTTTAAATTGATAAGAAGTTCAGTTAATTTAATAGTATCCATTTTTTAATCCTTCATTTTAATTTTTTATTTTTATATGTATATTATATACCAAAACCTTAATTTTTGCTAAAAAAGTTTACAGTTTTAAAAGAACCGGGATGGGATTCCCTGATGAGTATGCTCTTTTTTTGAATATACCATCCTTTATATATGGGAAATCTACTAGATAGTGCTAGGAGGGCGTCTGATTGCTCATAAACCATATTTCTCTGACTTTCATCAGAATACTTTAGATATAGTGCTTTAATCGATGTATTGCTATAGTGTTCTACGTCAAGATCAATATCAAGGTAAATGGGGTCATTATCGTAATTTTTGTAAAAAATAAGAGTTGCATCATTAGTGTTCTCCAACTTAATAGTTATTGATTTGTTCTTGTAGTCAGACGAATAAAGCGTAGGGCCGAATGCAAAACTTCTTCCATGTGAAAAATCGGATGGTAATCCTAGCAGTTGTTTGAGAACGGTTGTTTTTTGAATAGTGCTTGATGAGGGCATTATTAAAAGATCATCACTTCTAGATAAAGTGGTTGATGATATGCTATCTGTAAGGCGAGATTTTATCTTACTAAAAAGATTTGAAAGTTTACTAGATTCATTCTCAAGTAGCTTGTCAACTATTAAATCGTAAATGCTTTTTACAAAATCTTTATCAGCTGCAAGTTCAGTAGCGATTGTAGACTTAATTATCTCTTTAAAATAGCCCGGTTCTTCGCCTTTAAATGTTTGGTGATTAACGGTTTTTAAGAAGTTTTTAAAGGTGATAGCATTGCTGCTTGCACCTCCATCATCAAGCAGTAAAAGATCAGTATTGTTAACGGTCGTAACCTTATTTAAATCTTTTATTTGAATCGGTTCTTCTTCATCAATTAGCAATTTATCTTGATCATCGGCCATAAAACCTCCTTAGTTGTTAAAAGTTATAATAATAAAGTCAATAAGTAATCAATGGATTGTAGAAAACAATAAATTGCTAGCTTTAAAAGAAAATGAGAGATCTAATTTTTTAAAAAAAATATTATTAAGCAGGATTTTAAAAGCAAGAATATATGATAATCAAAAAATAAATGAGGCTTTCAGTATTAGACTTAGGAACTTTCAAGATTTATATGATATGTATGAACATAATTTTAATTAAGAAATTAAAAAGATTGAAGAATATCTTAAAAGCTATATTATTAACAAATATAAGCTTAAAAATTGCAATAAATAATTTTAGAAGCATAAATCATAAAAAATAAGACTAGTTTATTAGTCTTATTTTTTATTGTTTATGTTTAATAAATATTGTAAAGATAAATCAGAAGTTAAAGCTAGAAAAATTAGGGAAGAATTAGATTTAGAGCGGGCTAATTTAGAATTAGGGTTTATAAATGCATTGAAGCAATATTCTAGTGTTGAGCTTATTAGCATGCATGCTAAAATAGAAAATTTAAGAGCCGAAATTGACGCTTTAAATAAAGCACGTAGTAAAAAAAACAAGCAAGTTGTTAATGGAGAAATTGATTCTTTAAAAAGCGAGCTTGATGAATATGTAAAGGAATATTTAATAAGAGAAATGGAGCTTTACTATGAATGTATGAAAAAACTTGCAACTGCTAATGAAGCTGAAAGCAAAAGCAACTACAAAAATAGTAAAGGGGACAAGTGCACTTATATCAAACAAAACTTTTTACAACACTCCAAAAGGAATACAAAAATAAATATGGAGTTGATATATCACAATTTGTAAAGCTAACAAACTGCTCAATTAATTTTGCCAAGTTTGAAGAAAAACAGTTAACTTTAAAACAAAAAAATGTGATAAAAAGTATTCAAAAGAATAATGAAAAAAAGATTATACTCAGTGGTGGCATAGCTAGTGGCAAAACGTATCTTGCATGTTATCTTTTTCTCAAAAGTTTAATTGAAAATAAAAAGTTATACTCTAGCGATACTAATAATTTCATTATTGGCAATTCACAACGTTCAGTTGAAGTTAATGTTTTGGGGCAATTTGAAAAGCTATGCAAACTTCTTAAAATTCCTTATATTCCAAGACATACAAATAATTCATATATTCTGATTGATTCACTGCGTATTAATCTATACGGTGGAGATAAGGCAAGTGATTTTGAAAGATTTAGGGGTAGTAATTCGGCACTTATTTTTGTGAATGAGGCTACAACTTTACACAAGCAAACGTTAGAGGAAGTCTTAAAAAGACTTAGGTGTGGGCAAGAAACTATTATTTTTGATACTAATCCCGATCATCCGGAACACTATTTTAAAACCGACTATATTGATAATATAGCGACTTTTAAGACATATAATTTTACAACTTATGACAATGTTCTACTTGGTAAAGGATTTATAGAAACTCAAGAGAAACTCTATAAAGATATACCATCATATAAAGCAAGAGTTTTGCTAGGTGAATGGATAGCAAACACCGATTCAATTTTTACACAAATAAATATTACTGAGGATTATGTGTTTACTAGTCCAATAGCATATTTAGACCCAGCATTTAGCGTTGGGGGGGGATAACACTGCGTTATGTGTTATGGAGCGAGTTGATGATAAGTATTATGCTTTTGTATTTCAAGACCAACGACCAACCAATGCCCCATATATTATGAATATGATCAAGACCGTTTTAGAGAATTTTAATGTACATACACTGTATTTAGAGGACAGAGACAATACAAAAGGTGCTGGTGGATTGACCCGTGAATATATGTTGCTAAGAAATAATGTGAGCCAATATTTTAGAATTGTTCCAGTTAAGCCAAAATCTAATAAATTTAGCAGAATAACAATGTTAATTACGCCGTTTACTTACAAGAAACTTTACATTACAAAGTACAGCAGTTCTTCTGTATTTAATGATATTTATTCGTATAAGGGGGATAATAGAACCCATGATGACGCTCTTGATGCAATATCTGCAGCATATTTGATGTTGTCTTTAGGATATAGAGAGAGAAGTGTTCACTTTGGCAACCAAAGATTTTTGTAAATTTTATTGACAAAAATATTAGTTTTTGCTATCATACATCTAATTTAATAAAGAGAAGTAAAACGGTGTGTGATTTAAGAAAAACAAAATTAATAGATAAAATAAGTTCACTAGAACTATATAAATATTCAATATTTTTTAGAAATTATATAGAAAATGTAGCAGAAGATTGTCTCAAGAACGGGCTTGTTCTTGAGAGCACTGACCACAATGTTAGCGAGGTTGAACTTGCTAGGTTAAAGGTACAGCTTAAGAATGCTCTGCTTAATTGTATTATAAGCTACCGTTTTCACGGGATTGGCTATGTTTTAGTAAAAACCAAAGATACCTTAATAGATCTCGAACAACCCGTTAATATAGAATTACCCATTGGTTTTGAATACCTTGATTATGAATATGTAAGAGATTTGGGAGTTGATTTTGATCATATAACCTATAAAGTAAAATCCAACAATAAGGACAATTCTTTAGATGCAGTTAAAATACATAAAAGTCGACTTATCATATATGAAAACTTTGATTATATCTTAAAAAGATATGTTCCGTGTTATACAGAAAGCTTTTTGCTAGATATTTATTTATTTGAAAAGATATACGTTGAAATAGAAAGACGTATTGAAAACCACAATTTCTTGTTTTACAAAGATGAATCTTTAGTACAACTACAAGACGCACTTTCTAGTGCAACAACTTCTTTAAGTGCACTTACTCAGAGCAATAATGATAGGGGAAGTGGCATTTTATCTTCTTTTTTGAGAAAACAAAATACAAACAATCATAGTAAAGATATTTCTAATTTAAGAAACCCTAATGACTCATTAACACAGGAGCTTGCTAGGCTTAAAAGCAATCTAAATAATGCGGGAATGTTTTATACAGCTACTCCCAGTGCTAGTTTGGAAGTTATTAAATATGACCTTAGTTACTTAAAGGAGGCGTTAGCATTAATTAAAGCAAAAATTGGTGCCGATATTAAAGAACCCTTAACTAGAAGTTTTAATGAACAGGCTAAAAGACTATGAAATGATGGTAAAGGTGATAGGAGCAATTATTACGATTTTCTAAAAGGCGTACAAGAACAAGTTGAGAGCTCTCGTAACTTAAAGCTTAAGAAGTATTTCGGGCTTGATATGAAGTTTAATTCGCTGATTATGTTAAGTGAAGAACAAAAAGTGGAAAGAGATATAAAGCTAATTGAGCTTTACAGTAAATAAAACCAGCTTATACAGAGTAGCACAGCTAATAATGAGGAGCTAGCGATTTTAAAAGAGAAATTGTTCTCATTTTGAGAAAAGGAGTTAAAAGATGACAGAGAAAGAATAAAAAGAAGACTTGCAAGCACAAGATAAAGAAGAGCAGCAAATTAAGGCTGATACTAAAGTTATCAGTGCGCAGGAATTTGAAGAGTATCTGCGCTTTAAAGAACAAGCAACCAGTAAATACAAAGAGACAAGTCGAGATTTAAGTATAAATGAGCGAATAACAAAAGAACTTGCAGAAGTTGAAGAGCGGGAGCGTGTTGAAAAGCAATTATTACTAGAGACTAAGCGAATTAATAAAATTTGGGAGGATTTAATATGGAATTATTTGATGAAAATTATTATGCAAAAGCTGTAGCTAATATCACAGGAGAAGTTAAAGATCCTATTATATATAAATGGTTTTCGCCTGATCAAATTGAAGATATTGATCTACAAATGGGATATCAAAAAACCGTAAACTGGGACGCGTTTTTAAATGCCAATCCTACAACAATTGCCAATGAGGTTAATACTATCTCAACTATTGGTTTTAATTCTGAGGTAGTAAGACTTAATTATTTGAATTACAGTATAAATTCAGACATTTAAAACAAGTTTCTGAGAAATTTTATACTTCAGACTCATATATTGGGGACATTAATAATAATTTACTTCCTTTTGCACGAGCGTATAAGCTTGCAAGTAGTGAAATTATCAAGCTTATCAATCCCTTTGTACTAACAGGTACTGTTTCGATTCAAAAAGATGGGAAAAATCAAAAACGGCTACTTCCGAATATGTATGGACTACTTAATATGCCTGAGCAGATAAAAGAAGAAGTTGCTAGTGGTGATAAAGACAAAATGGATAAAATCTTTGAAAAGATTGCGGCTGGACTTTCAAAGTTAGAACTAGAAGACGAATTTTCCACACCTATGATGGTAATAGCTGATCCCGCAACTTCACTTAAACTTGTAAAACCATACGCAGCAGCACAGGGTGTAGCAAGTAGCAGTGAAAAATGGGAGGACGTTTTGATTCAAACTATTAAAGCTATTAATAATAGAGAAAATGTGTATATTGAGACTTCAAACTTGCTAAAACATAAAATACTCATTTATCCACTAAATTCGGAGCTTATCAAATTCAAACCTAGCAAGTATATGCTACCTACACCGAATGAACAAGTGGACAAAGACTCAACTGATATTGCTCATTCATACATTGATTTTGTTTTGGGCGGGTCTACTTGCTACTAGAAAAACTATTTTACAAGTTAACATAAAGCAAAGTTAAAAGTATAAGGTAGGTGAAAATGAGCGAACAAGGAAACTTACAAGCACAAGCTGAGGGAGAAGAAGAACTTTTAGTAACAAAACTCCATTCAGAAGTGTTATTGCTATTAGGAATAGACCAATTTGCACTAAGTAAGCAAAATTTTCTACTTCATTTATCCCTACTTCAAGCTATTCTAGTAACACATGGTATTGATGCTAGTCCACTGACATATGAACAAATATTTTTACTTACTTTCTACCACATGGGTTGTCAATTAAGAAAACAAGGGGTAGTTCGAGAATTTGAATTTGATAGGATCAAAAAAGAAAAATTCAATGAACTTGAACTTGATTATTATCCTAGCAGTAGTGGGAGCGAAGAAGGTGGTGAGGGGGGTTGTGGATCAAATAAGAATTTTTGTTCACAACTCGATGCATTTTTAGAAAAACTAAAAAGAGAAACTTCAACGCCATCTTGTGTGGGGGTTGTCTAATGAATGGTGTTAGAAAAAGACTTTCAGATATGTCTTTCCGTATGATCAACGTATTTAAGGATCCTAAACCTCTAAAGTTTTATAAAGGCACTGTTGTAAAGCTTGAGAATGATTCTTCTTATCAGAGAATATTTGATAAAAATAAGTACACTGAATTTGCAGGAGTTATTATTGACATAAAGCCACAAGAACTTGCAATGCTTTATGATTCTGATATGTCTGATATTCAAGGGTATTCTAAACTTTACACATATCAAGCCCTTAACTTTGAGCTTAAAGACCGAATATCAATTGCAGATTTAGTTTACTTTGAAATATTTAGTATTGACTCTTCAATCGGATATTTTACTTTGGTTTTAAAGGAATTTATATGGACAAGCATTGGCTCAAGAAGACATAAAAAATTGGATTTATTCAAACATTTTTATAATTAAAATTGGCACTGTAAAGGAGTTTAAACAACAAACTTAAGAAGCTATTGTTACAATGCCCGAATTTGAAGATTTAGAAATTCACACAAAAAATATCTCTAATATCAGTTTAGAACTATCAAAAGACGATAGCGTTTTACTACTTCAATCAAGCGTTAATATTTTTGATAAAAATAACGATATCCACTTTGACAAACATCATTTTTATATACTTAGTGCAATTAGCCCAAAGACTTTAAATATAATCTCTGATACTGTTAAAATTAAAGCAAACAATAAAATTGAAATAGCTAATGAAATAATGTCCTTAAAATCAATTCTAGAGAGTATTGTAAGCGCTATTAATGAAATTACTGTAAAAGGACAAGCAGTTATTGACTATGCAAGCTTAAAAATAGCTACATCTAGAATTAGCAATAATATTAATAGTTTGTTTAAGTAATTTTTGCTAAATATGGTATAATTACTAGTATAGATTTAAGATTAGGCAATAATTTTGAATTAGTATTTAATAACGATTTATCACTTGTTGATGGAATTGAAGAACAAAAACAAAAAGTGTTTATATTTTTAAAAACCTTAAGGGGAAGTTTGAGCTATACTCCTAATTGGGGGCTGGACTACTTCTTACTTTTAAAACTGTTAAAAATTAATAATCTTCACGCTGTAAAAAATTATTTTCACGAAATATCTAAAGAACTTAACTTAGATTTAATAAACATTTCAACGATTATTCAAGACAACAAAGCACATATATCCTTTTTTTCTCAGGCGATGTTTTGAATATGGAGTTTAATTTATGAGTATTATTTTTGATTCTGATTTTGGCATTCTAAAGCGTACAATTAAGGATATATTACGGGCCAAAAGAGAATACTTGCGAATAAATTATGGAATTAACATTGATGATAGTAATAGCTCGATTTACAACATTATTGCATCTTCTTTAGCATTAATTGAAGAAGAAATAATTAATGAGCTTAATCTCTTTTTTTCTAAAATGAAACCAGGTGGTACTTATTGGGCTGCTATTGAAGAGCACATTTCTTTTAAAAGCACAACTTACAGTGCTGTTAGAAACGCTTTACTTAATCTTAATGGGGTAGAGCATACTAATATTAAAAGTTCAGCTGGAAAAGCCAATATATACCTAATTCTAAAAGAAGATTTACTAGACGCTAGTAAAGCTAATATTAACAATTCCGAATTTAAAGCAAAACTTTGGGAAACATTATATCTAACAACTCCTAGTGGGACTTCACTTGAAGGAGATATAGAAATTGATGGACTCAATTCAACTGGACAACGCAAATCCTATAAAATATCGCTAGGAAAAAGAAACTATGTTTATCGGAAAGTAAAGTATAAACTTGACCTTAAAAACTATCTCTACTTAAACATAGACTCTCAAATTAGGGACATATATTCTAGGATTATTTCAAATAACTATTCTGATATGGGAATTAGCTTTGAATATCAAGACTTTTTTACTCCAGTTAATGAAGTTAAAGGAATTAAGTTTATGGAAATAAGCACTTGTATTAAAGATACAGACACCGAAAGTATTTCAAAAATTACTGATAGCGACTTTAATAAAAATCAAGATATTGCTATTAATGATGATACAATGCTACTTTTCAATACTACAGATAGATTGCTCATTGACATTGATAGTTAACAAACATGAAAATACCTAATTTTTTCAAAAATACCGAAATTCATAAACTTATACGCACAGAAACAGAATACGCACAAGCATTGCTTAATGAACTCAAATCTCTTAATTCCAACTTCATATCCATTAATGTAATAGAAAATATAAAATCAAGATATATTGCAATATGGATATCTCAAGTTTTATCTATCTTTTATGCAAAAACTCAAACTTTACAAAGTATTACAAGCAATATTAATAGTGTTATTTTTGCTTTACGTCATATTGGTACTGATGAGTCGTTTAGACTGATTTTTAAGGCCTTTTTAAATGTGGACATTGAAGTTACTACTCCTGAATCTGGGGTTATTGATATCTCTTTAAAAGGGGTAATAAAAACAAACTTTACTACATTTATTTCCCCTAGTACTAAGAAAGGAAAACGACTTAAAAAGATTCTAATTAGAGAAAAGAAACCGGGATATGCTGCATCTAAAAAGGCTTTAGTATTTAATTCGCTTCCTAAGGGCTATGATCATTCAATTTATGCTTTTATAAAGAGAATTATTCCTATTGGTAGAGTTCTCAAAATTAATAATAAAGATGGTAACAATATTATAACTTTTAACAACTAAGGAGGTTTTATGGCCGATGATCAAGATAAATTGCTAATTGATGAAGAAGAAACGGTTCAAATAAAAGATTTAAATAAGGTTACGACCGTTAACAATACTGATCTTTTACTGCTTGATGATGGAGGTGCAAGCAGCAATGCTATCACCTTTAAAAACTTCTTAAAAACCGTTAATCACCAAACATTTAAAGGCGAAGAGCTGGGCTATTTTAAGGAGATAATTAAGTCTACAATCGCTACTGAACTTGCAGCTGATAACGATTTTATAAAAAGCATTTACGATTTAATCGTTGACAAGCTAATTGAGAATGAATCTAGTAAACTTTCAAATCTTTTTAGTAAAATTAAATCTAGCCTTACAAATAGCATATCATCAGCCACTTTATCTAGAAGTGATGATCTTTTGATAATGTCATCAAGTACTATTCAAAAAACACCCGTTCCCAAACAACTGCTAGGAGTACCATCTGATTTTTCACATGGAAGAAATTTTGCATTCGGCCCTACGCTTTATTCGTCTGACTATGAGAACAAATCAATAACTATTAAGTTGGAGAACACTAATGACACAACTCTTATTTTTTACAAAAATTACGATAATGATCCCATTTACCTTAATATTGAGCTTGATGTAGAACACTATAGCGATACGTCGATTAAAGCATTATATCTAAAGTATTCTGATGAAAGTCAGAGAAATATGGTTTATGAGCAATCAGACGCCCCCCGAGCACTATCTAGTAGATTTCCCATACATAAAGGATGGTATGTCCAAAAAAGAGCCTACTCTTCAGGAAATCCCATCCCGGTTCTTTTAAAACTGTAAACTTTTTTAGCAAAAATTAAGGTTTTGGTATATAATATACGTATAAATAAAAAAATTAAAATCGAGGATTGAAAAAATGGATACCATTAAATTAACTGAACTTCTTATCAATTTAAACGAAATTAAGCGTATAGCCGTAATGATTTTTGTAACAGTGCTGGTTCTAGGAGTGTTAATTCTTCTTAAGCCTTTATTAAAAGATATATTAACTATTGTAATAGGCAAGATTTTTAAGAATGGCAATGGTAATGGCAAAAATCACATTAAAAAAAGAGATTAAATTATGAAATTATCTAAAGATAATGTTGAGCTTGGACTTTCGTCTTTATCAACCCTTATTGATATATTTTCTAAATTTGAAGACGAATTTGATGAAATTGCACATAAAGGATTCTTTTTGGTTTATGAGCTGTATTCTCATTATAAATTAATCTATACAGCAAATATGGAAAGACTTGAAAGTGCATTAACCCCAGCAATAACTAAAAAACTCGCTCCATTAAATGAAAAAATCAATCAATGCATTGATTTGGTTAATTCTGATGAAAAAAATCTCAAAATATCTAATGATCTGAAATTCAATCAGGAAGGAATACCTATCTATAAGGAAAGAACAAATAATGCAAAATAACACTATTGGTTTGGGGCTTAATTTACTATCCAGCTTAACTAACATAGCTAAAACTGATACAAACATAGATCATAATTACATTAATACTTTTAGTAAAGTAATAGATTTTTTCTACAAAACATATATAAGCACACTAAAATCTATGGAAACAGCTGAGTCAATGAAAATATTTGAAGAAATAAAAGATATTTTAAAATACAATATTGAGATAATAGAGGCTATCTCTGCCGACAAAAATAAAAAAATTATTACTTCACTTAAAGCAACACGTAACAAAATTATGAAAGAATATATCAAAATGCTTAAAAGGAGTGAAAATGCTTAAAAAATTGCATTCTCTACTAATTGTTTTGTTGTTATGTTGTACTACTATTGCTAGCCTACCAGAAGAACCAAAACCTCCACTTATCCAAACACTAAACTCTTTAGCTAAATATAAAACACAGCTTTCAGAGTATGTTATGTCCCTTGTAACATTTTTAACTAAAACAAAAGTTAAGGTTAATGGCCCAAATTATCCAGAATATCCTTATCCAGACTTATCAACACTAAAAGACGAACACTCCATAACTGCGGTAAAACATAATATCAACATATATTTAGAGTACATTAAAAAAACAAAACTAATAGCGGAAAAAGTCTATAATCAATATTCCCAATTAAAAATGTAAATTACAAAAAGGTTTTTCTTGCAAGAAATTCTACTTTACATATAAAAATCTCTAAAGCCAATCAATCTAAAATAGTGTATAATATAGTTTAAGGGAAAATTTTATGGAAACAGTGTCAACAAGCGTTAGCGGTATTAGCCAAGAACAAATATATAAAGAATTTATTAGACTGGGTATGGAACAACTAATAGCACAAGATTTATCTAAAAGATATTATCACAATGAGCTAACATATAGGGATTTAGAAAATTTAGAAAAACAATTTGATATTAAATTTGATAATCTTGTTTCTAAAATAGATAATGTTAAAAGCGAACTTAACACTAAAATT
Organism: Borreliella bissettiae DN127; assembly: GCF_000222305.1. Classification (GTDB taxonomy): domain Bacteria; phylum Spirochaetota; class Spirochaetia; order Borreliales; family Borreliaceae; genus Borreliella; species Borreliella carolinensis. The sequence continues at coordinate 40,097 of NC_015906.1, read as the reverse complement.
GATAATGTAGAGAAGAATTTACAAAAGGATATATCTAATTTAGACATTAAGATAGATACTGTAGAAAAGAATTTACAAAAAGATATATCTAATTTAGACACTAAAATAGACAATGTAGAAAAGAATTTAACCGCTAAAATAGACAACGTTGAAAAGAATTTACAAAAAGATATATCTAATTTAGACACTAAAATAGACAATGTTGAAAAGAATTTAATGTCTCTTTCAGAAATGCTTAAATGGGTATTGGGAATTATGGGGGCAATGTCTATAACAATGATAGCAGGACTAATATTTGCTTTTATTTCCAAATAGCTACACCTCACTTAAAATATATCAATTCAAATAATAATTGTTTATCCAATATTTAGTATTAATAATTGATTTATTAAACATTATTAATAAAAAAAGGAGTAACAATGAAAATCATCAACATATTATTTTGTTTATTTTTAATTATGCTAAACAGCTGTAATTCTAATGATAATGACACTTTAAAAAATAATGCCCAACAAACAAAAATCAGAAAAAACCGTGATTTAGAAAAAGAAGAAGTACAACAAGAAAAACCTAAATCCAAGGAAGAATTACTTAAAGAAAAACTATCTGAAAACCAAAAAACACAACTTAAATGGTTAAAAGAAGCCCTGGGTAATGATGGAAAATTTGATAAATTCTTGGGATATGATGAATCTAAAATAAAAGAAGCACTTAATCACATAAAAAATGAGCTTGATAAATGTACTGGAGATAATGCAGAAAATCAAAAAACCACTTTCAAAGAGATAGTTAAAGGCGCCCTTAACGGAGGTATAGATAATTTTACAACTAGTACAAGTGCTTCATGCAATCAGTAACACAGCAGCCCCCTATTTGGGGGCTTTAATATTGCTATACTGCAAATATATAATCAAATTGCTTTTCTTCTTTTAAGACACTAAAGAATATTAGTGGGCCAGGGCCATAAGTAGTCCTCTTAAACGCCATAAGCTTTTCAAAATCCTTTAAATCCTGCAACTTATTATTTTTCTTGAAATAGTTTTTTATAATCTCCGCCCAATAGTTTATACTCTTAAAATCACTATTTTTCTCAAAATACGAGATTAAATCAGATTCAATTTTCTTGATATCATCAATATTATTAGGGTCTATATTCTGAATAAAGCTTATTTTTTGAATAATTGAGTTTATATCATCTTTTGTTGTATAGGGCTATTTACCCAATCTTTTATATTAGACAACGTTTCTTTAAAAATACTATAATAATAAAGCTTAGTTTTTTTCTGATTTTGATTAATGTCGTTTCTTTGCTCTAGATTAATGTCTCTTTTCTGGTTTTGAATAGTGTTATTTTTTTGAATTTGATTAATTTCTTGTTTTTGTTCTTGCTTTTGATTAACACTAACTTGCTTGTTAGGCATAGAATTTCTGTTTTCATAATTATTGTAAATAGGCGCTACATCAGTATCAACTTCACTTTTTATGTGAAGATACTCCACTAAAGCATGCCTTTTGAAATAAGCAATAGCTGAACCAACTAGTTGTGGCGTTGTATTTACATTTTTAGACCCATTTTCATTGTTCCATTATAAATTTTTTGTAAGCATTGGCATATCAAATGATTCTTCATACCCAGTACTTGTGCTGTAGAATGTAGTCATAACAACATAAACTCTACCATATGGATCGTGTGTAAAAGTTGCATTTTGAAAAAAATTAAGCTCTAAATTATGCTTTTTAATAACGGTTTCAATTTCTTCTACTATGTCATTGAAATTCTGATACTTATAACCATGTCCCTTAAGACTTTTGTCAATCCCTGCCAAATTCATCCTTAGAGTTTTCATATCTTTTCTGAAGCTTATTTTTGTTTGAAACATTGTTCACAATGTACTACTTTATAAGATATAAATATATATATATAGCAAAAACTATTTTTGCCAACTTCTTTACAAAAATTTTTGTAAAAAATGAGGGCTTAGCTAGATTCTCTTTATCAAAGAACTAAGCTAAACCCTTACATTACATTTTTTGCAAATTATCTTATAAAGGTAGTCGCAAATGTCAATATTTAAACAACTACGCTGTTTGTAGTGTAGACCAATTTTAAATTAAAATCAATTGATCTTTTACTAAATTACAAAAAGCACATTAAATTAATGAAATTAATAATTTAATTTAATATTTTTTTTAGAAAAGTATTTACTTTTAAATCAAAATTATGCATTATAATAATTAATTATTATTTATCTTATAAAGGGGGGTGACGGTTATGTCAATATCAACAAATAAAAAAATTCCAAATTGCCACAACAAACATCAACATAAATTGATAGTTCTTATTTCAACACTAGAATACATAAACACCAAATATAAGAAATATACACAAAAAAACATACTCTATTACTTTAATGAAAATCTTAAAAGAAATGGTTTAGCTCCCACTACTTTAAGAACAATGCAAAATTATCTTTACAAATTAGCAAAAGTACTAAAAGTTACAACCAACTACTACCAACACATGGGTGTAAATTGTGGAACTGAAATTTACTATAAACTAAAGTATTCTAAAAAAGAATGTTACCAGAAAATAAACAAGTACTTTAAAGAACGAAAAAACTCTAGATTTAAATCTAGAGTTAATAACCATTTTAAAGACAATGTTTCTATAAATGGCAGTGTAAATTCAGTGGAGTGTTTAAGTAATAAAAATGATATAAAAGAAGAAAGAAAGAATAACCAAAAAGAACAATATCAACTAAGAAATTATTTCAATAAATGTGACTTTAAAACTGAAAAAGCTCTTTCTATATTGGATTTAAATACTGATAAAGATACTAAGATTAAGGCAATAATAATCCTAAAACAAAATGAAATTGCCCTAATAAAAAAATTCAATATAAAAAAATCTTCTATGAAAAAAAAGCAAAACAAATTAAAAAATATTCTAAATAACACCAAGAAAAAATTCGAAAAAAATGGATATAATTCGGAACAATTAAAAATATATTTCCAAAAAGTATACGAAAATTACAAATTTAAGCCACATTTTATTATTGAAAATCATAAATATGACGATTTAAGTTACATAAAACGCAAATTAGAAAAGTCGATTGAAAGAAAAAAAGAAAATTCTCAACAAAATTATCAAAATTTAAAGACAAACATTTTCAATATTCTCATTGAACAACTAAAAAAAGATACAAATATTGAATTTTTAAAACCAATTATAAAAGAATATTTGAATAACCAAGAGAAAATAGAATACAATAAAGTATTTGGTACATATTATCTTGAATTATTAGAACTAATAAAAAATGAGAAAAATTCTTTAATGTTAAAAGAAGTTATATAAGGATTAAACATGGAAAGTACACCAGAACCTATTGAAACTGTAAAAAAGGCAAATGTAAAGTTGAGTGTCAAAATAAAGAACGCTTTATCTTAATTGAAAAAGAAAATGGCAAAGCAATGTACCATAAAAAATAATGATGGATATTTATAAATTTAGAGTTTATGAGAAAAAACATGAATTTAGACTATCATTAAGGACCCTATTTAATAGGGAAAGAATTGTTGAAGAAACTCACTTATACCCAATTAAAGAAGGAGATAAGTTCATTGGCATTTTTTATGGCTATAGAAAACCAATCAAATAAATGGAACTAGAAAAGCATATGCATTAGCAAGGGCATATTATATGGAATTTAGATTTAAAGCCGGAAGTGTTTTTTGCTACTTCAAGAGATTATATCGTTTATTGGATAAAAAAAGAACCAATAATCACTACAGCAAAGTTTTATTTAGTATGTTTACGGATTTGGAACAACAAGTATATAAATTTTATGGGAAAAAATACCCGGAACAAGGACCGTTAATCAAATGGATAATAAAAAACCTAAAATAATAACAATAGCATCAATTAAGGGCGGTGTTGGCAAAAGTGTATTAACAACTATTTTTAGCTTTATTTTGAAGGACCTTAATAATAAGGTTTTATTGATTGACTTAGACCCTCAGAATAGTTTGACTAGTTATTTTGCTAAATACTTAAAAAGTATTGAAGGCATTAATGTATATTATATGCTTAAGGATTATAAAAAGGATGATTTAGATAAATATTTAAATAAGATTAATGAAAAAATGTACATTATTCCTTCTCATCCAATTTTATGTAAATTTGAGCAAGAAGATGAGAGGTATAAAGAACAACTATTGGAACATTGTTTGAAGAAAATTTTCTACAGCAATAATTTTGATTATGTAATAATTGATACTCCCCCTAGTTTAAATCCTTTATTATTTAATGCTTTGAATATTACAGATGAAGCTATAATTCCTATTCAGCTTGAAAGATGGTCAGTTGAAGCTTTTCTTATGCTAATGGATGCAATAGAAGAAGTTAATATATTTAAAAATAAAGAAATAAAAATATCAATAGTTGAAAATCAATTCATTAAAAATAGAAATACCTTAAAAGATATAGAAGAATTGTTATATAAAAATTATGGTCTTTTTGTTAAGGGGAAAATTTACAATTTTAATAATATTAAGATTTTGATTAACGAATTAAAAGAGCCAAATATTCAGGAAATATACTATAAGGAGGCTAAAGAAACTTTAAAAAAAATAATAAAAGTATGCTGACGTACTTTTAAAATAAGGAGTAAAAATAATGTTTGAAAATCGAAAAAAAGAACTTATTCTAAATAATAGAAAAGTTAGTGTTAATCAATTTGAAAGTAATAATGATAAAGATAATCAAATAGAATATGAAAGCTATAAAAATCAGTTGCGAAGAATTACTTCAAGTGATATTAATAATAAAATTGAATTGATGGAAATTTTATATAAAATAAGGATAAAAAAACTTTATGAACTTGATGGTTATAAGAAATTTGAAGATTTTCTTAAGGAATTTGTTATAGCAAGAAGTCAAGCATTTTTATATTTGCGGCTTTATAAAAAAGTTTTATCAGGAGATTTAAAAATAGAAGAAATTAAACAATTTGGTTTTAATCAGGCGTATAAAAAAATTAAAAAATCTGATATAGACAAAAATATTTCAAAACAAAATCCAATAAAACCGCTAAGATTTCAACTTAAAAAACAGGAAAGTTATAATTTTTATAAAAAAAATGCCAAATTTACAAGCTTTATGATGGATGAGATTTTTGAAAATCAAAAAGATTTGATTAATAAACTTTTAAAAAAATATAAAGAATTAAAAGGATAGTATATGAACAATATGGCATACAAAACATATAACATAAAAAGTATAAAAAATGAATTTTTAAATATGGGGTTTAGTAAGGAAGCAATAGATTTTGTTTTCCTTATTTACAAGGTATTAAATAATAAGATCATGTACAATTTGCGTTTTAAACAATATAGTATAATCTTTATAGATATTATTCAAAAGCAACAGTTTATTTTTAATCTATTCTAAATTAGAACTTATTTAAATTTTTAAACAAGAGAAATTAAATAAGTTCTTTTATTTTAACAAATACAAATTGATTTTAATTCTAAATTAGAATATATTCAATTGTTGAAAAGCTTATTAAAATAATTTTAATAAGCAAATTTGGTTAAGCCCTAGATTTTATTAAGTTCTTTAGCAAGAGAATTTAATAAAGTCTCCAATATCTATAATAATAGGAGGGAATTTACTCCATTTATGTTATTGTAAATCCGATTTAGCTTAGGCTTAACTAAGTTCTTTTGTTTAAGGATATAGTTAAGCTTTTTTGTAAATTTTTTCAGAAAAATCCCTACAAAAACCCGGTTTTGTTATATATATGTATGTGAATAGCTAAAAAAGTGTATTGCTATCAAAACAATCCAATTAAGTTAGGTTTAGCTAAGTTCTTAGACAAGAGAATTTAAATAAGCCCAACTATTTTTTTATAAAAATTTTTGTAAAAAAGTTGTCAAAAATAGTTTTTGCTTTACAATTATTTATTGTAAACAGAAGGAAAAAGATGAAAAATCTTTCAAACAATAATAATCAATAAATACAAAATAATATTCAAGGAGAGCTCAAAATGATAAGTGTTAATCAACAAAGTTTTACTGGATGTGAAATATTTGAGGAAAAATCTTCTCCCATTAAAGAAAAAAGTAAATTAAGCAAGATAGGTAAGAAATTACCCGGAATAAGTAGTCAAGAGTGTTTTAGATTTAATCGAAATATTGATTTTAGTGTACAAAGAAACAAGCTAGATAAATACGGAGCTAGTGAAGTAGGTAGTATTCTAATTGGTGGCGCAGGACTAAAAGATTTAATGGTGAATAGAGTGCTTAAATATTTTGGAATAAGCATGCCTTTTGAAGAGAATTTGTATATGCTCAAGGGTAAGGAATTAGAGAATTTAGGATTTAAAGAATTTGTTAAAGCATACGATGAAAATATTGATGTTTTATATAAAAACAAATATGTCGATGGAGTTGATAAGTATAACTATTTTAAAAAAATGGGAAATGCAGAAACTTTAGTAGGCTCAACAATTGATGGCTGGTTTATCAATAATGCTGGTGATTTAGAGCTTTTAGAAATTAAAAATAGCGACTCTCATTATATGAGTAGTGCTATTGATGAGTATTATAAAAATAGAAATTTTTTAAGCAGCAAGTATTTTTTCAAATACTATGTGCAGGCGCAAATGCAGCTAGCATGTACTGGGCTTGAGTATTGTAATTTATTCTTTTTAATAGATGCAGCACCAGTTAACTGTAAGATTAAGAGAAATGAGGACTTAATATCAAAAGTGTTTGAATTTGTTAATAAATGTGAATTAGAAATTATAAATTTAAAAAAAGATATTTATAGTAAATATAGAGAGGAATACTTAATGGCACACAATTTTAACAAGGAAACGTTTATAAAGCTTGTTGAAGATTTAGTAGAAAGGAGTGAATTTTATAGTTCTGGAGTTGAGTTTGATTGGGCAAGAGAATTTGTAGAATATGTTGATTGTTTAGACCTTGAAATTAGGGATAATCAATCTGCTGAAAATCTTGCGTGTGATCTAATGGAGATTGATAGTATACAAAAAGAATTAAATAGAATTCAAAACGAAAATAAAAAAAGAGAAAAGCCTTATAAAGACAGGCTGAAAATGCTAATTTACAATATTACGAATACATGTCCACTAATTGAGCAGCTAAATTATAGATTTGGAGAGTTTGTGTTTACTCTTGATCCTAAGAAAAGGGCAATATCAGATAGATTAAGGGGATTATTGCCAACAAGTGGAGCATTATTTTTCCCAAGCAATATAGCATTTGCAAATAATGTCAGTGTCCCCATGTGAATGGGTGCACTAAAAAATTAAAGAAATAATTTAATATAGGAGAGGTAAACAATGCTTATTAATAAAATAAAACAAGACAATAGAACTTTAAGACCAGAGATACAAAAATGAGGTTGTTACTTTTTGTGTCTGCATTATTATAAAGTCTATTTAAGAACCGTGAATTTAATGCATATGATATAAATACAGCGTATTATAGATTTATAGGACTTGGCTACATTAAGAGTAATTGTTTTATTATAAATCCATGTATGATAATTAATTACTATGGAATTAGAAGCAGTGCAAGATATGAGTCTTTAAATTATTTGGGTGCAGCTGATGAATTTGAAATAAGTGAAGTTAAAATCGATAAGGTTAATGGGCATCACTTTATAGCAACAAAAAAATAAAGAAATATTATATGATTCATTTGACTTAAAGCCCCGTGGAAAAATGTTTAAAGTAACTTAAAAGGGTTTATTTAAACTAAAATAGTTTTGCTAAAGTTTAAGGTACTTTTTAGTGCATTCATAAGCTTGAATTTTATTAGCAGAAGATAGGCCATAGATATTATCAATTTCATTAGTTGAAGAATATTTCATAAGTTCTTTAATTTGGAAAGAGTTATAGCCATTAGATTTTAAATATGAAATAAACAAATTTCTAAATAAATGGAGCGATTTATTGGCGCGAAATCCGGATTTTTTAAGAAGATTTTTAAATTTTCTAGAAATATTGATAATATTAATTTGATTATCTTTAAATTTATGTTTGCTCTTTTGAAAAAGATAGATACGTCTTGTATCAAGAGTTTTTCTTCGAAATGATTTTTGTGAGCTGTTTGGATAGCCTGAAACTCTTTGGAGCTAATGACAATTTCTCTAATACAAGCGACATTTCTTTTTTTAGCGATATTTACTTTTATATTGTAAAAAGTTTCTCCAGTTTTGTTTAATAGGGGAGTAATATCTTGCATTTTTACTTTTTGAATTTCAGCGCCCCTGCACCCACTTATTGCCAGTATATGTAGGAACCAACCAGAAATTGGGTCAATTTGTTTTAAGGTTTTGGCACAGTTTAGAATTAATTTGATAATTTTTGGAGTCAAGAAAAACTTAGGAGTTGGTTTTGAATTTTCTTTTTTTACGTTTAGAAGAAATTTTTAGAGAATTTTGTTTTCATTTACTACTTTATTATAAACTTTAAATAGTTTAAGTATAGAATCAATATTGTAATTATTTAAATTAAAATAATTATTAATGTCTATAAGACAAGCTCCTTCTAGGTGTTACTTTTAAATTAAGTAAAAGTAATAAAAATAGATAAAAATAGTAATTTATACTTTACTAAAAACAAAAAATTTTAGTCAAATTATGTGTGTTCTCATTGCATACAAAATCTGGGCTGTAGGATAGCTGTAATAAGGATAAGTGCCAATTTCTAGGGGTGGCACACAAGAAAGACATGATACTTTATCTAATATATAGCAAAGACTTTGAAATTTAATTTGTATGTGTTTTATAATCTATTTTAATGAGTAGGTCATTTGCAATGGAAAGATTTTGGGGAGTTGGTTAAAATTACATTTGCGTTTTGTTAATATGTAACGGTTGAATGTAACAAAATTATATATTTAAATCTTTGAAATATTGCATTTATTAGGTGTTGTGCTAATATTAGGACTTATGGAGCAACTTATGAATAAGAAAAGGAAAATGTTTGCTATTTGTTTTGTTTTTGCGATAATGAGTTCTTGTAAAAATCATGCTTTATCTATATATGATGAGCAAAGTAGCGATGAGTCAAAAGCTAAAAAGATAGAATTTTCTGAATTTACTGTAAATATTAAAAATAAAGATAATAGTGGTAACTGGGCAGATTTGGGAGATTTAGTTGTAAGAAAAGAAGAAGATGGTATTGAAACAGGTTTAAATGTTGGCATAGGACACACAGCGACATTTTTTACATTAGAAGAGTCAGAAGTTAATAATTTTGTAAAAGCAATGACTGAAGGGGGAGCATTTAAAGCTAGTTTATATTATGGATATAAGAATGAACAAAATGTTACAAGTGGTATCCAAAATAAAGAGATAATAACAAAGATAGAAAAAATTAATAATTCTGAATATATTACATTTTTGGGAGATAAAATTAAGGATTCAGGAGATAAAGTTGCTGAGTATGCAATACTACTAGAAGATCTTAAAAAAATTTAAAATAGAAGTTAGAAGTATAGGGGAGAATAATTATGAATAAAAAAACATTTATTATTTGTGCTGTTTTTGCGCTGATAATTTCTTGCAAGAATTATTCAGGCGCTGAAGATTTAAAACAAATAAAACAAAATGCAGAAGGAAAAATTAAGGGATTTTTAGATACAAAAGATAAAATTACTTCAAATGGTCCAAAAATAGATGAAGTATCAAAAAAATTACAAGAAGAAGAATTAATGCAGGGCGATGATCCTAATAATGGTGTAATAAATCTGCCACCAGTATTATCGGCAAGTGGGCAAGATAATGCACAGGTATCAAAGGAAGAACAACAAAGTGGTGGCCAACAAGAAGAAAAAGTAGAAAAATCTAAAGTTAAAGTTGAAGAAGAAAAAGTAGAAGATAAAGAAGAAGAACAAGAGAATATGAAAGGAAATACTAAAGAAAAAGAAGTAACAGAAGGACAAAACAAACAAGAATTGGCTAAAGCCAAAGAAAAAGAACAACAAGAAGAAGAAGAAAAAAAACAAGTGGAAGATAAAATAAAGGATCTTAAAGATAAAATAGATAAAATAAATAAAGATATTGATAATATAAAGGGTGAAATAAGTGTAGGGGCAGAAGAAGTTAGAGATAAAATTACAGGGCCTATATATGATAATTTTACTAATGACGAGGACTCTTTATATTATGCTTGGAATTTTGATCAAGAGGAATCAGGTTCAGAATCAGAATTAGGAAAATTATTAAAGGATTTGATGGATGATAGAGAAAAGTTGAGAAATAAATTAAATGTAGGCAATGAATCAAATACTGGTCTCAAGAAGGATCCTAACTTAAAAAAAGATGTAAATGTTAGCGAAATTAAAGAAGATTTAGAAAAAGTAAAATCAGGATTAGAAAAAGTTAAAGGGTATCTTGAAGACAGCTCTAAATTTGAAGAAATTAAAGAATACATCGAAGATGGTAATTCATAATAATGAATAGTTTTAGATGTAAATAAATTTTGTATACACAAAATAACAGCTAGTAAGATAAATAACCAGCTGTTATTTTTTTTGTAGATTTCATTGTTATGAGTATAGAAATATTTTTTGTCAAAATTTTCATTCAAAAAGTGCCAAAAACTATTGTTAAAAATATTGTTTATTTATATACTCTCTAGAGTTATGATGTATATAAATGAGATTTCAGATTTTTATGATTGTTTGAGCCCAGGAACAAAAAAGGAAATAAGCAAACTTTATGGAGTTAAGCAATTAACTCTAGAACAAAAAAAGGATTTTTATAGAGGTTTTGTATCAATACAAGAATACAAAAGAAAAACCGGAAAAAGTATTGATAAAATCATAAATGCTATTGTAGACCCTGCAAAAAATTTTATTGAAGACGTTCTGAAAGATAAGCATATAATAGAAAAGTATAAAAATTTTCAAAATATGAAGTTTGATTGTAGATACAAAAAAGGAATGCTAGAGAAATGTTTGAAAAAAATGGGAGAGAAATATTCCGATCGGTTTTTGAGTATTGTTTCTGATATTATGGATGAGATTGGCAAAAAAGATCCAAAACGAGAATCAATAGCCGTGGTTCTCGACTTTGTAGAGATATTATTTATAATCATGCACTACTTATGATAAGGGAATTTGTACAAGGAAGTATCTTATAAAAACAATGAAAGATTTTTCCGAATTTGTATAGTCAAGTTGTAGTAAAATTTAATAAATTAGTTAATCGCTATTTTTAAATCAATAAAAGTCAATAAATATCAAACATTTATTAATAGATATCAACAAGACAATAGTTTATGTTAACAATTTACAAATTGAATTACTATTTAGAGAAACAATTTGTTAATTTTGTTAATTTAGGAGAAATTTTTTTGAAAAAAGGTAAAAGGTCTTTTGATGATTATGTTGCATATTTTAGCGAGGGCTTATTAAGCGATGTAGAAATAGCTGACAAATTAGGAGTTTCTAAAGTAAATGTGTGGAGAATGAGACAAAAATGGGAAAGTGGAGGAAATTTTATTAACGAAGACTCTAGAGTAATAATTAGTGAAGATACTTTTGAACACCTTTTGTCGCAAACCTTTAGATCAGAAGTTAACGCTAGGAAAGTTAGAAGCGAATTGGATGTAGAGCGGGCTAATTTAGAATTAGGGTTTATAAATGCATTTAAGCAATATTCTAGTGTTGAGCTTGTTAGCATGCATACTAAAATAGAAAATTTAAGAGCCGAAATTGACGCTTTAAATAAAGCAAGTAGGAAAAAAAACAAGCAAGTTGATAATGGAGAAATTGATTCTTTAAAAAGCGAGCTTGATGAATATGTAAAGGAGTGTTCAATAAGAGAAATGGAGCTTTACTATGAATGTATTAAAAAACTTGCAACTGCTAATGAAGCTGAAAGCAAAAGCAACTACAAAAATAGTAAAGGGCACAAGTGAACTTATATCAAACAAAACTTTTTACAACACTCCAAAAGGAATACAAAAATAAATATGGAGTTGACATATCACAATTTGTAAAGCTAACAAACTGCTCAATTAATTTTGCTAAGTTTGAAGAAAAACAGTTAACTTTAAAACAAAAAAATGTGATAAAAAGCATACAAAAGAATAATGAAAAGAAGATTATACTCAGCGGTGGCATAGCTAGCGGCAAAACGTATCTTGCATGTTATCTTTTTCTCAAAAGTTTAATTGAAAATAAAAAGTTATACTCTAGTGATACTAATAATTTCATTATTGGCAATTCACAACGTTCAGTTGAAGTTAATGTTTTGGGGCAATTTGAAAAGCTATGCAAACTTCTTAAAATTCCTTATATTTCAAGACATACAAATAATTTCATATATTCTGATTGATTCACTGCGTATTAATCTATACGGTGGAGATAAGGCAAGTGATTTTGAAAGGTTTAGGGGTAGTAATTCGGCACTTATTTTTGTGAATGAGGCTACAACTTTACACAAGCAAACGTTAGAGGAAGTTTTAAAAAGACTTAGGTGTGGGCAAAAAACTATTATTTTTGATACTAATCCCGATCATCCGGAACACTATTTTAAAACCGACTATATTGATAATATCGCGACTTTTAAGACATATAATTTTACAACTTATGACAATGTTCTACTTAGTAAAGGATTTATAGAAGCTCAAGAGAAACTCTATAAAGATATACTATCATATAAAGCAAGAGTTTTGCTAGGTGAATGGATAGTAAGCACTGATTCAATTTTTACACAAATAAATATTACTGAGGATTATGTGTTTACTAGTCCAATAGCATATTTAGGCCCAGCATTTAGCGTTGGGGGGGATAACACTGCATTATGTGTTATGGAGCGGGTTGATGATAAGTATTATGCTTTTGTATTTCAAGACCAACGACCAGCCAATGACCCATATATTATGAATATGATCAAGACCGTTTTAGAGAATTTCAATGTACATACACTGTATTTAGAGGACAGAGACAATACAAAAGGTGCTGGTGGATTGACTCGTGAATATATTTTGCTAAGAAATAATATGAGCCAATATTTTAGAATTGTTCCAGTTAAGCCAAAATCGAATAAATTTAGCAGAATAACAACGTTAATTACGCCGTTTACTTACAAGAAACTTTACATTACAAAGTACAGCAGTTCTTCTGTATTTAATGATATTTATTCATATAAGGGGGATAATAAAACCCATGATGACGCTCTTGATGCAATATCTGCAGCATATTTGATGTTGTCTTTAGGATATAAAGAGAGAAGTGTTCACTTTGGCAACCAAAGATTTTTGTAAATTTTATTGACAAAAATATTAGTTTTTGCTATCATACATCTAATTTAATAAAGAGAAGTAAAACGGTGTGTGATTTAAGAAAAACAAAATTAATAGATAAAATAAGTTCACTAGAACTATATAAATATTCAATATTTTTTAGAAATTACATAGAAAATGTAGCAGAAGATTGTCTCAAGAACGGGCTTGTTCTTGAGAGTGCTGACCACAATGTTAGCGAGGTTGAACTTGCTAGGTTAAAGGTACAGCTTAAGAATGCTCTGCTTAATTGTATTACAAGCTACCGTTTTAATGGTATTGGCTATGTTTTAGTAAAACCCAAAGATACCCTAATAGATCTCGAACAACCCGTTAATATAGAATTACCTATTGGTTTTGAATACCTTGATTATGAATATGTAAGAGATTTGGGAGTTGATTTTGATCATATAACCTATAAAGTAAAATCCAACAATAAGAACAATTCTTTAGATGCAGTTAAAATACATAAAAGTCGACTTATCATATATGAAAACTTTGATTATATCTTAAAAAGATATGTTCCTTGTTATACAGAAAGCTTTTTGCTAGATATTTATTTATTTGAAAAGATATACGTCGAAATAGAAAGACGTATTGAAAACCACAATTTTTTGTTTTACAAAGATGAATCTTTAGTACAGCTGCAAGACGCGCTCTCTAGCGCAACAACTTCTTTGAGTGCGCTTACTCATAGTAATAATGACAGAGGAAGTGGTATTTTATCTTCTTTTTTGAGAAAACAAAATACAAACAATCATAGTAAAGATATTTCTAATTTAAGAAACCTTAATGACTCATTTAATTTAAGGATTTTGTAATATTTTTTTTAAAAAAACTGTAGTAAAAAATTTAAAACTGATATTCTAAGTTAAAAATGTAAATTACAAAAAGGTTTTTCTTGCAAGAAATTCTACTTTACATATAAAAATCTCTAAAGCCAATCAATCTAAAATAGTGTATAATATAGTTTAAGAGAAAATTTTATGGAAACAGTGTCAACAAGCGTTAGCGGTATTAGTCAAGAACAAATATATAAAGAATTTATTAGACTGGGTATGGAACAACTAATAGCACAAGATTTATCTAAAAGATATTATCACAATGAGCTAACATATAGAGATTTAGAAAATTTAGAAAAACAATTTGATATTAAATTTGATAATCTTGTTTCTAAAATAGATAATGTCAAAAGCGAACTTAACACTAAAATTGATAATGTAGAGAAGAATTTACAAAAGGATATATCTAATTTAGATATCAAGATAGATAATGTAGAAAAGAATTTAAATCTAAAAATAGATGGCTTGAATATCAAAATAGACAATGTTGAAAAGAATTTAATGTCTCTTTCAGAAATGCTTAAATGGGTATTGGGAATTATGGGGGCAATGTCTATAACAATGATAGCAGGACTAATATTTGCTTTTATTTCCAAATAGCTACCACCTCACTTAAAACATATCAATTCAAGTAATAATTGTTTATCCAATATTTAGTATTAATAATTGATTTATTAAACATTATTAATAAAAAAAGGAGTAACAATGAAAATCATCAACATATTATTTTGTTTATTTTTATTAATGCTAAACGGCTGTAATTCTAATGATAATGACACTTTAAAAAACAATGCCCAACAAACAAAAAGCAGGGGAAAGCGTGATTTAACTCAAAAAGAAGTACAACAAGAAAAACCAAAATCTAAAGAAGAACTACTTAGAGAAAAGTTATCTAATGATCAAAAAAAACACCTTAACTGGTTAAAAACTGCATTAACTGGTGCTGGAAAATTTGATAACTTTTTAGAAAATGATGAAGGCAAAATTACATCGGCGCTTGAACATATAAAGACTGAACTTGATAAATGTAATGGAAATGATGAAGGAAAAAACAATTTCAAAACCGTGGTTGAAGGGTTCTTTAGCAGCGGGGATATAAATAAATTTTCAGAACAGGCAACTAGTACCTGCAATTAGAAATATAGCAGCCCCCATTATGGGGGCTTTACTATGTAAGAATATTACTATGCTGCAAATATATAATCAAATTGCTTTTCTTCTTTTAAGACACCAAAGATTATTAATGGGCTAGGGCCATAAGTAGTCCTCTTAAACGCCATAAACTTTTCAAAATCCTTTAAATCCCGCAATTTATTGTTTTTCTTGAAATAGTTTTTTATAATCTCCGCCCAATATTTTATACCCTTAAAATCACTATTTTCCTCAAAATACAAGATTAACTCAGATTCAATTTTTTTGATATCATCAACATTATTGGGGTCTATGTTCTGAATAAAGCTTATTTTTTGAATAATTGAGTTTATGTTATCTTTTGTTGTGGGACTATTTACCCAATCTTTTATATTAGACAACGCTTCTTTAAAAATACTGTAATAATAAAGCCTAGTTTTTTTCTGATTTTGATTAATGTCATTTCTTTGCTCTAGATTAATGTCTCTTTTCTGGTTTTGAATAGTGTTATTTTTTTTGAATTCGATTAATCTCTTGTTCTTGTTCTCTTTTTTGTTCTTGTTCTTGATTAACACTAGATTGTTTGCTAGGCATAGAATTTCTATTTTCATAATTATTGTAAATAGACGCTGCATCAGTATCAACTTCGCTTTTTATGCAAAGATGTCCTACTAAAGCGTACCTTTTGAAATAAGTAATAGCTGATCCAACAAATTGTAGCATTGTATTAATATTTTTAGACCCATTTTCACTGTTTCATTGTAATTTATCTATATGAATTCGCGTATCAAATGAGTATTTGTACACAGTGCTTGTATTGTAGAATGTAGTCCTAATATAATCAACTATGCCATATTGACCCTCTACAGAAATTGGATCTTGCGTAAAAAAAAGATCTAAATTATGCTTATCAATAACGTCATAAATTACTTCTACTATGTCATTGAAATCTTGATACTTATACCCATACCCTTTAAGACTTTTGTCAATACGCGGCAAGTTTCTGATTAGAGTTTTTATATCTTTTCTGAAGCTTATTTCTGCTTAGACTTAATACCAAATTATTTAAGTTTACATAAATTTTCAAGCGAGTTTATTCCCCTTAAAGAATTGAGATTAAAAGACAACTTAATTTTTTTAAAACAGGATTATGATTACATAATAATAGATACTAATCCAAGTCTAGATTTTACTTTATCCAATGCTTTAATGACTAGTAATTGTATAATAGTTCCAATGACAGCAGAAAAATGGGCAGTAGAAAATTTAGAGCTATTAGAATTTTATATAAAGAAGTTAAGAATAAAAATCCCAATTTTTATTCTTATAACAAGATTTAAAAAAAATAATACGCATAAAGAGCTATTAAAACATGTTAGGGCCAAAAAAGGATTTTTAGGAATCGTACATGAAAGAGAAGATTTAAATAAAAAAATTACTGGGAATGATGAATTTGATATGACTAAAGATTATATCGAAGAATACAAAGAAGCAGCATCAAAATTTTTTAATATGTATGAAAAATATATTATAAAGAGTTGTTCAGAAACTGAACAACTCTAAAGTAGAGGAGATTTTTTATGAAAATAGAATTAAATAAAAGAGTTTTGTCAGAAGAAATAGATCCTGATGTTGAAAAAAAATTGTTACCAATGAAGATGCAATTATTCATTACAATGCCTTAAAGGATAGATTGAGAGCAAATTTTAGGAAAGAAATATTTCATAAAGTGGACAATATTAGAATTTTAAAAGAAATAAAAGATAACGAATATTATAAACTCGATGGATATAAAAGTTTTGATGCTTTTATTAAGAATTACAATATAGCAAAGACACAGGCCTATGCTTATTTAAAATTAGCAGCTGCTTTACAAGAGGGGATTCTTAAAGAAGATTATTTAATAGAAAATGGTATTCAAAATTCTCTTGAGCTAATACAAAATAAAGAAAGTTTAACATTCAAAAAATCTAAACAAAATCCAATAAAACCACTAAGATTTCAACTTAAAACTCAAGAAAGTTACGATTTCTACAAAAACAATGCTAACTTTACAAGTTTTATGATGCAGGATATTTTTGAAAATCAAAAAGACTGGATTAATAAGCTGTTAAAAAAGTATAAACAATTGAAAGGATAATAAGGGGGGGGATTTTATGCGCAATTTAGCATACAGAACATACAATATAGAAAGTATAAAAAATGAGTTTTTAAATATAGGGTTTAGCGAAGAGGCAATAGATTTTGTTTTTCTTCATAATGATAATTACAACTTTGAATTTTTAAAAGAAAAAATAATTGATGTAGAAAAAAATTTGAGAAAAGATATATCTAATTTAGATACTAAAATAGATAGTGTTAAAAATGAACTTAATACCAAGATAGATTTTTCCGAAAAAAATTTGAATATAAAAATAGATAGTTTAGATACCAAAATAGATAATGTAGAAAAAAGTTTAACTGCCAAAATAGATAGTTTAGATATTAAAATAGATAATGTAAAAAACGAACTTAATACCAAAATAGATAGCGTAAAAAACGAACTTAATGCAAGTAATAGAACAATACAAGTAATTTTAATAATGGGAATAACGCTCGCTCCAATTATCTATTCTATATTCAATAAGTATTTTTTAAATTAAGAATGATTAAAATTTTATAAAGTAATAAGTTAGTATATAGCTTTAAAGTAGAATTTATTTAAATTTTTTAACAAGAGAATTTAAATAAATTCTTTTATTTTAACAAATACAAATTGATTTTAATTCTAAATTGGACTATATTCAATTGTTGAAAAGCTTTTAAAAAATAATTTTTAATAAGTGAATTCGATTAAGCCCCAACTTTATTAAGTTCTTTAACAAGAGCTTAATAAAGCTTATATTTATTATAGTAATTTTTATAAAAAAGTTGGCAAAAATAGTTTTTGTTATATATATGTATGTGAATAGCTAAAAAAGTGTATTGCTGTCAAAAAAATCCAATTAAGTTGGGTTTAGCTAAGTTCTTAGACAATAGAATTTAAATAAGCCTAACTATTTTTTTGTAAAGATTTTTGTAAAGAAGTTGGCAAAAATAGTTTTTGCTATATAATTATTTAGTATTGAAAAAACAGGAGGAAAAAGATGAAAAATCTTTCAAACAATAATAATCAAGAAATACAAAATAATATTCAAGGAGATCTCAAAATGATAAGTGTTAATCAACAAAGTTTTACTGGATGTGAAATATTTGAGGAAAAATTTTTTCCCATTAAAGAAAAAAGTAAATTAAGCAAGATAGGCAAGAAATTACCCGGAATAAGTAGTCAAGAGTGTTTTAGATTTAATCGAAATATTGATTTTAGTACACAAAGAAACAGGCTAGATAAATACGGAGCTAGTGAAGTAGGTAGTATTCTAATTGGTGGCGCAGGACTAAAAGATTTAATGGTGAATAGAGTGCTTAAATATTTTGGAATAAGCATGCCTTTTGAAGAGAATTTGTATATGCTCAAGGGCAAAGAATTAGAGAATTTGGGATTTAGAGAATTTGTTAAAGCATACGGTGATAATATTGATATTTTGTATAAGAATAAATATGCCAATGGACTTGATAAGTATAACTATTTCAAAAAAATGGGAAGTGCAGAAACTTTAGTGGGCTCAACAATTGATTGCTAGTTTATCAATAATACTGGTGATTTAGAGCTTTTAGAAATTAAAAGTGGCGATTCTAATTATATGAGTAGTGCTATTGCTGAGGACAATAAAAATAGAAATTTTTTTTAAGTAGTAAATATTTTTTCAAATACTATGTGCAGGCGCAAATGCAGCTAGCATGTACTGAGCTTGAGCATTGTAATTTGTTCTTTTTAATCGATGCTGCACCAACCAGTTAACTGTAAGATTAAGAGAAATGAGGACTTAATATCAAAAGTTTTTGAAAATGTGAATAAATGTGAATTAGAAATTAGAAATTATAAATTTAAAAAAAAAGATATTTCTAGTAACTATAGAGAGGAATACTTAATGGCACACAATTTTAATGAGGAAACGTTTATAAAGCTTGTGGAAGATTTAGTAGAAAGGAGCGATTTTTATAGTTCTGGAGTTGAGTTTAATTAGGCAAGAGAATTTGTAGAATATGTTGATTGTGCAGACCTTGAAATTAGGGATAATTAATCTGCTGAAAATCTTGCGTGTGATCTAATGAAGATTGATAGTCTACAGAAAGAATTAAATAGAATTCAAAACGAAAATAAAAAACATAGAAAAGCCTATTAAAGGTAGGCTGAAAATGCTAATTTACAATATTACGAATACATATCCACTAATTAAGCAGCTAAATTATAAATGTTTACTCTTGATCCTAAGAAAAGGGCAATATCTGATAGATTAGGGGGATTATTGCCAACAAGTGGAACAGTATTTTTCCCAAGCAATATAGCATTTGCAAATAATGTTAGTGTCCCCATGTGAATGGGCACACTAAAAAATTAAAGAAATAATTTAATATAGGAGAGGTAAACAATGCTTATTAATAAAATAAAACAATACAATAACTTTAAGACCAGAGATACAAAAATGGGGGCGTTACTTTTTGTGTCTACATTATTATACAAGTCTATTTAAGAAACGTGAATTTAATGCATATAATATAAATACAGCGTATTTTCATAAGGTCTTTAATTTGAAAAGAATTGTAACCATTAGATTTTAAATTTGAAATAAATAAGTTTCGACACAAATGGAGAGATTTATTTACACGAAACCCCGACTTTTTAAGAAGATTTTTGAATTTTTTAGAAATATGGATAATATCAATTTGGTTATCTTTAAACTTATGTTTGCTCTTTTGAAAAAGATAGGTACGTCTTGTATCAAGAGTTTTTTCTTCGAAATGATTTTTATGAGCTGTTTGGATAGCCTGAAACTCTTGGGAGCTAATGACAATTTCTCTAATACAAGCGACATTTCTTTTTTTTAGCAACATTTACTTTAATAGTATATAAAGTTTTTCCAGTTATGCTTTAAAGGGAGTAATATCTTGCATTTTTACTTTTTGCATTTCAGTGCCCCTACACCCACTTATTAAGAGTAAATGCACAAACCAACCAGAAATTGGGTCAATTTGTTTTAAGGTTTGGCACAGTTTAGAATTAATTTGATAATTTTTGGAGTCAAGAAAAACTTAGGGGTTGGTTTTGAATTTTCTTTTTTACGTTTAGAAGAAATTTTTAGAGAATTTTTAAGAATTTTGTTTTCATTTACTACTTTATTATAAACTTTAAATGGTTTAAGTATAGAATCAATATTGTAATTATTTAAATTTAAATAATTATTAATGTCTATAAGACAAGCTCCTTCTAGGTATTACTTTTAAATTAAGTAAAAGTAATAAAAATAGATAAAAATAGTAATTTATATTTTACTAAAAACAAAAAATTTTAGTCAAATTATGTGTGTTCTCATTGCATGCAAAATCTGAGCTGTAGGATTGCTGTAATAAGGATAAGTGTCAATTTCTAGGGGTGGAGCACAAGAAAGATACTATACTTTAAGTGACATATAGCAAAGACTTTGAAATTTAATTTGTATACGTTTTATAATCTATTGTAATGAGTAGTGCATTTGCAATGGAAAGATTTTGGGGAGTTGGTTAAAATTACATTTGCGTTTTGTTAATCTGTAACAGATTAATGTAATAAAATTATATATTTAGATCTTTGAAATATTGGATTTATTAGGTGTTGCGTTAAGATTTAAAACTTATGAATAAGAAAATGTTTACTATTTGTCTTGTTTTTGCATTGATAGTTTCTTGCAAGAATTATGCAAGTGGTGAAGATGTAAAAAAAAGTTTAGAACAATCTGAACAATTTGAACAAGAGTTAAAAAAGCAAGTTACGGGATTTTTAGATATAAAAAAAAAGAGGAGGAGGTTGGGGGATTGGAGAACTTTAAATCAAAAGTTTCTTCAAAAGTTGACGAATTAATGCAAGCGGATGTGCCACAAGTGCAAGCTATAGAGCAATTAGCTCAAGTGTTGCTGAAGATTTGGGATTAGAATAAAAGGGGCTTAAAAAAATAGATCAAGAAATACAAGTACAGGAATTAAAAAGGCCTGAAAATAATTTAAAAGACAAAGAAGAGGATAAAAAAAGTTTTTAGAAGGGGCTAAAAAGAAGCTTGAAGAGCTTAAAAGACAAGTTGAATCTGCAACTGGAACAAATGATGCTGAAAAAATTAAAAATCAAGGTAAAATTGGACAAGAAGCTTTAAAGTATGCTAAAGGATTAGGTGTAAATGAAAGTTATTCTGCTAATGATGGTACTGATACTGATAAGTTTGCAAAAAAAGTTATAGATGATGCACTTAAAAATATTAATGAAGAGCTTAAAAAGTTAAATAATAAAGAAGAATAGAAAAAATGGTTTTAAAAATATAAATTATAATAGCACAAGACCCCCCGGTCTTGTGCTATTATTTGCATTGCTGATTGTTAAAGTATTTTATATGTCCTTTTAATTTTTATCAATTTTTATGCTAGTGTTTTTTATTTTGCTGCTATTGTCTTCTTTTATGAAATGTTTTTGATATTTTTCATATAATTTTTTATGATTTTCAAGATTAAATGCTATTGGTTCTTTAAAAATTTCAAAAGCTATTTTAAGGGTTTTAGAAGTTAGTACTTTTTTTGAAAAATCTTCTGATTTAGACGGAGAAATCCTAAGACTAGTAAAAATATAACTATGATTATATAAATTAGCTGCCGAATAACATACTATGTTGCCTTGTTTAATTTCTTCAGGGGTAAGTCTGCATTCAGATATTCCAATTGTTAGTTCAGATTCTTTTTCATTATCGAAGCTATATTTACATTAATGGCAACGAGGGTGATATTAATTTTGAAGATTTTAAACTGCAAGAAAATAGTGTGTATTGGGAATTAAGAAATGAAAAAAATGGAAATGAGATTGCATATTTTATTGCATAGGCCGATAAAAATGTTTTTAACTTAATGTATATATTTGGGACTGCTATTGTTGACGCTCTTAACAATACTAAGAAAGCTGAAGCAACAAAAGGATATGTTAATGTTTGAAGACATTAATGGGTTGGCATGTGGGTGTAGAGCCCTAAAAAAGGGGCAAAGATTGCTCTTTTTTTTTAAAAAAATAAGTATCTAAAAAAACTAACAACACAAAAAATATGATTATTAGTTATTCTTTTGATAAAGACGCCTCTATTATAATACCATCTTTATTATTAATTTTTAGAACTCTACCAATAGGAATAATTCGCTTTATAAAAGCATAAATTGAATGATCATAGCCCTTACATGCTAACAAGCTCAACACTAGAATATTGCTTAAATGCATTTATAAACCCCAATTCTAAATTAGCCCGCTCTAAATCCAATTCGCTTCTAACTTTCCTAGCGTTAACTTCTGCCCTAAAAGGTTTGCAACAAAAGGTGTTCAAAAGTATCTTTACCAATTGTTACTCTAGAGTTCTAGTTAATAAAATTTCCTCCACTTTCCCATTTTTGTCTCATTCTCCACACATTTACTTTAGAAGCTCCTAATTTGTCCGCTATTTCTACATTGCTTAATAATCCCTCGCTAAAATATGCAACATAATCATCAAAAGACCTTTTACCTTTTTTCAAAAAAATTTCTCCTAAAATAACAAAATTAACAAATTGTTACTCTAAATAGTAAAGCAATTTGTTAATTTAATTGACATAAACTGTTAACTTCTTTATACCCCTAACCAATGATCTATATTTACAATATTCATTAAATTTAAATATATAAAAATATAACTTACTTATATTAAATACTTTTAATTGGGTATGTTTTATTTTAAAAGGAGCTTAAAACTATGTCAAAAACTATTGACGAAATATATTGCCATTCTTGTGGCAAACCAATTAAAAAAGAAGCTGAAATTTGTGTTGCTTGTGGAGTTAAAAATAAACAAGTTAAAAAATCTTATAACAGATTAGCAGCAGTATTATTCTGCTTATTTTTTGGTTATTTAGGAGTGCATAGATTTTATGTGGGGAAAACAGGAACCGGTTCTACATTTTTATGTACAACCCTTTTTTCTGTTTTGCTTACTATCTTTACCATAGGTCTTGGATCAATAATTACAGCGCCCGTACTAGCAACATTGGGAATTATAATTTTCATTGATTTTATAAGAATATTAATAAATAAATTTTAAAAAGGATTTTAAATGACAAAAAAAACAATGTTTACAATGTTAATAATATTGATGACAATTATTTTAAACTGCAAATCAAATAATGGCAACAACAAAAATAATAATGAAGAAATATTAGGAGATAGTAAATTTTTTACAAATGAAAAAGAAAATAATGAAAAATACTCTTGGATTGCAACAAAATCAGAAGAAAGACCCGGAAATTGGCTAAATAAAAATCATGCACTCATGCGTTTAATTAATAGTACCCGGGGAATTTTTTATGATTTTGATTTTAATAACATTACCACTAAACATGATATTGGTTTCTATGATATATATGATATAAGATCAAATAAAATTAAAATTAAACTCTCAAAAATTCGCTAGCATTTAAAGAAAGTAAAGCAAATAACAAATATAAAATAATATAAATTATTTTCATTTATCATGATTCTCCAATATTAATAAGATAACAAGACTAGTTGCTAGTCTTGTTATTCATAATTTATGTTTACAAAAACCATTTATTTTATTTCGAAATCTTTTTTAGCTTTTCTTTAAGAAAAGTTTATAAGATTCTTTTTTCAAATTAAAATCTAATCTTTGGGCAAATCAGCCAAAATTTGTTTTAAAATTTGTTTAACTGTATTTGCTTTATCTTCAGAATAATCTTTTTTAAAATTATTTCTGGCGGTATCTCCATATTTCTCAGCATAATCAATTTTATCCGAATTTAGTTGTATCAAATAATTAAAAATCGAATCTGGATAACCCCCTATAAGTCTAATCATATCTTCAGACAGGGAAATACTATCAGCACCTATCTTAATTTTTATAAGATATTCAATAACCTCAAGAGCATCTAAAAACCCCCTTTTTTCTTTAATTCCAATTTTTCTTAAATCTCCTCTAATTCTAGGAGCATCGGAAAAAACATGACTTTTTTCATACTCATTTTTAAAATCATAATTATCTAGTCTTTTATTTATTAAATTAAAATCTTCTTCAGAAAAAACTCTTTTGGTTTCTGTATAATTTTCTTCTATATTTGCACTTAAACTTACTATAAATAAAAACAAAAATATTAACAGATTAATTTTTTTCATATCCCCTCCTAGCTTTATTGCCTAAATTTCAGCAATGTAAATGCGAATAAACAACAAGGCTGATTGTTGGTCTTGTTGTTTATAATTTTTACTATCAAAAACCATTTTTTATGATTTTTTATCTTCTGAATTTTGAGGCTCTGTTAGCTTTTCAAGCTCTTCTTTAATATTTTCAAGCGCATCATCTATAACTTTTTTTGCAAACTTATCAGTATCAGTACCATCATTAGCAGAATAACTTCCATTTACACCTAATTTTTTAGCATACAGAAAAGCTTCTCGTCCAATCTTGCCTTGATTTTTAACTTTATCAGTATTTTCAGTTACTAATTCAACTTGTTTTTTAAACTCTTCCAATTTCTGTTTAGCCTCTTCTAATTCTTTTTTTCTATCCTCTTTTGTCTTTTTTGAGCTATCTTTAAGTTCCTTTAATTCTTCTATTTTTTCTTCAAGGCCTTTCTCTTTTAATCCTGGATCTTCAAAAACACCTTGAGTCACTTGCTCTTCAGCTTGCACTTGTGATCCATCGGCTTGCATTAATTCTTCAACTTTTGAATAAGCTTCTGATCCAAGCTTTTTTAAACCGCCAACCAACTCTTCTTTTTTTGTATCCAAAAATCCTTCAACTTGTTCTTTTAAATTTTGTTTTAAATCTTCACCACTTGCATAATTCTTGCAAGAACTTATCATCGCAAAAACAAACCAAATAGCAAACATTTTCCTTTTCTTATTCATAAGTTACTCCATAAAGTCTAAATATTAGCACAACACCTAATAATTGCAATTTTTTAAAGATTTAACTATTTGATTTTGTTACATTTAGCTGTTACATATTAACAAAACGCAAATGTAATTTTAATCAAACTGCAAAAATCTCTCCATTGTAAATGCAATGCCCATTACAAAAGACTACAAAACACATACAAATTAAATTCCAAAGTCTTTGCTATATATTAGATAAAGTATCTAGTCTTTCTTAAGTCCACCCCTTAAAAATTGCCTCTTCTGTTTATTAAAACCACTCCACAACCCAAATTTCTCATGCAATGAGAACACTCTAAATTTGACTAAAATTTTAGGTTTTTGGTAAAATATAAATTACATTTTTATTAAATTTTTATTACTTTTACTTAATTTAAAAGTAACGCTTCCAAGGAGAGGATTTTATGGACTTTAATAATTATTTTAATTTAAATAATTTCAATATAGATTGTATGCTCAAATTCTTCCAAGACTATCAAAATGTATTAAATGAAAACAAAATTCTTAAAAATTCACTAAAAATTTCTTCTAAACCTAAAAAAGAATCTTCAAAACCAACTCCAAAGTTTTATTTGAATCAAAAAATTATCAAAATAATTGAAAAATGCGTCAAAACATTAAAACAAATTGACCCAATTTCTGGTTGGTTTTTACATCTACTGGCAATAAGTGGCTGCAGAGGGGCCGAACTGCAAAAAGTAAAAATGCAAGATATTACTCCCTTTTTAAGCAAAACTGGAGAAACTTTTTACAATATAAAAGTAAATGTAGCTAAAAAAAGAAATGTCACTTGCATTAGAGAAATTGTCATAAAATCTGTAGAGTTTGATGCTATTCAAAAAGCTCACGAAAATTACTTTAATGAAAAAAATCTTGACCCTCGGCGTACTTATCTTTTCCAAAAAACTAAACATAAATTTAAAGATAATCAAATTAGCATTATCCATATTTCTAATAAATTCAAAAATCTTCTCAAAAAGTCAGGATTTCGTGCTAATAAATCTCTTCATTTATTTAGAAATTTGTTTATTTCATATTTAAAATCTAATGGATATAACTCTTTCCAAATTAAAGAGCTTATGAAATATCATTCAACTTCCGAAATTGATAATATTTACGGGCTCTCTGCTGCTAACAAAATTCACGCTTATAAATGCATGAAAAATAATCTTAGGCTTTAAAAAACTATTTCAGTTTAAATATACGTTTTTAAGTTACTTTAAATATTTTCCCACGAGGCTTCAAGTCAAGTGAATCATATAATATTTCTTTATTTTTTGTTGCTATAAAGTGATAGCCATTAACCTTATCGATTTTAACTTCACTTATTTCAAATTCATTTGCTGCACCCAAATAATTTAAAGACTCATATCTTACACTACTTCTAATTCCGTAGTAATTAAGTATCATACATGGATTTATAATAAAACAATTGCTCTTAATGTAGCCAAGTCCTATAAATCTATAATACGCTGTATTTATATCATATGCATTAAATTCACGTTTCTTAAATAAACTTGTATAGTAATGTAGACACAAAAAGTAACAACCCCACTTTTGTATCTCTGGTCTTAAAGTTCTATTGTCTTGTTTTATTTTATTAATAATCATTGATTTCCTCTCCTATATTAAATTCTTTCTTTAATTTTTTAGTGCACCCATTCACATGGGGACACTGACATTATTTGCAAATGCTATATCGCTTGGAAAAAGCAATGCTCCACTTGTTGGAAGCAGTCCCCTTAATCTATCTGATATTGCCCTTTTCTTAGAGTCAAAAGTGAACACAAATTCTCTAAATCTATAATTTACGTGCTCAATTAGTGGACATATATTCGTAATATTGTAGGTTTTCATTTTGATTAAATCTTTAAGATACTTTTCTCTTTTTTTGTGTTCGTTTTGCATTTTGTTTAATTCTTTTTTTGCACTATCAACTTCCATTAGATCACATGCAAGATTTTCAGCAACTTGCCTATCCGTAATTTCAAGCTCTACACAATCAACATATTCTACAAATTCTCTTGCCCAATCAAACTCAACTCCAGAACTATAAAATTCACTTCTTTCTACTAAATCTTCAACTAGTTTTATCACCTCATTATTATCATTATTTAATGTTTGTAAGTTGATATTATTATTTTTAAATATTTGAGTTCTTATGTTAAAAGCTTCCGTCTCGCATTTGTGAACATATTCAAGCACTTTTGCTATTAAGCCATCATTTCTCTTAATCTTACAGTTAACTGGTGCTGCATCTATTAAAAAGAATAAATTACAATACTCAAGTCCAGTACATGCTAGTTGCATTTGTGCCTGCACATAATATTTGAAAAAATATTTACTGTTTAAAAAATTGCCATTTTTATTGTATTCAGCAATAGCACCGCTCATATAATTAGAATCACTGCTTTTAATTTCTAAAAGCTCTACGGTGCCGTTACTATTTATAAACCAACCATCAATTGTTGATCCAACAAACATTTCTGATTTACCAGTTTTCTTGTAATAATTATAATTATCAACACCGTTGGCATATTTGTTCTTATACAAAATATCAATATTATCACCATGTGCTTTAACAAATTCTCTAAATCCTAAATTCTCTAATTCTTTGCCCTTGAGCATATACAAATTCTCTTCAAAAGGTAGGCTCATTCCAAAATATTTAAGCACTCTATTTATCATTAAATCTTTTAGCCCTGCACCACCAATCAAAACATTGCCTACTTCACTAGCACCGTATCTATCAAGTTCATTTCTTTGCACACTAAAATCAATATTTCGATTAAATCTAAAACACTCTTGACTACTTATTCCTGGTAATTTCTTACCTATCTTGCTTAATTTGCTTTTTTCTTTAATGGGAGAAGATTTTTCCTCAAATATTTCACATCCAGTAAAACTTTGTTGATTAAAACTTATCATTTTGAGCTCTCCTTGATTAATTTCTTGTGGGTTATTATTTTTTGATATGTTTGTCATATTTTTACTCCTTGTTTGTATTAATAAATATAAGTATATAACAAAAACTATTTTTGCCAACTTTTCCTACAAAAATTTTTGAAAAAAATAGGGCTTAGCCAAATCCTCTACTAAAAGAACTTAGTTAAACCCCCACTAAATTAGATTTAATTGAATTTATTCAAATAATAGCAATCTTTTATTAGCTATATATATAGTATAGCAAAAACATTTTTTGTCAATTTCTTTATAATAATTTTTGCAAAAAAAATAAATACTTTATTAAATTCTCTTACTAAAAAACTTAATAAAGCTAGAGCTTAACCGAATTCACTTATTAAAAATTATTTTTTAAAAGCTTTTCAATAATTGAATATTGCCCAATTTAGAATTAAAATCAATTTGTCTTTTTACAAAAAAAAGAACTTATTTAAAGTCTTTTGTTAAAAAGTTTAAATAAGCTCTAATTTAAAATAGATCAAAAATAAACTGTTACTTTTTAATAATACCCACCAGCATTATAATACTGCTACTTGAAAAAAACAAATTATGAATTATTCCATTATTTGACACCTTGTATATATTGCATTAAAAATGCATGTATGAATGGTCCAAAAATTGCTGCTGCGAGTATCATAAAATGTACTAGTCTGTTTCCCATATTAAGATCTTTTCTCAAATTCTTTACTTCATTGTCTATCTTAGTATCTAAATTAGATATATCTTTTTGTAAATTCTTTACTTCATTTTCAATCTTATTAGTAATTTCACTTTTTACAGTATCTATCTTAGTATCTAAACTATCTATTTTTAGATTTAAATTCTTTTCTACAGTATCTATCTTAGTATCTAAACTATCTATTTTTAGATTTAAATTCTTTTCTACAGTATCTATCTTAGTATCTAAACTATCTATTTTTAGATTTAAATTCTTTTCTACAGTATCTATCTTAGTATCTAAACTATCTATTTTTAGATTTAAATTCTTTTCTACATTGTCTATTTTAGTATTAAGTTCGTTTTTAACATAATCAATTTTAACGTCTAAACTAGATATATCTTTTTGCAAATTCTTTTCAACATTGTCTATCTTGACATTTAAATTCTTCTCTAAATCAATCAATTTCTCTTTTAAAAGTTCAAAATTATAATTATCATTATGAAGAAAAACAAAATCTATTGCTTCTTCACTAAACCCTATATTTAAAAACTCATTTTTTATACTTTCTATATTGTATGTTCTGTATGCTAAATTTCTCATAAAATACCCTTATTATCCTTTTAATTGTTTATACTTTTTTAACAACTTATTAATCAAATCTGTTTGACTTTCAAGAAGTTCTTCCAATAAAAACCCAGTAAACTTCCCATTTTTTTTATAAAAATCATAACTTTCTTGTTTTTTAAGTTGAAACCTTAAAGGCTTTATTGGATTTTGCTTAGATTTTTTAATAACATTGTTACTTTCCAATTGTTTAATTGTTTTTTCAATGCCATTATTGGCAATAAAATTGTAGTCAATAATACCTTTTTCTACGCCCGATACTATTTTTATATATTTATATGCTTGAGATTTGGCAATTTTAAAATCAGCTAAAAAACTATAAAAATTTTTATATCCATCTAGAATATACAATTTTTTTTGATTAATCGTATTTAATACTTTTGCTGTTTCTATTTTATTATAAATATCATCCGTTGTCAGAGTTTTTAATTTATCTTTCAACCTCAAATATTCTTCTTTATGAACCTCTTCTAATGACTCCATTTTAGAAATATTTTCCTTTATGTCTACTCTTTTGGTTATTATCATTTTATTTTTAATACTCATGTAAGCTCCTTATTTGTCCATTACTGGATAAATTTTATTTGTTATTTTATTTTTAACATTCTATTTAAAGATTTTTTATATTCTTGATAATAGTCTGTTTTAGAAGAAAATTCTTTTCTATAAAACAGCGCTTTTTTGATATCATCTCTTTTTGGAATAACTCCTATTAGATTTTCTTTATATCTATTCTCCAAGTTAAATATTATTTCCTTGTCAATGTTTTGCCTCTCTAGGGCCCCCGTCACCAAAAAGTATGGTGTAATATCGTTTCTATATACTTTATTTATTGCATCTAATATTAGATCTATGCTCTCAACTGCCCATAAATCAGAATTAATTGGTATTATTAAATAATTGGTAATTACTAAAGCATTATTTAAAAGATGTCCTAGACTGGGATTTGTATCAATTATTACATAATCGTATTTAGATTTAATAGCCAAAAGTCTTTTTTCTAAAAGGTTGTCTTGTAATGGTATGCTTTCTGAATTAAAAACAGATAATTCTAATGAACTAGGAATTATATCTAAATAATTAGACACTGTAAAAATGCAATTTTCTATATATTTTCTTTGTTTAAAAACTTCATAAAGATTGTAATTTTCGACATTCACGTTTTGTTCTTTTAATTTGAATAAAAAGTAACTAGTAATACTAGCCTGTGGATCACTATCAATTATTAATACTTTATGTTTTTCTTTAGCCAAGATATTGCCATAGAATAAGACGCTTGTACTTTTGCCAACACCGCCCTTGATTGACGCTATTGTTATTATTTTAGGTTTTTTATTATCCATTTGATTAACGGTCCTTGTTCGGGGTATTTTTTCCCATAAAATTTATATACTTGTTGTTCTAAATCTGTAAACATACTAAATAAAACTTTGTTGTAGTGATTGTTTGTTCTTTTTTTATCTAATAATCGATACAGTCCTTTAAAATAACAAAATACACTTCCAGCTTTAAATCTAAATTCCATATAATATGCTCTTGCTAATGCATATGCTTTTCTATTTCCGTTTATTTGATACTTTATTAACGGTTTTTTAATTGGTTTTCTATAGCCATAAAAAATGCCAATGAACTTATCTCCTTCTTTAATTGGATACAAGTGAGTTTCTTCAACAATTCTTTCTCCATTAAATAAAGCCCTCAATGATAGCCTAAATTCGTGTTTTTTTTCATAAACTCCAAATTTGTAAATATCCATCATTATTTTTGTATGGTACATTGCTTTCCCATTTTCTTTTTCAATTAAAATAAAGCGTTCTTTATTTTGGCATTCAACTTTACATTTGCCTTTTTTTATGGTTTCAATAGGTTCAGGTGCATTTTCCATGTTAAATCCTCATACAGCCTTTATGTTAAATTCTTCTACAGTTAAAGAATTTTTTTCATTTTTTATTAGTTCTAATAATTCAAGATAATATGTACCAAATACTTTATTGTATTCTATTTTCTTTTGTTTATTCAAATAATCTTTGATAATGGGCTTTAGAATTTCAATATTTGTTTCTTTTTTTAGTCGTTCAATAAGGATATTGAAAATGTTTGCCTTTAAATTTTGATAATTTTGTTGAGAATTTTGTTTTTTTCTTTCAATCGACTTTTCCAATTTGCGTTTTATGTTATTTAAATCGCCATATTTGTGATTTTCAATAATAAAATGGGGCTTAAATTTGTAACTTTCGTATACTTTTTGTAAATTTATTTTTAATTGTTCTGAATTATATCCATTTTGTTCAAATTCTTTCTGAGTGTTATTTAGAATGTTCTTTAATGTGTTTTGCTTTTCCTTGATACAAGATTTTTTTATACTAAAACGTTTTATTAGAGCAATTTCATTTTGTTTTAAGATATTCATTGCTTCAATCTTCGTATTTTTATCAGCATTTAAATTCAAAATAGAAAGAGCTTCTTCCGTTTTAAAGTTACAATTATTGAAATAATTTCTTAGTTGATATTTCTCTTTTTGATTATTTTTTCTTTCTTCTTTTATATTATTTTTATTATTTAAACACTCCACTAAATTTACACTACCATTTATAGAAATATTGTCTTTAAAATGGTTATTAACTCTAGATTTAAATCTAGAGTTTTTTCGTTCTTTAAAGTACTTGTTGATTTTCTGGTAACATTCTTTTTTAGGATACTTTAGCTTATAGTAAATTTCAGTTCCACAATTTACACCCATGTGTTGGTAGTAATTAGTTGTAACTTTTAGTACTTTTTCTAATTTATAAAGATAATTTTGCATTGTTCTTAGTGTAGTGGGAGTTAGACCATTTCTTTTTAGATTTTCATTAAAATAATAAAGTATGTTTTGTTGCGTGTATTTCTTATCTTCTTTGTTTAGGTAATTCAACGTTGAAATAAGAGATATTAATTTGTGTTGGTGTTTGTTGTGGCAAGTTGGCCTTTTTATATTATTTGAAGAATCTTTCATATTTTTTCCTTGTTTGAATTATTGATAACTACTATTATAATGCAAAATTTTGATTTAAAAGTAAATACTTTTCTAAAAAAATATTAAATTTTAATTATTAATTTTGTTAAATTAATACAATTTTTGTAATTTAGTAAAAATATAAATTGATTTTAATTCTAAATTGGGGTACACTACAAACAGCGTAGTTATTTGAACATTTTTCAGTTTTAACTACCTTGTTTGAATTTACAAAAAAAATTTTTAGCACGGGCTTAACTAATTTCTTTAGTAGATAATAGAGAATTTAGCTAAGCCCTATTTTTTTGTAAAAAAGTTGGCAAAAATAGTTTTTGCTATATACTTATATTTATTAATACAAACAAGGAGTAAAAATATGACAAACATATCAAACAATAATAATCAAGAAATACAAAATAATATTCAAGCAAAAATAAGCTTCAGAAAAGATATGAAAACCCTAAAAATGAATTTACCAGGGATTGACAAAAGTCTTAAAGGATATGGATACAAATATCAAAATTTCAATGAAATAGTAGAATAAATTGAAAACGTTATTGAAAAGCACAATTTGGAGCTTGATTTTGAGCAATATCCAATATCTAAATTTGTAGATGGACAAAAGGAGCATGTTATTAGGACCACATTTTACAGTACAAGCACTGGATATGAATTTTCTTTTGATACACCAATGCTTACAGAAAACTTACAATGGAACAGTGAAAGTGGGTCTAAAAATGTTGTAAATACAGTACCACAACTGGTTGGATCAGCTATTACTTATTTCAAAA
This sequence comes from Borreliella bissettiae DN127, assembly GCF_000222305.1. Classification (GTDB taxonomy): domain Bacteria; phylum Spirochaetota; class Spirochaetia; order Borreliales; family Borreliaceae; genus Borreliella; species Borreliella carolinensis. The sequence goes on along the minus strand of NC_015906.1, from coordinate 6,701 downwards.
GGTATGCTTTAGTAGCATGTCTTCATATAAAAAGTGAAGTTGATACTGATGCAGCACCTATTTACAATAACCACGAAAACGTAAATTCTATGCCTAGCAAACAAGTTCGTGTTAATCAAAAGCAAGAACAAAAAAGAGAACAAAAACAAGAGATTGATCAAATTCAAAAAAATAACACTATTCAAAACCAGAAAAGAGACATTAAGCAAGAACAAATAAAAGATTTTGATAAAAAGTCGAAAACCGACAAGTTTTATTGCTATGAAATTTTTAGAGACGCATTGTTTAATATGAAAAATTGGTTAAGTGAAGGTGACGAAAAAAATAATATAAATGCTCTTATTCGGGCATTATGTACAGATAATGATGATGCTTTAAATAATCTTCTTGATGAAAATCCCAAGCTTAAGAGTATAGAATATTGGGTAAGTCTTATGAAAGATTATTTCAGTAAAACCAATAGATTTGATGATTTAAACAAGCTTAAAGTATTTATGTCTGATAATCGAGACGTTTATAAAACAAAAGTATTAAAATTCTTTTGCATGTTAAAAAAAGAAAGACAATTTAATTATATATTTGCAGTATAGCAATATTCTTACATAGCAAAGCCCCCACAATGGGGGTCTTCTGTATTACGGAAAAATTTCGCACAAACTACTTGCTTGTTCTGGAAATTTATCTATATCACCGCCGCTAAGTGCTCCTTGAACTGTTTGCTTGAAAGTGTTTTCTTGTTGAGCAGCAGCTTGTTTCCCTTTACATTTATCAAGTTCACTTTTTATATGATCAAGTGCTGTTTTTATTTTGATTTCATCATGTTGTAAAAATTTATCAAATTCTCCAGGATTAGTTAGAGCGGTTTTTAACCAATCAAGATATGTTTTTTGATCATCTGAGAGGTTTTCCCTAAGAAGTTCTTCTTTAGATTTAGGGTTTTCTTTTTGCAGTTCTTTTGGACCTGATTCATGTTTTTCCCCACTTTTTGCTTGTTGGCGTTCAGTGGGGTTATTATTGTTCTTAAAAGTGTCGTTATCATTAGCATTGCAGCTGTTTAATATAATTAAAAACAGACAAAATAATATATTGAGACTTTTCATTTTTATTTCCTTTCCTTATTTTTAGTACAATATGATGAGTGACAATAAGACTTATTCTTATAAATATAGATCCTATTTTTAGAAATTTTTAAAGAGATTAATTGAGAGATTTATATTTTTCGAATGTTGTGCTAGCTTTTATCTCATTATTATTAAATATAGGAGTAACTAATGAAAAATAAAAACATGGTTAAATTATTTTTTGCATCAATGTTATTTGTAATGGCTTGTAAAGCATACGTAGAAGAAAAGGAAAAAATAGATTCATTGAGTACAGTTGTTTCAACTCTTAATAATAAGATTGATCATTAAAAATTTAATAATTATAAACAAGAAATAAATAAATTAAAAGAAAATTTAAAGGATGTAGGTAATGCAGAGCTTCAAGAAAAGCTATTAAAATTGCAAAGCCTATTCCAAGACAAATTGGCAGCTAAATTAGAAGCTTTAAAAGCAGCTAAACAAAAAATTGAGGGAATTACAGATACTGACAATGGTATTGCAAAAAATAAGATATGGGCAGAATCAAAGCTGGTTGGAGTAACTATAAAATACAGCGGAAATCATGGTACTGGTAAAGGAGCAGAAATGTCCAAAGAAGCTGTCGAACAGATAGAAAAAATAATAAAATTTCTAGAAGAGGGTACAAATTAATTAGTAAATATTCATATTGAAAATGTTAAAATCTAGATATTAAATCTGCGTTAATCTAATATCTAGATTTTTTCTCTGTTATAAAAGCCAATTTGATTATAAGGTAGAATTTCTTGCAAGAAAAACCTTTTTGTAATTTACATTTTTAATTGGGAATATTGATTATATACTTTTTCCGCTATTGGTTTTGTTTGTTTAATGTACTCTAAATATATCTTAATATTATGTTTTACTGCGGTTATGGAGTGTTCGTCTTTTAGTGTTGATAAGTCTGGATAAGGATATTCTGGATAATTTGGGTCATTAACTTTAACTTTTGTTTTAGCTAAAAATGTTACAAGATACATAACATATTCTGAAAGTTGTGTTTCATATTTAGCTAAAGATTTTAGTGTTTGGATAAGTGGAGGTTTTGGTTCTTCTGGTAGGCTAGCAATAGTAGTACAACACAATAGCAAAACAATTAGTAGACAATGCAATTTTTTAAGCATTTTCACTCCTTTTAAGCATTTTGATGTATTCTTTCATAATTTTGTTACGTGTTGCTTTAAGTGAAGTAATAATTTTTTTATTTTTGTCGGCAGAGATAGCCTCTATTATCTCAATATTGTATTTTAAAATATCTTTTATTTCTTCAAATATTTTCATTGACTCAGCTGTTTCCATAGATTTTAGTGTGCTTATATATGTTTTGTAGAAAAAATCTATTACTTTACTAAAAGTATTAATGTAATTATGATCTATGTTTGTATCAGTTTTAGCTATGTTAGTTAAGCTGGATAGTAAATTAAGCCCCAAACCAATAGTGTTATTTTGCATTATTTGTTCTTTCCTTATAGATAGGTTTTCCTTCTTGATTGAATTTTAGATCATTAGATATTTTGAGATTTTTTTCATCAGAATTAACTAGATCAATGCATTGATTGATTTTTTCATTTAATGGAGCGAGTGCCACATTTATTGCTGGAGTTAATGCACTCTCAAGTCTTTCCATATTTGCTGTATAGATTAATTTATAATGAGAATACAGCTCATAAACCAAAAAGAATCCTTTATGTGCAATTTCATCAAATTCGTCTTCAAATTTAGAAAATATATCAATAAGGGTTGATAAAGACGTAAGTCCAAGCTCAACATTATCTTTGGATAATTTCATAAGTTAATCTCTTTTTTTAATGTGATTTTTGCCATTACCATTGCCATTCTTGAAAATCTTGCCTATTACAATAGTCAATATGTCTTTTAATAAAGGCTTAAGAAGAATTAACACTCCCAAAACCAGTACTGTTACAAAAATCATTACGGCTATAAGTTTAATTTCGTTTAAATTGATAAGAAGTTCAGTTAATTTAATAGTATCCATTTTTTAATCCTTCATTTTAATTTTTTTAGTTTTATACGTATATTATATACCAAAACCTTAATTTTTGCTAAAAAAGTTTACAGTTTTAAAAGAACCGGGATGGGATTCCCTGAAGAGGAGGCTCTTTTTTGGACATACCATCCTTTATACAAAGGAATGCTAAAAGTTATTCTTCTAGTACTAGAACTATCACGTGAATAAATCGTGTTTTTTTCATTTTCATCGGAATACCTTAAACTCAATGTTTTACTTTTACCAAAGGATTCTACATCAACTTGGAAATCAAGATAAATGGGGTTATCATCATTATATTTGTAAAAAATGAGAGTTACATCATTATAGTCCTCCAGATCAATGATTACACGGTGATTTTGATATTCATTAGGATAAATTGTGGTACCACCAGTAAAACTATAAGAACTCCGAAAATCTGATGGTACACCAATCAATTGTTTTGGAACGGGTGTTTTTTGAATAGTGCTTGATGACATTATCAAAAGATCATCACTTCTAGATAAAGTGGCTGATGATATGCTATTTGTAAGGCGAGATTTAATTTTACTAAAAAGATTTGAAAGTTTATCAGAATCATTGCCAATTAGTTTGTCAACTATTAAATCGTAAATGCTTTTTATAAAATCTTTATCAGCTGCAAGTTCAGTAGCGATTGTAGACTTAATTATCTCTTTAAAATAGCCCAGCTCTTCGCCTTTAAATGTTTGGTGATTAACGGTTTTTAAGAAGTTTTTAAAGGTGATAGCATTGCTGCTTGCAGCGCCATCATCAAGCAGTAAAAGATCAGTATTGTTAACGGTCGTAACCTTATTTAAATCTTTTATTTGAACCGTTTCTTCTTCATCAATTAGTAATTTATCTTGATCATCGGCCATAAAACCTCCTTAGTTGTTAAAAGTTATAATATTGTTACCATCTTTATTATTAATTTTGAGAACTCTACCAATAGGAATAATTCTCTTTATAAAAGCATAAATTGAATGATCATAGCCCTTAGGAAGCGAATTAAATACTAAAGCCTTTTTAGATGCAGCATATCCCGGTTTCTTTTCTCTAATTAGAATCTTTTTAAGTCGTTTTCCTTTCTTAGTACTAGGGGAAATAAATGTAGTAAAGTTTGTTTTTATTACCCCTTTTAAAGAGATATCAATAACCCCAGATTCAGGAGTAGTAACTTCAATGTCCACATTTAAAAAGGCCTTGAAAATCAGTCTAAACGACTCATCAGTACCAATATGACGTAAAGCAAAAATTCATCTATATCGGAGCACACTCCATATAAATCATCTCCACCACCAGCTCAACTTCTAGTTCTGTTGTTCCATCACCAAAACTAAGTTTTACTCCTCGCTTATACGGATACCCTTTAACGGGGTAATTTTCTATTTTGTCCTTACTGCTAGTAGACACTCCACCAGAATTAGAAAAAATTAGATTTTGGTCTCTAAAATCAATAGAATTGCTAAGCAACCCCGCGTCTTGTTGGGGATTTTTCATTAATGCTTTAATTTCTGCAACTTTTTTATCAAACTCTTGTTTAATTTTCGTTATATCACTCATTAAAAACTCCTTTAAGCAATACTTGTTCTTTTATGTCTTTTTAGATTTTCATAAAATTGAATTCGTCTTTGCTTGTATGTATTACTTATTGCTTGTACAAATTCTGTAAAATTAATTGGCACAAAATTAGAATCAAGTAAACTTGCTCTTTCTTCTGATTTGGCAACAATATTGCCCTTAATAGCGTCAACAGAAGAAGAATTGCTACTCGCATTTTTTCTTAATTTAATGTTCACTTTTGCTAAAGAAACAAGCTGTTCTAGTATCTCCCCATCGATATGACTTATATCTGACACTTTAGCAATAGCTTTAATTTGCTCAATTGGAACAAACTTGCGAACAAGTTCTCTACGTTGTGCTTGCATAATGTCTTTCAGTGTGTATCCCTTTGCAAGTAACACTTCCTTATTGAAATGGTTGCTAAGATGTGCTTTTGCAAGTGTATCAATTTCATTAATTCGCTCAGCCTCTAGTAACAATTGCTTTTCAATACGCTCCCGCTCTTCAACTTCTGCAAGTTCTTTTGTTATTCGCTCATTTATACTTAAATCTCTACTTGTCTCTTTAGATTTAATGTTTGCTTGTTCTTTAAAGTGCATGTACTCTTCAAATTCCTGTGCACTGATAACTTTAGTATCAGCCTTATTTTGCTGCTCTTCTTTATCTTGTGCTTGCAAGTCTTCTTTTTCTTCTTTCTCTGTCACTTTTTAACTCCTTTTCTCAAAATGAGAATAATTTCTCTTTTAAAATCACTAGCTCCTCATTATTAAATGCACTACTCTGTATAAGCTGGCTATATTTACTGTAAAGCTCAATTAGCTTTATATCTCTTTCCACTTTTTGTTCTTCACTTAACATAATCAGCGAATTAAACTTCATATCAAGCCCGAAATACTTTTTAAGCTTTAAGTTACAAGAGTTCTCAACTTGTTCTTGTACGCCTTTTAGAAAATCGTAATAATTACTCCTATCACCTTTACCATCATTTCCTAGTCCTTTAGCCTGTTCATTAAAACTTCTAGTTAAGGGTTCTTTAGTATCAGCACCAATTTTTGCCTTAATCAACGCTAAAGCCTCCTTTAAGTAGCTAAGATCGTATTTAATAACCTCTAAACTAGCACTGGGAGTAGCCGTATAAAACATTCCCTCATTATTTAGATTGCTTTTAAGCCTAGATAGCTCATGTGCTAATGAATCATTAAGGTTTCTTAAATTAGAAATATCTTTACTATGATTGTTTGTATTTTGTTTTCTCAAAAAAGAAGATAAAATGCCACTTCCCCTATCATTATTGCTCTGAGTAAGTGCACTTAAAGAAGTTGTTGCACTAGAAAGTGCGTCTTGTAGTTGTACTAAAGATTCATCTTTGTAAAACAAGAAATTGTGGTTTTCAATACGTCTTTCTATTTCAACGTATATCTTTTCAAATAAATAAATATCTAGCAAAAAGCTTTCGGTATAACACGGAACATATCTTTTTAAGATATAATCAAAGTTTTCATATATAATAAGTCGACTTTTATGTATTTTAACTGCATCTAAAGAATTGTTCTTATTGTTGGATTTTACTTTATAGGTTATATGATCAAAATCAACTCCCAAATCTCTTACATATTCATAATCAAGGTATTCAAAACCAATAGGTAATTCTATATTAACGGGTTGTTCGAGATCTATTAGGGTATCTTTGGTTTTTACTAAAACATAGCCAATCCCGTGAAAACGGTAGCTTATAATACAATTAAGCAGGGCATTCTTAAGCTGTACCTTTAACCTAGCAAGTTCAACCTCGCTAACATTGTGGTCAGCGCTCTCAAGAACAAGCCCGTTCTTGAGACAATCTTCTGCTACATTTTCTATATAATTTCTAAAAAATATTGAATATTTATATAGTTCCAGTGAACTTATTTTATCTATTAATTTTGTTTTTCTTAAATCACACACCGTTTTACTTCTCTTTATTAAATTAGATGTATGATAGCAAAAACTAATATTTTTGTCAATAAAAT
>NC_015910.1 GCF_000222305.1 Borreliella bissettiae DN127 | reverse complement strand
TTACAAAAATCTTTGGTTGCCAAAGTGAACACTTCTCTCTCTATATCCTAAAGACAACATCAAATATGCTGCAGATATTGCATCAAGAGCGTCATCATGGGTTTTATTATCCCCCTTATACGAATAAATATCATTAAATACAGAAGAACTGCTGTACTTTGTAATGTAAAGTTTCTTGTAAGTAAACGGCGTAATTAACGTTGTTATTCTGCTAAATTTATTAGATTTTGGCTTAACTGGAACAATTCTAAAATATTGGCTCATATTATTTCTTAGCAACATATATTCACGAGTCAATCCACCAGCACCTTTTGTATTGTCTCTATCCTCTAAATACAGTGTATGTACATTGAAATTCTCTAAAACGGTCTTGATCATATTCATAATATATGGATCATTGGCTGGTCGTTGGTCTTGAAATACAAAAGCATAATACTTATCATCAACCCGCTCCATAACACATAATGCAGTGTTATCCCCCCCAACGCTAAATGCTGGGTCTAAATATGCTATTGGACTAGTAAACACATAATCCTCAGTAATATTTATTTGTGTAAAAATTGAATCGGTGCTTGCTATCCATTCACCTAGCAAAACTCTTGCTTTATATGATGGGATATCTTTATAGAGTTTCTCTTGAGTTTCTATAAATCCTTTGCTAAGTAAAACATTGTCATAAGTTGTAAACTTATATGTCTTAAAAGTCGCTATATTATCAATATAATCAGTTTTGAAATAGTGTTCCGGATGATCGGGATTAGTATCAAAAATAATAGTTTCTTGTCCACATCTAAGTCTTTTTAAGACTTCCTCTAATGTTTGCTTATGTAAAGTTGTAGCCTCATTCACAAAAATAAGTGCCGAATTACTACCCCTAAACCTTTCAAAATCACTTGCCTTATCTCCTCCGTATAGATTAATACGAAGTGAATCAATCAGAATATATGAATTATTTGTATGTCTTGGAATATAAGGAATTTTAAGAAGTTTGCATAGCTTTTCAAATTGCCCCAAAACATTAACTTCAACTGAACGCTGTGAATTGCCAATAATGAAATTATTAGTATCACTAGAGTATAACTTTTTATTTTCAATTAAACTTTTGAGAAAAAGATAACATGCAAGATACGTTTTACCGCTAGCTATACCTCCGCTGAGTATAATCTTCTTTTCATTATTCTTTTGAATACTTTCTATCACATTTTTTTGTTTTAAAGTTAGCTGTTTTTCTTCAAACTTAGCAAAATTAATTGAGCAGTTTGTTAGCTTTACAAATTGTGATATATCAACTCCATATTTATTTTTGTATTCCTTTTGGAGTGTTGTAAAAAGTTTTGTTTGATATAAGTTCACTTGTGCCCTTTACTATTTTTGTAGTTGCTTTTGCTTTCAGCTTCATTAGCAGTTGCAAGTTTTTTAATACATTCATAATAAAGCTCCATTTCTCTTATTGAATATTCCTTTACATATTCATTAAGTTCACTTTTCAAAGAATTAATTTCTTCATTATCAACTAACTTATTTTTTTTATTACTTGCTTTATTTAATGCATCAATTTCGTTTCTTAAATTTTCTATTTTAGTACGTATGCTAACAAGCTCAACACCAAAATATTGTTTAAATGAACGTATAAACCCTAATTCTAAATTAGCCCGCTCTACATCCAATTCGCTTCTAACTTTCCTAGCGTTAACTTCTGATCTAAAAGTTTGTGATAAAAGGTGCTCAAAAGTATCTTCACTAATTGATAATCTAGAATCATCGTTAACAGAACTTCCTCCACTTTCCCATTTTCTCCTCATCCTCCACACATTTACCCTAGAAACTCCTAATTTAGTCGCTATTTCTCTATCATCTAACAATCCTTCTCTAAAATATGCAACATAATCATCAAAAGACCTTTTACCTTTTTTCAAAAAAATTTCTCCTAAAATAACAAAATTAACAAATTATTACTCTAAATAGTAAAGCAATTTATTAATTGTTAACATAAACGGTAAATTTCTTTATACCTATTAACTCTTGATCTATATTTCAAATGTTCATTAAATTTAAATACGTAAAAATATAATTTACTTATATTAAATGATTTTAGATAAGTATGTTTTATTTTAAAAAGGAGTGTAAAATCATGTCAAAAGCTGTTGACGAAATATATTGCCATTCTTGTGGCAAAACAATTAAAAAAGATGCTGAAATTTGTATTTCTTGTGGAGTTAAAAATAAACAAGTTAAAAAATCTTATAACAAATTAATAGCAGCATTATTATGCTTATTTTTTGGTTATTTAGGGGCACATAGATTTTATGTGGGAAAAATGGGAACTGGTATTACGTTTTTATGTATAATTCTTTTATCTCCTTTTTTTTATCTATTTACCCTGGGTTTTGGACTAATAATTATTCTACCCGTATTAGCAATACTGGAAATTATTGTTTTTATTGATTTTATAAGAATATTAATAAATAAATTTTAAAAAGGATTTTAAATGACAAAAAAAACAATGTTTGCAATGTTAATAACATTGATGACAATTATTTTAAACTGCAAATCAAATAATGGCAACAACAAAAATAATAATGAAGAAATATTAGGAAATAGTAAATTTTTTACAAATGAAAAAGAAAATAATAAAAAATACTCTTGGATTGCAACAAAATCAGAAGAAAGACCCGAAAATTGGCTAAATGAAAATCATGCACTCATGCGTTTAATTAATAGTAACCGGGGAATTTTTTATGATTTTGATTTTAATAACATTACCACTAAACATGATATTGGTTTCTATGATATATATGATATAAGATCAAATAAAATTAAAATTAAATATAGCTTCGATAATGAAAAAGAATCTGAACTAACAATTGGAATATCTGAATGCAGAATTACCCCTGAAGAAATTAAACAAGGCAACATAGTATGTTATTCGGCAGCTAATTTATATAATCATAGTTATATTTTTACTAGTCTTAGGATTCCTCCGTCTAAATCAGAAGATTTTTCAAAAAAAGTACTAACTTCTAAAACCCTTAAAATAGCTTTTGAAATTTTTAAAGAACCAATAGCATTTAATCTTGAAAATCATAAAAAATTATATGAAAAATATCAAAAACATTTCATAAAAGAAGACAATAGCAGCAAAACAAAAAACACTAGCATAAAAATCGATAAAAATTAACGGGACATATAAAATACTTTAACAATTAGCAATGCAAATAATAGCACAAGAAGACCCCCCGTCTTGTGCTATTATAATTTATATTTTTAAAACCATTTTTTCTATTCTTCTTTATTATTTAACTTTTTAAGCTCTTCTTCAATACTTTTAAGTGCATCCTCTATAACTTTTTTTGCTAACTGATCACTATCAGTATCAGTGCTGCTAGAATAACTTACATTTAAACACAATTCTTTTGCACACTTTAAGGCCTGAAATCCAATTTGCCCTTGTTTTTTAACTTGATCCCCTTGAGTTCTCCCATCAGTAGATTTAACTTGACTTTCAAAGTCTTTAAATTTATTTTGAGCATCTTCTAATTCCTTTTTTCTTTTTTCTATTTTTTCTTTTAACGCTTTCTCAAGAGTTTCTAATTCTTTTTCAAATTTTTCTTTATCTTTTAATTTTTCCTTTAATTCTTCTATTTCCTTTTCATATTCACAATATGTTTTAAAAGAAGTATTCTTGGGATTCGATTTCTCTATTTTCTCTTTTAATTCTTTTATTTTTTTTTCGAGCTCTTCTTTTAATTTAGAATCTTCAGAAACGCCTTGATCTACTTGCTCTTGTGGTTGATCGCCTTGCATTGCAACTTCACCTTCTAAATCACCATTAAAGTTTTCAAAGCCTCCAGCCAACTCTTTATCCTTTATCTCATATTTTGAATCTAAAACATCTAAAAATCCCTCAACTTGTTCTCTTGAATTTTGTTCTAAATTTTTCACATTTTTATCACTTGCATAATTCTTGCAAGAACTTATCATCGCAAAAACAGTACAAATAATAAATATTTTCATTATCTTCTTCATAAGTTACTCCATAAAGTCTAAATCTTACCACAATACCGAATAATTGCAATATTTCAAAGATTTAAATATATAATTTTGTTACATTCAGCTGTTACATATTAACAAAACGCAAATGTAATTTTAACCAACTCCCAAAAATCTCTCCATTGCAAATGACCTACTCATTAAAATAGATTATAAAACACATACAAATTAAATTTCAAAGTCTTTGCTATATATCACTTAAAGTATTATATCTTTCTTAAGTCCACCCCTTAAAAATTGACACTTCTGTTTATCACAGCTACCCTACAATCCAAATTTCTCTTGCAATGAGAACACTCTAAATTTGACTAATTTTTTAGGTTTTTGGTAAAATATAAATTACATTTTTTATCTATTTTTATTGCTTTTACTTAACCTAAAAGTAACGCTTATAAGGAGAGGATTTTATGGACATGAATAATTATTTTAATTTAAATAATTTCAACATAGATTTTATGCTCAAACTATTTCAAGATTATCAAAATGTGGTAAATGAAAATAAAATTCTTAAAAATTCTCTAAAAAATTCTTCCAAAAATAAAAAAGAAACTTCAAAACCAACTCCTAAATTTTATTTGACCCCAAAAATTGGCAAACTAATTGAAAAATGCATCAAAACATTAAAACAAACTGATCCAATATCTGGTTGGTTTTTACATTTACTCGCAATAAGTGGGTGTAGGGGGGCCGAACTGCAAAAAGTAAAAATGCAAGATATTACTCCCTTTTTAAGCAAAACTGGAAAAACTTTATACAACATAAAAGTAAATGTGGCAAAAAAAAGAAATGTCACTTGCATTCGAGAAATTGTTATCAACTCAGAAGAGTTAGAGGCTATCCAAACAGCACACAAAAATCATTTTAATGAGAAAAATCTTGATACAAGACGTACTTATTTTTTTCAAAAATCCAAACATAAGTTTAAAGACAACCAAATTAGCATTATCCATATTTCTAATAAATTTAAAAATCTTCTTAAAAAGTCGGGGTTTCGTGTAAATAAATCTCTCCATTTGTGTCGAAACTTATTTATTTCAAATTTGAAATCTAACGGCTACAATTCTTTTCAAATTAAAGAACTTATGAAATATTCTTCAACCAATGAAATTGATAATATCTACGGCCTATCTTCTGCTAATAAAATTCAAGCTTATGAATGTGCTAAAAAGTGCCTTAAACTTTAAATAAACTACTTTAGCCTAAATATACGCTTTGAAGTTACTTTAAATATTTTCCCACGTGGCTTTAAGTCAAGTGAATCATATAATATTTCTTTATTTTTTGTTGCTATAAAGTGATACCCATTAACCTTATCAATTTTAACTTCACTTATTTCAAATTCATTTGCTGCACCCAAATAATTTAAAGACTCATATCTTACACTACTTCTAATTCCGTAGTAATTAAGTATCATACATGGATTTATAATAAAACAATTACTCTTAATGTAGCCAAGTCCTATAAATCTATAATACGCTGTATTTATATCATATGCATTAAATTCACGCTTCTTAAATAGACTTGTATAGTAATGTAGACACAAAAAGTAACAACCCCATTTTTGTATCTCTGGTCTTAAAGTTCTATTGTCTTGTTTTATTTTATTAATAATCATTGATTTCCTCTCCTATATTAAATTATTTCTTTAATTTTTTAGTGCACCCATTCACATGGGGACACTGACAGTATTTGCAAATGCTATATTGCTTAGGAAAAATAATGCTCCACTTGTTGGAAGTAGTCCCCTTAATCTATCTGATATTGCCCTTTTCTTAGGATCAAGAGTAAACACAAACTCTCCAAATCTATAATTTAGCTGCTCAATTAGTGGACATGTATTTGTAATATTGTAAATTAGCATCTTCAGCCTATCTTTATAAGGCTTTTCTCTTTTTTTATTTTCGTTTTGAATTCTATTTAATTCTTTCTGTATACTATCAATCTCCATTAGATCACACGCAAGATTTTCAGCAGCTTGATTATCCCTAATTTCAAGGTCTACACAATCAACATATTCTACAAATTCTTTTGCCCAATCAAACTCAACTCCAGAATTATAAAAATCGCTCCTTTCTACTAAATCTTCCACCAGCTTTATAAACGTTTCCTCATTAAAATTGTGTGCCATTAAGTATTCCTCTCTATATTTACTATAAATATCTTTTTTTAAATTTATAATTTCTAATTCACATTTATTAACAAATTCAAACACTTTTGATATTAAGTCCTCATTTCTCTTAATCTTACAGTTAACTGGTGCTGCATCGATTAAAAAGAATAAATTACAATACTCAAGCCCAGTACATGCTAGCTGCATTTGTGCCTGCACATAGTATTTGAAAAAATATTTACTACTTAAAAAATTTCTATTTTTATTGTACTCAGCAATAGCACTGCTCATATAATGAGAGTCGCTATTTTTAATTTCTAAAAGCTCTAAATCACCAGCATTATTGATAAACCATCCATCAATTGTTGAGCCTACTAAACTTTCTGCACTACCCATTTTTTTGAAATAATTATACTTATCAACACCGTTGGCATATTTATTCTTATACAAAATATCAATATTATCACCATGTGCTTTAACAAATTCTCTAAATCCTAAATTCTCTAATTCTTTGCCCTTGAGCATATACAAATTCTCTTCAAAAGGTAGGCTCATTCCAAAATATTTAAGCACTCTGTTAATCATTAAATCTTTTAGCCCTGCACCACCAATCAAAACATTACCTACTTCACTAGCACCGTATCTATCAAGTTCATTTCTTTGCACACTAAAATCAATATTTCAATTAAATCTAAAACACTCTTGACTACTTATTCCGGGTAATTTCTTACCTATCTTGCTTAATTTACTTTTTTCTTTAATGGGAGAAGATTTTTCCTCAAATATTTCACATCCAGTAAAACTTTGTTGTTCAACACTTATCATTTTGAGCTCTCCTTGATTAATTTCTTGTGGGTTATTATTGTTTGATATGTTTATCATATTTTCCCTCCTGTTTCTATACTTATTAAGTATATAGCAAAAACTATTTTTGCCAACTTTTTATAACAATTTTTACAAAAAAAGAGCTTAACTATGTTCTCAAACAAAAAAACTTAGTTAAGCCCAAGCTAAATTGGATTTATAATAACATAAATGGAGTAAATTTCCTCCTACTATTATTATAATAGGAACAAAAATTATTTTGGTCAACTTTTTCCAGAAATTATTATAATAAATACAAACTTTATTAAATTCTCTTGTTAAAGAACTTAATAAAGCTAGGGTTTAGCCGAATTCACTTATTAAAATAATTTTAAAAAGCTTTTCAACAATTGAATATAGTTCAATTTAGAATTAAAATCAATTTGTATTTGTTAAAATAAAAGAACCTATTTAAATTCTCTTGTTAAAAAATTCAAATAAGTTCTACTTTATGAAAAAGCAAAAATTAAGTGTTAATTGACAATACTCTTCATCAATATTATAATGTGCCATTTTAAAAAATCAAATTTTACAATATATTATTATTTGCCACCTTGTATATATTTCATAAATAGGGCATTCAAAATTGGCCCTAGAATTGCTGCTGTTATTATCATAAAATGTACTAGTCTGTTACCCATGCTAAGTTTTTGATTTAAACTCTTTTCTACATTGTCTATTTTCATATTAAAGCCATCCATTTTTAGGTTTAAATTCTTTTCAACATTGTCTATTTTAGTGTTTAAATTCTTTTCAACATTGTCTATTTTAGTGTTTAAATTCTTTTCAACAGTATCAATCTTAGAGTCTAAATTATCTATTTTTAGATTTAAATTCTTTTCAACAGTATCAATCTTAGAGTCTAAATTATCTATTTTTAGATTTAAATTCTTTTCAACAGTATCAATCTTAGAGTCTAAATTATCTATTTTTAGATTTAAATTCTTTTCTACATTAATCAATTTTTCTTTTAAAACTTCATAATTGTAATTTTCATTATGAAGAAAAACAAAATCTATTGCTTCTTCACTAAATCCTATCTTTAAAAATTCATTTTTTATACTTTCTATATTGTATGTTCTGTAAGTCAAACTATTCATAAAATCTCCATATTATCCTTTTAATTCTTTATATTCTTTCATAAGTTTTTTAATTATTTCTTTTCCATCACTAAATAATTTATCTAACATAAATCCTGTAAATTTAGCATTACTTTTATAAAAATCATAGCTTTCTTGCTTTTTAAGTTGAAATCTTAAAGGTTTTATTGGATTTTGTTTAGATTTTTTCAAAACATTTGGCGATTTTCTTAAGAACTCAAGCGTTTTTGTAACACCATTCTCTATTACATAAGATTCTTCTAAAATGCCGTCTTTAATTGCATTTGCTATTTTTAAATAGTCATATGCTTGACTCCTTGCTAAATGATAATCTTTGATAAAATCTTCAAATGTTCTGTATCCATCTAATTTATAATATTCGTTATCTTTTATTTCTTTTAATATCTTAATAACTTCCATCTTATAATAAATTTCTTGTTGAAAACTAGATTTTAATCTTTGTTTTAACTTCTTGTAATGTTCTTCGGCTTCATTTAGCACTTCTAGGTTTCTTTTGTTCAATACTATCTCCATATATGGACTCCTTTCATTTAAAATGGCAACCATGTCCAGTTACCTGGACGTGGTTATTGTTATAAATTTATTTAATATATTTTTGTACTCTAGCATATAATCTCTATTTAAATTAAATAGATCATTTTTTGCTATCTTTTTATTTAAATCTTCTCTTTCATAAATTAACCCCAAAAAATTCTTATTGTCTTTAAGCGAACTAAATAGCGTCTTATGGGTATTATTTTTTTTAAATCTAGTTATTATTAAAAAAATTGGAATATCAATGGCTAAATCACTAATTGAGAACTTTAAAAGTTCCAAACTTTCAACAGCCCATTTCTCTGCTGTTATTGGAACTATTATATAATCACTACATACTAAAGCATTGGTTAGTGTATAATCTAGGCTGGGATTCGTATCAATTATTATGTAATCGTAATTGAATTGTAAATTTAATAGCTGTTTTTGAAGTTTAATTTCCTTAAATGTTATAGCCTCTTTATTAAATTTGTGCAAACTTATATAACTGGGTATCAAGTCTAAATTATTACTAATATTTATAACTGAATTATCAATTAATACATTTCCCTTCAAAACTTCATATATATTTTTTTCTAATAAATTAAAATCGTCTTCTATTATTTTTTTGTAAAAATAACTAGTTACTGATGCCTGTGTATCCATATCAATTAAAAGCACTTTGCAATCTTGGGACAATAGCGTTGTAAATATAATTGCACTTGTGCTTTTGCCAACACCGCCCTTGATTGACGCTATTGTTATTATTTTAGGTTTTTTATTATCCATTTGATTAGCGGTCCTTGTTCGGGGTATTTTTTCCCATAAAATTTATATACTTGTTGTTCTAAATCTGTAAACATACTAAATAAAACTTTGTTGTAGTGATTATTGGTTCTTTTTTTATCCAATAAACGATATAATCCCTTGAAATAGCAGAAAACACTTCCGGCTTTAAATCTAAATTCCATATAATATGCCCTTGCTAATGCATATGCTTTTCTAGTTCCGTTTATTTGATACTTTATTAACGGTTTTTTAATTGGTTTTCTATAACCATAAAAAATACCAATAAACTTGTCTCCTTCTTTAATTGGGTACAAGTGAGTTTCTTCAACAATTCTTTCTCCATTAAATAACGCCCTCAATGATAGCCTAAATTCGTGTTTTTTTTCATAAACTCCAAATTTGTAAATGTCCATCATTATTTTTGTATGGTACATTGCTTTCCCATTTTCTTTTTCAATTAAAATAAAGCGTTCTTTATTTTGGCATTCAACTTTACATTTGCCTTTTTTTACAGTTTCAATAGGTTCGAGTGCATTTTCCATGTTAAATCCTCATACAGCCTTTATGTTAAATTCTTCTACAGTTAAAGATTTTTTTTCATTTTTTATTAGTTCTAATAATTCAAGATAATATGTACCAAATACTTTATTGTATTCTATTTTCTTTTGTTTATTCAAATATTCTTTGATAATGGGCTTTAGAATTTCAATATTTGTTTCTTTTTTTAGTCGTTCAATAAGGATATTGAAAATGTTTGCCTTTAAATTTTGATAATTTTGTTGAGAATTTTGTTTTTTTCTTTCAATCGACTTTTCCAATTTGCGTTTTATGTTATTTAAATCGCTATATTTGTGATTTTCAATAATAAAATGGGGCTTAAATTTGTAATTTTCGTATACTTTTTGCAAACTTATTTTTAATTGTTCCGAATTATATCCATTCTGTTCGAATTCTTTCTGAGTGTTATTTAGAATATTTTTTAATGTGTTTTGCTTTTCTTTCATACAAGATTTTTTTATATTGAATTTTTTTATTAGGGCAATTTCATTTTGTTTTAAGATATTCATTGCTTCAATCTTCGTATTTTTATCAGTATTTAAATTCAGAATAGAAAGAGCTTCTTCCGTTTTAAAGTTACAATTATTGAAATAATTTCTTAGTTGATATTTCTCTTTTTGATTATTTTTTCTTTCTTCTTTTTTATTATTTTTATTATTTAAACACTCCACTGAATTTACACTACCATTTATAGAAATATTGTCTTTAAAATGGTTATTAACTCTAGATTTAAATCTAGAGTTTTTTCGTTCTTTAAAGTACTTGTTGATTTTCTGGTAACATTCTTTTTTGGGATACTTTAGCTTATAGTAAATTTCTGTTCCACAATTTACACCCATGTGTTGGTAGTAGTTAGTTGTAACTTTTAGTACTTTTTCTAATTTATAAAGATAATTTTGCATTGTTCTTAAAGTAGTGGGAGCTAGACCATTTCTTTTAAGATTTTCATTAAAGTAGTAGAGTATGTTTTGTTGCGTGTATTTCTTATCTTTTTTGTTTAGAAAATCTAGCGTTGAAGTAAGAGATATTAATTTATGTTGGTGTTTGTTGTGGCAAGTTGTACTTTTTGTGGTATTTGAAGAACCTTTCATGTTTTTTCTCCTGTTTCTATAATTAATAATAATAATTATTATAATGCAAAATTTTGATTTAAAAGTAAATACTTTTCTAAAAAAATATTAAATTTTAATTATTAAATTCATTAATTTAATACACTTTTTGTAACTTAATAAAAAGATTGATTGATTTTAATTTAAAATTGGGCTAAACTACAAACAGCGTAGGAAAATATTTTCATGTATTTGTCCTACCTGTTTCTATAATTTGAGAAAATCATAGTGGGAGCTTAACTAGGTTCTTTAACAAAAGGATTTAGCTAAGTCCCACTTCTTTTTTTGTAAAATTTTTTGTAAAGAAGTTGGCAAAAATAGTTTTTGCTATATACTTAATAAGTATAGAAACAGGAGGGAAAATATGACAAACATATCAAACAATAATAACCCACAAGAAATTAATCAAGCAGAAATTGACTTCGAAAAAAATATGCGTACTCTATTTATGAACTTACCAGGGATTGATAAGAATCTCAAAGGATATGGATACAAGTATCAGAATTTCAATGAAATAGTTAGAGAAATTAAAAACGTTATTAAGAAGCATAATTTAGAGCTTCGTTTTGCTCAATACCCAGCGTTTACAGTTGTAGAGGGGCAAGTTTTACATGTTATTAGAACTACATTCTACAGCACAAGTAGTAGTGGTAGGTATAAAGAATCATTTGATACACCAATACTTACAGAAAAATTACAGTGTAACAGCGAAAATGGGTCTAAAACCGTAAATACATTGCCACAATTTGTTGGATCAGCTATTACTTATTTCAAAAGGTACGCTTTAGTTGCAGCTCTTGGGATAGAAAGTGAAATAGATACTGATGCAGCTCCTATTTACAATAACCACGAAAATGAAAATTCTATGCCTAGCAGACAATCTAGTGTTAATCAAAAGCAAGAACAAAAAAGAGAACAAAAACAAGAGATTAATCAAATTCAAAAAAATAGCATTATTCAAAACCAGAAAAGAGACATTAAGCAAAACCAATTAAAAGATTTTGATAAAAAGTCGAAAACTGACAAATTTTATTGCTATGAAATTTTTAGAGACGCATTGTTTAATATAAAAAATTGGTTAAGTGAAGGTGACGAAAAAAATAATATAAATGCTCTTATTCGGGCATTATGTACAGATAATGATGATGCTTTAAATAATCTTCTTGATGAAAATCCCAAGCTTAAGAGTATAGAATATTGGGCAAATCTTATGAAAGATTATTTCAGTAAAACCAATAGATTTGATGATCTAAATAAGCTTAAAGTATTTATGTCTGATAATCGAGACGTTTATAAAACAAAAGTATTAAAATTCTTTTGCATGTTAAAAAAAGAAAGACAATTTAATTATATGTTTGCAGTGTAGCAATATTAAAGCCCCCAAATAGGGGGCTATTCTATGTTAGGAATTGCCACAGGTACTACTGGCACTATTTTTAAAGCCATCTATACCGCCGCTAAGTGCGCCTTGAACCACCTGTTTAAAGGTGGTTTTTTGATCATTAGCATTATCCCCAGTACATTTATCAAGTTCACTCTTTATATGATCAAGTGCAGATTTTATTTTATCTTCATTGTTTTCTAAAAATTTATCAAATTCTTCATCACCAGTTAAAGCGGTTTTTAACCAGTCAAGTTGTGTTTTCTGAGCATCAGATAGCTTTTCTCTAAGTTGTTCTTCTTTGGATTTAGGTTTTTCTTGTGTTACTTCTTTTTGGGTTAAATCACGTTTTTTTCTGCTTTTTGTTTGTTGAGCATTGTTTTTTAAAGTGTCATTATCATTAGAATTACAGCCGGTTAGCGTAATTAAAAATAAACAAAATAATATGTTGATAATTTTCATTTTCATTTCCTTCTCTTATCTCTAGTCCAATATGTTGAGTAAAAATAAAATTTATTCTTGTAATTATAGAGCGTTTTCTTGAAACAGTATTGTCAACTATATGTGTCAAAAAGAAGCGTGTAGAAGGAGCATTGTATAGAAAATATCATCAAAAATTGAAGCATTTGAGTTTTTTATAATTTCATGACTGATATTAATTAACAATAAAGTATTATCAAAAAATTCATCAGTTTTGGGTCTTAATTGTTTATAGATGTTGGAAAGTATTGCCAAAATTAAAATATTCTGGAGGGTTTGGTATCTTTTTTCATCTTGTATGTTTTTTCCTTTGGATGGATTTGCCATAAATTTATTTATTGTGTTAAGATATATTTTGGTTTTTTGTTCTCCAAGTTCAATAAATAATTTATTAATTTGTTCTTCATTATATTCGATTTTTGTGTAATGGCCAATAAGTATCTTATCAAAATTGTTGTTTGTGGGATTTTTTAATAGATTTTTTCCTTCTTTAAAGAACCTTTTTATATTTTCAAGAGTTGATTGTTCTTCTTTTGTCAAATTATTTAAAAAGTTGGCGAAAAGATTAATGTTTGTAAAAATTAGCAAACTAAATAATAGATATTTCATTTTTTTCTCCAAATAAATAGTATTCAATTATTGTACTAAATATTGGATAAATAATTATTATTTGAATTGATATTTTTTAAGTGAATTAGTAGCTATTTAGAGATGAAGGCAAATATTAGCCCCGCTATCATTGTGATAGACATTGCTCCCATAATTCCCAATACCCATTTAAGCATTTCTGAAAGAGACATCAAATTCTTTTCAACATTGTCTATTTTTGCGTTTAAATTCTTTTCTACATTGTCTATTTTAGCATTTAAATTCTTCTCTACAGTATCTATCTTAGTATCTAAACTATCTATTTTTAGATTTAAATTCTTTTCTACATTATCTATTTTGATATCTAAATTAGATATATCCTTTTGTAAATTCTTTTCTACATTATCAATTTTAGTGTTAAGTTCGTTTTTAACATTATCTATTTTAAAAATAAGATTATCAAATTTTATATCAAATTGTTTTTCTAAATTTTCTAAATCTCTATATGTTAGCTCATTGTGATAATATCTTTTAGATAAATCTTGTGCTATTAGTTGTTCCATGCCTAGTCTAAGAAATTCTTTATATATTTGTTCTTGACTTACACCAGCAATATTTGTTGACACTGTTTCCATGAAATTTTCCTTTATAGTCATATTATACACTATTTTAGATTGATTGGCTTTAGAGATTTTTATATGTAAAGTAGAATTTCTTGCAAGAAAAACCTTTTTGTAATTTACATTTTTAATTGGGAATATTGATTATATACTTTTTCCGCTATTGGTTTTGTTTTTTTAATGTACTCTAAATATATCTTAATATTATGTTTTACTGCAGTTATGGAGTGTTCGTCTTTTAGTGTTGATAAGTCTGGATAAGGATATTCTGGATAATTTGGGTCATTAACTTTAACTTTTGTTTTAGCTAAAAATGTTACAAGATACATAACATACTCTGAAAGTTGTGTTTCATATTTAGCTAAAGAGTTTAGTGTTTGAATAAGTGGAGGTTTTGGTTCTTCTGGTAGGCTAGCAATAGTAGTACAACATAACAACAAAACAATTAGTAGAGAATGCAATTTTTTAAGCATTTTCACTCCTTTTAAGCATTTTGATGTATTCTTTCATAATTTTGTTACGTGTTGCTTTAAGTGAAGTAATAATTTTTTTATTTTTGTCGGCAGAGATAGCCTCTATTATCTCAATATTGTATTTTAAAATATCTTTTATTTCTTCAAATATTTTCATTGACTCAGCTGTTTCCATAGATTTTAGTGTGCTTATATATGTTTTGTAGAAAAAATCTATTACTTTACTAAAAGTATTAATGTAATTATGATCTATGTTTGTATCAGTTTTAGCTATGTTAGTTAAGCTGGATAGTAAATTAAGCCCCAAACCAATAGTGTTATTTTGCATTATTTGTTCTTTCCTTATAGATAGGTATTCCTTCCTGATTGAATTTTAGATCATTAGATATTTTGAGATTTTTTTCATCAGAATTAACCAAATCAATAACCGTATTGATTTTTTCATTTAATGGAGGGAGCGAGTTTTTTAGTTATTGCTGGGGTTAATGCACTCTCAAGTCTTTCCATATTTGCTGTATAGATTAATTTATAATGAGAATACAGCTCATAAACCAAAAAGAATCCTTTATGTGCAATTTCATCAAATTCGTCTTCAAATTTAGAAAATATATCAATAAGGGTTGATAAAGACGTAAGTCCAAGCTCAACATTATCTTTGGATAATTTCATAATTTAATCTCTTTTTTTAATGTGATTTTTGCCATTACCATTGCCATTCTTAAAAATCTTGCCTATTACAATAGTCAATATGTCTTTTAATAAAGGCTTAAGAAGAATTAACACTCCCAGAACCAGCACGGTTACAAAAATCATTACGGCTATAAGTTTAATTTCGTTTAAATTGATAAGAAGTTCTGTTAATTTAATAGTATCCATTTTTTCAATCCTCGATTTTAATTTTTTATTTTTATACGTATATTATATACCAAAACCATAATTTTTGCTAAAAAAGTTTATGCTTTTAAAAGATCCGGGACCGGATTTCCTGATATGTATGTTCTTTTTTGGACATACCAGCCTTTATATATTGGGAATTTAACAGATAGTCCAAAGGAGCCTGAATACCTATAAACCATATTTACTTGACTTTCGTCGGAATACCTTAGATATAATGTTTTACCTAGAATACTATCACTATTTCCAAGGCTTATATCAAGCTCAATATCAAGGTAAATGAGGTCATTGTCGTAATTTTTAAAAAAAATAAGGGTTATACTGCTATTTTTATCGTATTGCAAAGAAGCAGTTAGCGATTTATTTTCGTAGTCAGAAGGATAAAGCGTAGCTCCGGAAGTTATGCCGCCATAAGTAAAATTAGATGGTATTCCTAGTAATTGTTTGGGAACGGGTGTTTTTTGAATACTGCTTGAAGACATTATCAAAAGATCATCACTTCTAGATAAAGTGGCTGATGATATGCTATCTGTAAGACGAGATTTAATTTTACTAAAAAGATTTGAAAGTTTACTAGATTCATTCTCAATTAGCTTGTCAACGATTAAATCGTAAATGCTTTTTATAAAATCTTTATCAGCTGCAAGCTCTTCGGCAATTGTAGACTTAATTATCTGCTTAAAATAGTCTAATCCTTCTCCTTTAAATATTTTGTCTTTAGAAGCATCTAAAAAATCTTTATAGGTAATAGCGTTACTGCTTGCAACCCCATCATCAAGTAGTAAAAGAAAATTGTTTTTTACTTCATCAACCTTTAGTCTATTTAAATCTTTTATTTGAACCGTTTCTTCTTCATCAATTAGCAATTTATCTTGATCATCGGCCATAAAACCTCCTTAGTTGTTAAAAGTTATAATATTGTTACCATCTTTATTATTAATTTTGAGAACTCTACCAATAGGAATAATTCTCTTTATAAAAGCATAAATTGAATGATCATAGCCCTTAGGAAGCGAATTAAATACTAAAGCCTTTTTAGATGCAGCATATCCCGGTTTCTTTTCTCTAATTAGAATCTTTTTAAGTCGTTTTCCTTTCTTAGTACTAGGGGAAATAAATGTAGTAAAGTTTGTTTTTATTACCCCTTTTAAAGAGATATCAATAACCCCAGATTCAGGAGTAGTAACTTCAATGTCCACATTTAAAAAGGCCTTAAAAATCAGTCTAAACGACTCATCAGTACCAATATGACGTAAAGCAAAAATAACACTATTAATATTGCTTGTAATACTTTGTAAAGTTTGAGTTTTTGCATAAAAGATAGATAAAACTTGAGATATCCATATTGCAATATATCTTGATTTTATATTTTCTATTACATTAATGGATATGAAGTTGGAATTAAGAGATTTGAGTTCATTAAGCAATGCTTGTGCGTATTCTGTTTCTGTGCGTATAAGTTTATGAATTTCGGTATTTTTGAAAAAATTAGGTATTTTCATGTTTGTTAACTATCAATGTCAATGAGCAATCTATCTGTAGTATTGAAAAGTAGCATTGTATCATCATTAATAGCAATATCTTGATTTTTATTAAAGTCGCTATCAGTAATTTTTGAAATACTTTCGGTGTCTGTATCTTTAATACAAGTGCTTATTTCCATAAACTTAATTCCTTTAACTTCATTAACTGGAGCAAAAAAGTCTTGATATTCAAAGCTAATTCCCATATCAGAATAGTTATTTGAAATAATCCTAGAATATATGTCCCTAATTTGAGAGTCTATGTTTAAGTAGAGATAGTTTTTAAGGTCAAGTTTATACTTTACTTTCAGATAAACATATTTTCTTTTCCCTAGCGATATTTTGTAGGATTTACGTTGTCCAGTTGAATTGAGTCCATCAATTTCTATATCTCCTTCAAGTAAAGTCCCACTAGGCGTTGTTAGATATAATGTTTCCCAAAGTTTTGCTTTAAATTCGGGGTTGTTAATATTAGCTTTACTAGCGTCTAGCAAATCTTCTTTTAGAATTAGGTATATATTGGCTTTTCCAGCTGAACTTTTAATATTAGTATGCTCTACCCCATTAAGATTAAGTAAAGCGTTTCTAACAGCACTGTAAGTTGTGCTTTTAGAAGAAATGTGTTCTTCAATAGCAGCCCAATAAGTACCACCCGGTTTCATTTTAGAAAAAAAGAGATTAAGCTCATTAATTATTTCTTCTTCAATTAATGCTAAAGAAGATGCAATAATGTTGTAAATCGAGCTATTACTATCATCAATGTTAATTCCATAATTTATTCGCAAGTATTCTCTTTTGGCCCGTAATATATCCTTAATTGTACGCTTTAGAATGCCAAAATCAGAATCAAAAACAATACTCATAAATTAAACTCCATATTCAAAACATCGCCTGAGAAAAAAAAGGATATATGCACTTTGTTGTCTTGTATAATAGTAGAAATGTTTATTAAATCTAAGTTAAGTTCTTTAGATATTTCGTGAAAATAATTTTTTACAGCGTGAAGATTATTGATTTTTAACAGTTTTAAAAGTAAGAAGTAGTCCAGTCCCCAATTAGGAGCATAGCTTAAACTCCCCCTTAAGGTTTTTAAAAATATAAACAATTTTTGCTTTTGTTCTTCAATTCCATCAACAAGTGATAAATCATTATTAAATACTAATTCAAAATTATTGCCTAATCTTAAATCCATACTAGTAATTATATCATATTTAGCAAAAATTACTTAAACAAACTATTAATATTATTGCTAATTCTAGATGTTGTTATTTTTAAGCTTGTATAGTCAACAACTGCTTGTCCTTTTACAGTAATTCCATTAATAGCACTTACGATACTCTCTAGAATTGATTTTAAGGACGTTATTTCATTAGCTATTTCAATTTTATTGTTTGCTCTAATTTTAACAGTATCAGAGATTAGATTTAAAGTCTTTGGGCTAATTGCACTAAGTATATAAAAATGATGTTTGTCAAAGTGAATATCGTTATTTGTATCAAAAATATTAACGCTTGATTGAAGCAGTAAAACGCTATCGCCTTTTGATAACTCTAAACTGATATTAGAGATATTTTTTGTGTGAATTTCTAAATCTTCAAATTCGGGTATTGTAACAATAGCTTCTTGAGCTTGTTGTTTAAAATCCTTTACAGTGCCAATTTTAATTATAAAAATGTTTGAATAAATCCAATTTTTAACGTCCTCTTGTGCTAAAGCATGTCCATAAAGACGCTGGTTCATTCTGTAAATTTTATAGTCTTTAGTCATTTTAATCCCCTTTACTTTCTATATTTAATCAGAATCATCAGAATCATCCTTTAATTTAAGTATTAATGAACACTCTCCTGCGTTGCTAAGTCTTGCACTTGTTTCTTTTATGGTGGTTTTTATCATTTTCCCTAGTCCATCAATAAATGAAACTTTATCGCCAATTTTTAGTTTATGTGTGTAAAATGTTTGTGCGTTCCAATATACACGTCTTATACTGTATTCACCTTCAATAGCAATT
The DNA here is from genome assembly GCF_000222305.1 of Borreliella bissettiae DN127. GTDB lineage: Bacteria > Spirochaetota > Spirochaetia > Borreliales > Borreliaceae > Borreliella > Borreliella carolinensis. Next base: position 11,686 of record NC_015910.1, on the reverse strand, counting down.
TCTTGTTGTGGAATGAATTCAAGTCCATAATCTTCTAAAGCCTTGTAATTTTCATCTGCTTCAATTGTTCTATCATTAGTAAATATAAAATTACATTCAACATCAAAGCTGTCACCACCAACATCAGCTATTACGTCATGAATATATATTCCTTTTATTTTATCAACAAATTCTTTTGGTGTTGTGGCATAAATATCTTTGTCAATAATTTTAAGACGATCTTCTTTGTCCATATTAATAATATTGCGATTAGGAAATACAGATTCTATTGCCTCTTGCACCGTTTTTCCCTTGAAGTTTTTGTTCTCTAATTTTCGATCAAAGAAGTTGCTACTAACTGCTAACCTAACGTCAAGCTCAACACTAAAATCACCACTAGGATAATCAGTGCTCATAGGAGTCCCTAAATACCCCGACATTATGAAATCAAAATTTTTTTCATGAGCAAATTTCTTATAATATATTTTTACTATATCTCCTACCTCAATGTCGTTGGTGAAGTCTAAAGGCAAATTCCAAAGTACAATTTTTGTTCGTTTAGATTTTACAAAATTATAATTTGAAAATTCATTAGATATGGTAATATCAATATGAATTCCATGTTGCGTATTTATTATAATTTTAGGAGTTTCTTCAATTAAAGAATCTCCAGAGCTTGTATCCTTTTCTAAGGATTGTTTTGCTTTATAAAATTCAATTTTAAAATCATATTGTAGTAACAGCATTAATTATCCTTTATATTTTTCCAATTCAAATGTTTTTACTATTTCCATTGATAGACTAACTTCAACCTCATCAATGAAAGGAATATCCTTAAACGAAAGACTTGTAATTACAGCCAATTCTTTTAGGCCAAAAGTTGGACTGTAGATACTAAAAGGAACTTGTGCTTGTATTCTATTTGCTAGTTGTTCTTTTGCAAGATGAGCGTCAAAACGTAGCATAGTATTGCCAAAAACAGTCATTTTGAGTAGAGAAAGCATATCTTTATATAAGGATGTAAGTATCCCGCCGTTTAAAGAGATATTTTCACCAGTCATTACTGGATTGTAGCTTACATATTCTGCTTTTCTATCATAATAGTTGATAACCGGTCTTTTAGAACAACTAGTATTGTAAGTGCGTGTTATGAGTTCGGTTTTTGGTTTTACAAAAAACAATTGAGGAATATATCCAAAACCTTTTAAATCCATTCTAGGAAATAACACTAAGAAATTATCTGCTCCGAAAAGAGCAAATATTTGGGTTGTTACATCTCTTACTATTCGAGTAATCTCCCTGATTTCTTTCCTTTCAACATCTTTGATTTTTTCTTCGAATTTTTTCTTTTCAAGATTATTATTGATAATATTTTCATTGTTAATATCCATAGAATTTCCTTTTTATTTGAAATTTACTGAATCATCACCCCCGGTGTTATTATTGTTATTTCCCCATGGCCAATAATTTAAAGGATTTCCGTAGTAGGCAATATTACTAGCAACATTACTAGCGGTATTATATACTGCGCTGCCAATGTTTTTTATTCCGTTAAAAGCACCCTTTATACCGCCTGTTATGGCATCAACGATATCTTGTAAGATTTGTTTAAAATTAAGGTTCATAATCTTATCAAGAATACCAGAAATTTTACCAATTACTGGCATCAAAACATCACTAGTTACGTTTTCAAGAGTTTGCTCTATTTTAGCCAAATCACTTTTAGCTTTAGAAACTTTGTCGGAATGACCCATTATCTTTAAAGATGATATATCTTTTATTAAATCTGCAATTATCTCTGGCCTTAGCTTTTTTTTCCCTCCCTCTTTAGTTAGAAACTCTAACTTGTTTTTCATGGCTTCTAGATATTTTTCTCCAAATTTGTCGATAGGTTTCAATATATTAAAAGCTTCAGTTAGTTCCCCTTTAAGTATTTTTGAAACAACTTCAACAGCACTTTCGTTATCACCAACAAGCCCCGTGCTTCTAAACATAGCTGCTAGTTTTGTTGCATTTAATACATTTTCTCCTTCTTTATCATTAAGTTTTAATTCTCTGATGTGGCCTTTAAGCACACTGGCTATTCGCAGAAAGTCTTCTTGTTCTAATTTCCGCTCAAATCCTTTCATTCCCTTAATAGCACCCAAAATATTTTTACGTTCTTTGTCACTGTAAAACACGTTGTTAAGTTGTTTTAGTTGTTCTTCTTTAGATTTATTTTCAACTGCTTTTTTAGCAAATCCATACATAAATCCAATAAGCCCGCCACCAACTTTACTTACAGCGTTGCCAATGACATTTCCTAAAGCACTGCCTATTGCAATTTTGGCAACAAGTCCTTTTCCTTGAGAGGCTGCTAAAATTTTACTTTTTGCTTTTGATTCTTTTGCAAGTTCTTTATACTCAAGACGCCTTTTATCTCTATCAGACATTAAAGATCTTTTAAAGGCTTCTTTTCTTGCTTTCTCAAACCCCATGCCCTGTTTCATAAGCTTTTTAGTTTGTGTAAGTCTATATTTCTCAACACGCTCTCTTAAGCTTTCAAATTTAGATTGTCTGTTAAGTTCTTTTTTCTTGTCCGACAAATTATTTTTTACAATATCTTTAGTACTCCCCAAACTAGATTTTTTAGGTTTAAGATATTTTTCCATTTTGGAAATATCTTGCTCAATAGCCTTTTTTGTTGCCGCATGATCAAGAATTCCCTTAAATTTAATAGTGAATTTGTCGCTCATTGAGCCCTCACTTCCCTAGAATTAACTCATACAATTCTTTTTCTAATTTAATATCAGCAAGTCTATTGACCTCTAAAAGCTCGTCATAAGGCAATTTCTTTACCGAGTCGTATGAGCAAATATTCATAATTACTGGAAAATAATATTTGTCGTTCTTAATCTCGTCAAGCAAGTTAAAATATTTTTTTCTAGTCTCATTAAGACTTGCAATGGCTTTATCAATATCTCTATTTCTTTTGCTCATTTAGCAACCAGCTCATTGGAATTTGATGTACTTGATGAAAGCGAAGTGGCTACTTTTTCATAATCAAAGTTTTCATTGATATAGTCAAAAGTAACAAAATCCCCAACATTATTTTCATATTCACTTAGAAAAACCAAAGCGGGGGTTTTTAGATCATTGTCTAACTGAAAAGTATTAAATTGTGCAGTGTAAATTATTGCAACAAGATAGTCTTTATAATAAGAAATAAATTCTCTATTTTGATCCAAAATCAGATAGAATTCGTCTAAAAATTTTGGACTTATCATTAAGCTTGTAATTTCTCTTAGGTATTTTACCTCATTAAGCTTTAAAATAGCGTCGCTTTGATTAAATCCTAACACTTTGTCCCATTCATAAACCGGTAATACTCTAAGTGGATATTCATAAGTTTTATTTTTAGTTAAAATTTTCATTTTATATCTCATTATCATAATAAGACTCTCCTTTTAAGTGTTGTTTGGTTTAGATTTTTGGCAATTAATAGCCCTAATTTCAAAAGATACTTTTTCAGCCTCAGCAGAATAACTTCTTGAAGGCTCTTCAGTAAAAATTGCATAGTTAGAAATAATTTTGGTAGCAATTCTATCATTGAATGCTAAATCAAGCATTTTATCCTCTTTTCTTACATCCATGTTGTAAAACTGTTCATCAGAAAGTTCAGTTAACAATCTATAGTCATGACTACCTAGCGTCACTTCAATGTTGAAAACATAAGTTATCGTTTTGGGATCTCTTAAACTTATTACAGGCATACCTTTATCTTCACTACTAATCACTGCTCTTGTTGTGGGTTCGCTTGTAAGCTCTAGTTTGCCACTATGTAGTTGTACACCACCAATTGAAAAATAAACTTCTCTTAAATCATAAAATTGCATTTTTATACCCCCTTTTAAGCACTTAAGCTGTTTTGATAATCAACTATATCTTGAGTAGTAATTACTAAAGCAACAGCATTAATGCTAAAGTTATAAGTAATATTCACACTAAGTTCTAATTTAAGTTGTGGTGTAGGAGAAAGAGTAAGTCTTAAATTTTTGTACTCTATTATAAGCCCTCTATCGATAAACCGTTTAAGTAGACATTCAATTGCTGAAGTATATGCATTGTCTCTAGCCCCACTAAGCTGCAGTGCTGATAATTTGCTATTTTGTCTATTGTTTTTGTTCCAAATTCTGATAAGCTCAATAATTGCTTCATTTTTTATGTAATGATAAGTAAAAAGCTCATCTATTGAACTTCCAGCAAGATCAACACCTTCTTTAAAAGCAGGCATACCATCAAGACCAGTTTCATTAAGAAGTGAATAAAAGTTAATTTTTGCAGTTCGTAACTTTCCAATTACAGTGTCGTCAACAAGCGGTGTAGCAGCCAGTGGCATACCATAAGGATTAACAGCGTGAAAAATGCTTGCTTGATGTAAATATTGACTTATAAATTTAAGGTGTAAATTGTCTTTATTATTGCTGTAAATAGCAATATTTCTTTCTTTTTCAGTATTGCCTTTATCTTTAAATAGTTCTTTTATTTCTTGTTCTTTAGTTGAGAATACAAAAAAAGTTGAAGGCATTTTGAATTTATTATAGTCATCTTTGTAAATTTTAAGTCCATCATCCGATGCATCCCCTTCAGTGTTGATAAGTACAACAAAAGTGTGTCTATGTATTTTAAGATAATTTTTAAGCTCTTCAGGCTTATCCTTATAAATGAAAAGATCGGTTGATTTTAATGATTCTTCGCTTGAATTGAAAAAATTTGACATTGCAGTTTTTAACAGTGTTTTTTCTTTTCCAAACTGATCTTGTCCATTTCCATTGTCTTTTTCCAAAGTTTCAATTTGTTTTTCATAATTATTAACGGTTAAATTCAATGTTATAAAGTTGGCGGCATCTTTATTAACTTTGATTTTAGCTGTTTTGTAAACCAAAAGTGGATTGTAATAATTGGGCCTGCTAGTCTGAATCCTAGAATCAAGCAAACTTACACTAATTGTATCTTGCGGCAATTTTGTATTCCTCCTTTAAAATTTCAATTGCTTTTACACTAGCATTGAATGCTACAGATGCACTGTACGCATGGTTGCTATATTTTGTGCCTAAATTAATAAGCCCAACTGTTTGCATGTTAGATATTGGATAAATGTAAAGGTTAATTTTTCTAATATATTCGGGTTGAGACTGACTTTCTAAAGTATACTTATGGGCTCTATTGTGTAGAAAGTTGCTAAGCATACTATAAAGCACTAACATACGTGAATTAGCGTCAAAATCTTGAGCGTTTAACACTATCGCAATAATATATATTTGAAAATTTATACTAAATTCCAAAGCATTTTCATAAAATGCACCGGCTCTAGAATTATGATCAAATAGATGTTCTGTACCATCAAATTTCAATGCTATTATATTTGAGCTAGCAGCTGTGATTTTTGAAAGGTACGGGTGATTGTAAGTATTTATGATATCGCACTCAAAATTATTTTCAGTTGCATAAGCCTTAAACCCTTTAAATATTTGAATTAAATGATTTAATACCATATCTAAAGTTAAAATCATTCAAGTGTTACCTTATAAGTAATCTCTGATAACATTTTGGCTGTATCAACAAGTGGAATTGCTGCAGTGTTACTCCCCCTTTTATGCTTGCTTTTAATTGTATTAGCCTTTAAGGCTGGAGTGACTTGTGCTGATAATAGATAATTTTCATAGTACCTTATAAAAGCTTGTCCAATAGCTTCCATTCCCGATTTAGGGTCAAGATTAAACTTAGAATTTATATAACTATTATTGATATATTCTCTAAACTCAGAACTACTAGCAATTTTGGTTAAATGTTTTCTTGCTGGTAAATTGCTGCTCCCTTTTTCATGCATTCTAGCAATTCCTGCACGACCACCAAACCACCCAATTTCCAATTCCATTTTAAATTCTAGCTTGTCCATATAAATTCCTTTAAAACCAAAGTAAAATATCCAATTGAAGAGTCAATACTAAATATTTCAAAGTAAACTAAATCTGCAATTGATATTCGGTCTTTAAGCTCAAAGTTAAGGTCTTGGTATGTGTAAAGTTTAGAATACTCGTGAATATCAGACATATCAGAGTCATATAGCATTGCAAGTTCTTGTGGCTTTATGTCAATAATAACTCCTGCAAATTCAGTGTATTTATTTTTATCAAATACTCTCTGATAAGAAGAATCATTCTCAAGCTTTACAACAGTGCCTTTATAAAACTTTAGAGGTTTAGGATCCTTAAATACGTTGATCATACGGAAAGACATATCTGAAAGTCTTTTTCTAACACCATTCATTAGACAACCCCCACACAAGATGGCGTTGAAGTTTTTCTTTTTAGTTTTTCTAAAAATGCATCGAGTTGTGAACAAAAATTCTTATTTGATCCACAACCCCCCTCACCACCTTCTTCGCTCCCACTACTGCTAGGATAATAATCAAGTTCAAGTTCATTGAATTTTTCTTTTTTGATTCTATCAAATTCAAATTCTCGAACTACCCCTTGTTTTCTTAATTGACAACCCATGTGGTAGAAAGTAAGTAAAAATATTTGTTCATATGTCAGTGAACTAGCATCAATACCGCGTGTTACTAGAATAGCTTGAAGTAGGGATAAATGAAGTAGAAAATTTTGCTTACTTAGTGCAAATTGGTCTATCCCTAATAGCAATAACACTTCTGAATGGAGTTTTGTTACTAAAAGTTCTTCTTCTCCCTCGGCTTGTGCTTGTAAGTTTCCTTGTTCACTCATTTTCACTTACCTTATACTTTTAACTTTGCTTTATGTTAACTTGCAAAATAGTTTTTCTAGTAGCAAGTAGACCGCCCAAAACAAAATCAATGTATGAATGAGCAATATCAGTTGAGTCTTTGTCAACTTGTTCATTTGGTGTAGGTAGCATATACTTACTAGGTTTGAATTTAATAAGTTCTGAATTTAGTGGATAAATGAGTATTTTATGTTTTAGCAAGTTTGAAGTCTCAATATAAACATCTTCTCTATTATTAATAGCCTTAATAGTTTGAATCAAAACATCTTCCCATTTTTCACTGCTACTTGCTACACCCTGTGCTGCTGCGTATGGTTTTACAAGTTTAAGTGAAGTTGCGGGATCAACTATTACCATCATAGGTGTGGAAAATTCGTCTCCTAGTTCTAACTTTGAAAGTCCAGCTTCAATCTTTTCAAAGATTTTATCCATTTTATCTTTATCACCACTAGCAACTTCTTCTTTTATCTGCTCGGGCATATTAAGTAGTCCATACATATTCGGAAGTAGCCGTTTTTGATTTTTCCCATCTTTTTGAATCGAAACAGTACCTGTTAGTACAAAGTGATTGATAAGCTTAATAATTTCACTACTTGCAAGCTTATAAGCTTGTGCAAAAGGAAGTAAATTATTATTAATGTCCCCAATATATGAGTCTGAAGTATAAAATTTCTCAGAAGCTTGTTTTAAATGTCTGAATTTATACTGTAATTTTAAATAATTAAGTCTTACCACCTCAGAACTAAAACCAATAGTTGAAATAGTATTAACCTCATTGGCAATTGTTGTAGGATTAGCATTTAGAAACGCGTCCCATTTTACGGTTTTTTGATATCCCATTTGTAGATCAACATCTTCAATTTGATCCGGCGAAAACCATTTATACATAATAGGATCTTTAACTTCTCCTATGATATTTGCCACGGCTTTTGCATAATAATTTTCATCAAATAATTCCATATTAAATCCTCCCAAATATTATTAATTTCTACTCATAGCTTTATTTCCAAATACAGCTACTTTTACTAAATAAACTTCATTGCTAATTTGCTTTGCATCAGACAATGCTGTTGCATTAATAGTTGCTTTATTTGGTGCTCCAGTAACCTTTTCAAGAGCACCGTCTTTATTAAAAACAAGTTTGTCTTTTGTTTTAACCGTAGAATCTTTTGCTACTAAGTAGCCCTCAAAATTATTTGTAATTGGTACAATAGTAGCTGTTTTACTAAATTCATCTATATCAATACAGATTCCATACAAGTCTTCACCACCACCAGCCTCAACATGTGGTTCATAATGATTTTGATTATCTTGCACCTCTTGAATAACTCTTTTTACTCCACGCTTGTACGGATACCCCAAAAATGGATGATTTTCCAATTTGTCAAACTTACTAGTTCTAGTGCCTCCAGAAGCAAAAAATTTCACATTTTTGTCTCTAAATTCATTAGAATTGCTGAGTAAACTAGCGTCATGTTGGGGATTTTTCATAAACTTTTCGAGTTTACTTCTCTTCTCTTGATACTCTTTTACTAATTGCGTTGTATCTCCCATTTATTTACCTCCTTTTATTCGCTTAAGATTTAACCGCCATCAGGAATTACTATTTTCTCAAGGCTTCTATTGCCAAAAATTGCAACTTTTATCAAATTAATAGAATACTCTTGCCTAGGATATCTAGCTTGGCCTTGTGCCATATAATTCTCAGGCACAAAATTGATTGTAAATGAATCAGATAAAGCATATATGTTAATTGCGGTTGGTGGCCCACCTCCAGCCTTGATAATAACCCCGTTATTATTTATGTCTAGTATTTCTCCTATTTTTATACTTGGATTTCTTGTAACAAGGTACCCTTCAAAATTGTTAGTAATTGGCAATACATACGCGGTACAACTAAACTCACATACATCTACACATATCCCATACATATCAGTATCAGCTCCAACTTCTACATATATAGAGTTCTCTTTTGGAACAAGTTTAACTCCACGCTTGTATGGAAAACTATTTGCTGGATCGTAAAGGTATTCTTCTATTTTGTCTGTATAGCTTGAACATGAAAATGAATATGCATCAACTCGCTCATTTTTAGATTTAAAACAGCTACTTGAACTGCTAAAAACCTTATTTTCAATTGAGCTCATAGATTTTACATATTTCTTGAATTTCAAAAGGATATCATCGAGTTCGTCAATTGACTCCAAATATGGATCTTTTGCTTGTGCATCCTCAGCTTGTCTTGCTTGCCGTTTGGCCCTAGGAGCAGCGGAAACTTGTGCCTCTAAACCTAACTGCAGGTTATCAACAGCGTCAAGATTTTCAACTTGCTCGTTACCTTTTAAAGCCATAATTTATTACCCTTTAATCGCTCTATTCCCAAATACACTAGCAAGCACTATAAATAACTCTTCGGTCAATTTATGTGCCTTTGAAAGTGCTATTGCATTGATGGTTTTTTGACCCCCAGTGGCCTTTTCAAGTTCTCCATGTTGGTTAAAATTTAGTTTGTCTCCTGGATTTACACTATTATGTCCATCTTTCTTTAGGGTTAAATACCCAGTAAAGTTATTTGTAATTGGAATTACAGTTGCCATACCACTAAACTCATCTATATCGGAACACACTCCATATAAATCATCTCCACCACCAGCCTCAACTTCTAGTTCTGTTGTTCCATCACCAAAACTAAGCTTAACTCCACGTTTATACGGATACCCTTTAACAGGGTAATTTTCTATTTTGTCCTTACTACTAGTAGACACTCCATCAGAATTAGAAAAAATTAGGTTTTTGTCTCTAAATTCAATAGAATTGCTAAGCAACCCCGCGTCTTGTTGGGGATTTTTCATTAATGCTTTAATTTCTGCAACTTTTTTATCAAACTCTTGTTTGATTTTTGTTATATCACTCATTAAAAACTCCTTTAAGCAATACTTGTTCTTTTATGTCTTTTTAGATTTTCATAAAATTGAATTCGTCTTTGCTTGTATGTATTACTTATTGCTTGTACAAATTCTGTAAAATTAATTGGCACAAAATTAGAATCAAGTAAACTTGCTCTTTCTTCTGATTTGGCAACAATATTGCCCTTAATAGCGTCAACAGAAGAAGAATTGCTACTCGCATTTTTTCTTAATTTAATGTTCACTTTTGCTAAAGAAACAAGCTGTTCTAGTATCTCCCCATCGATATGACTTATATCTGACACTTTAGCAATAGCTTTAATTTGCTCAATTGGAACAAACTTGCGAACAAGTTCTCTACGTTGTGCTTGCATAATGTCTTTCAGTGTGTATCCCTTTGCAAGTAACACTTCCTTATTGAAATGGTTGCTAAGATGTGCTTTTGCAAGTGTATCAATTTCATTAATTCGCTCAGCCTCTAGTAACAATTGCTTTTCAACACGCTCCCGCTCTTCAACTTCTGCAAGTTCTTTTGTTATTCGCTCATTTATACTTAAATCTCTACTTGTCTCTTTGGATTTACTGGTTGCTTGTTCTTTAAAGTGCATGTACTCTTCAAATTCCTGTGCACTGATAACTTTAGTATCAGCCTTATTTTGCTGCTCCTCTTTATCTTGTGCCTGCAAGTTTTCTTTTTCTTCTTTCTCAATCACTTTTTAACTCCTTTTCTCAAAATGAGAATAATTTCTCTTTTAAAATCGCTAGCTCCTCATTATTAAAAGAACTACTCTGTATAAGATGTTTATATTTGCTGTAAAGCTCAATTAGCTTTATATCTCTTTCCACTTTTTGTTCTTCACTTAACATAATCAGCGAATTAAACTTCATATCAAGCCCGAAATACTTTTTAAGCTTTAAGTTACAAGAGTTCTCAACTTGTTCTTGTACGCCTTTTAGAAAATCGTAATAATTACTCCTATCACCTTTACCATCATTTCCTAGTCCTTTAGCCTGCTCATTAAAACTTCTGGTTAAGGGTTCTTTAGTATCGGCACCAATTTTCGCTTTAATTAATGCTAACGCCTCCTTTAAGCAACTAAGGTCATATTTAATAACTTCCAAACTAGCACTGGGGGTAGCTGTATAAAACATTCCCTCATTATTTAGATTGCTTTTTAGCCTGGCAAGTTCCTGTGATAATGAGTCATTAAGGGTTCTTAAATTAGAAACATCTTTATTATGATTGTTTGTATTTTGTTTTCTCAAAAAAGAAGATAAAATGCCACTTCCCCTATCATTATTGCTCTGAGTAAGTGCACTTAAAGAAGTTGTTGCACTAGAAAGTGCGTCTTGTAGTTGTACCAAAGATTCATCTTTGTAAAACAAAAAATTGTGATTTTCAATACGTCTTTCTATTTCAACGTATATCTTTTCAAATAAATAAATATCTAGCAAAAAGCTTTCGGTATAACACGGAACATATCTTTTTAAGATATAATCAAAGTTTTCATATATAATAAGTCGACTTTTATGTATTTTAACTGCATCTAAAGAATTGTTCTTATTGTTGGATTTTACTTTATAGGTTATATGATCAAAATCAACTCCCAAATCTCTTACATATTCATAATCAAGGTATTCAAAACCAATGGGTAATTCTATATTAACGGGTTGTTCGAGATCTATTAGGGTATCTTTGGTTTTTACTAAAACATAGCCAATCCCGTGAAAACGGTAGCTTATAATACAATTAAGCAGAGCATTCTTAAGCTGTACCTTTAACCTAGCAAGTTCAACCTCGCTAACATTGTGGTCAGTGCTCTCAAGAACAAGCCCGTTCTTGAGACAATCTTCTGCTACATTTTCTATATAATTTCTAAAAAATATTGAATATTTATATAGTTCTAGTGAACTTATTTTATCTATTAATTTTGTTTTTCTTAAATCACACACCGTTTTACTTCTCTTTATTAAATTAGATGTATGATAGCAAAAACTAATATTTTTGTCAATAAAAT
>NC_015905.1 GCF_000222305.1 Borreliella bissettiae DN127 | reverse complement strand
TTACAAAAATCTTTGGTTGCCAAAGTGAACACTTCTCTCTCTATATCCTAAAGACAACATCAAATATGCTGCAGATATTGCATCAAGAGCGTCATCATGGGTTTTATTATCCCCCTTATACGAATAAATATCATTAAATACAGAAGAACTGCTGTACTTTGTAATGTAAAGTTTCTTGTAAGTAAACGGCGTAATTAAAGTTGTTATTCTGCTAAATTTATTCGATTTTGGCTTAACTGGAACAATTCTAAAATATTGGCTCATATTATTTCTTAGCAACATATATTCACGAGTCAATCCACCAGCACCTTTTGTATTGTCTCTATCCTCTAAATACAGTGTATGTACATTGAAATTCTCTAAAACGGTCTTGATCATATTCATAATATAAGGGTCATTGGCTGGTCGTTGGTCTTGAAATACAAAAGCATAATACTTATCATCAACCCGCTCCATAACACATAATGCAGTGTTATCCCCCCCAACGCTAAATGCTGGGTCTAAATATGCTATTGGACTAGTAAACACATAATCCTCAGTAATATTTATTTGTGTAAAAATTGAATCAGTGCTTGCTATCCATTCACCTAGCAAAACTCTTGCTTTATATGATGGTATATCTTTATAGAGTTTCTCTTGAGTTTCTATAAATCCTTTGCTAAGTAGAACATTGTCATAAGTTGTAAAATTATATGTCTTAAAAGTCGCTATATTATCAATATAGTCGGTTTTAAAATAGTGTTCTGGATGGTCTGGATTAGTATCAAAAATAATAGTTTCTTGTCCACATCTAAGTCTTTTTAAAACTTCCTCTAATGTTTGTTTATGTAAAGTTGTAGCCTCATTCACAAAAATAAGTGCCGAATTACTACCCCTAAACCTTTCAAAATCACTTGCCTTATCTCCTCCGTATAGATTAATACGCAGTGAATCAATCAGAATATATGAATTATTTGTATGTCTTGGAATATAAGGAATTTTAAGAAGTTTGCATAGCTTTTCAAATTGCCCCAAAACATTAACTTCAACTGAACGTTGTGAATTGCCAATAATGAAATTATTGGTATCACTAGAGTATAACTTTTTATTTTCAATTAAACTTTTGAGAAAAAGATAACATGCAAGATACGTTTTACCGCTAGCTATACCTCCGCTGAGTATAATCTTCTTTTCATTATTCTTTTGAATACTTTCTATCACATTTTTTTGTTTTAAAGTTAACTGTTTTTCTTCAAACTTAGCAAAATTAATTGAGCAGTTTGTTAGCTTTACAAATTGTGATATATCAACTCCATATTTATTTTTGTATTCCTTTTGGAGTGTTGTAAAAAGTTTTGTTTGATATAAGTTCACTTGTGCCCTTTACTATTTTTGTAGTTGCTTTTGCTTTCAGCTTCATTAGCAGTTGCAAGTTTTTTAATACATTCATAGTAAAGCTCCATTTCTCTTATTGAACACTCCTTTACATATTCATCAAGCTCGCTTTTTAAAGAATCAATTTCTCCATTAACAACTTGCTTGTTTTTTTTACTACTTGCTTTATTTAAAGCGTCAATTTCGGCTCTTAAATTTTCTATTTTAGTATGCATGCTAACAAGCTCAACACTAGAATATTGCTTAAATGCATTTATAAATCCTAATTCTAAATTAGCCCGCTCTACATCCAATTCGCTTCTAACTTTCCTAGCGTTAACTTCTGATCTAAAGGTTTGCGACAAAAGGTGTTCAAAAGTATCTTCACTAATTGATAATCTAGAATCATCGTTAACAGAACTTTCTCCACTTTCCCATTTTCTCCTCATCCTCCACACATTTACCCTAGAAACTCCTAATTTATCCGCTATTTCTCTATCATCCAACGATCCTTCTCTAAAATATGCAACATAATCATCAAAAGATCTTTTAATTTTTTTCAAAAAAATCCTCTAAAATAACAAAAGTAACAATTTGTTACTCTAAATAGTAAATCAATTTGTTAATTGTTAACATAACCTATTATATTGTTGATATCTAATAAGAAGTATTTATTAGCTTTTATTGATTTAGTTCGTTGCCATTTCTAAATCAAAAATTATAGAAATAGCAGTTCATTAATTTATTATATTTTGCTAAAATTTTGCTCTATCTACAAGTTTAGAAAAATCTTTCAATTTGTTCATAAGATTACTACTTGTTAAAATTCTATTGTAATAGTAGTGTATGCTTATAAATAATATATCTTTAAATTTGTCAACCACAAGTGCTTGGTTCTGTTTTGATATTTTTTGATTTATCTTATCAAGAATAAGATAAACAAGAACTAAAAAACTAACTGAATTTTCTTCTCCTAATCTTACCAAACATTCTTCTAGCATTCCTTCCTTGTAGTTAAAATCAATCTTAGTATCTTTAAGATTTTTATATTCTTTTATTATATATTCATCTTTTAGAACTTCTTAGATACTTTTTTTGGCAAGTTCTAAAAAGTCATTTATTCTTTCATTAGCACTTTTTCCAGTTTTTCTTTTGCCTTCTTGTTCTGCTTCATAAAGGCTGTATATTTGTCTTTTTTGCTCTAAAGTTGGTTGATCAGTGCCATAGAGTTCATATACTGCCCTTTTTGTTTCTTGATCTAAATTATTATAAAAATCTAAAACTTCAAAATCTGAAACTTTATTAGCATACATGCTGACTATAGATAGCATAAAAACAAACAATATTTTGAATAATAATTTCTTCACTTTTACTCCTTAAAAAATATAACTTAAATAAGATAACAAGACTAGTAACTAGTCTTGTTTTTTATAATTTATGCTTATAAAAGCATCTATTTTATCAAAAAAAATCTTGAATAATATTTTTTTCACCTTTAATGTATAATTTTTTTTATTTACTATTTACAATCATCACTCTCTGGATCGATTAAACATTTTACAACTTTCTGAAGTTTTTCTTTATGATCACTACTTTGAAGATATTCTTTTAATTTTTTTAAAGAATCTTTTAATTTTTCTAAATCCACTTTAATATCACTAATGATTACAGTATTTTTATTTTTTTCATCATTATCCTTGCCCTCTTTTATTTTACCCCTTAATTCTGTTCTGGCTTTTTCTAGCTCATCAATAAGACTTTTAAATCCACTTTCTTCTTCAAGAAAGTCACCCCATTCAGAATAAATAGAATTACCATTTGAACGATTATCAGTAATATCATCATAAATAGCACCTGTAATTTTATCTTCAACTTCTTTCCCAGATACTACCATTCTTTCTTCAAAAGATGATTGTTGATTAATACTATTAATATCACTGATTATCTTGTCTATTTGTTTTGCTACTGTTGAAATTTTACCTTTAGTTACTCCCTCAAGAAAATTTTCACTTGATTCTGATTCTCTTAATTTTTTCCTTTTTAATCTTTCTTCTTTTCTTTTTAATCTTTCTTCTTCTTCTTTTTGATATTTTTCTATTCTTCTTCTTCTAAGCTCTTCAGCCTCTCTATCTTTAGCTTTCTCTTCTTCTGTTTTTTCTTTAATTACTGGTTTTACTACTAACGGCAATTTTGGCATTTCGGGTAATTCTGGTTTTAATATTCCTGCTATTTCTAATTTCGGTTCTTTGTTTTCTAAAGCTATAGGCTCAAGCTCAGGTTTTAATACTTTAGCATCTTCATTATCTTTTAAATCATTCTTATTAGAATCTTCTTTTTCTTCTTTATTTTCTAAATTGGCATCTTTTTTATTTTCTTTTTTACCCTTTAATTCTTCTTCTTTTAATTTTTCTGCTATTTCATATACTGTTGGATCATCTGAAACAATTCTTTCTTTTGTATCCAAAAATCCACTAACTTTTTCTTTTACATTTTGTTTTAAATCTTCACCGCTTCTTGCATAATACTTGCAAGAACTTATCAGTGCAAAAACAGCACAAATAATTAACATTCTCATTTTTCCATTCATAAGTTACTCCATAAGTCCTAATATTAGCACAACACCTAATAATTGCAATTTTTTAAAGATTTAACTATTTGATTTTGTTACATTCAGCTGTTACATATTAACAAAACGCAAATGTAATTTTAATTAAACTGCAAAAATCTCTCCATTGCAAATGCACCGCCCATTACAAAAGACTACAAAACACATACAAATTAAATTCCAGAGTCTTTGCTATAAATCAGCTAAAGTATATAGTCTTTCTCAGCCGACACCCTCAGAAACTGCCCATTCTGTTTATCACAGCCACTCTAAAACCCAAATTTCTCTTGCAATGAGAACTCCAAAAATTTGACTAAAATTTTTTGTTTTTGCTACAATATAAATTACATTTTTTATCTATTTTTATTACTTTTACTTAATTTAAAAGTAACACCTAGAAGGAGCTTGTCTTATGGACATTAATAATTATTTTAATTTAAATAATTACAATATTGATTCTATACTCAAACTAATACAGGAGTATCAAAAAGTAGTAAATGAAAACAAAATTCTTAAAAACACCTAAAAATTTCTTCTAAACCAAAAAAAGAATCCTCAAAACCAACTCCTAAGTTTTATTTGACCCCAAAAGCTATCAAAATAATTGAAAAATGCGTTAAAACATTAAAACAAATTGACCCAATTTCTGGTTGGTTCCTACATTTACTCGCAATAAGTGGGTGCAGGGGTGCCGAAATTCAAAAAGTAAAAATGCAAGATATTACTCCCTTGCTCAGCAAAACTAGAGAAACTTTTTACAATATAAAAGTAAATATAGCTAAAAAAAGGAATGTCACTTGTATTAGAGAAATTGTTATCAACTCAGAAGAGTTCGAGGCTATCCAATCCGCTCACGAAAATTATTTTAATGAAAAAAATCTTGACTCACGGCGTACTTATCTTTTCCAAAAAACCAAACATAAGTTTAAAGATAATCAAATTGATATTATCAATATTTCTAGAAAATTTAAAAATCTTCTTAAAAAATCCGGATTTCGCGCTAATAAATCGCTCCATTTATTTAGAAATTTGTTTATTTCATATTTAAAATCTAATGGATATAACTCTTTCCAAATTAAAGAGCTTATGAAATATCATTCAACTTCCGAAATTGATAATATTTACGGGCTCTCTGCTGCTAACAAAATTCACGCTTATAAATGCATGAAAAATAATCTTAGGCTTTAAATAAACTACTTTAGCCTAAATATACGCTTTGAAGTTACTTTAAATATTTTCCCACGTGGCTTCAAGTCAAGTGAATCATATAATATTTCTTTATTTTTTGTTGCTATAAAGTGATACCCATTAACCTTATCAATTTTAACTTCACTTATTTCAAATTCATTTGCTGCACCCAAATAATTTAAAGACTCATATCTTACACTACTTCTAATTCCATAGTAATTAAGTATCATACATGGATTTATAATAAAACAATTACTCTTAATGTAGCCAAGTCCTATAAATCTATAATACGCTGTATTTATATCATATGCATTAAATTCACGCTTCTTAAATAAACTTGTATAATAATGTAGACACAAAAAGTAACAACCCCATTTTTGTATCTCTGGCCTTAAAGTTCTATTGTCTTGTTTTATTTTATTAATAATCATTGATTTCCTCTCCTATATTAAATTCTTTCTTTAATTTTTTAGTGCTCCCATTCACATGGGGACACTGACATTATTTGCAAATGCTATATTGCTTGGGAAAAATAATGCTCCACTTGTTGGAAGCAATCCCCTTAATCTATCTGATATTGCCCTTTTCTTAGGATCAAGAGTAAACACAAACTCTCCAAATCTATAATTTAGCTGCTCAATTAGTGGACATGTATTCGTAATATTGTAAATTAGCATCTTCAGCCTATCTTTATAAGGCTTTTCTCTTTTTTTATTTTCGTTTTGAATTCTATTTAATTCTTTCTGTATACTATCAATCTCCATTAGATCACACGCAAGATTTTCAGCAGCTTGATTATCCCTAATTTCAAGGTCTACACAATCAACATATTCTACAAATTCTTTTGCCCAATCAAACTCAACTCCAGAATTATAAAAATCGCTCCTTTCTACTAAATCTTCCACCAGCTTTATAAACGTTTCCTCATTAAAATTGTGTGCCATTAAGTATTCCTCTCTATATTTACTATAAATATCTTTTTTTAAATTTATAATTTCTAATTCACATTTATTAACAAATTCAAACACTTTTGATATTAAGTCCTCATTTCTCTTAATCTTACAGTTAACTGGTGCTGCATCGATTAAAAAGAATAAATTACAATACTCAAGCCCAGTACATGCTAGCTGCATTTGTGCCTGCACATAGTATTTGAAAAAATATTTACTACTTAAAAAATTTCTATTTTTATTGTACTCAGCAATAGCACTGCTCATATAATGAGAGTCGCTATTTTTAATTTCTAAAAGCTCTAAATCACCAGCATTATTGATAAACCATCCATCAATTGTTGAGCCTACTAAAGTTTCTACACTTCCCATTTTTTTAAAATAGTTATACTTATCAACTCCATTGGCATATTTGTTTTTATACAAAACATCAATATTATCACCGTATGCTTTAACAAATTCTCTAATTCCTTACCCTTGAGCATATACAAATTCTCTTCAAAAGGCATACTTATTCCAAAATATTTAAGCACTCTATTCATCATTAAATCTTTTAGCCCTGCACCTCCAATCAAAACATTGCCTACTTCACTAGCACCGTATCTATCAAGTTCATTTCTTTGTACACTAAAATCAATATTTCGATTAAATCTAAAACACTCTTGACTACTTATTCCGGGTAATTTCTTACCTATCTTGCTTAATTTACTTTTTTCTTTAATGGGAGAAGATTTTTCCTCAAATATTTCACATCCAGTAAAACTTTGTTGTTCAACACTTATCATTTTGAGCTCTCCTTGAATATTATTTTGTGGGTTATTATTGTTTGAAAGATTTTCCATCTTTTTCCTCCTTTATTTAGTAATAAATATAAGTATATAGCAAAAACTATTTTTGCCAACTTCTTTACAAAAATTTTTACAAAAAATAGTTGGGCTTACTTAAATTCTCTTGTTAAAGAACTTAGCTAAACCCAACTTAATTGGATTTTTTTGATAGCAATACACTTTTTTAGCTATTCACATACATATATATAACAAAAACTATTTTTGTCAACTTTTTACAGAAATTATTATAATTAATAAAAGCTTGATTATATTCTTTTGTTAAAGAACTTAATAAAGCCAGGGTTTAAACGAATTCACTTATTAAAAATTATATAAATAAGCTTTTCAAAAATTGAGTTGATTCTAATTTATAATTAAAATCAATTTGTATTTGTTAAAATAAAAGAACCTATTTAAATTCTCTTGTTAAAAAATTCAAATAAGTTCTACTTTAAAGCTATATACTAACTTATTACTTTATAAAATTTTAATCATTCTTAATTTAAAAAATACTTATTGAATATAGAATAGATAATTGGAGCAAGCGTTATTCCCATTATTAGAATTACTTGTATTGTTCTATTGCTTGCAGCAAGTTCGTTTTTCAAGCTAGATATATCCTTTTGTAAGGTTTTTTCTACACTATCTATTTTAGTATTCAAACTAGATATATCTTTTTGCAAAGTTTTTTCTACATTATCTATCTTGGTATCTAAACTCTCTATTTTGGCATTTAAGCTCTTTTCTACATTGTCTATTTTGGCATCTAAACTATCTATTTTAGAATTAAGTTCATTTTTAACACTATCTATTTTAGAATTAAGTTCATTTTTAACACTATCTATTTTAGAATTAAGTTCATTTTTAACACTATCTATCTTAACATTTAAATTCTTTTCTACATTATCTATCTTAGTATCTAAACTAGATATGTCTTTTTGCAAATTCTTTTCTACATCAATTATTTTCTCTTTTAAAGATTCGAAGTTGTAATTATCATTATGCAAAAAAACAAAATCTATTGCTTCCTTGCTAAACCCTATATTTAAAAATTCGTTTTTTATACTTTCTATGTTATATGTTTTGTATGCTAAATTGTTCATAGGTTATCCTTTTAATTGTTTATACATTTTTAAAAGTTTACTAATCAAATCTTTTTGATTTTCAAAAATCTCTTGCATCATAAAACTTGTAAATTTAGCATTACTTTTATAAAAATCATAACTTTCTTGAGTTTTAAGTTGAAATCTTAATGGTTTTATTGAGTTTTGTTTAGATTTTTTCAATACTGGACTTTCTTTATCTTTCAATACACTTAATATTAATCTAAATCCATTATCTAATACATATTGTTCCTCAATAACCCCTGCTTCTATTGCATTGGCAATTTTTAAATAGTTATACGCTTGAGTTTTTGCAACGTCATAATCCTTTATAAAAGCATCGAAACTTTTGTATCCATCAAGTTTATAGTATTCATTATCTTTAATTTCTTTTAAGATTTTCATACATTCTACTCTATTAGAAACTCCTTCTCTAAGGTTTACATATAATTTCTTTTTCAAAGTATTATAACGATCTGTTTCAACATCATTTTTACTAACATTAGAAGAATCTACAAGTAATGCATTCCCCTCAGAATCAATATCCCTTTTATTGATTATTAATTTTGTATTATTTTTCATAACAAGCCTCCTTAATTATAAGTTCATCGCGTTGAACTTATAATTAAAATTATTTTAATTTTGTATAAAAATTCATTAATGAATTTTTATACTCTTTTATATAATCCATTTGAAAATCAAAAGAAGAATTACTAGCAATTCTTCTATTTAAATCTTCTCTTTCTGATATCATTCCCAAAAAATTTTCTTTGGAATTCAGCATTTCCAACAATTGCTTATGTGTATTATTTTTCTTAAATCTCGTTATTATAAAATAAGTAGGCAATTCTATACCTATTTTTTTCATAAAAAATTTCAAAAGGTCAAAACTTTCAATTGTCCATTTTTCTGCTGTCAAGGGGACAATTACATTGTTACAACAAACTAAAGCATTAGTTAAAGTAAAATCCAAACTTGGGGGAGTATCAATTATAATAAAATTATATCCAACATCTATATGTTTAAGCTCTTTTTTTAATCTAAATTCATCAAAAGTGTGCTTATAACCAAAAGCATTTATACTGTGTAAAGTCAAATAACTAGGTATTAAATCTAAATTATTCGCTACATTAACGATTGATCGATTAATATCTAATTTTTCTATTAAAACTTCATATATATTATTTTTTCTTAAATCTATACTGGATTTTTGTATATCATCATAATAATAACTAGTGGTGGATGCTTGAGTATCTATATCTATTAATAATACCCTATATTTTTGAGCCAATAAGGTTGCAAATATAATAGCACTTGTGCTTTTACCAACACCGCCCTTGATTGACGCTATTGTTATTATTTTAGGTTTTTTATTATCCATTTGATTAACGGTCCTTGCTCTGGGTATTTTTTCCCATAAAATTTATATACTTGTTGTTCTAAATCCGTAAACATACTAAATAAAACTTTGTTGTAGTGATTATTTGTTCTTTTTTTATCTAATAAACGATATAATCCCTTGAAATAGCAGAAAACACTTCCGGCTTTAAATCTAAATTCCATATAATATGCCCTTGCTAATGCATATGCTTTTCTAGTCCCATTTATTTGATACTTTATTAACGGTTTTTTAATTGGTTTTCTATAACCATAAAAAATGCCAATAAACTTGTCTCCTTCTTTAATTGGGTACAAGTGAGTTTCTTCAACAATTCTTTCTCCATTAAATAAAGCCCTCAATGATAGCCTAAATTCGTGTTTTTTCTCATAAACTCCAAATTTGTAAATGTCCATCATTATTTTTGTATGGTACATTGCTTTCCCATTTTCTTTTTCAATTAAAATAAAGCGTTCTTTATTTTGGCATTCAACTTTACATTTGCCTTTTTTTACAGTTTCAATAGGTTCTGGTGCATTTTCCATATTTAAATCCTCATACAGCCTTTATGTTAAATTCTTCTACAGTTAAAGAATTTTTTTCGTTTTTTATTATTTCTAATAATTCAAGATAATATATACCAAATACTTTATTGTATTCTATTTTCTTTTGTTTATTCAAATAATCTTTGATAATGGGCTTTAGAATTTCAATATTTGTTTCTTTTTTTAGTCGTTCAATAAGGATATTGAAAATGTTTGCCTTTAAATTTTGATAATTTTGTTGAGAATTTTGTTTTTTTCTTTCAATCGACTTTTCCAATTTGCGTTTTATGTTATTTAAATCGCGATATTTGTGATTTTCAATAATAAAATGGGGCTTAAATTTGTAAATTTCGTATACTTTTTGTAAATTTATTTTTAATTGTTCCGAATTATATCCATTTTGTTCGAATTCTTTCTGAGTGTTATTTAGAATATTTTTTAATGTGTTTTGCTTTTCTTTCATACAAGATTTTTTTATATTGAATTTTTTTATTAGGGCAATTTCATTTTGTTTTAAGATATTCATTGCTTCAATCTTCGTATTTTTATCAGTATTTAAATTCAGAATAGAAAGAGCTTCTTCCGTTTTAAAGTTACAATTATTGAAATAATTTCTTAGTTGATATTTCTCTTTTTGATTATTCTTTTTTTCTTCTTTTATATTATTTTTATTATTTAAACACTCCACTGAATTTACACTACCATTTATAGAAATATTGTCTTTAAAATGGTTATTAACTCTAGATTTAAATCTAGAGTTTTTTCGTTCTTTAAAGTACTTGTTTATTTTCTGGTAACATTCTTTTTTAGGATACTTTAGCTTATAGTAAATTTCAGTTCCACAATTTACCCCCATGTGTTGGTAGTAGTTGGTTGTAACTTTTAGTACTTTTTCTAATTTATAAAGATAATTTTGCATAGTTCTTAGTGTAGTGGTAGTTAGACCATTTCTTTTTAGATTTTCATTAAAGTAATAGAGTATGTTTTGTTGCGTGTATTTCTTATCTTTTTTGTTTAGAAAATCTAGTGTTGAAGTAAGAGATATTAATTTGTGTTGGTGTTTGTTGTGGCAAGTTGGACTTTTTGTGGTATTTGAAAAACCTTTCATGTTTTTTCTCCTTTATTTAGTTATTAATAATTAATTATTATAATGCAAAATTTTGATTTAAAAGTAAATACTTTTCTAAAAAAAATATTAAATTTTATTTATTAATTTAATTAAATTAATACACTTTTTGTAACTTAGTAAAAATACAAATTGATTTTAATTTAAAATTGAGATACACTACAAACAGCGTAGTTATTTGAACATTTTTCAGTTTTAACTACCTTTATTTAGTAATTTGCAAAAAAATAATACAAGGGTTTAGCGAAGTTCTTTAGCAAGAGAATTTAGCTAAGCCCTATTTTTTTGTAAAAATTTTTGTAAAGAAGTTGGCAAAAATAGTTTTTGCTATATACTTATATTTATTACTAAATAAAGGAGGAAAAAGATGGAAAATCTTTCAAACAATAATAATCAAGAAATACAAAATAATATTCAAGCAGAAATAAAATTCTTAAACGATATGAAAACCCTAATGAGCAACTTGCCACGCATTGACAAAAGCCTTAAAGGGTACGGATATAAATATCAGGATTTCAATGACATATTAGAAGAAATTGAAAACGTTATTGAAAAACACAATTTGGATCTTATGTTTAGGCAATTTCCAATTTCTTTAGAGGGCCAATATGGCATAGTTGATTATATTAGGACTACATTCTACAGTACAAGTACTGGGTACAGGGAGTCATTTGATACGCGAATTCATACAGAAAAATTACAATGGAACAGTGAAAATGGGGCTAAAACCGTAAATACATTGCCACAATTTGTTGGCTCAGCTATTACTTATTTTAAAAGATATGCTTTAGTTGCATGTCTTAACATAAAAAGTGAAATGGATACTGATGCAGCTCCTATTTACAATAGTCACGAAAACAGAAATTCTATGCCTAGCAGACAAGTTAGTGTTAATCAAAAGCAAGAACAAAAAAGAGAACAAAAACAAGAGATTAATCAAATTCAAAAAAATAACACTATTCAAAACCAGAAAAGAGACATTAAGCAAGAACAAAAAAAAGATAGGCTTTATTATTACGGTGTTTTTAAAGAAGCGTTGTCTAATATAAAAGATTGGGTAAATAGCCCTACAATAAAAGATAATATAAACTCGATTATTCAAAAAATAAGCTTTATTCAGAATATAGACCCCAATAATTTTGATGATATCAAGAAAATTGAATCTGACTTAATCTCGTATTTTGAGAAAAATAGTGATTTTAAGAGTGTAAACTATTGGGCGGAGATTATAAAAAACTATTTCAAGAAAAATAATAGATTAAAGGATTTACAAGATTTTGAAAAGTTTATGGGGCTTAAGAGGACTGCTTATGGCCCTAGTCCATTAATATTCTTTAGTGTCTTAAAAGAATATGAACGGTTTGATGAGATATTTGCAGCATAGCAATATTAAAGCCCCCTATTTGGGGGCTAATAGCTATTAGGAATTTTTACAGGTACTAGTTGCGTCGGTTTTAAATTTATCTATATCGCCACCGCTAAAGAAGCCTTGAACCGTTTGTTTAAAAGTGGTTTTTTGATTTTCTGCATTATCTCCAGTACAGCTATCAAGCTCACTTTTTATGTGATTAAGTGCTTCTTTTATTTTTGACTCATCATATCCTAAAAATTTATCAAATTCTCCATCACTTTGCAGAGCTTCTTTTAACCAATCAAGTTGTGTTTTTTGGGCTTCAGATAACTTTTCTTTAAGTAGTTCTTCTTTAGATTTTGGTTTTTCTTGTGTTACTTCTTTTTTTGTTAAATCACGCTTTCCCCTGCTTTTTGTTTGTTGGGCATTGTTTTTTAAAGTGTCATTATCATTAGAATTACAGCCGTTTAGCATTAGTAAAAATAAACAAAATAATATGTTGATGATTTTCATTGTTACTCCTTTCTTTATTATTAATATTCACTTAACTAAGTATTAATACTAAATATTGGATAAACAATTATTATTTGAATTGATATTCTTTAATTGAGGTAGTAGCTATTTAGAAATGAAAGCAAATATTAGCCCTGCTATCATTGTTATAGACATTGCTCCCATAATTCCTAATACCCATTTAAGCATTTCTGTAAGAGACATTAAATTCTTTTCAACATTGTCTATTTTGGCATTTAAATTCTTTTCAACATTGTCTATTTTGGCATTTAAATTCTTTTCAACATTGTCTATTTTTGCGTTTAAATTCTTCTCTACAGTATCAATCTTAGCATTTAAATTCTTTTCTACATTATCTATCTTGATATCTAAATTAGATATATCCTTTTGTAAATTCTTTTCTACAGTATCAATCTTAGTGTCTAAATTATCTATTTTTAGATTTAAATTCTTTTCTATAGTATCAATCTTAAAAATAAGATTATCAAATTTTATATCAAATTGTTTTTCTAAATTTTCTAAATCTCTATATGTAAGCTCATTGTGATAATATCTTTTAGATAAATCTTGTGCTATTAGTTGTTCCATACCCAGTCTAAGAAATTCTTTATATATTTGTTCTTGACTTACACCAGCAATATTTGTTGACACTGTTTCCATAAAATTTTCCTTTATAGTCATATTATACACTATTTTAGATTGATTGGCTTTAGAGATTTTTATATGTAAAGTAGAATTTCTTGCAAGAAAAACCTTTTTGTAATTTACATTTTTAATTGGGAATATTGATTATATACTTTTTCCGCTATTGGTTTTGTTTGTTTAATGTACTCTAAATATATCTTAATATTATGTTTTACTGCGGTTATGGAGTGTTCGTCTTTTAGTGTTGATAAGTCTGGATAAGGATATTCTGGATAATTTGGGTCATTAACTTTAACTTTTGTTTTAGCTAAAAATGTTACAAGATACATAACATACTCTGAAAGTTGTGTTTCATATTTAGCTAAAGAGTTTAGAGTTGGAATAATTGGAGGTTTTGGCTCTTCTGGTAGGCTAGCAATAGTAGTACAACACAATAGCAAAACAATTAGTAGAGAATGCAATTTTTTAAGCATTTTCACTCCTTTTAAGCATTTTGATGTATTCTTTCATAATTTTGTTACGTGTTGCTTTAAGTGAAGTAATAATTTTTTTATTTTTGTCGGCAGAGATAGCCTCTATTATCTCAATATTGTATTTTAAAATATCTTTTATTTCTTCAAATATTTTCATTGACTCAGCTGTTTCCATAGATTTTAGTGTGCTTATATATGTTTTGTAGAAAAAATCTATTACTTTACTAAAAGTATTAATGTAATTATGATCTATGTTTGTATCAGTTTTAGCTATGTTAGTTAAGCTGGATAGTAAATTAAGCCCCAAACCAATAGTGTTATTTTGCATTATTTGTTCTTTCCTTATAGATAGGTATTCCTTCTTGATTGAATTTTAGATCATTAGATATTTTGAGATTTTTTTCATCAGAATTAACCAAATCAATAACCGTATTGATTTTTTCATTTAATGGAGCGAGTTTTTTAGTTATTGCTGGGGTTAATGCACTCTCAAGTCTTTCCATATTTGCTGTATAGATTAATTTATAATGAGAATACAGCTCATAAACCAAAAAGAATCCTTTATGTGCAATTTCATCAAATTCGTCTTCAAATTTAGAAAATATATCAATAAGGGTTGATAAAGACGTAAGTCCAAGCTCAACATTATCTTTAGATAATTTCATAATTTAATCTCTTTTTTTAATGTGATTTTTGCCATTACCATTGCCATTCTTAAAAATCTTGCCTATTACAATAGTCAATATGTCTTTTAATAAAGGCTTAAGAAGAATTAACACTCCCAGAACCAGCACGGTTACAAAAATCATTACGGCTATAAGTTTAATTTCGTTTAAATTGATAAGAAGTTCTGTTAATTTAATAGTATCCATTTTTTCAATCCTCGATTTTAATTTTTTATTTTTATACGTATATTATATACCAAAACCTTAATTTTTGCTAAAAAAGTTTACAGTTTTAAAAGAACCGGGATGGGATTCCCTGAAGAGGAGGCTCTTTTTTGGACATACCATCCTTTATACAAAGGAATGCTAAAAGTTATTCTTCTAGTACTAGAACTATCACGTGAATAAATCGTGTTTTTTTCATTTTCATCGGAATACCTTAAACTCAATGTTTTACTTTTACCAAAGGATTCTACATCAACTTGGAAATCAAGATAAATGGGGTTATCATCATTATATTTGTAAAAAATGAGAGTTACATCATTATAGTCCTCCAGATCAATGATTACACGGTGATTTTGGTATTCATTAGGATAAATTGTGGTACCACTAGTAAAACTATAAGAACTCCGAAAATCTGATGGTACACCAATCAATTGTTTTGGAACGGGTGTTTTTTGAATAGTGCTTGATGACATTATCAAAAGATCATCACTTCTAGATAAAGTGGCTGATGATATGCTATTTGTAAGGCGAGATTTAATTTTACTAAAAAGATTTGAAAGTTTATCAGAATCATTGCCAATTAGTTTGTCAACTATTAAATCGTAAATGCTTTTTATAAAATCTTTATCAGCTGCAAGTTCAGTAGCGATTGTAGACTTAATTATCTCTTTAAAATAGCCCAGCTCTTCGCCTTTAAATGTTTGGTGATTAACGGTTTTTAAGAAGTTTTTAAAGGTGATAGCATTGCTGCTTGCAGCGCCATCATCAAGCAGTAAAAGATCAGTATTGTTAACGGTCGTAACCTTATTTAAATCTTTTATTTGAACCGTTTCTTCTTCATCAATTAGTAATTTATCTTGATCATCGGCCATAAAACCTCCTTAGTTGTTAAAAGTTATAATATTGTTACCATCTTTATTATTAATTTTGAGAACTCTACCAATAGGAATAATTCTCTTTATAAAAGCATAAATTGAATGATCATAGCCCTTAGGAAGCGAATTAAATACTAAAGCCTTTTTAGATGCAGCATATCCCGGTTTCTTTTCTCTAATTAGAATCTTTTTAAGTCGTTTTCCTTTCTTAGTACTAGGGGAAATAAATGTAGTAAAGTTTGTTTTTATTACCCCTTTTAAAGAGATATCAATAACCCCAGATTCAGGAGTAGTAACTTCAATGTCAACATTTAAAAAGGCCTTGAAAATCAGTCTAAACGACTCATCAGTACCAATATGACGTAAAGCAAAAATAACACTATTAATATTGCTTGTAATGCTTTGTAAAGTTTGAGTTTTTGCATAAAAGATAGATAAAACTTGAGATATCCATATTGCAATATATCTTGATTTTATATTTTCTATTACATTAATGGATATGAAGTTGGAATTAAGAGATTTGAGTTCATTAAGTAGCGTTTGTGCGTATTCTGTTTATGTGCGTATAAATTTATGAATTTCGGTATTTTTGAAAAAATTAGGTATTTCCATGTTTGTTAACTATCAATGTCAATGAGCAATCTATCTGTAGTATTGAAAAGTAGCATTGTATCATCATTAATAGTGATATCTTTATTTGTTTGAAAGTCGCTATCAGTAATTTTTGAAATACTTTCGGTGTCTGTATCTTTAATACAAGCACTTATTTCCATAAACTTAATTCCTTTAACTTCATTAACTGGAGCAAAAAAGTCTTGATATTCAAAGCTAATTCCCATATCAGAATAGTTATTTGAAATAATCCTAGAATATATGTCCCTAATTTGAGAGTCTATGTTTAAGTAGAGATAGTTTTTAAGGTCAAGTTTATACTTTACTTTCAGATAAACATATTTTCTTTTTCCTAGCGATATTTTATAGGATTTGCGTTGTCCAGTTGAATTGAGTCCATCAATTTCTATATCTCCTTCAAGTAAAGTCCCACTAGGCGTTGTTAGATATAATGTTTCCCAAAGTTTTGCTTTAAATTCAGGGTTGTTAATATTAGCTTTACTAGCGTCTAGCAAATCTTCTTTTAGAATTAGGTATATATTGGCTTTTCCAGCTGAACTTTTAATATTAGTATGCTCTACCCCATTAAGATTAAGTAAAGCGTTTCTAACAGCACTGTAAGTTGTGCTTTTAGAAGAAATGTGTTCTTCAATAGCAGCCCAATAAGTACCACCCGGTTTCATTTTAGAAAAAAAGAGATTAAGCTCATTAATTATTTCTTCTTCAATTAATGCTAAAGAAGATGCAATAATGTTGTAAATCGAGCTATTACTATCATCAATGTTAATTCCATAATTTATTCGCAAGTATTCTCTTTTGGCTCGTAATATATCCTTAATTGTACGCTTTAGAATGCCAAAATCAGAATCAAAAACAATACTCATAAATTAAACTCCATATTCAAAACATCGCCTGAGAAAAAAAAGGATATATGCACTTTGTTGTCTTGAATAATAGTAGAAATGTTTATTAAATCTAAGTTAAGTTCTTTAGATATTTCGTGAAAATAATTTTTTACAGCGTGAAGATTATTAATTTTTAACAGTTTTAAAAGTAAGAAGTAGTCCAGTCCCCAATTAGGAGCATAGCTTAAACTCCCCCTTAAGGTTTTTAAAAATATAAACAATTTTTGTTTTTGTTCTTCAATTCCATCAACAAGTGATAAATCGTTATTAAATACCAATTCAAAATTATTGCCCAATCTTAAATCCATACTATTAATTATACCATAATTAGCAAAAATTACTTGAACAAACTGTTAATATCAGAATTAATTTTAGTGGTTGCTATTTTTAGACTGACTGGTTCAATTACTGGGCCTTCTTTTGTGGTTACGACTTTTATACCCTCAATAGCACTTACAATGCTCTTTAGAATTGATTTTAAGGATGTTATTTCGTTAGCTATTTCAATTTTATTGTTTGCTTTAATTTTAACAGTATCAGAGATTAGATTTAATGTTTTTGGGTTAATTGCACTAAGTATATAAAAATGATGTTTGTCAAAGTGAATATCGTCATTTTTATCAAAAATATTAACGCTTGATTGAAGTAGTAGAACGCAATCACCTTTTGATAGTTCTAAACTGATATTAGAGATATTTTTTGTGTGAATCTCTAAATCTTCAAATTCGGGTATTGTAACAATAGCTTCTTGAGTGTGTTGTTTAAACTCCTTTACAGTACCAATTTTAATTATAAAAATGTTTGAATAAATCCAATTTTTAACGTCCTCTTGTGTCAATGTATTTCCATAAATACGCTGGCCCATTCTGTAAATTGCATAGTCAATATCCATTCTAACTCCTTTATTACGCAGGCATCGGTGCAAAATTAGAGACGTCATATAACTTAAGTGTTAATGAACAATCCCCTGTGTTACTAAGTCTTGCACTTGTTTCTAATATAGTGTTTTTGACAACTTTTCCCAACCCATCCCTAAAAGAAACTTTATCACCAACTCTTAGCTTATGTGTGAAAAATATTTGAGCGTTCCAATATATACGCCTTATCTTGAATTCAGGATCGATATCACTTTCTTGTTGTGGTATAAATTCAAGACCATAATCTTCTAATGCTTCGTAGTGAATATTTTTCCCCACTTGTTTGTAATTAATAAATATAAAATTGCATTCAATTTGAAAATTGTGATAGCCAACATCAGTTATTACGTTATCTACGTAGTTTCCTTTTTTTATTTTCTCAATAAACTCTTTTGGTGTTGCAGCATAAAAATTTTTGTCAATAATTTTAAGACGATCTTCTTTGTCCATATTAATAATATTGCGATTAGGAAATACAGATTCTATTGCCTCTTGCACCGTCTTGCCCTTGAAATTTTTGTTCTCTAATTTTCGATTAAAGAAATTGCTTTTAGTTAATAGACGAACTTCGAGCTCTACACTAAAATCCCCACCGGGATAATCAGTACTCATGGGGGGTTCTAAAGTGCCTGCCATTATGAAATCAAAATTTTTTTCATGAGCAAATTTCTTATAATATATTTTTACTATATCTCCCACTTTAATGTCGTCGGTGAAATCTAAAGGAAGATTCCAAAGTACAACTTTTGCTTGTTTGGAACTTATAGTATTTAATTCTGATGAAAACCTATTAGATATAGTAATATCAACATGAATTCCATCCTGTGTATTGATTATAATTTTAGGAATTTCTTCCGGAAAAGGAGTTCCATCAATTGATTTTTTTGATGTATCTACATTGTAAAATTCAATTTTAAAATCATATTGTAGTAGCAACATTTTTTATCCTTTATATTTTTCCAATGCAAATGTTTTTACTATTTCAATTGATAGACTAACTTCAACCTCATCAATGAAAGGAGTGTCTTTAAACGAAAGACTCGTAATTACAGCTAATTCTTTAAGGCCAAAAGTCGGACTGTATATACTAAAAGGAACTTGAGCTTGTATTCTATTGGCTAGTTGTTCTTTTACAAGATGAGCGTCAAAACGTAGCAGAGTGTTGCCAAAAACAGTCATTTTGAGTAGAGAAAGCATATCCTTATATAAGGATGTGAGTATCCCACCGTTTAATGATATATGTTCACCAGTCATTATTGGATTGTAGCTGACATATTCCGCTTTTCTATCATAATAATTGATAACTGATCTTTTAGAACAACTAGTATTGTAAGTGCGTGATATTAGCTGGGTCTTTGGTTTTATAAAAAACAATTGTGGTACATATCCAAAGCCTTTTAAATCCATTCTTGGAAATAACACTAAAAAGTTGTCTGCACCAAAAAGAGCAAATATTTGGGTTGTTACATCTCTTACTATATGAGTAATCTCCATGATTTTTTTCTTAGTTTCAATATCATTATTGTTAGCAATTTTTTTGTTAATTTTCATAAGAATTCTCTTTTTATCTAATTTTTCTCAATCAACCTAATCCAAGGAAATATAGTATTTTTTTCACAAACGAGCTATTAACAATGTAATTATATAAATCTTTAAATGGCTGAAGTATAGGATCTATAATAGCTGAAACAATGTTGCTTATAAGTCCAGTAAAGCCTTCTTTATTATATGTATTGATCAATGACTTGACCCATTCAATAACTTCTGAAGCCCCTTGAAGCACTGGCTGCATGCCCGCAGCAGTCACATCCATAAGGGATTGTTCAAGGTTGATCAAATTGCTATCAATCTTTTCCTTCTCTCCGGCAAATTCAGTAAGTTTAAAAGATTGGAAATCCGCAGCCACTTTTTGTAATTCAGTAAGTCTAAATCCAAAATCTTTGTACATAGCGGCTTTTTGAAAGTTATCTTTGGCCGCTTGTTTATATTTCCAGCCGATTTTTGTGCCTACCATAATCTTATAAAGCATGTCCCCATTTCCTCTAAGATAATCATCAATAGCTGCTGCAGCCTCTTGCATGCTTGCCTGACCGCTAGATACAAGCTCGGCCATAAAATTTCCCGTATTTATCAAATTAGTTTCATTTAACTTATCCATTTCTGTTAGAGTGCCCTTGACTAGAGTAAAATGACGCAAAAGTTCTTCTTTTTCTAAGTCACGCTCAAATCCTTTCTTTCCCTGAAAGATACCCTTAATTTTTTCTTCTTCATCTCCCATAAGTATTTTTCGTTGTCGTGTTGAATAAAATGCAGTACTGAGTTTTTGAGCTTTTTCTTTTTTAGAAATTGCTTCAACCGATTTTTTAATCCAACCAAACGCAAATCCAAAAATTCCGCCTCCCACTCTACTCACAGCATTGCCAATGACATTTCCCAGGGCACTACCTATTGCAATTTTGGCAACAAGTCCTTTTCCTTGAGAGGCTGCTAGCATTTTGCTTTTTGCTTTTGATTCTTTTGCAAGTTCTTTATATTCAAGGCGTCTTTTGTCTCTATCAGACATTAAAGATCTTTTGAAGGCTTCTTTTCTTGCTTTTTCAAACCCCATGCCCTGTTTCATAAGCTTTTTAGTTTGTGTAAGTCTATATTTCTCAACACGCTCTCTTAAGCTTTCAAATTTAGATTGTCTGCTTAATTCTTTTTTCTTGTCCGACAAATTATTTTTTACAATATCTTTAGTACTCCCCAAACTAGATTTTTTAGGTTTGAGATATTTTTCCATTTTGGAAATATCTTGTTCGATAGCCTTTTTTGTTGCAGCATGATCAAGAATACCCTTAAATTTAATGGTGAATTTGTCGCTCACTAAACCCTCACTTGCCTAAAATTAACTCATACAATTCTTTTTCTAATTTAATATCGGCAAGTCTATTGACCTCTAAAAGCTCATCATAGGGCAATTTTTTAACCGAGTCGTATGAGCAAATATTCATAATTACTGGAAAATAATATTTATCGTTTCTTATCTCGTCAAGCAAGTTAAAATACTTTTTTCTAGTCTCATTAATACTTGCAATAGCTTTATCAATGTCTTTATTTCTTTTGCTCATTTAGCAACCAGTTCATTAGAATTTGATGTAATTGATGAAAGCGAAGTGGCTACTTTTTCATAATCAAAATTTTCATTGATATAATCAAAAGTAACGAAATCACCAACATTATTTTCATACTCACTCAAATATACTAAAGCGGGTTTTTTTAGATCATTGTCTAAATGAAAAGTATTAAATTGTGCAGTGTAAATTATTGCAACAAGATAGTCCTTATAATAGGAAATAAATTCTCTATTTTGATCCAAAATCAGATAGAATTCGTCTAAAAATGTTGGACTTATCATTAAGCTTGTGATTTGCCTTAAGTATTTAACCTCATTAAGTTTTAAAATAGCGTCGCTTTGATTAAATCCCAGTACACTATCCCATTCATAGACCGGTAATACTTTTAGGGGATATTCATAAGTTTTATTTTTAGTTAAAATTTTCATTTTATATCTCATTATCATAATAAGACTCTCCTTTTAAGATTTGTTTGGGTGGGTTTTTTGACAATTAATAGCCCTAATTTCAAAAGATACTTTTTCAGCTTCTGCAGAATAACTTCTTGACGGTTCTTCAGTAAAAATTGCATAGTTAGAAATAATTTTGGTAGCAATTCTATCATTGAATGCTAAATCAAGCATTTTATCCTCTTTTCTCACGTCCATGTTGTGAAACTGTTCATCAGAAAGTTCAGTTAACAATCTATAGTCATGACTACCTAGTGTTACTTCAATGTTAAAAACATAAGTTATCGTTTTAGGATCTCTTAAGCTTATTACAGGCATACCTTTATCTTCACTACTAATCACTGCTCTTGTTGTGGGTTCGCTTGTAAGCTCCAGCTTGCCACTATGTAGCTGTGTGCCACCAATTGAAAAAAAAACTTCTCTTAAATCATAAAATTGCATAATTTTACACTCCTTATACGCTTAAACTATTTTGATAATCAACTATATCTTGAGTAGTAATTACTAAAGTAACAGCATTAATGCTAAAGTTATAAGTAATATTCACACTAAGTTCTAATTTAAGTTGTGGTGTAGGAGAAAGAGTAAGTCTTAAATTTTTGTACTCTATTATAAGCCCTCTATCGATAAACCGTTTAAGTAGGCATTCAATTGCTGAAGTATATGCATTGTCTCTAGCCCCACTAAGCTGCAGTGCTGATAATTTGCTATTTTGTCTATTGTTTTTGTTCCAAATTCTGATAAGCTCAATAATTGCTTCATTTTTTATGTAATGATAAGTAAAAAGCTCATCTATTGAACTTCCAGCAAGATCAACACCTTCTTTAAAAGCAGGCATACCATCAAGACCAGTTTCATTAAGAAGTGAATAAAAGTTAATTTTTGCAGTTCGTAACTTTCCAATTACAGTGTCGTCAACAAGCGGTGTAGCAGCCAGTGGCATACCATAAGGATTAACAGCGTGAAAAATGCTTGCTTGATGTAAATACTGACTTATAAATTTAAGGTGTAAATTGTCTTTATTATTGCTGTAAATAGCAATATTTCTTTCTTTTTCAGTATTGCCTTTATCTTTAAATAGTTCTTTTATTTCTTGTTCTTTAGTTGAGAATACAAAAAAAGTTGAAGGCATTTTGAATTTATTATAGTCATCTTTGTAAATTTTAAGTCCATCATCCGAATCATCCCCTTCAGTGTTGATAAGTACAACAAAAGTGTGCCTATGTATTTTAAGATAATTTTTAAGCTCTTCAGGCTTATCCTTATAAATGAAAAGATCGGTTGATTTTAATGATTCTTCGCTTGAATTGAAAAAATTTGACATTGCAGTTTTTAACAGTGTTTTTTCTTTTCCAAACTGATCTTGTCCATTTCCATTGTCTTTTTCCAAAGTTTCAATTTGTTTTTCATAATTATTAACGGTTAAATTCAATGTTATAAAGTTGGCAGCATCTTTATTAACTTTGATTTTAGCTGTTTTGTAAACCAAAAGTGGATTGTAATAATTGGGCCTGCTAGTCTGAATCCTAGAATCAAGCAAACTTACACTAATTGTATCTTGCGGCAATTTTGTATTCCTCCTTTAAAATTTCAATTGCTTTTACACTAGCATTGAATGCTACAGATGCACTGTATGCATGATTGCTATAATTTGTGCCTAAATTAATAAGCCCAACTGTTTGCATGTTAGATATTGGATAAATGTAAAGGTTAATTTTTCTAATATATTCGGGTTGAGACTGACTTTCTAAAGTATACTTATGGACTTTATTGTGTAGAAAGTTGCTAAGCATACTATAAAGCACTAACATACGTGAATTAGCGTCAAAATCTTGAGCGTTTAACACTATCGCAATAATATATATTTGAAAATTTATACTAAATTCCAAAGCATTTTCATAAAATGCACCGGCTCTAGAATTATGATCAAATAGATGTTCTGTACCATCAAATTTCAATGCTATTATATTTGAGCTAGCAACTGTGATTTTTGAAAGGTACGGGTGATTGTAAGTATTTATGATATCGCACTCAAAATTATTTTCAGTTGCATAAGCCTTAAACCCCTTAAATATTTGGGTTAAATGATTTAATACCATATCTAAAGTTAAAATCATTCAAGTGTTACCTTATAAGTAATCTCTGATAACATTTTGGCTGTATCAACAAGTGGAATTGCTGCAGTGTTACTCCCCCTTTTATGCTTGCTTTTAATTGTATTAGCCTTTAAGGTTGGAGTGACTTGTGTTGATAATAGATAATTTTCATAGTACCTTATAAAAGCTTGTCCAATAGCTTCCATTCCCGATTTAGGGTCAAGATTAAACTTAGAATTTATATAACTATTATTGATATATTCTCTAAACTCAGAACTACTAGCAATTTTGGTTAAATGTTTTCTTGCTGGTAAATTGCTGCTCCCTTTTTCATGCATTCTAGCAATTCCTGCACGACCACCAAACCACCCAATTTCCAATTCCATTTTAAATTCTAGCTTGTCCATATAAATTCCTTTAAAACCAAAGTAAAATATCCGATTGAAGAGTCAATACTAAATATTTCAAAGTAAACTAAATCAGCAATTGATATTCGGTCTTTAAGCTCAAAGTTAAGGTCTTGGTATGTGTAAAGTTTAGAATACCCTTGAATATCAGACATATCAGAATCATAAAGCATTGCAAGTTCTTGTGGCTTTATGTCAATAATAACTCCTGCAAATTCAGTGTACTTATTTTTATCAAATACTCTCTGATAAGAAGAATCATTCTCAAGCTTTACAACAGTGCCTTTATAAAACTTTAGAGGTTTAGGATCCTTAAATACGTTGATCATACGGAAAGACATATCTGAAAGTCTTTTTCTAACACCATTCATTAGACAACCCCCACACAAGATGGCGTTGAAGTTTCTCTTTTTAGTTTTTCTAAAAATGCATCGAGTTGTGAACAAAAATTCTTATTTGATCCACAGCCCCCCTCACCACCTTCTTCGCTCCCACTACTGCTAGGATAATAATCAAGTTCAAGT
This sequence comes from Borreliella bissettiae DN127, assembly GCF_000222305.1. GTDB lineage: Bacteria > Spirochaetota > Spirochaetia > Borreliales > Borreliaceae > Borreliella > Borreliella carolinensis. The sequence continues at coordinate 5,244 of NC_015905.1, read as the reverse complement.
TCATTGAATTTTTCTTTTTTGATCCTATCAAATTCAAATTCTCGAACTACCCCTTGCTTTCTTAATTGACAACCCATGTGGTAGAAAGTAAGTAAAAATATTTGTTCATATGTCAGTGAACTAGCATCAATACCGCGTGTTACTAGAATAGCTTGAAGTAGGGATAAATGAAGTAGAAAATTTTGCTTACTTAGTGCAAATTGGTCTATCCCTAATAGCAATAACACTTCTGAATGGAGTTTTGTTACTAAAAGTTCTTCTTCTCCCTCGGCTTGTGCTTGTAAGTTTCCTTGTTCACTCATTTTCACTTACCTTATACTTTTAACTTTGCTTTATGTTAACTTGCAAAATAGTTTTTCTAGTAGCAAGTAGACCGCCCAAAACAAAATCAATGTATGAATGAGCAATATCAGTTGAGTCTTTGTCAACTTGTTCATTTGGTGTAGGTAGCATATACTTGCTAGGTTTGAATTTAATAAGTTCTGAATTTAGTGGATAAATGAGTATTTTATGTTTTAGCAAGTTTGAAGTCTCAATATAAACATCTTCTCTATTATTAATAGCCTTAATAGTTTGAATCAAAACATCTTCCCATTTTTCACTGCTACTTGCTACACCCTGTGCTGCTGCGTATGGTTTTACAAGTTTAAGTGAAGTTGCGGGATCAACTATTACCATCATAGGTGTGGAAAATTCGTCTCCTAGTTCTAACTTTGAAAGTCCAGCTTCAATCTTTTCAAAGATTTTATCCATTTTATCTTTATCACCACTAGCAACTTCTTCTTTTATCTGCTCCGGCATATTAAGTAGTCCATACATATTCGGAAGTAGACGTTTTTGATTTTTCCCATCTTTTTGAATCGAAACAGTACCTGTTAGTACAAAGTGATTGATAAGCTTAATAATTTCACTACTTGCAAGCTTATAAGCTTGTGCAAAAGGAAGTAAATTATTATTAATGTCCCCAATATATGAGTCTGAAGTATAAAATTTCTCAGAAGCTTGTTTTAAATGTCTGAATTTATACTGTAATTTTAAATAATTAAGTCTTACCACCTCAGAACTAAAACCAATAGTTGAGATAGTATTAACCTCATTGGCAATTGTTGTAGGATTGGCATTTAGAAACGCGTCCCATTTTACGGTTTTTTGATATCCCATTTGTAGATCAACATCTTCAATTTGATCCGGCGAAAACCATTTATACATAATAGGATCTTTAACTTCTCCTATGATATTTGCCACGGCTTTTGCATAATAATTTTCATCAAATAATTCCATATTAAATCCTCCTAAATATTATTAATTTCTACTCATAGCTTTATTTCCAAATACTGCTACTTTTACCAAATAAACTTCATTGCTAATTTGCTTTGCATCAGATAATGCTGTTGCATTAATAGTTGCTTTATTTGGTGTTCCAGTAACCTTTTCAAGAGCACCGTCTTTATTAAAAACAAGTTTGTCTTTTGTTTTAACCGTAGAATCTTTTGCTACTAAGTAGCCCTCAAAATTATTTGTAATTGGTACAATAGTAGCTGTTTTACTAAATTCATCTATATCAATACAGATTCCATACAAGTCTTCACCACCACCAGCCTCAACATGTGGTTCATAATGATTTTGATTATCTTGCGCCTCTTGAATAACTCTTTTCACTCCACGCTTGTATGGATACCCCAAAAATGGATGATTTTCTAATTTATCAAACCTACTAGTTCTAGTGCCTCCAGAAGCAAAAAATTAGGTTTTTGTCTCTAAATTCATTAGAATTGCTAAGCAAACTAGCGTCATGTTGGGGATTTTTCATAAACTTTTCGAGTTTACTTCTCTTCTCTTGATACTCTTTTACTAATTGTGTTGTATCTCCCATTTATTTACCTCCTTTTATTCGCTTAAGATTTAACCGCCATCAGGAATTACTATTTTCTCAAGGCTTCTATTGCCAAAAATTGCAACTTTTATCAAATTAATAGAATACTCTTGCCTAGGATATCTAGCTTGGTCTTGTGCCATATAATTCTCAGGCACAAAATTGATTGTAAATGAATCAGATAGAGCATATATGTTAATTGCGGTTGGTGGTCCACCACCAGCCTTGATAATAACCCCGTTATTATTTATGTCTAATATTTCTCCTATTTTTATACTTGGATTCCTTGTAACAAGGTACCCTTCAAAGTTATTGGTAATTGGCAATACATACGCGGTACTACTAAACTCACATACATCTACACATATCCCATACATATCAGTATCAGCTCCAACTTCTACATATATAGAGTTCTCTTTTGGAACAAGTTTAACTCCACGCTTGTATGGAAAACTATTTGCTGGATCGTAAAGGTATTCTTCTATTTTGTCTGTATAACTTGAACATGCAAATGAATATGCATCAACTCGCTCATTCTTAGATTTAAAACAGCTACTTGAACTGCTAAAAACCTTATTTTCAATTGAGCTCATAGATTTTACATATTTCTTGAATTTCAAAAGAATATCATCGAGTTCGTCAATTGACTCCAAATATGGGTCTTTTGCTTGTGCATCCTCAGCTTGTCTTGCTTGCCGTTTAGCCCTAGGAGCAGCGGAAACCTGTGCCTCTAAACCTAACTGCAGGTTATCAACAGCGTCAAGATTTTCAACTTGCTCGTTACCTTTTAAAGCCATAATTTAATTACCCTTTAATCGCTCTATTCCCAAATACACTGGCAAGCACTATAAATAAATCTTCTGTCAATTTATGTGCTTTTGATAGTGCTATTGCATTGACGGTTTTTTGACCCCCAGTGGCCTTTTCAAGTTCTCCATGTTGGTTAAAGTTCAGTTTATCTCCTGGATTTACACTATTTTGTCCATCTTTCTTTAGTGTTAAATATCCAGTAAAGTTATTTGTAATTGGTATAACAGTTGCCATACCGCTAAATTCATCTATATCGGAGCACACTCCATATAAATCATCTCCACCACCAGCCTCAACTTCTAGCTCTGTTGTTCCATCACCAAAACTAAGTTTTACTCCTCGCTTATACGGATACCCTTTAACGGGGTAATTTTCTATTTTGTCCTTACTGCTAGTAGACACTCCACCTGAATTAGAAAAAATTAGGTTTTTGTCTCTAAATTCAATAGAATTGCTAAGCAACCCCGCGTCTTGTTGGGGATTTTTCATTAATGCTTTAATTTCTGCAACTTTTTTATCAAACTCTTGTTTAATTTTCGTTATATCACTCATTAAAAACTCCTTTAAGCAATACTTGTTCTTTTATGTCTTTTTAGATTTTCATAAAATTGAATTCGTCTTTGCTTGTATGTATTACTTATTGCTTGTACAAATTCTGTAAAATTAATTGGCACAAAATTAGAATCAAGTAAACTTGCTCTTTCTTCTGATTTGGCAACAATATTGCCCTTAATAGCGTCAACAGAAGAAGAATTGCTACTCGCATTTTTTCTTAATTTAATGTTCACTTTTGCTAAAGAAACAAGCTGTTCTAGTATCTCCCCATCGATATGACTTATATCTGACACTTTAGCAATAGCTTTAATTTGCTCAATTGGAACAAACTTGCGAACAAGTTCTCTACGTTGTGCTTGCATAATGTCTTTCAGTGTGTATCCCTTTGCAAGTAACACTTCCTTATTGAAATGGTTGCTAAGATGTGCTTTTGCAAGTGTATCAATTTCATTAATTCGCTCAGCCTCTAGTAACAATTGCTTTTCAATACGCTCCCGCTCTTCAACTTCTGCAAGTTCTTTTGTTATTCGCTCATTTATACTTAAATCTCTACTTGTCTCTTTAGATTTAATGTTTGCTTGTTCTTTAAAGTGCATGTACTCTTCAAATTCCTGTGCACTGATAACTTTAGTATCAGCCTTATTTTGCTGCTCTTCTTTATCTTGTGCTTGCAAGTCTTCTTTTTCTTCTTTCTCTGTCACTTTTTAACTCCTTTTCTCAAAATGAGAATAATTTCTCTTTTAAAATCACTAGCTCCTCATTATTAAAAGAACTACTCTGTATAAGCTGGCTATATTTACTGTAAAGCTCAATTAGCTTTATATCTCTTTCCACTTTTTGTTCTTCACTTAACATAATCAGCGAATTAAACTTCATATCAAGCCCGAAATACTTTTTAAGCTTTAAGTTACAAGAGTTCTCAACTTGTTCTTGTACGCCTTTTAGAAAATCGTAATAATTACTCCTATCACCTTTACCATCATTTCCTAGTCCTTTAGCCTGCTCATTAAAACTTCTAGTTAAGGGTTCTTTAGTATCAGCACCAATTTTTGCCTTAATCAACGCTAAAGCCTCCTTTAAGTAACTAAGGTCATATTTAATAACTTCCAAACTAGCACTGGGAGTAGCCGTATAAAACATTCCCTCATTATTTAGATTGCTTTTTAGCCTGGCAAGTTCCTGTGATAATGAGTCATTAAGGGTTCTTAAATTAGAAATATCTTTACTATGATTGTTTGTATTTTGTTTTCTCAAAAAAGAAGATAAAATGCCACTTCCCCTATCATTATTGCTCTGAGTAAGTGCACTTAAAGAAGTTGTTGCACTAGAAAGTGCGTCTTGTAGTTGTACTAAAGATTCATCTTTGTAAAACAAGAAATTGTGGTTTTCAATACGTCTTTCTATTTCGACGTATATCTTTTCAAATAAATAAATATCTAGCAAAAAGCTTTCGGTATAACACGGAACATATCTTTTTAAGATATAATCAAAGTTCTCATATATGAGAAGTCGACTTTTATGTATTTTAACTGCATCTAAAGAATTGTTCTTATTGTTGGACTTTACTTTATAGGTTATATGATCAAAATCAACTCCCAAATCTCTTACATATTCATAATCAAGGTATTCAAAACCAATAGGTAATTCTATATTAACGGGTTGTTCGAGATCTATTAGGGTATCTTTGGTTTTTACTAAAACATAGCCAATACCATGAAAACGGTAGCTTATAATACAATTAAGCAGAGCATTCTTAAGCTGTACCTTTAACCTAGCAAGTTCAACATCGCTAACATTGTGGTCAGCACTCTCAAGAACAAGCCCGTTCTTGAGACAATCTTCTGCTACATTTTCTATATAATTTCTAAAAAATATTGAATATTTATATAGTTCTAGTGAACTTATTTTATCTATTAATTTTGTTTTTCTTAAATCACACACCGTTTTACTTCTCTTTATTAAATTAGATGTATGATAGCAAAAACTAATATTTTTGTCAATAAAAT
>NC_015909.1 GCF_000222305.1 Borreliella bissettiae DN127 | reverse complement strand
TTACAAAAATCTTTGGTTGCCAAAGTGAACACTTCTCTCTCTATATCCTAAAGACAACATCAAATATGCTGCAGATATTGCATCAAGAGCGTCATCATGGGTTTTATTATCCCCCTTATACGAATAAATATCATTAAATACAGAAGAACTGCTGTACTTTGTAATGTAAAGTTTCTTGTAAGTAAACGGCGTAATTAACGTTGTTATTCTGCTAAATTTATTAGATTTTGGCTTAACTGGAACAATTCTAAAATATTGGCTCATATTATTTCTTAGCAACATATATTCACGAGTCAATCCGCCAGCACCTTTTGTATTGTCTCTATCCTCTAAATACAGTGTATGTACATTGAAATTCTCTAAAACGGTCTTGATCATATTCATAATATATGGATCATTGGCTGGTCGTTGGTCTTGAAATACAAAAGCATAATACTTATCATCAACCCGCTCCATAACACATAATGCAGTGTTATCCCCTCCAACGCTAAATGCTGGGTCTAAATATGCTATTGGACTAGTAAACACATAATCCTCAGTAATATTTATTTGTGTAAAAATTGAATCGGTGCTTGCTATCCATTCACCTAGCAAAACTCTTGCTTTATATGATGGGATATCTTTATAGAGTTTCTCTTGAGTTTCTATAAATCCTTTGCTAAGTAGAACATTGTCATAAGTTGTAAAATTATATGTCTTAAAAGTCGCTATATTATCAATATAGTCGGTTTTAAAATAGTGTTCCGGATGATCGGGATTAGTATCAAAAATAATAGTTTCTTGCCCACACCTAAGTCTTTTTAAAACTTCCTCTAATGTTTGCTTGTGTAAAGTTGTAGCCTCATTCACAAAAATAAGTGCCGAATTACTACCCCTAAACCTTTCAAAATCACTTGCCTTATCTCCTCCGTATAGATTAATACGAAGTGAATCAATCAGAATATATGAATTATTTGTATGTCTTGGAATATAAGGAATTTTAAGAAGTTTGCATAGCTTTTCAAATTGCCCCAAAACATTAACTTCAACTGAACGCTGTGAATTGCCAATAATGAAATTATTAGTATCACTAGAGTATAACTTTTTATTTTCAATTAAACTTTTGAGAAAAAGATAACATGCAAGATACGTTTTACCGCTAGCTATACCTCCGCTGAGTATAATCTTCTTTTCATTATTCTTTTGAATACTTTTTATCACATTTTTTTGTTTTAAAGTTAACTGTTTTTCTTCAAACTTAGCAAAATTAATTGAGCAGTTTGTTAGCTTTACAAATTGTGATATATCAACCCCATATTTATTTTTGTATTCCTTTTGGAGTGTTGTAAAAAGTTTTGTTTGATATAAGTTCACTTGTGCCCTTTACTATTTTTGTAGTTGCTTTTGCTTTCAGCTTCATTAGCAGTTGCAAGTTTTTTCATACATTCATAGTAAAGCTCCATTTCTCTTATTGAACACTCCTTTATATATTCATCAAGCTCGCTTTTTAAAGAATCAATTTCTCCATTATCAACTATCTTACTTTTTTTCCTACTTGATTTATTTAAAGCGTCAATTTCGGCTCTTAAATTTTTTATTTTAGTATGCATACTAACAAGCTCAACACTAGAATATTGCTTAAATGCATTTATAAACCCTAATTCTAAATTAGCCCGCTCTAAATCCAATTCGCTTTTAACTTTCCTAGCGTTAACTTCTGATCTAAAGGTTTGCGACAAAAGGTGTTCAAAAGTATCTTCACTAATTGTTACTCTAGAGTCCTCGTTAATAAAATTTCCTCCACTTTCCCATTTTTGTCTCATTCTCCACACATTTACTTTAGAAACTCCTAATTTGTCCGCTATTTCTACATCGCTTAATAAGCCCTCGCTAAAATATGCAACATAATCATCAAAAGACCTTTTACCTTTTTTCAAAAAAATTTCTCCTAAAATAACAAAATTAACAAATTGTTTCTCTAAATAATAATTCAATTTGTAAATCGTTAACATAAACTATTGTCTTATTGATATCTATTGATAGATGTTTGATATTTATTGACTTTTATTGATTTAAAAATAGCGATTAACCAATTTATTAAATTTTGCTACAACTTGACTATACAAATTCGGAAAAATCTTTCATTGTTTTTATAAGATACTTCCTTGTACAAATTCCCTTATCATAGTAGTGCATTATTATAAATAATATCTCTACAAAGTCGAGAACCACGGATATTGATTCTCGTTTTGGATCTTTTTTACCAATCTCATCCATAATATCAGAAACAATACTCAAAAACCGATCGGAATATTTCTCTCCCATTTTTTCTAAACATTTTTCTAGCATTCCTTTTTTGTATCTACAATCAAACTTCATATTTTGAAAATTTTTATACTTTTCTATTATATGCTTATCTTTCAGAACGTCTTCAATAAAATTTTTTGCAGGGTCTACAATAGCATTTATGATTTCATCAAAGCTTTTTCCGGTTTTTCTTTTGTATTCTTGTATTGATACAAAACCTCTATAAAAATCCTTTTTTTGTTCTAGAGTTAATTGCTTAACTCCATAAAGTTTGCTTATTTCCTTTTTTGTGCCTGGACTCAAGCAATCATAAAAATCTGAAATCTCATTTATATACATCATAACTCTAGAGAGTATATAAATAAACAATATTTTTAACAATAGTTTTTGGCACTTTTTGTATGAAAATTTTGATAAAAAACATTTATATATTCATAACAATAAAATCTACAAAAAAATAACAGCTGAGTATTTATTTTACCAGCTGTTATTTTGTGTATACAAAATTTATTTATATCTAAACCTATTCATAATCATCATTACTCTCCTCTATGTATCCCTTAATTTCTTCAAATTTAGAGTTGTCTTCAAGGTAGCTTTTTACTTTTTCTAATCCTGATTTTACTTTTTCTAAATCATCTTTAATATCGTTAACATTTACATTTTCTTTTAAAGGGGGTTCTGTGTATCCATCATATGCTTGATTGCCTACATTTAATTTATTCCTTAATTTATCTCTAGAATCACTCAATTCTTTTAACACCTTTCCTAATTCTGAATCTTCTTCATCCTCTTCCAAATCTCCATTACCCCAAGTTTTGCGTATAGAATTTTCGCCATCAACGAAATCATCATATACAGGCCCTGTAACTTTGTTTTTAACTTTTGTTGCTCCTACACTCTTTTCACCTTTTATATCATCAATATCCCCATTGATTTTAGCTATTTTATCTACGAGATCTTTTATTTTATCTTTAGCTTTTCTTTCTGCTTCTTCTCTCTCTCTTTCTTCTTCAGCTTTTCTTTCTACTTCTTCTTGTTCTTGTCTTTGTTTCTCTTCTCTTGCTCTTCTTTCTGATTCTGCTTGTTGTCGTTTTTGTTTTTCTTTAGCTTCTTTTTCTTTAGCTTCTTTAGCCTTGGCTTCTTCTTGTTTCTTTTTTTGTTCTTCTTTGTTTTGCTCTTCTTTTTTCTCCTCTACTTTTCCTTTTTCGCTATCTTGTTTTTCCTTTTTATCCTCTACTTTTTCTTCTTCAACTTTAGCTTCAGATTCTTTTGCTTGTTCTTTTTGTTGACCACCATTTTGTTCTGCTACTTTTACTGCTGGTACCGGCGTATTATCGTGGTCACTTGCCGGCAATACTGGTGGTGGATTTATTACACCATTATCAGGATCATCGCCCTGCATTAATTCCTTTTCTTCTTCTTGTAACTTTTTTACCAATTCATCTACTTTTGGACCATTTGAAGCGATTTTATCCTTTACTGGATCTAAAATCTTATCTAAAAATCCTTTAATTTTCCCTTCTGCATTTTGTTTTATATCTTTGTCAGCTGCAAAATTCTTGCAAGAAATTATCATCGCAAAAACAAACCAAATAGTAAATATTTTCATTATCTTATTCATAAGTTACTCCGTAAATCTCAAAGATAACGCAACACCCTAATAAATACAATTTTTCAAAGATTTAAATATATAATTTTGTTACATTCACCTGTTACATATTAACAAAACGAAAATGTAATTTTAACCAACTCCCAAAAATCTCTCCATTGCAAATGACCTACTCATTAAAATAGATTATAAAACACATACAAATTAAATTTCAAAGTCTTTGCTATATATCACTTAAAGTATTGTATCTTTCTTAAGTCCACCCCTCAGAAATTGACACTTCTATTTATTACAGCCACCCTACAATCCAAATTTTGCTTGCAATGAGAACACTCTAAATTTGACTAATTTTTTAGGTTTTTGGTAAAATATAAATTACATTTTTTATCTATTTTTATTGCTTTTACTTAACCTAAAAGTAACACTTATAAGGAGAGGATTTTATGGACATGAATAATTATTTTAATTTAAATAATTTCAACATAGATTTTATGCTCAAACTATTTCAAGATTATCAAAATGTGGTAAATGAAAATAAAATTCTTAAAAATTCTCTAAAAAATTCTTCCAAAAATAAAAAAGAATCTTCAAAACCAACTCCTAAATTTTATTTGACCCCAAAAATTGGCAAACTAATTGAAAAATGCATCAAAACATTAAAACAAACTGATCCAATATCTGGTTGGTTTTTACATTTACTCGCAATAAGTGGGTGTAGGGGGGCCGAACTGCAAAAAGTAAAAATGCAAGATATTACTCCCTTTTTAAGCAAAACCGGAAAAACTTTATACAACATAAAAGTAAATGTGGCAAAAAAAAGAAATGTCACTTGCATTCGAGAAATTGTTATCAACTCAGAAGAGTTCGAGGCTATCCAAACAGCACACAAAAATCATTTTAATGAGCAAAATCTTGATACAAGACGTACTTATTTTTTTCAAAAATCCAAACATAAGTTTAAAGACAACCAAATTAGCATTATCCATATTTCTAATAAATTTAAAAATCTTCTTAAAAAGTCGGGGTTTCGTGTAAATAAATCTCTCCATTTGTGTCGAAACTTATTTATTTCAAATTTGAAATCTAACGGCTACAATTCTTTTCAAATTAAAGAACTTATGAAATATTCTTCAACCAATGAAATTGATAATATCTACGGCCTATCTTCTGCTAATAAAATTCAAGCTTATGAATGTGCTAAAAAGTGCCTTAAACTTTAGTAAAACTATTTCAGTTTAAATATACGCTTTGAAGTTACTTTAAATATCTTCCCACGTGGTTTTAAGTCAAGTGAATCGTATAATATTTCTTTATTTTTTGTTGCTATAAAGTGATACCCATTAACCTTATCAATTTTAACTTCACTTATTTCAAATTCATTTGCTGCACCCAAATAATTTAAAGACTCATATCTTACACTACTTCTAATTCCATAGTAATTAAGTATCATACATGGATTTATAATAAAACAATTACTCTTAATGTAGCCAAGTCCTATAAATCTATAATACGCTGTATTTATATCATATGCATTAAATTCACGCTTCTTAAATAGACTTGTATAGTAATGTAGACACAAAAAGTAACAACCCCATTTTTGTATCTCTGGCCTTAAAGTTCTATTGTCTTGTTTTATTTTATTAATAATCATTGATTTCCTCTCCTATATTAAATTCTTTCTTTAATTTTTTAGTGCACCCATTCACATGGGGACACTGACATTATTTGCAAATGCTATATTGTTTGGGAAAAATAATGCTCCACTTGTTGGAAGTAGTCCCCTTAATCTATCTGATATTGCCCTTTTCTTAGGATCAAGAGTGAACACAAACTCTCCAAATCTATAATTTACCTGCTCAATTAGTGGACATGTATTTGTAATATTGTAAATTAGCATTTTCAGCCTATCTTTATAAGGCTTTTCTCTTTTTTTATTTTCGTTTTGAATTCTATTTAATTCTTTCTGTATACTATCAATCTCCATTAGATCACACGCAAGATTTTCAGCAGCTTGATTATCCCTAATTTCAAGCTCTACACAATCAACATATTCTACAAATTCTCTTGCCCAATCAAACTCAACTCCAGAACTATAAAATTCACTTCTTTCTACTAAATCTTCAACTAGTTTTATCACCTCATTATTATCATTATTTAATGTTTGTAAGTTGATATTATTATTTTTAAATATTTGAGTTCTTATGTTAAAAGCTTCCGTCTCGCATTTGTGAACATATTCAAGCACTTTTGCTATTAAGCCATCATTTCTCTTAATCTTACAGTTAACTGGTGCTGCATCTATTAAAAAGAATAAATTACAATACTCAAGTCCAGTACATGCTAGTTGCATTTGTGCCTGCACATAATATTTGAAAAAATATTTACTGCTTAAAAAATTGCCATTTTTATTGTATTCAGCAATAGCACCGCTCATATAATTAGAATCACTGCTTTTAATTTCTAAAAGCTCTGCGGTGCCGTTACTATTTATAAACCAACCATCAATTGTTGATCCAACAAACATTTCTGATTTACCAGTTTTCTTGTAATAATTATACTTATCAACACCGTTGGCATATTTGTTCTTATACAAAATATCAATATTATCACCATGTGCTTTAACAAATTCTCTAAATCCTAAATTCTCTAATTCTTTGCCCTTGAGCATATACAAATTCTCTTCAAAAGGTAGGCTCATTCCAAAATATTTAAGCACTCTGTTAATCATTAAATCTTTTAGCCCTGCACCACCAATCAAAACATTGCCTACTTCACTAGCACCGTATCTATCAAGTTCATTTCTTTGCACACTAAAATCAATATTTCGATTAAATCTAAAACACTCTTGACTACTTATTCCTGGTAATTTCTTACCTATCTTGCTTAATTTACTTTTTTCTTTAATGGGAGAAGATTTTTCCTCAAATATTTCACATCCAGTAAAACTTTGTTGTTCAACACTTATCATTTTGAGCTCTCCTTGATTAATTTCTTGTGGGTTATTTTTGTTTGAAAGATTTTCCATCTTTTTCCTCCATTATTGATATTTATAAAAATAAATATATAGCAAAAACTATTTTTGCCAACTTTTTTACAAAAATTTTTACAAAAAAATAGTTGGGCTTATTTAAATTCTATTGTCTAAGAACTTAGCTAAACCCAACTTAATTGGATTGTTTTGATAGCAATACACTTTTTTAGCTATTCACATACATATATATAACAAAAACTATTTTTGCCAACTTTTTTATAAAAATTACTATAATAAATATAAGCTTTATTAAATTCTCTTGTTAAAGAATTTAATAAAGCTAGGGTTTAGCCGAATTCACTTATTAAAAATTATTTTAAAAAGCTTTTCAACAATTGAATTGATTCTAATTTATAATTAAAATCAATTTGTATTTGTTAAAATAAAAGAACCTATTTAAATTCTCTTGTTTAAAAATTCAAATAAGTTCTACTTTAAATCTATATACTAACTTATTACTTTATAAAATTTTAATCATTCTTAATTTAAAAGATACTTATTGAATATAGAATAGATAATTGGAGCAAGCGTTATTCCCATTATTAGAATTACTTGTATTGTTCTATTACTTGCATTAAGTTCGTTTTTCAAGCTAGATATATCCTTTTGTAAGGTTTTTTCTACACTATCTATTTTGGCATTAAGTTCGTTTTTTACGCTATCTATTTTAGAATTAAGTTCGTTTTTTACACTATCTATTTTAGAATTAAGTTCGTTTTTTACACTATCTATTTTAGTATCTAAACTGGATATATCTTTTTGCAAAGTTTTTTCTACATTATCTATTTTGGTATCTAAACTATCTATTTTAGCATTTAAACTTTTTTCTACATTATCTATCTTGGTATTTACACCATCTATCTTAACATAAATACCATCTATATCTTTTTGAAAATTCTTTTCTAAATTAATTATTTGTTGTTCTAAAGAATTCATTTTCTCTTTTAAAACTTCAAAGTTGTAATTGTCGTTCTGAAGTAAAACAAAATCTATCGCCTCTTCACTAAACCCTTTATTTAAAAATTCTAACCTTACATTTTCTATTTTAAGAGCATTGTAAGCTAAATTACTCATAAAATCCCCTTTATTATCCTTTTAATTCTTTATATTTTTTTAAAAGTTTATTAAGAAAATCTTTTTGATTTTCGAAAATCTCATCCATCATAAAACTTGTAAATTTAGCATGCTTTTTATAAAAATCATAGCTTTCTTGTTTTTTAAGCTGAAATCTTAGGGGTTTTATCCAATTTTGTTTGGATTTCTTTATTGTTACGCTTTCTTTATTTCTTAATACAAAAAGAGTTTGTCTAAATCCATTTTGTACTAAAAATTCTTCCTCTATTATCCCCTCTTCTATAGCATTAGCAATTCTTAGATAATCATAGGCTTGAGTTTTTGCCAATTTATAGTCTTTTGTAAAATCTTCAAAACTTTTATATCCATCTAATTTATAATATTCATTATCTTTAATCTCTTTCAAGATTTTCATTGTCTCTAATCTAGAACAAATTTCAGATTTAACGTTTATAGTTAATTGAGATTTTAAAGATTTATACCTAACCATAACATCATTATCAGCAGATAAATTTCTTTTATTTAATTGTATATTCATATATAAATCACCTCACATTTTTTCCGGCACCGGAATTTTTTTCCTACAAAAAATACCCTTTATATGCTCCATCCAAAAGATGGAGTAACTTGCATCTTATTTAAAAAACATTCAAGAATTTTTTTATACTCACACACATAATCTTTATCTAAATCAAATTTATCATTTTCTGCTATTCTCCTATTTAAATCCTCTCTTTCAGATATAATCCCTAAATAATCATCTCTTAGCTGTAAAATGTCCAGCAGTTGTTTGTGAGTATTATTTTTTTTAAATCGTGTTACTAATACAAAAATAGGAGCATTTGTTCCTATTTTTTTTGAATAAAACTCTAAAAGATCCAAACTTTCAACTGCCCATTTTTCAGCAGTTATGGGGACTAAAACATATTGACTACTTACCAAAGCGTTTGTCAAAGCGAAGTCTAAACTTGGTGGAGTATCTATTATTATATAATCATAATTGTCTTGTATAGATTCTAATTTCTTTTTTAGTCTTAATTCTTTAAATGGAATTGCTTCTTGATTAAATTTATGCAAACTTAAATAGCTGGGTATTAGATCTAAATTGTTATCAATATTGATAATCACATCTCTTATTTCTAAAGCACCTTCTTTTAATATTTCATATATATTAAAATTTTCCAAATTAACATTTTTATTTTGTATATTATTAAAATAAAAACTGGTTATTGATGCTTGCGTATCTATATCTATCAAAAGAATCTTTTTTGATTTTGATAAAAGAGTGGCAAGAATTATTGAAGTTGTGCTTTTCCCTACACCACCTTTAAGGCTGGCAATTGTTATTATTTTAGGTTTTTTATTATCCATTTGATTAACGGTCCTTGCTCTGGGTATTTTTTCCCATAAAATTTATATACTTGTTGTTCTAAATCCGTAAACATACTAAATAAAACTTTGTTGTAGTGATTATTTGTTCTTTTTTTATCTAATAAACGATATAATCCCTTGAAATAGCAAAAAACACTTCCGGCTTTAAATCTAAATTCCATATAATATGCTCTTGCTAATGCATATGCTTTTCTAGTTCCGTTTATTTGATATTTTATTAATGGTTTTTTAATTGGTTTTCTATACCCATAAAAAATACCAATAAACTTGTCTCCTTCTTTAATTGGATACAAGTGAGTTTCTTCAACAATTCTTTCTCCATTAAATAAAGCCCTCAATGATAATCTAAATTCGTGTTTTTTCTCATAAACTCCAAATTTGTAAATGTCCATCATTATTTTTGTATGGTACATTGCTTTCCCATTTTCTTTTTCAATTAAAATAAAGCGTTCTTTATTTTGGCATTCAACTTTACATTTGCCTTTTTTTACAGTTTCAATAGGTTCGGGTGCATTTTCCATATTTAAATCCTCATACAGCCTTTATGTTAAATTCTTCTACAATTAAAGAATTTTTTTCATTTTTTATTAGTTCTAATAATTCAAGATAATATGTACCAAATACTTTATTGTATTCTATTTTCTTTTGTTTATTCAAATATTCTTTGATAATGGGCTTTAGAATTTCAATATTTGTTTCTTTTTTTAGTTGTTCAATAAGGATATTGAAAATGTTTGCCTTTAAATTTTGATAATTTTGTTGAGAATTTTGTTTTTTTCTTTCAATCGACTTTTCCAATCTGCGTTTTATGTTATTTAAATCGCTATATTTGTGATTTTCAATAATAAAATGGGGCTTAAATTTGTAATTTTCGTATACTTTTTGTAAATTTATTTTTAATTGTTCCGAATTATATCCATTCTGTTCGAATTCTTTCTGAGTGTTATTTAGAATGTTCTTTAGTGTGTTTTGCTTTTCTTTCATACAAGATTTTTTTATATTGAATTTTTTTATTAGGGCAATTTCATTTTGTTTTAAGATATTCATTGCTTCAATCTTCGTATTTTTATCAGCATTTAAATTCAAAATAGAAAGAGCTTCTTCCGTTTTAAAGTTACAATTATTGAAATAATTTCTTAGTTGATATTTCTCTTTTTGATTATTTTTATTATTTATACACTCCACTGAATTTACACTACCATTTATAGAAATATTGTCTTTAAAATGGTTATTAACTCTAGATTTAAATCTAGAGTTTTTTCGTTCTTTAAAGTACTTGTTGATTTTCTGGTAACATTCTTTTTTGGGATACTTTAGCTTATAGTAAATTTCAGTTCCACAATTTACACCCATGTGTTGGTAGTAGTTAGTTGTAACTTTTAGTACTTTTTCTAATTTATAAAGATAATTTTGCATTGTTCTTAAAGTAGTGGGAGCCAAACCATTTCTTTTTAGATTTTCATTAAAGTAATAGAGTATGTTTTGTTGTGTGTATTTTTTATCTTTTTTGTTTAGGAAATCTAGTGTTGAAGTAAGAGATATTAATTTGTGTTGGTGTTTGTTGTGACAAGTGGGATTTTTTGTTTTATTTGGAAAATCTTTCATTTTCTTTCTCCATTATTGATATTTATACTTACTATTATAATGCAAGATTTTGATTTAAAAGTAAATTCTTTTCAAGAAAAAATATTAAATTTTAATTATTAATTTTGTTAAATTAATATACTTTTTGTAATTTAGTAAAAATACAAATTGATTTTAATTTTAAGTTGAATTATACTACAAATAGCGTAGTAAAATGTTTTCATTTTTTCTACCATTATTGAAATTTGAAAAAATCATAGTGGGAGCTTAACTAAGTTCTTTAGTAAAAGGATTTAGCTAAGTCCCACTTCTTTTTTTTGTAAAATTTTTTGTAAAAAAGTTGGCAAAAATAGTTTTTGCTATATATTTATTTTTATAAATATCAATAATGGAGGAAAAAGATGGAAAATCTTTCAAACAAAAATAACCCACAAAGTAATATTCAAGCAAAAATAAGCTTCAGAAGAGATATGAAAACCCTAAAAATGAATTTACCAGGGATTGATAAAAGTCTTAAAGGATATGGATACAAATATCAGAATTTCAATGAAATAGTAGAAGAAATTGAAAACGTTATTGAAAAGCACAATTTGGAGCTTGATTTTGAGCAATATCCAATATCTAAATTTGTAGATGGACAAAAGGAGCATGTTATTAGGACCACATTTTACAGTACAAGCACTGGATATGAATTTTCTTTTGATACACCAATGCTTACAGAAAACTTACAATGGAACAGTGAAAGTGGGTCTAAAAA
The DNA here is from genome assembly GCF_000222305.1 of Borreliella bissettiae DN127. Taxonomy (GTDB): domain Bacteria; phylum Spirochaetota; class Spirochaetia; order Borreliales; family Borreliaceae; genus Borreliella; species Borreliella carolinensis. The sequence continues at coordinate 18,200 of NC_015909.1, read as the reverse complement.
TGTTGTAAATACAGTACCACAACTGGTTGGATCAGCTATTACTTATTTCAAAAGGTATGCTTTAGTAGCATGTCTTCATATAAAAAGTGAAGTTGATACTGATGCAGCTCCTATTTACAATAACCATGAAAACGTAAATTCTATGCCTAGCAAACAAGTTAGTGTTAATCAAAAGCAAGAACAAAAAAGAGAACAAAAACAAGAGATTAATCAAATTCAAAAAAATAACACTATTCAAAACCAGAAAAGAGACATTAAGCAAGAACAAAAAAAAGATAGGCTTTATTATTACGGTGTTTTTAAAGAAGCATTGTCTAATATAAAAGATTGGGTAAATAGCCCTACAATAAAAGATAATATAAATTCAATTATTCAAAAAATAAGCTTTATTCAGAATATAGACCCCAATAATTTTGATGATATCAAGAAAATTGAATCTGATTTAATCTCGTATTTTGAGAAAAATAGTGATTTTAAGAGTGTAAACTATTGGGCGGAGATTATAAAAAACTATTTCAAGAAAAATAATAGATTAAAGGATTTACAAGATTTTGAAAAGTTTATGGCGTTTAAGCGAACTGCTTATGGCCCTAGCCCATTAATATTCTTTAGTGTCTTAAAAGAATATGAACGGTTTGATGAGATATTTGCAGCATAGCAAGATTAATGCCCCCTATTTGGGGGCTACTCTATGTTAGGAATTGTCAGTACCACATGTACTATCTATTTCGCTTGTAAAATTATCTATGCCGCTTTTAATACCTTCTTTAACTAAAGTTTTGAAAGTAGTTTTTTGTTCATTAGCCTTATCTCCAGTACAACTATCCAGTTCACTTTTTATATGATCAAGTGCTAATTTTATTTTGTCTTTATCATATCCTAAGAATTTATCAAATTCTCCATCATTACCCAGAGCCTCTTTTAACCAGTCAAGCTGTGTTTTTTGATCATCAGATAGCTTTTCTCTAAGTAGTTCTTCTTTAGATTTAGGTTTTTCTTGTGTTGCTTCTTTTTGGGTTAAATCACGCTTTCCCCTGCTTTTTGTTTGTTGGGCATTGTTTTTTAAAGTGTCATTATCATTAGAATTACAGCCGTTTAGCATTAGTAAAAATAAACAAAATAATATGTTGATGATTTTCATTGTTACTCCTTTCTTTATTATTAATATTCACTTAACTAAGTATTAATACTAAATATTGGATAAACAATTATTATTTGAATTGATATGTTTTAAGTGAGGTGGTAGCTATTTAGAAATGAAAGCAAATATTAGCCCCGCTATCATTGTGATAGACATTGCTCCCATAATTCCCAATACCCATTTAAGCATTTCTGTAAGAGACATTAAATTCTTTTCTATATTATCTATTTTAGCAGTAAGTTCATTTTTAACACTATCTATTTTTAGATTTAAATTCTTTTCTACATTATCTATTTTAGTATTAAGTTCGCTTTTAACAGCATCAATCTTAACATTTAAATTCTTTTCTACAGTATCTATTTTAGAAACAAGATTATCAAATTTAATATCAAATTGTTTTTCTAAATTTTCTAAATCTCTATATGTAAGCTCATTGTGATAATATCTTTTAGATAAATCTTGTGCTATTAGTTGTTCCATACCCAGTCTAAGAAATTCTTTATATATTTGTTCTTGACTTACACCAGCAATATTTGTTGACACTGTTTCCATGAAATTTTCCTTTATAGTCATATTATACACTATTTTAGATTGATTGGCCTTAGAGATTTTTATATGTAAAGTAGAATTTCTTGCAAGAAAAACCTTTTTGTAATTTACATTTTTAATTGGGAATATTGATTATATACTTTTTCCGCTATTGGTTTTGTTTTTTTAATGTACTCTAAATATATCTTAATATTATGTTTTACTGCAGTTATGGAGTGTTCGTCTTTTAGTGTTGATAAGTCTGGATAAGGATATTCTGGATAATTTGGATCATTAACTTTAACTTTTGTTTTAGCTAAAAATGTTACAAGATACATAACATATTCTGAAAGTTGTGTTTCATATTTAGCTAAAGAGTTTAGTGTTTGAATAAGTGGAGGTTTTGGTTCTTCTGGTAGGCTAGCAATAGTAGTACAACATAACAACAAAACAATTAGTAGAGAATGCAATTTTTTAAGCATTTTCACTCCTTTTAAGCATTTTGATGTATTCTTTCATAATTTTGTTACGTGTTGCTTTAAGTGAAGTAATAATTTTTTTATTTTTGTCGGCAGAGATAGCCTCTATTATCTCAATATTGTATTTTAAAATATCTTTTATTTCTTCAAATATTTTCATTGACTCAGCTGTTTCCATAGATTTTAGTGTGCTTATATATGTTTTGTAGAAAAAATCTATTACTTTACTAAAAGTATTAATGTAATTATGATCTATGTTTGTATCAGTTTTAGCTATGTTAGTTAAGCTGGATAGTAAATTAAGCCCCAAACCAATAGTGTTATTTTGCATTATTTGTTCTTTCCTTATAGATAGGTATTCCTTCTTGATTGAATTTTAGATCATTAGATATTTTGAGATTTTTTTCATCAGAATTAACCAAATCAATAACCGTATTGATTTTTGCATTTAATGGAGCGAGTGCCGCATTTATTGCTGGGGTTAATGCACTCTCAAGTCTTTCCATATTTGCTGTATAGATTAATTTATAATGAGAATACAGCTCATAAACCAAAAAGAATCCTTTATGTGCAATTTCATCAAATTCGTCTTCAAATTTAGAAAATATATCAATAAGGGTTGATAAAGACGTAAGTCCAAGCTCAACATTATCTTTGGATAATTTCATAATTTAATCTCTTTTTTTAATGTGATTTTTGCCATTACCATTGCCATTCTTAAAAATCTTGCCTATTACAATAGTCAATATGTCTTTTAATAAAGGCTTAAGAAGAATTAACACTCCCAGAACCAGCACGGTTACAAAAATCATTACGGCTATAAGTTTAATTTCGTTTAAATTGATAAGAAGTTCTGTTAATTTAATAGTATCCATTTTTTCAATCCTCGATTTTAATTTTTTATTTTTATACGTATATTATATACCAAAACCATAATTTTTGCTAAAAAAGTTTATGCTTTTAAAAGATCCGGGACCGGATTTCCTGATATGTATGTTCTTTTTTGGACATACCAGCCTTTATATATTGGGAATTTAACAGATAGTCCAAAGGAGCCTGAATACCTATAAACCATATTTACTTGACTTTCGTCGGAATACCTTAGATATAATGTTTTACCTAGAATACTATCACTATTTCCAAGGCTTATATCAAGCTCAATATCAAGGTAAATGAGGTCATTGTCGTAATTTTTAAAAAAAATAAGGGTTATACTGCTATTTTTATCGTATTGCAAAGAAGCAGTTAGCGATTTATTTTCGTAGTCAGAAGGATAAAGCGTAGCTCCGGAAGTTATGCCGCCATAAGTAAAATTAGATGGTATTCCTAGTAATTGTTTGGGAACGGGTGTTTTTTGAATACTGCTTGAAGACATTATCAAAAGATCATCACTTCTAGATAAAGTGGCTGATGATATGCTATCTGTAAGACGAGATTTAATTTTACTAAAAAGATTTGAAAGTTTACTAGATTCATTCTCAATTAGCTTGTCAACGATTAAATCGTAAATGCTTTTTATAAAATCTTTATCAGCTGCAAGCTCTTCGGCAATTGTAGACTTAATTATCTGCTTAAAATAGTCTAATCCTTCTCCTTTAAATATTTTGTCTTTAGAAGCATCTAAAAAATCTTTATAGGTAATAGCGTTACTGCTTGCAACCCCATCATCAAGTAGTAAAAGAAAATTGTTTTTTACTTCATCAACCTTTAGTCTATTTAAATCTTTTATTTGAACCGTTTCTTCTTCATCAATTAGCAATTTATCTTGATCATCGGCCATAAAACCTCCTTAGTTGTTAAAAGTTATAATATTGTTACCATCTTTATTATTAATTTTGAGAACTCTACCAATAGGAATAATTCTCTTTATAAAAGCATAAATTGAATGATCATAGCCCTTAGGAAGCGAATTAAATACTAAAGCCTTTTTAGATGCAGCATATCCCGGTTTCTTTTCTCTAATTAGAATCTTTTTAAGTCGTTTTCCTTTCTTAGTACTAGGGGAAATAAATGTAGTAAAGTTTGTTTTTATTACCCCTTTTAAAGAGATATCAATAACCCCAGATTCAGGAGTAGTAACTTCAATGTCCACATTTAAAAAGGCCTTAAAAATCAGTCTAAACGACTCATCAGTACCAATATGACGTAAAGCAAAAATAACACTATTAATATTGCTTGTAATACTTTGTAAAGTTTGAGTTTTTGCATAAAAGATAGATAAAACTTGAGATATCCATATTGCAATATATCTTGATTTTATATTTTCTATTACATTAATGGATATGAAGTTGGAATTAAGAGATTTGAGTTCATTAAGCAATGCTTGTGCGTATTCTGTTTCTGTGCGTATAAGTTTATGAATTTCGGTATTTTTGAAAAAATTAGGTATTTTCATGTTTGTTAACTATCAATGTCAATGAGCAATCTATCTGTAGTATTGAAAAGTAGCATTGTATCATCATTAATAGCAATATCTTGATTTTTATTAAAGTCGCTATCAGTAATTTTTGAAATACTTTCGGTGTCTGTATCTTTAATACAAGTGCTTATTTCCATAAACTTAATTCCTTTAACTTCATTAACTGGAGCAAAAAAGTCTTGATATTCAAAGCTAATTCCCATATCAGAATAGTTATTTGAAATAATCCTAGAATATATGTCCCTAATTTGAGAGTCTATGTTTAAGTAGAGATAGTTTTTAAGGTCAAGTTTATACTTTACTTTCAGATAAACATATTTTCTTTTCCCTAGCGATATTTTGTAGGATTTACGTTGTCCAGTTGAATTGAGTCCATCAATTTCTATATCTCCTTCAAGTAAAGTCCCACTAGGCGTTGTTAGATATAATGTTTCCCAAAGTTTTGCTTTAAATTCGGGGTTGTTAATATTAGCTTTACTAGCGTCTAGCAAATCTTCTTTTAGAATTAGGTATATATTGGCTTTTCCAGCTGAACTTTTAATATTAGTATGCTCTACCCCATTAAGATTAAGTAAAGCGTTTCTAACAGCACTGTAAGTTGTGCTTTTAGAAGAAATGTGTTCTTCAATAGCAGCCCAATAAGTACCACCCGGTTTCATTTTAGAAAAAAAGAGATTAAGCTCATTAATTATTTCTTCTTCAATTAATGCTAAAGAAGATGCAATAATGTTGTAAATCGAGCTATTACTATCATCAATGTTAATTCCATAATTTATTCGCAAGTATTCTCTTTTGGCTCGTAATATATCCTTAATTGTACGCTTTAGAATGCCAAAATCAGAATCAAAAACAATACTCATAAATTAAACTCCATATTCAAAACATCGCCTGAGAAAAAAAAGGATATATGCACTTTGTTGTCTTGAATAATAGTAGAAATGTTTATTAAATCTAAGTTAAGTTCTTTAGATATTTCGTGAAAATAATTTTTTACAGCGTGAAGATTATTAATTTTTAACAGTTTTAAAAGTAAGAAGTAGTCCAGTCCCCAATTAGGAGCATAGCTTAAACTCCCCCTTAAGGTTTTTAAAAATATAAACAATTTTTGTTTTTGTTCTTCAATTCCATCAACAAGTGATAAATCGTTATTAAATACCAATTCAAAATTATTGCCCAATCTTAAATCCATACTATTAATTATACCATAATTAGCAAAAATTACTTGAACAAACTGTTAATATCAGAATTAATTTTAGTGGTTGCTATTTTTAGACTGACTGGTTCAATTACTGGGCCTTCTTTTGTGGTTACGACTTTTATACCCTCAATAGCACTTACAATGCTCTTTAGAATTGATTTTAAGGATGTTATTTCGTTAGCTATTTCAATTTTATTGTTTGCTTTAATTTTAACAGTATCAGAGATTAGATTTAATGTTTTTGGGTTAATTGCACTAAGTATATAAAAATGATGTTTGTCAAAGTGAATATCGTCATTTTTATCAAAAATATTAACGCTTGATTGAAGTAGTAGAACGCAATCACCTTTTGATAGTTCTAAACTGATATTAGAGATATTTTTTGTGTGAATCTCTAAATCTTCAAATTCGGGTATTGTAACAATAGCTTCTTGAGTGTGTTGTTTAAACTCCTTTACAGTACCAATTTTAATTATAAAAATGTTTGAATAAATCCAATTTTTAACGTCCTCTTGTGTCAATGTATTTCCATAAATACGCTGGCCCATTCTGTAAATTGCATAGTCAATATCCATTCTAACTCCTTTATTACGCAGGCATCGGTGCAAAATTAGAGACGTCATATAACTTAAGTGTTAATGAACAATCCCCTGTGTTACTAAGTCTTGCACTTGTTTCTAATATAGTGTTTTTGACAACTTTTCCCAACCCATCCCTAAAAGAAACTTTATCACCAACTCTTAGCTTATGTGTGAAAAATATTTGAGCGTTCCAATATATACGCCTTATCTTGAATTCAGGATCGATATCACTTTCTTGTTGTGGTATAAATTCAAGACCATAATCTTCTAATGCTTCGTAGTGAATATTTTTCCCCACTTGTTTGTAATTAATAAATATAAAATTGCATTCAATTTGAAAATTGTGATAGCCAACATCAGTTATTACGTTATCTACGTAGTTTCCTTTTTTTATTTTCTCAATAAACTCTTTTGGTGTTGCAGCATAAAAATTTTTGTCAATAATTTTAAGACGATCTTCTTTGTCCATATTAATAATATTGCGATTAGGAAATACAGATTCTATTGCCTCTTGCACCGTCTTGCCCTTGAAATTTTTGTTCTCTAATTTTCGATTAAAGAAATTGCTTTTAGTTAATAGACGAACTTCGAGCTCTACACTAAAATCCCCACCGGGATAATCAGTACTCATGGGGGGTTCTAAAGTGCCTGCCATTATGAAATCAAAATTTTTTTCATGAGCAAATTTCTTATAATATATTTTTACTATATCTCCCACTTTAATGTCGTCGGTGAAATCTAAAGGAAGATTCCAAAGTACAACTTTTGCTTGTTTGGAACTTATAGTATTTAATTCTGATGAAAACCTATTAGATATAGTAATATCAACATGAATTCCATCCTGTGTATTGATTATAATTTTAGGAATTTCTTCCGGAAAAGGAGTTCCATCAATTGATTTTTTTGATGTATCTACATTGTAAAATTCAATTTTAAAATCATATTGTAGTAGCAACATTTTTTATCCTTTATATTTTTCCAATGCAAATGTTTTTACTATTTCAATTGATAGACTAACTTCAACCTCATCAATGAAAGGAGTGTCTTTAAACGAAAGACTCGTAATTACAGCTAATTCTTTAAGGCCAAAAGTCGGACTGTATATACTAAAAGGAACTTGAGCTTGTATTCTATTGGCTAGTTGTTCTTTTACAAGATGAGCGTCAAAACGTAGCAGAGTGTTGCCAAAAACAGTCATTTTGAGTAGAGAAAGCATATCCTTATATAAGGATGTGAGTATCCCACCGTTTAATGATATATGTTCACCAGTCATTATTGGATTGTAGCTGACATATTCCGCTTTTCTATCATAATAATTGATAACTGATCTTTTAGAACAACTAGTATTGTAAGTGCGTGATATTAGCTGGGTCTTTGGTTTTATAAAAAACAATTGTGGTACATATCCAAAGCCTTTTAAATCCATTCTTGGAAATAACACTAAAAAGTTGTCTGCACCAAAAAGAGCAAATATTTGGGTTGTTACATCTCTTACTATATGAGTAATCTCCATGATTTTTTTCTTAGTTTCAATATCATTATTGTTAGCAATTTTTTTGTTAATTTTCATAAGAATTCTCTTTTTATCTAATTTTTCTCAATCAACCTAATCCAAGGAAATATAGTATTTTTTTCACAAACGAGCTATTAACAATGTAATTATATAAATCTTTAAATGGCTGAAGTATAGGATCTATAATAGCTGAAACAATGTTGCTTATAAGTCCAGTAAAGCCTTCTTTATTATATGTATTGATCAATGACTTGACCCATTCAATAACTTCTGAAGCCCCTTGAAGCACTGGCTGCATGCCCGCAGCAGTCACATCCATAAGGGATTGTTCAAGGTTGATCAAATTGCTATCAATCTTTTCCTTCTCTCCGGCAAATTCAGTAAGTTTAAAAGATTGGAAATCCGCAGCCACTTTTTGTAATTCAGTAAGTCTAAATCCAAAATCTTTGTACATAGCGGCTTTTTGAAAGTTATCTTTGGCCGCTTGTTTATATTTCCAGCCGATTTTTGTGCCTACCATAATCTTATAAAGCATGTCCCCATTTCCTCTAAGATAATCATCAATAGCTGCTGCAGCCTCTTGCATGCTTGCCTGACCGCTAGATACAAGCTCGGCCATAAAATTTCCCGTATTTATCAAATTAGTTTCATTTAACTTATCCATTTCTGTTAGAGTGCCCTTGACTAGAGTAAAATGACGCAAAAGTTCTTCTTTTTCTAAGTCACGCTCAAATCCTTTCTTTCCCTGAAAGATACCCTTAATTTTTTCTTCTTCATCTCCCATAAGTATTTTTCGTTGTCGTGTTGAATAAAATGCAGTACTGAGTTTTTGAGCTTTTTCTTTTTTAGAAATTGCTTCAACCGATTTTTTAATCCAACCAAACGCAAATCCAAAAATTCCGCCTCCCACTCTACTCACAGCATTGCCAATGACATTTCCCAGGGCACTACCTATTGCAATTTTGGCAACAAATCCTTTTCCTTGAGAGGCTGCTAGCATTTTGCTTTTTGCTTTTGATTCTTTTGCAAGTTCTTTATATTCAAGGCGTCTTTTGTCTCTATCAGACATTAAAGATCTTTTGAAGGCTTCTTTTCTTGCTTTTTCAAACCCCATGCCCTGTTTCATAAGCTTTTTAGTTTGTGTAAGTCTATATTTCTCAACACGCTCTCTTAAGCTTTCAAATTTAGATTGTCTGCTTAATTCTTTTTTCTTGTCCGACAAATTATTTTTTACAATATCTTTAGTACTCCCCAAACTAGATTTTTTAGGTTTGAGATATTTTTCCATTTTGGAAATATCTTGTTCGATAGCCTTTTTTGTTGCAGCATGATCAAGAATACCCTTAAATTTAATGGTGAATTTGTCGCTCACTAAACCCTCACTTGCCTAAAATTAACTCATACAATTCTTTTTCTAATTTAATATCGGCAAGTCTATTGACCTCTAAAAGCTCATCATAGGGCAATTTTTTAACCGAGTCGTATGAGCAAATATTCATAATTACTGGAAAATAATATTTATCGTTTCTTATCTCGTCAAGCAAGTTAAAATACTTTTTTCTAGTCTCATTAATACTTGCAATAGCTTTATCAATGTCTTTATTTCTTTTGCTCATTTAGCAACCAGTTCATTAGAATTTGATGTAATTGATGAAAGCGAAGTGGCTACTTTTTCATAATCAAAATTTTCATTGATATAATCAAAAGTAACGAAATCACCAACATTATTTTCATACTCACTCAAATATACTAAAGCGGGTTTTTTTAGATCATTGTCTAAATGAAAAGTATTAAATTGTGCAGTGTAAATTATTGCAACAAGATAGTCCTTATAATAGGAAATAAATTCTCTATTTTGATCCAAAATCAGATAGAATTCGTCTAAAAATGTTGGACTTATCATTAAGCTTGTGATTTGCCTTAAGTATTTAACCTCATTAAGTTTTAAAATAGCGTCGCTTTGATTAAATCCCAGTACACTATCCCATTCATAGACCGGTAATACTTTTAGGGGATATTCATAAGTTTTATTTTTAGTTAAAATTTTCATTTTATATCTCATTATCATAATAAGACTCTCCTTTTAAGATTTGTTTGGGTGGGTTTTTTGACAATTAATAGCCCTAATTTCAAAAGATACTTTTTCAGCTTCTGCAGAATAACTTCTTGACGGTTCTTCAGTAAAAATTGCATAGTTAGAAATAATTTTGGTAGCAATTCTATCATTGAATGCTAAATCAAGCATTTTATCCTCTTTTCTCACGTCCATGTTGTGAAACTGTTCATCAGAAAGTTCAGTTAACAATCTATAGTCATGACTACCTAGTGTTACTTCAATGTTAAAAACATAAGTTATCGTTTTAGGATCTCTTAAGCTTATTACAGGCATACCTTTATCTTCACTACTAATCACTGCTCTTGTTGTGGGTTCGCTTGTAAGCTCCAGCTTGCCACTATGTAGCTGTGTGCCACCAATTGAAAAATAAACTTCTCTTAAATCATAAAATTGCATAATTTTACACTCCTTATACGCTTAAACTATTTTGATAATCAACTATATCTTGAGTAGTAATTACTAAAGTAACAGCATTAATGCTAAAGTTATAAGTAATATTCACACTAAGTTCTAATTTAAGTTGTGGTGTAGGAGAAAGAGTAAGTCTTAAATTTTTGTACTCTATTATAAGCCCTCTATCGATAAACCGTTTAAGTAGGCATTCAATTGCTGAAGTATATGCATTGTCTCTAGCCCCACTAAGCTGCAGTGCTGATAATTTGCTATTTTGTCTATTGTTTTTGTTCCAAATTCTGATAAGCTCAATAATTGCTTCATTTTTTATGTAATGATAAGTAAAAAGCTCATCTATTGAACTTCCAGCAAGATCAACACCTTCTTTAAAAGCAGGCATACCATCAAGACCAGTTTCATTAAGAAGTGAATAAAAGTTAATTTTTGCAGTTCGTAACTTTCCAATTACAGTGTCGTCAACAAGCGGTGTAGCAGCCAGTGGCATACCATAAGGATTAACAGCGTGAAAAATGCTTGCTTGATGTAAATACTGACTTATAAATTTAAGGTGTAAATTGTCTTTATTATTGCTGTAAATAGCAATATTTCTTTCTTTTTCAGTATTGCCTTTATCTTTAAATAGTTCTTTTATTTCTTGTTCTTTAGTTGAGAATACAAAAAAAGTTGAAGGCATTTTGAATTTATTATAGTCATCTTTGTAAATTTTAAGTCCATCATCCGAATCATCCCCTTCAGTGTTGATAAGTACAACAAAAGTGTGCCTATGTATTTTAAGATAATTTTTTAGCTCTTCAGGCTTATCCTTATAAATGAAAAGATCGGTTGATTTTAATGATTCTTCGCTTGAATTGAAAAAATTTGACATTGCAGTTTTTAACAGTGTTTTTTCTTTTCCAAACTGATCTTGTCCATTTCCATTGTCTTTTTCCAAAGTTTCAATTTGTTTTTCATAATTATTAACGGTTAAATTCAATGTTATAAAGTTGGCAGCATCTTTATTAACTTTGATTTTAGCTGTTTTGTAAACCAAAAGTGGATTGTAATAATTGGGCCTGCTAGTCTGAATCCTAGAATCAAGCAAACTTACACTAATTGTATCTTGCGGCAATTTTGTATTCCTCCTTTAAAATTTCAATTGCTTTTACACTAGCATTGAATGCTACAGATGCACTGTATGCATGATTGCTATAATTTGTGCCTAAATTAATAAGCCCAACTGTTTGCATGTTAGATATTGGATAAATGTAAAGGTTAATTTTTCTAATATATTCGGGTTGAGACTGACTTTCTAAAGTATACTTATGGACTTTATTGTGTAGAAAGTTGCTAAGCATACTATAAAGCACTAACATACGTGAATTAGCGTCAAAATCTTGAGCGTTTAACACTATCGCAATAATATATATTTGAAAATTTATACTAAATTCCAAAGCATTTTCATAAAATGCACCGGCTCTAGAATTATGATCAAATAGATGTTCTGTACCATCAAATTTCAATGCTATTATATTTGAGCTAGCAGCTGTGATTTTTGAAAGGTACGGGTGATTGTAAGTATTTATGATATCGCACTCAAAATTATTTTCAGTTGCATACGCCTTAAAACCCTTAAATATTTGGGTTAAATGATTTAATACCATATCTAAAGTTAAAATCATTCAAGTGTTACCTTATAAGTAATCTCTGATAACATTTTGGCTGTATCAACAAGTGGAATTGCTGCAGTGTTACTGCCTCTTTTATGCTTGCTTTTAATTGTATTAGCCTTTAAGGCTGGAGTGACTTGTGTTGATAATAGATAATTTTCATAGTACCTTATAAAAGCTTGTCCAATAGCTTCCATTCCCGATTTAGGGTCAAGATTAAACTTAGAATTTATATAACTATTATTGATATATTCTCTAAACTCAGAACTACTAGCAATTTTGGTTAAATGTTTTCTTGCTGGTAAATTGCTGCTCCCTTTTTCATGCATTCTAGCAATTCCTGCACGACCACCAAACCACCCAATTTCCAATTCCATTTTAAATTCTAGCCTGTCCATATAAATTCCTTTAAAACCAAAGTAAAATATCCGATTGAAGAGTCAATACTAAATATTTCAAAGTAAACTAAATCTGCAATTGATATTCGGTCTTTAAGCTCAAAGTTAAGGTCTTGGTATGTGTAAAGTTTAGAATACCCTTGAATATCAGACATATCAGAATCATAAAGCATTGCAAGTTCTTGTGGCCTTATGTCAATAATAACTCCTGCAAATTCAGTGTACTTATTTTTATCAAATACTCGCTGATAAGAGGAGTCATTCTCAAGCTTTACAACAGTGCCTTTATAAAACTTTAGAGGTTTAGGATCCTTAAATACGTTGATCATACGGAAAGACATATCTGAAAGTCTTTTTCTAACACCATTCATTAGACAACCCCCACACAAGATGGCGTTGAAGTTTCTCTTTTTAGTTTTTCTAAAAATGCATCGAGTTGTGAACAAAAATTCTTATTTGATCCACAACCCCCCTCACCACCTTCTTCGCTCCCACTATTGCTAGGATAATAATCAAGTTCAAGTTCATTGAATTTTTCTTTTTTGATCCTATCAAATTCAAATTCTCGAACTACCCCTTGTTTTCTTAATTGACAACCCATGTGGTAGAAAGTAAGTAAAAATATTTGTTCATATGTCAGTGAACTAGCATCAATACCACGTGTTACTAGAATAGCTTGAAGTAGGGATAAATGAAGTAGAAAATTTTGCTTGCTTAGTGCAAATTGGTCTATCCCTAATAGCAATAACACTTCTGAATGGAGTTTTGTTACTAAAAGTTCTTCTTCTCCCTCGGCTTGTGCTTGTAAGTTTCCTTGTTCACTCATTTTCACTTACCTTATACTTTTAACTTTGCTTTATGTTAACTTGCAAAATAGTTTTTCTAGTAGCAAGTAGACCGCCCAAAACAAAATCAATGTATGAATGAGCAATATCAGTTGAGTCTTTGTCAACTTGTTCATTTGGTGTAGGTAGCATATACTTACTAGGTTTGAATTTAATAAGTTCTGAATTTAGTGGATAAATGAGTATTTTATGTTTTAGCAAGTTTGAAGTCTCAATATAAACATCTTCTCTATTATTAATAGCCTTAATAGTTTGAATCAAAACATCTTCCCATTTTTCACTGCTACTTGCTACACCCTGTGCTGCTGCGTATGGTTTTACAAGTTTAAGTGAAGTTGCGGGATCAACTATTACCATCATAGGTGTGGAAAATTCGTCTCCTAGTTCTAACTTTGAAAGTCCCTGTTCAATCTTTTCAAAGATTTTATCCATTTTATCTTTATCACCACTAGCAACTTCTTCTTTTATCTGCTCCGGCATATTAAGTAGTCCATACATATTCGGAAGTAGACGTTTTTGATTTTTCCCATCTTTTTGAATCGAAACAGTACCTGTTAGTACAAAGTGATTGATAAGCTTAATAATTTCACTACTTGCAAGCTTATAAGCTTGTGCAAAAGGAAGTAAATTATTATTAATGTCCCCAATATATGAGTCTGAAGTATAAAATTTCTCAGAAGCTTGTTTTAAATGTCTGAATTTATACTGTAATTTTAAATAATTAAGTCTTACCACCTCAGAACTAAAACCAATAGTTGAGATAGTATTAACCTCATTGGCAATTGTTGTAGGATTAGCATTTAGAAACGCGTCCCATTTTACGGTTTTTTGATATCCCATTTGTAGATCAACATCTTCAATTTGATCCGGCGAAAACCATTTATACATAATAGGATCTTTAACTTCTCCTATGATATTTGCCACGGCTTTTGCATAATAATTTTCATCAAATAATTCCATATTAAATCCTCCTAAATATTATTAATTTCTACTCATAGCTTTATTTCCAAATACTGCTACTTTTACCAAATAAACTTCATTGCTAATTTGCTTTGCATCAGATAATGCTGTTGCATTAATAGTTGCTTTATTTGGTGTTCCAGTAACCTTTTCAAGAGCACCGTCTTTATTAAAAACAAGTTTGTCTTTTGTTTTAACCGTAGAATCTTTTGCTACTAAGTAGCCCTCAAAATTATTTGTAATTGGTACAATAGTAGCTGTTTTACTAAATTCATCTATATCAATACAGATTCCATACAAGTCTTCACCACCACCAGCCTCAACATGTGGTTCATAATGATTTTGATTATCTTGCGCCTCTTGAATAACTCTTTTCACTCCACGCTTGTATGGATACCCCAAAAATGGATGATTTTCTAATTTATCAAACCTACTAGTTCTAGTGCCTCCAGAAGCAAAAAATTAGGTTTTTGTCTCTAAATTCATTAGAATTGCTAAGCAAACTAGCGTCATGTTGGGGATTTTTCATAAACTTTTCGAGTTTACTTCTCTTCTCTTGATACTCTTTTACTAATTGTGTTGTATCTCCCATTTATTTACCTCCTTTTATTCGCTTAAGATTTAACCGCCATCAGGAATTACTATTTTCTCAAGGCTTCTATTGCCAAAAATTGCAACTTTTATCAAATTAATAGAATACTCTTGCCTAGGATATCTAGCTTGGTCTTGTGCCATATAATTCTCAGGCACAAAATTGATTGTAAATGAATCAGATAGAGCATATATGTTAATTGCGGTTGGTGGTCCACCACCAGCCTTGATAATAACCCCGTTATTATTTATGTCTAGTATTTCTCCTATTTTTATACTTGGATTTCTTGTGATAAGATACCCCTCAAAGTTATTCGTAATTGGCAATACATACGCGGTACAACTAAACTCACATACATCTACACATATCCCATACATATCAGTATCAGCTCCAACTTCTACATATATAGAGTTCTCTTTTGGAACAAGTTTAACGCCGCGTTTGTATGGAAAACTATTCGCTGGATCGTAAAGGTATTCTTCTATTTTGTCTGTATAACTTGAACATGCAAATGAATATGCATCAACTCGCTCATTCTTGGATTTAAAACAGCTACTTGAACTGCTAAAAACCTTATTTTCAATTGAGCTCATAGATTTTACATATTTCTTGAATTTCAAAAGAATATCATCAAGTTCGTCAATTGACTCCAAATATGGATCTTTTGCTTGTGCATCCTCAGCCTGTCTTGCTTGCCGTTTGGCCCTAGGAGCAGCGGAAACTTGTGCCTCTAAACCTAACTGCAGGTTATCAACAGCGTCAAGATTTTCAACTTGCTCGTTACCTTTTAAAGCCATAATTTATTACCCTTTAATCGCTCTATTCCCAAATACACTGGCAAGCACTATAAATAAATCTTCTGTCAATTTATGTGCCTTTGAAAGTGCTATTGCATTAACTGTCTTTTGAGCCCCCGTAGTTTTTTCAAGTTCTCCATGTTGGTTAAAGTTCAGTTTATCTCCTGGATTTACACTATTTTGTCCATCTTTCTTTAGTGTTAAATATCCAGTAAAGTTATTTGTAATTGGTATAACAGTTGCCATACCGCTAAATTCATCTATATCGGAGCACACTCCATATAAATCATCTCCACCACCAGCCTCAACTTCTAGCTCTGTTGTTCCATCACCAAAACTAAGTTTTACTCCTCGCTTATACGGATACCCTTTAACGGGGTAATTTTCTATTTTGTCCTTACTGCTAGTAGACACTCCACCAGAATTAGAAAAAATTAGATTTTGGTCTCTAAAATCAATAGAATTACTAAGCAGCCCCGCGTCTTGTTGGGGATTTTTCATTAATGCTTTAATTTCTGCAACTTTTTTATCAAACTCTTGTTTGATTTTCGTTATATCACTCATTAAAAACTCCTTTAAGCAATACTTGTTCTTTTATGTCTTTTTAGATTTTCATAAAATTGAATTCGTCTTTGCTTGTATGTATTACTTATTGCTTGTACAAATTCTGTAAAATTAATTGGCACAAAATTAGAATCAAGTAAACTTGCTCTTTCTTCTGATTTGGCAACAATATTGCCCTTAATAGCGTCAACAGAAGAAGAATTGCTACTCGCATTTTTTCTTAATTTAATGTTCACTTTTGCTAAAGAAACAAGCTGTTCTAGTATCTCCCCATCGATATGACTTATATCTGACACTTTAGCAATAGCTTTAATTTGCTCAATTGGAACAAACTTGCGAACAAGTTCTCTACGTTGTGCTTGCATAATGTCTTTCAGTGTGTATCCCTTTGCAAGTAACACTTCCTTATTGAAATGGTTGCTAAGATGTGCTTTTGCAAGTGTATCAATTTCATTAATTCGCTCAGCCTCTAGTAACAATTGCTTTTCAACACGCTCCCGCTCTTCAACTTCTGCAAGTTCTTTTGTTATTCGCTCATTTATACTTAAATCTCTACTTGTCTCTTTGGATTTACTGGTTGCTTGTTCTTTAAAGTGCATGTACTCTTCAAATTCCTGTGCACTGATAACTTTAGTATCAGCCTTATTTTGCTGCTCCTCTTTATCTTGTGCCTGCAAGTTTTCTTTTTCTTCTTTCTCAATCACTTTTTAACTCCTTTTCTCAAAATGAGAATAATTTCTCTTTTAAAATCGCTAGCTCCTCATTATTAAAAGAACTACTCTGTATAAGCTGGTTATATTTGCTGTAAAGCTCAATTAGCTTTATATCTCTTTCCACTTTTTGTTCTTCACTTAACATAATCAGCGAATTAAACTTCATATCAAGCCCGAAATACTTTTTAAGCTTTAAGTTACAAGAGTTCTCAACTTGTTCTTGTACACCTTTTAGAAAATCGTAATAATTACTCCTATCACCTTTACCATCATTTCCTAGTCCTTTAGCCTGTTCATTAAAACTTCTAGTTAAGGGTTCTTTAGTATCAGCACCAATTTTTGCCTTAATCAACGCTAAAGCCTCCTTTAAGTAGCTAAGATCGTATTTAATAACCTCTAAACTAGCACTGGGGGTAGCTGTATAAAACATTCCCTCATTATTTAGATTGCTTTTTAGCCTGGCAAGTTCCTGTGATAATGAGTCATTAAGGTTTCTTAAATTAGAAATATCTTTACTATGATTGTTTGTATTTTGTTTTCTCAAAAAAGAAGATAAAATGCCACTTCCCCTATCATTATTGCTCTGAGTAAGTGCACTTAAAGAAGTTGTTGCACTAGAAAGTGCGTCTTGTAGTTGCACTAAAGATTCATCTTTGTAAAACAAAAAATTGTGGTTTTCAATACGCCTTTCTATTTCGACGTATATCTTTTCAAATAAATAAATATCTAGCAAAAAGCTTTCTGTATAACACGGAACATATCTTTTTAAGATATAATCAAAGTTCTCATATATGAGAAGTCGACTTTTATGTATTTTAACTGCATCTAAAGAATTGTTCTTATTGTTGGATTTTACTTTATAGGTTATATGATCAAAATCAACTCCCAAATCTCTTACATATTCATAATCAAGGTATTCAAAACCAATAGGTAATTCTATATTAACGGGTTGTTCGAGATCTATTAGGGTATCTTTGGTTTTTACTAAAACATAGCCAATACCATGAAAACGGTAGCTTATAATACAATTAAGCAGAGCATTCTTAAGCTGTACCTTTAACCTAGCAAGTTCAACATCGCTAACATTGTGGTCAGCACTCTCAAGAACAAGCCCGTTCTTGAGACAATCTTCTGCTACATTTTCTATATAATTTCTAAAAAATATTGAATATTTATATAGTTCTAGTGAACTTATTTTATCTATTAATTTTGTTTTTCTTAAATCACACACCGTTTTACTTCTCTTTATTAAATTAGATGTATGATAGCAAAAACTAATATTTTTGTCAATAAAAT
>NC_015904.1 GCF_000222305.1 Borreliella bissettiae DN127 | reverse complement strand
TTACAAAAATCTTTGGTTGCCAAAGTGAACACTTCTCTCTCTATATCCTAAAGACAACATCAAATATGATGCAGATATTGCATCAAGAGCGTCATCATGGGTTTTATTATCCCCCTTATACGAATAAATATCATTAAATACAGAAGAACTGCTGTACTTTGTAATGTAAAGTTTCTTGTAAGTAAACGGCGTAATTAACGTTGTTATTCTGCTAAATTTATTCGATTTTGGCTTAACTGAAACAATTCTAAAATATTGGCTCATATTATTTCTTAGCAACATATATTCACGAGTCAATCCACCAGCACCTTTTGTATTGTCTCTATCCTCTAAATACAGTGTATGTACATTAAAATTCTCTAAAACGGTCTTGATCATATTCATAATATATGGGTCATTGGCTGGTCGTTGGTCTTGAAATACAAAAGCATAATACTTATCATCAACCCGCTCCATAACACATAATGCAGTGTTATCCCCTCCAACGCTAAATGCTGGGTCTAAATAGGCTATTGGACTAGTAAACACATAATCCTCAGTAATATTTATTTGCGTAAAAATTGAATCGGTGCTTGCTATCCATTCACCTAGCAAAACTCTTGCTTTATATGATGGGATATCTTTATAGAGTTTCTCTTGAGTTTCTATAAATCCTTTGCTAAGTAAAACATTGTCATAAGTTGTAAAATTATATGTCTTAAAAGTTGATATATTATCAATATAATCGGTTTTGAAATAGTGTTCCGGATGATCGGGATTAGTATCAAAAATAATAGTTTCTTGTCCACATCTAAGTCTTTTTAAGACTTCCTCTAATGTTTGCTTATGTAAAGTTGTAGCCTCATTCACAAAAATAAGTGCCGAATTGCTACCCCTAAACCTTTCAAAATCACTTGCCTTATCTCCTCCGTATAGATTAATACGCAGTGAATCAATCAGAATATATGAATTATTTGTATGTCTTGGAATATAAGGAATTTTAAGAAGTTTGCATAGCTTTTCAAATTGCCCCAAAACATTAACTTCAACTGAACGTTGTGAATTGCCAATAATGAAATTATTAGTATCACTAGAGTATAACTTTTTATTTTCAATTAAACTTTTGAGAAAAAGATAACATGCAAGATACGTTTTGCCGCTAGCTATACCACCACTGAGTATAATCTTTTTTTCATTATTCTTTTGAATACTTTTTATCACATTTTTTTGTTTTAAAGTTAACTGTTTTTCTTCAAACTTAGCAAAATTAATTGAGCAGTTTGTTAGCTTTACAAATTGTGATATATCAACTCCATATTTATTTTTGTATTCCTTTTGGAGTGTTGTAAAAAGTTTTGTTTGATATAAGTTCACTTGTGCCCTTTACTATTTTTGTAGTTGCTTTTGCTTTCAGCTTCATTAGCAGTTGCAAGTTTTTTAATACATTCATAGTAAAGCTCCATTTCTCTTATTGAACACTCCTTTATATATTCATCAAGCTCGCTTTTTAAAGAATCAATTTCTCCATTATCAACTATCTTACTTTTTTTCCTACTTGCTTTATTTAAAGCGTCAATTTCGGCTCTTAAATTTTCTATTTTAGTATGCATGCTAACAAGCTCAACACTAGAATATTGCTTAAATGCATTTATAAACCCTAATTCTAAATTAGCCCGCTCTACATCCAATTCGCTTCTAACTTTCCTAGCGTTAACTTCTGATCTAAAGGTTTGCGACAAAAGGTGTTCAAAAGTATCTTCACTAATTGTTACTCTAGAGTCCTCGTTAATAAAATTTCCTCCACTTTCCCATTTTTGTCTCATTCTCCACACATTTACTTTAGAAACTCCTAATTTGTCCGCTATTTCTACATCGCTTAATAAGCCCTCGCTAAAATATGCAACATAATCATCAAAAGACCTTTTACCTTTTTTCAAAAAAATTTCTCCTAAAATAACAAAATTAACAAATTGTTTCTCTAAATAATAATTCAATTTGTAAATCGTTAACATAAACTATTGTCTTATTGATATCTATTGATAGATGTTTGATATTTATTGACTTTTATTGATTTAAAAATAGCGATTAACCAATTTATTAAATTTTGCTACAACTTGACTATACCAATTGGGAAAAATCTTTCATTGTTTTTATAAGATACTTCCTTGTACAAATTCCCTTATCATAGTAGTGCATTATTATAAATAATATCTCTACAAAGTCGAGAACCACGGATATTGATTCTCGTTTTGGATCTTTTTTACCAATCTCATCCATAATATCAGAAACAATACTCAAAAACCGATCGGAATATTTCTCTCCCATTTTTTCCAAACATTTTTCTAGCATTCCTTTTTTGTATCTACAATCAAACTTCATATTTTGAAAATTTTTATACTTTTCTATTATATGCTTATCTTTCAGAACATCTTCAATAAAATTTTTTGCAGGGTCTACAATAGCATTTATGATTTCATCAAAGCTTTTTCCGGTTTTTCTTTTGTATTCTTGTATTGATACAAAACCTCTATAAAAATCCTTTTTTTGTTCTAGAGTTAATTGCTTAACTCCATAAAGTTTGCTTATTTCCTTTTTTGTGCCTGGACTCAAGCAATCATAAAAATCTGAAATCTCATTTATATACATCATAACTCTAGAGAGTATATAAATAAACAATATTTTTAACAATAGTTTTTGGCATTTTTTGAATGAAAATTTTGACAGAAAACATTTTTATATTCACAATAATGAAATCTACAAAAAAAATAACAACTAGTCATTTTTTACCAGCTGTTATTTTGTGTATACACAATTTATTTATATCTAAAACTATTCATTATTATGAATTGCTCTCATCAATGTATCCTTTAATTTCTTCAAAATTAGATTCGTCTTCAAGATAGTTTTTAACTTCGTCTAATTCTGATTTTAATTTTTCTAAATCTTCTTTAATGTTACCAACCTTTACAACATTTTTATTTTTTTCATTTTTGTCTTCACCTTCTTTTATTTTTTTCCTTAATTCTCCTCTAGTTTTTTCTAGTTTGTCAATAAGGCCCTTTAATTCGCCACTTTCTTCAAGAGAGTCACTCCATTCAGAATAAAGAGAATTGCCGCTTGAATTGCTATTGGTAAAATCATCATAAATAGCCCCCGTAACCTTATCTTCAACTTCTTGTCCAGATACTTCCATTCTTTCTTCAAAAAAAGACTTTGGATTAATACTATCAATATCTCTATTTATCTTATCTATTTTATCTACAAAATCTTTGATTTTATCTTTGACCTGCTTTTCTTCCTCTCTTTCTCTTTCTCTTTCTTGATGTTCTTTTTTAGCTTTGGCTTCTCTTTCTCTTTTTTCTTTTTCTGCTTTAGCTTTAGCTTCTTCTTCTTGGTTTTGTTCCGCTACTATTTCTTTTTCTTTAGCATTTTCTACTATACCCACTTGTTTTTCTTTCTTTTCTTCAACTTTAGCTTCAGCTTTTTCTACTTTCTCTTCTTCTTGTTGGGCACCACTTTGTTCTTCTGCTTTTAATATAGGTATATTAGGTATATTTTTGTGACTACTTGCCGATGATTCTGGTGGCAAATTAAATACTCTGCTATTGGGATCATCGCCCTGCATTAATTCCTTTTCTTCTTCTTGTAACTTTTTTACCAATTCATCTACTTTTGGACCATTTGAAGCGATTTTATCCTTTACTGGATCTAAAATCTTATCTAAAAATCCCTTAATTTTTCCTTCTGCATTTTGTTTTATTTGTTTTAAATCTTCAGCGCCTGAATAATTCTTGCAAGAAATTATCAGCGCAAAAACAGCACAAATAATAAATGTTTTTTTATTCATAATTATTCTCCCCTATACTTCTAACTTCTATTTTAAATTTTTTTAAGATCTTCTAGTAGTATTGCATACTCAGCAACTTTATCTCCTGAATCCTTAATTTTATCTCCCAAAAATGTAATATATTCAGAATTATTAATTTTTTCTATCTTTGTTATTATCTCTTTATTTTGGATACCACTTGTAACATTTTGTTCATTCTTATATCCATAATATAAACTAGCTTTAAATGCTCCCCCTTCAGTCATTGCTTTTACAAAATTATTAACTTCTGACTCTTCTAATGTAAAAAATGTCGCTGTGTATCCTTTGCCAACATTTAAACCTGTTTCAATACCATCTTCTTCTTTTCTTACAACTAAATCTCCCAAATCTGACCAGTTACCACTATTATCTTTATTTTTAATATTTACAGTAAATTCAGAAAATTCTATCTTTTTAGCTTTTGACTCATCGCTACTTTGCTCATCATATATAGATAAAGCATGATTTTTACAAGAACTCATTATCGCAAAAACAAAACAAATAATAAATATTTTCATTATCTTATTCATAAGTCTCTCCATAAGTCTAAATCATAACGCAACGCCTAATAAATACAATTTTTTAAAGATTTAACTATTTGATTTTGTTACATTCAGCTGTTACATATTAACAAAACGCAAATGTAATTTTAACCAACTCCCAAAAATCTCTCCATTGCAAATGACCTACTCATTAAAATAGATTATAAAACACATACAAATTAAATTCCAAAGTATTTGCTATATATTACACAAAGTATTGTATCTTTCTTGTGTACCACCCTCAAAAATCACTGCTTCTGTTTATTCCACCCACTCTACAGCCCAGATTTTGCATGCAATGAGAACTCTCTAAATTTGACTAAAATTTTTAGTTTTTGGTAAAATATAAATTACTATTTTTATCTATTTTTATTACTTTTACTTAATTTAAAAGTAACACTTATAAGGAGCTTGTCTTATGGATACTAATAATTCTTTTAATTTAAATAATTTCAATATGGATTTTATGCTCAAACTAATACAAGAGCATCAAAAAGTAGTAAATGAAAACAAAATTCTTAAAAATTCTCTAAAAATTTCTTCCAAAAATAAAAAAGAATCTTCAAAACCAACTCCTAAGTTTTATTTGACCCCAAAAAGTATTAAATTAATTCTAAAATGCTCCAAAACCTTAAAACACATTGACCCAATTTCTGGTTGGTTTGTGCATCTACTCTTAATAAGTGGGTGCAGGGGCACTGAAATGCAAAAAGTAAAAATGCAAGATATTACTCCCTTTTTAAGCAAAACTGGAAAAACTTTATATACTATTAAAGTAAATGTGGCAAAAAAAAGAAATGTCGCCTGTATTAGAGAAATTGTCATTAACTCAGAAGAGTTCCAGGCTATCCAAACAGCACATAAAAATCATTTCGAAGAAAAAACTCTTGACTCGCGGCGTACTTATCTTTTCCAAAAGAGCAAACATAAGTTTAAAGATAACCAAATTGATATTGTCCATATTTCTAAAAAATTCAAAAATCTTCTTAAAAAATCGGGATTTCGTGTAAATAAATCTCTCCACTTATGTCGAAACTTATTTATCTCAAATTTAAAATCTAATGGTTACAATTCTTTTCAAATTAAAGAACTTATGAAATATTCTTCAACCAATGAAATTGATAATATCTACGGCCTATCTTCTGCTAATAAAATTCAAGCTTATGAATGTGCTAAAAAGTGCCTTAAACTTTAAATAAACTACTTTAGCCTAAATATACGCTTTGAAGTTACTTTAAATATTTTCCCACGTGGCTTTAAGTCAAGTGAATCATATAATATTTCTTTATTTTTTGTTGCTATAAAGTGATACCCATTAACCTTATCAATTTTAACTTCACTTATTTCAAATTCATTTGCTGCACCCAAATAATTTAAAGACTCATATCTTACACTACTTCTAATTCCATAGTAATTAAGTATCATACATGGATTTATAATAAAACAATTACTCTTAATGTAGCCAAGTCCTATAAATCTATAATACGCTGTATTTATATCATATGCATTAAATTCACGTTTCTTAAATAGACTTGTATAATAATGTAGACACAAAAAGTAACAACCCCATTTTTGTATCTCTGGTCTTAAAGTTCTATTGTCTTGTTTTATTTTATTAATAATCATTGATTTCCTCTCCTATATTAAATTCTTTCTTTAATTTTTTAGTGCACCCATTCACATGGGGACACTGACATTATTTGCAAATGCTATATTGCTTGGGAAAAATAATGCTCCACTTGTTGGAAGTAGTCCCCTTAATCTATCTGATATTGCCCTTTTCTTAGGATCAAGAGTAAACACAAACTCTCCAAATCTATAATTTAGCTGCTCAATTAGTGGACATGTATTTGTAATATTGTAAATTAGCATCTTCAGCCTATCTTTATAAGGCTTTTCTCTTTTTTTATTTTCGTTTTGAATTCTATTTAATTCTTTCTGTATACTATCAATCTCCATTAGATCACACGCAAGATTTTCAGCAGCTTGATTATCCCTAATTTCAAGGTCTACACAATCAACATATTCCACAAATTCTTTTGCCCAATCAAACTCAACTCCAGAATTATAAAAATCACTCCTTTCTACTAAATCTTCCACCAGCTTTATAAACGTTTCCTCATTAAAATTGTGTGCCATTAAGTATTCCTCTCTATATTTACTATAAATATCTTTTTTTAAATTTATAATTTCTAATTCACATTTATTAACAAATTCAAACACTTTTGATATTAAGTCCTCATTTCTCTTAATCTTACAGTTAACTGGTGCTGCATCGATTAAAAAGAATAAATTACAATACTCAAGCCCAGTACATGTTAGCTGCATTTGAGCCTGCACATAGTATTTGAAAAAATATTTACTACTTAAAAAATTCCTATTTTTATTGTACTCAGCAATAGCACTACTCATATAATGAGAGTCGCTATTTTTAATTTCTAAAAGCTCTAAATCACCAGCATTATTGATAAACCATCCATCAATTGTTGATCCTACTAAACTTTGTGAACTTCCCATTTTTTTAAAATAGTTATACTTATCAACACCGTTAGCATATTTATTCTTATACAAAATATCAATATTATCACCATGTGCTTTAACAAATTCTCTAAATCCTAAATTCTCTAATTCTTTGCCCTTGAGCATATACAAATTCTCTTCAAAAGGCATACTTATTCCAAAATATTTAAGCACTCTGCTAATCATTAAATCTTTTAGCCCTGCACCTCCAATCAAAACATTGCCTACTTCACTAGCACCGTATCTATCAAGTTCATTTCTTTGCACACTAAAATCAATATTTCGATTAAATCTAAAACACTCTTGACTACTTATTCCTGGTAATTTCTTTCCTATCTTGCTTAATTTACTTTTTTCTTTAATGGGAGAAGATTTTTCCTCAAATATTTCACATCCAGTAAAACTTTGTTGATTAACACTTATCATTTTGAGATCTCCTTGATTAACTTCTTGTGGGTTGTTTTTGTTTAAAAGATTTTCCATCTTTTTCCTCCTATATGTTTATAAATAATTGTATAGCAAAAACTATTTTTGCCAACTTCTTTACAAAAATTTTTACAAAAAAATAGTTGGGCTTATTTAAATTCTATTGTCTAAGAACTTAGCTAAGCCCAACTTAATTGGATTTTTTTGATAGCAATACACTTTTTTAGCTATTCACATACATATATATAACAAAAATTATTTTTACCAACTTTTTTATAAAAATTACTATAATAAATATAAGCTTTATTAAAGTCTCTTGTTAAAGAACTTAATAGGGCTGGGGTTTGGCCGAATTCACTTATTAAAAATTATTTTAAAAAGCTTTTCACCAATTGAATTGATTCTAATTTATAATTAAAATCAATTTGTATTTGTTAAAATAAAAGAACCTATTTAAATTCTCTTGTTAAAAAATTCAAATAAGTTCTACTTTAAAGCTATATACTAACTTATTACTTTATAAAATTTTAATCATTTTCAATTGAAAAAATACTTATTAAATATAGAGTAAATAATTGGAGCAAGCGTTATTCCTGCTATTAGCATTACTTGTATTGTTCTATTACTTGCATTAAGTTCGTTTTTCAAGCTAGATATATCCTTTTGTAAGGTTTTTTCTACACTATCTATTTTGGCATTAAGCTCGTTTTTTACGCTATCTATTTTAATATTTAAACTAGATATATCTTTTTGCAAAGCTTTTTCTACATTATCTATTTTAACGTCTAAGCTATCTATCTTAGCATTTAAACTCTTTTCTACATTATCTATCTTAACGTCTACGCTATCTATCTTAGCATTTAAACTCTTTTCTACAAAATCTATTTTTAGATTTAAATTCTTTTCTACAGTGTCTATCTTTATATCTAAATTAGATATATCTTTTCGTAAATTCTTTTCTACATCGATTATTTTCTCTTTTAAAAATTCAAAGTTGTAATTATCATTATGAAAAAAAACAAAATCTATTGCCTCTTCACTAAACCCTATGTTTAAAAACTCATTTTTTATACTTTCTATATTATATGTTCTGTACGCCAAAGTGTTCATAAAATTTCCGTATTATCCTTTTAATTGTTTATATTCTTTCATAATTTTTTTAATTATTTCTTTTTCATTATTAAATAATTTGTCCAAAAGATACCCAGTGAATTTAGCATTGCTTTTATAAAAATCGTAACTTTCTTGACTCTTAAGTTGAAATCTTAGCGGCTTTATTGGATTTTGTTTCGATTTGTCCTCTTTAATTTCTATGTTCAATATATTCCTATACACACCTTTTAACCCTTTTTCTTTAATATCATTTATTGATACACTCCCCTCTATTACCTTTCTATAAATTTTAAGGTATAAAAAAGCTTGACTTCTAGATATTATAAATTCTGACAAAAAGTCTTCAAATTTTTTGTAACCATCAATCAAATAAAGCTTTTTTTCTCTTATTTTATATAAGATTTTCATTGTTTTAATTTTATTCTCAATATCATCAACCGTAATTCTACGAAGTTGATCCTTATAACTTTTATATTCAAGTTCCTCATTTTCAAATTTTTGAACGTCCTCAATTCTATTATTTAATAATATTTTTTTTTCTTTTAACTTTGACACGTAATCCTCCTAAGTTTCTGTTTTGCTTTAAAAAGTCTGCCGAAAGACTTTTTAAAGAATGTTGTTTAATATTTTTTTTATTTCTTGATAATAAATTTCTTTATTATTGGGCTCTTTTAATTCATTTATAAAAACTTTAATTGAATTATAAAAATGAACTCTTCCTTTAATAAGATCTTTGTATTCTGACTGTAAAATACTTTCAATATCTTTATACGTATTTCTATTTTTTATAAATTGATTTTCTATTATCAACACATCAATATTTTTCTTTCTTATTATTTCAACTTCTCTTATTTCATTCATTAATATTGGTAGAGACTCTACAGACCACCTTTCTGCTTGAATAGGTATTACAACTTTATGCGTAATGTTTAGCGCATTAAACAATAAAGAACTTAAACTAGGGGGAGTATCAATTATTACATAATCAAAATTATAATAATGTAAATTTTTATCAAATATATATTCTAACATAAGTTCTTTATAGGGAATATCTCCTTTTTCAAATTTACATAAAATTGGATGTGCCGGTATAATATACATATTATTATTTATTGAATTTATATATTCATTAAAAGCAATATTTTGATCTCTTTTTAAGAGATAATAAACATTATTCAATTCAATATTCCTGATATATTGTAAAAAATAACTAGTTAAACTATTTTGAGGGTCTAAATCTACAATTAACACTTTATTGTTTATTTCGCTTAAAATATATGAAAATATAATTGACAACATGCTTTTGCCAACACCGCCCTTAATTGATGCTATTGTTATTATTTTAGGTTTTTTATTATCCATTTGATTAACGGTCCTTGCTCTGGGTATTTTTTCCCATAAAATTTATATACTTGCTGTTCTAAATCCGTAAACATACTAAATAAAACTTTGTTGTAGTGATTATTTGTTCTTTTTTTATCTAATAAACGATATAATCCCTTGAAATAGCAGAAAACACTTCCTGCTTTAAATCTAAATTCCATATAATATGCCCTTGCTAATGCATATGCTTTTCTAGTCCCATTTATTTGATACTTTATTAAAGGTTTTTTAATTGGTTTTCTATAACCATAAAAAATACCAATAAACTTGTCTCCTTCTTTAATTGGATACAAGTGAGTTTCTTCAACAATTCTTTCTCCATTAAATAGGGCCCTTAATGATAGTCTAAATTCATGTTTTTTTTCATAAACTCCAAATTTGTAAATATCCATCATTATTTTTGTGTGGTACATTGCTTTCCCATTTTCTTTTTCAATTAAAATAAAGCGTTCTTTATTTTGGCATTCAACTTTACATTTGCCTTTTTTTATAGTTTCAATAGGTTCAGGTGCATTTTCCATGTTAAATCCTCATACAGCCTTTATGTTAAATTCTTCTACAGTTAAAGAATTTTTTTCATTTTTTATTATTTCTAATAATTCAAGATAATATGTACCAAATACTTTATTGTATTCTATTTTCTTTTGTTTATTCAAATATTCTTTGATAATAGGCTTTAGAATTTCAATATTTGTTTCTTTTTTTAGTCGTTCAATAAGGATATTGAAAATGTTTGCCTTTAAATTTTGATAATTTTGTTGAGAATTTTGTTTTTTTCTTTCAATCGACTTTTCCAATTTTCGTTTTATGTTGTTTAAATCGCTATATTTGTGATTTTCAATAATAAAATGGGGCTTAAATTTGTAAATTTCGTATACTTTTTGTAAATTTATTTTTAATTGTTCCGAATTATATCCATTTTGTTCGAATTCTTTCTGAGTGTTGTTTAGAATGTTCTTTAATGTGTTTTGCTTTTCCTTGATGCAAGATTTTTTTATACTAAAACGTTTTATTAGAGCAATTTCATTTTGTTTTAGTATTTTCATTGCTTCAATCTTCGTATTTTTATCAACATTTAAATTCAGAATAGAAAGAGCTTCTTCCGTTTTAAAGTTACAATTATTGAAATAATTTCTTAGTTGATATTTCTCTTTTTGATTATTCTTTCTTTCTTCTTTTATATTATTTTTATTATTTAAACACTCCACTGAATTTACACTACCATTTATAGAAATATTGTCTTTAAAATGGTTATTAACTCTAGATTTAAATCTAGAGTTTTTTCGTTCTTTAAAGTACTTGTTTATTTTCTGGTAACATTCTTTTTTGGGATACTTTAGCTTATAGTAAATTTCAGTTCCACAATTTACACCCATGTGTTGGTAGTAGTTAGTTGTAACTTTTAGTACTTTTTCTAATTTATAAAGATAATTTTGCATTGTTCTTAAAGTAGTGGAAGCTAGACCATTTCTTTTAAGATTTTCATTAAAGTAGTAGAGTATGTTTTGTTGTGTGTATTTTTTATCTTTTTTGTTTAGGAAATCTAGTGTTGAAGTAAGAGATATTAATTTGTGTTGGTGTTTGTTATGGCAAGTGGGATTTTTTGTGGTGGTTAAAAAATCTTTCATGTTTTTTCTCCTATATGTTTAATAAATTATTATAAATAATATAATGCAAAATTTTGATTTAAAAGTAAATGCTTTTCTAAAAAAATATTAAATTTTAATTATTAATTTAATTAAATTAATACACTTTTTGTAACTTAGTAAAAATACAAATTGATTTTAATTTAAAATTGAGATACACTACAAACAGCGTAGTTATTAAAACATTTCCATGTATTTGAACTACCTATATGTTAATTTGCAAAAAAATAATACAAGGGTTTAACTAAGTTCTTTTAGTAGAGGATTTGGCTAAGCCCTATTTTTTTGTAAAAATTTTTGTAAAGAAGTTGGCAAAAATAGTTTTTGCTATACAATTATTTATAAACATATAGGAGGAAAAAGATGGAAAATCTTTTAAACAATAATAACCCACAAAGTAATATTCAAGCAAAAATAAGCTTCAGAAGAGATATGAAAACCCTAAAAATGAATTTACCAGGGATTGATAAAAGTCTTAAAGGATATGGATACAAATATCAGAATTTCAATGAAATAGTAGAAGAAATTGAAAACGTTATTGAAAAGCACAATTTGGAGCTTGATTTTGAGCAATATCCAATATCTATAGAGGGTCAATATGGCATAGTTGATTATATTAGGACTACATTTTACAGTACAAGTACTGGATATGAATTTTCTTTTGATACGCGACTTCATACAGAAAACTTACAATGGAACAATGAAAACAACTCTAAAAATGTTGTAAATACAGTACCACAACTGGTTGGATCAGCTATTACTTATTTCAAAAGGTATGCTTTAGTAGCATGTCTTCATATAAAAAGTGAAGTTGATACTGATGCAGCACCTATTTACAATAATTATGAAAACACAAATTCTATGCCTAGCAGACAAGTTAGTGTTAATCAAAAGCAAGAACAAAAAAGGGAACAAAAACAAGAGATTAATCAAATTCAAAAAAATAACACTATTCAAAACCAGAAAAGAGACATTAAGCAAGAACAAAAAAACGACTTTGATAAAAAGTCGAAAACTGACAAGCTTTATTGTTATGAAATTTTTAGAGACGCATTGTTTAATATAAAAAATTGGTTAAGTGAAGGTGACGAAAAAAATAATATAAATGCTCTTATTCGGGCATTATGTACAGATAATGATGATGCTTTAAATAATCTTCTTGATGAAAATCCCAAGCTTAAGAGTATAGAATATTGGGCAAATCTTATGAAAGATTATTTCAGTAAAACCAATAGATTTGATGATTTAAACAAGCTTAAAGTATTTATGTCTGATAATCGAGACGTTTATAAAACAAAAGTATTAAAATTCTTTTGCATGTTAAAAAAAGAAAGACAATTTAATTATATGTTTGCAGTGTAGCAATATTAAAGCCCCCAAATAGGGGGCTATTATATTACTAATTGTTACAGTTGCTAGCTGTTTGACTTTTAAAGTTATTTATATCACTACCTTTCAAGAATCCTTGAACCACAGTTTTGAAAGTGTTTTTAGAACTATCTGCATTTTCTTTCCCAGTGCATTTATCAAGTTCGGTTTTTATGTGGTCTAGCGCTGACTTTATTTTTGACTCATCATATCCTAAAAATTTATCAAATTCTCCATCACTTTGCAGAGCTTCTTTTAACCAGTCAAGGTGTGTTTTTTGATCATCAGATAACTTTTCTCTAAGTAGTTCTTCTTTAGATTTTGGTTTTTCTTGTGGTACTTCTTTTTTTGTTAAATCACGCTTTCCCCTGCTTTTTGTTTGTTGGGCATTGTTTTTTAAAGTGTCATTATCATTAGAATTACAGCCGTTTAGCATTAGTAAAAATAAACAAAATAATATGTTGATGATTTTCATTGTTACTCCTTTCTTTATTATTAATATTCACTTAACTAAGTATTAATACTAAATATTGGATAAACAATTATTATTTGAATTGATATTCTTTAATTGAGGTAGTAGCTATTTAGGAATAAAAGTAAATATTAACCCCGCTATCATTGTGATAGCCATTGTTCCCATAATTCCCAATACCCATTTAAGCATTCCTGAAAGAGACATTAAATTCTTTTCAACATTATCTATTTTTAGATTTAAATTCTTTTCTACAGTTTCAATCTTTGTATTTAGTTCGGTTTTAACATTTTCGATTTTAGCATTTAAATTCTTTTCTACATTATCAATCTTAGAGTCTAAATTATCTATTTTTAAATTTAAATTCTTTTCTACAGTATCTATCTTAATGTCTAAATTAGATATATCCTTTTGTAAATTCTTTTCTACATTATCTATTTTAGAATTAAGTTCGTTTTTGACATTATCTATTTTAGAAACAAGATTATCAAATTTTATATCAAATTGTTTTTCTAAATTCTCTAAATCTCTATATGTAAGCTCATTGTGATAATATCTTTTAGATAAATCTTGTGCTATTAGTTGTTCCATACCCAGTCTAAGAAATTCTTTATATATTTGTTCTTGACTTACACCAGCAATATTTGTTGACACTGTTTCCATAAAATTTTCCTTTATAGTCATATTATACACTATTTTAGATTGATTGGCTTTAGAGATTTTTATATGTAAAGTAGAATTTCTTGCAAGAAAAACCTTTTTGTAATTTACATTTTTAATTGGGAATATTGATTATATACTTTTTCCGCTATTGGTTTTGTTTGTTTAATGTACTCTAAATATATCTTAATATTATGTTTTACTGCGGTTATGGAGTGTTCGTCTTTTAGTGTTGATAAGTCTGGATAAGGATATTCTGGATAATTTGGATCATTAACTTTAACTTTTGTTTTAGCTAAAAATGTTACAAGATACATAACATACTCTGAAAGTTGTGTTTCATATTTAGCTAAAGAGTTTAGTGTTTGAATAAGTGGAGGTTTTGGTTCTTCTGGTAGGCTAGCAATAGTAGTACAACATAACAACAAAACAATTAGTAGAGAATGCAATTTTTTAAGCATTTTCACTCCTTTTAAGCATTTTGATGTATTCTTTCATAATTTTGTTACGTGTTGCTTTAAGTGAAGTAATAATTTTTTTATTTTTGTCGGCAGAGATAGCCTCTATTATCTCAATATTGTATTTTAAAATATCTTTTATTTCTTCAAATATTTTCATTGACTCAGCTGTTTCCATAGATTTTAGTGTGCTTATATATGTTTTGTAGAAAAAATCTATTACTTTACTAAAAGTATTAATGTAATTATGATCTATGTTTGTATCAGTTTTAGCTATGTTAGTTAAGCTGGATAGTAAATTAAGCCCCAAACCAATAGTGTTATTTTGCATTATTTGTTCTTTCCTTATAGATAGGTATTCCTTCTTGATTGAATTTTAGATCATTAGATATTTTGAGATTTTTTTCATCAGAATTAACCAAATCAATAACCGTATTGATTTTTTCATTTAATGGAGCGAGTTTTTTAGTTATTGCTGGGGTTAATGCACTCTCAAGTCTTTCCATATTTGCTGTATAGATTAATTTATAATGAGAATACAGCTCATAAACCAAAAAGAATCCTTTATGTGCAATTTCATCAAATTCGTCTTCAAATTTAGAAAATATATCAATAAGGGTTGATAAAGACGTAAGTCCAAGCTCAACATTATCTTTGGATAATTTCATAATTTAATCTCTTTTTTTAATGTGATTTTTGCCATTACCATTGCCATTCTTGAAAATCTTGCCTATTACAATAGTCAATATGTCTTTTAATAAAGGCTTAAGAAGAATTAACACTCCTAAAACCAGAACTGTTACAAAAATCATTACGGCTATAAGTTTAATTTCGTTTAAATTGATAAGAAGTTCTGTTAATTTAATAGTATCCATTTTTTAATCCTTCATTTTAATTTTTTATTTGTATATACATTATATACCAAAACTTTAATTTTTGCTAAAAAGTTCATAGTTTCATAAGATCTGGAACTGGATCTCCATACATGTAGGCTCTTTTTTGGATATACCATCCTTTATAAATGGGAATTCTGGTGAATAGTCCGCGAGGGCCCGTAATTTCATAAACCCAATTGTATGTAATTTCATCAGAATACTTAAGATTTAATGATTTTTTCCGCATACTATTATCATTGATTTTTACTTTAATCTCAATATCAAGATAAACGGGATAATTATCGTAATTTTTGAAAAAAATAAGAGTTACATCATCATTGTCTTCCATATTAATAGATATCGCTTTATGCTCATAGTCAGAAGAATAAAGTGTAGTACTTTTAGTTATGCCACCATATTCAAAATTTGATGGTACTCCTAGCAGTTGTTTGGGAACGGGTGTTTTTTGAATACTGCTTGAAGACATTATCAAAAGATCATCACTTCTAGATAAAGTGGCTGATGATATGCTATCTGTAAGACGAGATTTAATTTTACTAAAAAGATTTGAAAGTTTACTAGATTCATTCTCAATTAGCTTGTCAACGATTAAATCGTAAATGCTTTTTATAAAATCTTTATCAGCTGCAAGCTCTTCGGCAATTGTAGACTTAATTATCTGCTTAAAATAGTCTAATCCTTCTCCTTTAAATATTTTGTCTTTAGAAGCATCTAAAAAATCTTTATAGGTAATAGCGTTACTGCTTGCAACCCCATCATCAAGTAGTAAAAGAAAATTGTTTTTTACTTCATCAACCTTTAGTCTATTTAAATCTTTTATTTGAACCGTTTCTTCTTCATCAATTAGTAATTTATCTTGATCATCGGCCATAAAACCTCCTTAGTTGTTAAAAGTTATAATATTGTTACCATCTTTATTATTAATTTTGAGAACTCTACCAATAGGAATAATTCTCTTTATAAAAGCATAAATTGAATGATCATAGCCCTTAGGAAGCGAATTAAATACTAAAGCCTTTTTAGATGCAGCATATCCCGGTTTCTTTTCTCTAATTAGAATCTTTTTAAGTCGTTTTCCTTTCTTAGTACTAGGGGAAATAAATGTAGTAAAGTTTGTTTTTATTACCCCTTTTAAAGAGATATCAATAACCCCAGCTTCAGGAGTAGTAACTTCAATGTCCACATTTAAAAAGGCCTTGAAAATCAGTCTAAACGACTCATCAGTACCAATATGACGTAAAGCAAAAATAACACTATTAATATTGCTTGTAATACTTTGTAAAGTTTGAGTTTTTGCATAAAAGATAGATAAAACTTGAGATATCCATATTGCAATATATCTTGATTTTATATTTTCTATTACATTAATGGATATGAAGTTGGAATTAAGAGATTTGAGTTCATTAAGTAGCGTTTGTGCGTATTCTGTTTCTGTAAGTATAAATTTATGAATTTCGGTATTTTTGAAAAAATTAGGTATTTTCATGTTTGTTAACTATCAATGTCAATGAGCAATCTATCTGTAGTATTGAAAAGTAGCATTGTATCATCATTAATAGCAATATCTTGATTTTTATTAAAGTCGCTATCAGTAATTTTTGAAATACTTTCAGTGTCTGTATCTTTAATACAAGCACTTATTTCCATAAACTTAATTCCTTTAACTTCATTAACTGGAGCAAAAAAGTCTTGATATTCAAAGCTAATTCCCATATCAGAATAGTTATTTGAAATAATCCTAGAATATATGTCCCTAATTTGAGAGTCTATGTTTAAGTAGAGATAGTTTTTAAGGTCAAGTTTATACTTTACTTTCAGATAAACATATTTTCTTTTCCCTAGTGATATTTTGTAGGATTTAAGTTGTCCAGTTGAATTGAGTCCATCAATTTCTATATCTCCTTCAAGTAAAGTCCCACTAGGCGTTGTTAGATATAATGTTTCCCAAAGTTTTGCTTTAAATTCGGGGTTGTTAATATTAGCTTTACTAGCGTCTAGCAAATCTTCTTTTAGAATTAGGTATATATTGGCTTTTCCAGCTGAACTTTTAATATTAGTATGCTCTACCCCATTAAGATTAAGTAAAGCGTTTCTAACAGCACTGTAAGTTGTGCTTTTAGAAGAAATGTGTTCTTCAATAGCAGCCCAATAAGTACCACCCGGTTTCATTTTAGAAAAAAAGAGATTAAGCTCATTAATTATTTCTTCTTCAATTAATGCTAAAGAAGATGCAATAATGTTGTAAATCGAGCTATTACTATCATCAATGTTAATTCCATAATTTATTCGCAAGTATTCTCTTTTGGCCCGTAATATATCCTTAATTGTACGCTTTAGAATGCCAAAATCAGAATCAAAAACAATACTCATAAATTAAACTCCATATTCAAAACATCGCCTGAGAAAAAAAAGGATATATGCACTTTGTTGTCTTGAAT
Organism: Borreliella bissettiae DN127; assembly: GCF_000222305.1. GTDB lineage: Bacteria > Spirochaetota > Spirochaetia > Borreliales > Borreliaceae > Borreliella > Borreliella carolinensis. The sequence continues at coordinate 12,760 of NC_015904.1, read as the reverse complement.
AATAGTAGAAATGTTTATTAAATCTAAGTTAAGTTCTTTAGATATTTCGTGAAAATAATTTTTTACAGCGTGAAGATTATTAATTTTTAACAGTTTTAAAAGTAAGAAGTAGTCCAGTCCCCAATTAGGAGCATAGCTTAAACTCCCCCTTAAGGTTTTTAAAAATATAAACAATTTTTGCTTTTGTTCTTCAATTCCATCAACAAGTGATAAATCGTTATTAAATACTAATTCAAAATTGTTGCCTAATCTTAAATCCATACTAGTAATTATACCATATTTAGCAAAAATTACTTAAACAAACTATTGATATCAGAATTAATTTTAGCAGTTGTCGGGATTAAGGTGGTCTGATCTATTATGGGGGCTTTGGTGGATGGATCTAATCCGATTTTCAAATTCTTAATAGCACCTACAATACTTTCCAGAATTGATTTTAAGGACGTTATTTCATTAGCTATTTCAATTTTATTGTTTGCTTTAATTTTAACAGTATCAGAGATTAGATTTAATGTTTTTGGGTTAATTGCACTAAGTATATAAAAATGATGTTTGTCAAAGTGAATATCGTTATTTGTATCAAAAATATTAACGCTTGATTGAAGCAGTAAAACGCTATCGCCTTTTGATAACTCTAAACTGATATTAGAGATATTTTTTGTGTGAATTTCTAAATCTTCAAATTCGGGTATTGTAACAATAGCTTCTTGAGCTTGTTGTTTAAAATCCTTTACAGTGCCAATTTTAATTATAAAAATGTTTGAATAAATCCAATTTTTAACGTCCTCTTGTGCTAAAGCATGTCCATAAAGACGCTGATTCATTCTGTAAATTTCATAGTCTTCATTCATTCTGGTCCCCTTTATTTTTTACGTTTTGTATTAGAATCATCTTCTAACTTTAATATTAATGAACACTCTCCCGTGTTGCTAAGCCTTGCACTTGTTTCTTTTATGGTGGTTTTTATCATTTTCCCTAGTCCGTCAATAAATGAAACTTTATCTCCAACATTTAACTTATGTGTGAAAAATGTTTTTGCGTTCCAAAATATAAGATTTTTTTTGAGTGTAGTGCCCAAGGTAATTTCTTGTTGTGGTATGAATTCAAGTCCATAGTCTTCTAATGCTTCGTAGTGGACATTTTCCCCCTTTTTTTTATAATTAGTAAATATCATATAGCATTCATATCCCCGTAAACCAGTACCAATATCGGCTATTACGTTATGAACATATTTTCCTTTTATTTTGTCAATAAACTCTTTTGGTGTTGTGGCATAAATATCTTTGTCAATGATTTTAAGACTATCTTTTTCGTCCATATTAAGGATATTGCGATTGGGAAATACGGATTCTATTGCTTCTTGTACCGTCTTGCCTTTAAAGTTTTTGCCCTCTTTGCCTGCCAATTTGCGATTAAAAAAATTGCTTTTAGTTAATAAACGAACATCAAGATCTACACTAAAATCTCCACCTGGATAATCAGTGCTCATAGGGGGTCCTAAAGTGCCTGCCATTATGAAATCAAAATTTTTTTCATGAGCAAATTTCTTATAATATATTTTTACTATATCTCCGAATTTAATGTCGTCGGTGAAGTCTAAAGGAAGATTCCAAAGTACAACTTTTGCTTGTTTGGAACTTATAGTATGAATATTTGAATATACGTTGGATATGGAAATATCAATATGAATTCCATCTTGTGTATTGATTATAATTTTAGGAATTTCTTCGGCGAAAGGAATTCCATCAGGTGATTTTTTTGATGTATCTACATTGTAGAACTCAATTTTAAAATCATATTGTAGTAACAGCATTTTTTATCCTTTATATTTTTCCAATGCAAATGTTTTTACTATTTCTATTGATAAACTAACTTCAACTTCATCAATGAAAGGAGTGTCCTTAAACGAAAGACTTGTAATTACGGCCAATTCTTTTAGGCCAAAAGTTGGACTGTAGATACTAAAAGGAACGTGAGCTTGTATTCTATTGGCTAGTTGTTCTTTTGCAAGATGCACATCAAAACGTAGCATAGTATTGCCAAAAACAGTCATTTTAAGCAAAGAAAGCATATCCTTATATAAGGATGTTAGAATTCCACCGTTTAATGATATATGTTCACCAGTCATTACTGGATTGTAGCTTACATATTCTGCTTTTCTATCATAATAGTTGATAACTGGTCTTTTAGAGCAACTAGTATTATAGGTGCGTGTTATGAGTTCGGTTTTTGGTTTTACAAAAAACAATTGAGGAACATATCCAAAACCTTTTAAATCCATTCTTGGGAATAACACTAAAAAATTATCTGCACCAAAAAGGGCAAATATTTGGGTTATTACATCTCTTATTATTCGAGTAATTTCCCTGATTTCTTTCCTTTCAATATCCTCGATTTTTTCCTTAATTTTTTTCTTTTCAAGATTATTATTGTTAGTATTTTTAGTATTAATATCTATTTTGTTAATTACTTTGTTAGCAATTTTTTTGTTACTTTTCATAAGTATTACCCTTTGTGAAAATTATGGTGTGCTGTTAGCATTGTCTTGATTTTGATTATTTTCTGGTTTAGGTTTAGGTGGATTAGGGGTAGGGGCAGGCGTGGGGCCTTCTTCAAAATAATGCCCAACCAATGGCAACTTAGCAAAAAGACTTTTTAATCCTTTAAAAAAAGGCACAACAACGTGTGTGTGAAATGTAAAGCCTTCAAAGTACTTAATTATCTTGTTAATGAGATTAAGTATTGGGTCTAAGACAGTAGTGGTTAAGTTTTGAAGAGTTTGCTCAGCTGAGGCCAAATTACTCTGAATACTCTCAGCAGTATTTACTTTTCCTGTAAGGCCAAAAGATTTAAAATCCTTGAACATTTCCATCATCTTGGTAATTCTAGACTCTAGATCTACTTGAGCCCCGCTTTGCCAGGCCATTTTGGCATCTTCTATGTATTTGTCACCAACACCTGACTTTTTTAGTAGTTCAAAAAGCTCACTTCCATCACCCCCAAGGACACTATTAACAGCTTTTACAGCATCTTCACTGCTCATAGCACCACTGGATTTAAGCATAGCTGCAAATTCTACTGCGTTTTTCAAATTAGTTGAATTTAACATATCTAAGTCCCTTAAAGTACCCTTAAAGACACTTGCTTGATTTAAGAATTCTTCTTTTTCTAAATCGCGCTCAAAACCTTTCATTCTACCAAGAATACCCAAAAGACTCTTTTTCTCTTTTGGATCACCATAAAACGCCTTATTGAGAAGTTGTGTTCTTTTTGTTTTGGTGTCTTCTTCAACCGCTTTTTTAGCAAAACCTAAAAGGCCTCCTCCAACTTTACTCATAGCGTTGCTAATGATATTCCCCAGGGCACTACCTATTGCAATTTTGGCAACAAGTCCTTTTCCTTGAGAGGCTGCTAGCATTTTACTTTTTGCTTTTGATTCTTTTGCAAGTTCTTTATACTCAAGGCGTCTTTTGTCTTTATCAGACATTAAAGATCTTCTGAAGGCTTCTTTTCTTGCTTTTTCAAAGCCCATGCCCTGTTTCATAAGCTTTTTAGTTTGTGTAAGTCTATATTTCTCAACACGCTCTCTTAAGCTTTCAAATTTAGATTGTCTGCTTAATTCGTTTTTCTTGTCGGACAAATTATTTTTTACAATATCTTTAGTACTACCCAAGCTGGAGTTTCTGGGTTTAAGATATTTTTCCATTTTGGAAATATCTTGTTCGATAGCCTTTTTTGTTGCAGCATGATCAAGAATCCCTTTAAATTTAATGGTGAATTTGTCGCTCACTAAACCCTCACTTGCCTAGAATTAATTCATACAATTCTTTTTCTAATTTGATATCAGCAAGTCTATTGACTTCTAAAAGCTCGTCATAAGGCAATTTTTTTACATTGTCGTACGAGCAAATATTCATAATTACTGGAAAAAAGTATTTATTGTTCTTAATCTCGTCAAGCAAGTTAAAATACTTTTTTCTAGTCTCATTAAGACTTGCAATAGTTTTTTCAATATCTCTATTTCTTTTGTTCATTTAGCAACCAGCTCATTAGAATTTGATGTAATTGATGATAGCGAAGTGGCTACTTTTTCATAATCAAAATTTTCATTGATATAGTCAAAAGTAACAAAATCCCCAACATTATTTTCATATTCACTCAAATATACTAAAGCGGGTTTTTTTAGATCATTGTCTAAATGAAAAGTATTAAATTGTGCAGTGTAAATTATTGCAACAAGATAATCTTTATAATAAGAAATAAATTCTCTATTTTGATCCAAAATCAAATAGAATTCGTCTAAAAATTTTGGACTTATCATTAAACTTGTGATTTCTCTTAAGTATTTCACTTCATTAAGCTTTAAAACAGCGTCACTTTGATTAAATCCCAGTACTCTATCCCATTCATAAACCGGTAATACTCTAAGTGGATATTCATAAGTTTTGTTTTTAGTTAAAATTTTCATTTTATATCTCATTATCATAATGACTTTCCTTTTAAGTGTTGTTTGGTTTAGATTTTTGGCAATTAATAGCCCTAATTTCAAAAGATACTTTTTCGGCCTCAGCAGAATAACTTCTTGAAGGCTCTTCAGTAAAAATTGCATAGTTAGAAATAATTTTAGTAGCAATTCTATCATTGAATGCTAAATCAAGCATTTTATCCTCTTTTCTTACATCCATGTTGTAAAACTGTTCATCAGAAAGTTCAGTTAACAATCTATAGTCATGACTACCTAGCGTCACTTCAATGTTGAAAACATAAGTTATCGTTTTGGGATCTCTTAAACTTATTACAGGCATACCTTTATCTTCACTGCTAATCACTGCTCTTGTTGTGGGTTCGCTTGTAAGCTCTAGTTTGCCACTATGTAGCTGTGTACCACCAATTGAAAAATAAACTTCTCTTAAATCATAAAATTGCATAATTTTACACTCCTTATACGCTTAAACTATTTTGATAATCAACTATATCTTGAGTAGTAATTACTAAAGTAACAGCATTAATGCTAAAGTTATAAGTAATATTCACACTAAGTTCTAATTTAAGTTGTGGTGTAGGAGAAAGAGTAAGTCTTAAATTTTTGTACTCTATTATTAGTCCTCTATCTACAAACCGTTTAAGTAGACATTCAATTGCTGAAGTATATGCATTGTCTCTAGCCCCACTAAGCTGCAGTGCTGATAATTTGCTATTTTGTCTATTGTTTTTGTTCCAAATTCTGATAAGCTCAATAATTGCTTCATTTTTTATGTAATGATAAGTAAAAAGCTCATCTATTGAACTTCCAGCAAGATCAACACCTTCTTTAAAAGCAGGCATACCATCAAGACCAGTTTCATTAAGAAGTGAATAAAAGTTAATTTTTGCAGTTCGTAACTTTCCAATTACAGTGTCGTCAACAAGCGGTGTAGCAGCCAGTGGCATACCATAAGGATTAACAGCGTGAAAAATGCTTGCTTGATGTAAATATTGACTTATAAATTTAAGGTGTAAATTGTCTTTATTATTGCTGTAAATAGCAATATTTCTTTCTTTTTCAGTATTGCCTTTATCTTTAAATAGTTCTTTTATTTCTTGTTCTTTAGTTGAGAATACAAAAAAAGTTGAAGGCATTTTGAATTTATTATAGTCATCTTTGTAAATTTTAAGTCCATCATCCGATGCATCCCCTTCAGTGTTGATAAGTACAACAAAAGTGTGCCTATGTATTTTAAGATAATTTTTTAGCTCTTCAGGCTTATCCTTATAAATGAAAAGATCGGTTGATTTTAATGATTCTTCGCTTGAATTGAAAAAATTTGACATTGCAGTTTTTAACAGTGTTTTTTCTTTTCCAAACTGATCTTGTCCATTTCCATTGTCTTTTTCCAAAGTTTCAATTTGTTTTTCATAATTATTAACGGTTAAATTCAATGTTATAAAGTTGGCGGCATCTTTATTAACTTTGATTTTAGCTGTTTTGTAAACCAAAAGTGGATTGTAATAATTGGGCCTGCTAGTCTGAATCCTAGAATCAAGCAAACTTACACTAATTGTATCTTGCGGCAATTTTGTATTCCTCCTTTAAAGTTTCAATTGCTTTTACACTAGCATTGAATGCTACAGATGCACTGTATGCATGATTGCTATATTTTGTGCCTAAATTAATAAGCCCAACTGTTTGCATGTTAGATATTGGATAAATGTAAAGGTTAATTTTTCTAATATATTCGGGTTGAGACTGACTTTCTAAAGTATACTTATGGGCTTTATTGTGTAGAAAGTTGCTAAGCATACTATAAAGCACTAACATACGTGAATTAGCGTCAAAATCTTGAGCGTTTAACACTATCGCAATAATATATATTTGAAAATTTATACTAAATTCCAAAGCATTTTCATAAAATGCACCGGCTCTAGAATTATGATCAAATAGATGTTCTGTACCATCAAATTTCAATGCTATTATATTTGAGCTAGCAGCTGTGATTTTTGAAAGGTACGGGTGATTGTAAGTATTTATGATATCGCACTCAAAATTATTTTCAGTTGCATAAGCCTTAAACCCCTTAAATATTTGAGTTAAATGATTTAATACCATATCTAAAGTTAAAATCATTCAAGTGTTACCTTATAAGTAATCTCTGATAACATTTTGGCTGTATCAACAAGTGGAATTGCTGCAGTGTTACTCCCCCTTTTATGCTTGCTTTTAATTGTATTAGCCTTTAAGGCTGGAGTGACTTGTGCTGATAATAGATAATTTTCATAGTACCTTATAAAAGCTTGTCCAATAGCTTCCATTCCCGATTTAGGGTCAAGATTAAACTTAGAATTTATATAACTATTATTGATATATTCTCTAAACTCAGAACTACTAGCAATTTTGGTTAAATGTTTTCTTGCTGGTAAATTGCTGCTCCCTTTTTCATGCATTCTAGCAATTCCTGCACGACCACCAAACCACCCAATTTCCAATTCCATTTTAAATTCTAGCTTGTCCATATAAATTCCTTTAAAACCAAAGTAAAATATCCGATTGAAGAGTCAATACTAAATATTTCAAAGTAAACTAAATCAGCAATTGATATTCGGTCTTTAAGCTCAAAGTTAAGGTCTTGGTATGTGTAAAGTTTAGAATACCCTTGAATATCAGACATATCAGAATCATAAAGCATTGCAAGTTCTTGTGGCTTTATGTCAATAATAACTCCTGCAAATTCAGTGTACTTATTTTTATCAAATACTCTCTGATAAGAAGAATCATTCTCAAGCTTTACAACAGTGCCTTTATAAAATTTTAAGGGTTGAGGGTCTTTAAATACGTTGATCATACGGAAAGACATATCTGAAAGTCTTTTTCTAACACCATTCATTAGACAACCCCCACACAAGATGGCGTTGAAGTTTCTCTTTTTAGTTTTTCTAAAAATGCATCGAGTTGTGAACAAAAATTCTTATTTGATCCACAACCCCCCTCACCACCTTCTTCGCTCCCACTATTGCTAGGATAATAATCAAGTTCAAGTTCATTGAATTTTTCTTTTTTGATCCTATCAAATTCAAATTCTCGAACAACGCCCTGTTTTCTTAATTGACAACCCATGTGGTAGAAAGTAAGTAAAAATATTTGTTCATATGTCAGTGAACTAGCATCAATACCGCGTGTTACTAGAATAGCTTGAAGTAGGGATAAATGAAGTAGAAAATTTTGCTTACTTAGTGCAAATTGGTCTATCCCTAATAGCAATAACACTTCTGAATGGAGTTTTGTTACTAAAAGTTCTTCTTCTCCCTCGGCTTGTGCTTGTAAGTTTCCTTGTTCACTCATTTTCACTTACCTTATACTTTTAACTTTGCTTTATGTTAACTTGCAAAATAGTTTTTCTAGTAGCAAGTAGACCGCCCAAAACAAAATCAATGTATGAATGAGCAATATCAGTTGAGTCTTTGTCAACTTGTTCATTTGGTGTAGGTAGCATATACTTGCTAGGTTTGAATTTAATAAGTTCTGAATTTAGTGGATAAATGAGTATTTTATGTTTTAGCAAGTTTGAAGTCTCAATATAAACATCTTCTCTATTATTAATAGCTTTAATAGTTTGAATCAAAACATCTTCCCATTTTTCACTGCTACTTGCTACACCCTGTGCTGCTGCGTATGGTTTTACAAGTTTAAGTGAAGTTGCGGGATCAACTATTACCATCATAGGTGTGGAAAATTCGTCTCCTAGTTCTAACTTTGAAAGTCCAGCTTCAATCTTTTCAAAGATTTTATCCATTTTATCTTTATCACCACTAGCAACTTCTTCTTTTATCTGCTCCGGCATATTAAGTAGTCCATACATATTCGGAAGTAGACGTTTTTGATTTTTCCCATCTTTTTGAATCGAAACAGTACCTGTTAGTACAAAGTGATTGATAAGCTTAATAATTTCACTACTTGCAAGCTTATAAGCTTGTGCAAAAGGAAGTAAATTATTATTAATGTCCCCAATATATGAGTCTGAAGTATAAAATTTCTCAGAAGCTTGTTTTAAATGTCTGAATTTATACTGTAATTTTAAATAATTAAGTCTTACCACCTCAGAACTAAAACCAATAGTTGAGATAGTATTAACCTCATTGGCAATTGTTGTAGGATTAGCATTTAGAAACGCGTCCCATTTTACGGTTTTTTGATATCCCATTTGTAGATCAACATCTTCAATTTGATCCGGCGAAAACCATTTATACATAATAGGATCTTTAACTTCTCCTATGATATTTGCCACGGCTTTTGCATAATAATTTTCATCAAATAATTCCATATTAAATCCTCCTAAATATTATTAATTTCTACTCATAGCTTTATTTCCAAATACAGCTACTTTTACTAAATAAACTTCATTGCTAATTTGCTTTGCATCAGATAATGCTGTTGCATTAATAGTTGCTTTATTTGGTGCTCCAGTAACCTTTTCAAGAGCGCCGTCTTTATTAAAAACAAGTTTGTCTTTTGTTTTAACCGTAGCGTCTTTTGCTACTAAGTAGCCCTCAAAATTATTTGTAATTGGTACAATAGTAGCTGTTTTACTAAATTCATCTATATCAATACAGATTCCATACAAGTCTTCACCACCACCAGCCTCAACATGTGGTTCATAATGATTTTGATTATCTTGCGCCTCTTGAATAACTCTTTTCACTCCACGCTTGTATGGATACCCCAAAAATGGATGATTTTCTAATTTATCAAACCTACTAGTTCTAGTGCCTCCAGAAGCAAAAAATTGTACGTTTTTGTCTCTAAATTCATTAGAATTGCTAAGCAAACTAGCGTCATGTTGGGGATTTTTCATAAACTTTTCGAGTTTACTTCTCTTCTCTTGATACTCTTTTACTAATTGCGTTGTATCTCCCATTTATTTACCTCCTTTTATTCGCTTAAGATTTAACCGCCATCAGGAATTACTATTTTCTCAAGGCTTCTATTGCCAAAAATTGCAACTTTTATCAAATTAATAGAATACTCTTGCCTAGGATATCTAGCTTGGTCTTGTGCCATATAATTCTCAGGCACAAAATTGATTGTAAATGAATCAGATAAAGCATATATGTTAATTGCGGTTGGTGGCCCACCTCCAGCCTTGATAATAACCCCGTTATTATTTATGTCTAGTATTTCTCCTATTTTTATACTTGGATTCCTTGTAACAAGGTACCCTTCAAAATTGTTAGTAATTGGCAATACATACGCGGTACAACTAAACTCACATACATCTACACATATCCCATACATATCAGTATCAGCTCCAACTTCTACATATATAGAGTTCTCTTTTGGAACAAGTTTAACCCCACGCTTGTATGGAAAACTATTTGCTGGATCGTAAAGGTATTCTTCTATTTTGTCTGTATAGCTTGAACATGAAAATGAATATGCATCAACTCGCTCATTCTTAGATTTAAAACAGCTACTTGAACTGCTAAAAACCTTATTTTCAATTGAGCTCATAGATTTTACATATTTCTTGAATTTCAAAAGAATATCATCGAGTTCGTCAATTGACTCCAAATATGGGTCTTTTGCTTGTGCATCCTCAGCTTGTCTTGCTTGCCGTTTAGCCCTAGGAGCAACGGAAACCTGTGCCTCTAAACCTAACTGCAGGTTATCAACAGCGTCAAGATTTTCAACTTGCTCGTTACCTTTTAAAGCCATAATTTAATTACCCTTTAATCGCTCTATTCCCAAATACACTGGCAAGCACTATAAATAAATCTTCTGTCAATTTATGTGCTTTTGATAGTGCTATTGCATTGACGGTTTTTTGACCCCCAGTGGCCTTTTCAAGTTCTCCATGTTGGTTAAAGTTCAGTTTATCTCCTGGATTTACACTATTTTGTCCATCTTTCTTTAGTGTTAAATATCCAGTAAAGTTATTTGTAATTGGTATAACAGTTGCCATACCGCTAAATTCATCTATATCGGAGCACACTCCATATAAATCATCTCCACCACCAGCCTCAACTTCTAGCTCTGTTGTTCCATCACCAAAACTAAGTTTTACTCCTCGCTTATACGGATACCCTTTAACGGGGTAATTTTCTATTTTGTCCTTACTGCTAGTAGACACTCCACCAGAATTAGAAAAAATTAGATTTTGGTCTCTAAAATCAATAGAATTACTAAGCAGCCCCGCGTCTTGTTGGGGATTTTTCATTAATGCTTTAATTTCTGCAACTTTTTTATCAAACTCTTGTTTGATTTTCGTTATATCACGCATTAAAAACTCCTTTAAGCAATACTTGTTCTTTTATGTCTTTTTAGATTTTCATAAAATTGAATTCGTCTTTGCTTGTATGTATTACTTATTGCTTGTACAAATTCTGTAAAATTAATTGGCACAAAATTAGAATCAAGTAAACTTGCTCTTTCTTCTGATTTGGCAACAATATTGCCCTTAATAGCGTCAACAGAAGAAGAATTGCTACTCGCATTTTTTCTTAATTTAATGTTCACTTTTGCTAAAGAAACAAGCTGTTCTAATATCTCCCCATCGATATGACTTATATCTGACACTTTAGCAATAGCTTTAATTTGCTCAATTGGAACAAACTTGCGAACAAGTTCTCTACGTTGTGCTTGCATAATGTCTTTCAGTGTGTATCCCTTTGCAAGTAACACTTCCTTATTGAAATGGTTGCTAAGATGTGCTTTTGCAAGTGTATCAATTTCATTAATTCGCTCAGCCTCTAGTAACAATTGCTTTTCAACACGCTCCCGCTCTTCAACTTCTGCAAGTTCTTTTGTTATTCGCTCATTTATACTTAAATCTCTACTTGTCTCTTTGGATTTACTGGTTGCTTGTTCTTTAAAGTGCATGTACTCTTCAAATTCCTGTGCACTGATAACTTTAGTATCAGCCTTATTTTGCTGCTCCTCTTTATCTTGTGCCTGCAAGTTTTCTTTTTCTTCTTTCTCAATCACTTTTTAACTCCTTTTCTCAAAATGAGAATAATTTCTCTTTTAAAATCGCTAGCTCCTCATTATTAAAAGAACTACTCTGTATAAGCTGGTTATATTTGCTGTAAAGCTCAATTAGCTTTATATCTCTTTCCACTTTTTGTTCTTCACTTAACATAATCAGCGAATTAAACTTCATATCAAGCCCGAAATACTTTTTAAGCTTTAAGTTACAAGAGTTCTCAACTTGTTCTTGTACGCCTTTTAGAAAATCGTAATAATTGCTCCTATCACCTTTACCATCATTTCCTAGTCCTTTAGCCTGCTCATTAAAACTTCTGGTTAAGGGTTCTTTGGTATCTGCACCAATTTTAGCTTTAATTAATGCTAACGCCTCCTTTAAGTAACTAAGGTCATATTTAATAACTTCCAAACTAGCACTGGGGGTAGCTGTATAAAACATTCCCTCATTATTTAGATTGCTTTTTAGCCTGGCAAGTTCCTGTGATAATGAGTCATTAAGGTTTCTTAAATTAGAAATATCTTTACTATGATTGTTTGTATTTTGTTTTCTCAAAAAAGAAGATAAAATGCCACTTCCCCTATCATTATTGCTCTGAGTAAGTGCACTTAAAGAAGTTGTTGCACTAGAAAGTGCGTCTTGTAGTTGTACTAAAGATTCATCTTTGTAAAACAAAAAATTGTGGTTTTCAATACGTCTTTCTATTTCAACGTATATCTTTTCAAATAAATAAATATCTAGCAAAAAGCTTTCGGTATAACACGGAACATATCTTTTTAAGATATAATCAAAGTTTTCATATATGATAAGTCGACTTTTATGTATTTTAACTGCATCTAAAGAATTGTTCTTATTGTTGGATTTTACTTTATAGGTTATATGATCAAAATCAACTCCCAAATCTCTTACATATTCATAATCAAGGTATTCAAAACCAATAGGTAATTCTATATTAACGGGTTGTTCGAGATCTATTAGGGTATCTTTGGTTTTTACTAAAACATAGCCAATACCATGAAAACGGTAGCTTATAATACAATTAAGCAGAGCATTCTTAAGCTGTACCTTTAACCTAGCAAGTTCAACATCGCTAACATTGTGGTCAGTGCTCTCAAGAACAAGCCCGTTCTTGAGACAATCTTCTGCTACATTTTCTATATAATTTCTAAAAAATATTGAATATTTATATAGTTCTAGTGAACTTATTTTATCTATTAATTTTGTTTTTCTTAAATCACACACCGTTTTACTTCTCTTTATTAAATTAGATGTATGATAGCAAAAACTAATATTTTTGTCAATAAAAT
>NC_015908.1 GCF_000222305.1 Borreliella bissettiae DN127 | reverse complement strand
TTACAAAAATCTTTGGTTGCCAAAGTGAACACTTCTCTCTCTATATCCTAAAGACAACATCAAATATGCTGCAGATATTGCGTCAAGAGCGTCATCATGGGTTTTATTATCCCCCTTATACGAATAAATATCATTAAATACAGAAGAACTGCTGTACTTTGTAATGTAAAGTTTCTTGTAAGTAAACGGCGTAATTAACGTTGTTATTCTGCTAAATTTATTCGATTTTGGCTTAACTGGAACAATTCTAAAATATTGGCTCATATTATTTCTTAGCAACATATATTCACGAGTTAATCCACCAGCACCTTTTGTATTATCTCTGTCCTCTAAATACAGTGTATGTACATTGAAATTCTCTAAAACGGTCTTGATCATATTCATAATATATGGATCATTGGCTGGTCGTTGGTCTTGAAATACAAAAGCATAATACTTATCATCAACCCGCTCCATAACACATAATGCAGTGTTATCCCCTCCAACGCTAAATGCTGGGTCTAAATATGCTATTGGACTAGTAAACACATAATCCTCAGTAATATTTATTTGTGTAAAAATTGAATCGGTGCTTGCTATCCATTCACCTAGCAAAACTCTTGCTTTATATGATGGGATATCTTTATAGAGTTTCTCTTGAGTTTCTATAAATCCTTTGCTAAGTAGAACATTGTCATAAGTTGTAAAATTATATGTCTTAAAAGTCGCTATATTATCAATATAGTCGGTTTTAAAATAGTGTTCTGGATGGTCTGGATTAGTATCAAAAATAATAGTTTCTTGTCCACATCTAAGTCTTTTTAAGACTTCCTCTAATGTTTGCTTATGTAAAGTTGTAGCCTCATTCACAAAAATAAGTGCCGAATTACTACCCCTAAACCTTTCAAAATCACTTGCCTTATCTCCTCCGTATAGATTAATACGCAGTGAATCAATCAGAATATATGAATTATTTGTATGTCTTGGAATATAAGGAATTTTAAGAAGTTTGCATAGCTTTTCAAATTGCCCCAAAACATTAACTTCAACTGAACGTTGTGAATTGCCAATAATGAAATTATTAGTATCGCTAGAGTATAACTTTTTATTTTCAATTAAACTTTTGAGAAAAAGATAGCATGCAAGATACGTTTTGCCACTAGCTATGCCACCGCTGAGTATAATCTTTTTTTCATTATTCTTTTGAATACTTTTTATCACATTTTTTTGTTTTAAAGTTAACTGTTTTTCTTCAAACTTAGCAAAATTAATTGAGCAGTTCGTTAGCTTTACAAATTGTGATATATCAACTCCATATTTATTTTTGTATTCCTTTTGGAGTGTTGTAAAAAGTTTTGTTTGATATAAGTTCACTTGTGCCCTTTACTATTTTTGTAGTTGCTTTTGCTTTCAGTCCCGTGAAGCGTAGCAAGTTTTTTCATACATTCATAATAAAGCTCCATTTCTCTTATTGAATATTCCTTTACATATTCATTAAGTTCACTTTTCAAAGAATTAATTTCTTCATTATCAACTAACTTATTTTTTTTATTACTTGCTTTATTTAATGCATCAATTTCGTTTCTTAAATTTTCTATTTTAGTACGTATGCTAACAAGCTCAACACCAAAATATTGTTTAAATGAATGTATAAACCCTAATTCTAAATTAGCACGTTCTAAATCTAATTCGCTTATAACTTTCCTAGCGTTAACTTCTGATTTAAAAGTTTGTGATAAAAGGTGTTCAAAAGTATCTTCACTAATTGATAATCTAGAATCATCGTTAACAGAACTTTCTCCACTTTCCCATTTTCTCCTCATCCTCCACACATTTACCCTAGAAACTCCTAATTTATCCGCTATTTCTCTATCATCTAACAATCCTTCTCTAAAATATGCAACATAATCATCAAAAGATCTTTTAATTTTTTTCAAAAAAATCCTCTAAAATAACAAAAGTAACAATTTGTTACTCTAAATAGTAAATCAATTTGTTAATTGTTAACATAACCTGATAACTTCTTGATATTTAACGGGGAATATTTGTTGGCTTTTATTGACTTAGTTCATTGCTATTTCTATAATTTTTGATTTAGAAATAGCAGTTAACTAATTTATTGCATATTGCTATAAATTAACTCTACTTTTTCGAAAAAATCTTTCATTTCATTCATAAGATTTTTACTTGTGAAAAGTCCTTTATCATAATAGTGTATACTTAAAAATAAAATATCTCTAAATTCTTTAATCGCATCTATTTGAAAGTCTAATTCTGATACTTTTTCTCTTATCCCATTAAGAATTTGATAAACAAAAATCAAAAATTCGATGGATTTATCTTTTCCCAATCTTTCTAAACATTTTTCTAGCATTCCTTTCTTGTAGCTAAAATCAACTTTGAAACTTTTAAATTTTTTTACTAGATTTTTCGTTTTCAAAGTGTCTTTAACAAATTCTTTTTCCGATTCTAAAAGAACACTTTTTCCGGTTTTTATTACGTATTTTTGCATTCTTTCAACTGCACTGTATATTTGTCTTTTTTGCTCTAGAGTCATTTGACTAGTTAAATAGAGCTTGTTTATAAGTTTATCTATTTCTTTTTTTGTTTTCTTATATAAATTATCATAAAAATCTGAAATCTCATTTATATTCATCATAACTCTAGAGAGTATATAAATAAATAATATTTTTAACAATAGTTTTTAGCACTTTTTAAATGAAAATTTTGATATAAAACATTTCTATATTCATAACAATGAAATCTACAAGAAAATAACAGCTGTTATTTTCTAAACTAGCTGTTATTTTGTATATACAAAATTTAGTTACATATAAAGCTATTAATCATCATTACTATCGGTGATATATTCTTTAATTGTTTCAAAATTAGATTGATTTTTAAGATATTCTTTAACCTTTCCTAATTTTGATTTTAGGTCAGTTAATTCAGAGTTAATTTCGCTAACATTCACATTTTCTTTTAATTTAGGTTCACTGCTTTTAGTATCAAGAATATATGCTTTATTACCTTCATTTAATTTGGTTCTTAACTTGTCTCTAGAATCACTCAATTCTTTCAATAACCTTCCCAACTCTGTTTCTTCTTCTTCATCTTCTAAATCCCAGGTTTTGCGTATAGAGTCGTCATCATCGGTAAAATCGTCATATATAGGCCCCGTAATTCTGTCTATAACTCCTTGTGCTCCTACACTGATTTGCCTTTCTATGACATCAATATTTTCACTAATCTCATCTATTTTCGCACTAAGTGTTTTAATTTGGCTATCAACTTGCCTTTGTTCTTCTTCTTGTTTTTGTTGTTCTGCTTTTTGTTTAGCCTCTTCTTCTCTAGCTTTAGTTAATTTTTCTTGTCTTTGTCTTTCTTCTTCTTCTTGTCGTTTTTTTTCTCCATTCTGCTCTACTACTAATTCTTCTTCTTTAGCCAATCCTACTTCTATTTTTTCTTCTTTACCCTCTCGCTCTTCTTTTTTATTTTCTACTTTTTTTTCTTGTTCTTCTTTTTTATCTTCTAATTTATCCTCTTTATCCTCTTTTTTAACTTCTGCTTCTTTCTCTTCTAAATTAACATTTTCCTTATTTTCTTCTTTGTCGTCTTTCCCTTCTTCTTCTTTTAATTTCTCTGCTATTTCATCTACTTTTGTTTTTTCTTCTTCTTGTAACTTTTTTGCCAATTCATCTACTTTTGGACCATTTGAAGTAATTTTATCCTTTACTGGATCTAAAATCTTTTCTAAAAATCCTTGAATTTTCCCTTTTACATTTTGTTCTACATCTTTACCAGTTGCATCAATCTTGCAAGAACTTATCAGTGCAAAAACAGCACAAATAGTAAATATTTTCATTATCTTATTCATAAGTCTCTCCATAAGTCTAAATCATAACGCAACACCCTAATAAATACAATTTTTTAAAGATTTAAATATCTAATTTTGTTACATTCACCTGTTACATATTAACAAAACGAAAATGTAATTTTAATCAACTCTTCAAAATCTCTCCATTGCAAATGACCTACCCATTAAAAAAGACTACAAAACACATACAAATTAAATTTCAAAGTCTTTGCTATTTATTAGATAAAGTATGTAGTCTTTCTTATCCGACACCCCAAAAAATTGCCTCTTCTGTTTATCACAGCCACTCTATAACACAAATTTCTCTTGCAATGAGAACGTCCAAAATTTGACTAAAATTTTTGGTTTTTGGTAAAATATAATTTGTAATTTTCATCTATTTTTATTACTTTTACTTAATTTAAAAGTAACACCTAGAAGGAGCTTGTCTTATGGACATTAATAATTATTTTAATTTAAATAATTACAATATTGATTCTATACTCAAACTATTACAAGAGTATCAAAAAGTAGTAAATGAAAACAAAATTCTTAAAAATTCTCTAAAAATTTTTTCTAACCCTAAAAAAGAATCTTTAAAACCAACTCCTAAGTTTTATTTAACCCCAAAAGCTACGAAAATAATTGAAAAATGCGTAAAAACATTAAAAAAAATTGACCCAATTTCTGGTTGGTTTCTACATCTACTGGCAATAAGTGGGTGCAGGGGTGCTGAAATGCAAAAAGTAAAAATGCAAGATATTACACCTCTATTAAAAAAAACTGGAGAAACTTTTTACAATATAAAAGTAAATGTTGCCAAAAAAAGAAATGTCACTTGCATTAGAGAAATTGTCATCAAATCCGAAGAATTTGAGGCTATCCAAAAAGCTCACGAAAATTATTTTAATGAAAAAAATCTTGATACACGACGTACTTATCTTTTCCAAAAAACTAAACATAAATTTAAAGACAATCAAATTAGCATTATCAATATTTCTAAGAAATTTAAAAATCTTCTTAAAAAATCAGGATTTCGTGCAAATAAATCACTCCATTTATTTAGAAATTTGTTTATTTCATATTTGAAATCTAATGGTTACAATTCTTTCCAAATTAAAGAACTTATGAAATATCATTCAACTTCCGAAATTGATAATATCTACGGACTCTCTTCTGCTAACAAAATTCACGCTTATGAATGTATTAAAAATAACCTTAAACTTTAGTAAAACTATTTAAGCCTAAATATACGCTTTGAAGTTACTTTAAATATTTTCCCACGTGGCTTTAAGTCAAGTGAATCATATAATATTTCTTTATTTTTTGTTGCTATAAAGTGATACCCATTAACCTTATCAATTTTTACTTCACTTATTTCAAATTCATTTGCTGCACCCAAATAATTTAAAGACTCATATCTCACACTACTTCTAATTCCGTAGTAATTAAGTATCATACATGGATTTATAATAAAACAATTACTCTTAATGTAGCCAAGTCCTATAAATCTATAATACGCTGTATTTATATCATATGCATTAAATTCACGCTTCTTAAATAAACTTGTATAATAATGTAGACACAAAAAGTAACAACCCCATTTTTGTATCTCTGGTCTTAAAGTTCTATTGTCTTGTTTTATTTTATTAATAATCATTGATTTCCTCTCCTATATTAAATTCTTTCTTTAATTTTTTAGTGCACCCATTCACATGGGGACACTGACAGTATTTGCAAATGCTATATCGCTTGGAAAAAGCAATGCTCCACTTGTTGGCAATAACCCACTTAATCTATCTGATATTGCCCTTTTCTTAGAGTCAAAAGTGAACACAAATTCTCTAAATCTATAATTTACGTGCTCAATGAGTGGACATATATTCGTAATATTGTAGGTTTTCATTTTGATTAAATCTTTAAGATACTTTTCTCTTTTTTTGTGTTCGTTTTGCATTTTGTTTAATTCTTTTTTTGCACTATCAACTTCCATTAGATCACATGCAAGATTTTCAGCAACTTGCCTATCCGTAATTTCAAGCTCTACACAATCAACATATTCTACAAATTCTCTTGCCCAATCAAACTCAACTCCAGAACTATAAAATTCACTTCTTTCTACTAAATCTTCAACTAGTTTTATCACCTCATTATTATCATTATTTAATGTTTGTAAGTTGATATTATTATTTTTAAATATTTGAGTTCTTATGTTAAAAGCTTCCGTCTCGCATTTGTGAACATATTCAAGCACTTTTGCTATTAAGCCATCATTTCTCTTAATCTTACAGTTAACTGGTGCTGCATCGATTAAAAAGAATAAATTACAATACTCAAGTCCAGTACATGCTAGTTGCATTTGTGCCTGCACATAATATTTGAAAAAATATTTACTGCTTAAAAAATTGCCATTTTTATTGTATTCAGCAATAGCACCGCTCATATAATTAGAATCACTGCTTTTAATTTCTAAAAGCTCTGCGGTGCCGTTACTATTTATAAACCATCCATCAATTGTTGATCCAACAAACATTTCTGATTTACCAGTTTTCTTGTAATAATTATACTTATCAACACCGTTAGCATATTTGTTCTTATACAAAACATCAATATTATCACCATGTGCTTTAACAAATTCTCTAAATCCTAAATTCTCTAATTCCTTACCCTTGAGCATATACAAATTCTCTTCAAAAGGTAGGCTCATTCCAAAATATTTAAGCACTCTATTTATCATTAAATCTTTTAGCCCTGCACCTCCAATCAAAACATTGCCTACTTCACTAGCACCGTATCTATCAAGTTCATTTCTTTGCACACTAAAATCAATATTTCGATTAAATCTAAAACACTCTTGACTACTTATTCCTGGTAATTTCTTACCTATCTTGCTTAATTTACTTTTTTCTTTAATGGGAGAAGATTTTTCCTCAAATATTTCACATCCAGTAAAACTTTGTTGTTCAACACTTATCATTTTGAGCTCTCCTTGAATATTTTCTTGATTATTATTGTTTGAAAGATTTTCCATCTTTTTACTCCTTATATTTTAGTAATAAATAATTATATAGCAAAAACTATTTTTGCCAACTTTTTTACAAAAATTTTTACAAAAAAATTAGTTGGGTTTATTTAAATTCTCTTGTCTAAGAACTTAGCTAAACCCAACTTAACTGGATTTTTTTGATAGCAATACACTTTTTTAGCTATTCACATACATATATATAACAAAAACTATTTTTGTCAACTTTTTACAGAAATTATTATAATTAATAAAAGCTTGATTATATTCTTTTGTTAAAGAACTTAATAAAGCTAGGGTTTAAACGAATTCACTTATTAAAAATTATATAAATAAGCTTTTCAAAAATTGAGTTGATTCTAATTTATAATTAAAATCAATTTGTATTTGTTAAAATAAAAGAACCTACTTAAATTATCTTGTTAAAAAATTCAAATAAGCTCTACTTTAAAGCTATATACTAACTTATTACTTTATAAAATTTTAATCATTCTTAATTTAAAAAATACTTATTGAATATAGAATAGATAATTGGAGCAAGCGTTATTCCCATTATTAGAATTACTTGTATTGTTCTATTACTTGCATTAAGTTCGTTTTTTAGGTTAGATATATCTTTTTGTAAAGCTTTTTCTACATTGTCTATTTTAGTATCTAAACTATCTATTTTGGTATTTAAACTTTTCTCTAAACTATCTATTTTGGTATTTAAACTTTTTTCTACGCTATCTATTTTGGCATTTAAATTTTTCTCTACGCTATCTATTTTGGCATTTAAATTTTTCTCTACGCTATCTATTTTGGCATTTAAACTTTTTTCTACATTGTCTATTTTAACATAAACACCATTTATATCCTTTTGAAA
This sequence comes from Borreliella bissettiae DN127, assembly GCF_000222305.1. GTDB lineage: Bacteria > Spirochaetota > Spirochaetia > Borreliales > Borreliaceae > Borreliella > Borreliella carolinensis. The sequence goes on along the minus strand of NC_015908.1, from coordinate 22,825 downwards.
ATTCTTTTCTACATTAATTATTTGTTGTTCTAAAGAATTCATTTTCTCTTTTAGAACTTCAAAGTTGTAATTATCATTTTGAAGTAAAACAAAATCTATTGCCTCTTCACTAAACCCTTTATTTAAAAATTCTAATCTTATATTTTCTATTTTAAGAGCATTATAACCCAAATTATTCATTAAAATCCCCTTTATTATCCTTTTAATTCTTTATATTTTTTTAAAAGTTTATTAAGAAAATCCTTTTGATTTTCAAGAAGTTCTTCCAAAATAAACGCTGTAAATTTAGAATGGTTTTTATAGAAATCATAACTTTCTTGTTTTTTAAGTTGAAATCTTAGGGGCTTTATCGGGTTTTGTTTTGATTTTTTTATTGTTTTGCTCTCTTTATTTCTTAATACAATTAACGTTTCTAGTATACCATTTTTTATTAGAAATTCTTCTTGTATAATACCATCTTCTATTGCATTAGCAATTTTTAAATAATTATAGACCTGTGCTCTTGCAAGTCTATAATCTTTAGAAAAAGCTTCAAAACTTTTATACCCATCAAACCGATAATAATGATTGTCTTTAATTTCTTTTAAAATTTTTAAAGTTTCTAACTTACAATAGATTTCTTTTTTAGAATTAATTTTTAATTTTTCTTTTAAAGAATTATAATGATTTAATACACTATCAGTAATAGCATAATTTTCATTATCACTTAAATCTCTTTTATTAACCTTAATATCCAATTTAACCTCCTTTTATATTAAACACGTCTAATAATTAGACTTTATATTTTTTTTAAAAAAAATTTCTAAAATATTTTCATATTCTTTTATATAATCTTTATTTAAATCAAAATTATTATTTTCTGCTATTCGTCTATTTAAGTCTTCTCTTTCAGATATTGTTCCTAAAAACCTATCTTTTGTTTTTAACATTTCAACCAATGCTTTATGTGTTCTATTTTTTTTAAATCTCGTTATTATTAAAAATATAGGTAAAAATAAATTTAATTTTCTTACAAAGAAATTAAATAAATCTAAACTTTCCACTGCCCACTTTTCGGCCGTCATTGGAATTATTATATAGTCACTACATAAAAGTGCGTTTTTTAAAGTAGCATCTAAACTGGGATTTGTATCGATTATTATATAATCATATTTATAATGCAAAGTTCCCAAACTAGTCTTTAACAAAAAATCTTTATGTTCAATTAAGTCTTCACTGAAATTATGTAGTGTGAGATAGCTAGGTATAAGATCAAGATTATTTTCTATATTTATTATAGTACTATCGATATCTACATTTTCTTTTAAAATTTCATAAATATTAAATTTGGTAAAATTAATGCCTTGTTTTTCTAATTTTTCGTAAAAATAACTAGTAATAGATGCTTGAGTATCCATATCTATTAAAAGAACTTTCTTATCTTTTGATAGTAAAGTTGAAAATATAATTGCACTTGTGCTTTTACCAACACCGCCCTTAATTGACGCTATTGTTATTATTTTAGGTTTTTTATTATCCATTTGATTAACGGTCCTTGCTCTGGGTATTTTTTCCCATAAAATTTATATACTTGTTGTTCTAAATCCGTAAACATACTAAATAAAACTTTGTTGTAGTGATTATTTGTTCTTTTTTTATCTAATAAACGATATAATCCCTTGAAATAACAAAAAACACTTCCGGCTTTAAATCTAAATTCCATATAATATGCCCTTGCTAATGCATATGCTTTTCTAGTTCCGTTTATTTGATACTTTATTAACGGTTTTTTAATTGGTTTTCTATATCCATAAAAAATACCAATAAACTTGTCTCCTTCTTTAATTGGGTACAAGTGAGTTTCTTCCACAATTCTTTCTCCATTAAATAGGGCCCTTAATGATAGTCTAAATTCGTGTTTTTTCTCATAAACTCCAAATTTGTAAATGTCCATCATTATTTTTGTATGGTACATTGCTTTCCCATTTTCTTTTTCAATTAAAATAAAGCGTTCTTTATTTTGGCATTCAACTTTACATTTGCCTTTTTTTACAGTTTCAATAGGTTCAGGTGTATTTTCCATATTTAAATCCTCATACAGCCTTTATGTTAAATTCTTCTACAGTTAAAGAATTCTTTTCATTTTTTATTATTTCTAATAATTCAAGATAATATGTACCAAATACTTTATTGTATTCTATTTTCTTTTGTTTATTCAAATAATCTTTGATAATGGGCTTTAGAATTTCAATATTTGTTTCTTTTTTTAGTCGTTCAATAAGGATATTGAAAATGTTTGCCTTTAAATTTTGATAATTTTGTTGAGAATTTTCTTTTTTTCTTTCAATAGACTTTTCCAATTTGCGTTTTATGTTGTTTAAATCGCTATATTTGTGATTTTCAATAATAAAATGGGGCTTAAATTTGTAACTTTCGTATACTTTTTGCAAACTTATTTTTAATTGTTCCGAATTATATCCATTCTGTTCGAATTCTTTCTGAGTGTTATTTAGAATATTTTTTAATGTGTTTTGCTTTTCTTTCATACAAGATTTTTTTATATTGAATTTTTTTATTAGGGCAATTTCATTTTGTTTTAAGATATTCATTGCTTCAATTTTCGTATTTTTATCAGCATTTAAATTCAAAATAGAAAGAGCTTCTTCCGTTTTAAAGTTACAATTGTTGAAATAATTTCTTAGTTGATATTTCTCTTTTTGATTATTCTTTCTTTCTTCTTTTATATTATTTTTATTATTTAAACACTCCACTGAATTTACACTACCATTTATAGAAATATTGTCTTTAAAATGGTTATTAACTCTAGATTTAAATCTAGAGTTTTTTCGTTCTTTAAAGTACTTGTTTATTTTCTGGTAACATTCTTTTTTAGGATACTTTAGCTTATAGTAAATTTCAGTTCCACAATTTACACCCATGTGTTGGTAGTAGTTAGTTGTAACTTTTAGTACTTTTTCTAATTTATAAAGATAATTTTGCATTGTTCTTAAAGTAGTGGGAGCTAGACCATTTCTTTTAAGATTTTCATTAAAGTAGTAGAGTATGTTTTGTTGCGTGTATTTTTTATCTTTTTTGTTTAGAAAATCTAGTGTTGAAGTAAGAGATATTAATTTGTGTTGGTGTTTGTTGTGGCAAGTTGCAATTTTTTTATTGGTTGATGTTGTCATATCTGACAATCTCCTTATACTTTAGATATAATAGTAATTATTATAATGCAAAATTTTGATTTAAAAGTAAATACTTTTCTAAAAAATATTAAATTTTAATTATTAATTTTGTTAAATTAATACATAAATTTGTAATTTAGTAAAAATATAAATTGATTTTAATTTAAAATTGGACTACACTAAAACCATCGTAGTTATTTGATGTATTATCATTTTTGACTACCTTATATTTTAGAATTTGCTAAAAATAATAATATAGTGGGGACTTAACGAGATTCTTTGAGAAAAGAGTTTGGTTAAGTCCCACTTCTTTTTTGTAAAAATTTTTGTAAAGAAGTTGGCAAAAATAGTTTTTGCTATATAATTATTTATTACTAAAATATAAGGAGTAAAAAGATGGAAAATCTTTTAAACAAAAATAATCAAGAAATACAAAATAATATTCAAGCAAAAATAAGCTTCAGAAAAGATATGAAAACCCTAAAAATGAATTTACCAGGGATTGATAAAAGTCTTAAAGGATATGGATACAAATATCAGAATTTCAATGAAATAGTAGAAGAAATTGAAAACGTTATTGAAAAGCACAATTTGGAGCTTGATTTTGAGCAATATCCAATATCTAAATTTGTAGATGGACAAAAGGAGCATGTTATTAGGACCACATTTTACAGTACAAGCACTGGATATGAATTTTCTTTTGATACACCAATGCTTACAGAAAACTTACAATGGAACAGTGAAAGTGGGTCTAAAAATGTTGTAAATACAGTACCACAACTGGTTGGATCAGCTATTACTTATTTCAAAAGGTATGCTTTAGTAGCATGTCTTCATATAAAAAGTGAAGTTGATACTGATGCAGCTCCTATTTACAATAACCATGAAAACGTAAATTCTATGCCTAGCAGACAATCTAGTGTTAATCAAAAGCAAGAACAAAAAAGAGAACAAAAACAAGAGATTAATCAAATTCAAAAAAATAACACTATTCAAAACCAGAAAAGAGACATTAAGCAAGAACAAAAAAAAGATAGGCTTTATTATTACGGTGTTTTTAAAGAAGCGTTGTCTAATATAAAAGATTGGGTAAATAGCCCTACAATAAAAGATAATATAAACTCAATTATTCAAAAAATAAGCTTTATTCAGAATATAGACCCCAATAATTTTGATGATATCAAGAAAATTGAATCTGACTTAATCTCGTATTTTGAGAAAAATAGTGATTTTAAGAGTATAAACTATTGGGCGGAGATTATAAAAAACTATTTCAAGAAAAATAATAGATTAAAAGATTTACAAGATTTTGAAAAGTTTATAGCGTTTAAGCGAACTGCTTATGGCCCTAGCCCATTAATATTCTTTAGTGTCTTAAAAGAATATGAACGGTTTGATGAGATATTTGCAGCATAGCAAGATTAATGCCCCCTATTTGGGGGCTACTAGCTATTAGGAACCATTTTGAGCGTTGCAGGTGCTACTTGCACTAGTTTCAAAATTATCTATACCACCACTAAGAGCCCCCTTAACCACCTCTTTGAAAGTGGTTTTTTGTTGATCCGCATTCTCCCCAGTACATTTATCAAGTTCACTCTTTATATGATCAAGTGCAGATTTTATTTTATCTTCATTGTTTTCTAAAAATTTATCAAATTCTTCATCACCAGTTAAAGCGGTTTTTAACCAGTCAAGTTGTGTTTTCTGAGCATCAGATAGCTTTTCTCTAAGTTGTTCTTCTTTGGATTTAGGTTTTTCTTGTGTTACTTCTTTTTGGGTTAAATCACGTTTTTTTCTGCTTTTTGTTTGTTGAGCATTTGTATCATTAGAATTACAACCGTTTAGCATCAATAAAAATAAACAAAATAATATGTTGATGATTTTCATTGTTACTCCTTTTTTTATTAATAATGTTTAATAAATCAATTATTAATACTAAATATTGGATAAACAATTATTATTTGAATTGATATTATTTAAGTGAGGTAGTAGCTATTTGGAAATGAAAGTAAATATTAACCCCGCTATCATTGTTATAGCCATTGTTCCCATAATTCCCAATACCCATTTAAGCATTTCTGAAAGAGACATTAAATTCTTTTCTACATTATCTATTTTGGCAGTAAGTTCATTTTTAACACTATCTATTTTTATATTTAAATTCTTTTCTACAGTATCTATCTTAATGTCTAAATTAGATATATCCTTTTGTAAATTCTTCTCTACATTATCAATTTTAGTGTTAAGTTCACTTTTGACATTATCTATTTTAGCGTCTAAATTATCTATTTTTATATTTAAATTCTTTTCTATGGTATCTATCTTTGCATCTAAATTAGATATATCCTTTTGCAAATTCTTTTCTGCAGTATCTATCTTAAAAATAAGATTGTCGAATTTAATATCAAATTGTTTTTCTAAATTTTCTAAATCTCTATATGTAAGCTCATTGTGATAATATCTTTTAGATAAATCTTGTGCTATTAGTTGTTCCATGCCCAGTCTAAGAAATTCTTTATATATTTGTTCTTGACTTACACCAGCAATATTTGTTGACACTGTTTCCATAAAATTTTCCTTTATAGTCATATTATACACTATTTTAGATTGATTGGCTTTAGAGATTTTTATATGTAAAGTAGAATTTCTTGCAAGAAAAACCTTTTTGTAATTTACATTTTTAATTGGGAATACTAGTTTTAAATTTTTTTACTGTAGAGGGTTTTAAAAAATAGGATTATAAAAACCGTAGATTATTTTTTCTTTTCTTTGTATAGTACAACAAAGCTAAAAGCCGCTAAATGGTTTAGCGATTTAACTTCAAGAATATTTTCGGCTCCTATTTGGTTAATAAAATTAACCAATCCTATTCCCAAAACTTCAATTGGATGTTTGTTTGTATCTTCTTTTTTTACAGAAAAGTTAAAGTAAGACTCGCCAGGACCTTTAAAGCCAATTATTAAAGTTTTAACTTTAATAATTTCATCTTTTTGAATTTCATATGAAATTAAATTACTAATACTGATAATAAACATAAATAATATTAATAAATTAATTTTTTGCATATTGTGCTCCTTAATAAATAGTATATTGGTAATCTTATATCCTTATTAAGAATTTATCCCAAAATATAAAATGCTTTTAAATACAATAGAAATAAACGATTTTAAGATTATAAAAGAGAATTTCTTGCAAGAAAAACCTTTTTGTAATTTACATTTTTAATTGGGAATATTGATTATATACTTTTTCCGCTATTGGTTTTGTTTGTTTAATGTACTCTAAATATATCTTAATATTATGTTTTACTGCGGTTATGGAGTGTTCGTCTTTTAGTGTTGATAAGTCTGGATAAGGATATTCTGGATAATTTGGGTCATTAACTTTAACTTTTGTTTTAGCTAAAAATGTTACAAGATACATAACATACTCTGAAAGTTGTGTTTCATATTTAGCTAAAGAGTTTAGTGTTTGAATAAGTGGAGGTTTTGGTTCTTCTGGTAGGCTAGCAATAGTAGTACAACATAACAACAAAACAATTAGTAGAGAATGCAATTTTTTAAGCATTTTCACTCCTTTTAAGCATTTTGATGTATTCTTTCATAATTTTGTTACGTGTTGCTTTAAGTGAAGTAATAATTTTTTTATTTTTGTCGGCAGAGATAGCCTCTATTATCTCAATATTGTATTTTAAAATATCTTTTATTTCTTCAAATATTTTCATTGACTCAGCTGTTTCCATAGATTTTAGTGTGCTTATATATGTTTTGTAGAAAAAATCTATTACTTTACTAAAAGTATTAATGTAATTATGATCTATGTTTGTATCAGTTTTAGCTATGTTAGTTAAGCTGGATAGTAAATTAAGCCCTAAACCAATAGTGTTATTTTGCATTATTTGTTTTTTCCTTATAGATAGGTTTTCCTTCTTGATTGAATTTCAGATCATTAGATATTTTGAGATTTTTTTCATCAGAATTAACCAAATCAATAACCGTATTGATTTTTTCATTTAATGGAGCGAGTGCCACATTTATTGCTGGAGTTAATGCACTCTCAAGTCTTTCCATATTTGCTGTATAGATTAATTTATAATGAGAATACAGCTCATAAACCAAAAAGAATCCTTTATGTGCAATTTCATCAAATTCGTCTTCAAATTTAGAAAATATATCAATAAGGGTTGATAAAGACGAAAGTCCAAGCTCAACATTATCTTTAGATAATTTCATAATTTAATCTCTTTTTTTAATGTGATTTTTGCCATTACCATTGCCATTCTTAAAAATCTTGCCTATTACAATAGTCAATATGTCTTTTAATAAAGGCTTAAGAAGAATTAACACTCCTAAAACTAGTACTGTTACAAAAATCATTACGGCTATAAGTTTAATTTCGTTTAAATTGATAAGAAGTTCTGTTAATTTAATAGTATCCATTTTTTAATCCTTCATTTTAATTTTTTTAGTTTTATACGTATATTATATACCAAAACCTTAATTTTTGCTAAAAAAGTTTACAGTTTTAAAAGAACCGGGATGGGATTCCCTGAAGAGGAGGCTCTTTTTTGGACATACCATCCTTTATACAAAGGAATGCTAAAAGTTATTCTTCTAGTACTAGAACTATCACGTGAATAAATCGTGTTTTTTTCATTTTCATCGGAATACCTTAAACTCAATGTTTTACTTTTACCAAAGGATTCTACATCAACTTGGAAATCAAGATAAATGGGGTTATCATCATTATATTTGTAAAAAATGAGAGTTACATCATTATAGTCCTCCAGATCAATGATTACACGGTGATTTTGGTATTCATTAGGATAAATTGTGGTACCACTAGTAAAACTATAAGAACTCCGAAAATCCGATGGTACACCAATCAATTGTTTTGGAACGGGTGTTTTTTGAATAGTGCTTGATGACATTATCAAAAGATCATCACTTCTAGATAAAGTGGCTGATGATATGCTATTTGTAAGGCGAGATTTAATTTTACTAAAAAGATTTGAAAGTTTATCAGAATCATTGCCAATTAGTTTGTCAACTATTAAATCGTAAATGCTTTTTACAAAATCTTTATCAGCTGCAAGTTCAGTAGCGATTGTAGACTTAATTATCTCTTTAAAATAGCCCAGCTCTTCGCCTTTAAATGTTTGGTGATTAACGGTTTTTAAGAAGTTTTTAAAGGTGATAGCATTGCTGCTTGCACCTCCATCATCAAGAAGTAAAAGATCAGTATTGTTAACGGTCGTAACCTTATTTAAATCTTTAATTTGAACTGTTTCTTCTTCATCAATTAGTAATTTTTCTTGATCATCAGCCATAAAGCCTCCTTAGTTGTTAAAAGTTATAATATTGTTGCCATCTTTATTATTAATTTTTAGAACTCTACCAATAGGAATAATTCTCTTTATAAAAGCATAAATTGAATGATCATAGCCCTTAGGAAGCGAATTAAATACTAAAGCCTTTTTAGATGCAGCATATCCCGGTTTCTTTTCTCTAATTAGAATCTTTTTAAGTCGTTTTCCTTTCTTAGTACTAGGGGAAATAAATGTAGTAAAGTTTGTTTTTATTACCCCTTTTAAAGAGATATCAATAACCCCAGCTTCAGGAGTAGTAACTTCAATGTCCACATTTAAAAAGGCCTTGAAAATCAGTCTAAACGACTCATCAGTACCAATATGACGTAAAGCAAAAATAACACTATTAATATTGCTTGTAATACTTTGTAAAGTTTGAGTTTTTGCATAAAAGATAGATAAAACTTGAGATATCCATATTGCAATATATCTTGATTTTATATTTTCTATTACATTAATGGATATGAAGTTGGAATTAAGAGATTTGAGTTCATTAAGCAATGCTTGTGCGTATTCTGTTTATGTGCGTATAAATTTATGAATTTCGGTATTTTTGAAAAAATTAGGTATTTTCATGTTTGTTAACTATCAATGTCAATGAGCAATCTATCTGTAGTATTGAAAAGTAGCATTGTATCATCATTAATAGCGATATCTTTATTTGTTTGAAAGTCGCTATCAGTAATTTTTGAAATACTTTCAGTATCTGTATCTTTAATACAAGCACTTATTTCCATAAACTTAATTCCTTTAACTTCATTAACTGGAGCAAAAAAGTCTTGATATTCAAAGCTAATTCCCATATCAGAATAGTTATTTGAAATAATCCTAGAATATATGTCCCTAATTTGAGAGTCTATGTTTAAGTAGAGATAGTTTTTAAGGTCAAGTTTATACTTTACTTTCATATAAACATATTTTCTTTTCCCTAGCGATATTTTGTAGGATTTAAGTTGTCCAGTTGAATTGAGTCCATCAATTTCTATATCTCCTTCAAGTAAAGTCCCACTAGGCGTTGTTAGATATAATGTTTCCCAGAGTTTTGCTTTAAATTCGGGGTTGTTAATATTAGCTTTACTGGCGTCTAGTAAATCTTCTTTTAGAATTAGGTATATATTGGCTTTTCCAGCTGAACTTTTAATATTAGTATGCTCTACCCCATTAAGATTAAGTAAAGCGTTTCTAACAGCACTGTAAGTTGTGCTTTTAGAAGAAATGTGTTCTTCAATAGCAGCCCAATAAGTACCACCCGGTTTCATTTTAGAAAAAAAGAGATTAAGCTCATTAATTATTTCTTCTTCAATTAATGCTAAAGAAGATGCAATAATGTTGTAAATCGAGCTATTACTATCATCAATGTTAATTCCATAATTTATTCGCAAGTATTCTCTTTTGGCTCGTAATATATCCTTAATTGTACGCTTTAGAATGCCAAAATCAGAATCAAAAACAATACTCATAAATTAAACTCCATATTCAAAACATCGCCTGAGAAAAAAAAGGATATATGCACTTTGTTGTCTTGAATAATAGTAGAAATGTTTATTAAATCTAAGTTAAGTTCTTTAGATATTTCGTGAAAATAATTTTTTACAGCGTGAAGATTATTAATTTTTAACAGTTTTAAAAGTAAGAAGTAGTCCAGCCCCCAATTAGGAGCATAGCTTAAACTCCCCCTTAAGGTTTTTAAAAATATAAACAATTTTTGCTTTTGTTCTTCAATTCCATCAACAAGTGATAAATCATTATTAAATACTAATTCAAAATTATTGCCTAATCTTAAATCCATACTAGTAATTATACCATATTTAGCAAAAATTACTTGAACAAACTGTTAATATCAGAATTAATTTTAGTGGTTGCTATTTTTAGACTGACTGGTTCAATTACTGGGCCTTCTTTTGTGGTTACGACTTTTATACCCTCAATAGCACTTACAATGCTCTTTAGAATTGATTTTAAGGATGTTATTTCATTAGCTATTTCAATTTTATTGTTTGCTTTAATTTTAACAGTATCAGAGATTAGATTTAAAGTCTTTGGGCTAATTGCACCAAGTATATAAAAATGATGTTTGTCAAAGTGAATATCGTTATTTGTATCAAAAATATTAACGCTTGATTGAAGTAGTAATACGGTATCACCTTTTGATAGTTCTAAACTGATATTAGAGATATTTTTTGTGTGAATTTCTAAATCTTCAAATTCGGGTATTGTAACAATAGCTTCTTGAGTTTGTTGTTTAAAATCCTTTACAGTGCCAATTTTAATTATAAAAATGTTTGAATAAATCCAATTTTTAACGTCCTCTTGTGCTAAAGCATGTCCATAAAGACGCTGGTTCATTCTGTAAATTTTATAGTCTTTAGTCATTTTAATCCCCTTTACTTTATACATTTAATCAGAATCATCAGAATCATCCTTTAATTTAAGTATTAATGAACACTCTCCTGCGTTGCTAAGTCTTGCACTTGTTTCTTTTATGGTGGTTTTTATCATTTTTCCTAGTCCATCAATAAATGAAACTTTATCGCCAATTTTTAGTTTATGTGTATAAAATGTTTGTGCGTTCCAATATACACGTCTTATATGGTATTCACCTTCAATAGCAATTTCTTGTTGTGGAATGAATTCAAGTCCATAATCTTCTAAAGCTTTGTAATTTTCATCTGCTTCAATTGTTCTATCATTAGTAAATATAAAATTACATTCAACATCAAAGCTGTCACCACCAACATCAGCTATTACGTCATGAATATATATTCCTTTTATTTTATCAACAAATTCTTTTGGTGTTGTGGCATAAATATCTTTGTCAATAATTTTAAGACGATCTTCTTTGTCCATATTAATAATATTGCGATTAGGAAATACAGATTCTATTGCCTCTTGCACCGTTTTTCCCTTGAAGTTTTTGTTCTCTAATTTTCGATCAAAGAAGTTGCTACTAACTGCTAACCTAACGTCAAGCTCAACACTAAAATCACCACTAGGATAATCAGTGCTCATAGGAGTCCCTAAATACCCCGACATTATGAAATCAAAATTTTTTTCATGAGCAAATTTCTTATAATATATTTTTACTATATCTCCTACCTCAATGTCGTTGGTGAAGTCTAAAGGCAAATTCCAAAGTACAATTTTTGTTCGTTTAGATTTTACAAAATTATAATTTGAAAATTCATTAGATATGGTAATATCAATATGAATTCCATGTTGCGTATTTATTATAATTTTAGGAGTTTCTTCAATTAAAGAATCTTCAGAGCTTGTATCCTTTTCTAAGGATTGTTTTGCTTTATAAAATTCAATTTTAAAATCATATTGTAGTAACAGCATTAATTATCCTTTATATTTTTCCAATTCAAATGTTTTTACTATTTCCATTGATAGACTAACTTCAACCTCATCAATGAAAGGAATATCCTTAAACGAAAGACTTGTAATTACGGCTAATTCTTTTAGGCCAAAAGTTGGGCTGTAAATACTAAAGGGAACTTGAGCTTGTATTCTATTTGCTAGTTGTTCTTTTGCAAGATGAGCGTCAAAACGTAGCATAGTATTGCCAAAAACAGTCATTTTGAGTAGAGAAAGCATATCTTTATATAAGGATGTAAGTATCCCGCCGTTTAAAGAGATGTTTTCACCAGTCATTACTGGATTGTAGCTTACATATTCTGCTTTTCTATCATAATAGTTGATAACTGGTCTTTTAGAACAACTGGTATTGTAAGTGCGTGTTATGAGTTCGGTTTTTGGTTTTATAAAAAACAATTGAGGAACATATCCAAAACCTTTTAAATCCATTCTAGGAAATAACACTAAGAAATTATCTGCTCCGAAAAGGGCAAATATTTGGGTTATTACATCTCTTATTATTCGAGTAATCTCCCTGATTTCTTTCCTTTCAATATCCTTGATTTTTTCTTCGAATTTTTTCTTTTCAAGATTATTATTGATAATATTTTCATTGTTAATATCCATAGAATTTCCTTTTTATCTGAAATTTACTGAATCATCGCCCCCGGTGTTATTGTTATTATTTCCAAAAAGTGTAGTATTTATCCATTCATATGCGGAGTTATAAGCATTACTAACGGTATTATATGCTGAGCTGCCAATGTTTTTTATTCCGTCAAAAGCACCACTTATACCACTTTTTATGGCATCAACGACATCCTTTATGATTTTTTTAAAATCAAAATTCATAATCTTATCAAGAATACCAGAAATTTTACCAATTACTGGCATCAAAACATCACTAGTTACGTTTTCAAGAGTTTGCTCTATTTTAGCCAAATCACTTTTAGCTTTAGAAACTTTGTCGGAATGACCCATTATCTTTAAAGATGATATATCTTTTATTAAATCTGCAATTATCTCTGGCCTTAGCTTTTTTTTCCCTCCCTCTTTAGTTAATAGTTCTAACTTGTTTTTCATAGCTTCTAGATATTTTTCTCCAAATTTGTCGATAGGTTTCAATATATTAAAAGCTTCAGTTAGTTCCCCTTTAAGTATTTTTGAAACAACTTCAACAGCACTTTCGTTATCACCAACAAGCCCCGTGCTTCTAAACATAGCTGCTAGTTTTGTTGCATTTAATACATTTTCTCCTTCTTTATCATTAAGTTTTAATTCTCTGATGTGGCCTTTAAGCACACTGGCTATTCGCAGAAAGTCTTCTTGTTCTAATTTCCGCTCAAATCCTTTCATTCCCTTAATAGCACCCAAAATATTTTTACGTTCTTTGTCACTGTAAAACACGTTGTTAAGTTGTTTTAGTTGTTCTTCTTTAGATTTATTTTCAACTGCTTTTTTAGCAAATCCATACATAAATCCAATAAGCCCGCCACCAACTTTACTTACAGCGTTGCCAATGACATTTCCTAAAGCACTGCCTATTGCAATTTTGGCAACAAGTCCTTTTCCTTGAGAGGCTGCTAAAATTTTACTTTTTGCTTTTGATTCTTTTGCAAGTTCTTTATACTCAAGACGCCTTTTATCTCTATCAGACATTAAAGATCTTTTAAAGGCTTCTTTTCTTGCTTTCTCAAACCCCATGCCCTGTTTCATAAGCTTTTTAGTTTGTGTAAGTCTATATTTCTCAACACGCTCTCTTAAGCTTTCAAATTTAGATTGTCTGTTAAGTTCTTTTTTCTTGTCCGACAAATTATTTTTTACAATATCTTTAGTACTCCCCAAACTAGATTTTTTAGGTTTAAGATATTTTTCCATTTTGGAAATATCTTGTTCGATAGCCTTTTTTGTTGCAGCATGATCAAGAATGCCCTTAAATTTAATGGTGAATTTGTCGCTCACTAAACCCTCACTTGCCTAGAATTAATTCATACAATTCTTTTTCTAATTTAATATCAGCAAGTCTATTGACTTCTAAAAGCTCGTCATAAGGCAATTTCTTTACATTGTCGTACGAGCAAATATTCATAATTACTGGAAAATAATATTTGTCGTTCTTTATCTCGTCAAGCAAGTTAAAATATTTTTTTCTAGTCTCATTAAGACTTGCAATGGCTTTATCAATATCTCTATTTCTTTTGTTCATTTAGCAACCAGCTCATTGGAATTTGATGTACTTGATGAAAGCGAAGTGGCTACTTTTTCATATTCAAAATTTTCATTGATATAGTCAAAAGTAACAAAATCACCGACATTATTTTCATACTCACTCAAATATACTAAAGCGGGGTTTTTTAGATCATTGTCTAAATGAAAAGTATTAAATTGTGCAGTGTAAATTATTGCAACAAGATAGTCTTTATAATAAGAAATAAATTCTCTATTTTGATCCAAAATCAGATAGAATTCATCTAAAAATTTTGGACTTATCATTAAACTTGTGATTTCTCTTAAATATTTAACCTCATTAAGCTTTAAAACAGCGTCACTTTGATTAAATCCCAGTACTCTATCCCATTCATAGACCGGAAGCACTCTAAGTGGATATTCATAAGTTTTGTTTTTAGTTAAAATTTTCATTTTATATCTCATTATCATAATGACTTTCCTTTTAAGTGTTGTTTGGTTTAGATTTTTGGCAATTAATAGCCCTAATTTCAAAAGATACTTTTTCGGCCTCAGCAGAATAACTTCTTGAAGGCTCTTCAGTAAAAATTGCATAGTTAGAAATAATTTTAGTAGCAATTCTATCATTGAATGCTAAATCAAGCATTTTATCCTCTTTTCTTACATCCATGTTGTAAAACTGTTCATCAGAAAGTTCAGTTAACAATCTATAGTCATGACTACCTAGCGTCACTTCAATGTTGAAAACATAAGTTATCGTTTTGGGATCTCTTAAACTTATTACAGGCATACCTTTATCTTCACTGCTAATCACTGCTCTTGTTGTGGGTTCGCTTGTAAGCTCTAGTTTGCCACTATGTAGCTGTGTACCACCAATTGAAAAATAAACTTCTCTTAAATCATAAAATTGCATTTTTATACCCCCTTTTAAGCGCTTAAACTATTTTGATAATCAACAATATCTTGAGTAGTAATTACTAAAGCAACAGCATTAATGCTAAAGTTATAAGTAATATTCACACTAAGTTCTAATTTAAGTTGTGGTGTAGGAGAAAGAGTAAGTCTTAAATTTTTATACTCTATTATTAGTCCTCTATCTACAAACCGTTTGAGCAGGCACTCAATTGCTGAAGTATATGCATTGTCTCTAGCTCCACTAAGCTGTAGTGCAGATAATTTGCTGTTTTGTCTATTATTTTTGTTCCAAATTCTGATAAGCTCAATAATTGCTTCATTTTTTATGTAATGATAAGTGAAAAGCTCATCTATTGAACTTCCAGCAAGATCAACACCTTCTTTAAAAGCAGGCATACCATCAAGACCAGTTTCATTAAGAAGTGAATAAAAGTTAATTTTTGCAGTTCGTAACTTTCCAATTACAGTGTCATCAACAAGCGGTGTAGCAGCCAGTGGCATACCATAAGGATTAACAGTGTGAAAAATGCTTGCTTGATGTAAATATTGACTTATAAATTTAAGGTGTAAATTGTCTTTATTATTGCTGTAAATAGCAATATTTCTTTCTTTTTCAGTATTGCCTTTATCTTTAAATAGTTCTTTTATTTCTTGTTCTTTAGTTGAGAATACAAAAAAAGTTGAAGGCATTTTGAATTTATTATAGTCATCTTTGTAAATTTTAAGTCCATCATCCGATGCATCCCCTTCAGTGTTGATAAGTACAACAAAAGTGTGCCTATGTATTTTAAGATAATTTTTTAGCTCTTCAGGCTTATCCTTATAAATGAAAAGATCGGTTGATTTTAATGATTCTTCGCTTGAATTGAAAAAATTTGACATTGCAGTTTTTAACATTGTTTTTTCTTTTCCAAACTGATCTTGTCCATTTCCATTGTCTTTTTCCAAAGTTTCAATTTGTTTTTCATAATTATTAACGGTTAAATTCAATGTTATAAAGTTGGCGGCATCTTTATTAACTTTGATTTTAGCTGTTTTGTAAACCAAAAGTGGATTGTAATAATTGGGCCTGCTAGTCTGAATCCTAGAATCAAGCAAACTTACACTAATTGTATCTTGCGGCAATTTTGTATTCCTCCTTTAAAATTTCAATTGCTTTTACACTAGCATTGAATGCTACAGATGCACTGTACGCATGGTTGCTATATTTTGTGCCTAAATTAATAAGCCCAACTGTTTGCATGTTAGATATTGGATAAATGTAAAGGTTAATTTTTCTAATATATTCGGGTTGAGACTGACTTTCTAAAGTATACTTATGGACTTTATTGTGTAGAAAGTTGCTAAGCATACTATAAAGCACTAACATACGTGAATTAGCGTCAAAATCTTGAGCGTTTAACACTATCGCAATAATATATATTTGAAAATTTATACTAAATTCCAAAGCATTTTCATAAAATGCACCGGCTCTAGAATTATGATCAAATAGATGTTCTGTACCATCAAATTTCAATGCTATTATATTTGAGCTAGCAGCTGTGATTTTTGAAAGGTACGGGTGATTGTAAGTATTTATGATATCGCACTCAAAATTATTTTCAGTTGCATAAGCCTTAAAACCCTTAAATATTTGGGTTAAATGATTTAATACCATATCTAAAGTTAAAATCATTCAAGTGTTACCTTATAAGTAATCTCTGATAACATTTTGGCTGTATCAACAAGTGGAATT
Organism: Borreliella bissettiae DN127; assembly: GCF_000222305.1. GTDB lineage: Bacteria > Spirochaetota > Spirochaetia > Borreliales > Borreliaceae > Borreliella > Borreliella carolinensis. Next base: position 6,096 of record NC_015908.1, on the reverse strand, counting down.
GCTACAGTGTTACTGCCTCTTTTATGCTTGCTTTTAATTGTATTAGCCTTTAAGGCTGGAGTGACTTGTGCTGATAATAGATAATTTTCATAGTACCTTATAAAAGCTTGTCCAATAGCCTCCATTCCCGATTTAGGGTCAAGATTAAACTTAGAATTTATATAACTATTATTAATATATTCTCTAAACTCAGAACTATTAGCAATTTTGGTTAAATGTTTTCTTGCTGGTAAATTGCTGCTCCCTTTTTCATGCATTCTAGCAATTCCTGCACGACCACCAAACCACCCAATTTCCAATTCCATTTTAAATTCTAGCCTGTCCATATAAATTCCTTTAAAACCAAAGTAAAATATCCGATTGAAGAGTCAATACTAAATATTTCAAAGTAAACTAAATCTGCAATTGATATTCGGTCTTTAAGCTCAAAGTTAAGGTCTTGATATGTGTAAAGTTTAGAATACCCTTGAATATCAGACATATCAGAATCATAAAGCATTGCAAGTTCTTGTGGCCTTATGTCAATAATAACTCCTGCAAATTCAGTGTACTTATTTTTATCAAATACTCGCTGATAAGAGGAGTCATTCTCAAGCTTTACAACAGTGCCTTTATAAAACTTTAGAGGTTTAGGATCCTTAAATACGTTGATCATACGGAAAGACATATCTGAAAGTCTTTTTCTAACACCATTCATTAGACAACCCCCACACAAGATGGCGTTGAAGTTTCTCTTTTTAGTTTTTCTAAAAATGCATCGAGTTGTGAACAAAAATTCTTATTTGATCCACAACCCCCCTCACCACCTTCTTCGCTCCCACTACTGCTAGGATAATAATCAAGTTCAAGTTCATTGAATTTTTCTTTTTTGATCCTATCAAATTCAAATTCTCGAACAACGCCCTGTTTTCTTAATTGACAACCCATGTGGTAGAAAGTAAGTAAAAATATTTGTTCATATGTCAGTGAACTAGCATCAATACCACGTGTTACTAGAATAGCTTGAAGTAGGGATAAATGAAGTAGAAAATTTTGCTTGCTTAGTGCAAATTGGTCTATCCCTAATAGCAATAACACTTCTGAATGGAGTTTTGTTACTAAAAGTTCTTCTTCTCCCTCGGCTTGTGCTTGTAAGTTTCCTTGTTCACTCATTTTCACTTACCTTATACTTTTAACTTTGCTTGATGTTAACTTGCAAAATAGTTTTTCTAGTAGCAAGTAGACCGCCCAAAACAAAATCAATGTATGAATGAGCAATATCAGTTGAGTCTTTGTCAACTTGTTCATTTGGTGTAGGTAGCATATACTTGCTAGGTTTGAATTTAATAAGTTCTGAATTTAGTGGATAAATGAGTATTTTATGTTTTAGCAAGTTTGAAGTCTCAATATAAACATCTTCTCTATTATTAATAGCCTTAATAGTTTGAATCAAAACATCTTCCCATTTTTCACTGCTACTTGCTACACCCTGTGCTGCTGCGTATGGTTTTACAAGTTTAAGTGAAGTTGCGGGATCAACTATTACCATCATAGGTGTGGAAAATTCGTCTCCTAGTTCTAACTTTGAAAGTCCAGCTTCAATCTTTTCAAAGATTTTATCCATTTTATCTTTATCACCACTAGCAACTTCTTCTTTTATCTGCTCCGGCATATTAAGTAGTCCATACATATTCGGAAGTAGACGTTTTTGATTTTTCCCATCTTTTTGAATCGAAACAGTACCTGTTAGTACAAAGTGATTGATAAGCTTAATAATTTCACTACTTGCAAGCTTATAAGCTTGTGCAAAAGGAAGTAAATTATTATTAATGTCCCCAATATATGAGTCTGAAGTATAAAATTTCTCAGAAGCTTGTTTTAAATGTCTGAATTTATACTGTAATTTTAAATAATTAAGTCTTACCACCTCAGAACTAAAACCAATAGTTGAGATAGTATTAACCTCATTGGCAATTGTTGTAGGATTAGCATTTAGAAACGCGTCCCATTTTACGGTTTTTTGATATCCCATTTGTAGATCAACATCTTCAATTTGATCCGGCGAAAACCATTTATACATAATAGGATCTTTAACTTCTCCTATGATATTTGCCACGGCTTTTGCATAATAATTTTCATCAAATAATTCCATATTAAATCCTCCTAAATATTATTAATTTCTACTCATAGCTTTATTTCCAAATACAGCTACTTTTACTAAATAAACTTCATTGCTAATTTGCTTTGCATCAGATAATGCTGTTGCATTAATAGTTGCTTTATTTGGTGCTCCAGTAACCTTTTCAAGAGCGCCGTCTTTATTAAAAACAAGTTTGTCTTTTGTTTTAACCGTAGCGTCTTTTGCTACTAAGTAGCCCTCAAAATTATTTGTAATTGGTACAATAGTAGCTGTTTTACTAAATTCATCTATATCAATACAGATTCCATACAAGTCTTCACCACCACCAGCCTCAACATGTGGTTCATAATGATTTTGATTATCTTGCGCCTCTTGAATAACTCTTTTCACTCCACGCTTGTATGGATACCCCAAAAATGGATGATTTTCTAATTTATCAAACCTACTAGTTCTAGTGCCTCCAGAAGCAAAAAATTGTACGTTTTTGTCTCTAAATTCATTAGAATTGCTAAGCAAACTAGCGTCATGTTGGGGATTTTTCATAAACTTTTCGAGTTTACTTCTCTTCTCTTGATACTCTTTTACTAATTGCGTTGTATCTCCCATTTATTTACCTCCTTTTATTCGCTTAAGATTTAACCGCCATCAGGAATTACTATTTTCTCAAGGCTTCTATTGCCAAAAATTGCAACTTTTATCAAATTAATAGAATACTCTTGCCTAGGATATCTAGCTTGGTCTTGTGCCATATAATTCTCAGGCACAAAATTGATTGTAAATGAATCAGATAAAGCATATATGTTAATTGCGGTTGGTGGCCCACCTCCAGCCTTGATAATAACCCCATTATTATTAATGTCTAATATTTCTCCTATTTTTATGCTTGGATTTCTTGTAACAAGATACCCCTCAAAGTTATTCGTAATTGGCAATACATACGCGGTACAACTAAACTCACATACATCTACACATATCCCATACATATCAGTATCAGCTCCAACTTCTACATATATAGAGTTCTCTTTTGGAACAAGTTTAACCCCACGCTTGTATGGAAAACTATTTGCTGGATCGTAAAGGTATTCTTCTATTTTGTCTGTATAGCTTGAACATGAAAATGAATATGCATCAACTCGCTCATTCTTAGATTTAAAACAGCTACTTGAACTGCTAAAAACCTTATTTTCAATTGAGCTCATAGATTTTACATATTTCTTGAATTTCAAAAGAATATCATCGAGTTCGTCAATTGACTCCAAATATGGGTCTTTTGCTTGTGCATCCTCAGCTTGTCTTGCTTGCCGTTTAGCCCTAGGAGCAACGGAAACCTGTGCCTCTAAACCTAACTGCAGGTTATCAACAGCGTCAAGATTTTCAACTTGCTCGTTACCTTTTAAAGCCATAATTTAATTACCCTTTAATCGCTCTATTCCCAAATACACTGGCAAGCACTATAAATAAATCTTCTGTCAATTTATGTGCTTTTGATAGTGCTATTGCATTGACGGTTTTTTGACCCCCAGTGGCCTTTTCAAGTTCTCCATGTTGGTTAAAGTTCAGTTTATCTCCTGGATTTACACTATTTTGTCCATCTTTCTTTAGTGTTAAATATCCAGTAAAGTTATTTGTAATTGGTATAACAGTTGCCATACCGCTAAATTCATCTATATCGGAGCACACTCCATATAAATCATCTCCACCACCAGCCTCAACTTCTAGCTCTGTTGTTCCATCACCAAAACTAAGTTTTACTCCTCGCTTATACGGATACCCTTTAACGGGGTAATTTTCTATTTTGTCCTTACTGCTAGTAGACACTCCACCAGAATTAGAAAAAATTAGATTTTGGTCTCTAAAATCAATAGAATTACTAAGCAGCCCCGCGTCTTGTTGGGGATTTTTCATTAATGCTTTAATTTCTGCAACTTTTTTATCAAACTCTTGTTTGATTTTCGTTATATCACGCATTAAAAACTCCTTTAAGCAATACTTGTTCTTTTATGTCTTTTTAGATTTTCATAAAATTGAATTCGTCTTTGCTTGTATGTATTACTTATTGCTTGTACAAATTCTGTAAAATTAATTGGCACAAAATTAGAATCAAGTAAACTTGCTCTTTCTTCTGATTTGGCAACAATATTGCCCTTAATAGCGTCAACAGAAGAAGAATTGCTACTCGCATTTTTTCTTAATTTAATGTTCACTTTTGCTAAAGAAACAAGCTGTTCTAATATCTCCCCATCGATATGACTTATATCTGACACTTTAGCAATAGCTTTAATTTGCTCAATTGGAACAAACTTGCGAACAAGTTCTCTACGTTGTGCTTGCATAATGTCTTTCAGTGTGTATCCCTTTGCAAGTAACACTTCCTTATTGAAATGGTTGCTAAGATGTGCTTTTGCAAGTGTATCAATTTCATTAATTCGCTCAGCCTCTAGTAACAATTGCTTTTCAACACGCTCCCGCTCTTCAACTTCTGCAAGTTCTTTTGTTATTCGCTCATTTATACTTAAATCTCGACTTGTCTCTTTGGATTTACTGGTTGCTTGTTCTTTAAAGCGCAGGTACTCTTCAAATTCCTGCGCACTGATAACTTTAGTATCAGCCTTAATTTGCTGCTCTTCTTTATCTTGTGCCTGCAAGTCTTCTTTTTCTTCTTTCTCAATCACTTTTTAACTCCTTTTCTCAAAATGAGAATAATTTTTCTTTTAAAATCGCTAGCTCCTCATTATTAAATGCACTACTCTGTATAAGCTGGTTATATTTGCTGTAAAGCTCAATTAGCTTTATATCTCTTTCCACTTTTTGTTCTTCACTTAACATAATCAGCGAATTAAACTTCATATCAAGCCCGAAATACTTTTTAAGCTTTAAGTTACAAGAGTTCTCAACTTGTTCTTGTACGCCTTTTAGAAAATCGTAATAATTACTCCTATCACCTTTACCATCATTTCCTAGTCCTTTAGCCTGTTCATTAAAACTTCTAGTTAAGGGTTCTTTAGTATCAGCACCAATCTTTGCCTTAATCAACGCTAAAGCCTCCTTTAAGTAGCTAAGATCGTATTTAATAACCTCTAAACTAGCACTGGGAGTAGCCGTATAAAACATTCCCTCATTATTTAGATTGCTTTTAAGCCTAGATAGCTCATGTGCTAATGAATCATTAAGGTTTCGTAAATTAGAAACATCTTTATTATGATTGTTTGTATTTTGTTTTCTCAAAAAAGAAGATAAAATGCCACTTCCCCTATCATTATTGCTCTGAGTAAGTGCACTTAAAGAAGTTGTTGCACTAGAAAGTGCGTCTTGTAGTTGTACTAAAGATTCATCTTTGTAAAACAAGAAATTGTGGTTTTCAATACGTCTTTCTATTTCAACGTATATCTTTTCAAATAAATAAATATCTAGCAAAAAGCTTTCTGTATAACAAGGAACATATCTTTTTAAGATATAATCAAAGTTTTCATATATAATAAGTCGACTTTTATGTATTTTAACTGCATCTAAAGAATTGTTCTTATTGTTGGATTTTACTTTATAGGTTATATGATCAAAATCAACTCCCAAATCTCTTACATATTCATAATCAAGGTATTCAAAACCAATAGGTAATTCTATATTAACGGGTTGTTCGAGATCTATTAGGGTATCTTTGGTTTTTACTAAAACATAGCCAATACCATGAAAACGGTAGCTTATAATACAATTAAGCAGAGCATTCTTAAGCTGTACCTTTAACCTAGCAAGTTCAACATCGCTAACATTGTGGTCAGTGCTCTCAAGAACAAGCCCGTTCTTGAGACAATCTTCTGCTACATTTTCTATATAATTTCTAAAAAATATTGAATATTTATATAGTTCTAGTGAACTTATTTTATCTATTAATTTTGTTTTTCTTAAATCACACACCGTTTTACTTCTCTTTATTAAATTAGATGTATGATAGCAAAAACTAATATTTTTGTCAATAAAAT
>NC_015903.1 GCF_000222305.1 Borreliella bissettiae DN127 | reverse complement strand
TTACAAAAATCTTTGGTTGCCAAAGTGAACACTTCTCTCTCTATATCCTAAAGACAACATCAAATATGCTGCAGATATTGCATCAAGAGCGTCATCATGGGTTTTATTATCCCCCTTATACGAATAAATATCATTAAATACAGAAGAACTGCTGTACTTTGTAATGTAAAGTTTCTTGTAAGTAAACGGCGTAATTAACGTTGTTATTCTGCTAAATTTATTCGATTTTGGCTTAACTGGAACAATTCTAAAATATTGGCTCATATTATTTCTTAGCAAAATATATTCACGAGTCAATCCACCAGCACCTTTTGTATTGTCTCTGTCCTCTAAATACAGTGTATGTACATTAAAATTCTCTAAAACGGTCTTGATCATATTCATAATATAAGGGTCATTGGCTGGTCGTTGGTCTTGAAATACAAAAGCATAATACTTATCATCAACCCGCTCCATAACACATAATGCAGTGTTATCCCCCCCCAACGCTAAATGCTGGGTCTAAATATGCTATTGGACTAGTAAACACATAATCCTCAGTAATATTTATTTGTGTAAAAATTGAATCGGTGCTTGCTATCCATTCACCTAGCAAAACTCTTGCTTTATATGATGGGATATCTTTATAGAGTTTCTCTTGAGTTTCTATAAATCCTTTGCTAAGTAAAACATTGTCATAAGTTGTAAAATTATATGTCTTAAAAGTCGCTATATTATCAATATAATCGGTTTTGAAATAGTGTTCCGGATGATCGGGATTAGTATCAAAAATAATAGTTTCTTGTCCACATCTAAGTCTTTTTAAGACTTCCTCTAATGTTTGCTTATGTAAAGTTGTAGCCTCATTCACAAAAATAAGTGCCGAATTACTACCCCTAAACCTTTCAAAATCACTTGCCTTATCTCCTCCGTATAGATTAATACGCAGTGAATCAATCAGAATATATGAATTATTTGTATGTCTTGGAATATAAGGAATTTTAAGAAGTTTGCATAGCTTTTCAAATTGCCCCAAAACATTAACTTCAACTGAACGTTGTGAATTGCCAATAATGAAATTATTAGTATCGCTAGAGTATACCTTTTTATTTTCAATTAAACTTTTGAGAAAAAGATAACATGCAAGATACGTTTTGCCGCTAGCTATACCACCACTGAGTATAATCTTCTTTTCATTATTCTTTTGTATGCTTTTTATCACATTTTTTTGTTTTAAAGTTAACTGTTTTTCTTCAAACTTAGCAAAATTAATTGAGCAGTTTGTTAGCTTTACAAATTGTGATATGTCAACTCCATATTTATTTTTGTATTCCTTTTGGAGTGTTGTAAAAAGTTTTGTTTGATATAAGTTCACTTGTGCCCTTTACTATTTTTGTAGTTGCTTTTGCTTTCAGCTTCATTAGCAGTTGCAAGTTTTTTCATACATTCATAGTAAAGCTCCATTTCTCTTATTGAACACTCCTTTACATATTCATCAAGCTCGCTTTTTAAAGAATCAATTTCTCCATTAACAACTTGCTTGTTTTTTTTACTACTTGCTTTATTTAAAGCGTCAATTTCGGCTCTTAAATTTTCTATTTTAGTATGCATGCTAACAAGCTCAACACTAGAATATTGCTTAAATGCATTTATAAATCCTAATTCTAAATTAGCCCCCTCTACATCCAATTCGCTTCTAACTTTCCTAGCGTTAACTTCTGATCTAAAGGTTTGCGACAAAAGGTGTTCAAAAGTATCTTCACTAATTGTTACTCTAGAGTCCTCGTTAATAAAATTTCCTCCACTTTCCCATTTTTGTCTCATTCTCCACACATTTACTTTAGAAACTCCTAATTTGTCTGCTATTTCTACATCGCTTAATAATCCCTCGCTAAAATATGCAACATAATCATCAAAAGACCTTTTACCTTTTTTCAAAAAAATTTCTCCTAAAATAACAAAATTAACAAATTGTTTCTCTAAATAGTAATTCAATTTGTAAATTGTTAACATAAACTATTGTCTTGTTGATATCTGTTGATAGCTGTTTGATATTTATTGACTTTTATTGATTTAAAAATATCGATTAATTAATTTATTAAATTTTGTTATAACTTGACTATACCAATTGGTAAAAATCTTTCATTGTTTTTACAAGATACTTCCTTGTGCAAATTCCCTTACCATAGTAGTGCATGATTATAAATAATATCTCTACAAAGTCGAGAACACAGCTATTGATTCTCGTTTTGGATCTTTTTTACCAATCTCACCCATAATATCAGAAACAATACTCAAAAACCGATCGGAATATTTCTCTCCCATTTTTTTCAAACATTTCTCTAGCATTCCTTTTTTGTATCTACAATCAAACTTCATATTTTGAAAATTTTTATACTTTTCTATTATGTGCTTATCTTTCAGAACGTCTTTAATAAAATTTTTTACAGAGCTTACAATATCATTTATGATTTTATCAAAGCTTTTTCCGGTTTTTCTTTTGTATTCTCGTATTGATACAAAACCTCTGTAAAAATTCTTTTTTTGCTCCAGAGTTAGCTGTTTAACTCCATAAAGTTTGCTTATTTCCTTTTTTGTGCCTGGGCTTAAACAATCATAAAAATCTGAAATCTTATTTAGATACATCATAACTCTAGAGAGTATATAAATAAACAATATTTTTAACAATAGTTTTTGGCACTTTTTGAATGAAAATTTTGATAGAAAACATTTCTATATTCATAACAATGAAATCTACAAAAAAATAACAGCTAGTTATTTTTCAAACTCGCTGTTATTTTGTGTATACAAAATTTATTTATATCTAAAACTATTTATTACAAAAAATCACTCTTCTGCGATGTATCCTTTAATTTCTTCAAATTTAGATTCGTCTTTAAGATATTCTTTAACTTCTTCTAATTTTCTATTTTAATTTTTCTAAATCTTCTTTAATTTCACTAATATTTACATTTTCTTTTAGAGAAGGCTCCTCCTTGCTATCAGCAAAATATGCTTTATTGCCCTCATTTAATTTAGTTCTTAACTCGCTTCTAGTATCACTCAATTCTTTTAATAACTTTCCTAATTCTGCGGATACTTCCTCTTCTAAATCTCCCCAAGTTTTGCGTATAGAATTATTACCATTGGTAAAATCATCATACACAGACCCCATAACTCCATCTATAATGCCCTGTGATCCTACACTAATTTGATCTTTTATATTATCAATATTTTCATTAATTTTCTCTATTTTAGCTGTAAGTGTTTTAATTTTGCTATAAACTTGCCTTTTTTCTTCCTCTTCTTGTCGTTTTTGTTGTTCCGCCTCTTCTCTTTCTCTTTTTTCTTTTTCTGCTTTAGCCTTAGCTAATTCTTGTTTTTTTGTTCTTATGTTACTTCTTTTTCTTTAGCATTTCCTTCTGTATTCTCTTGTTTTTCTTTTTCATCTTCTGTTTTTTCCTCTTTTTCTTCTTGTTTTTCTTTTCCCCCATCAATTTTAGCTTCAGCTTCTTTAGCTTTTCCTACTTTCCCTTCTTCTTGTTGACCACCACTTTGTTGTTCTGCTTTTAATATCGGGGCATTATCTTGCCCACTTGCCGACAATACTGGCGGCGGATTTATTACACCATTATTAGGATCATCGCCCTGCATTAATTCTTCTTCTTGTAATTTTTTTGATACTTCATCTATTTTTGACCATTTGAAATAATTTTATCTTTTATATCTAAAAATCCCTTAATTTTTCCTTCTGCATTTTGTTTTATTTGTTTTAAACCTTCACCACTTGCATAATTTTTGCAAGAAATTATCAAAACAAGAACTACACAAATAATAAATATTTTCATTATCTTATTCATAAGTTACTCCGTAAGTCTCAAAGATAACGCAACACCAAATAATTGCAATTTTTTAAAGATTTAACTATTTGATTTTGTTACATTCAGCTGTTACATATTAACAAAACGCAAATGTAATTTTAACCAATCCCTAAAAATCTCTCCATTGCAAATGCCCTACCTATTACAAAAGACTACACAACACATACAACTTAAATTTCAAAGTCTTTGCTATATATCACTTAAAGTATACTATCTTTCTTAAGTCCACCCCCCAGAAATTGACACTTCTATTTATTACAGCCACCCTACAATCCAAATTTTGCATGCAATGAGAACACTTTAAATTTGACTAAAATTTTAGGTTTTTGGTAAAATATAAATTATATTTTTTATCTATTTTTATTGCTTTTACTTAACCTAAAAGTAACACTTATAAGGAGAGGATTTTATGGACATGAATAATTATTTTAATTTAAATAATTTCAACATAGATTTTATGCTCAAACTATTTCAAGATTATCAAAATGTGGTAAATGAAAATAAAATTCTTAAAAATTCTCTAAAAAATTCTTCCAAAAATAAAAAAGAAACTTCAAAACCAACTCCTAAATTTTATTTGACCCCAAAAATTGGCAAACTAATTGAAAAATGCATCAAAACCCTTAAACAAACTGATCCAATATCTGGTTGGTTTTTACATTTACTCGCAATAAGTGGGTGCAGGGGTGCTGAACTTCAAAAAGTAAAAATGCAAGATATTACTCCCTTTTTAAGCAAAACCGGAAAAACTTTATACAACATAAAAGTAAATGTGGCAAAAAAAAGAAATGTCACTTGCATTCGAGAAATTGTTATCAACTTAGAAGAGTTCGAGGCTATCCAAACAGCACACAAAAATCATTTTAATGAGAAAAATCTTGATACAAGACGTACTTATTTTTTTCAAAAATCCAAACATAAGTTTAAAGACAACCAAATTAGCATTATCCATATTTCTAATAAATTTAAAAATCTTCTTAAAAAGTCAGGGTTTCGTGTAAACAAATCTCTCCATTTGTGTCGAAATTTATTTATCTCAAATTTGAAATCTAGCGGTTACAATTCTTTTCAAATTAAAGAACTTATGAAATATTCTTCAACCAATGAAATTGATAATATCTACGGCCTATCTTCTGCTAATAAAATTCAAGCTTATGAATGTGCTAAAAAGTACCTTAAACTTTAAATAAACTACTTTAGCCTAAATATACGCTTTGAAGTTACTTTAAATATTTTCCCACGAGGCTTTAAGTCAAGTGAATCATATAATATTTCTTTATTTTTTGTTGCTATAAAGTGATACCCATTAACCTTATCAATTTTAACTTCACTTATTTCAAATTCATTTGCTGCACCCAAATAATTTAAAGACTCATATCTCACACTACTTCTAATTCCGTAATAATTAAGTATCATACATGGATTTATAATAAAACAATTACTCTTAATGTAGCCAAGTCCTATAAACCTATAATACGCTGAATTTATCTCATATGCATTAAATTCACGTTTCTTAAATAGACTTGTATAGTAATGTAGACACAAAAAGTAACACCCCCATTTTTGTATCTCTGGTCTTAAAGTTCTATTGTCTTGTTTTATTTTATTAATAATCATTGATTTCCTCTCCTATATTAAATTATTTCTTTAATTTTTTAGTGCACCCATTCACATGGGGACACTGACAGTATTTGCAAATGCTATATTGCTTGGGAAAAATAATGCTCCACTTGTTGGGAGCAGTCCCCTTAATCTATCTGATATTGCCCTTTTCTTAGGATCAAGGGTAAACACAAATTCTCTAAATCTATAATTTACGTGCTCAATTAGTGGACATATATTCGTAATATTGTAGGTTTTCATTTTGATTAAATCTTTAAGATACTTTTCTCTTTTTTTGTGTTCGTTTTGCATTTTGTTTAATTCTTTTTTTGCACTATCAACTTCCATTAGATCACATGCAAGATTTTCAGCAACTTGCCTATCCGTAATTTCAAGCTCTACACAATCAACATATTCTACAAATTCTCTTGCCCAATCAAACTCAACTCCAGAACTATAAAATTCACTTCTTTCTACTAAATCTTCAACTAGTTTTATCACCTCATTATTATCATTATTTAATGTTTGTAAGTTGATATTATTATTTTTAAATATTTGAGTTCTTATGTTAAAAGCTTCCGTCTCGCATTTGTGAACATATTCAAGCACTTTTGCTATCAAGCCATCATTTCTCTTAATCTTACAGTTAACTGGTGCTGCATCTATTAAAAAGAATAAATTACAATACTCAAGTCCAGTACATGCTAGTTGCATTTGTGCCTGCACATAATATTTGAAAAAATATTTACTGCTTAAAAAATTGCCATTTTTATTGTATTCAGCAATAGCACTGCTCATATAATTAGAATCACTGCTTTTAATTTCTAAAAGCTCTGCAGTGCCGTTACTATTTATAAACCAACCATCAATTGTTGATCCAACAAACATTTCCGATTTACCAGTTTTCTTGTAATAATTATACTTATCAACACCGTTGGCATATTTGTTCTTATACAAAATATCAATATTATCACCATGTGCTTTAATAAATTCTCTAAATCCTAAATTCTCTAATTCTTTGCCCTTGAGCATATACAAATTCTCTTCATAAGGTAGGCTCATTCCAAAATATTTAAGCACTCTGTTAATCATCAAGTCTTTAAGTCCTGCACCTCCAATCAAAACATTGCCTACTTCACTAGCACCGTATCTATCAAGTTCATTTCTTTGCACACTAAAATCAATATTTCGATTAAATCTAAAACACTCTTGACTACTTATTCCGGGTAATTTCTTTCCTATCTTGCTTAATTTACTTTTTTCTTTAATGGGAGAAGATTTTTCCTCAAATATTTCACATCCAGTAAAACTTTGTTGATTAAAACTCATCATTTTGAGATCTCCTTGAATATTTTCTTGTGGATTATTTTTGTTTGAAACATTGTTCATAATGTACTCCTTTTATAGTTATAAAAATAAATATATAGCAAAAACTATTTTTGCCAACTTCTTTACAAAAATTTTTACAAAAAAAGAGTTGGGCTTATTTAAATTCTATTGTCTAAGAACTTAGCTAAACCCAACTTAATTGGATTTTTTGATAGCAATACACTTTTTTAGCTATTTACATATATATATAACAAAAATGGTTTTTGTCGAGCTTTTTATAAAAAAATTTTAACAAAAGAGCTTAACTAAGTTCTTTTGTTTGAGAACATAGTTAAGCCCAAGCTAAATTGGATTTATAATAACATAAATGGAGTAAATTTCCTCCTATTATAATAAAATAGAAACTTTATTAAATTCTCTTGTTAAAGAACTTAATAAAGTTGGGGCTTAATCGAATTCACTTATTAAAAATTATTTTAAAAAGCTTTTCAACAATTGCGTATAGCCCAATTTAGAATTAAAATCAATTTGTATTTGTTAAAATAAAAGAACTTATTTAAATTCTCTTGTTAAAAAATTCAAATAAGTTCTACTTTATGAAAAAGCAAAAATTAAGTGTTAATTGGCAATACTCTTCATCAATATTATAATATACCATTTTAAAAATAGAATCAAATTTTACAATACATTATTATTTACCACCTTGTAAATATTTTATAAATAGGGCATTCAAAATTGGCCCTAAAATTGCTGCTGTTATTATCATAAAATATACTAGTCTGTTACCCATGCTAAGTTTTTGATTTAAACTCTTTTCTACATTATCTATTTTGGCAATAAGTTCATTTTTAACACTATCTATTTTTATATCTAAATTAGATATATCTTTTCTCAAATTTTTTTCTACATCGATTATTTTTTCTTTTAAAACTTCAAAGTTATAATTTTCATTATGAAGAAAAACAAAATCTATTGCTTCTTCACTAAACCCTATGTTTAGAAATTCATTTTTTATACTTTCTATATTATATGTTCTGTACGCTAAATTAGCCATAAAATATCCTTACTATCCTTTTAATTGCCTATATCTTCTTAAGAATTTATTAATCAAGTCTTTTTGACTTTCAAAAAGTTCATCTAATAAAAATCCTGTAAATTTAGCATTGCTTTTGTAAAAAGCATAACTTTCTTTGCTTTTAAGTTGAAATCTTAAGGGTTTTATTGGATTTTGTTTTGATTTTTTAAATGATGAACTTTCTTTGTCTCTTATTGATAATAAAGACATAGTAAGTCCATTTTCTATAATATATGTCTCTTCTAAAAGCCCTTCTTCCATAGCATTCGCTATTCTAATGTAGTCATACACCTGAGTTCTTGCTATTCTATAATTTTTTGCAAAAGAATTAAAACTTGTATATCCATCTAATTTATAATATTCATTATCTTTTATCTCTTTTAGAATTTTAATAACTTCTATTTTATGAAAAATTTCTTTTTTAAAATTATTTACTAATTTATTTTTTAATTTTTCATAATATTCTAATTGTTCGTTATCCTTTTCTTCTAAATTTCTTTTGTTTATTTTTACCAACATAATATCACCTCAAATAAAAAGTTTTTGTCATTAATAAGCTATCCTGATTTAGGACAAACTAAATTAGCCCATTTTATACCTTATCCATTATTTTTAAATAATCCAAAAATTTATTAATAGCATTTTTATATTCACGCATATAATCCTTTTCTAAGGAAAACCTAGAATTGCTAGCTATATTCTTATTTAAGTCTTCTCTTTCAGATATAATACCTAAAAAATCCCCCCTATTCTTCAATAAATTTAAAAATTCCTTATGCGTATTATTCTTTTTAAATCTTGTTATAAGCAAAAATACTGGGATTTTTAATCCCAATTTATTTAAAAAATAATCAAATAGATCTAAACACTCAACTGCCCATTTTTCAGCTATTATTGGAACAATAATATAATCGCTACTAAACACTGCATTTTTAAATGCAATATCATAACTAGGGGCTGTATCCAATATTATATATTTATAATCACTGCTAAAACAGCTTAAACTTGACTTTAATAGCAAGTCTTTAAATTCTATTTCGATTTCATTAAGCATGTGTAAACTTAAATAACTTGGCAATAAATCCAAATTGTCTTCAATATTTACAATTGCTTTTTCAATATCTAAGTCATTGGCCAAAACTTCATATATATTGTTAAATTTTAAATTTATATTATCTTCTTGTATTTTTTCTTGATAGTAACTGGTGACTGATGCTTGAGTATCCATATCTATTAACAATACTTTATTTTTTCTTGATAACAAAAATGCCAATGCTATGCAAGTTGTGCTTTTACCAACACCACCCTTAATTGACGCTATTGTTATTATTTTAGGTTTTTTATTATCCATTTGATTAACGGTCCTTGTTCGGGGTATTTTTTCCCATAAAATTTATATACTTGTTGTTCTAAATCTGTAAACATACTAAATAAAACTTTGTTGTAGTGATTGTTTGTTCTTTTTTTATCCAATAAACGATATAATCCCTTAAAATAACAAAAAACACTTCCTGCTTTAAATCTAAATTCCATATAATATGCCCTTGCTAATGCATATGCTTTTCTAGTTCCGTTTATTTGATACTTTATTAACGGTTTTTTAATTGGTTTTCTATAACCATAAAAAATACCAATAAACTTGTCTCCTTCTTTAATTGGGTACAAGTGAGTTTCTTCAACAATTCTTTCCCCATTAAATAAGGCCCTCAATGATAATCTAAATTCATGTTTTTTCTCATAAATTCCAAATTTGTAAATGTCCATCATTATTTTTGTATGGTACATTGCTTTCCCATTTTCTTTTTCAATTAAAATAAAGCGTTCTTTATTTTGACACTCAACCTTACATTTGCCTTTTTTTACAGTTTCAATAGATTCTGGTACATTTTCCACATTTAAATCCTTATACGGCCTTTAAGTTAAATTCTTCTGTGTTTAAAGATTTTTTTTGTTTTCTTATTATTTCTAATAATTCAAGATAATATATACCAAATACTTTATTGTATTCTATTTTCTTTTGTTTATTCAAATATTCTTTGATAATAGGCTTTAGAATTTCAATATTTGTTTCTTTTTTTAGTCGTTCAATAAGGATATTGAAAATGTTTGCCTCTAAATTTTGATAATTTTGTTGAGAATTTTGTTTTTTTCTTTCAATCGACTTTTCCAATTTGCGTTTTATGTTGTTTAAATCGTTATATTTGTGATTTTCAATAATAAAATGGGGTTTAAATTTGTAACTTTCGTATACTTTTTGCAAACTTATTTTTAATTGTTCCGAATTATATCCATTTTGTTCAAATTCTTTCTGAGTGTTATTTAGAATGTTCTTTAATGTGTTTTGCTTTTCCTCAATACAAGATTTTTTTATACTAAAACGTTTTATTAGAGCAATTTCATTTTGTTTTAAGATATTCATTGCTTCAATTTTCGTATTTTTATCAGCATTTAAATTCAAAATAGAAAGAGCTTCTTCCGTTTTAAAATTACAATTATTGAAATAATTTCTTAGTTGATATTTTTCTTTTTGTTTAATTTTTCTTTCTTCTTTTATATTATTTTTATTATTTATACACTCCACTGAATTTACACTACCATTTATAGAAATATTGTCTTTAAAATGGTTATTAACTCTAGATTTAAATCTAGAGTTTTTTCGTTCTTTAAAGTACTTGTTGATTTTCTGGTAACATTCTTTTTTAGGATACTTTAGCTTATAGTAAATTTCAGTTCCACAATTTACCCCCATGTGTTGGTAGTAATTAGTTGTAACTTTTAGTACTTTTTCTAATTTATAAAGATAATTTTGCATTGTTCTTAAAGTAGTGAGAGCTAGACCATTTCTTTTAAGATTTTCATTAAAGTAGTAGAGTATGTTTTGTTGTGTGTATTTTTTATCTTTTTTGTTTAGAAAATCTAGTGTTGAAGTAAGAGATATTAATTTGTGTTGGTGTTTGTTGTGGCAAGTTGGACTTTTTGTGTTTGGGAAAACATCTTTCATGTTTTTGCTCCTTTTATAGTTATTAATAATTATAAGTAATATGATGCACAATTTTGATTTAAAAGTAAACACTTTTCTAAAAAAATATTAAATTTTAATTATTAATTTTGTTAAATTAATATACTTTTTGTAATTTAGTAAAAATACAAATTGATTTTAATTTTAAAATGGGCTACACTACAATCAGCGTAGTTATTTGAACATGTTTCAGTTTGGCTACCTTTTATAGTAATTTGCAAAAAATAATAAAAGGGTTTAGCGAAGTTCTTTAACAAGAGGATTTAGCTAAGCCCTATTTTTTTGTAAAAATTTTTGTAAAGAAGTTGGCAAAAATAGTTTTTGCTATATATTTATTTTTATAACTATAAAAGGAGTACATTATGGACAATGTTTCAAACAAAAACAATTATCAAGACAATATTCAAGCAGAAATAAACTTCAGAAAAGATATGAAAACTCTAATCAGAAACGTGCCGCGTATTGACACAAAAGTCTTAAAGGTTATGGGTATAAGTATCAAGATTTCAATGACATAGTAGAAGTAATTTATAGCGTTATTGATAAGCATAATTTGGATCTTTTTTTTACGCAAGATCCAAATTCTGTAGAGGGTCAATATGGCATAGTTGATTATATTAGGACTACATTCTACAGTACAAGCACTGTGTACAAATACTCATTTGATACGCGAATTCATACAGATAAATTACAATGGAACAGTGAAAATGGGTCTAAAAATATTAATACAATGCCACAATTTGTTGGATCAGCTATTACTTATTTCAAAAGGTACGCTTTAGTGGGGCATCTTTGCATAAAAAGTGAATTTGATACTGATGCAGCTCCTATTTACAATAATCACGAAAACAGAAATTCTATGCCTAGCAGACAAGTTAGTGTTAATCAAAAGCAAGAACAAAAACAAGAGATTAATCAAATTCAAAAAAATAACACTATTTAAAACCAGAAAAGAGACATTAAGCAAGAACAAAAAAAAGATAGGCTTTATTATTACGGTGTTTTTAAAGAAGCGTTGTCTAATATAAAAGATTGGGTAAATAGCCCTACAATAAAAGATAATATAAATTCAATTATTCAAAAAATAAGCTTTATTCAGAATATAGACCCCAATAATTTTTATGATATCAAAATTATTGAATCTGATTTAATCTCGTATTTTGAGAAAAATAGTGATTTTAAGAGTGTAAACTATTGGGCGGAGATTATAAAAAACTATTTCAAGAAAAATAATAGATTAAAGGATTTACAAGATTTTGAAAAGTTTATGGCGTTTAAGCGAACTGCTTATGGCCCTAGCCCATTAATATTCTTTAGTGTCTTAAAAGAATATGAACGGTTTGATGAGATATTTGTAGCATAGCAATATTAAAGCCCCCTATTTGGGGCCTAATAGCTATTAGGAGCCCTTGCAGGTACTATTTGTTTGTGCTGCAAAATTGTTTATATCACCACTTTTGAAGAATTCTGTAACCACAGTTTTGAAAGTAGTTTTTTGTTGTTCGGCATCATTTCCATTACATTTATCAAGTTCAGTTTTTATATGTTCAAGTGCCGATTTAATTTTGCCTTCATCATTTTCTAAAAAGTTATCAAATTTTCCAGCACCAGTTAAAGCAGTTTTTAACCAATCAAGGTGTGTTTTTTGTTCTTCAGATAGCTTTTCTCTAAGTAGTTCTTCTTTGGATTTTGGTTTTTCTTGTGGTACTTCTTTTTGGGTTAAATCACGCTTTCCCCTGCTTTTTGTTTGTTGGGTATTTGTATCATTAGAATTACAGCCGTTTAGCATTAGTAAAAATAAACAAAATAATATGTTGATGATTTTCATTGTTACTCCTTTTTTTATTAATAATGTTTAATAAATCAATTATTAATACTAAATATTGGATAAACAATTATTATTTGAATTGATATGTTTTAAGTGAGGTAGTAGCTATTTGGAAATAAAAGCAAATATTAGCCCTGCTATCATTGTTATAGACATTGCCCCCATAATTCCCAATACCCATTTAAGCATTTCTGAAAGAGACATTAAATTCTTTTCTACATTGTCTATTTTAGCAGTAAGTTCATTTTTAACACTATCGATTTTAGCAGTAAGTTCACTTTTAACACTATCTATTTTGGCATTTAAATTCTTTTCTACAGTATCAATCTTAATGTCTAAATTCTTTTCTACAGTATCAATCTTAATGTCTAAATTCTTTTCTACAGTATCAATCTTGGCGTCTAAATTAGATATATCCTTTTGTAAGTTCTTTTCTACTGAATCTATCTTAGTATTTAAATTGGATATATCTTTTTGTAAATTCTTTTCTACGTAAGAAATTTCAGAAACAAGATTATCAAATTTAATATCAAATTGTTTTTCTAAATTTTCTAAATCTCTATATGTAAGCTCATTGTGATAATATCTTTTAGATAAATCTTGTGCTATTAGTTGTTCCATACCCAGTCTAAGAAATTCTTTATATATTTGTTCTTGACTTACACCAGCAATATTTGTTGACACTGTTTCCATAAAATTTTCCTTTATAGTCATATTATACACTATTTTAGATTGATTGGCCTTAGAGATTTTTATATGTAAAGTAGAATTTCTTGCAAGAAAAACCTTTTTGTAATTTACATTTTTAATTGGGAATATTTATTATATACTTTTTCCGCTATTGGTTTTGTTTGTTTAATGTACTCTAAATATATGTTGATATTATGTTTTACTGCAGTTATGGAGTGTTCGTCTTTTAGTGTTGATAAGTCTGGATAAGGATATTCTGGATAATTTGGGTCATTAACTTTAACTTTTGTTTTAGCTAAAAATGTTACAAGATACATAACATACTCTGAAAGTTGTGTTTCATATTTAGCTAAAGAGTTTAGTGTTTGAATAAGTGGAGGTTTTGGTTCTTCTTGTAGGCTAGCAATAGTAGTACAACATAACAACAAAACAATTAGTAGAGAATGCAATTTTTTAAGCATTTTCACTCCTTTTAAGCATTTTGATGTATTCTTTCATAATTTTGTTACGTGTTGCTTTAAGTGAAGTAATAATTTTTTTATTTTTGTCGGCAGAGATAGCCTCTATTATCTCAATATTGTATTTTAAAATATCTTTTATTTCTTCAAATATTTTCATTGACTCAGCTGTTTCCATAGATTTTAGTGTGCTTATATATGTTTTGTAGAAAAAATCTATTACTTTACTAAAAGTATTAATGTAATTATGATCTATGTTTGTATCAGTTTTAGCTATGTTAGTTAAGCTGGATAGTAAATTAAGCCCCAAACCAATAGTGTTATTTTGCATTATTTGTTCTTTCCTTATAGATAGGTTTTCCTTCTTGATTGAATTTTAGATCATTAGATATTTTGAGATTTTTTTCATCAGAATTAACCAAATCAATGCATTGATTGATTTTTGCATTTAATGGAGCGAGTGCCGCATTTATTGCTGGGGTTAATGCACTCTCAAGTCTTTCCATATTTGCTGTATAGATTAATTTATAATGAGAATACAGCTCATAAACCAAAAAGAATCCTTTATGTGCAATTTCATCAAATTCGTCTTCAAATTTAGAAAATATATCAATAAGGGTTGATAAAGACGTAAGTCCAAGCTCAACATTATCTTTAGATAATTTCATAAGTTAATCTCTTTTTTTAATGTGATTTTTGCCATTACCATTGCCATTCTTAAAAATCTTGCCTATTACAATAGTCAATATGTCTTTTAATAAAGGCTTAAGAAGAATTAACACTCCCAGAACCAGCACGGTTACAAAAATCATTACGGCTATAAGTTTAATTTCGTTTAAATTGATAAGAAGTTCTGTTAATTTAATAGTATCCATTTTTTCAATCCTCGATTTTAATTTTTTATTTTTATACGTATATTATATACCAAAACCTTAATTTTTGCTAAAAAAGTTTACAGTTTTAAAAGAACCGGGATGGGATTCCCTGAAGAGGAGGCTCTTTTTTGGACATACCATCCTTTATACAAAGGAATGCTAAAAGTTATTCTTCTAGTACTAGAACTATCACGTGAATAAATCGTGTTTTTTTCATTTTCATCGGAATACCTTAAACTCAATGTTTTACTTTTACCAAAGGATTCTACATCAACTTGGAAATCAAGATAAATGGGGTTATCATCATTATATTTGTAAAAAATGAGAGTTACATCATTATAGTCCTCCAGATCAATGATTACACGGTGATTTTGGTATTCATTAGGATAAATTGTGGTACCACTAGTAAAACTATAAGAACTCCGAAAATCTGATGGTACACCAATCAATTGTTTTGGAACGGGTGTTTTTTGAATAGTGCTTGATGACATTATCAAAAGATCATCACTTCTAGATAAAGTGGCTGATGATATGCTATTTGTAAGGCGAGATTTAATTTTACTAAAAAGATTTGAAAGTTTATCAGAATCATTCTCAATTAGTTTGTCAACTATTAAATCGTAAATGCTTTTTATAAAATCTTTATCAGCTGCAAGTTCAGTAGCGATTGTAGACTTAATTATCTCTTTAAAATAGCCCAGCTCTTCGCCTTTAAATGTTTGGTGATTAACGGTTTTTAAGAAGTTTTTAAAGGTGATAGCATTGCTGCTTGCAGCGCCATCATCAAGCAGTAAAAGATCAGTATTGTTAACGGTCGTAACCTTATTTAAATCTTTTATTTGAACCGTTTCTTCTTCATCAATTAGTAATTTATCTTGATAATCGGCCATAAAACCTCCTTAGTTGTTAAAAGTTATAATATTGTTACCATCTTTATTATTAATTTTGAGAACTCTACCAATAGGAATAATTCTCTTTATAAAAGCATAAATTGAATGATCATAGCCCTTAGGAAGCGAATTAAATACTAAAGCCTTTTTAGATGCAGCATATCCCGGTTTCTTTTCTCTAATTAGAATCTTTTTAAGTCGTTTTCCTTTCTTAGTACTAGGGGAAATAAATGTAGTAAAGTTTGTTTTTATTACCCCTTTTAAAGAGATATCAATAACCCCAGATTCAGGAGTAGTAACTTCAATGTCCACATTTAAAAAGGCCTTGAAAATCAGTCTAAACGACTCATCAGTACCAATATGACGTAAAGCAAAAATAACACTATTAATATTGCTTGTAATGCTTTGTAAAGTTTGAGTTTTTGCATAAAAGATAGATAAAACTTGAGATATCCATATTGCAATATATCTTGATTTTATATTTTCTATTACATTAATGGATATGAAGTTGGAATTAAGAGATTTGAGTTCATTAAGCAATGCTTGTGCGTATTCTGTTTCTGTGCGTATAAGTTTATGAATTTCGGTATTTTTGAAAAAATTAGGTATTTTCATGTTTGTTAACTATCAATGTCAATGAGCAATCTATCTGTAGTATTGAAAAGTAGCATTGTATCATCATTAATAGCGATATCTTTATTTGTTTGAAAGTCGCTATCAGTAATTTTTGAAATACTTTCAGTGTCTGTATCTTTAATACAAGCACTTATTTCCATAGACTTAATTCCTTTAACTTCATTAACTGGAGCAAAAAAGTCTTGATATTCAAAGCTAATTCCCATATCAGAATAGTTATTTGAAATAATCCTAGAATATATGTCCCTAATTTGAGAGTCTATGTTTAAGTAGAGATAGTTTTTAAGGTCAAGTTTATACTTTACTTTCAGATAAACATATTTTCTTTTTCCTAGCGATATTTTGTAGGATTTGCGTTGTCCAGTTGAATTGAGTCCATCAATTTCTATATCTCCTTCAAGTAAAGTCCCACTAGGCGTTGTTAGATATAATGTTTCCCAAAGTTTTGCTTTAAATTCGGGGTTGTTAATATTAGCTTTACTAACGTCTAGCAAATCTTCTTTTAGAATTAGGTATATATTGGCTTTTCCAGCGGAACTTTTAATATTAGTATGCTCTACCCCATTAAGATTAAGTAAAGCGTTTCTAACAGCACTGTAAGTTGTGCTTTTAGAAGAAATGTGTTCTTCAATAGCAGCCCAATAAGTACCACCCGGTTTCATTTTAGAAAAAAAGAGATTAAGCTCATTAATTATTTCTTCTTCAATTAATGCTAAAGAAGATGCAATAATGTTGTAAATCGAGCTATTACTATCATCAATGTTAATTCCATAATTTATTCGCAAGTATTCTCTTTTGGCCCGTAATATATCCTTAATTGTACGCTTTAGAATGCCAAAATCAGAATCAAAAACAATACTCATAAATTAAACTCCATATTCAAAACATCGCCTGAGAAAAAAAAGGATATATGCACTTTGTTGTCTTGAATAATAGTAGAAATGTTTATTAAATCTAAGTTAAGTTCTTTAGATATTTCGTGAAAATAATTTTTTACAGCGTGAAGATTATTGATTTTTAACAGTTTTAAAAGTAAGAAGTAGTCCAGTCCCCAATTAGGGGCATAGCTTAAACTCCCCCTTAAGGTTTTTAAAAATATAAACAATTTTTGCTTTTGTTCTTCAATTCCATCAACAAGTGATAAATCGTTATTAAATACTAATTCAAAATTATTGCCTAATCTTAAATCCATACTAGTAATTATACCATATTTAGCAAAAATTACTTAAACAAACTATTAATATCAGAATTAATTTGAGCGGTTGCTATTTTTAAGCTTGATTCGTCAATTACTGAGTCCCCTATAATTTTTATACCATTGATAGCACTCACAATGCTCTTGAGAATTGTTTTTAAGCTAGTTGTTTGGTTAGCTATTTCAATGTTATTGTTTGCTTTAATTTTAACAGTATCAGAAATTAGATTTAAAGTCTTTGGGCTAATTGCACTAAGTATATAAAAATGATGTTTGTCAAAGTGAATATCGTCATTTTTATCAAAAATATTAACGCTTGATTGAAGTAGTAGAACGCAATCACCTTTTGATAGTTCTAAACTGATATTAGAGATATTTTTTGTGTGAATCTCTAAATCTTCAAATTCGGGTATTGTAACTACGGCTTCTTGAGTTTGTTGATTAAAATCCTTTACAGTACCAATTTTAATTATAAAAATGTTTGAATAAATCCAATTTTTAACGTCCTCTTGTGTCAATGTATTTCCATAAATACGCTGGCCCATTCTGTAAATTGCATAGTCAATATCCATTCTAACTCCTTTATTACGCAGGCATCGGTGCAAAATTAGAGGCGTCATATAACTTAAGTGTTAATGAACAATCCCCTGTGTTACTAAGTCTTGCACTTGTTTCTAATATAGTGTTTTTGACAACTTTTCCTAACCCATCCCTAAAAGAAACTTTATCACCAACTCTTAGCTTATGTGTGAAAAATATTTGAGCGTTCCAATATATACGCCTTATCTTGAATTCAGGATCGATATCAATTTCTTGTTGTGGTATAAATTCAAGGCCATAATCTTCTAATGCCTCGTATTGAATATTTTTACCCTTTTGTTTGTAATTAGTAAATATAAAATTGCATTCAATTTCCAAATTGTGATAGCCAACATCAATTATTATGTTATTAACGTAGTTTCCTTCTTTTATTTTTTCAATAAACTCTTTTGGTGTTGGGGCATAAAAATTTTTGTCAATGATTTTAAGACGATCTTCTTTGTCTATATTAATAATATTGCGATTGGGAAATACAGATTCTATTGCTTCTTGTACTGTCTTACCCTTGAAGTTTTTGTTCTCTAATTCTCGATTAAAGAAATTGCTTTTAGTTAATAGACGAACTTCGAGTTCCACACCAAAATCCCCACCGGGATAATCAGTACTCATAGGGGGTTCTAAAGTGCCTGCCATTATGAAATCAAAATTTTTTTCATAAGCAAATTTCTTATAATATATTTTTACTATATCTCCTTCTTTAATGTCGTCGGTGAAATTTAGGGGTAAGTTCCAAAGTACAATTTTTGCTTGTTTGGAACTTATAGTATTTAATTCTGATGAAAACCTATTAGATATAGAAATATCAACATGAATTCCATCTTGTGTATTGATTATAATTTTAGGAATTTCTTTTGGAAAAGGAGTTCCATCAATTGATTTTTTTGATGTATCTACATTGTAAAATTCAATTTTAAAATCATAATGTAGTAGCAACATTTTTTATCCTTTATATTTTTCCAATGCAAATGTTTTCACTATTTGCATTGATAGGCTAACTTCAACCTCATCAATGAAAGGAGTGTCTTTAAACGAAAGGCTCGTAATTACAGCTAATTCTTTTAGGCCAAAAGTTGGACTGTAGATACTAAAAGGAACTTGCGCTTGTATTCTATTGGCTAGTTGTTCTTTTGCAAGATGAGCGTCAAAACTTAGTAGAGTGTTGCCAAAAACAGTCATTTTGAGTAGAGAAAGCATATCCTTATATAAGGATGTGAGTATTCCCCCGTTTAATGATATATGTTCACCAGTCATTACTGGATTGTAGCTGACATATTCCGCTTTTCTATCATAATAATTGATAACCGGTCTTTTAGAACAACTGGTATTGTAAGTGCGTGTTATGAGTTCGTTTTTTGGTTTTATAAAAAACAATTGAGGAACATATCCAAACCCTTTTAGATCCATTCTTGGAAATAACACCAAAAAGTTATCTGCGCCAAAAAGAGCAAATATTTGGGTTATTACATCTCTTATTATTCGAGTAATCTCTCTGATTTCTTTCTTTTCAATATCATTGATTTTTTCCTTAATTTTTTTATTTTCAAGATTATTATTGATAGCAATTTTTTTGTTAATTTTCATAAGAATTCCCTTTTTATCTAATTTTTCTCAATCAACGTTTTCCCAACCAATATGCTATTTTTTGCACAACCGGGTTATTAACAAACATATTAATTAAATTTTTAAATGGCTGAAGTATAGGATCCATAATGGCTGAAACTATGTTGCTTATAATTCCAGTAAAGCCTTCTTTATTATATGTATTGATCATTGACTGGACCCAGTCAATGAGTCTTGAAGCGCCTTCAAGCACTGGCTGCATACCCGTAGTGGTCACATCCATAAGGGATTGTTCAAGTTTGATCATATTGCTATCAATCTTTTCCTTTTCCCCGGCAAATTCAGTAAGTTTAAAAGAATGGAAATCCGCAGCCACTTTTTGTAATTCAGTAAGTCTAAATCCAAAATCTTTGTGTATAACGGTTTTTTGAAAGTTATCTTTGGCCGCTTGTGTATATTTCCAGCCGACTTTTTTGCCTACCATAATCTTATAAAGCATGTCTCCATTTTCTCTAAGATAATCATCAATAGCCGCTGCAGCCTCTTGCATGCTTGCCTGACCGCTAGATACAAGCTCGGCCATAAAATTTCCCGTATTTTCTAAATTAGTTCCATTTAACTTATTCATTTCTGTTAGAGTGCCCTTGACTAGAGTAAAATGACGCAAAAATTCTTCTTTTTCTAAGTCACGCTCAAATCCTTTCTTGCCGTGAAAAATACCCTTAATATTTTCTTCTTCATCCCCCATAAGTATTTTTCGTTGTTGTGTTGTATAAAATGCGGTATTGAGTTTTTGAGCTTTTTCTTTTTTAGAAACTGCTTCAACTGATTTTTTAATAAATCCTGTAATAAATCCAAAAAACCCACCGCCGACTTTACTTATAGCATTGCCAATGACATTTCCAAGAGCACTACCTATTGCAATTTTGGCAACAAGTCCTTTTCCTTGAGAGGCTGCTAGCATTTTACTTTTTGCTTTTGATCCCTTTGCAAGTTCTTTATACTCAAGGCACCTTTTGTCTCTATCAGACATTAAAGATCTTTTAAAAGCCTCTTTTCTAGCTTTCTCAAACCCCATGCCCTGTTTCATAAGCTTTTTAGTTTGTGTAAGTCTGTATTTCTCAACACGCTCTCTTAAGCTTTCAAATTTAGATTGTCCGTTAAGTTCTTTTTTCTTGTCCGACAAATTATTTTTTACAATATCTTTAGTACTCCCCAAACTAGATTTTTTAGGTTTAAGATATTTTTCCATTTTGGAAATATCTTGTTCGATAGCCTTTTTAGTTTGTGTAAGTCTGTATTTCTCAACACGCTCTCTTAAGCTTTCAAATTTAGATTGTCCGTTAAGTTCTTTTTTCTTGTCCGACAAATTATTTTTTACAATATCTTTAGTACCCCCCAAACTAGATTTTTTAGGTTTAAGATATTTTTCCATTTTGGAAATATCTTGTTCGATAGCCTTTTTAGTTTGTGTAAGTCTGTATTTCTCAACACGCTCTCTTAAGCTTTCAAATTTAGATTGTCCGTTAAGTTCTTTTTTCTTGTCCGACAAATTATTTTTTACAATATCTTTAGTACTCCCCCCCAAACTAGATTTTTTAGGTTTAAGATATTTTTCCATTTTGGAAATATCTTGTTCAATAGCCTTTTTTGTTGCTGCATGATCAAGAATCCCTTTAAATTTAATGGTGAATTTGTCGCTCACTAAGCCCTCACTTGCTTAAAATTAACTCATACAATTCTTTTTCTAATTTAATCTCAGCAAGTCTATTGACCTCTAAAAGCTCGTCATAAGGCAATTTTTTAACCGAATCGTATGAGCAAATATTCATAATTACTGGAAAATAATATTTATCGTTTCTTATCTCGTCAAGCAAGTTAAAATACTTTTTTCTAGTCTCATTAATACTTGCAATAGCTTTATCAATGTCTTTATTTCTTTTGCTCATTTAGCAACCAGTTCATTAGAATTTGATGTAATTGATGAAAGCGAAGTGGCTACTTTTTCATAATCAAAATTTTCATTGATATAATCAAAAGTAACAAAATCACCAACATTATTTTCATACTCACTTAAATATACTAAAGCGGGTTTTTTTAGATCATTGTCTAAATGAAAAGTATTAAATTGTGCAGTGTAAATTATTGCAACAAGATAGTCCTTATAATAGGAAATAAATTCTCTATTTTGATCCAAAATCAGATAGAATTCGTCTAAAAATGTTGGACTTATCATTAAGCTTGTGATTTGCCTTAAGTATTTAACCTCATTAAGCTTTAAAATAGCGTCGCTTTGATTAAATCCCAGTACACTATCCCATTCATAGACCGGTAATACTTTTAGGGGATATTCATAAGTTTTATTTTTAGTTAAAATTTTCATTTTATATCTCATTATCATAATAAGACTCTCCTTTTAAGATTTGTTTGGGTGGGTTTTTTGACAATTAATAGCCCTAATTTCAAAAGATACTTTTTCAGCTTCTGCAGAATAACTTCTTGAAGGCTCTTCAGTAAAAATTGCATAGTTAGAAATAATTTTAGTAGCAATTCTATCATTGAATGCTAAATCAAGCATTTTATCCTCTTTTCTCACGTCCATGTTGTGAAACTGTTCATCAGAAAGTTCAGTTAACAATCTATAGTCATGACTACCTAGTGTTACTTCAATGTTAAAAACATAAGTTATCGTTTTGGGATCTCTTAAGCTTATTACAGGCATACCTTTATCCTCACTACTAATCACTGCTCTTGTTGTAGGTTCGCTTGTAAGCTCTAGCTTGCCACTATGTAGCTGTGTGCCACCAATTGAAAAAAAAACTTCTCTTAAATCATAAAATTGCATAATTTTACACTCCTTATACGCTTAAACTATTTTGATAATCAACAATATCTTGAGTAGTAATTACTAAAGCAACAGCATTAATGCTAAAGTTATAAGTAATATTCACACTAAGTTCTAATTTAAGTTGTGGTGTAGGAGAAAGAGTAAGTCTTAAATTTTTGTACTCTATTATAAGCCCTCTATCAATAAACCGTTTAAGTAGGCATTCAATTGCTGAAGTATAAGCATTGTCTCTAGCTCCACTAAGCTGTAGTGCAGATAATTTGCTGTTTTGTCTATTATTTTTGTTCCAAATTCTGATAAGCTCAATAATTGCTTCATTTTTTATGTAATGATAAGTGAAAAGCTCATCTATTGAACTTCCAGCAAGATCAACCCCCTCTTTAAAAGCAGGCATACCATCAAGACCAGTTTCATTAAGAAGTGAATAAAAGTTAATTTTTGCAGTTCGTAACTTTCCAATTACAGTGTCGTCAACAAGCGGTGTAGCAGCCAGTGGCATACCATAAGGATTTACAGCATGGAAAATGCTTGCTTGATGTAAATATTGGCTTATAAATTTAAGGTGTAAATTGTCTTTATTATTGCTGTAAATAGCAATATTTCTTTCTTTTTCAGTATTACCTTTATCTTTAAATAGTTCTTTTATTTCTTGTTCTTTAGTTGAGAATACAAAAAAAGTTGAAGGCATTTTGAATTTATTATAGTCATCTTTGTAAATTTTAAGTCCATCATCCGATGCATCTCCCTCTGTATTAATAAGTACAACAAAAGTGTGCCT
The DNA here is from genome assembly GCF_000222305.1 of Borreliella bissettiae DN127. Taxonomy (GTDB): domain Bacteria; phylum Spirochaetota; class Spirochaetia; order Borreliales; family Borreliaceae; genus Borreliella; species Borreliella carolinensis. Next base: position 7,051 of record NC_015903.1, on the reverse strand, counting down.
ATGTATTTTAAGATAATTTTTTAGCTCTTCAGGCTTATCCTTATAAATGAAAAGATCGGTTGATTTTAATGATTCTTCGCTTGAATTGAAAAAATTTGACATTGCAGTTTTTAACAGTGTTTTTTCTTTTCCAAACTGATCTTGTCCATTTCCATTGTCTTTTTCCAAAGTTTCAATTTGTTTTTCATAATTATTAACGGTTAAATTCAATGTTATAAAGTTGGCAGCATCTTTATTAACTTTGATTTTAGCTGTTTTGTAAACCAAAAGTGGATTGTAATAATTGGGCCTGCTAGTCTGAATCCTAGAATCAAGCAAACTTACACTAATTGTATCTTGCGGCAATTTTGTATTCCTCCTTTAAAATTTCAATTGCTTTTACACTAGCATTGAATGCTACAGATGCACTGTATGCATGATTGCTATATTTTGTGCCTAAATTAATAAGCCCAACTGTTTGCATGTTAGATATTGGATAAATGTAAAGGTTAATTTTTCTAATATATTCGGGTTGAGACTGACTTTCTAAAGTATACTTATGGGCTCTATTGTGTAGAAAGTTGCTAAGCATACTATAAAGCACTAACATACGTGAATTAGCGTCAAAATCTTGAGCGTTTAACACTATCGCAATAATATATATTTGAAAATTTATACTAAATTCCAAAGCATTTTCATAAAATGCACCGGCTCTAGAATTATGATCAAATAGATGTTCTGTACCATCAAATTTCAATGCTATTATATTTGAGCTAGCAGCTGTGATTTTTGAAAGGTACGGGTGATTGTAAGTATTTATGATATCGCACTCAAAATTATTTTCAGTTGCATACGCCTTAAAACCCTTAAATATTTGGGTTAAATGATTTAATACCATATCTAAAGTTAAAATCATTCAAGTGTTACCTTATAAGTAATCTCTGATAACATTTTGGCTGTATCAACAAGTGGAATTGCTGCAGTGTTACTCCCTCTTTTATGCTTGCTTTTAATTGTATTAGCCTTTAAGGCTGGAGTGACTTGTGCTGATAATAGATAATTTTCATAGTACCTTATAAAAGCTTGTCCAATAGCCTCCATTCCCGATTTAGGGTCAAGATTAAACTTAGAATTTATATAGCTATTATTGATATATTCTCTAAACTCAGAACTACTAGCAATTTTGGTTAAATGTTTTCTTGCTGGTAAATTGCTGCTCCCTTTTTCATGCATTCTAGCAATTCCTGCACGACCACCAAACCACCCAATTTCCAATTCCATTTTAAATTCTAGCTTGTCCATATAAATTCCTTTAAAACCAAAGTAAAATATCCGATTGAAGAGTCAATACTAAATATTTCAAAGTAAACTAAATCTGCAATTGATATTCGGTCTTTAAGCTCAAAGTTAAGGTCTTGATATGTGTAAAGTTTAGAATACCCTTGAATATCAGACATATCAGAATCATAAAGCATTGCAAGTTCTTGTGGCCTTATGTCAATAATAACTCCTGCAAATTCAGTGTACTTATTTTTATCAAATACTCGCTGATAAGAGGAGTCATTCTCAAGCTTTACAACAGTGCCTTTATAAAACTTTAGAGGTTTAGGATCCTTAAATACGTTGATCATACGGAAAGACATATCTGAAAGTCTTTTTCTAACACCATTCATTAGACAACCCCCACACAAGATGGCGTTGAAGTTTCTCTTTTTAGTTTTTCTAAAAATGCATCGAGTTGTGAACAAAAATTCTTATTTGATCCACAGCCCCCCTCACCACCTTCTTCGCTCCCACTACTGCTAGGATAATAATCAAGTTCAAGTTCATTGAATTTTTCTTTTTTGATCCTATCAAATTCAAATTCTCGAACTACCCCTTGCTTTCTTAATTGACAACCCATGTGGTAGAAAGTAAGTAAAAATATTTGTTCATATGTCAGTGAACTAGCATCAATACCACGTGTTACTAGAATAGCTTGAAGTAGGGATAAATGAAGTAGAAAATTTTGCTTGCTTAGTGCAAATTGGTCTATCCCTAATAGCAATAACACTTCTGAATGGAGTTTTGTTACTAAAAGTTCTTCTTCTCCCTCGGCTTGTGCTTGTAAGTTTTCTTGTTCACTCATTTTCACTTACCGGATACTTTTAACTTTGCTTTATGTTAACTTGCAAAATAGTTTTTCTAGTAGCAAGTAGACCGCCCAAAACAAAATCAATGTATGAATGAGCAATATCAGTTGAGTCTTTGTCAACTTGTTCATTTGGTGTAGGTAGCATATACTTACTAGGTTTGAATTTAATAAGTTCTGAATTTAGTGGATAAATGAGTATTTTATGTTTTAGCAAGTTTGAAGTCTCAATATAAACATCTTCTCTATTATTAATAGCCTTAATAGTTTGAATCAAAACATCTTCCCATTTTTCACTGCTACTTGCTACACCCTGTGCTGCTGCGTATGGTTTTACAAGTTTAAGTGAAGTTGCGGGATCAACTATTACCATCATAGGTGTGGAAAATTCGTCTCCTAGTTCTAACTTTGAAAGTCCCTGTTCAATCTTTTCAAAGATTTTATCCATTTTATCTTTATCACCACTAGCAACTTCTTCTTTTATCTGCTCCGGCATATTAAGTAGTCCATACATATTCGGAAGTAGACGTTTTTGATTTTTCCCATCTTTTTGAATCGAAACAGTACCTGTTAGTACAAAGTGATTGATAAGCTTAATAATTTCACTACTTGCAAGCTTATAAGCTTGTGCAAAAGGAAGTAAATTATTATTAATGTCCCCAATATATGAGTCTGAAGTATAAAATTTCTCAGAAGCTTGTTTTAAATGTCTGAATTTATACTGTAATTTTAAATAATTAAGTCTTACCACCTCAGAACTAAAACCAATAGTTGAGATAGTATTAACCTCATTGGCAATTGTTGTAGGATTAGCATTTAGAAACGCGTCCCATTTTACGGTTTTTTGATATCCCATTTGTAGATCAACATCTTCAATTTGATCCGGCGAAAACCATTTATACATAATAGGATCTTTAACTTCTCCTATGATATTTGCCACGGCTTTTGCATAATAATTTTCATCAAATAATTCCATATTAAATCCTCCTAAATATTATTAATTTCTACTCATAGCTTTATTTCCAAATACAGCTACTTTTACTAAATAAACTTCATTGCTAATTTGCTTTGCATCAGATAATGCTGTTGCATTAATAGTTGCTTTATTTGGTGCTCCAGTAACCTTTTCAAGAGCGCCGTCTTTATTAAAAACAAGTTTGTCTTTTGTTTTAACCGTAGCGTCTTTTGCTACTAAGTAGCCCTCAAAATTATTTGTAATTGGTACAATAGTAGCTGTTTTACTAAATTCATCTATATCAATACAGATTCCATACAAGTCTTCACCACCACCAGCCTCAACATGTGGTTCATAATGATTTTGATTATCTTGCGCCTCTTGAATAACTCTTTTCACTCCACGCTTGTACGGATACCCCAAAAATGGATGATTTTCTAATTTATCAAACCTACTAGTTCTAGTGCCTCCAGAAGCAAAAAATTGTACGTTTTTGTCTCTAAATTCATTAGAATTGCTAAGCAAACTAGCGTCATGTTGGGGATTTTTCATAAACTTTTCGAGTTTACTTCTCTTCTCTTGATACTCTTTTACTAATTGCGTTGTATCTCCCATTTATTTACCTCCTTTTATTCGCTTAAGATTTAACCGCCATCAGGAATTACTATTTTCTCAAGGCTTCTATTGCCAAAAATTGCAACTTTTATCAAATTAATAGAATACTCTTGCCTAGGATATCTAGCTTGGTCTTGTGCCATATAATTCTCAGGCACAAAATTGATTGTAAATGAATCAGATAAAGCATATATGTTAATTGCGGTTGGTGGCCCACCTCCAGCCTTGATAATAACCCCGTTATTATTTATGTCTAGTATTTCTCCTATTTTTATACTTGGATTCCTTGTAACAAGGTACCCTTCAAAATTGTTAGTAATTGGCAATACATACGCGGTACAACTAAACTCACATACATCTACACATATCCCATACATATCAGTATCAGCTCCAACTTCTACATATATAGAGTTCTCTTTTGGAACAAGTTTAACCCCACGCTTGTATGGAAAACTGCTTTTTGGATCGTAAAGGTATTCTTCTATTTTGTCTGTATAGCTTGAACATGAAAATGAATATGCATCAACTCGCTCATTTTTAGATTTAAAACAGCTACTTGAACTGCTAAAAACCTTATTTTCAATTGAGCTCATAGATTTTACATATTTCTTGAATTTCAAAAGAATATCATCGAGTTCGTCAATTGACTCCAAATATGGGTCTTTTGCTTGTGCATCCTCAGCTTGTCTTGCTTGCCGTTTAGCCCTAGGAGCAGCGGAAACCTGTGCCTCTAAACCTAACTGCAGGTTATCAACAGCGTCAAGATTTTCAACTTGCTCGTTACCTTTTAAAGCCATAATTTAATTACCCTTTAATCGCTCTATTCCCAAATACACTGGCAAGCACTATAAATAAATCTTCTGTCAATTTATGTGCTTTTGATAGTGCTATTGCATTGACGGTTTTTTGACCCCCAGTGGCCTTTTCAAGTTCTCCATGTTGGTTAAAGTTCAGTTTATCTCCTGGATTTACACTATTTTGTCCATCTTTCTTTAGTGTTAAATATCCAGTAAAGTTATTTGTAATTGGTATAACAGTTGCCATACCGCTAAATTCATCTATATCGGAGCACACTCCATATAAATCATCTCCACCACCAGCCTCAACTTCTAGCTCTGTTGTTCCATCACCAAAACTAAGTTTTACTCCTCGCTTATACGGATACCCTTTAACGGGGTAATTTTCTATTTTGTCCTTACTGCTAGTAGACACTCCACCAGAATTAGAAAAAATTAGATTTTGGTCTCTAAAATCAATAGAATTACTAAGCAGCCCCGCGTCTTGTTGGGGATTTTTCATTAATGCTTTAATTTCTGCAACTTTTTTATCAAACTCTTGTTTGATTTTCGTTATATCACTCATTAAAAACTCCTTTAAGCAATACTTGTTCTTTTATGTCTTTTTAGATTTTCATAAAATTGAATTCGTCTTTGCTTGTATGTATTACTTATTGCTTGTACAAATTCTGTAAAATTAATTGGCACAAAATTAGAATCAAGTAAACTTGCTCTTTCTTCTGATTTGGCAACAATATTGCCCTTAATAGCGTCAACAGAAGAAGAATTGCTACTCGCATTTTTTCTTAATTTAATGTTCACTTTTGCTAAAGAAACAAGCTGTTCTAGTATCTCCCCATCGATATGACTTATATCTGACACTTTAGCAATAGCTTTAATTTGCTCAATTGGAACAAACTTGCGAACAAGTTCTCTGCGTTGTGCTTGCATAATGTCTTTCAGTGTGTATCCCTTTGCAAGTAACACTTCCTTATTGAAATGGTTGCTAAGATGTGCTTTTGCAAGTGTATCAATTTCATTAATTCGCTCAGCCTCTAGTAACAATTGCTTTTCAACACGCTCCCGCTCTTCAACTTCTGCAAGTTCTTTTGTTATTCGCTCATTTATACTTAAATCTCTACTTGTCTCTTTGGATTTACTGGTTGCTTGTTCTTTAAAGCGCAGGTACTCTTCAAATTCCTGCGCACTGATAACTTTAGTATCAGCCTTATTTTGCTGCTCCTCTTTATCTTGTGCCTGCAAGTTTTCTTTTTCTTCTTTCTCAATCACTTTTTAACTCCTTTTCTCAAAATGAGAATAATTTCTCTTTTAAAATCGCTAGCTCCTCATTATTAAATGCACTACTCTGTATAAGCTGGCTATATTTACTGTAAAGCTCAATTAGCTTTATATCTCTTTCCACCTTTTGTTCTTCACTTAACATAATCAGAGAATTAAACTTCATATCAAGCCCGAAATACTTCTTAAGCTTTAAGTTACAAGAGTTCTCAACTTGTTCTTGTACGCCTTTTAGAAAATCGTAATAATTACTCCTATCACCTTTACCATCATTTCCTAGTCCTTTAGCCTGTTCATTAAAACTTCTAGTTAAGGGTTCTTTAGTATCAGCACCAATCTTTGCCTTAATCAAAGCTAAAGCCTCCTTTAAGTAACTAAGATCGTATTTAATAACCTCTAAACTAGCACTGGGAGTAGCCGTATAAAACATTCCCTCATTATTTAGATTGCTTTTAAGCCTAGATAGCTCATGTGCTAATGAATCATTAAGGTTTCGTAAATTAGAAACATCTTTATTATGATTGTTTGTATTTTGTTTTCTCAAAAAAGAAGATAAAATGCCACTTCCCCTATCATTATTGCTCTGAGTAAGTGCACTTAAAGAAGTTGTTGCACTAGAAAGTGCGTCTTGTAGTTGTACTAAAGATTCATCTTTGTAAAACAAAAAATTGTGGTTTTCAATACGTCTTTCTATTTCAACGTATATCTTTTCAAATAAATAAATATCTAGCAAAAAGCTTTCGGTATAACACGGAACATATCTTTTTAAGATATAATCAAAGTTTTCATATATAATAAGTCGACTTTTATGTATTTTAACTGCATCTAAAGAATTGTTCTTATTGTTGGATTTTACTTTATAGGTTATATGATCAAAATCAACTCCCAAATCTCTTACATATTCATAATCAAGGTATTCAAAACCAATAGGTAATTCTATATTAACGGGTTGTTCGAGATCTATTAGGGTATCTTTGGTTTTTACTAAAACATAGCCAATCCCGTGAAAACGGTAGCTTATAATACAATTAAGCAGGGCATTCTTAAGCTGGACCTTTAACCTAGCAAGTTCAAGCTCGCTAACATTGTGGTCAGCGCTCTCAAGAACAAGCCCGTTCTTGAGACAATCTTCTGCTACATTTTCTATATAATTTCTAAAAAATATTGAATATTTATATAGTTCTAGTGAACTTATTTTATCTATTAATTTTGTTTTTTTTAAATCACACACCGTTTTACTTCTCTTTATTAAATTAGATGTATGATAGCAAAAACTAATATTTTTGTCAATAAAAT
>NC_015907.1 GCF_000222305.1 Borreliella bissettiae DN127 | reverse complement strand
TTTTTTCTATTGGATTGGTTATTTTTATATGTTTTAAAAAAATTTACATAAGCTTGTCGATTTCCATTTTTATATTATCGGACAACCCTCCAAATACAATTTGAACACTATTTCCTTTTCTTAATATTCCACTAGCGCCCAGATTTTTGAAATAAGTATCTGATTTAATGAATTCTATTTGTTTTAGATTAACTCTTAGTCTTGATGCACATGCATCAATGTATGTAATATTATCTTTTCCTCCAAGGCCTTCTAATACTTTTGAAGCGGTTTCTGATAAGCTTGTTTTTTCTGAGCTTATCATCATGTCTTTTTCCATCTCTTCATCTTCTCTTCCGATTGTTTTAAGATTGAATTTCATGATTGCAAATTTAAATATAAAGTAAAATCCGATAAAGTAGAAGATTCCTAATATAGGAATTGCTATCCAATTTGTTTTACTGTTTCCCTGAAGTATTCCAAATAGGAACATATCTATAAATCCTCCAGAAAATGTTAGTCCAACTCCTACGTTTAAAAGGTGTGTTAAAAGATATGCTAGTCCAAAAAGAGGAACATATATAAAGTAATAAAGCGCTGGGGCTGCAAAAAGGAATGCAAATTCAAGAGGCTCTGTAATTCCTGTTAACATTGATGTAAAGCTGGCAGATAATAGTAATGAAGCTACGTTTTTTTTATTTTCGGGTTTTGATGTGTGGTACATAGCAAGCGCAGCCCCAGGTAGTCCAAAAATCATAACAACAAATTCTCCGCTAAAAAATCTTGTTCCTTTTGCAACTTCAAAGTGTACAGTATTGGGATCTGCAAGTTGTTTGAAGAATATATTTTGTGCTCCTGATATAAGTTCTTCATTTATTTCCATTGTTCCTCCAACAGCTGTTTGCCAAAATGGCAAATAAAATATATGGTGAAGTCCAAACGGAATTAAAGATCTTTTTATTGCTCCATATGCAAATGTTCCAAAAAGCCCCGATTGTTCTACAATTCTTCCAAAAGAAGTCATTGCGCCTTGGATAAAAGGCCAAGTAAATGTTAAAAATATTCCTACTACAAACATTATTATTGTGGTTATAATTGGCACAAATCTTGTGCCTCCAAAAAATGCTAAAAATGTAGGCAATTGAATATTGTGAAATCTGTTATGAAGAAAGACAGCAACAAATCCGGCTATCAATCCCCCCATTACGCTCATTTGAAGAGAGAATATTCCAAGTACATTTGTATATTCTTGACTTTTTGCAGTTGCAACTGTTTCGGGCATTCCTAATTCCAATAATGCTTTTAAGCTTGCGCTTTCTGGTGTGATTCCTTGTATGTATAAGATTCCATTTATAGTTTGATGCATAACCAAAAATCCAACTACTCCTGCTAGAGCAGCTGTTCCTTTTTCTACTTTGGCAAGTCCGATTGGAATTGCTGCTGCAAACATTAAAGGCAGGTTTGCAAAGATTACTTCTCCTGTATATTTCATAAGATAAAGTACCGAGCTAGCTACAGTTCCTTTTCCAAGGATCTCTTCTAATCCATAAGCTTGAATCATTGTTTCATTAGTAAATGCTCCCCCAATTCCCAATAAAATTCCAGCTGCTGGTAAAAGTGCTATTGGAAGCATGAAAGCTTTTCCCACTTTTTGTAATATTGTAAATATAGATATAGATGCTGATGATGTTGACATAGTTTTCCCCTTTTATTAAATACAAATTAATTAATTAAAATAATTAATTTGTATAATACGCTTAATATCTTAACAAGATTTTTTAATCTTGTAAATATAAGTGTTGAATAAATAATAATATATTAAAGCGCTGTTTATAAAATTTTTTTCTAAAAAACATTAAAGATTATTTTCAATTTAATTTCATGTCATTTATTATTAAAGTATTGTTTTTTAATCTTTGTTTTCATTTAATTTAAAATAAATAAATTAAATGAAATTTAGGAATAAATCAGATCAATTTAGCTTAGAATGTTGTTGCAAGGCTAATTAATTAGCAATTATCATTGTAAAGCTAAATTCCGATCAAATATTTATAGATTTCACTAGTTTTATCAGAGTAGTCTATAGGTAATTTATTGTCACCATCTCTGATATTTGGATTAGCGCCTTTTTCGATAAGTGATTTAATAAAACTTAAATCATAATTTTGAATTATAGCATTATGAAGAGCTGTTTGAGAACTTTGATTTGTTAAATTAATATTAAATTCTTTTGTTATTAAATAATTTATAATACTTTTTGCTTTTACATTTATGGCATAAGTGAATATTGGATTGCCGTTAGAAAATATTGTATTTAATGAAAAGATATTATTATTTTTTGATAAAAATTCTTTAAAATCATTAAGTTTATCATTTTCAGTTAAATTTTGTAAATGCTTTTTTTTCTCAATGTATAAACCATATTCTTTTTTGATTTTTATTGTCTTAAGAAAATTATCTTTATTTTCTTGCAAGTCTATGTAATAAGGGCTGGTCTCTATATTATTTTTATAATATTCTATGGGGGTGATAATATTTTTTTCATCAAGATAGTAAACGCTTATTAGTTCTTTAAAGTGTATATTTTTATTTTCTGGAATTAAATCAAATCTAACTTTATGGCTTTCAAATTTTTTAAAGGGGATTAAATTATAATTTTGATCGTAAAACAGTAATTCTGTTATTTGTCCGCTTGCATTTTTTATAACAGGAATAATATTTCCATTTACATCAATACTTATTTCTGTATTTTCTCCATTTAGAATAGGTAATTTATATTTATTATAAATAGGAGTAATATTTTCTTTTATTTGTTCAAGTTTTTCTTTAATTTCTGAATTTGTTGCTTTGGCATAATTTTTATAATTTGTTTGAATTTCGTAAGAACTTTTTCCAATGTTTTTAGCATATTTCTCAAAACTAGCATTAAACACCGTATATATTGGATTAAATTTTGACATCAATTCCATTCTTATTGGTACTGGGAAGTTTAGTAGATATTTTTGAAAAAATTGTTCGTTTATTTTATGTATTTCAAGAAATTCTTTTTCAAAAATATTAAAATCTTCCAATAACTGCTTTTCGGTAAAGTAATAAGATAAATTTGAGCTAATAATAAAAAGAATAAAAAAAGTTAAATAATATAAAAAATATAAATTTTTTAATTTATCTCTGATTTTATTTCTTAAGTTTTTATTGAAAATTGTAAAAGATAGAAATCCAATAGCAAGGTATCCAAAGTATAGAAATATTTTGCTTAGCACGTAGTAGCTCATTTTACATCCTTTTAAAGTTTATTTCTAAATTATATCAAAATTATTTATATATTTTTATTTACTTTACTTTATTTTGCTAAAAGCATACAATTAGGCATTAAATGAAGAAGTTTTTAATTCCTGTTTATTTTATATTGTTTTGCGGCTGTTCAACGGTATCTTTGGTCAAAATACCAGAAAAAGATAAAATAAATTTAGCTATTTTATCATCTTTGATGAATTACCCTGATTTGAAGATTTCAAATTTTAAAATAAAAGCCCATGAACATTTACACCATTTGTTTGATTTTGAAAGTTTGGGTGATGCTAAAAATAGCGCGTATATTTACGTTGATGAGTCTAATTTCAATAACAATATTAATTTTATTAAAGACCTTTTTATTTACAATAAGAAATTATATAGAATACTTATTGCTTATAGCTCGACTCAAGGTGCATCTTTTAAGGCAGAAGTTTTATCTTATCTTGAAAAACAAAAAATTATGAAAAATTTTTCATTGAAAGTAAATTTTCCAACTGCTAAAAAATTTATGGATAATAAGTATTGGATTGTAATTGCAAAAAACCATTTAGATTCTCTTATTAAGAGTAAAGATTATTTAGTCTTGGCTAATTTAAAGATGGAATATATACTCAAAAAGTTTTTAATTTAAGAAAGCTTTTTACTCTAGATCCTCAAATATTTTTTTAATTTGTTCTTTTTTTTTAAGTTCATATTTTTCCAAATCAAGAGCTATTGATTCTTTAATTTTATCTGTATTGTGGAGGTAAATGTTGGCTTCTATTTTTTCTTTTGTGTTTTTAATTTTTAAGAATTTTTTACTCTTTTTTATTTTGTCTATTTTGCTAAGATCATTGAGTATGCTTAATTTTAAATAAATTGTATTTTCAGTTACTTGAAATTCTTTTGCTATTGTTTTTTGAGGGCACTCTCTAGATTTATATTGAGATAATTTTAATTTTAATGTGGTTGTTGGAATTAGTATGTTTGCTGCAAATATGTTGGCTTCTGTTGCCATTTGACTATCTTGAATATCGCCATAATAATTTTCATTTTTAGATAGATTTTTAATTTGATTTTGATGCATCAAATAATGCCCCAAGTGTTTTGCTATTGTAAATCTTTTATTTTCAAGACTCATGTTTTCATTTATATATAAAGAGTTTTCATTTAATTGAATATATCCTGAAAAATCTTTATGTTTATCTTGAAAACCTATTTCGAAAATTTTAAGATCTTCTCCCATAGCAATTTTTATTATAGGAACAGGAATAAGCAATATTTTATGTTTTAATATTATATAATCCGAATAGGCTTTAGAGTTTTCAATATAAGAGCTGAATTTGTTTTCATGCATTTAATATAAATACTCTCCTTCCTGTATTGTATAATATAAGTTAATTATGAAATATAGTTTTTCTTTGATTTTAATAGTTTTTATTTGCTCTTCTTGCAAGATTTTGAATATTGCTGAAGATTTAGAAAAGAATTTTGAAAAAATTGAAAGAGCAGATTATTTTCTTTATTTTTATCCAGACAGTCAAATATACATTAAAAAAGATAAATCGAGCAATAAATTTACTGTTTTTTTAAATGTTATGCTAGATTCAAATTTAAATTTTACTAAAGGGTATTTGAAATTAATTCAAGACAATAAATATATTGGAAGTATTGCCATTTCTAAGGTAGTTAGTATTGGAAATTTTAAGTTTTTGTACATTAATCTTGATAAGGATAATTTTACTCTTATGTCGAAAGCTCTAACTCCTTACAAAAAGCTGGTCTTTTTATTTAACGAGGATTCTTTTCAGGTTTGGACTAAGGATACCTTGCAATATGATCCAAGGTTTATTGATGTTAATTTCAAGAATACAAAAAATACTTTAGAATATGCATTTAAAAACAAAATTTTATAAAAACCCCCACATATTATTTATTATCTTAAAAATTTTTAAAAAATATTTATTATTTTTCTATCTAATACCTTTAACATTATCTTGTTCTACAATTTCTTTTAATGGTATTCCCGAATTAAAAAAAGATTCCAAATATATTAAATTAATTCAAGAGAATAATAAAATTTCTTTAAGACATTATTTTACTGTTTCTAATACTTGGAATTTAAGGTACAAAGAACCCTTATTTTTAAAAGTTGAAAATGATATAATTGCTTTATTTCTATTTAATCGTCACAAGCTAATTGATGATAAATATCTTCAAACCTTTTTTAGCGTTGGAAAAGATATTTCTTTAAAAGCTTATTTAAAGCTTATTAAAGCGAGAAAATTTGTTATTACAAATAGTTCTGAAAAAACTATTAAAACTATTGTATTTTCAAACTTGCCTGACAGTGAAAATATTCTTTTGCAGAACAATATGCTTAATAAGGTGCAATAGACCTTTAAAAAGAATTAAAAGACCAATTTATTATTGAAAATATTTTTAAACAATAAAAAGGAAAGTTTTATGGGGAAATATGTAAAAGGTTTATTTTTTCAATTTAAAAACAGTGATATTAACTATAAAAAGGAAATTTTTGCAGGCATTACTACTTTTTTGAGCATGTCATATATTATAGCTGTTAACCCAGCAATACTATCGAACACGGGTATGCCAATTGGTGCGCTAGTTACTGCAACCTGTTTAACAGCAGCATTTTCTACTATACTAATGGGGCTTTATACCAATACGCCTTTAGCATTAGCTTCTGGAATGAGTTTGAATGCGTTTTTTGCATTTTCTGTGGTAATTGGGATGAACATTCCTTGGCAAGTTGCATTAGCCGCTGTTTTTATTGAAGGACTAATTTTTATTCTCTTATCCTTTTTAAGAGTAAGAGAACAAATTATAAATTCTATTCCAATAAATCTAAAATATTCTATTTCGGTTGGAATAGGACTTTTTATTGCTTTTATTGGTTTTGTCAATGGGGGAATTATCATTAAAAATGATGCTACATTGGTTGGAATTGGCTCGTTTGTTGACTTAAAAGTTTTATTGACATTCCTAGGATTATTTTTTATTGTAATTTTCGAACAATTAAATGTAAGAGGAAGTATACTTTGGGCAATTAGTCTAGTTACTCTTATAGCTTGGATATATGCAATATCTAATTTAGAAGGCGCCAAATCTATTGGTATACATCTTCCTATCGGAGTTCTAAAATTTGAATCCATTGGGCCAATATTTAATCAATTAGATTTTTCCTATGTTTTAAATGAACATTTTTGGACTTTTATATCAATAGTTTTTATTCTCTTGTTCAATGATTTATTTGATACTTTGGGTATTTTAATAAGTGTTACAACAAAAGGTGGTATGTTGGATAAAAATGGAAAAATTCCCAATGCAAAAAAAATATTACTGGTAGATGGCATTGCTACTACTTTTGGGGCAATAATGGGGGTTTCAACTGTTACTACCTACATTGAAAGTTTTACAGGAATTGCCGAGGGTGGAAAAACAGGCCTTACTTCAATTGTAACTGGAGTATTATTTTTATTTGCAGTTTTTTTCGCTCCCTTGTTTGTTGCTGTTCCTGCAAGCGCAACTGCTGCGGCGCTAATATATGTAGGATTTTCAATGTGTAGAGAAATAATAAAAATTGATTTCTTTAATATTAGAGAAAATATTTCTAGTTTTTTAATATTTTTTTTGATTCCTTTAACTTATAGCATTTCTTCAGGATTTTTTGTTGGAGCAGCATTTTACATTTTAGTCAATGTATCATTTAATCTTTTTAGCAAAGAAAAGATTAAGATTTCTCCTGTATTACTAATATTGTGCTTAATTTTTATTATTAAATTTATTTATGGCTATTAATATTTTCATAAAATTCAATTGACCAATATGTTTTATTAATAGATTAGAATCTGATAAATAGCGCTAATTTAATTTTTGATATAAAATAAAATTTGAGGAGTAATCTGTAATGAATCAATCCAAAGAAACATTATTATTTCAATTTAAAAATAAAACCATCGATTATAAAAAAGAAATTATAGGTGGTATTACCACTTTTTTGAGTATGGCATACATAATAGCTGTCAATCCTGCAATATTGTCTAGCACAGGCATGCCAATTGGTGCATTAGTTACTGCAACTTGCTTAACATCAGCACTTTCTAGTATATTAATGGGGCTTTACGCCAATACCCCTATTTCACTAGCACCAGGTATGGGACTTAATGCATTTTTTGCCTTTTCTGTAGTAATTGGAATGAATATTCCTTGGCAAGTTGCATTAGCCGCTGTTTTTACCGAAGGGCTAATCTTTATTGTGCTCTCTTTATCAAGAGCTAGGGAAAGCATTGCAAATTCCATACCGGTAAATTTAAAATACTCTATTACGGTTGGAATAGGACTTTTTATTGCTTTTATTGGCTTTGTCAATGGGGGAATTATTATTAAAAATGATGCTACATTGGTGGGAATTGGATCATTTATTGACTTAAAAGTTTTATTTACATTTTTAGGATTATTTTTTATTGTAATTTTTGAACAATTAAATGTACGAGGAAGTATACTTTGGGCAATTTGCTCAGTCACTGCCATATCCTGGATATATGCTATATTTAGTCCAGAAAGCGCAGTTGCTGCCGGAATACGTTTTCCAGATGGAATTTTAAGATTCGAATCTATTGGACCAATATTTAATCAGATGGATTTTTCCTACATATTAAGCAAACATTTTTGGAGTTTTATTACAATTGTGTTGGTATTACTGTTTAACGATTTATTTGATACTTTGGGCACTTTAATAGCAGTGGCAGCAAAAGGTAATATGTTGGACAAAAACGGAAAAATTCCTAATGTTGGAAAAATATTTTTAATTGATGCCATTTCTACTACTTTTGGAGCAATAATGGGAGTTTCAACTGTAACCGCATACATTGAAAGTTGTACAGGAATAGAAGAAGGTGGCAAAACCGGGCTTACAACAATAGTAACGGGCATAATGTTCTTTATTGCAATATTTCTTTCGCCATTATTTATTGCTGTTCCTGCTAGTGCAACTGCTGCAGCACTAATATATGTAGGATTTTCAATGTGCAGAGAAATATTGAAAATTAATTTCTCTAATATAAGAGAAAATATTCCCAGTTTTTTGATATTTTTTTTAATTCCCCTAACATACAATATCTCTTCCGGTATAAGTATTGGAATAATATTTTATGTTTTAATAAACATAATACTTAATTTATTGGGAAATAAAAGAAATAAAATCTCTCCAGTAATGATAATACTGTGTCTAATTTTTATTATTAAATTTATTTATATTTATTGACTATTTGCCATTTATAAAAAAAATTTAAAATTTACAATTTCAAAAAACTAAATTATAAATTATGAAAGAGATTTTTATCTCCAAAATTTTCAAAGGATTATTTCCCTCCTATTAATAAAAACTTCATTCAAATCACATAGCCAAAAAAATACTTATATTACCTTTAAAATCTGAAAAAACCATTTAAGCCTTCAAAAATTACTACTTAATTTTTTTATATTTGGGATACTTAAATTTAATTTATTAACGAATTTTGAAATAGATTTTTCTTCTAAAGAAGAAAAACTTAAAGTTAAAATCATTTAATTCGTATTTAAAATTAATTTTTAAAAATTTTTTGGGGAAATAGAAAAATATAAGCCAAGAAATCTTTCTTGACTTATATTGACTTTATTTTTCCAGTTACTTTTTTAAAACAAATTAATCTTATAATATTGATCTTAATTAAGGTTTTTTTGGAGTTTCTGCCACAACAGGACTTGTAAGCTCTTTAACTGAATTAGCTAGCATCTCTTTAGCTGCTTTTGCCAAGCTTTCTACTGATTCAAATAATTTCCCAAGTTCGTCAGCACCCTTGGTTTTATCTGCATTTGATTTTAAAATAGCCTTTTTTGCATTTTCATCGGTAGTAGCACCACCAGCAACACCAAGCTCTGCATGACTAGATTGTAGTTTTTTAGTAAAATCATCAGAACATTTTTTGGCAGCCTCAATTTTTTCTTTTAATTCTTCTGAACCGTTTAATTTACTTAATTTTTCTGTTATTAATTTTGATATTGTATGAGCTCCTCCTAACAATGATGCGTTGAAGTTTTGCAGAACATCTAAACCATTATTATTTATTTTTTTACCAATAGCTTTAGCAAGTTCGTCTATAGATAAAAGCAAAGTCTCAACTTCTTTCACGGCCAGAACAATTGCATTAGAATCTGTAATTTTTTTACTTATTTCTGTAAGATTGGGCCCCTTAGCAGACTCATCCGCAGGATTAGTAGATGCAGAATTCCCATCTTTTCCTGAATTATTACAAGATATAAATAAAAATAAAGTCATCAATATTGCACTTAATGTATTCTTTTTCATTAATTTGTGCCTCCTTTTTATTTATGAATTATTAGTCCAACAATTTTACTTTTCAATTTTTATTTGAAAAATATTTGAAAAATAATTTTTCAAATATTTCAAGTCAATTTATTGAAAAATTATTCAATCATAACTATTGAATAATTTGAAAAAATTATCTTAATTTAATTTTAAAATCGACATAAGCAAGGCTAAATATGCTAAAATTAGGTGAAGTGCGATTTAATAAGAAAACTTTTAATTTATTTTAAGGACTTATATGATGAATACTAGGGCAATACTTGTATTAGATTTTGGATCTCAATATAGTCAACTAATTGCAAGAAGAATTAGAGAAATTGGCGTTTATACAAAAGTAATGCCTTACTATACTACTTTAAAAGAAATTAAAAATATGAACATCTCAGGAATAATATTAAGTGGGGGGCCTGCTTCTGTTTATTCAAAAGAAGCTCCTACCCTGAACATGGAAATTTTTAATTTAAAAATACCTGTTTTGGGAATATGTTATGGAATGCAAATAATTGTTAAATTATTTGGAGGCCTAGTATCTAAAGACTCTAAACAAGAATATGGAAGCTCTGAAATCTTTTTAAAAGATGAAAAATCTCTTTTATTTTCAGAACTTCCAAATAAATTCCAAATTATTATGAGCCATGGAGATAGTATTGAAAAAATTCCTGATAATTTCAAACAATTGGCTTTTACAAAAAATTGTATTGCTTCTATATCAAATGAAACTCAAAAAATTTACGGTCTACAATTCCATCCAGAAGTAACTCATTCTGAATTTGGCGATCAAATAATTAAAAATTTTGTTTTTAAAATTTGCCAAGCTCAAATTAATTGGTCATTAGCGGGCAATATAGAAGCCATTGTGGAAAAAATTAAACTCAAAGTAGGAAGCAAAAAAGTTATTTTGGGACTTTCTGGTGGTACAGACTCTTTAGTCTGTGCATTACTTATAAAAAAAGCAATAAAAGAAAATTTAATCTGCGTTTTTGTAAACACCGGATTGTTGCGTAAAAATGAAGATAAAAAAATACTAGAATTAAAACATCAATATGATTTAAATATAAAATACATTGATGCTTCTGAAAAATTCTTGAACCATTTGAAAAATATAAGTGATCCTGAAGAAAAGAGAAAAATAATAGGAAAAGAATTTGTAGATGTTTTTGAAAAAATTACTTTAGAAGATCAAAATATAGAATATTTAGCTCAAGGAACAATTTATTCTGACGTAATTGAATCTAAATCAAAAGATAGTATTTCTTCAAAAATCAAATCTCATCACAACGTAGGGGGACTCCCAGATAAGATGAATTTAAAACTTTTAGAACCTTTGAATGAATTTTTTAAAGATGAAATAATTCAAATCGGAATAAATCTAGGCATTAAAAAAGAATCTCTTTATAGACACCCATTTCCAGGCCCAGGACTAGCTATAAGAATAATTGGAGAAGTAACACAAGAGAAGATAAATATCTTACAAGAAGCAGACAATATTCTCACAGAGGAGCTTTTTATAAATGATTTATATTATCAAATAAGACAAGCATTTGTCGCATTGCTCCCTGTCAAATCTGTAGGCGTAATGGGAGATCAAAGAACATACGAATACACAGCTGTAATTAGATGTGTAAATACCCAAGACTTCATGACTGCAGAATGGACTGAACTTCCTTATAGTTTTTTAAAAAAAGTTTCTTCAAGAATAATCAATGAAGTTAGAGGCATAAATAGAGTTTGTTATGACATATCTTCTAAGCCTCCATCAACTATAGAATGGGAATAACAAAAACAATAAAAAGGAAATTTTATGACAAATAAGATAATAAAGGAAGCTTTGACTTTTGATGACGTGTCTTTGATTCCAAGAAAATCCTCTGTATTGCCTAGTGAGGTTAGCTTAAAAACACAATTGACAAAAAACATATTCCTAAACATACCTTTTTTAAGCTCAGCAATGGATACTGTTACAGAAAGCCAAATGGCAATAGCCATTGCCAAAGAAGGTGGAATAGGAATTATACATAAAAATATGTCAATAGAGGATCAAAAAAAAGAAATAGAAAAAGTAAAAACATATCAATTCCAAAAGACTATTAACACTAAGAGAGATACAAACGAACAACAATCCGAAATATGCAAAAATGCAGAACACAAAGAAGATTTTCCTAATGCATGCAAAGATTTGAATAGCAGACTAAGAGTCGGCGCTGCTGTTTCCATTGATATTGATACCATAGAACGCGTTGAAGAGCTTGTAAAAGCACATGTAGATATTCTTGTTATAGACTCTGCCCACGGGCATTCTACAAGAATAATAGAACTTGTAAAAACAATTAAAAATAAGTACCCAAACTTAGATCTTATTGCTGGCAACATAGTAACTAAAGAAGCCGCATTAGATTTAATAAGCGCAGGAGTAGACTGCTTAAAAGTAGGAATAGGTCCGGGTAGCATATGTACAACAAGAATCGTTGCGGGGGTTGGTGTTCCCCAAATAACAGCAATCTGCGATGTTTATGAAGTTTGTAAAAATACAAATATTTGCATTATAGCAGATGGCGGAATCAGATTTTCAGGAGATGTGGTTAAAGCCATTGCAGCAGGAGCTGATAGCGCAATGATAGGCAATCTCTTTGCGGGCGCAAAAGAATCTCCTTCGGAAGAAATAATTTACAATGGGAAAAAATTCAAATCTTACGTTGGAATGGGCTCTATTTCTGCTATGAAAAGAGGCTCTAAATCAAGATACTTTCAACTAGAAAACAACGAGCCCAAAAAATTAGTACCCGAAGGAATTGAAGGCATGGTGCCGTATTCTGGGGAATTAAAAGATATTTTGACTCAATTAAAAGGTGGTTTAATGTCTGGAATGGGTTATTTAGGAGCAACTACAATATCTGATTTAAAAATAAATTCTAAGTTTGTAAAAATAAGCCACTCTGCATTAAAAGAATCCCATCCTCACGATGTTTTTAACATAAATAAAGATAGTTAAAAAATTAAAATATTACATTTTTCTTTAAAAGAAATACCAACATTGATAGGAAAAGAATACTGCCCTCTGTTTTTGCAATATTTTTTCTAGCATTAATATACTAGCATTTACTTTATTTGTAAGTAATAATTCTAAAATAATTAATGTAATAAGAAATGAATTCTTGATTTAAGAATTCATTTCTTATTTTTGTTTAAAGCCAGATCAAAAGATCTGGCTTTAAATAATTTACAATTAAAAATTAATTTTTAGGAACAAATAAAGCATAAATCATTTAATTGGTTTTATTTCAGATAAATTAAATCTTTCTGAAATATTTGGCTCCCAACCTTTCCACTTGTCGTTTCTAAAAAGATAACTAGAAGAAGTTATATTAAGAAATATAGCCGGAAAATCTCTTTCAATTATTATTGCTTCTGCTTTTTTTAGAATTTCCTGTCTTTCAAGAATATTTCTTTCATTATCTGATTTTATCAAAAGTTTATCATATTCAGAATTCGAATACCCATAAGATGAAAAAGATGTGTTTTCCGTTTTAAAGATGCTTAAGAATGTCATAGGGTCAGCATAATCTCCAGACCACCCTGCCCTTATTATTTCATAATTACCATTAACCCTGCTATTTATATATGTTGACCATTCTTCATTCTCAAGCTGGACATTAATATTTAAATTTTTCTTCCACTGATTTTGGATAAATTCAGCAATTTTTCTCTGGCGATCATTTGTATTATATTTTACTTTCAATAAAGGAAAATTTTTACCATTAGGATATCCTGCATCCACCAAAAGCTTTTTTGCCATTTCAACATCAAATACGCTTAGGTTGCTTTTATAAGAGTAATCAATATAATCTGGAGTTGCTCTTCTTGTCGGAATAGAACTATCATTAAGAACGCTCTCTGTTAAAATTTTTCTATCAATAGCAAGAGAAAGCGCCTTTCTAACTTTAACATTGTCAAGCGGTTTTACTTTTATGTTCAAAGAATAAAAAGAGGTTGAATTGGTCCCCATTGAATAATAATCGTCTCTAAGCTTAAGATCCTTAAGCAAATCTGGTGGAACATTGTTAAAAATTGCATCTAGTTCATCATTTAAATACATATTATAAGCTGTAATGCTATTATCTGCAATAAAAAATATAATACTGTCAAGAACAACGTCTTTGGCATTATAATACTTATTGTTCTTTTCAAGAACAACCCTTTCATTTAAAACCCTAGATTTTAATTTGAAAGGACCACTAACAACCATATTCTCAGAATCTGTCCACCTTTGTCCATACTTTTCAATAGCGTGCACTGGGACAGGAACAAATGTTTGATGTACCAACATATCAAGAAAATATGGTTTTGGGGATTTTAGCGTTATTTCCAAAGTTTTCTCATCAAGAGCTTTAATTCCAAGATCAGACTCATTTACTTTGCCGTCAAAATACTCTTCTGCATTTTTTATAACAGACTTAATCATGTTAACAAAAGACGATCCGGTTTCTTTATCTAAAATTCTCAGATAAGATTTTCTTATTCCCTCGGCAGTAATAGCGACTCCATCACTCCAAACAAGATTATCTCTTAAATGAAACGTATAAACTAATCCGTTATCAGAAATATCCCAACTTTTTGCAAGTCCAGGCTTGTATCCTCCAGTCCTGGGATCTCCATCTAAAATACCAAGAAACATTTGGCTTACAATTCCCGATCCAACTGTATCGTTTATTAGTTGACTATCTAAAGTAGCGGGCTCACTTCCGATATTTAGCTTAAAAACCAATTTGTTTCCATTACTTTTATTAACACAAGAAATAAATAAAATTAAATTAAAAATTAATAAAAATTTTAACTTTTTCATCAATATTTTCATACAAGCATCCTTATAAGTTTTTATAAATTTAAATTTTGCCTACATTATTATTATATATAAAATATAACTTCACATTAACATTATTAAACACACTTAAATTATTCTAAAATAAAACATTTATAATGCATTTCTTATTAAGAGAATATATATATATATATATATATTGATTTTCAATCTTTATCTGAATATATTATAATGATTTTAATATTAAATCTTCTAAAACAGAATTAGTTATTCTACAGCAAATAAATAAAAAATAAATTAATATTGAATTTTAAAAAATTAGAATTAAATTTCATATTTAACACTTCCTTTGTTGCAATAAAAGTTCTTATAAAGAACTTTCTTGCTTTTAAAGCACCTTTATCAGGTTTAAAACTTTCTTATACATTTATAGCAAAAGCAATACTAAACAAAAGTAGTAATCAAGAGGCTTTAAAAAAATGCTATAAAGAAATAATAATTAATTTATTAAAAATTGTTTGCAATGATCTAATAAAAAATATATTATTATGTTCACTAGCCTATAATTTTTTTATCAAAGGAGAGGGATATGAGATTATATCAAAACCAATTAAAATTTTTAAAATTGTTGGTATTTTTTTTATTAATATCTTGCGCTTCCTTAAACGTTGAGCACGATCAATTTGGAAAAACATTTAGAATATACCAAAGTTTAAACAAAAATGCAGAACTTAAAGGAATTTTTAATTATAAAACAGGAATAACCAGAATAGTTTTATATACAAGGTTTAGAAACCATAGTATAACAGAGCATAATCCTTTATTATTACCAGATGGAACTAGAATTGAAGGAAAAGTAAGCTATAAAAGAGATAATAACCATTTTTTTGGCAACTGGATTAATTATTCTTCATTTGTTTTGTCTAAGTCTCTACTGGAAAAGATGATTAAAGAAGAAGAGGCTTCTTATAAGAACAATGAAGTTAAAATTAAGGTTGGGTTGGAAGATTTAAGCTTGAAAAAGTATAAAATTTTGGACTTTTTAGTAATGGTTGAATCAATTGAAAGTAAAGATTATAAAAATTAATTTTTATAATTAATGGTTGTTTATTTCCAGTTTAAAATAAGCATTTTGTTGCAACATAGAATTTATATAAAAGGTAAATAATTACTATCTTAATCATTTACAAAAATGACAAAGGCTACCGTTAGGTAGCCAACTTATTATTCTAATCAAACAACAAGAGCGAGACATTGCATCTCAATCTATATAGATTATTATATAGTATTTTATTTTTTTGTAAAGTATTTTAGAAACATTTTTTGTATGTAATACTATTTTTATAAATTTAGAATATTATTTTTTATCTTTTAAGCTGTCATATTTATTTTTAATATTTATAAGTATGTTTTGATTATCGTAATATAGTTCTTTTAGTAAAAAACTTACAAAGTTTGTATCTGATTTATAAAAATTGAAGCTTTTTTCATCTTCAATTTTTAACTTAAGTGATCTATTTAATATACTTTTTGAAGTAGTTATAATTACATTATTTTCTAAAAATTGCATAGCATAATGCATCCCCTTTTTTAAAATTAATTCATAATTGATTTTTCCACTATCTATTCCTATTGCCAATTTAATATATCTATAAACAGTGGTTTTTGCCATATTATAATCTTTTATAAAATGCCCAAAACTTTTATATTTATCTATAACGTAATATTTATTATCATTAATTTCTTTTAAAATTCGGGCTGTTTCAATTTTGTTGAAAGATTCTTCTTTTATTAAAATTTTTAATTTTTCTTTCAATTCTAAGTATCTAAACTCTCTGGTTTTTTTTAATTCGTTTCCATTAAATTCAACCCTTTTAACAATTTCTATTTTTTTATTTAATTTCATCGTTTATTTTTACTCCATTGTATACTTTCAAATTAGTTCCATATGGAACTTTTAGTTCCATATGGAACTAATTTGAAAGTATACTTAAAAAATTTTCGAGTATATTTTCATAAGCTTTATAATAATCCTCGTTAGAATTAAATTCCTCTCTGTAAAAAATGGTTTTACGCAAATTATCTCTTTTTGGAACACTTCCTAAAAACTTGCCTTTATATTCACATTCGATAAATTTTTTAAGTTCTTTATCGATATTTTGTCTTTCAATAAATTTGGTTATTAAGTAAAACATTGGTAAATCCTTTCTAAAAAGATCATGTAATCTATTAGATATTAGATCTAAGCTTTCAATCGCCCACTGATCTGTTGGTAAAGGTATAATTAAGTAATTTGTAATTATCAGACTGTTATTGAGCAAACTTCCCAATGTGGGTGCAGTATCCATTATAATGAAGTCGTATCTGTTCTGGATGAAGCTTAAAAAAATTTTAAGCAAATTTTCTTTTAATGAAATACTTTCTTCATTAAACTTGCTTAAGTTTATATGACTTGCTATAAAATCTGTATTATTATTTATTTTGATTATTGAATTTTCTATGTCTATTTCTTTTTTAAGAACTTTGTATATATTAATATCTTTTGGGATACGATTTTTTTTCCTTAAGATGTTAATATAAAAGCTTGTACTACTTGCTTGTGGATCTAAATCTATTAATAGTATTTTGTTATTTTTTTTTGAGAGGATTTCTGTAAATATTAGTGCTGTTGTACTTTTTCCCACCCCCCCTTTTATTGATGCAATTGTTATTATTTTTGGTTTTTTTGTATCCAATTTAATATTCCTTTATTATTTTTGTATTTTTTGCTATAAAATTTATGTATTTCTTCTTCAATTTTTAGAGTTCTTTCTAAAAGAGATTTGTAAAAAATTTTATTTTTATTTTCATTTTTGGTGAATATATATAAGCTTCTTAAATAACAAAAAACACTTCCTTTTTTGAATTTGAATTCCATATAAAATATTTTTTTTAATCTTATTGTTTTTTTTGTCCCTTTTTCCGAATAATTTATAACAAATGGTTTTGGAAGATTTATAAAACCATAAAAAATTCCTAAAAATTTATCATTTTCTTTTATTGAAAATAAATGAAAACTCTCGTATTTCCTACTGTTAAATACATTTCTTAGACATATCCAAAATTTTCCTTTTTTGGGTCTTGCTTCAAAATTATTTATCATACTAAAAATCTTAGTATGATAAATAATTTTGTTTTTTGATTTTTCAATTTTGTTGAAAAATTTTTTTTTTGTTTCTTTGTTTTTCATTAGATTTTTTTTGCTTTACTTTGTTATTTTTTTATCATATTTTTGGTTTTTTATTAAGGCTTTCATTAATATAACAGCATTTTTTATGTTATTTGATGTATTTATTTGGTTTTTGTCTTCTAATTTTTTTTCGCTTTTCGTTTTATTTTTAATTTTGAATTCTTTTATTAGTTTGTTAAAGTCCGTATTTTTGAATTTTTTTGCCATAAACCATATTTTCTTCTTCTTTTTTTCTAGGACTCTTTTGAAGAACTTTATGATTTCTTTTTCTTCGTATTCTTGTAATTCTTCCATAAAATCTTTTAAGTTCCATAATGAGTTTTTATAAGTTATGTTATTTTTTGTTATTTCTTTAATTTCTTCTAGATTTATTTCTTTTAATTTTTTTTTGATTTCTTTTTCTAAGAAGTTTATAGTTTTTTTTATGTTTTTATTTTTTCTTCTAAAAAAATATTTAGAATTCTTATAATTTTTACTTATATCATCACTTAATACATGTGAAGTTATTTGATGTGAAATTTTATATTTTTGAGATGCTTCTATTATTTTAAATTTTTTTATTTGCTTATTTTTTAATTTTTCATTCTTTGATTTTTTATCAATAAAATATGCTGTACTGATAATTTTTTTAGCTAATTTTTCAAATGCTTTATTTATGGTGTAGTAAGTAAAACTCCCATTGTTTTTTCCAAGTGGATTGAAATGACTTTTAATTAATCCTAAATTTTCAAAAATTTTTATGTCATTTTGTATTGTTCTTTTAGTAACCTTTTTAAATCCTTTTTTTTCCAATATAGAATTTGTCATTACTACAACATTGCTTAGAGAATATTTTTTTTTAGATATAAAATAGTTGGCGCTTAGTTTTTGGATGACCCAAAATATTTTCAATCTTCGGTCTACTACTTTATTAAAAGGCATCTTGTTAGTTTTTATTTGATACATTTTAAGCTCCTATCGTTTGATCTTTTATTGCATTAAGCACCGAAGTTAATGATAATACACTTATTTAAAAAAGTAAAGTTTTATTAGTAAATTTATAATCAAATATGTAAAATTCAATGAGTTAAAATTTATACCTACTGGATTGCAAATTTTTTATGCAATGATCTACTTCTTTTAAGAATTTTAAAAGAAGTGGTTTATATATTTCAAATGTGAATTCGCCCTTTTCTCCGTAAGATTTTAATTTTAAAGTAATATCTTTTTCAGTGTTTTTTGTTAACTCTATTATTTTTTGTGGACTTAATACTATATTTAATGTTTCTTTTATTGTTTTTGAATTCTTTAAAGCTCTCACAGGAGGCTCAATTTTTAATTTTCTATCATTCTCATCATAAATGGAGTTTAGAAAGCGCAATTGATCAGAGTATAAGCTTAAATTTAAAAACAGAATATTTAAATTTTCACAGGGGTAATAATTTGCTATAATAAATGTTTCGTAAGTTTCTGGGGGGGTGTTTGATTTTTCAAATAATTTCGGAATTTTCATACTATAGATGTAATAATCCTCTATTTCATTATATTCTGTTTTAAGCTCTGTTTTTTCAATTTCAATTTTTCTACTATCAATACGTTTTTGCAAAATATTTTTAGATATTTTAATTTCTTTATCAAAATCTGTTATATATGCTAAAATATACTCCTTATTAAATTTTATGCTATGTGCTACATTCCAATTATCTTTAAAGTCAATGTTAATGTATTTCCCTGTGCTTTTATCGTAAATGTGGGTTAATAGATCTCTTGAATTGGTTAGTGAAATACTAATAATGCTTTTATTAAAGCTGGATTTTACTTTAAGCTCTGCTTTATATTTTAAATAATTAATTTTTTCTTCATTTATCAAAATGCTTTCGGGATTTATTTGTAATCCTTTTTTTTTAATGTAAATATTGACTTTAAAATTTTCTTTTTCTGTTAAAGGGTTGTATACTCCCACAATAGATATTTTATTGTCATAATTTCTGATTATTATTGAGTCTTCTTGAAATTTTAGTTTTCCTAATTTATGATTTGTATCGTGCAGATTGAAATTACCATTTGAGATGGACTTGCAACCTAAAATTAACAAAAATAAGGAAATGTTTTTAAGGTATTTCATTTTTTGTTCCTTAAGTAATTCTATATAACCGTATAAATTAAATTCTAGTGCAATAATTATATTCTTTTTGATTTTAATTATTAAAGAATTTATTATACTTTTTATGCAAGCTTTTCATTAATATTAATATATTTTAGTATATTTAATGAGAAATTTTAGATGAAAAAAAAGTTTAATTTTATTTTTCCCGTTATTATTTTTTTGTTTTCGTGTAATATTAGTATTTCTTCAATTTTTATTAAACCTTTAGATGAGGTAATAAAAATTGAGCTTGGTTTATATGAATCGTTAGGAAATGGTAAATTTAAAACCGGTATTCATACTAAGAATTACTTTAATTCTATTAAAGATATTAGTTATTATTCATATTTTTTTATTTTAGATAAATTAAGCAATAATATTGTAATGAAATTGGCTTTAAGTTCTAAAAAAGCAAGCGTATTAACCTATGATTTTGGTATTTTTTTTGATCGTAAATTTAAATTAACAATTTCTAATTTAAATTCAAATGATTCCGAATTTAACGGCATTAATAGTTTTGATAAAAAGAATTCTTTTAAAAATAACATTAATAGCAATATTCAGAATTTTGTCACTATTGTTTTTAATTTGGATGATATAAAGGCTATTAATCGGGATTTTGAACTTAAAAATGATGCTGTGGATCTTAATTCTTCTACCAATGAATTTATATATTTTCTTGATAGTTCTAAAAATTTGGGGTTAAGAGAGTCTTACATTACTGTTTATTATTATGTCCTTAAAGCAATTGAAAGGTTTTTACAATAAACCTAACTTTTTATTGGGTCATTTATTTATCTTCTATTATTTTGAATTTTTCCCAAGGTTCTATTTTTTCAAGCAGATATATTTCGTCATTGACTATTTTCCCAACTACGTTTACAAGGCCATTGTTTGGGGTATCTTTTAGTGCTATTTGAAGTTCTCCCGCATAACCTAAATATTCTGAAGAGTCTATTAGGATGTCTCCTTTTTTAATTTCATTTGGGGAATGCACAGGGAATTTTTTATTATTGTAGTACACTCTTGGCATAGTTGATCTAATTCTATAGGAATTAATATCTCCTCTATTAAAATGTAAATTTTCAAGTATTATCTCTTTTTCCACTAAAGTTGCTTTTGGATTTAGATCTGCTTTGAGCTCTAAAATATTTCTGTTTACCTTTGAGACTTTTTTTAGTTCTGTTTCGCTTGGAAAACAATTAGAAATAAGAACTGTATCTATTCCTTCTTTGAAAAGATCTTTTGTCTGGATTTCTATATCTTTAGATCTGTGTGATTCTAGTGTGGGAACGCCTTCTTTTTCTTTTCCTCGCGCACATTCTTCTGCATTATTAGAACTAATAAATGCAGCTGTTGGGATCGAATAGTGTTTAAATATTTTTGTTGTTTCTTTAAAGAAATTTCTTGAAAGTCCTGTATATTTGTGAGGATAAAAATTATGACACCCAAGCAAATTTTTTATATTAGGCTTAAAATACATTATTGTATCAATATGCTTATTTATATTACTTATATTAAGTTGAATCTTAAGGTCAGAGTCGTTAAAAGTCATTAATGATTCTTCAATGCCTGTAAATGTATTGTCTAATCTAATTGCCCAAGCACCAAGCTTTTTAAAAAAATCCAGTTTTGGACAATTTCTAAGATTTGAAAGATCGATTTCCAGTTCTTTGAAAATTTCAGGGCTTACATCGATAATGGGCTTCATTCCGTTCTTAATTGCAATGCTAAGTAATTCTTTAAAGTTGTCAAATTCATTTCCGTTAATATAGAGTAAAGAGGTAAATACTTGGGTAAATCCAAAATGAGAACTTTTCTCAAGATATTCGATAATTTTATTTTTAGGGCTCACATTAGGATATATAGATATTCCAATTTCTTTCATTTTAGCCTTCCTTAAACAGAACTTTTATTGTTAAATGCATTAATTGCAAGTTGTAATACTTTCCCGCCATTCATTGTTCCATAATCGATTGTGTTAATTGTTTCGATTGGAATTCCTTTGGGCTTTGTGATTTCTTCAAGTCTTTTTTTATTAAATCTTGACTGTGGTGCAAGCAAAACAACGTCAAAGCGGTCAACAACTTCGCCAAGTCGTGTCTCAGCAATAGCTTCAATTGTTGCATTTATATTGTTTGCTTTAGCATATTTTTCAATTCTTTGTACCAGCATACTTGTGGACATTCCAGCTCCACATACAAGTAGTATGTTCATATTTCCTCCTAGTTTTTTATTTCATTTATTATTTTGTAAACATTAATTAATTCTTCAAAAATGCTTGACTCTGAAATTGCAGACATTAAATGATCTTCAGCATGAATTAAAATAAAAGGCGCTTTAACAGAGTTTGGATTAGTAGCTGATTGGTGTATTATTTCCCTGTGTGCTTCATGAGCCTTTGCAATAGATTTTTTACTTTCTTGTATAGCAAGCTCTGCTTTGTCATATTCTTTGTTTTTGGCATATTCTAAAGCTTCTCTTAGAAAGCTTTTAGCCTCGCCAGAATAAGCTACAACAGGCATGCTTATTTTATCTATTAATTCTTCTATGCTATATGTTTTTTTAGTCATGTATAAAATATTCTCCTTTTATTTATAAACCAATAATTAATAATATTTAATATATCTTATAAAGATTATATTATAAGATATATTTAAAATAAATAATTTTATTATAAATATATCTTATAAGGATTTTATTATCATTGGTATTAATTATACCATATAATAACAAATATTATAAGCGGTTAATTATAACTTTTAATTAGTTTTTATTGAAGGATAAATTATATTATAATAAATATTATAAGTTATTAATTATAACTTTTAATTAGTTTTTATTGGAGGATGGTTTTCATGAATTTTCAAGATTTTATTGAAACTACTTTAGTTCCTATTGCTAGTAAAATTGGCTCAAATAGATATTTAATTGCCTTAAGAGATGGTTTTACTTTTTCTATGCCCTTTTTAATAGTTGGTTCTTTTATTTTACTTTTGGTTAATTTGCCTTTTACAGATTCTGCAACAATGTTATACCAGCAGTGGTATGTTGATTTAATGGCTAAATATAAAGGAAATCTTGTTCAGCCATTTTATGTAAGTATGGGTATTATGTCTATATTTGTTGTTTTTGGCATTGGTTATAACTTATCTAATCATTATAAACTTAGTGGGATTACAGGAGGATTTTTATCTCTTTACACATTTTTAATTTTAGCTGGGCAATCAGATTGGATACCTTACGGTGGGGATGCTGCTAAATGGGGAGTTCAGCCTAATTCATGGTTTCCTGTAATTGATGCAAGGTATTTTAGTGCTCAAGGGGTATTTACTGCTATTATTGCTGCTATTTTTTCTGTTGAAGTTTATAAATTTTTAGTTCAAAGAAATATGGCGATTAAGCTTCCAGAGTCTGTTCCGCCTGCTGTTTTAAAATCTTTTGAGGCCTTAATTCCTGTTATTGTGCTTTCAATTGTAGCTCAAAGTGTTAATATTGCTATTCAAAGTTCTGTGGGAAGCCTTTTCCCTGAAATAATTATGAATATGTTTAGGCCCGTTCTGCAAATTAGCGATACTTTAGTTGGGACTTTAACAATTTCTTTTATTGTTCATATATTATGGTTTTGCGGCCTTCATGGTACTAATGTTATTGTTGCTCTTCTTAATCCTATAATTTTGTCAAATCTTGATTCTAATATTAGGGCTCTTTCTGACAATCTTCCACTTCCTCATATTTTAGCTGGGGGATTTCTTGATTCATTTGTGTATATTGGTGGTGCTGGTGCAACTTTAGGCCTTGCTATTGCTATGATGCTTAGTAAATCTCAACATCTAAAGGCTATAGGGAGACTTTCGTTTGCCCCTGGTCTTTTTAATATTAATGAACCTATTATGTTTGGTGCACCAATAGTTTTAAATCCTATATTAGGTATTCCTTTTTTGCTTATTCCTATATTTAATATAATTGTTGCATATACTCTTACTAATTTTGGAATTATTGAAAGAGTTAGAACTCTGGTTCCATGGACAACTCCTGCTCCTATTGCGGCTTTTTTTTCTACAGGGCTTGATATTAAATCGTTTGTTTTAGTTTTATTATTATTGATTATTTCAGTATTTATGTATTTACCCTTTATTAAAGCATATGATAAGGCTCTGCTTTTGCAGGAAAAGAAAGAATAGGAAATTGTTTTGGAATTGCTATTGCAAAACTTGTGATAAAAATATTAGAGAGCTATTTATAAATAGCTCTTTTTTAGAAAATAAAAAAATTTATTTAAAATTTTTTTATTCTTTTGTGATTTAAATTTAAAAAAAAAGATTGATCGGTGTGAATTAAATGTTTCTTTGGTTTATTATGCAGCCTAGTATAATTGTGTAATTATTTTTAAAATAAGCATATTTTTAGAAATCAGAAATTTTCTACTTAGCTAAAGATTTTAAACTTGTTATAATTAAATTAACATGCCTCCAAAAGTGAAGATAAAAAATGATTTTGAAATATTTAGAAAAGAATTAGAAACTCTATATAACAAATATCTCAATAATGAGCTTTCGTATTTAAAATTGAAAGAAAAAATAAAAATTCTTGCAGAAAATCACAAAGCTATTCTTTTTAGAAAAGATAAATTTACAAATCGCTCAATAATATTAAATCTTTCAAAAACTCGTAAAATAATTAAAGAATATATTAATCTTTCAGTAATTGAAAAGATTAGAAAAGATAATACTTTTTTATTTTTTTGGAAATCAAAAAAAATAAAAGAATTAAAAAATATAGGAATTAAGGACCACGAAAAAATAGAAGAGTTAATACTTTTAAATCAAATGAATAATGAAAAACCTTATTTTCAATATTTTATAGATTTATTTGTAACTCCAAAATGGTTAAATGATTATGCTCATAAATATAAAATTGAAAAAATTAATAGTTATAGGAAAGAACAGATATTTGTTAAAATTAATTTAAATACCTATATTGAAATAATTAAGCTTTTGTTGAATCAAAACCGAGATATTAGATTGAAATTTTATGGAGTTTTAATGGCAATAGGTCGTCGTCCTGTTGAAGTAATGAAGCTTTCTCAATTTTATATTGCAGATAAAAATCATATTCGTATGGAATTTATTGCAAAAAAGCGAGAAAATAATATTATTAATGAAGTTGTTTTTCCAGTTTTTGCAGATCCCGAATTAATAATTAATTCTATAAAAGAAATACGCTATATGGAGCAGACCGATAATCTTACCAAAGAACTAATCTCTTCAAATCTTGCATATAGTTACAATAGATTGTTTCGTCAAATTTTTAATAATATTTTTGCTCCTGAAGAGTCTGTTTATTTTTGCAGGGCCATTTATTGTAAATTTTCTTATCTTGCGTTTGCGCCTAAAAACATGGAAATGAATTATTGGATAACAAAAGTTTTAGGACACGAACCAAACGACATAACAACGGCCTTTCATTATAATCGATATGTTTTGGATAGTTTAGATGATAAAGCAGATAACAACTTGTTAACATTACTTAATCAAAGAATTTATACATATGTTAGACGTAAAGCTACTTATTCTATTCTTACAATGGATCGTTTAGAAAGTTTGATAAAAGAATATCATATATTTGATGATAATTATATTAAAACATTGATTGTAATTAAAGATTTGATGTTGAAGGATAATTTAGAAACTTTGGCAATGGTTAGAGGATTGAATGTTAAAATTCGCAAAGCTTTTAAAGCCACATATGGATACAATTATAACTATATAAAACTTACAGAATACTTATCAATAATTTTTAATTATAAGCTATAGTTTTTGCTTTTTAAAATTTTAGACATTACCAATAATTTGCGAAATATTGGGAAATATTTTATTAATAAGATATATTATATAATTGATATGAAAATAGGTCCTCATTATTTTTTTAAAAAAATTTTAAAATCCAACGACAATAGAATGATTTATATTTCTTATCTTTATGATAATTTGGCTTCAATTAAGCCAGCAGGAGATTGGCTTAAAATTTATTTTAAAGATTCTAAAAGAGGTAAAAAATATTTTATTCTTTTTAATAGGAGTAGTTCAAATGGTAGTTTTATTTCGTGTAGATTCTTAAAAACAGGTTGTAATTATGGTCTTGATATTAAATTTTCTGATGGCAATTTAAATATTTTTTGTAGAAACAGAAAGTCTTTAGAGTTTCTGAAATTTAAAGTTGAACATTTTTTTAAAGCCAGTGTGTTTTATTCTAAAAAAAACAATTCTTATGTGAGCAATATAAAGTCAAAAAATAAAAGATCTAAGGTTTTTGTTAAACGAGAAGTAAGCTCTAATAATAAATTTTAAAATCATTGAATTGAAAAGGATAATTGTCATCCAAAGTTATTTTTTCAATGTTTTCAATGTTTGAATACTTATTTCCATTTAATGATTTTTCAAATTTTTTCATTTGTTCTTTGGTATTAAAGAAAACCACGATTTCTACCCTTCCATCATTTAAATTTTTTATAAATCCTTTTAGTTTCATGTTATTTGCTATTTGTTCTGTGAAAAATCTAAAACCAACTCCTTGTACCCTGCCAGAAATAAAATATTGCTGTTTATACATTATTACCTTCTTTGTATAAAATTTATCCAATAGAAAAATTTTTAA
>NC_015921.1 GCF_000222305.1 Borreliella bissettiae DN127 | reverse complement strand
AATAGATGTTAGCTATAATAACTAAAATAGAAATAAAGAACTCAATAACAAATAATGGAAAAACAAACTTAAACCACGTACCATAACTTAATCTAGATATCCCCAATACAGCCATTATAACTCCGCTGGTGGGTGTTATTAAATTAATAAGTCCAGAAGAAGTTTGCATAGCAATAACAACTGAAGCTCTTGGAATTGACAAAAAATCAGCAAGCGGGGCCATTATTGGCATAGTTAGACTAGCATGCCCTGATGAAGATGGGACAACAAATCCTATAAATATTTGAATAATTTCATTTAAAATGATAAAAAGGGGTCTTGGAAGATTGTATAAAAAATTAGTAGCAGCATTTAACATAGTATCTGTAATCAAACCATCATCGCATACTATCATAACACCTCTAGCAAGTCCAATAACAAGAGCAGCCGTTAGCAAACTTTCAGAACCCTTCACAAACGCATCCCACATTTCAGATTCACCCAATTTACAAATAAAAGCCGCTATAATAGCAACTCCAAGATACAACATTGTCATTTCTTGCATCCACCAACCAAGATTAACAATGCTAAATATCAAAATCAATATCATAAATCCAAATAAAAGTAAAACTAATTTATGAGCAAAAGTAAACTCAAGAGCACTCTGAGTATTATCTCCAGCAACAGAAAGCTCATCTTTTTTAACAAAATATTGATAATACTCATTTCTTTGAGAATATACAAGTGATTTTGAGGGATCCTTTTTAATTTTAGATGCATAAACACAAACATAGATTATAGCGGCTAATACTGATATACAATAAAGAGCAATTCTAAAATAAAACCCATCCTGTAAGCTAATAGAAGCTATTGCAGATGCAATTCCTGTCGCAAATGGATTTACAGTAGACGCCATAGTGCCTACTCCAGCTCCCAAAGCAATGATAGCCGCTCCAACAAGGTTATCATAACCCAAAGCTACTATTAAGGGAATCATAACAAAATAAAAAGGAAGGGTCTCTTCACTCATTCCGGTTACAGTTCCACCAATTGAAAAAATAAACATTAACAAAGGAATAAGCAATTTATCTTTATGTCCCAACTTCTTAATTAACCAATAAATTCCTGCATCTATTGCTCCGGTTTTCATAATAATCCCATAAGCACCCCCAACAATTAAAACAAAAACAATAACTTCAGCAGCATGTTCCATGCCCTTTGACATTGCAGTTAAAATAGTCATAAAAGGATGTAAAAATCCCCTAGGGCCACGATCGACATATTGATACGTTCCAGCAACAATTATTTCCCTTTTAGATCCATCACCCATTTGCTTAAATTCTTTATCAAACTTGCCAGCGGGAATCACATACGTTAAAATAGTAACAAATATAATTAAAGAAAATATTATTGTAAAACTACTTGGCATTTTGATCATAACATTCCTCCTAAATAATTTCATAAATTTAATTTCATATAAAAAATACTATTATCCTAAAGTTGACACCATAATAGCTTTAATGGTATGCACTCTATTTTCAACCACATCAAAAACAACTGAATTTTTACTTTTAAAAATTTCTTCTGTAACTTCAATTCCA
Source organism: Borreliella bissettiae DN127 (assembly GCF_000222305.1). Classification (GTDB taxonomy): domain Bacteria; phylum Spirochaetota; class Spirochaetia; order Borreliales; family Borreliaceae; genus Borreliella; species Borreliella carolinensis. The sequence goes on along the minus strand of NC_015921.1, from coordinate 899,175 downwards.
TCAAGTCCGTATTTATCAAAAATATCCTTACCAATCGTGGTGTTTAAATCATGAAAAGCAGGTAAGCAATGCATAAATATTGCATCATCTTTTGCCATGCTCATTATCTCTTTATTAACCTGATAAGACTTTAGAAGATTTATTCTATCTCCCCAATTGCTCTCTCCCATAGATACCCACACGTCTGTATACACAACATCAGCGCATTTAATAGCCTCTTCTTTAGAATCTGTAATTGTAATTTTACCCCCACTCTCTAGCGCCAAAGCCTTAACCTTAAGCGTCAAATCGGGGTCTGGGAAAAGCTCCTTGGGAGCAAAAATTCTAAAATCAAGCCCCATAATAGCACAGCCTTTCAATAAAGAATTAGCAATATTTCCCCTACCATCGCCACAAAAGACTATTTTAATTCCCTTCAAACTCCCCTTATACTCTTTTATTGTCATTAAATCGGCTAGTATTTGGGTTGGGTGAGAAATATCTGTCAATCCATTGTAAACAGGAACATTAGAATAATTTGCCAAACATTCAACAGTCTGTTGAGAAAACCCTCTAAACCCAATAGCATCATACATGCGCCCCAAAACTCTGGCTGTATCTATCATAGACTCTTTTGAGCCTATTTGATTCCCCTTAGGTCCTAAATAAGTAATATTTGCCCCTTGATCATACGCTGCAATCTCAAAAGCACACCGGGTCCTTGTTGAATCTTTTTCGAAAATTATAACTATATTTTTACCTTTAAGTTTCTGCACTTCAATTCCTGCATATTTTGACTTTTTTAAATCAACTGATAAATCAAGTAAATATTTAATATCTTTGCTTGTAAAATCTAAAAGATTTAAAAAGCTTCTATTTCGTAAATTATACATCAACCCCACCAATCTTTACAATCAAGTTTTAAAAACTCATTAACTCATACTTAAGTATTAAATATCCTCCCTTACTAAAGGCATGGACATACACCTTGGTCCACCACGGCCTCTTGAAAGCTCACTAGAAGGAATTCTATGAACTTTAATGCCATTTTCTTCAAGCAACTTATTGGTTACATGATTTCTAGAATAAGCAACTACTTCTCCTGGGGCTATCGCCAAAACATTAGCACCATCATTCCACTGCTCTCTTGCACCATGTATTAAGTCTCCACCCGCACATTTTATTATGTCAACCTTTCTGCCCAGATAAAAACTCAAAACATCTTTTAGCTTAGCTTTTTCTTCTTTAATATTAATTTTATTAGAACTTGGGTTATAAGTTAAAACATAAATTGAGAAATACATATCATCACTTGTAAAACTTGTAAAAACACTATGATCAATTTGAGTAAAAACTGTATCTAAGTGCATATAAGCTCTACTTTTTGGAATTTTAAAAGCCAAAATTGTATTAAATGAGGCCTTATTTTCAAAAAGACTAATGGACAGTTTTTCTACAGACTCCGCTTCTGTTCTTTCAGAAATTCCAATAACCAAAAGATCTTTGTTTAAAACAAATTCATCTCCACCTTCCAAAGAAGTCTCTTCCCACCTATTAAACCAAATTGGAACATTTTCTTTGTAAATGGAATGGTATTTAAAAATATACTCTGCAAATATTGTCTCTCTACGTCTAACCTTGGTAAACATTTTATTTATTGTAATTCCATTGCCAATACTGGCAAAAGGATCCCTAGTAAATAAAACATTAGGCATAGGATCAATAATAAAAAGACTTGCGCCATTAACCAAATCATCAAGCGAAAATGCGCAATCTTTAAGCTCTTCTCTTGTAACACCCGAAATCATTTTAGAAACCATATTATCAACGGTTAAATTAGAAAAATAATCTTTTAAAAGATTAATTGCGTCATCTGTTTTTATTTCTGCCTCTAGAATAAATTGAGATATAAATTTATTTTTGAGTGCCACAGAAGAAGCAAGAACCTCGCTAACAAGATCCTCAACATACTCAATTTCAACTGAATTATTTTTTAAAGTATCTACAAAAACTTCATGTTCTTGTCTTGCAACTTTAAGATAAGGAATATCATCAAACAAAAAATTTTTCATAATAAAGGGCGTCAAATTTTCCAATTCTTCTCCTGGCCTATGAAGCAAAACTTTTTTCAAACGACCTATTTCCGAAAATATATTTATTGGGTTTAAATATTCTTCCATTTATTTCCCCTTTATGAAAATTACCATATATTAAAATATTATAGTTTATATTGAAAAATATCAACTATTTTTAAAAAATTTAAAAAATTAATATAAATGTAAAAAATTGCAAAAATAAAAAAAGCAGCTCAAAATAAAACTTTAAATCAAAAACATTGACAAAAAATTATGCTAAAATACTACTCATGAAGAAAATTAATAGATTAATATTAATTATACACATTTTATTATTCTCTTGCGCCTTAATTACAGATAACAAATCAAAAAATCTAAGTGCATCAGAAATCATATTAACACAAAAAACACCTCTAGAAAGCTCTTTAATAAAAAATCTTTCTAATGTAGAATATCGAATACCATTATCTAGCATCCAAGAAATTTTAAAAAATAATGATAATTCATTTTTAATAAAACAAACAGCATCCAAAATCAAAATAAGCCCGCAAAAACTTGAAGAAATAAAAAACTATCTAAATGCTTATAGAAATTATCTAAATAATGAAACAGAATGGATAAAATTTTTAGATCAAAGCAGCGTCAATGGAAATCTAACAATTAAAATTGATACTGCTTTTGAAAAAAAAATAAATTTTAATCATACAAATTCAGATAATGAAAATTTAACAGAACTAATAGAACTACAAATGCATCTAGAAAAAGAAATTTTAAACTTAATTGAGCAAACATTTCATGATAAAAATTTAGGATATATACAATTAAGTCATATCAATTCATTCTTCCCCAAAGAAAATATAAACTCAATAACAAAAGAAATAATAGATGGAAAAGAATATGTTGCACCGCACACAATAGCAAATCAATTATTAAAAATAAAAGATAAAAAATATTTTAAACAATTTATGAACTTTTTAAAAATTGAAAACAGCAAAATAGAAACAATAATCGAAAAACAAAAAATTTCAGATCTTCACAATGAATTGTATTATTCAAAGCAATCACCTCCTAGTAGAAGAAGAAAAAGGTCAACTACTGACTCTGACAATAACAATAAATATGATATAATACCAAAAATAATAGACCCAAATACGGGCATTGAAATAACTCCTAAAAATTTAAGATCTATTTTGTCAAATGGCGACATAATACTAATAAAACCAAAAATAGATTGGACAGAGTTTTTTTATTTTTGGCAACATGTAGGAATATTTGATGAAGAAAAATACGAAGCTACTAAAAAACTTGCATTCAATGGAAATGATAGTTTCGATATAAAATCAATAATTACAAGCAATCAAATCAAATTCGATACAGCATCTACTCAAGGCTCAGGATATGAAAAACTTTCAACATATGTACAGTCAAGAATATTAAAAATATTCTCACCAATAACAGACACAAGAACAATTAAAAAAGCTATTAATTTTGGAAGAAACAGATACATTGACAATAACTTTGGATATATGGTTCCATTAATATCCTCTAATTTATGGACAGATTCATTTAATCTTGAAGAAATTCACAACAAAACTTATTGCTCTTTAGTAGTTGATAGAATATATAAAATAGCAGGACTTAATGTATCAAGAAATTATGAAATTTCAGGAATAATTACTCCTGGAGAAATAAATGCAGCCGCTTACAATTTTTACATGTCTTATACAATTACAGGGATACTTCCAAGCGTGCTTCCAAAAAGACTCATTAAACCAACCTTAAAAGAAAAATTCATTGGCTACAACAAAGAAATAGTAGATGCGGTAGAATTAAAAAAATCGAAAGAAAAAATTTTTGGAAGAGCTTGCAATATAACAAACATCTGGTGCTCAGGAAGTTAATAAACCATGAACAAATATTATGCCTGTATTTTGATTAATAGCAATGAAAAAATTATTTTCAAATCCTGGGAAGAATGCAAAACTACCATCAAAGGAAAAAATAATAAAATAAAAAGTTTTAAAACAATAGAACAAGCTCAAAATTGGCTATTTAATACTGACAACAAAATTCATCACCACCCAATTGGAATATATTTTGATTCTGGAACAGGAAGAAGAAATGGCGTAGAAATTAGAGTTGTAAACGAAAAAAAAATTTCAATATTGGATAAAATCTTAGACAAATCCCTAATTAATGAATATGGAAATTATTATGTCAAAAATTTTCAAGGGATTAGCAATAATTTTGGAGAACTGCTTGCCCTATATACAGCACTCAAAATAGCATTAAAAGAAAATATAACAAACATATTTGGCGACAGCAAATTAATAATTGACTATTGGTCAAAAGGAATCTATAATAGCAAAAAATTAACACAAATTACTATTAATTTAATCAAAAAAACAACTGAACTAAGGAAAAAATTTGAAGAGAAAGGTGGAAAAATTTCTTTTATTCCAGGGAATGAAAATATTGCAGATCTTGGTTTTCATAAAACTAAGTAAAAATATTATCAAAAAATACATAAAAACAATATTTCTCATTTCAATGGTTTATTTTTATTGTTGTACGACAATAAAAATAAACCACGATTATGAAACTGATTTTAAAGTTCTAGAGTCTCCCTATAAATACATTAACATAGATGTAATTAAAGCTACAAATGAATATATTTATATTCAAATTACAAACAATAGCTTAGACATAGTAAAAATAAATTGGCAAAACACTAGTCTTAACAACGATAAAATTGTCTTAAAAAAAGAAGATCTTACAATAAACAATGAAACAGGGTATAAAAATAAATACAGAGAGTTTTTTATTGGCCCTGAAACTTCATTTAAATTTAAAGCATATCCACTAAAAATTCACTCTAAAAACAAAACTAGCAATACCTTAAGCCCAGATATTAAATATCCATCTATTTTCAAACTCAACATAGCAAAAATAGGAATTGAAGCAAAAAAAACAATAAATGTTTTAATAACAAAAACTATAAAAATTAATATTACTAATACATAAAAATCGTTATTATTTTTTTGTTTTTCTATTAATGATAAGATCATAGTTTGTATCTTTATTGTTCTCAAATGATGCTTTTATAGGAGCAAAAAAATTCCAAGAAATATAAATTGTAAAATTATTTCTCCAAATAGGAGAATAAATCTCATCAGATCCTATTAACAAATCTGGCTCTAAATTATATTCGCCAACAAATTTCCAATCATAAAAATTGAATTTAAAGCCTGATGAAAATTTTTTAATTTTAAAAAGCGAATCTTTCCTGTCTTGAGAATTAAAGAAATTGAAAGATTTTAATAAATCAGCAAAGACATTGATAGGCTCAAGGCCAATTTGGTCCATATATCCTTTAAAGTATTTAAAAGTCTTAGTATTAATAGAAAAAGTAGAAAAGTAAATTTCTAAAAATTCTGTATATTTAAACTTCAAGGTCAATGAAGATCGAAGCTCATTATCTGTAAATTTCTGCAAATTTATTTTCCAGCCGACATCTACCCCCAAAGTAAAAGAAAGCTTCTTATCAAAAAAAGTTAAAACGTACAAATCCTTCTTGTAACTAGAATCTACAGAATATGGAACAAGTTTGGTTGTAGTTCCAACTTTGGAAAAATCTCCTTTTAAAGGATCATAATTATATTCAAAGTCATCTTTCATGGCAAACAAAAATTGAAAATCAAAAACATTAAGCTTAAAAGAAAGCTCGGAAACTCTATTTATCAAAGGATCATAAGCAGCTAAAAAACTAAATTTAAAATAATCCAAATATCTCGGCTCAATTTTATAATACAAAGCGGGAGACATTTCTAAATTTTTATAAGGTGATGCTGGTTTTTGAGGCTCCAAGGGATTTTGAACAGCAGAAATTCCAGAGTTTTTCATAGCATCTTCTTTAAATTTTTTATAATATTTAATTCCAATTCCAGCTTCTTGTGACAAATAAGGAAAATCTAAAGAAAGTTTAAGCTCAGAAGAAGCCTTAATATCTTCAAAACTATTTTTTAATTCGCTTGAAAGCTCAGAACTAAAATAATCATAATCATAAATTAAAGAAGCTGTTAAACTTTGATAAAAAGTTTCTGGATCAGATAAAAAAATACTACTATTCTTATTAACCAAAGATTTTGCATCTGAATCATATTTTTTATTAAATGAATACAAGGTAGTCTTATTTTCAAACTTTAAAGTACTTCTAGAGAATAAAGGATACCTAATAAAAGGAAGCAAGTTTAAATTTATTTGGTTAATGACAGAGTGCTCACTTTTTTTATCTTTATCTTCAACCTTAAAATCTTTATTTAAAGGATTATACTCAATAGTATTAAGATATAATAAATTTTCAAAAGTAATTAAACGATTATAAAAATCAGCATGAATTTTTATATCCGTTTTATTTTTTATATCAAATAAATAATTTTTTATTTCATAATTAAAGTCCTTTGGACTTGTTATGCCATAATTATTAAAAAAAACATTATTTCTTAAATAAGGATTAATGCCAAACCTAATAAAAAAAGAATCGGATTGATCAATATTTTTTAAAGTAATTGGTTCTGGAGGAATATATAAATCTTTGGTTAATTCTGCTGTTTTTTTAGCATTTTTCTCTTCCACACTCTTTTTAGTATTATCTTTATCTTCTAGATTTTTAATTTCTGGGTGCATTATCATTTCTTTAGTATCAGCTGAAAATGTCCATTGATTATTGTAAAGATCTTTTTGAAAATTTAAATCAATATATGGGGCATAAATTCTCTCCAGATAAAACCATTTTCTTGTAGGATCATTAATATCTTTTGGTTTTTCCAAAGAAGATTTAACATAAAGATTCTCATAGCCCGACAATTTAAAACTTGAGCCTAAATTATTTAATTTATAATCCAAGATTGAGCCATCATTAAATGTTCGCTTATAAAAAGAAGATAAATTCCAATCAAAAGTGCTAATGCTGGTTTGCTCTTTAACTGAATCTTTATCTAAATTTAAAAGAGAAAAAAATGTAGCGCTTTCTATTCTATCTATAAAATCAATATTAACATATGGATCAGAATAGTGCTCTAAAACAACCGAAAAAAGTGCATCGCTTAAAAGAAATTCTGTTTTAAATTTAAGTAAATATCTAAAAGGAACTTCAAGCCCAAATATATCTCCTTTGTTAAGATTAGAAAAACTAAAAAGAGATTGTTTTAAAGTTCTATTGTCAAAAGGATAATACCCTCCATCATAACTATAAACATTCCTAGTAAAGCCTAATCCAAAATTTCCTTCCAAAGTTTTAAAATGCCCCAAAGTATTGCTCAAATTAAAATCAATTCCAGAATAAAATCCTAGATTGGCATAAATGTCAAAAATTAACTTAACATAATCTTTATTAAGATTGGGCGCCAAATTTTCTGAAAAAAAATAAGTTAAATATCCATTTCTTATATAAGGGTTTTTACCTGAATTATAAACAGAATTGAAATCAAAGTCCAAAAAAGAAGAATCTTCACTTGAGGATTTATTACCAAAAAGATAAACGGTATTAAAAACAGAAAAACCTTTTCGTGGATTTAGGCCTAAAGATGGATTAAAAAATAAACTATCTCCCGGTCTGAAAAAAAAGGGAATATAAAATACTGGAACTCTTCCCATGTAAAATATAGCATTTAAAAACCCAAAATCTCCTGAGGGCAATACCCATATTTTAGAAGCTTTAATTGAATAGTACGGTTCTGGAATTTTACTAGTTGTTGCAAAAGCCTGTTCCAAAATGGTAACATCATTGTCTATCTTTTTTAAAACCTTTCCTCCAAACGAAAGAATATGATCTATTTGATTTTTTTGCATTTTTTTTTGAAGAATACCATCTTTTAATAGAAAATTTTGAGAATCAAAATCAACAAAAAATTCATTGCCATAAAAATAAAGCTTTTCATTGGTATCCATATCAAGAATATATTCGACATTTCCAATAGAATAAAGTTTTTTAGAGTTCCTATTAAGGACTATCCTGTCACCTTTAATATTGTGTTTTTTATTCTCTTTAATATCTTCAACCAAGATATTAACTCTTCCTTCAAAAACAACGCTTTCATCCTTAGTAAGCCCATAGGTGAAATTTTCAAGATTATCTGTAGTTTCAATTATTATTTTATATCTACCAGATCCGGCAAGCCCTTTTCCTTTAACAAAAAGCTCAGGATCTATTCCAAACTTTTTTAAAAGCAATTCTCGTATTTTTGAAACATCTGTTTCTTTTAGACCCTCTTGTAAGGCCCATTTTTTTAAATCCTCGTCGGTTGAAAGCTCAAGTTCTCTTAAATAAGATTTTTGGCTTAAGGTTAGCTTATCTCTTTTTTTAGAATTCTTGTCATTTACAGTCTGGGCAAAAATTGCATTAGAAAATATTAAAAGAATTAAAAATACTATAAAAGATTTTTTAAAAACATTCCTGTATAGGAATTCTCGCATTTTGCAACCTCTTCAGGAATACCAGAAACAACGATATTTCCCCCTGCCAAACCACCATCAGGACCCAAATCTATTATATAATCTGCCTGTTTGATTACATCTAAATTATGCTCTATTAGCACAACTGTATTACCATTGGAAACTAACCGCTGCAAAACCTCTAATAACTTCTTTATGTCATCAAAATGCAATCCGGTTGTTGGTTCATCAATAATATAAAAAGTTTTACCTGTGCTCTTTTTGCTTAACTCAAAAGCTAACTTAATGCGTTGAGCTTCACCTCCTGATAAAGTTGTTGCGGATTGTCCTAATTTAATGTATTCAAGCCCAACTTCAATTAAAAATTTTAAATAATGACTAATTTTAGGGACATTCTCAAAAAATTTACTTGCTTCAAACACACTCATCTCTAAAACATCATGTATATTTTTCCCTTTGTATCTAACTTCTAAAGTTTCTTCATTAAATTTTTTACCCTTACACAAATCACAAGGAACAAAAACATCTGGTAAAAAATGCATTTGAATATTAAGATACCCATCTCCTTGGCATTTCTCACATCTTCCACCTTTAACATTAAAAGAAAATCTACCGGCCTTAAAACCTCTTGACTTTGCATCTGGAAGCTTAGCAAAAAGCTCCCTAATCTCTGTAAAAAATCCAACATAAGTTGCTGGGTTTGACCTTGAAGTTCTCCCTATTGGTTTTTGATTTATTTGAATAATTTTATCGATTTTTTCGTATCCAACAATGTCTTTAAAACCATCACAATACCTTTCATTAAGCTTTAATCTACTATCAAGAGCTGGATATAACACTTCGTTAAGCAAAGTGCTTTTCCCGCTACCAGAAACACCTGTTATTACGGTAAAAACTCCCAAAGGAATACTTACATCTATATTTTTAAGATTATTTTTATTAGAACCTAAAAGTAAAATTTCCCCCTTATCTGCCTTTCTTCTAGAGCTTGGAACATCTATTTTAAACTTACCACTAAGATATTGACCAGTTAAACTATTCTTGCTATTTAAAATATCAATTAGGGCTCCCTTTGCAACTATTTCTCCTCCAAGAATTCCAGCACCAGGACCCATATCAATAATATAGTCTGCGGTGCGCAAAGTTTGCTCATCATGCTCAACAACAATTACAGTATTGCCAAGATTTTTAAGATTAACAAGAGTAGAGATTAATTTTTCATTATCTCTTTGATGAAGACCAATGCTTGGCTCATCAAGAACATAAATAACGCCTGAAAGTGCTGAGCCTATTTGAGTAGCAAGCCTAATACGCTGAGCCTCACCACCAGATAGGCTGCCTGATATTCTATTTAAATATAAATAAGAAAGACCAACATCAATTAAAAATTTAAGTCTACTTTTAATTTCCTTTAAAATTTCTTTAGATATTTTTTCATCTACCAAATCAAGCTGCAAGTTTTCAAAAAATACATAAGAATCAAATACAGACAAATTAGTAAGATCTTGAATGTCTTTCCCATTGATTTTCACAGTTAAAGCTCCAACGCTTAAACGTTTCCCTTTGCATGAATTACATATTTTTTTAGACATCAAATTTTCGTAAAAAATTTTAGTACTCTCTGATTCTGTTGCAAGATATCGCCTTTTTAAAAGAGGTAAAAGTCCTTCAAATGTTTTAGAATAATGAAATCCTCCATCTACCTCCTTTGCTTCCATTTCTTTGGACTGGTAAACAAAATCTATTTTTTCATTTGAGCCGTATAAAATCTGTTTAAGAACTTTGTCTGGAATGTCTTTTATAGGGGTACTTAAGTCAAAATTATAATGTTTAGCAAGTCCTTTAAAAATAGCAACAGACCAAGACGAACTTGTCTTAAACGTAAGAAAAGCGTCGTCATTAAAAGAAAGACTGGTATTGGGACAAATGCTCTCAAAATCAAACTCAAGTGTAACGCCAAGACCAGAGCACTCACTGCAAGCACCAAATGGACTATTAAATGAAAAAAGTCTGGGCTCTATAAGAGGAAGTGAAAATCCACACAAAGGACAACTATTGTGCTCTGTAAATAGTTTATCTATTTTTTCCAAATCATTATCAATTTCCACTCTTAAATATCCATTAGAAACAGCAAGAGAAGTCTCAATAGATTCTGCAAGTCTAATTCTAACATTATTACCAAGCTTAATCCTATCAACTATAATTTCAATGGTATGTTTTTTATTTTTATGTAAATTTAAATTAAGTGCATCTTCTATTAAATAATCTTCAGAATTTATTCTAACTCTATTAAAACCTTGATTTAATATTTTTTCTAAAACCTTTTTATGAGAGCCTTTAGAGCCCCTTACAACTGGAGCAAAAAGTATAACCTTAGATCCATCAGAATAACTTAAAATAGTATTAACTATTTTGTCTAAAGATTGCTCTTCTATTAATCTACCATCATTTGGACAATATGCTTTACCTATTTTTGCAAATATTAGTCTGTAATAATCATAAATCTCAGTAATTGTTCCAACAGTAGAGCGGGGATTATTACTTATTGTTCTCTGCTCAATAGCTATAGAAGGAGAAAGGCCATCTATATAATCAACATTGGGTTTTTTCATTACACCCAAAAACTGCCTTGCATAAGCTGAAACGGATTCCATATATCTTCTTTGCCCTTCTGCAAAAATAGTATCAAAAGCCAGAGAAGACTTGCCAGAGCCACTCTTACCAGATATTACAACTAAACCATCTTTTGGAATATCTACATCAATATTTTTTAAATTATGCTCTTTTGCTCCTCTGACAATAATTTTTTTTTTCAAACCTTTTTCCAAAAATTACACCTCTCTTTTTTTATTACGAGCCACACTAATTTTGCCACTAAGCTCTTTTATTTTATCTCTTAAAATAATTGCATCTTCAAATCTTTCATCATTAACAGCTTCTTCTAGCTCAAATTTAAGCTTATCAATAAGCTTTTTTTTAGACAATCTCTCACCTGAAATAATTTTTTCAAAATCATAACCAACATTTTTATTTTTATTATTGAGTTCTTTTTCTAAAATATTTTGAATCTTTTTAATAATTGTCTTAGGAGTAATATTATTTTTTTTATTATAATCAATCTGAATTTGACGTCTTCTGTCAGTCTCCTCAATTGCCTCCTGCATAGCTACACTTATTTTGTCGTAATACATTATTACAAGTCCATTAGAATTTCTAGCAGCCCTACCAATTGTTTGTATCAATGAAGTAGTAGATCTTAAAAACCCCACCTTATCAGCATCTAATATTGCAACAAGAGATACTTCTGGAATATCTAAGCCCTCTCTAAGTAAATTAATGCCAACAATAACATCAATTTCAGATTTTCTAAGCAGCGAAATAACTTCCACTCTCTCAAGGGTGTCAAGTTCTGAATGAAGATATTTTGCCTTCACACCAAGGCTTACTAAATATTCAGTCAAATCCTCAGACATTTTTTTTGTCAAAGTAGTAATTAAAACCCGCTCTTTAAGAGCTACTCTTTTTTGAATCTCAATGTAAAGATCTTCCATTTGCCCATCAGAGTGCCTAGTAATAATTTCAGGATCAACAAGCCCTGTGGGGCGAATTATTTGATCAACAACCACACTGCTCTTATCATTCTCTTCAACACCCGGAGTTGCAGATACAAACACAACCTGATTAATTAATGCATCAAATTCATCATATTTAAGGGGTCTATTTTCAAGCGCTGCAGGAAGTCTAAACCCAAAATTAACAAGATTTAATTTTCTAGAATGATCTCCATTATACATTCCCCTAAATTGCGGCAATGTAACATGAGATTCATCTACAAATAATAAGTAATCTTTTGGGAAAAAATCAAAAAGACAATAAGGTCTTTCCATTGTACTTCCACTCAAATATTTAGAATAATTTTCAATGCCTGAACAAAATCCTGTTTCTCTAAGCATCTCCAAATCATACTCTACTCTCTGCTTAAGTCTTTCGGCTTCTACAAGCTTACTATTATCTTTGAAATATTGACATTGAAGACTTAAATCATGAGATATTTTAGGTATCGCTTCTAATACGTTTTTATAAGGAATTACAAAATAAGATTTGGCAAAAAGAGTAAAACTATTTGTAGCTCCTAAATTTTTCTTAGAAAATGAACTAATCCTATATATTTCAACAATTTCATCAAAATCTAAACAAATTCGATAAGCAAATTCTCCATGCTCACTGCTAGGCCAAATTTCAACAATATCTCCCCTAATGGAAAATTTATCTCTTTCTAAATTCATTAAAGTTCTCTCATAATAAAGCTCTACAAAAATATCTGATATTTCTTTAATAGAAATTTTTTGACCTACAAAAAATTCTCGTGCTGATTTTTTGAAAAAATCTGGAGATCCAAGAGCATAAATTGAAGATACAGTTGCAACAACAATGACATCACGCCTTTTAGCAAGAGACGTTACCGTCCTTATTCGTTTGATTTCTATCTCAGTATTAATAGTGGCTTCTTTTTCTATAAATAAATCTTTTGAAGGAACATAAGATTCAGGCTGATAATAATCATAATAAGAAACAAAGTATTCAACAGCATTGTTTGGAAAGAAATCTTTAAACTCTCTGTAAAGTTGTGCTGCTAATGTTTTGTTATGGCTTACAACTAAAGCAGGCCTGTTTAGATCTTTGATTATATTTGCAATTGTAAAAGTCTTTCCGCTGCCTGTAACACCTTTTAATGTTTGATATTTATTTCCCATCAAAATAGAATTTTCAATCTTTTTTATTGCTTTAGGCTGATCGCCAGCAGGCAGATATTCTGACTTCAAAAAAAAATCTATCATTAATTTAACGACCAAAATTTAATACACATTATTATAAATTATATGATAATAAATTCTATATCAAGTATATAAATTCATTATAAATCAATATAATTTAATTAATCTTTGTTTAATGAAATAAAATAAAAGGAACAATTAATGCAAAAAATCAAAGCCAAAAAAAAATTAAAAAATTACATTCTTCTTGAAGAAGATACATATTTTCAAGAAGAAGCAATAAAAATTGAAAAAACAAATAATTCAACAGAAATTCTAAACAGATTTTATAAAGATCTAGAATTTGGCACTGCTGGAATAAGAGGAGTCATTGGAGCTGGAACATGCTACATCAACACATATAATGTAAAAAAAATAAGCCAAGGAATATGCAACTACATACTTAAAATAAACAAAAACCCTAAAGTTGCAATAAGCTATGATTCAAGATATTTTTCAAAAGAATTTGCTTACAATGCTGCTCAAATTTTTGCCTCAAATAATTTTGAAACATATATATATAAAAGCTTAAGACCTTCTCCCCAACTATCTTATACAATAAGAAAATTTGATTGTGATGTTGGCGTTATGATAACAGCAAGTCATAATTCAAAAGAATATAATGGCTATAAAGCATATTGGAAAGGTGGAATCCAAATAATACCACCCCACGACACACTAATAACCAATGAAATTAAACACGTAAAAAACATAATAAATACAATTACCATAAAAGAAGGCATTGAAAAAGGGATCATCAAAGAAATTGACACCGAGATAGACGAAGAGTATGTAAAAACAATAAACAAAGAATTCCCTGATTTTGACAATAAGAGCAAAGAAACAAACTTAAAAATAGCCTACACAGCACTACATGGCACCGGTGGAACCATAATAAAAAAACTCTTTGCAAATAGTAAAGTACAGCTTTTTTTAGAAAAAAGTCAAATACTGCCAAACCCTGAATTTCCAACAATAAATTATCCTAATCCAGAAAAACAAGAATCAATGCTTAAAGTAATAGAGCTTGCAAAAAAAGAAGACTGTGACATTGCCCTTGCAACAGATCCAGATGCTGACAGAATAGGGGTTGCGTTCAAAGAGCAAAACGAATGGATATTCTTAAACGGAAATCAAATATCATGTATTTTAATGAACTACATACTCTCAAAAGAAATAAATCCTAAAAATACATTTGTAATATCATCGTTTGTAACAACACCAATGCTAGAAAAAATTGCAAAAAAATATGGTTCTCAAATTTTTAGAACTTACACAGGATTTAAATGGATAGGAAACTTAATTAATGAAATGGAAAAAAATGAACCAAATAAAAAATTTGCTTTTGCATGTGAAGAAAGTCATGGATATCTAATAGGGAAAAAAGTTAGAGATAAGGACGCATTTTCAGCCATAAAAGGGATTTGTTCTTTAGTGCTTGACTTAAAAGCCAAACAGCAAACAATTAAGAATTATCTTGAAAAGATATACAAAGAATTTGGATATTATGAAGAATTTAATATAGAAAAAAACTTTGAAGGGGCCAATGGGGAAATTCAAAGAGAAAAGTTAATGTTAAAACTGAGAAAAGAACAAAAAGTACAATTCGCAGGAATTAAAATAATTGAAAAATTAGACTATGAAACTCTTAAAAAGATTAATTTTAAAGATGAAATTTCAGAAATCAAGGAATATAAACACCCCATAAACGCAATAAAATTTATACTTGAAAACGAAATTGTAATCATTGTAAGACCCTCTGGGACAGAGCCAAAAATTAAATTTTACATATCTGTAAAACTAGAGTATAAGGAAAAACATAAAATATTTGGTATAATAAATGCAATAAAGATGGAGATAAAAAAATATTAACATAACAGAAAATTTAATAACTTTGGTAGAAATAGATTCAAAAGAAATTGCAAGAAAAAATAAAAATAAAGAAGTTTCAATTTGGCACTTATTACTGTCTATAATTATCACTCCAAAAAAATCTGAAATAAAATTTATAGATACCAAAACTCTAAAAAACATTAAACAAGAAGTTATATGCGAAATAGATAAATTAGAAAAAATTTTAATAGAAAAAAACGAGATAATTATTCCAAAAATCAATAAAGAAATCTTTACTCTCATAAAAGAAGCTAAAAAGGAGTTTAAATCTAAACCTCTAATAGGAGCAAAAGAAATTTTTTATCAAATATTAAAAAATAAAAAACTTCTTAAAAAGCACAAACTAAGTAAGTCTAGCTTCAACTTTAAAGATCAAAATATATTAGAATACATGGAAAAAAATAAAATAAGATTAATTGAAACCTACAAAGAATTTGATGAAGAAATACGACTTGAAAATGAACACTTTGAAATTGAAAAGTATGTCAAAAATTTAACAGCACTTGCAAAAGTCAAAAAATTAGATCCCTTAATTGGAAGAGAAAGAGAGATTAAAGCTCTTACAAACATACTCTTGAGAAGAAACAAAAATAGCGCAATGCTAATAGGCGAGCCTGGCGTGGGGAAAACAGCAATAGTTGAAGGACTTGCATCAAGCATAGTACAAAAAAAAATAAGTAGCAAACTACAAGACAAAACAATTTTAATGCTTAAGGTTTCAAACTTGGTATCGGGAACAAAATATAGAGGCGAATTTGAAGACCGTTTAAATAATATAATTAAGTATATTGAAAAAAACAAAAACACAATCATATTTATTGATGAAATACACACTCTAATAGGAGCTGGAAACTCCGAAGGAGCTCTTGATGCATCCAATATACTAAAACCATCACTTTCTAGAGCTGAAATACAAATCATTGGGGCAACTACTTACAATGAATATCGAAAATATATTTCAAAAGACAAAGCATTCGCCAGAAGATTCCAAACAATTACTGTAAGAGAGCCTGATGAAAAAGATACGCTAAAAATAATCGAAAATATTGCAAAAAATTTTGAAGACTATCATGGGGTGATCTATGAAAAAAGCGCGCTTTTAAATATAGTGAAACTTTCATCCAAATATCTAATAAATAAAAGATTTCCAGATAAAGCAATAGACATAATAGACATTGCCGGCGCAATAAAAAAAGAAGAACTTACAAAAGACAATATCATAACATCAGATGATATACAAAAGGCAATAAATGAAATACTATCTATTAAAACAGCAAATAATACTAAAGAAGAAATTTTAGAATTAAAAGAAGCAGAAGGCGAAATAAATAAAAAAGTGATCGGGCAAAAACATGCGGTAAGTGAACTTATTAAAGAAATCATTAAAGTCAAGCTTGGACTTAATGACGATTCTAAACCTTTAACCTCAATATTGTTAATAGGGTCAAGTGGATGTGGAAAAACTACTTTAACTGATGAAATATCTAAAAAAATTATCAAGGATCAAAACTCAGTATTAAGACTAGATATGTCAGACTATAAAGAAGAAAGCTCTATTTCAAAATTAATTGGCACAAATCCAGGATACGTAGGTTACTCTGATGGGGGCATTCTGACAAATAAATTAAAATATTCATTTGAAACTTTAATATTGTTTGAAAACATTGAAAATGCACACAACTCTATATTAAGCCTAATAAGTCAAATGCTTGAAAATGGAGAACTTATTGATAGCAAAGAAGACAAAATATTATTTAAAAACACAATTATAATAATGACTACAAGCATTGGATCTAGAATGCTTCTTGGAGAAAAAAATATTGGATTTAACAAAAATCAACAAAAAAGCTTAGAGGCAAGAAACTTTAAAGAAGAAATAAAACAAGATCTTGAAAAAAGATTTAAGTTGTCCTTTTTAGACAGAATTCAAAAAAAAATTATCCTAAATGTTCTTGCAAAGAACAATGTAGAAGAAATTTGCAAAAACTACTTAAGCAGCCTTAAGACAAAATTTTACTCCAAAGGAATCGAGATAGAAATAAAAAAAGATGTTGACAAATTCATAACCACAAAATACTATAAAAAAAATTCAGGAGCAAGAAGCGTAATTGCCGCAATAAAAGAAAAAATAGAAGAAAATATTATCACCAAAATAGCTGAAAATCAAAACATAAATAAAATAACAATTTATTTAGAAAAAGAAAAAATAATAATAGAATAAAGAGGAATTATAATATGTTTAAAAAAGTAGAAAACAAGGCAAATTTTCCTAAAATAGAAGAAAAAATATTAAAATTTTGGAATGACAATAAGATCTTTGAAAAATCAATAAAGCAAAGAGAAGGGTGTGAGGAATTTACATTTTATGACGGACCGCCTTTTGCAACAGGACTTCCTCATTTTGGACATTTTGTTCCAAACACAATAAAAGACATAATTCCAAGATATCAAACAATGCAAGGCAAATATGTTAAAAGAAATTTTGGATGGGATACTCATGGGTTACCTGTTGAATACGAAGTAGAAAAAAAATTGGGAATTTCTGGCAAATACGAAATAGAAAATTATGGCATTGAAAATTTTAACAAAGAATGTAAAAAAATAGTACTCAGATATACAAAAGAATGGGAAAATATAATCTCGAGGCTTGGAAGATGGGTAGATTTTGAAAAGGGCTACAAAACTATGGATATAAGCTTCATGGAATCCGTATGGTGGGTATTTAAAAATCTTTATAACAAAGGTTTAATTTACGAAAGTTACTATGTGCTACCCTATTCCCCAAAGCTTGCAACCCCACTTTCAAATTTCGAAGTGAATCTTGGAGAATACAAAGAAGTCAATGACCCATCATTAACAATAAAATTTAAAATCAAAGATAAAAACGAATACTTACTAGTATGGACAACCACTCCTTGGACATTGCCTTCAAACCTTGGAATTGCAGTAGGACAAGAAATAGAATATTCTAAAATTTTTGACAAAAAAAAAGAAGAGATTTTAATACTTGGATCAAAAAAGCTTAATAGCTATTATGATGATGAAAATTCATATACTATTATAGAAAAATTCAAAGGAAATAAACTTGAAGGCATAGAATATGAACCTATTTTTAACTACTTTTTAGAACAAAAAGATAAAGGGGCTTTCAAGGTACACACGGCCGATTATGTTACAACTGACGATGGAACAGGGATTGTCCATCTTGCTCCTTTTGGAGAAGAAGACTACACAATACTTAAAAAATACACAAATGTCGACATAATAGATCCCTTAGATGCTGAATGTAAATTTACAAATCAAGTCAAAGATTTTAAAGGACTTTTTGTAAAAGATGCTGATAAAAAAATAATAGAAAACCTAAAATTACGAAATTTTTTATTCAAAAGAGAAAATTATCTGCACAGGTATCCATTTTGCTACAGAACAAACTGCCCAATTATTTACAGACCAATAAGCTCATGGTTTGTAAATGTAGAAAAAATAAAAACCAAACTCTTAGAAGTAAATGAAAAAATTAATTGGATGCCAGCTCATTTAAAAAAAGGAAGATTTGGAAAATGGCTAGAAAATGCAAAGGATTGGGCAATAAGCAGGAATAGATTTTGGGGAAATCCAATCCCAATTTGGATATGCTCAAAAACAGGAAAAAAAATTTGCGTTGGATCAAAAAAAGAGCTTGAAACCCTATCTGGTCAAAAAATTGAAGACTTACACAAAGACCAAATAGATAAAATAACCTGGCCAAGCAAAGACGGTGGCACATTTATCAGAACAAGCGAAGTTCTTGATTGTTGGTTTGAATCTGGAGCAATGCCCTACGCAAGCAACCATTACCCATTCACAAACGAAAGTAATTTTAAAAATATATTTCCTGCTGACTTTATTGCAGAAGGTCTAGATCAAACAAGAGGATGGTTTTATACTCTTACAATACTGGGAACTTCTCTTTTTGAAAACACAGCATTCAAAAACGTCATTGTAAATGGACTTGTGCTTTCAAGCGATGGAAGAAAAATGTCAAAATCCTTTAAAAATTATACAGACCCAATGGAGGTAATAAACACCTTTGGAGCTGATGCTTTAAGGCTTTATTTAATAATGAGCCCTGTAGTTAAAGCTGATGATTTAAAATATAGCGACAACGGAGTAAGAGATGTTCTTAAAAATATAATAATACCCATTTGGAACGCTTATTCATTTTTCACAACTTATGCAATAATTGATAAATTCAAACCTCCAAAGAATCTAAACCTAGTTAAAAACAATATCCTTGACAAATGGATCATAAGCGAACTTGAAAGCCTAAAAAAAACACTAAATATAGAAATAGACAAATACAATCTAACAAAGTCAATAGAATCTTTACTTGAATTTATAGATAAATTAAACAATTGGTACATAAGAAGATCAAGGCGAAGATTTTGGAAATCAGAAAACGATAAAGACAAAAATGATGCCTACGAAACATTATATTATGCAATCAAAACTTTAATGATTTTACTTGCACCCTTTATTCCATTTATAACAGAAGAGATTTATCAAAATTTAAAAACCGATGAGGATAAAGAATCAATACACCTTAACGATTATCCAAAATCAAATGAAAATTTCATTAACAAAACAATTGAAGAAAAAATAAATCTTGCAAGAAAAATAACTTCGATGGCAAGATCACTTAGATCATTGCATAATATAAAAATACGCATGCCTATTAGTACGATATATATTGTCACAAAAAATCAAAACGAACAAAATATGCTAATGGAAATGCAAGAAATAATATTAGATGAAATAAATGCAAAAGAAATGAAAATAAAAACTAACGAAGAGGAGCTTATAACTTACAAAGCAAAGGCAAACTTTAAAGAACTTGGAAAAAAGCTTGGAAAAGATATGAAAGCAGTATCTGCTGAGATTAGCAAACTAAAAAACGAAGACATAATAAAAATAATAAATGGAACATCTTACGAGATAAAAGTAGCTAATGCAAAGCATTATTTATCATTAAATGATATAATATTAGAAAGAGAAGAAAAAGAGAACTTAAAAGTAATCAATGAAGAATCCATTACAATAGGAATAGACTCACTAATCACTAAAGAGTTGTACTTGGAGGGACTTACAAGAGAATTTGTAAGACAAATACAAAATTTAAGAAAAGAAAAAAATTTTGATGTTAGCGATAGAATAAATTTATACATAGAAAATAATGAGGCTTTAAAAGAAATGCTAAATAAATTTGAAAAATACATTAAAGCTGAAACATTGGCGTTAAATATCATATTAAACAAAAATAAGCTAGAAAAAAAAATAAACCTTGCCGATGACATATTTGCATTAATAGGAATTGAAAAATGCTAAAAACATTAACAAAAATAATTACCATTTCATGCCTCATAGTAGGATGCGCCAGCCTACCTTACAGCCCCTCAAAACAAAATCTAAATTACCTAATGGAGCTTTTGCCTGACGCAAACTTATATGCCCATGTCAATTTAATTAAAAACAGGTCTATTTTTAACTCTTTAAGCCCTAAATACAAATCCGCACTCGGGCTTGTAAGCGACTTATACTTTAGTTATAAAAAAGAAAACAACGATTTTGCTTTACTAATAATGGGCAATTTCCCAAAAGATATTTTCTGGGGAATTCATAAAAATAGAAATACAGAATCAATAGGCAATATACTTACAAATCCAAAATGGAAACTTAAAAATTCAAACATATACATTATTCCAAACAAAGCTAGAACCACTATTACAATAACCCAAAAAGATAAACCTGTGAAAGACAATAATATACTAACAACAAAATATATTGGAGAAGTAGAAAAAAATGAAATGTTTTTTTGGATTCAAGATTCAGCATTATTACTTCCAAACCAAATGGCAAACAGCAAAAATTTAATCCCTTTTAGCAGCGGAACCTTGTCTATAAATAGCTTAAATCAAAACGAATATATTTTTAAATCCCTAATCAAAACAAATAACCCACCAATACTAAAAATATTATCAAAAAAGCTAATTCCAACCGTCTTGGCAAACATGACTAATCTAACAATATCAAGCCACATAAAGACCACAATAAAAGACCAAAATACAGTAGAAATAGAATTTAATATTCAAAAATCTAGTGTTGAAAGCTTTATAGAAAAGCTGGCTTCAAATATTCAAACCTAAAATTTTTATCGCTCCATTAAAATGAAGAATTATTTTGCCTTTTGCAAGTAAAATAATGATACAAGGCTCCAATTTTACCAGATTCATTATTAAATTTAGTAGGCTCAAGTGTTACAAGATTTTTTATATTATTATTATTATCAAAAGCCATTTCTAAAGACCATAAATTTTCTAATTTTTCATATATTCTATCTATTAAATCAGGCCTTGCGCTTATTCCTCCTCCAATCAAAATTTTTTCAGGATTTAAAATAAAAATTAAATTAAAAATACCAAATGACAAATTCTCAAAAAATCTTTCAACTTCATTTTTGGCATGAATATTTCCATTTTCAGCTAGATCAAAAACAAATTCTCCTGAAATTTCTTTTAAAGGCTTTCCTAATCGCATAGCAACTCTTTTCCTTAAAGCCGAAACAGAAGCAATGGATTCCCATCTACAATTAAAAGGAATATTATTGCTAATACCTCTAGTAATCATAAATCCAATCTCTCCGGACATAAAAGAACTCCCTCTTAAAAGCTTGCCATTTGCAAAAATTCCAGCACCAATTCCTGTGCCAAGAGTCATAGCAATAAAATCATTAGAGTTAATAGCATTACCCTTAAATTTTTCTGCCAAGGCTACACAATTAGCATCATTTTCAATCTCTGTACTTATTCCAGTTAAAGATTCTAATCGCTCTTTTAAAGGATAATTAACAAATCCGGGAATAGCATTTACCCTAAGAACATTTCCCTTAAGATCAACAAACCCAGGAATACAAATTGCAACTCCTGCTATATCATTTGATTCTTTGTAAGAATTAATAAGATTAATTAAAATATTTACTTGTTCATCAGAAGTAGCACCTGTGCTTATTTCATTTTTATCAAAAAAAACACCACTTGAATCTGCAAGCGAATATTTAGTGCTAGTCCCGCCAATATCAATCGCTAAATATCGTTTCATATCTATCCTCAGAGCCTAATTGTACATAAATGATCATAAATTTTCCATAGCAATATAAGAAATTTTAGAAATCTTGTTTATAACTATTTGTGCTTTAATCATTTCCTTTAAATAAGAAACATGAGAAATTATACCAATTTGTCGTCCGGTCATCATTTGGAACTTAGAAAGCTTAGGCATAACTTGAGCTAAAGTATCTTCATCAAGATTGCCAAACCCTTCATCTAGAAAAAAGGCTTCTATTTTCAACTCACTATCCCTTATTTTATCAGATAAAGCTAAAGACAAAGCTAAAGACACAAGAAATTTCTCACCGCCAGACAAAGTTTTTACCGTCCTTATTTTATTAACATCTTTTTTGTCTTCAATTAAAAAATCAAACTCCTTGCTCTCTTTGTTGGTTTTAAGCTCAAAATCAGGAAAAATCCACCTTAAATACTTTTCATTTGCCAGCCTTAAAATATCATTAATTAAAAAAGTTTGAACATAATATTTCAATCCAGAAGATCTAATAACTACCTTCCTTAAAACATCTAGCTTATCTTTCCTTTCTTTAGCAAGATTTAATTCACCTCTTAGTAAGTCTAAATTAATTTTTTGCTGATTAATCTTTTTTTGAAGAGCTTGAAAATTTAAAAGCTTGATTTTATACTTTTCGATATCTCTGGATAAAAATTCAAGCTTAGAGCTAATTGATAAACTCAATTCTTGCAAGAAATACAAACTATTCTTACTAATTTGCTCCAAAGCAGTTTCTGATTCAAAAGAAAATGAACTAAAAAACACACTTTTTAAATTTGAAATTATATTAATAAAACTATTTTGCTCTTCATTTAATCTCGCTTTTAAAGTCAATATAGATTCCTTTATAAATTTAATTTGTGTTTCGGTTTTAATTTTTAAATCTTCTAAATTTTTAAGATTTAAAACAAGCATATTCCATTCATTTTCTATACTTTTCTGTTTAGCCAAAACAACATTAAATTCCCTTTCCAAAGAAAAATAATCATTAAAGCTTAAATTTAAATTAAGTTTCAATAATAAATCCTTAATCTTTAAAAGATTTTGATCAAAATTTTTATTTTTCAAAGAAATCTCAATTTTTAAATCTTTTTCCCTAACCTTAAATTGTTCAAGTTTTTCTAATTTACTTTCAAATGTTAAAATTTTTTCTCTATCAAAATAACTTATGTATTTGTCAAATAAATTTTTTCCAATCAATCTTAAAATCTCAGCATTATTATTTTTAAACTCTAAAGCATTAACCTCTTGTTTAGAGATTTCTTCTTGTCTGCAAGATATCTGATATTTAAGCTCATCAAGTTGATTTTGTATCAAATGAAGTTTTGAATTTAAAGCATAAAGCTCTTTCAAGCTGCAAACCGATAATTTATCTTTATGCTGATAATTTTTATATTCAACCTCAATATATTTTAGTTTTTCTTTATCGCTCTCAATAGAAAAATTTTTATCATCAAGATATTTTAACAACTCTTTATATAAGTCAATCTTAATAATATTTTTTTCCTTTTTTTTATTAAAACCTTCTTTCTCAATAGTTTTTAATAAAAATTCTAACCTATCTCTATATTTTGAAATCAACTCATCATTAAAAGTTTGAAACAATTTCAATGCTTCATAGTAAACATATTTATCAAAATCAAAATTAGATTTCTCAGAAGAAATGCTTTTAATCTCATCATTTTTTTTACTCTGAGCCCTTAATAATTCTTTTTTTTCATCCTCAAGACTACTTTTCCTTAAAAGCAAGCTTTGATAATCATTCTCAACAAGTTTTAAATTAAAAAGATTGCAATTTTTGTTATAAAGTTCCTTAACATAACTAAAATTAAAATTATTACTATCCAAATCTTTAATTTCTTTTAAATTACTCATTACTTTTGAAAGTTCTAAATCAAGCAATCTGCTATCATTAAACAAGTCACCTTGCATAGCAACTAGATTTTTCAAATTCCAAAAATCTGAACATAAATAAATTTTCCGATCTAAATCCAAATTTTCTTTTAATTTCTTTTGAACAGAATAATCCCTTTCTAAAGAGTTTAGATGTTCAATCAGAGAAAATAATTGATCCTCTAGAGAAGACATTTCACTTTCCAAGCCCAAATATCTCTCATTAGCCGCTATTGCCTGATTACACAAAAAAATAGCTCTCCTAACATTTTCAAGATCAATTTCTAATCGATCAATATTAACTAAATCCAAATAATCCTTAAGGGATTTATATTCACTCTCATCATAATCAAGAATTGATTTTTCATAAGATTCAGAATTCAATAATTTATCTATATTAAACTTTGTACGCTCGAAGTCACTTTTTAAATAAAATTCCAAATTATCATATTTTTTCAAATTAAAAATATTATCAATTATTGCGGTTTTCTCTTTGGGAGTTGACGTTAAAAATTCTTGAAAATTGCCTTGCGGTAAAATTACAGTTTGACAAAATTGGTTAAAGTCTAATCGACAAAGACTTTTAATATGCTCTAAAACATCAGCTCTACCCTCAATAATACTGTTATCAAAAAAACAACTAAGCAACATGCTCTTAGGGGTTTCTATATTTTTTACATTAAGCTCAACAAAAGATTCATAAATCTTGCCAGAAATAGTAAAAGTTAATTTAACGTAAGCGCTAGTTTCGCCCTTTGATATAATATCTACAATTTTTTTTCCAAGTCTGTAAACACGAGCATATAGCGCCAAAGTTATGCAATCTAAAATAGTGCTTTTGCCTGCTCCAGTATTGCCAGAAATTAAAAAAATACCCGATTGTCTTAAAAGAAGTGTATCAAAATTTAACTCGTGCTCACCTTTATAAGAAGCAATATTTTTAAATATGAGTTTATTTATCCTCATATTCACCCAAATATCCGTTAGTTAAAACTTCATTAAAAAGAGAAATAAGCTCTTCTTCCTTAAACTTGATATCCCTAATAACGCCATTTTCAAAATCTCGTCTCAACTTTTTCTCAAAAAAATACTTTTCATCCATTTCAAGCACTTCAAGTTCTCCAATAAAGTTGGAGTCGTCTTGCAAATCCTGGCTTAAGGGTAAAGAATAGGAAATAGAAACTAAATTCATAAAACTAAGCCTTGCTAAATCATAAATGGTCTCCTCAGCGCTAGTATCAACTGCCTCATTAAGTTCAATTTTCAAATAAATAGTAAAAGACTCTTCTTTTTTGAAATTAGCCAAAAAGTCAAGAACTTCATTTAAAGACCCTTTAACAAAGATTAATTTATTAAAAATCGGCACCAAAAATGCTTTTTGCGAGATTAATTTATTGTTATCAAAATGTAAAACATTTATGTATTTATCGCAAGATTCATTAAATGAATATTGCATGGGAGATCCTGAATATATAATATTATCTCTTAGTTTCATGAATTTATGAATATGCCCCAGAGCAACATAAGAAAAACTATTTCCAAAAACATTATAAGGAACAATATAACTGCCTCCCAAAGTATCAATCTTTTTACTGCTGCCAAAAAAAGAATGCGCCATTAATATTTTAGGAATTCCTTTATACTTGTTTTCTAAAAATTTAGATAAATTTGATATCTCTTCTCTGTAAGCATTTTCTAAATTTTCAAGAAATAGCTTACTGGAGGGCTGATCTTCTAATTCAAAAATATCATCAAAATTTTGCCCTAAAATAAGCCTTTCATTTATATGTGGAAGACAAACAACAATAAACTTAAGATTTTCATTATCTTTTAATAAAACTATTTGCTCATCAGAACCATATTCTGTTATTAAAAAAAAATTAAACCGTGAAAGGAGTTTTTTATTTATACTTAAATAATCCTTTTTGTCATGATTTCCAGAAATAACCACACACCATTTACAAGAAGTAAAAGAAAGCTCATAAAAAAAATCATTCACCAATCTTTGCTCTTCAAATCCAGGCCTTTTGGAATCATAAACATCCCCAGCAATAAGTAAAAGATCAATCTTTTCTTTTTTAATAAATTCTAAAAGAAAAGATAAAAAATTTTTCTGCTCCTTAAGTATTGAAAAATTTTCAATTTTTTTTCCAATATGCCAATCCGAAGTATGCAGAATTTTATAATTGTTCACAAAATACTCTCACTTTTTTTAATTCTTAAATTATATTTATATATTATAATACAATATATAAACATAAGGAATTTATGGAAAATAAAAAATTGATAATAGTTGAATCGCCAACAAAAGCCAAGACAATAAAAAAGTTTCTCGATGAATCATTCCTAGTAGAAGCATGCATTGGGCACATAGTAGACCTGCCAAACAATGCAAAAGAAATCCCCAAAGAATATAAAAAATACGAATGGGCAAATATTTCTATAGATTATAACAATGGATTTAATCCAATTTACATTATTCCTAGCAATAAAAGACCAATTGTATCAAAACTAAAAAAATTAGTAAAAACAATAAATGAAATATATCTTGCAACCGACCAAGACAGAGAAGGAGAAACTATAGCATTTCACTTAAAAGAAGTATTAAAAATCAAAAATTATAAACGGATGATATTTCATGAAATCACAGAAACTGCAATAACCGAATCACTAAAAAATACTAGAAATATAGACATGAACCTTGTTAATGCTGGGGAAGCTAGAAGAATATTAGACCGACTATACGGGTATACAATCTCTCCTCTACTTTGGAAAAAAGTAGCCTACGGACTTTCTGCTGGGCGAGTACAATCTGTTGGATTAAAATTATTAATAGAAAAAGAAAAAACTAGAATAAATTTCAAAAAAGCCAATTATTATTCAATTTTGCTTCAATGTAAACACGAGAAAAAAGACTTGTTGCTTGAAACAAAATTAGAAGAAATTGAAGGCAAAAATATAGCAGAGGGTAAAGACTTTATAAATGAAACTGGAAAACTTAAAAATATCACCAAAACAATAATAATAACCCAAGATTTAATGGTAGAGCTTGAAAAAGAATTAAAAAATGGACAAAAAATTGAATTAATTTCAATTGAAACTAAAAAAATAAAAATACCTCCTCCAAAGCCATTTACTACCTCTACACTTCAACAAGAAATAAATAAGCACCTTAAAATTGGAACAAAACAAATCATGCAACACGCTCAAAAACTTTACGAACACGGATACATTACCTATATGAGAACAGACTCTCATAATATTGCTAAAATTGCAAAAGATAAAATAACAAAAATAATAAAAAATAAATATGGAAAAGACTATGTAGAGGAAAAAGACAGAATTTATGAAAAAGAAAAAATGGCTCAAAATGCACATGAGGCAATAAGGCCTTCTGAAATGTTTATTCCAAATGAAACCATAGAAATAGAAAGCAAAACTGCTAAAGAAATTTACAAAATAATATGGGATAGAACCATTATTTCTGGAATGAAAGATGCAATAAAAGAAAATATAAAATTAACTTTTAAGTATAAAAATTTAATTTTCAGATCAAGCTTTACAAAAATAATTTTTGATGGATTTCTTAAACACACTAAAGAAAAAGATGAATGCCTTAACATAAATTTTGACTTAATTAAAAAGGGAGATACATTTTCAATAGTTAAAATGAAACCAAACGAACACGAAACAAAGGCTCCATTTAGATACACAGAAGCGTCTCTTGTGCAAAAAATGGAAAAAGAAGGAATAGGTCGCCCCTCGACCTATTCTACAATTATATCAACACTTTTAGAAAGGGAATATGCCTTCAAACTTAACAACACATTAATGCCAACTATAAAAGGAGCCGCTGTAATAAATCTTCTTGAGAAATATTTTCCAGTACTAATTGAGCTAAATTTCACCTCTAATATGGAAGAAAAATTAGATAAAATAGCAGTAGGAAAACTGGATAAAATAAAATATTTAAGTAAATTTTATAATGGCAAAAAAGGACTAAAAGATACAGTAATGCAACTAGAGCCTAAAATTGATTCCTCTGAATTTAGAACCGTTATTGAAAGTCAAGACATAGAAAATAAAAATGATAACAGCATTAATTACACAATAAACATTGGCAAATATGGACCTTATTTGATATTCAAAGGGCATAATTACTCAATTAACACAAAAACTCCATTAGAAAATTTGTACAAAAAAGATGAAATAGAAAAAATAATAAATGAAAAAGAGTTAAAACCTAATATACTCGGGATTGATCCTTTAACAGGGCTTAATGTAATCTTTAAAAATACAATTTATGGAAACATTGTCCAACTTGGAGAAGACACCTATGCCCCTCAAGAATATACAAAAAAAGGAAAACCTAAAAAATTAAAAATAATAAAAGCAAAAAAAGCATCAACTAAAAAAATTGACCCTGAAAACATAACATTAGAACTTGCTTTAAAATTGCTCTCACTGCCAAAACCAATCGGCAAACATCCTCAAACTAATGAACAAATCATTGCTGCAACCGGTGTTTTTGGGGATTATATTAAAACTGAAAGCGGAAGTATTGCTTGCTCACTAAAAAAAGATTTAAAAGCATATGACATAACACTAGACAAAGCCATCAGCCTACTCAACGAAAGAGCCAATAAAGTGGGCATAATCGTTAAAATAATCACATTTTCTAAAAACAAAATCGGCAATAAAATATATATTTACAAAAAAAACGACACATTTTATGCTAAAATTAAAAGAAAGAAGATTGATTTACCTGATAACATTAATCTTGAC
The DNA here is from genome assembly GCF_000222305.1 of Borreliella bissettiae DN127. Lineage (GTDB taxonomy): Bacteria > Spirochaetota > Spirochaetia > Borreliales > Borreliaceae > Borreliella > Borreliella carolinensis. Next base: position 870,128 of record NC_015921.1, on the reverse strand, counting down.
GAAGTAAATGAAAAATATGTATTCAGCTTGTTATAAATATGAATGATTTAAAACTCCCAATTTATAAATACAAAGATGAATTAATTAAAGTACTAAAAAAACATAATGTTTTAATTGTAGAAAGTCCAACAGGTAGTGGAAAAACCACCCAACTGCCAAGAATAATCTATGAAGCAGGTTTTGCAAAATTAGGAAAAATTGGAGTAACTCAACCAAGAAGAATAGCCACAGTATCAATAGCTGAATATATTGCCAGGCATATTGGCGTAAATGTTGGAGAAGAAGTTGGCTATAAGATAAGATTTGAAGAAATCACAAGCCCAAAAACCAAAATCAAATTAATGACTGATGGGGTGCTTCTGCAAGAGCTAAAAAAAGATACACTACTTTATGAATATGACGTAATCATAATAGACGAAGCACACGAAAGAAGTTTAAACATTGATTTTATATTGGGTCTTATTAAAGACATTTCAAGAAAAAGGGATGATTTTAAAATCATAGTTTCATCTGCTACGATAAACACAAAAATATTTTCAAAATATTTCAATAATGCACCGGTTGTTAGTATTGAAACTATCACTTATCCAGTGCAAATAATATACAATCCTCCTCTTTTAAACACATCAAAAGGGATGATATTAAAAATAAAAGAAATTGTCTTAAATGTAATAAAAGAAAAAAAAGCAGGAGATATTCTTATATTTTTATCTGGAGAGAAAGAAATAAAAGAAACTATCAAAGAATTACAAGAATTAAACTCAAGAAAAAAATTAATAATATTTCCTTTATACGGCAGAATGCCTAAAGAAGCTCAAGAGCAAATATTTATGCCTACTCCTAAAAATAAAAGAAAAATAATAGTCTCAACAAACATAGCAGAAACTTCAATCACAGTTGAAAATATTAAAATAGTAATAGATAGTGGAAAAGTTAAGACAAACAAATTCCAAACAAAAACTCATACCTATTCGCTCCAAGAAGTTCCAATTTCAAAATCATCAGCAACCCAAAGAGCTGGTCGAGCAGGAAGACTTTCAAAAGGAACTTGCTACAGACTTTATAAAAGAGAAGATTATCAATTAAGAGAAGATTATCAAAAAGAAGAAATATATAGAACAGATCTATCTGAAGTAGTGCTGCGAATGGCAGATATTGGAATTAGAGATTTTACCCACTTTGACTTTATCTCAAAACCATCAACGTATTCGATTCAAACTGCAAGCAAAATATTAAAATCTCTGGATGCTATAAACAATAAAAACGAACTTACAGAAATTGGGAAATATATGATACTATTCCCATTAATACCTGCACATTCAAGAGCATTAGTCGAAGCAATGATAAATTATCCACAAGCGATCTATCAAACCACAATAGGTCTATCATTTTTATCCACAAGTGGAATTTTCCTGCTACCCCAAAATGAAGAGATGGAAGCCAGACAAGCTCACTTAAAATATAAAAATCCAATGGGAGATTTAATTGGGTTTGTTAATATCTTTGAAGATTTTAAAAAAGCTCTAAATAAAGAAGCTTTCACAAAGGAAAATTATCTAGATCTACAAGGACTTGAAGAGATAGCAAACGTACAAATGCAACTTGAAAACATTATTAGCAAATTAAATATACCAATAATACAAAAAGGTGTTTTTGACAACGAAGGCTATTTAAAATCAATAATGAAAGGAATGCGGGATTATATTTGTTTTAAAACTTCAAAAAAGAAATATAAAACCATCAGAGCTCAAAACGTAATAATTCATCCGGGATCACTTATTAGCACCGATTCTGTGAAATATTTCGTTGCAGGGGAAATTATAGAAACTACAAAAATGTATGCAAGATCCATTGGCGTCTTAAAAAAAGAATGGGTTGATGATATTATAAATGAAGAGTTTAAAAATAAAGACATATCTGACAAAAAGAAACAAATAACAAATACCGAGCAGACAAAAATTCTCAATGAAATCAAAATAGGGAAAAAAATTTTCAAAGCGGAATACAAAAATAACATTTACGTAATAAAAATTAACCTAGAATCGCTAAAAGAAATGATTTTTAAAAACGAACCAAACAATCAAAATAATGAATATTTGAAAAAAATTAAAATACAATTGATGCATAAAAATATAACGGTTTTTAACAACAAAAAATTTTTAGAAACTATAGAAATAGTTAAAAACATGGGAAAAGATTGGCATTATATAAAAAAATATGAAACAAACAGTGTAAACATTAATGAACTTGAAAAAATGAAAAATCTTTTAGAATGTACAATGCAATTTACAAGCTCTCCCCCTAAAAAAAATGCACTTTTTTTATCATTGGAAACAGATTATTCTGGAAATTTTAGACTAAAACCCAAACAAAATTTCATAATGGCAATAGAAGAATCTATGGAAAGCATCAAAAGCCTTATAGAAAACAAAGAATACATACAAAAGCTACATTTTATAAAGAAATTAATAAATAAAGTTTACAAAAAATTAAATTACTTTTTTTAAAAACTAAACTTTGAAAGCCTTTTTATAATAGAAAAGATAATAAATCAAACATTCTTCAAAGTTAGATTCAATGCTTACACAATTTCAAATTATTTTCATTATTCTTAAAACAAAGTTTATAATAAATTATGAACTGGCTATCATTTTTTTTTGTTTTATTATTTTTAGTAATTTCTCCTTTTGAATTAAAGAGTAATAATAAAGAAAATATAGAAAATTTAATAAAGCTACATATGCTTTATGATTTAACTAATAACCTATCAAAAGAATTAGAAACAATAAATAAAATTAAAAATTTTGACTTAGAACAATATTATCTGCTAATTACAAAATACTATCTAAAAATAAAAAAATATAAAGAGGCTAATAATTTTTTAAAAAAAATAAACCAAAAAAAGATCAAAAATCAAAAAATAAAAAACGAAATCATTTCGCTAAAATTAAGAATAAATGAAGATAATATTAATGAAGAAGAAATTAAAAAAATATTAAATAACGAAAAAAATATAGATGTCAAAATAATTTATCAAATATTTAGCCTTATAAAATTCAAAAACGAAAAATTAGCAACTAAAATTAAAAACCTCATACTAACAAACTATCCCAAAAGCATTTATTCTTATAAAATAAAAAGAAATGAATAAAAAAATATTAACACTACTGGTATTGATTTTAAGCATTTTCTCGGGGCTAATGCTGTCCAAATCAAGCAATAAACAAGCCAAATACAAAATTATTAGAGATTATTTCATAAACAGTAATTATGTTTTAGTGAAAATTGAAAATAAAGATCTAAAATTCACCATATCAAAACCTATTTACGACAAAAAGATAAACAATTACTACTTTAAAGGCCAAACAACAAGCCATTTCTTAATTTTCAACAATGTTGACATTGCAATCAACACAAGTCCATATGAAGTTAAAAAAAACATGTTTTTCCCAAAAGGACTATATATATATAATAAAAAAATGATTTCAAAACAAATAAACAACTACGGAGAGATTGTAATAAAACACAATAAAATCATATTAAATCCCAAAGAAGATGAAATAGAAAACTGCGATTATGGATTTAGTGGATTTTTTGTTTTAATTAAAAACGGAAAGTATAAAAAAAATTTCAAAGAAACAAAGCACCCAAGAACAATAATAGGAACTGATAAAAATAATAAGTATTTATTTCTTGCTACAATAGAAGGAAGGGGTGTCAATAATAGCAAAGGGGCCTCTCTTAATGAAGCCATTGATTTTGCATTAAGCTATGGCATGACTAACGCCATTAATCTAGATGGGGGAGGCTCAAGCACTCTTGTTGTAAAATCAAATAACGCTCCTTACAAATTAAATTTCACTGCAAACATCTTTGGACAGGAAAGATCTGTCCCATTTCATTTAGGAATAAAACTTCCTAATTGAAAAATCTCCAACCGATATTAAATCCAAGCATAATTTCAGTTGTTAACCCAGAAAAATTTTTATTATTAGAAAATGGAGATATAGAAAGCATAAACAAAGGCCTAATGTATAAACCCTCAAGATCGGGAATAAAAAGATCAGCAGCAAGCCCCATGCTTAAAAAAAAGAGATTAAAATTATTAGGGCTCAAATCAAAAGCGTATTTAAATCCAATCAATGGGAAAAGCATTCTAACCTGCTCTTTGAAAACCATCGGATATGTTCCATAAAGCCCAAGTGAGAAATATCTACCATTGTGAGTATCAACAAAAGCCTCTTTGTAAGACATTTCAAAAAGTGCATAATTTGCATCAAAAAATAAATTCAAATTAATCCCATGATCTGCTCTAGTAAAATTTGGAGCAAATTTAGTGGCGCCTGTTTTATCAGTATAATTAGTAAATTGATAAGAAACCCCTCCACCAAAAGAAAGTGGATAAGAAAAAATTAAATTATTAGAAGAGATGAGAAATAAAATAAAAAAAAGATATTTCTTCATTAACAATCCTTAAAAATTCTAAAAAATACTATATTATTATAGTAACACACTAAAATAGTATATAAAAAATCAAGGAAATTATGAATACAAAAATATTATATTTAATATCCTTAATTCTATTAGCCTGTAATAACAATAACAAAATTCCTCTCATTCAAAAATTAAATTTGCCCAAAAGTAGCATTCTGGGCTTTAGCAATAAAATGGGCATAATAATAAAAGATTATGCTTTTCTTAGCAAAAGCACTAAGAAAAATAGCGAATTAGATTATGATTACGCGGTTCTACTCAGGAAAGATGAAGTCGTAAAAATTGAAAAAACACTAGAAAAAACAGAACGCTATGGAATTGAAGGAAATTGGATCCTAGTCAATTACAAGGGAACTAAAAGATACATCTTTAGCAAAGACATAAATATAGTCAACAATATAATAATTGAACATTCTAAATAGTTCCACTACATAACCGGACAAAAGTCCGATCTATGTAATAAATTATTTATTTTTTTTTCTTATGTCTATTCTTTCTTCTTTTCTTCTTCCTTTTATGGGTAGAAATTTTTTTTAATTTTCTTTTTCTTCCGCAAGGCACTCCCTAAATCTCCTTATCAACTTTAAAAATTAAATTCAAAATGTTATCTAAATCATCCTCTGGATGAAGCCATAAAACATCAGAAATTTTGGCAAAAAAGGTCATTTGCCTTTTTGCATATAAAAACGAATTTTTGTTTATTAAACTTATTATATCATTTAAATCATACCAAGGTCTACTTTTCCATAACAAAAACTCATTATAGCCTATCCCTTTAAAAGCTGGAGTATTTTCATTGTAACCCTTACTAAATAAACCCTTAATCTCGGAAAGCAATCCAATATTGAGCATTTCATTAATTCTTGTTGATATTCTAGTCTTTAAATCTTCAAAAGATCTATTAAGGCCTATAATCACAATATTTTTAAACTCGCTATTTTGTTTTTTTTGAAATTGGCTAATAGGAATTCCCGTTTGATAGTAAACCTCAAGCGATCTTTTAATGCGATAAATATCATTCTTATTTAACATATTAAATCTAATGGGATCTACATTTTTCAACTCTTTTAAAAGATAAGATTTGCCCTTAAGAGTTAAAAGATTGTTTACATAAATTCTTACTTCAGAAGTAACCAAAGGTGTTAAAGGAAATCCGTCCTTTAAATGCTTAAAATAAAAAGCGGTACCTCCTACAAATATGGGAATTTTTTTTTTCTGTCTTATTTCTTTTACTATTTTTAAAGCCTGTTCGTAAAAAATTCCAATAGTATACTCCTTTTGGGGATCTAAAAAATCTACTAAATGGTGCTTTATATGTTTCATTAAATTTTTACTTGGCTTTGAAGAGGCTATATTAAACTCTTTATACACCTGAATAGAGTCAACATTAATAATTTCTGCTCTATTTTTTGGAAAATGAAATAAAATATTGCTTTTGCCCACAGCTGTAGGGCCAAAAATAAAAACTATTCTATCTTCCTTCAATTGAATAGCTAAATTTACCAGTCAAAACGTCATTAAAAGCTTGCCCTAATATTTTATCATCAAAAGTAGCATGTTCTGCTAAAGAAATATTGTCTATGATTTGCTCTGTGCGCATTATAGTTGCAACAACAAGTTCATAAAAATTTCCATCAAAATCTTGTATTTTTTTTAAAGGCACTTTAGTCATTTAATCTCCTTATAAAATAAACATATCAAATAAGTTTAGCTAATTTTTTTCAAATTTCTTTTATCAATTTCATCTCTAATTAATTCAAAAGCTTCATTTGGATTAATATTTGTAACATCAATCACCAAATCGGTCTCTGAAGAATAATCATCAATATCTATATTGTAAATAGCTAAATATCTTTTTTTATCATTTTCATCTCTACTAAAAGTAGTGCTTAAAACATCAGAATACATGCCCCCCTCTCTAGTCATTATTCTTTCAGCTCTAACTTCCATTTTAGCATAAAGATATATTTTTAAATCAGCACTCTTAGAAATCCAAATAGCAAGACGAGAAGCAAGCACCGTATTATTTTTTTTAGAAAGCACAGACAATCTATTATCAAGATATCTATCCCAATAATAATCATCTCTTCCTATTATCTCTTTTTCATAAAACTCTGAAAAAGGGATATTATGCTCTCTTGCAATATCATGAAAAGTATAATTAATAAACTCAAGACCGTAATGTTTGGCAATCATACCACTTACAGTAGTATTACCACAACCACTCTTACCAGAAAGTGCTATTTTCATTCAACATTCCTTATTTGCTCTTTTATTTTTTCTAAATTTAACTTCATATTCAAAATCAAATTTTTAATATCAAGATCAACTGCCTTATTACTCATAGTTGTTATTTCTCTGTGCATTTCTTGAGAAATAAATTCAAGAACTTTGCCGCATATCTCATATTCAAGATTTTTATAAAAAGCTTCTATGTGAGAATCTAAACGAATAATCTCTTCATTAATGTCCAAACGAATTGCCATTTTAGCGGCCTCTTCTGCAATACTCAAATCTCTAAATTCATCCATTAATTTAGAAATATTTTCTTTAATGCTTGCAAATAATCTGACATTTATGTCGCTGCAAGCATCTTTAACAATTTTAAGGTCTCGCTCTATTAGTGCAAGAGTTGACACGATATCCGATTTAGTATTTTCTCCTTCAAAACTTCTTCCATTATTATAATGGGATAAGGTTTCCTCTAGAACACCTTTAAACAACCCATAAATCTCCTCTTGATGCTCACTATCCTCATCAATTATCAAAGCGCCCTTTAATGATAAAAAATCACCTAAACTTAGTTCGTTTTTAATATTAAGATTGGTATGCGCCAAAGAATCTCTAAGTCTAGAAATAGCCTCAATATAATTAGGATTAACTGTAAAATTCACACGAGGAACCAATTCTTTATATCCTACATTTAAAAAAACATTGCCCCTGCTAATATATTTTGAAATCAAATTTCTTATATCAAGATCATAGCCAGAAAAAATTTCTGGTAACCTAAATTTAAATTCTAAAAACTTTCCGTTATAAGATTTCAAATTAACACTAAACATATAGTTACCAATTATTTTTTCCAAATAAAAAAATCCTGTCATACTTTTCACTATAATACCCTTACAGAAAATCATGTAAAATAAAATTATTTCCAGCACCCATTGTAATAAACAAGTCTTCCGATATTAATAAACTTTTTATAAAGTCAACAGAGTCTTTAACATCTTTAAAAAAATAAGTATTTTTATTTATTTTTTTAATATTTAAAAACAATTTAACAGAAAGTTCATCTGGATTAAAATTCTCCCTATTTGAAAGATATATATTATGCAAAATTAATATATCAGCAGCGCTTAGAACTTCAACAAAATCGGCAAAAAATTCTTTTGTTCTTGTAAATGTATGGGGCATAAAATCCAAAATTATACGTTTGTTCTTATAAAAATTTTTAATACCAAAAAGTGTATTTTTAATTTCCCTGGGATGGTGAGCATAATCGTCCATGTAAATCACTCCATTTTTCTCTTTAACAACTTCAACCCTTCTTTTTATACCACCATAATTTCTTGCAATTCTTTTTACTGCTTCTTCAAAATCAAAAATTGACTTTCCATTACTTTCTAAAAAAAGATTTAAAGCCAAAAGAGCTGCTGAAAAATTTAATACATTATGAAATAAAACAGTCTTAAGCTCAACGTTTAACAAACCCAAAAAAGAAAAACAAAAATATTCACTCTTAACTGCAATATTACTTATTTGAAAATCAGACAAATCTTTAGATCCAAAGCTAAAAATATTTATATCTTTTCTGTTAATTTGCCTTTTGATTTTAAGCAAATTATTATCATCTGAATTAATTATTAATATCCCATTTTTCTTCAAATTATTAATATACTGTAAAAAAGCGTCTTCAAGAGCCTCATAATTTTTAAAAAAATCAACATGCTCATAGTCAATATTGGTTAAAATAAGCATATTGGGGCTAAAATTCAAAAAATGTTTTTTATACTCACAAGTCTCAACAATAAAAATATTACTAATACCTGCTATTGAAGAATTATCTTTAAAATCTTTAACACTTGACCCCACAATAACATTGGGATTTAATCCTAATTTGTTAAAAAGAACACCTAAAAACGCCGTAGTGGTCGTTTTACCATGAGAACCTGCAATTCCAATGCTATAGTACTTTCTAGAAAGCTCGCCAAGTGCCTCAGGATAAGATAAAATAGGCATATTTAATTCTTTTGCCTCAAGTAAAACTTGCAAACTATCCTTATCGTAGGCTGAAGAATATACTATTAAATCAAAAGACCTATCAAGCTCTTTTAATGAAAATTCATAAATATTCTCATAATAAGATATTTTATTATTCTTTAAAATTTCATCAGTATAAAACTTATCAAAGACATCTACCCCTTCTACACAATACCCTTTCGAATTTAAAAAACAAGCCAGAGAACAAACCCCAGCACCCTTAATCCCTACAAAAAAAATATTATTCAAATTATCAAAATCAACCTTCATAACTCTCTTCTAAATAATCTTTTTTGTCATAAAATTTATGTATAACTATATCAATAGATAATATATTAATTATTGTATACTTAAGTACGTTCGTAATAATATAAGTTCTAAGCATTTCTGTATTATTAAGCAAGTTATTTCCAAGAGGAATATTTAAAAAAAGCTTAAAAAGGTAATTGTTGCCATCTTTTTTGATTTTAAGATCATAAACAATATAATTTCTATCATACTCAGAAACACAATGTTCAATAATTTGCCTTACAGCTCTCTTAGAAATAGACAAAACCCCTTCTTCATAAAAATGGGGCTTTACAACAGATCGAATATAATTTTTCTTCCTAGCAAAGAACCATCCACTTTTAAAAAAAACTTTAATTGAATTTAATAGCAAATTGGGTCTAATAGACGTTATTTCAAAAGCAGCTGCCGGTACAACATGCTCCCCCATTTGCCTTGAAATTCTTGCTTTTTCTATTTCCTGTCTGGTTGAAACATCTGTTATGTAAATAATCTTAAAAACATTTGGCAACAAAAGTCTTGAAATTATTTTATCTATCATTTTAAGACTTGTTCCTAATATTAATATTTTATTAAATTCTTCTCTTGCAAGTACTTCAAGCATTTCTCTGCAATGATCATCATCTTCAAATACAGATCGCCTTACTGCTCTAAAAACATTATCTTCAAACTTAGCAGAACTTCCAGCAATAATTTTCATGTTTTTAATTAACACCCCATCATCAATGATTAAAGGTATTGAATATTTATCTGCTACCAAATGCGATCTAAAGCTCTTGCCAGTTCCAGCAGATCCTACTAATGCATACACCTTAACTCTAACAAATTTATGCTTAATGCTAGTTGCGAAGTTTTTAACCTTGCTTAATATTTTTTTTAAAAAAAAATCACTTGAAAAATTCTGAAAATTCATAGACATCAAAAATATCTTTTACTTGTTTTAAAAATTCTAAACTAGGCTTAGAGTAAAATTCATTCTTTTTAAAGAATGTTCCATTAAATTTTACCAAAAAAGCATGTAAAAAGTAATCGCTTTTTTTGAATTTATCATAGTATTTCTTGTCATTAATTAAAGGATGATTGTTAAAGGAACACTGAGACCTTATTTGATGAGTAAAGCCTGTTTCAATAACAATCTCAGCAAGAGTAGCTCTTTTAGAAGATAATATTGGACTAACCTTTGTAATTGCATTAATATCCCCTTTACCCTCTAAAACAAAAGTTTTTTTCAACCTTTTATTTCTAAACAAATGATTTTTATAAACAACAGTTGACTTAACCTCGCCTAAAAGTATTGCAAAATATTTTTTAATTATAGATCCGCTACTAAATGCCACACTTAGCTTTCTTGCGGTATTTATATTTTTTGCAAAAATAACAATACCAGAAGTATTCCTGTCAAGCCTATGAACTGCAGAAGGCTTAAAGCTTAGAGATCTTAAATTTTGACTTAAAAGATAAGCATTCACTAAAAAATCAAGAGAATTTTTACCTCCATGAACTAAAATGCCTCTTTGCTTATCCAAAACAAGTAAATCGCTGTCTTCATAAATTATTCTTTTTCGAATACATTCAAAATCAATATTGCTTTTAAAGCATTCATCCACAATTAAGTTCAAACTTTGGGCTAAAGATTTATATAAATAAATTTTATCACCCTTGCAAACTCTACATGAAAAATGTGATTTTAGGCCATTCAACCTAATATCACCCTTTCTAATATATTTTATTATCCGTGCTTTAGAAAAATTCAAAATTTTAATCAAAATTGAATCTAGTCGCTTGCCATTATCATTAGCAAGTACTTCTAACAAAATATACTTATCCAAATGCAAAAATATCCCTAACAAGCCCTACTATTTTTTTTATAAAAAAAATTAACTATTAAAAATGTAAATATAGAAACAAAAAATGATGGAAAAACGGGGTGAAAAAACCAAATATTTAAACCAAAGAGTAAAATGCACAAATAAAATATTAAACCTAAAAACATAGAAGCAAAAGCCGCCATTTTGCTTACAAAATTTAAATAAAGTCCAAAAACAATAATGGGAAAAAATGAAACTTCCAAAGCCCCAAAAGCAAAAATATTAACAAAGAATAAAAAATTGGGCGGAAAGAGAGAAAATATAAGTATTGTTACAATAAAAAAAATATTAGAAATCATTATTACCTTGCTAACCTTTGAATCTTCTTTTAAATCTTTTTTATAAATAAATATTGACTTTATTAAAACAGATGTCATTAAGAGCAAATTTGAATCTACCGTAGACATTATTGCAGATAAAAGACCCATAAAAAACAAAAAACAATAAAAAGGACTTAAAACCTTTAAAGCTACATTTAAAACAACTTTATCATTTGGATTTAAATCCGGAAAAAAAATAACAGCAAAAAACCCTATTAAATGCATCAAAACAATTAAAAAGCTAATAATAAAAGTAGAAATAGGGAGAGAAAATTTTATAGCATTCTCATCTTTAAATGCTATAAAATTATTAATAATCTGAGGCTGCCCTAATATTCCTATTCCTATTAAGATCCAAAAAGAAATTATATATTGCGGTTTTAGGTCAACATTTGAAGGAAGCAAAAGGCTTTTATCTAAGCTGGATGTTGCTGTTTTGAATAAATTATTAATACCCCCTCCCAAATCCAACATCCTAGAAAACAAAATAACAGATGAAACTAGCATTAAAAATGCTTGAATCAAATCCGTATAAGCTACTGCCTTAAAACCACCAAAAAATACATAAATAAAAACTAATAGGGAAAAAAACAAAAGACCAACCACGTAATCAATCCCCCAAAAAACTTCTATAAGCTTAGCACCACCTATTAATTGGGCAGAAATCAAAAACATTGAAAAAAAAATCAATACACATCCACTAATTAACGCTAAAAAATCACTTTCATATCTATGCCTAATATAATCAATAATATTAATTGCATTAATTTTTTTTGATTCACGATTTAATCTCTGACCAACAATAACAAAAACAATTAAAGTTGTGGGAATTTGTATGGTAGCTAATAATATAAAAGATAACCCATACTGATAAACAGCAGAAGGACCAGAAATAAAACTACTAGCACTAATATAGCTAGAAGCAAATAACAAAGCCATAACAATAAAATTAATATTTCGATTTGCAAGAAAATATTTATTTAATAACAAAAACCTACCTCTATTTCTTTTTTTTTAATCTAAAAATAAAAAAAATTATCGACAATGTATCAAGTTTTACTAATTGCTAAAATAAAAAAACAAACCAAAAAAAAATTTATTATGGGGAATAAAATTCCTGATCCAAAAAACCACAAAGGAATATTAAATATAGTAGCTGATGTGTCAATAAAATAGGCAAAACAAAACCACAATAAAAACATACAAACATACAATAATACAGCGTACAAAATCCTATTTTTCATTTAAAACAACCTTTAAAAACATATATTATATAATATATATTATATGAATAAAAATAAACATATATTAATTGGTATATGCGGGGGCATAGCCTCTTACAAGTCAGTATACATAGTTTCTAGTTTAGTTAAATTAGGATACAAAGTTAAAGTTATAATGACACAAAATGCAACTAAATTTATTACCCCATTAACTTTAGAAACCATTTCTAAGAATAAAATTATTACTAATTTATGGGATTTAGATCACAATGAGGTTGAGCATATAAAAATTGCAAAATGGGCACATCTAATTCTTATTATTCCTGCTACTTACAACACAATATCTAAAATTGCATCAGGAATTGCTGATGATGCATTAACTACAATAATATCTGCAAGCACAGCTCCTACTTATTTTGCAATAGCAATGAATAGCACAATGTATTCAAACCCTATTTTAAAAGAAAATATAAAAAAGCTTAAAGCCTATCATTATAAATTCATTGAGCCTGATAAAGGATTTCTAGCTTGCTCATCAAATGCTTTAGGGCGGCTTAAAAATGAAGACAAAATTATAAAAACAATATTGAATGAATTTAATCAAAAAGATTACCTAAAAAACAAAAAAATACTTATAACAGCATCCAGAACCGAAGAATTAATAGATCCAATTCGCTATTTTTCAAATACATCAACGGGAAAAATGGGGTTTTGCTTAGCACAAGAGGCTGTTAAACTAGGGGCTCAAGTTACAATTATTACAGGCCCAACCAATGAAACTGAGCCTGAAGGGGTCAATATTATAAAAATAAAATCTGCAATGGAAATGTACAAAGAAGTTCTCAAGATATATAATAAATTTGAAATAATAATTGGGGCTGCAGCCGTTGCCGATTTTAAACCCAAACACATTTTAAGCAGTAAAATTAAAAAAAATAAAACCAATAGATTATATATAAAATTAATAAAAAATCCTGACATAATTAAACACGTGGGACACAATAAGCTTAAAAACCAAATTGTTATTGGATTTTGCGCTGAAAATTCTAAAAATTTAATTCAAAAAGCTAAAGAAAAATTAAAAAATAAAAATTTGGACTTTATCATTGCAAATGAACTTAAATATTTTGGTTCAAACTTAAACAAAGTTTATATAATAAATAAACAAAGCACAAAAGAACTGCCAGAAATGGAAAAATCAGAAATGGCTAAAGAAATTTTAAAAATTTTGTACTAATACTAATATGCTAGCGGATTATTAATAATCTTTTAAAAGCACTTTAATATATTGAGAGTTTGTTTCACTTTTAATTTTTTTAAGTTTATCAGAAAGTGATGAAGATTTATTATAAACAGCCCCTTTTAATGCAAAATGCTTTAAATCAACATTTTTACTGTCAATGATTTTAGAATAAAAATTATCAAAATTGCCCTTTTTACCAGCCAGCATTGAAGCAATGCCTTTTAAAACATTTGAAGGTTTATTAACATTTTCTTTGTTAACAATTTCTAAAGCAATTGACAATGCTTTTAGAGAATCCTTATCTAAAAGGTAACTAAACATTGAAATTTTAAAATTATTCTCAATCTTAAAATCAAACATAATGTTTTTCATCTCAATATCCCCAAGATCCATATCAATTAAAGCCTTAGCAGAAGCCTCCCTAACTTTAAGAGATGGGTCGCTTTTAAGCTTATAAATCAAAATATCCTTTGCTGAAGAGTCTTTATGTCCTTTAATTGCATTAATAGCTTTAAATCTAATATTATCATCAGAATCTCTTAAAAATCCTTGTAAAATCTCTTTGGACTTTAAAGAAGGATCTTTAGACAAAGAAACAATAATAGCCAATTTAACGTTTAAATTATTGTTATTACTCTGAAGATACAAATCAGCATTTGTAGTTACTTTATCCACAGCAAGATATGACAACGCCTCGATTGCAGCAGCCTTAATTGATGGGGTCTCGTAATTATCTAACGAAATTTCATAAATTCTATCCTGATACTCAACAGCGACCATTTTTCCAAGAGCAATAAGTATTTCTCTTCTAGCGCCATCATTTCCAGAATATTTTTCAAAAACTTCCATCATATTTTTAGAATACTCAAGAGAATTAAGCTCTCCTAAATAATAAGCTGCAATAGATACCACATTGCCCTCTTTATTTTCAAGAATGTCAATAAGAGTTTTTTTTAATTTCTCTTTATCATCAAACTCCTTAAGATACGAAATTGCCAAACCAAATAAAGCATTTGAATATCTCTTACTCTCATAATTTTCAAGAATATAATTTGCTGTATCAATGCCCCCTGAATACTTAAGAGAAATAAACAATTCAAGTATTTCCTTTTTAATATCAGCATTAAAAGTTTTCTCGAGTCTCTTCTTAAGAGATAAATTATATTGACTATCACTTGATTTTTTAAGAGCTTTTATAATGTTTGTAACTTGACTATCAAGCCCATAAAGAATTGTATCATTAACATACTTACCATCTAAACCAATATTAGAAAAATTCTCGCCCTTAGAAGAATTTTCTCTCTCAACAAGCTTGTTTTCTGTAATTTCGGGCAACAAAGGGGGACTAGGGAGAGCTGGGGGGTTAACATTTTGAGCATACACATTCAAAATAAGTAAAAAAAAGAAAAAAGCAAAGTATTTCATAAAGTATCCCTCCTGATAAACCTAAAAAGCTTATTTATTCCTAAAACATAATAACAAATAAACAAAATAAATATACTAACAATTCCAGCTGTAATTAAAAAATAAAGATTTTTAAAACTAAACCCCACATCCCACTGAAACTTTTCAAAAAAGAAATAAACTAAATATAAAGGGAAAAGCGTAATAATTGACTTTAAAAGAACAAATAAAATCTCAATTAAATCAATTTTGACTCCTCTTTTTAAAATTATAAAATAAAAAACAATTACACAAATCATAAAAGAAATAGATTGGGCTAATGCTAAAGCATTCAAACCATAATAACTAATACCAAAAACAGAAAGTGCAATATCAAGAATAGAAAATAAAACACTCAAATAAAATGGCGTCTTTGCATCACGAACAGAAAAATAATATTTTTGAAAAAAACCAAATATTGAATAAAAAAGCAAGCCTAAAAGAAAACATTTCAAAACACCCGCCGTTTTTTGAGTATCATAAATAGAAAACTTGCCCCCCATAAGAAATAAATTTAAAATATGGTCAGACCAAATAAACATTAAAAAAGAGACTGGAATAAAAATTAATAATAAAATTTTAATTCCATCCACCAACAGAGCATTTAATTTTATATTATTCCCCGAAACAGCATACTCTGCCATTTTGGGGAAAATTACTGTTGCAATAGAAATATAAAAAATTCCCACAGGAAGCTGATAGTAAACTACAGCATTGCTAAGAATAGAAACACTTCCTATATCAAGAGTAGACGCCAATGCAAATGAAATCTGCTGAGTAACAATTGAAATGGAAAATCCAAAAATCATACGAAACCATCTGGTTAAAAAATTTAAAAATACTTTTTCTCTAAAATAAAATGATGGCTTCCAGGCAAAACCAATCATAAGGCAATTTGCAAACGGAATCAAAAATTGTAAAAACCCCCCAAAAATTACGCCAATAACAGCACTATATATCCCAAACCGACTATAAAATAAGAATATACTCAATATTATTCCCAAAGAAAGCATAATAGGCGAAAATGAAGGGATGAAAAAAATTTTATATGAATTTAGAACAGATACGAAAATTGATGATAGGCTTATAAGCAAGATATATAATACCAAATACCTAAATACAGAACTTGCAAAAATTAAGTTCTCACCCCTATAATAAGATATAAAATACATAATATGCTTTGCAAAAATAATCATAACTAAAACAATCAGTCCAATGGAAATAACGTTAAAGGTTATAACTGTTCTAAAAAAAATAGCGGCTTTTTTGTGTGATTTGTTTTTTTCATGTGTAAATTCAGGCAAAAAAGCCGAAGTCATTGCACCCTCTGAAAGTATTTTGCGCAAATTATTAGGAATATTGAAAACATAGTTAAAAATATCAGCATCAAGATTTGCACCAAAATAATAAGAAAAAATCTTTATCTTTACAAAGCCCATTATTCTTGAAAAAAAAGTGGAAATCATGATCAAAATTGTAGAAATCACATATTTATTCATCAAAATTCCCCTCTTCATACTTTTTTAAGTATTCAGTTCTAAAGTTTAAAAAATTATCATTTAGAATTGCGGTTCTGATCTTTGCAATCAACCGAAACATATAGTGAATATTATGCTCACTTGCCAAAACTATTCCAAAAAGTTCTTTAGATTTTATTAAATGTCTTAAATATCCTCTTGAATACCTTGTACATAAAGTACAACCACAATCCTTCTCTACCCGGGAAGTATCATCCTTATACTCCTTTCTACCAATTCGCATCACCCCATTATCTGTTAAAAGAGACCCATGCCTAGCAATTCTTGCGGGATTAACACAATCAAAAATATCAATGCCGTAATATATTGCATCAAGTATATAGTGGGGAGTGCCAATACCCATTACATACCTTGGTTTTTCTTTTGGTATCAACAAAGAACTATATTCAAGAATTTCTAAATATTTCTCTCTTGGCTCTCCAACAGAAATGCCTCCGATGGCAATACCTGGACTGTCTAATTCTAATACATCATTGATGCTTCTTTTCCTTAAATCTTTAAAAAAATTTCCCTGAGTTATTAAAAATAAAAGCCCGTTATATCCCTCTTTTCTATTTTTATAAGACTTGAATGTGCTGCGGGCCCAATTGGTTGTAATATTTGTATATAAATTGGCTTCATTATAATCAATCCCGTAAGAACTGCAAATGTCAAGCGGCATAATAATATCACTGCCAAAAATCTCTTGCATAGCAAATACTCCCTCAGGAGTAAAATAATGGTAAGATCCATCTAAATGAGATTTGAAATGTACACCCTTTAGATCAATTTTTCTCAAACCAGAAAGAGAAAATACCTGAAATCCACCTGAATCGGTTAAAAAATTTTTATTCCAAGTTGTAAAATTATGAAGACTGCCATATTTTTCAATGATTTTAATACCTGGCCTTAAATATAAATGATAAGTATTTGCAAGCATCAAATTGCATTCTAACTTCTCAAGAATAGCATGTTTTAATCCTTTCATTGCCCCCAAAGTACCAACCGGCATGAAACAAGGAGTATCTACTCTGCCATGAGGAAGATTGAGAAATCCAACCCTTGCATTAGAATGTTTGTCGTTCTTGATTACACTAAACATATAAATATCCCAAATAATTATTATATATATTATTTTCTAACAATCCTATAAACAAAAAAATTGATAATCAAAAAAAATATAGTTGTAAAAGAACTTGATACATATATATGTAAATAACCAAGATCCGCTAAAAAATTAAAAATTACAATAGAAATAACATAAACAACAGCAAAAGCAATGCTATTTAATAAACTGAGTATAAAAATATTCTTTTTAAGAGCAAGAGCAATAAACCCAACAGTAAAGCTAAGAAGAATTAATCTAAATGAAAAGAATACCCTATTTAACAAATCAAACAATGCATCAGAATAATTTAAATGTTCGACTTTGAGAAAACTTATCCAATTAATAAGTTTAGTAAAATTTAATGCCTTTGATGAAAGCATCACGGTTCTTATGTAATCGGGCGCCAGCTTAATAATCCCTGTCCCATCAAGAACATCGTAGGCATTCTCCTTAATTTTTCTACCAACCTTAACAAACTCTCTAATACCATAAAGCTTCCATTTATTATCTTTCCATTCAGCTTTATTTATATCGTACCTTGTTTGAAACTCATCTTGACTATCTTTAATTATAATCATCAAGTTAGCAAAAGTATTCTCGTCAATATCATAAGATTTAATATTATAAATTTCTCTAGCAAGATCTCTTATTATTATAGTTTTATCGCCAGATCCACTATTACCAATGCTATTCTTAATAAGAATATCTCTTCTTGCTACAGTATCTATTACTAAATAATTATCAAAAAAGAAAAGAACAACTGAAATAAATATACTAATTAAAATGATTGGTCTTAATATACTGGCAAGTGAAACTCCACAACTAAAAAGACCTATTATTTCATTTCTCATAGAAAGATTGCCAATAAGATTAGAAATAGCAAAAAGAAAAGATAAAGCCACTCCATCTGAGAACGCCTTTGGCAAATACAAATAATAAATATAAAGAATATCCTTAAAGCCAATATTCTTTTCAAGATAATTAAGAAGATTGACAAATAAATCACCAAGAATAATTAAAATCATGAAAAGTAAGTTCATAGATAAAAAAGTAAGAATGATGCTTTTTACAAAAAGCTTATCTATTTTCATTTTTTTAACAATCTCAAAAAGAGAATTGCTCCTGCAATAACTAAAATTAAATTGGGCAAAATAGTAACAACAAGGGGATTTGGCGCATATTGCACAGTATAAACTTTACCACCAATAAACATTACCCAATAAAAAACACAAACAAGAATTGAAATTACAAGCTCAAGAATAATAGAATACTTCCTATTAGAATACATTCCCATTGAAAAAGCCAAAAAAATGAAAAATAAAACCGAAAGCGGTAAACTAATTTTTTGAAAAAATTCAAGATTAAAAAGAGCCAAATTTTGCTTCATACTTTTATCTTGATAAGGTTTAAAATTTAAATTTAAGTTATACATATAGTTTAAATTTTCAAAAACATAAGATTCATCCACATAATAATTTTGATTGTATAAATAATTTAAATAAAGATTTGAAAAATTTAAACTTAAAAAATCTCCTTCTAGATTATTTTTTATATTTGAATCTGTAATTAAATTATTTTGTTTTTTAATTAATTTTATAACATCCCTCATGCTCATTTGAGAAGGAGTTACATAATTTAATAAAAAACTATCACTAAATGTAACCTGATCGATTGAATATTTCATCTTATCTGCATAAAAATAATCATAAAATCCACTCTCGCTGTCTGTTAAAGCAATAGATAAAACATCATTTAAAATAAAATACACTTGAAAATTTTCTTTTTTAATATCAAGATTTTTTGCCATAAATATTCTATCAAAACCCTTAAGTCCAGTGTTATCAAAAAAAGTTACATTTTTATAACCATTTTCCGATTTCTCACCAGAAACAAAAATCAAATCTCCATACTGTTTGCTTGAATAAGGCTTTAATACCAAATGAGGAACTTCTTCTTTTATTTCATTAAAAATTTTTAACCTACCAATAGATCCAAGTGGAAGCAAAATATCATTAGATATAAAAGATATAAAAGCAATAACTATTCCCAATTTAAAAAATGGGACAAGTAAATCAAAAATTGATATGCCAATTGAACGAAAAGCTAAAATTTCATTGTGAAGCTTGAATTTATGAATAGTCAGAATTACTGAAATCAAAGAAGCAAAAGGGGGAGAAAGTGCAATCACCATAGGAAGAGAATATATAATAAAAATAAAAGCCTTAAAAAAGGGAACATAATTTTGAAGAAGTATTCTCATAAAGAATAAAATTTGATTTATAAAAAATACGAAAAAGAAAAATAAAAACGTAATTAAAAAATATTTAAAAAATTCAGTAATTATGTAAGACTCATAGCTGTTTTTTAATATTTTCATCTACAAAAACCAAACCGTTATTAAGAGTACCCAGTATGACATAATTTTCAAATCTAGAAACTTTTATTAAATTCAAATTAAGAAGTCCATTATTGGGTCCAAAATAATCCCAATTGTCATTTTCATAATCATAAATCAATAACCCATGATCAAAGGTTGCAAACAATAACTTTTTGCCTTTAATCTCCATATCCATAAAATAATTAACATCAATATTATTAGCAATAACGTGCTTTTTATAGCTATTTTTATTTAAATTTAATTCAAAAAGACCCCCGCCATATGTTCCAACAAAATAACTATCTTTATACTCTTTTATAAAATTAATATTTTTTTCATTATCATTCTTAGTAAAAAAATTCAAATGTTTGATCTTTTTCAAATTGTCAACATTAATGCTATAAATAGCCTTATCAACTGTTCCAACCAATAGTAAATTTTTCAAACTATCAAAACACAGTGAAGAAATTTTATTAGATCCAAGCGGTATATTTTTCCAATTTTTTAAATCATAAAACCACAACCCAGAATTTAGAGTGCCAACAAATATTCCATTTTTAACACCAAGTAAAACTTGCACATTGCTAAAATCAGCATTAGCGGGAACATTTATTTGCTTCAAATCTCCATCAACATCATCTATATAATAAACAACATTTTTACCACCAATATAAATTGTTCCATTATAATCTGCGAAACCCTTAATGCCATTTAAAAAAATGCTTTTTTTATCCTTAAGATAGACCCTACAATCATTTTTTTTAATATTATATCTTAAAAGCCCCCCCAATATATTAGTTACAAATATATTATCATTAAAGACAAATGTATCAAAAACGCTATTGTCAAGAAATCCCAAAGACTCTAAGTTTAAATGACTTACTCCAAGTTTATTACTTAAAAAATCATAAATCTCTTTATCATAACCTGATATAGAAAATTGATTAATTTCTTTAAATGCAGAAATTGCATCCGATTTTTCTTTAGCAAGATATTTTAATTCAGCTGATCTTAAGCTAGCATAAGAATATTTATAGTCTTTTAAAAAGAGATCAAAATTATATTCAGAAAGATCATAAAAACCATTCTCATAATTCACATATCCAAAAAACAAATTTGCCTTAGCTAGCAATTCTCTGTTGTGCTGATTCTCATTAATTACTATTTTATTTAAATAATAGTTTGTCAAGCCAATATTTTTTTTAGCATAACTTTCTCTGGCTTTTTTAAAATAAAAATTGTTTTCTTTTAAAAAAGCATCGCTAAGGAAAAAAGATTCATTATCTTTTAATCCTATCAAATAGTCTCTTTTAAATTCACTCTCAAGGACAACATTATTATCATCAATAATAACTGCTTCTTTTTTCTTCTCTAAAAGATCACCAACATGAGAGTCTTGAATAGATCTATTTGTAGTAAGGCAAGAAAAAAACAAGACAAAACAAAAAAAATAACCTTTAAATAAATTATTCAAAACAAATTTCATATTATTTTAATAATCTTTATCTCTAACAATTTCAAGATCAATTTTTCCAAATTTGTCTATATCAATTACTCTAACTTTAATTCGATGACCTTCTTCTAATTTTGGAGGTCGAACTAACCCTGCATTACCCCTTATATTATCTGAGCCGCCACCAAATCTAGAATATCTATTGCTATTTCCAAATCTTCCAGAACCATACTTACTGTCTCTAGGTTTCAAACGAGTACTTAAAAATCCTTCTTTTGAAGGGGTAAGTTCAATAAAAGCCCCAAAACTATTAATTTTTTTAACAGTTCCTTCATAAATTTCGCCTACCTTTGGCTCTCTTACAATACTCTCTATTCTTTCTTTAGCCTTTTGCATCTTAAAATCATCATCCCCGAAAAGAATAATTTTTCCATTCTGCTCAATTTGAACCTTAACTTCAAATTCATCTGTTATAGCCTTAACGGTTTTTCCAGTAGATCCTATAACAAGAGATATCTTGTCAATGTCAATTTGAAGTTGAACAATTTTGGGAGCATACTTAGATATACCAACTCTTGAATTAGAAATTACATTATTCATAATAGATAATATATGTATTCTACCTACTCTTGCCTGCTCAAGAGCATCTCTCATCAAATCTTTAGTAACATTTTCAATCTTAATATCCATTTGAAATCCAGTGATTCCATTTTTAGTACCAGCCACTTTAAAGTCCATATCGCCTAAATGATCTTCTTCTCCAAGAATATCACTTAAAACTACATATTTATCACCTTCGCTAATAAGCCCCATAGCTATTCCTGCAACTTGCCCTTTAACAGGAACCCCCGCTGACATTAAAGACATGCTCCCAGCACAAACAGTAGCCATTGAAGAAGATCCGTTAGACTCTAAAATCTCAGAAACTACCCTAATAGTATAAGGAAAATCATTTTTCCCAGGAACCATTGATTCTAAAGCTCTTTGAGCCAAATGACCATGGCCAATCTCGCGCCTGCCAGTCATAAGTCTACCAGTCTCACCAACTGAAAATGGTGGAAAATTGTAATGGAGCATAAAATTAAGGCGCTTATCACCATCAATGTCATCCATTATTTGTTCATCAATGCTTGTACCAAGAGTAGTTACTGCTAAAGCTTGCGTCTCTCCTCTTGTAAAAAGCGCAGAACCATGAGTTCTACTTAAAATATCAACTTCTGAAATAATATTTCTTATCTCATTAGGCGTTCTGCCGTCTGTTCTAATATTATCATTAAGAATAGAATTTCTAACAATCTCCTTCTCAAAATCATCAAAAGCTTTATGAAAAAGAGACTCATTACTATCAGTCAATTTCTCAAGAGAAGAAAAATGTTCATAAGATTTATTTCGCAGTAAAGTTATAGCTTTATCTCTATTAAGCTTTCCCTTGACAAAACAAGCTTCTTTAAGCTCTGCATAAACAAAATCCCTAAGCTCCTCTTTAAATTCAAATATTTTTTCTTCAAAAGCTAAAGGAAGTTTTTCCTTTTCCCCTACAATATCTAAAAATTCTTTTTGAGCATTGCAAATTTGCTTAATATATTCATGTGCACTATCTATTGCTGAAAGCAAAATATCCTCACTAACCTCATTAGCACCACCTTCTACCATAGTAATTCCATTTAAACTTCCGGCAACAACAATATCAAGATCAGAATCATGAATCTCTTCAAAAGAAGGGTTTACTATAAACTTACCATTCAAATAAACCATTCTAACAGCTGCAATTGGGCCGTTAAACGGAATATCTGACAAAAAAACTGCTGTAAAAGCAGCATTCATTCCAACAATATCTGGAGGATTGAGCTGATCTGTAGCTAAAGTAGTAGGAATTACTTGAATTTCTCGACCAAATCTTTTATCAAAAAGAGGTCTCATTGGCCTATCTATTAGCCTGGAAACAAGTATTTCTTTATCCTTTGGCTTTCCCTCTCTTTTGATAAATCCTCCCGGAATTTTACCAGCGGCATAATATTTCTCATTATATTCAACAGAAAGCGGAACAAAATCTAAATCCTCTCTTACACTGCTTGAACAACAAACAGTTGCAAGAACCGAAGATCCCCCATAAGTTGCAAGAACCGACCCATTAGCCTGCTTAGCCATAAATCCAGTCTCAAATACTAACTCGTCTCTGCCTATTTTCAACTTTAATATTTTCCTCAAAATTCAACCTCTTTTTATTTTCTAAGACCAAGTTTAGATATCAACATCCTATAGGCTTCTAAATCTTTTTTCTGGTAATACCGCAATAAACTTCGCCTTTGCCCTACCAACTTTAACAAGCCTCTTTTTGAACTGTGATCTTTTTTATTTGTCTTTAAATGTTCAGTTAAATACTTTATTCTACCTGTAATAAGTGCGATCTGAACCCCAACAGAACCAGTATCGCTTTCATTTTTTCCAAATTCAGAAACTATTTTTTGCTTTTGCTTTTTATCTATCATAAAGCAACTCCTATACCATTATAGCAAAGCTCTAATAAACCTATTGCCATAATTTAAACTTACTATGATAGATTATAATATTTTTTCTTAAAAATAACAAAAGCAATTTATCCTTTTCGAGTTATTTTTAATAACAAATTATTAAATTGTTTAAAAAAATAAATATAAAATTAAAACATAATAACATATTTATATTTATTAAAACCAACTCCTTGAATTACTGCTAATATTTTTTCTTCTCTGGATTTTAAAATCTTAAATTCATTAATATTGATTTTAATTTCAACATAAACACCATTTTTAACAAGATTTATCTTATCAGAATCAATGTAAACTTTTTCAAAACTTTTTAAAGATTCTAGACTAATTAAGGAGGCTTTGCTCAAATTTTCACACAATGTGGAATCTTTTAACCTAAACATACCTACTTTAGTTCTTTTCAAATTGCTAACATAAGCGCAAGAATTTAGAGAATAAGCCAAATCTCTTGCAATACTCCTAATATAAGTACCTTTTGAACAGCTAATTTTTAAACTAAGCACAGAAGAACTAAAATCATAATTTAATCTTTGAATACTATAAACAGTCACTCTTCGTTTTTTAATTTCAAAAAACTTTCCATTCAAAGCAAGTTTATAGGCCCTGCTACCATCAATATGAACAGAAGAAAATCTGGGGGGACTTTGATAAATCTCTCCTACAAAATCTTTAAGCTTTAAATCTATATCCTCTAAATTAGGAATATAATCTGTTTTGCTAACTATTTTTCCATTTGGATCAAGAGTATCTGTTTCTAATCCAAATCTAAATTCTGCTAAATACTCTTTATCTAAAGAAGTAAAATAACTTGAAAGCTTTGTATATTTTCCTATAAGGCCAATCAAAATTCCACTTGCAAATTTATCAAGTGTGCCAGCATGCCCAACACGATTTGTATTAAAATATTTTTTTATAGGAAAAAGGGTTTCAAAAGAAGTTTTACCTTGTTCTTTATTAATTAAAAGGAATCCATTTTCCAAATTTAATTCTCTCTTGTGGTATTTAATCCTTCAATTAACTTATTAACATAAAATGATTTAGAAAGAGAATCATCCTTAACAAATAATAATTTAGGGGTACTTCTGACTTTAATTCGCTTAACAATTTGTCCCTGAATAAATCCCTTAGCATTATTTAAAGCTTTAACTGCATTGTCTAAAGAAGCACCCTCCTTAATAGAGCCCACAAACACTTTAGCATTTATTAAATCTTTTGAAAATTCTACTTTAACCACGGTTAAAAATGAATGAATTCTGGGATCTTTAATCCCCCCACCTACTATTAAATTGCCAATTTCTTGAGCAATAAAACTTTCAAGTTTAAACTTTTTTATACTCTTATACATAAACACATATAAATAAAACAATACTAAGCTTTAAAAGATTTTTTCACCTTTTTTATCTCAAATGCTTCAATTATATCTCCTTCTTTAATATTAGCATAATTATCAATCACAACACCACACTCATATTGCTCAGCAACTTCTTTAACATCATCTTTAAATCGCTTTAAAGATGATATTTTTCCAGAATGAATCTGCAAACCATCCCTCATCACATTAGTAATCGCATCTCGCTTTATTAATCCCCTAGAAACATAACAACCAGCTATTACCCCGATTTTAGGAACATTTATTACAGCTCTCACTTCAGCAAAACCAATAAACTGTTGCTCAACATCTGGTTCAAGCATTCCCTCAAGAACTGACTTAACATCATTTATAGCATCATAAATAACATTGTACTTTCTAATTTCAACTTTTTCCTGATCCGCTAGTACTTGAGCTTTTGCAGTAGGCCTTACATGAAATCCAATAACAATAGCATCGCTTGCTGAAGCAAAGCTAATGTCTGTTTCAGTTATCACCCCCGCTGATGAATGTACAACTCTTACTCGAACCTCATCGTTTGTCAATTTTTCAAGAGAATTCTTTAAAGCTTCGACTGAGCCTTGAACATCTGCTTTTAAAATTATTTTAAGCTCTTTAAGCGTTCCCTCTTTGATTGAATCATAAAGATTTGACATGGTAACTTTCTTTACATTTTTGGAAGATTCATATTTTTTAAGATCTTGTCTTTTGGAGCTGATCAATTTTGCTTCTTTTTCAGTTTTAGTTACTTGAAAAGGATCCCCGGCTTGAGGCATTGAAGAAAATCCTAAAACACTAATAGCTTTAGCAGGTCCAACACTCTTAACAGAAACACCCTTGTCGTTAATTAATGCCTTAACTTTACCATAGCATGCTCCACCCACAAAAGAATCTCCCACATAAAGGGTTCCATCCTCAATAATAACAGAACAAACTATTCCGCGACCCAAATCAATCTTGGCATCAAGTACCTTTCCAATAGCTCTTTTGGATGGGTTTGCCTTTAATAACATCATATCTGATTGTAAAAGAATCATATCAAGAAGTTCAGGAATTCCTATTTTTTTAAGAGCAGAAATCAACACAAAAATAGTGTCTCCCCCCCAATCCTCAGATACTAAGCCGTATTCTGAAAGCTGATGTTTAATCTTATCGGGATTTGAATCCGGCAAATCAATCTTATTTATAGCAACAATAATTGGAACATTTGCCTCTTTTGCATGATTAATAGCTTCAATGGTTTGAGGCATAACACCATCAATTGCTGAAACAACAAGAACAACAATATCTGTAACTTGAGCCCCACGACTTCGCATCATAGTAAAAGCTTCATGCCCGGGAGTATCTAAAAATGTTATTTCTCGATCATTATAAACAATAGTATAAGCTCCAATATGCTGAGTAATACCACCAGACTCCGTTTGATTTATATCTATATTTTGAAGCACAGAAAGCAGTTTGGTCTTGCCATGATCAACATGACCCATTATTGTAATAACAGGGGGCTTTTCAATTCTTTTGCTTTGATCCTCTATCTCTTCTTCTATAACCGTTTCATCATAAATAGAAACAACATTAACTTTTGAGCCATATTCTTCAACTAAAATAGTTGCTGTATCAGAATCTATTTTTTCATTAATAGTCACCATTACGCCCAAAGCCATTAATTTAGCAATCAAATCAGAAGATTTTAAATTCATCTTTCTTGCAAGATCAGAAACAGTAATACTGCCCATAATGTCAATTGACTTTGGAATAGGATTAGCTAAATTTTCTCTTTTCTTTTTTTGAAGTTGCTCAAAAACTTTTTGTTCAATTGTCTTGCTCTCAGTCTCTGCTTTTTTTCTCTTATAGCTTTTTTGACTTTCTTGTTGCTGCTTTTTTTTCTCGCCAAGCTTACGATTTAACTCTTTACTATTCTCAGAATCTGATGAAGATGTGCTGCTAACAATAACAGGAACTTTGGTCTTTATAACTCTTCTAAAAGACACAGAAGTAGTATATTTATTTTGAGAATTATTTTTGGCAACATATGTTTTCTTTGCCGAACCTTGATATTGAGATGCTAAACTATCTCTGTTTTGCGAATATCCTCCAGCCCTATTGTCTCTGTTTTGCAAATATCCCCCAGTTCTGTTGTCTCTATTTTGCGAATATCCACCAGTTCTGTTGTCTCTATTTTGCGAATATCCTCCAGTTCTGTTGTCTCTATTTTGCGAATATCCTCCAGTTCTGTTGTCTCTATTTTGCGAATATCCTCCAGTTCTGTTGTCTCTATTTTGCGAATATCCTCCAGTTCTGTTGTCTCTATTTTGCGAATATCCTCCAGTTCTGTTGTCTCTATTTTGCGAATATCCTCCAGTTCTGTTGTCTCTATTTTGCGAATATCCACCAGCTCTGTTGTCTCTGTTTTGCGAATATCCTCCAGCTCTGTTGTCTCTGTTTTGCAAATGTTCAGCTTTGCTGTTGTGCTTATGCAAATCAACAGAACTATTTGAATCATTTTTACCACTTAAATCATTATGAGTTACAATTTTTACTACCTTCTTTTTTAACTTAACAATCTTAATTTTTTTACCATCTTCATTTTTAATATCATCAATATTTTTCGACAAATTTACTCCTCCTCAAACTCAAAACTAAGCCCTATTTTACAGCCCGGACAGGAGGTCATATTTTCATTAATAACAACACCGCATTCAGGGCAAAGAAGCTCTTCATCTTCTTCTATCTTTTCTATAGACTCATCATTGTCATTAGCAATTATTATCATTCCTTCTTTTAATATTTTGTTAATTTCTTCTTGTTTTCCATAACTTACGCCAAGATTAAAAAGCATTCCCTCATCTGCTTGTAAAAAATTGTTAATATCATCAAGCCCCTCTTTTGATAAATTAGAAATCACAGAAGAATCTAGTAATTTAAGATCACTTATTTTGCTGATCTCTTCAAATTGTTCCTCTTCAACAACATCCTGCATAACTTTATCAAACATTTCGAGCGTTTCTTGCTTAAACTCTGAATTAGCTTTCATTTCTGCAAATTGACTGCTAGTTTTAACATCAATAGCCCAGTCAAGAAGCCTATTAGCAAGCCTAACATTTTGACCCATTTTGCCTATAGCAAGAGAAAGCTGATCATCGCTAACAACCACTAAGGCTTTATGTAAATCTTCGTCAAGAATATAAACATGCTCAATCTTCGAAGGAGTCAAAGAATCTTTTATAAATTCTTTAATATCTTTACTATAAGGAATAATATCGATTTTTTCTCCTTCAAGCTCCTTAATTATAGATTGAATTCTGACTCCTTTTTGTCCTATACAAGGACCAACAGGATCAATCTCTTCTTTTTCAGAATAAACAGCAACTTTGATTCTGTAACCCGGATCACGAACTATTTTATGAATTTTAATAATACCTTCTTCAATTTCTGGAATTTCAAGCGCTAAAAGCTCTTCAATAAACTTTGGGTGGGTTCTAGAAAGAATAACTTCAATGCCATTTTTTCCCTTTTTGACATTGTAAACTAAAACTCTAATCTTATCATTAATATTGTAAACTTCTCTTGGCGACTGATACTTCTTAGGAATTATGCCGTCAGTATTGCCAAGATTAACATAAAGGTCACCATTTCTATTTTGTTGAACGTACCCAATAACAACCTTATTTAACTTGCTTTTAAATTCTGATAAAATCTCATTATCCTCAATTCCTTGCAAGTCATTTTTGGTTCTTTGTTTTGCAACCTGAATAGAAAGCCTATCAAAAACTTTAGGATTAATTTCAATGTAAGCATAACCACCTTCTACAATATTTTCCTTTGAGATATCTTTTTCCAATATTTCAAGCAAAGAATCTTTTACCTCTTTTACAATTTTCTTTTTTGCATAAACAGCCAAATCTCCCGTATCATCATCAAATTTAATAAAAGCATTCTCATTACTTCCAAAATACTTCTTATAAGCTATTAATACTGATTCTTTAATTGTTTTTCTAATAGAATCTATACTCATGCTGCGATCGTTTGCAATATTTACAATCATGTGCCCCGTGCCCTTTATCATCCAAACTTCCTCCTTAAACTAATTTGGCCTTCTTAACATCACTATAAAAAACATTTATTTCTTTGCTATCTGTTTTAAAAATAAAACTTTCTGGCTTTGACTCTAATATAAAGCCCTCTTCAAATTCATTATCTAGCATTAACTTAATCTTTTTACCTTCAAAAATTTTAAACTCTCTGTCACTTTTTATTTTTCTATCTATTCCTGGAGTAGAAAGCTCTAAAGTAAAACTATATTTAAGATTTGCTTCTAAAATTAATAAAATCATCTTATGCAAATCAGTCAGCAAATCAATATCTAAGGAAAAATTTTTACTATAAAGAACTATTTGAATTTTTCCATTATTTTTATTTCTAAAGATATTAATTTCTAATATCTCAACATTTAACCGCCTTGTTAAATCTTTTATCAAATTAAAAACTTCATTATTTTTGTCAAAACATTTAATCAACTGTATCCCTAAAAATAATAAGGTTCTTTTATAAGAACCTTATTAAATACATAAACTAAACCTTAAGTCAAGATTAACACTTAGCAAAAATAATGTCAACATTAAACCAAATTATAAGATTTGGCCAACGAAAGCCTTATAACCTTATAAGCTCCCAACTGCATCATAAGGTCTTCACAAATACACATAGATGCTCCCGTGGTAACAATATCATCAAGCAAAACAATCTTTTTAAATTGAAAATTTTTATATTTTGATCTTAATTTAATTTTATTTTCAAGATTTCTAAATCTAAGATTCCCTTTCATTAACTTCTGACTTTTTCCATACTTTCTTGAAAAAACATTTATATAATTAAACCCAAAACGGCTTAATAAAATACCAATGTATTCCATATGATCAAAACCATAAAATAATTTTCTTTTAAAACTACAAGGAACAGTTACTATTTGATCAAAATCAATATTATTTAAACATTCAGCAATTCCACTTGCCAAAAATCTACCAATTGACTTTTGAGCATCTCTCTTGTAAGACAAAATTAAAAGTCTGTAATGCTCTTTATATTCAAAAAAATACATCAGATTTTCATTAAATTTAATTTCAAAATTAAAAAGCGACTTACATTGGTCACAAAGAGCATTAGAAGCTACATACCTTTTCCCACAAAAAACACAAAAAGGCAAAAATATACTCTTTAGAACATTTAAATAGCTCATACTAACTGGACTGAGAAACAACCTTTAAAACAATTTGATTTAACAGCTCAATTGATTGAAAAGGGGTAATATTATTAATATCTATGTTAGAAATAAAATTTTTTAACTCCAAATACTCATTTAATTTAATATGAACATTAGTGTCATTTTTCAAATCTTTCCCCCCATCATTACTATCAGAAGAAACAGCGGGAAGAAGCTCCAAAAAAGAATTGCCCTTTCTGTCAAGCAAACTTTCTAAAATAACATTAGCCCTATCTATTACCCTTAAAGGAAGTCCTGCTATGCGAGCAACATAAATCCCATAAGAATTAAGAGATGGTTTTTCTTCAACTTCTCTTAAGAAAACAAGATCGCTGCCTTGCTTTTCAATTTTCATTGAAAGATTAATAAAAGCTTTGTGATTAATAGACGACAATTCATGAAAATGCGTAGCAAACAAACTTCTAGCTTTAATATACTCTAAAATATGCTCTATAATAGAATAAGCAATAGCAAGCCCATCATTCGTACTAGTACCTCTTCCAACCTCATCCATAATTATCAAGCTCTTTTCTGTTGCATTTCTTAAAATATTAGCTGTTTCATTCATTTCAACCAAAAAAGTGGATTCTCCTTTGGCAATGTTGTCACTTGCTCCAATTCTGCAAAAAATTTTATCTGTAACGCCTATTACAGCTTTAGAAGCTGGAACAAAAGAACCTATATGGGCCATTAAAGTAATTAAAGCTACCTGGCGCAAATAAGTTGATTTACCTGCCATATTAGGTCCAGTAATTAAACAAAAATACCTTTCTTTATCAATCCTTACAAAATTTTCAGTAAAGATTTCGGTGTTTTTAACATAATACTCAACAACAGGATGTCTAGACTTGTCAAGAAAAATTTCTTTATCAGACGTCAATACAGGTCTTTTATATTCATTTTTTTTTGCCAAATAACCAAAGTTAACAACTAAATCAATATATGCAAAAAATTCTGCAACCTTTTTAAGAACTTTATTATGCTTAACAACATTTGATGCTATTTCATCAAAAATTTCCTGCTCAAAAGCAACTACATTGTCTTCAGCATTATTAATATCCACTTCAAGAGAAATAAGTTTTTCTGTTTTATATCTTTTTGAGGAATTTAAAGTTTGACTTTCCATAAAATGTGGTGGCACTTGAGCATAATTACTCTTTGTAACTTCAAAAAATAATCCCCTATTATTAGTTTTTCTAATCTTTAGGTTATTAATCTTGCTAAGCAATCTCTCTGATTCAAGATATTTATCAATATATTTATTTGCATTAATCTTTAAATCTTTTAAACTATCAAGTTTTAAATCATAACCTCTTTTAATAAGCTCATCGGGCAAGTTTGAAATTGCACTATTTATTAAAAAACAAACTTTAGAAATACTATCTTCCTCAAACTTATTAAAATTCCAATAATCAAAATTATACTTATTGAATAACTTTTTTACCCTAAAAAATACAGAAAGGGCTTTTTCAATAAATAAAAAATCTTTTTTAATATATCTTTTCATTTGAATCCTAGATATTATTCTCTCAATATCCCATATATCAATAAAAGTTTCTCTTAAAGTCATAGTTAAGCCAATATTTTTGCAAAAAAATTCAACATGATCTAGTCTGGTATTAATCTCAGAAATATTTAAAATTGGATTTAAAATAAATTCTCGCAAAAGTCTCTTTCCCATTGCAGTTTTGCAATCATTTAACACAGAATATAATGAATATTGAGAAGAAAAATCATTATTATTTTTCACAAGCTCAAGATTAACCTGAGTTACATCATCAAGAAACATGTACGAAGAATCATTATTAATATCTATTTTATCAATATTGCTTAATAAATTTTTTAAATTATTTTTTATATGATTTATAATGAGAAAAATTGAAATGTAATAGGGCTTTTCCTCATCAAATCCAAGAGAGCTCAATCCAAGTATGTTAAAATGCTCCTTTATTGTTTTTATTGCAATATCTTTATCAAGATGCCAAGCAGGAACCTTATTAATTAAAAATCGACTAAGATTAAGCTTGTCTGAGTATTCATAATAAAAATTTTCAGAAACTATTATCTCTTTAGGAGAGTATTTCTCAAGATCCCTTTTAAGTTTTTCAAAAAAACTATTCTCGTAAAACATTATTCCAAGACTAGAAGTAGACAAATCTATATAAGAAAACGAATAATAATTTTTATAATCACTAATAGCAACTAAATAATTATTAACATCATCATTTAAAAAATCTTCATCAATAATAACACCTGGGGTTATTACCTCAACAACTTCTCTTTCTAAAGGCCCTCCAGAAGTAGAATTAGACGCTTGCTCACAAATTGCAACCTTTTTATCAAATAAAATTAATTTTCTTATATATTCCTTACTAGTATGATAAGGCACACCACACATTGGAACATTTTCTCTTTTTGTCAATGTTAAATTAAGAAGCTTACTTGCCTCTATTGCATCATCAAAAAACATTTCATAAAAACTTCCTACTCTGAAAAAAAGAATGGCATCCTTATGTTGTTTTTTGATATTTAAATACTGCCTCATCATTGGGGTAACATTTTTTTCCATACGCTTCCTAAATAATATTGAATTACAATTGATATTATAAAATAAATATAATTCAATTAAAAAGAAAGAATATAAAATGATAAAAAGACCCTAAAAGCAATGTTTTATGCAACTAAACGTTATATAGATTAAACAAAGAAAGTAATACCTCAAAAAGAAAAGTCTTTAAGGATTTTTATTGTCCTTTTCCAAAAGATGCTTAACAACATCGCTTGTTATATCAACAGTGCTATTGTGATAAAGGATATATGGATTATTTTTTTTCATAATCAAAGAAAATCCATTAATCTCTGCAACATATTGAATACCACGAAGTATTTTGCTTAAAGATTCACTATTATTGTTTAAACTATTAATATTGGCCAATCTCTGCTGCTCTAAGTTATTCTTTGCTAAACTAGACAGTCTCTTTAGCTCATCAACTTTCAAATTATATTGGTTCCCAAAAGATCTTGCATTATCTAAATCATTATCAGCAATCGATTTATCATACATCTGTCTTAAATTCTTAAGCTCTAAATTTAACGTATTGATTTGTTCTTGATACCGATTCTTTATTTGATCAAGATTAGCTTTTAATTGGGGATTTAAAACCTCAATCACAATTCTATCAAAATCAACAATTCCTATTTTAATAACATCTATCGAAAAAACATTAAAAGATAATAAAAAAAACAATGGTAAAATCAAAAAAAACACAAATTTCTCCATAGTATAATTAATATCTCATTTCAATTCCTAAGAAAAATTTAAATCCAGAATAATATTTGTAATAACTGTTAGCTTTATCATTGTCAAAATAAAAAGGATAAGCTATTACAAAAGACAGCGGCAATTGAGGCAAAAGACTTCTAATTCCAGTTCCCCAGCTAAAAGCAAAACTACTAAAAGGTCTAAACAAAGAATTTTCTTGCCCTTCTAATGAATAGGAAGCAAAATCTATAAAAAAAGCATCCCAAACTAAAATATTTTTTAACAAAGGAATAGATATTTGCACGGTATTTACAAAAGAACTATAAATATTTTTCAAAATCCCCCAACCTCTAGCCTGCATAAAATTTTCACTAAGAATTATGTGGTGATGGGGCTGAATTTCAATTTCAAAACCATTGCCAAGAGGAGGCAATATATTTGAATAGACACTCCTTAAGGTCAAAATAATATCAAAATAAGGGGTAAATACATCCTCATATCCTAAAAGAGAAAAATATCTCTCAAAGGTTGTAGAAGATTTAACAAAATGGCTCTGGCCAAATAAAAATCCACCAAAAAAATCAAACTGCTGCTTTAGTAAAAATCCATTATTAGATAAAGAAGTAGAATTTCTTGTATCCCAAGCCGCGCTTAAACTAAGAGAATTTTCAAATCTAAAAGTTTTATAATTATCTCTTAAATAATAATTTGAAGGCCTGTTAACCTCATTGTCATAAAAAACATATTTCAAAGCGGTTTGCAAAGTACCAAGAAGGGTTTGCTTGCCAAGATAATTAGAAAAAGTATATCCTGTAAACGTTCCAAAACTAAGCTTAAGTAAAGAATAATTCATGGCATTAAAATCAGAAAAGCTTTTAGCATCTCGATATTCTTCCCAGCTTGTAAATGGATCAGGAACTTCCCTTTTGCCAGAAAAAACAGGTCCATTAATATCCTGATAAGCAGTATTAACAGAATGTGAAAAATCTATAAATCCACCCACAGTCCATCTTTTCTGTAAAAACCAATTATCTCTAAATGTCAAACTAAGGCTTTGCTCTAAAAAAGATAAATTTAGCCTTGCGGCAAAATAATAGCCTTCACCTAAAAAATTAGAAAGCTCCCATTGCCCAAATACTGAGAATGGAAACGAAGAATTTGCATTGCCTCCAAAATTCATACCAAATCCA
Source organism: Borreliella bissettiae DN127 (assembly GCF_000222305.1). Classification (GTDB taxonomy): domain Bacteria; phylum Spirochaetota; class Spirochaetia; order Borreliales; family Borreliaceae; genus Borreliella; species Borreliella carolinensis. The sequence continues at coordinate 834,925 of NC_015921.1, read as the reverse complement.
AAATTACTTGTTGCTCGCTCTTCAATGTTTAAATTTATTTTCATAAGCCCTTCTGTATTGCTCGGAACAATATCTGGAATTACATTTGAAAAATAACCAAGCTGCTGTAAATTTGCCATGCCCATCTTAAACTTGTCCAAACTAAAAACATCTCCCTCTTGAAGAGGGATCTCTCTAAGTATTACATGCGAAGCTGTATTTTTATTTTTAGAAACAGTAATAGACTCAATATGGGCTTTATCCTTTTCTGAAATTTTAATTAATAAATCAACAAACTCCCCTCTTATCTTTTGTGAAGGAATAATTTCTGTAAAAATATACCCTTCCTTAAAATAACTCTCCTTAATTTTGGTAAAATCTTGCTCAAATTTAGAATTATTAAAAATATCACCTTCGCTAAAGGTAATAAAACTTTTTAATTCTTCTAGACTAAAAACTGAATTACCAGAAATTTCAAGTTTTCCAAATCTAAAAACATTGCCTTCTGAAAGAAAATATTTCAAAAAAACTTCCTTTTCCAATCTTTTAGAATCTTTAAGAGAATCTTTAACATCAACAGTACTATTGATAATCTTTACATCAATATATCCATTATTTTTATAAAAAGACTCTAGTTGACGCTTGTCCTTATCAACATTACTTTTTAAATATTTACCATCTGAGAAAAGAGACACTACTCTTGATGCTAAAGATTTTCTCAAAGTACTGTTTTTAAAGCTTAAATTTCCTTCAAAGTCAATCCCTTTAACAACATATTTGGGTCCAGCTAATATATTAAAAATAATATCAACTAAATTTCCTTCTTCTTTGATTTCAAAATTTGCAGAAACATCAAGATATCCCATGTTTTTATACATCTCTTCAAGTTTGTCAATACCTTTATTAACACTTGCAAGATTTAAAGGCTCATTGGTCTTAATATTTACCTTCTCAATAAGTTCACTATTCCAAAAAACTCTACTGCTATCAAAAAAAACAACAGAATTAACTAAAGATTTTTCTTTTACAATAAACGTGATAAAAAGGTCCTCACCGTCTATTTTAAACAGAGGCTTAATAAGCCCAGAAAAATAATCAAGAGAATAAAGATCAACTTGCAATTTATCAAAAATTTCATTAGAATATGCCATGCCAATGTAAGGTTTTAAAATATCAATAAAATCTCTCTCCCCCTTATTCTTAAGTCCTTCAAAACTAATACCCTTTATTATTTTCCCTTTATAATTTTCAACTTGACCAAAACTAAAAACAACAAAAAATATTAAAAAACTTACAAAAAACAAACCTCTAATTGAACCCATCTTAACCTCTTAACAATTTAATATTTAAATTTCCAAGAAATGCCTATATTATTTCCTATTCCATCTAAACCTTTTTTCATAAAATTGTAATCAAACTCATAATTAACCAAAAAAAATGGAGAATCAAACTCAATACCCAAATTGATAACAAAATTTAAATCTTTTGAAAAAGGAGTCATTTGTTCTTTCAAAAAACCAAAGCCCCCACTAATAAAAACACCTTCAACCAGATATTTACCCACTTTAACACTTGTATTGTCAAGAACATCAACAAAAGTAGGATTCCCGATTTTGAAAAAATTACTATTAATAGAATTCTTCAATATATCTGTCTTTATACTCAATAAGTCTAAGTTTAATACAGAACGCATATAATCTTCAATGGGTTGAATTAAAAAATCAAGAGCAATATCACTTACTATTCCAATTGCCATTTCAGCAGCATTAGTCCCTGCCGATCGCAATCCTCCCTCTCCCTCAGTCGCCCCTATTGTTGAGCCTGAAAGCAAATATTTAATCTCCTGCTCATTTTTAGAGGGATAAGACATAAACTCAATTTTCCATAAACTTAAAGGACTATCAATACTTATTGTAACAAGCAGCTTATCATTTCTATCCTTAATAGTATTTGTAGCCTCCGCCTTTATCCATGGATCAAATTTAGCTCTGCTCTCATTAAAGGATATATAAGAGCCACTTTTAAAGATAAATTTTTTATTATTATAATTAACAAAACCACTTGCAATATTCAAATCACCCTTAATAATAAAATCATCGGTTTTTGTATCAGATTTTATTATAAGTTTATCCCCCCTTGAAATAGTAGCTTGTAAAAAAGAAATATTACTATCTGGCCAATGAAAAGTAACACCACTATCAAAATTTATCTCAAGATCAGTTAAAATATCAAAATCTAGAAGATTAATATCAACTATTTGCGGTCTTTTTGATCGTTTGAAAGGATTTATTAATAAATCAACAACAGAACTTTCAAGAGAATAAACCCAAGCATTTGAAATATTTAAAATGCCTTTAAACATAATTTCATCAGCATTTCCTTCGATTGAAAAATCGCCTAAAGCATAGCCTGTAAAGCTTACGGCAATTTTGTCAAATTTAATAGGAACTCCCGTTCTACCAGTCACATTAATATCTATTTTGTAATAATCAATAATAGTATCACTTAAAAAATTTAAATTTAAACTAGTAGAAACAAAAATCTTAGAATATCGATCTAGGTTAAACTCATTACTAAAAATGATTTTATTATCCTGAATTTCAACCGGCATATCAAATATTTCTAAAGCTCTATCACCACCGAACTTTCTAGAAGCTCTTAAATACTCAGTGCTAATTGATCCTTTTTGAATATTTAAACTTCCATTAATATTAGGATTATACAAATCCCCATCAATATCAAATTTGCCATTTAAAACAAGATCATAAAGAATAAACTGATTGTCAACATTAAATAAAGAATGTGAATCCAAAAAATCTTTGGTGATTATTTTTGAATCAAATTTAATATCTCTTACACTTCCAAGAATTTTATTTTTAATTATTTTGCCTGACGAATTAAAACTAAGAGGCAAATAATCTTTTAAAATAAAGCTATATTCTCCGCTGCCATAATGGTATAAAACATTAATAAGATCATAATCAATTGAGGTCATATTAAATTTTTCAAAATCATTACTAAATTCAATCGTAAGATTGGATAAAAATTCATTTTTATATTTAATATCTCTAAAGAAAAATTCACCCTCTGTTTTGGTTTTCAAAACTCCAAATTGCTCTTCATCTCCACTTTGGAAGTTTCTAAAATTTGCATTAAACTTATAAGAAAACAAGTCGCTATTAAAAATTATATTAGATACGCCTATAGAACTGCTTAAATCGTATCTTAGGCTTCCAGTAAGAAACTCTTTTTTATTGCGCTTGGCTTTTATATCATATATGTTAAGCTTATTGTCCAATAATCCTAAATTCATAGAAAACTGAACTGGAACGCCCAATAAAGTTAATTTATCTGCCTCAAGATATCCACTCAAGGAATAATTTTTAAAATCATTCTTTTTAAAATTTAGCAAAAAATTACCATTAACCTTTCCCTCTAAAAGGGATAAAGAATTAAAATTGTAAAAATCTAAGTCTTGAAATTTAAGCAAAAAATAACTTCCATATTCATCGGAATTAATTCCTAAAAAATATCTCTCTGAATTTAAGCTAGAAAATAGATTCAAACTTCCATTAAAATTATCTTTTAAATTAAATTGTCCATATCCTTGCAAATTTGAAAGTTTGTTTATAAGTTTAACATCAGAAATGTACAATCTATCATATTCATATAAACCCTTAAAACCAAAACTGAAATTATAGGCAGGTATTTTAGAAGCTTTTATTATATTAAACTTATCTATTTTAAATTTCAAATCTTCATTAAAGCCTAAATAATTTCCATTAAAATTTATATTTATCAAAAGATCAGAAGTTTTATTGTAAACTCTAAAATTATTAACATTAAGGACATAAACTATTTTAGAATCAAAATAATTAAAATCTAATTTGATACCAAGAGGAGATTCGGCAACAATAAACTTATCTTTAAGATTAAAATTAAAATGCAAAGGATAAACTTTGTTCAAATAAGAAAAATTCGTACTAATATTAAATCCACTTTCAAGTAGCTCAACAAACAGACTGGAATGCAAATTGTGATCATTATACTGCAAATCGAAATTGTTTGATTTGTAAAATTTTTTTTCTCCACTAGCATCAAACACAAATTTAAAATTGTCTAACTTTGAAAATACCATTAAATTGAATTTTTTTAATTTATTTTTATGATAATCAAATTTATTTAAATTAAAATCAGAAATTAAATTTAAATACTTACCTGAAAATAAAGCCTTGGGAAAAAGATTTATTAAGTGAGAGCTGGGAATAACTTCTTTTAAAAAAAGCAAAGGAAATTCTTTAATGCCCAAATTAAAAGAAAATTCTTCATCATTAAGATCTCCTTTTAAAGAAATTTGAGATTCTTTATTTTCCAAATAAATCAAATAGTCAACAAAAATTTTATCCTTTAAAAAAGAAGTTTTTAAACTTAAATTTTGAAAACTAAGATTTCCAAGACTAAAATTATCAGACTTAACCAAAAAAATATCTTTATCTTTATTAAAATCCAAATACCCATTTAGATCGTTAAAGTTTAAAATTTTTGCAGACTTAAAGTTAAGACGCCCTATTGGAAGCAAATCTTTAAGAGAATAATAACCTTTATAGTTTACAACTCCCCTTTTAAGCTTTAAAAAAGCATTCTTAACACTTACAATTCTATCATCCCCCTTGATTTCAAGCTGTAAGCCTTGAATTTCTTTGCCTATAGTGTCTACATTTAAAGACGAATCTATTATTCCTGCATATCTTAAATCTTTATCCTTAAAATCATAAGAAAATGCCAATTGACCATTTAAACTTATGTCAAAATAATCTTTATAAACTTCAAAACCTTTGTTTAGCTTAATCCAATCTAAAAGATTAATATTGAAAAATAAAGCATCTAATTGAACAAAACCATTGGCCTTATCATAACTTAAATTAAAATCAAAATTCTCTCTTCGTAAATTAAAAATTTTTAAATTTCCTTTTGAATAATTTATTTGGAACCCTTGCTCAAGTAAAGAAAAATAACTTGTTTTAAGCTCAAAAAAACTAAAATTAATATAACCATCCTTAAAGCCTTTTTTGAATTTCCCCTCAAAATAGAAAGTTGAATTTAAAATACCATCATCAACTTTTTCGGATGGCAAATTAATTTCTAAATTTTTAACAGCACTAAAATCAACTACAGAGCTAAATAAAAAATCTTCATCTACGGTACTTAAGGAAAAATTTTTAACTTTAAAATTCAACCAACTACTATTATTAAGCTTAATATTAATATTGATATTTTCTAAATTAATATTTAATCTATAAAGATAGTTTAAAATTTTATTTAAAATTACATTGCCATTGTCAGGATAAACATTGCTAGGATTTAAACCACTAGATAAACTAAAGTCGTTTATATCAAAATTAAAATTACTCCCTTTAACATAAACATTTAAAATAATATTTTCATCGCCTAAAATTAATTTAAACAAATTTAAATCTACCCTAACAATATCTATTAATATTTTATCTTTTCCATCCAAGCTTAACTCTAAACCGTCTATCTTGATTGACGACAAGAAATAAGGTGAAATTTTATCATATTTAATGCTAAAGCCAAATTTTGATTCAAGATATTTTATAGCAAAAAACTTTGCAGAATAAATTTGAACTTGAACAAATAGATTAATTGAAAAAATTATTAAAACAAAAATAAAAAATGGTAAAATCAAGAATAAAAATGTCTTATTTCTCAAAAACAACAAATTCATAAACTCATATATCGATAATTATTATTATATAATAATTATCGATAACCTAATTATTATTGACAACAAAAGAAAGGAAGAAAAAATATTTGTGATTAAAATATTGAAAAACTTTTATTGCATAGAAGGAATTGATGGAAGCGGAAAAACAAGTATCACCAATAAACTAAAAACTCTTTGCAACGATGAATCAAGGTATTATTTTACAAAAGAACCATCAAGCGGAATAATTGGAGAAATGATAAGAGAACAATTAATGAATTTTGAAAATCCTTTAAAAGAATCAACATTTGCATATCTTTATGCTGCAGATCGACACGACCATTTATATAAAAAAGGTGGAATAATAGAAATTTTAAACACAAAACCCGTAAAAATAATAACTGATCGCTATTTATTCTCATCAATTGCCTATCAAGGAAAATTAGGATATGAATTAAATAAAAATTTTCCATTGCCTGAAAAAGTATTCTTTATTGAAACAGATCCAAATATAGCTTATGAAAGAATACAAAAAAATAGAACACAAAGTGATCTTTTTGAGCTTGAAAAATACAAAACTTTTGAACAAATTACTCTAAAATACTTGAAAACATTTAAAAAACTGGAAAAAAAAATTAATGTGATTTACATTGATAATTCAATAAAAGATAATTTAGAAGAAAACGCAAAAAAAATTTTTAATCTAATAAAATTCTAATATAATTAATCATATGATTAATTATATCTTTAAAAACGCCACCTTCCAAATAAATTTAATTTTATTTCTCTTAATTGCAGTTGTAAGGGTAAATGCATCGTCCAAATTTTATTATGCAGAACAATGGTATGTAATCTTTAACTCTCAAATGAAAAAGAAGCCTGAAAACTACAAAAAAAATATATTTTTTCTTCAAAAAGCCTTAAAATACCCATTTGGAAATCCAAAATACTCATTAACTAAAATAGAAACTAAAAAACAGTGGGAAAAATATAAACTTCTTTTCAAAATGCATATAAACTTGCTTTTAGTTAAGCAAAATTTATATTTAGGAGATCTATTCGATACAAGAAATTTATATTTTTTCAAAACTCCAGAAAAAAATGGAATTATTCTCAATCTAGAAAAATCAAAAAAATTGTATCAAATGGCTATTAATTACTACAATGAAGCACTAAAATACCACAAAAAACTTGAAAATTACAAGTCTGTTAAGCTGGAAAATGATGGAATAACAAACTGGGAAGATGAATATCATAAAATTTCTCTTAAAAAGCTTAATTACTATGACATTCTTAAAAAAGAACTACTAAGAATTGACGAAACTAAAGCATTTTTTGAACAAAGACCAAACTATTATTAAAAAAATCCTTTGCCGTCTTTGGAATAAAAAATTTTATTTATATAATCCTTATTTAAAGAAAACTTAAAAACAAGATCTTTAAAATTATCTTTACTCAAGATGCTATATTCTGAGAAAAGAGTTATTAACGCTCTTTCTGCCAAAAAGGGCAGTTCTAAAATATTTCTTAAAATTTCAGATCTAAATACACACGCTTTTTCACTAGCTAAAGAATTTACAAAATTTGAATTTTCAACATCAGTGCTTAACGCTACAACCTCATTTTCAAGAAATTTTTTATCCCCTTCTGAATACAGCAAAGCAAATGGCTTTAAAAAAGAAAAAAAATATTCCTTGCCTACAAGATAATGATGCATTGAACATCTTGTAGAGTAATTTGGATAAATAGCAGATTCAATCTCTTCATCGCCACCAACAATAAGCAAAGGATCAAAATAAGGAGCTGGAATTTCTTTATTGTTGTAAAAATAATACCTATACGAAAAAAAAGATTCTTCCATGCAATCAATGTGCCCACAATAAGCTCCAAGCTTATAAAGCTTATCTGAATATTCTACCAAAAGCTTAGCAGTATCATTAAAAGATTCTTTTCTAAAATTATAAAGCAGTGTAGGCAATATAAATAAAATATTCTCATTTAATGAAATTTTATTTAAAACAAAAATTAAACGTTCATCATAAAAACATGCCTCATCAATAATAAAAGTGCCACAATTGGGGTTAGAAGCTATTAAATTTTCAATATCAAAAGAGTTTTTAGCAAAACCAATCTCATCAATTTTATCTTTTCCGCCACCTCTATATGGTATTACGTTTTCTGGATAATCTTGAAACCTTCTCTTATCGAGAAAATTTCTAATAAAAAATACATTAACCCTGCTTCTATTTCCTTTAATAATATTGCCCAATACCTTGAGAGATTTTTTTCTTACAACAAGCGAATCTTTATAAATTTTTGCAGCATATTCTGTTTTTCCACTTCCCATAGGTCCAACTACAAGAATTAAGTTTACCTTAATTTTAAAATCAAAATGACTGATATAGACGATGTTATTTAATTTAGTATCTTCTTTATTAGCAAAATCTAAACAAAAGCCCAAAAATCCCCCTAAAGTAAATTAAAATTCAATTATACAAATAAAGAACAACAAAAAGCATTAACATTAAAAGTCGAAAAATTAATAACTTAGAATTCCATTAAAATTTTTATTCAAAAGAATAAAAACTTTCAAAACTATCATCATCCAATAAAGCTTTCTTTATTTTTAGTTTATTTTTCTCATAAATCTCAATATAATTGAATTTTTTAGAACCATTAACTTTTCTATAAATTGAAACCAAACTTCCAACCACATAATTTTTAATTTCTACTAAATTAGATCCAAAATATTTTTTTTTACTTATTAAGCTTGATCTAATATCTAAAGCAGAGGTTTTTTCAAAAAATACATTTAAAGCATTTGGAATAAAAAAATCTTTAATATCAAGCAAGAACAACTCCCTAATTCCAAGACTATTTAAATTGCAACCCAAATTATTAAAAAGATTGCACTTAAAAGTATGTAAAGCAAAGGTATAAACATCCCTTTTATCAGGATATTGAACCTCAATCATATCAACGTAAGGGTAAACAGAATAATTTATTTTATAACCAAGCAAACTATTCTCATAATAAACTGGAGACTTGTCTTTAAAATAAATTTTATTAAAATATTTGCTATTTAAACTAAATTTGTTGTCAAAATCTACTATTCCCGAAAAAATACCCACTAAAACTCCATCTTTGAGTATGGCAACATTATTTTTACTATCAATACAATAAATTCCTGATAAACTTTTATAATCTTCTAAAAATTTACTCTTCATGTCGGGATCCTCTAAAAGATCATAAAACATTTTATATTCATTTATTGTCTCAGGAGGAAATTTTTTAAAAACCCTATAAGCTTCAGCGGGATCTAAAAGTTTGTATTTTAAAAAATAAATACCGTGAATTCCATTATATTCTTTAATTTTGTCCTTAAGAAAAGAAAACAAAGAAACAGAATTGTCATAATTAAAATTTGAATTTCTAAATATATAATTAATGTTTTCGGGTGTAAAGAAAAAATCTTCTTTTGATCTAATAGTATTAAAAATACTAAAAAAAAACCTATCTTCTTTTAAAAACCATTTAAAAAATAAAAAATCATTGCCATACAAAGAAAAAGCTTTAAATAAAATTTTTTTAAAATCATCTCCAAAACTTTCAAGTCTTCCAGAAGCTTCAAGTCTCATGCAAATCAAATCTTTATCTATTTGTAATTCTTCATTTAAGTTTCCATACAAAGCAATAATTTCTTCATACATACTCTTATTTTCATTTTGTCTTAAAAGCAATGCAAAATAATAAGTGTATACTTCTTTAAGAGTTGATACCTTAAAGTTATTAACATTAATTGCTTCTTTTAATAAATAAATTTTATCCGCTAAGGAAACATTTTCTTTTAATGAAAGCTCATAAAGAGAATCTGAGGATAGTAAATTGAAATCAAGAGATCCATAAATTAAATCATTTCCTTTTTGTAAATTGGAAAAATTTTTAGACTCATTGAAAAGAATATTTGAAATATCTTCATCTTCTTTGGCTGAAATTGCATATAGGTTTATAGAAATAAAAAGAATGAACATCACCTTTAAATAAAACATAAACACTTGCCTAACCTTTTGTATCTTCCTCCTTTACTTCTTTTATAGTAGATTCTGCTGAAAATAAATATTCATCTTTATTAGGCTCAAAACCCAAAAGCTCTCTTACTTCTTTGTCTGTCAAAGTTTCTTTTAAAACAAGTTCTTTTGCAAGCTTAACAAGTTGATCCTTGTGTTCTACAAGGATATCTGATGCCTCTTTTAAACATCCTTCAAGTATTCTTTTTACCTCTCTGTCAACTTTATCGGCAGTGTTTTCAGAATAAGCTTTAGCCTTTGAAAACTCCTTTGGAAGGAAAATGGGTGCTTCATCGTCTACTAAAAATATTGGGCCAACTTCTTCACCCATTCCCCACTCAGTAACCATTTTTTTAGCCAAGCTAGTAGCTTGCATTAAATCATTTTGAACACCTGCTGTTGTAACGCCCAAATTTATTTGCTCACTAGCATAACCACCATAACATATCTTTATTTTATCAAGAATTTGGTGCTTGTTTATTGAAAGCTTATCTTCCCTTGGAAGAGAAAATGCAACACCAAGCGCTCTGCCCCTTGGAATAATGGTAACCTTATGAAGTGGATCAGCATGTTCAAGATAATAGTGAAGCAAAGCATGGCCTGCCTCATGATAAGCAGTCTCAAGCTTTTGCCTATCAGTAATAGTCATGGATTTTTTTGCAACCCCCATCAATATTTTATCTCTGGCCTCTTCCATATCCTTCATTAAAATTTCATCTTGATTATTCCTTGCGGCTATTAAGGCCCCTTCATTAATTAAATTTGCAAGATCTGCACCACTAGCCCCAGGGGTAGCCCTTGCTATTACTTGTAAATTAATATCTTTTGAAAGCTTTGTTTTTGAAGAATGAATATTTAATATTGCCTCTCTTTCCTTAACATCAGGCAAAGAAACTGTTACTTGCCTGTCAAATCGTCCAGGCCTAAGCAAAGCAGAGTCAAGAACATCTGGACGATTTGTAGCAGCCATAACAATTACATTGGTATGCGTTCCAAACCCATCCATTTCAACCAACAGCTGATTAAGAGTTTGCTCTCTTTCATCATGCCCACCGCCAAGCCCCGCACCACGACTTCTACCAACAGCATCAAGCTCATCAATAAAAATAATACATGGAGAATTTTTCCTAGCATTATCAAATAAATCTCTAACACGACTTGCTCCAACCCCAACAAACATTTCAACAAAATCAGAACCTGACATGTGGAAAAAACTAACCCCAGCCTCACCGGCAACGGCTTTGGCAAGCAAAGTCTTGCCAGTACCCGGAGAACCAACTAAAAGCACTCCTTTGGGGATTTTTGCACCTATTTTTTCAAATTTTTTTGGATTTTTAAGAAATTCAACAACTTCATGAAGCTCTTGTTTAACCTCTTCTTGACCAGCCACATCTTTAAAGGTGATTTTATTCTTTCCAGCTTCATACTTTTGTGCGGTACTTTTCCCAAATGTAAAAACTTTTCCACCGCCACCTTGAGTTTGACGAAATATAAAGAAAAAGAAAATAAAAAATAAAATCCATGGCAAAGTTTGTAATAAAACTCCAATCAGAGAAGCTTGACTTTTCCCTGAGCTAAGCTCTACTTTTTTACTTTTTAGTTCTGAAAGTAAATTTATATCAAGATAGGGAATACTGGTAGAAAAATAAGACTTTGCAAAGTTAGAGCCCTTGACAACAAATTGAATCAAATTTTTATCAATTATCACTACAGACTCAACTAAGCCATTGTCTAAATAACTCTGAAAAGTACTATAAGGAACATTTTTATAGCTTTCCCCTCCCCTTATAAAATATGACATAAATATCGCTGAAATTAGAAAAACAACAACAAGTCCTAAAATCCAATTTTTATTCTTCTTTTTATTATTAGATTTTCCATTATTATTCATATTATTATTGCCATTCATTCCTTTAAAAGCCCTCCAATCAAAGATATACTAATTTTTTTAAGAATGCTTTTTTCACTCCATACTAAGTTTAAAGTATTTAAATCAACAATTCCAATTAACCTGTTATCCAATGCTAACAACATTAAATAACCTGGATTACACCTTATAAACTTAGAAAAAAATTTTTTTGCTTTAAATCTATCCTTAAAAAATTTATACCTAAACTCATAAGAACAACATTTTAACCTTGATACAGTAGCTACATTACACTCTAAATATTTTAGCAAAATCTTACCTAAAGATAAACTATACCATTTGCCAACTTCCAAAATAAAATCAAAAGGTTTGTAAAACTTTTCATCCCTTTTAAAAATTAAATTAATTTTATTATGCCTTTTTTCTAAAAAAAAATCATTGGTTTTTAACAAAACATTATTTTTTTTTCTACCAATCTCTACTTTAAACACCTCATTAAGAGCCTTATAGGAAATTTTAGCTACAATTCCTTCTGAATTTAAAATTTTAAAAATCAATCTAAACACCAAATATTTAGGAAAATCCAAAAAAGTTTTCAAATCAAAAGAATAATAATATTTGCCTTTCTCAACAGGAAAAAATTCATCTTTTTCAAAATAATCTGCAAATTCCTTTGAAAATTCAGATATTCTTTTAAGACATTTTTCATATCCTTTAAAAACATTTTTTATAGCGGGTAGTAAATTATTTCTAACCCTATTTCTTAGATATAAATTTTGAGCATTTGTACTATCAACAAAAACCTTAATATTATTCAAAGATAAAAAATTTTCAATTTCTAACCTTGAAACCTCAAGCAAGGGCCTTATAATGTTTCTATTGACACAAGGAATACCCGAAAGACCATCCAAAAAAGATCCTTGAAAAAATCTCATAATTATTGTTTCAATTTGATCGTTCTCGTTATGAGCAAGTGCAATATAATTTGCGCCATTTTCTTTAAGAGCATTTTCTAAAGCATTGTATCTGTATTTCCTTGCAAGCTCTTCAATAGATACTCCCAACCTAGCCGATTCACTTTTTATATCTATATCGCATTTTTTAATTTGCAAAGCAATATTGTAAAGATCGCAAAACTCCCTTACATGCTCTATCTCTTGATTTTGTTCATTATCAGATCTAATAAAATGCGCAAAATAAAATGCAATAACATTATTGCTCAAGTAATATTTCAAATTTAATAATAAAGTTGTAGAATCAGCCCCACCAGAAAAAGCAACAATAACTCGATTTTTATTTAAAGAATTTTTTTTATAAAATTTATCTATTTTAATTTGTATATTATCGTCTAAAAAATGCATTAAAAATTACTAGAATTGATTTTTTGAACCTTATTTTTAAAATTTGCCTCGCTAATATCAATCAGCTCATCACTTAAAAAATCATACAATTTTTCAAGCCTATCTATTTCATCCTTGCAGAATCTAGAAAGAACAAAACTCTTTATATCACGCATAACATTGCTTCCAACCCCAATATAAAGTCTGCTGTAGTTAGAGCTTCCAAGAACACTTGAAATTGACTTAAGGCCATTATGAGTAGACACACCACCTCGGTCTTTAAGTCGGCATTTCCCCAAAGGAAGATCAACATTATCAAGAACAACCAATAAATTTTTTATACACATATAAAAATCTGAAAATATTAAAGGAAATAAAGATCCACTTAGATTCATATAGGTCAATGGCTTCACCAAAATTACTCTTCTAGAAATCATTTTTAATTCTGAATATTCATATTTCTTTTTTCTCTTTAAAAAAAGGCCGTTTTTAGAAATAATTTTATCCAACAGAGAAAAACCAACATTATGCCTAGTTAAAGAAAATTCTAATCCAGGGTTTCCTAATCCAAGTATCAATAAACCCATAAAATCACTTTATAATAACAACTTCCAAATTTTCGTCATTCTCTGCAAGCCTAACATTAGAAGGCAACAAAAGATCTTTAAGAAGAACGCTATCCCCTTTATTAACAGGAGTTAAATCAAGCTCGATGAATTCTGGCAAATCCAAGGGCAAAGACCTTACCTTAACTTGCTCTTTTAAAACAGTCAAAATTCCACCCTCTTTAACCCCAACAGAAGCTCCAATAAGCTTAATAGGAACGTATTTTTCAAGCTCAACATTCTTATCTACTTCGTAAAAATCAATATGATAAATAAGCTTGCTGGCAATGTTTTCTGCAACATCTTTAACAAAAACGCATCTTTCAAGCTTGCCATCATCTAATATTAAGACAGTATTATCCGTAAACTTTGCAAATTTCTTATTAAATTCACTACTCTTAATTCTCAAGTGTGAAACATCATTGCCTTGCCCGTAAACAACGGCCGGTATTTCACACTTAGCTCTTATTCTGCGAGCATTAGAAGACCCAAAGCTTGATCTATATTGGCAACTTAAAATCCTGCTATTTTCCACCAAAAAACTCCTAATGTAAAATACTGGGACGGAAGGATTCGAACCCTCGAATGACTGGACCAAAACCAGTTGACTTACCACTTGTCGACGTCCCAAATATCTTATTAATACTTACAATTGACAAGCATACAAGATACAACGAGCTTTGTCAACAATTATCTAAAAATCTAATTCAAGCTCAAGATCGGCTGGATTTTCTCTTATATATTCCTTAAAGATAGAAGTTTGCAAAGCTTTTCTAAAATCCTGACTAATAGGGTGTACAATGTCTTTATATTCACCGACTCTAGTTCTTCTGTTGGGCATAGCAATAAATACTCCTTTTTGCCCTTTAATAACTCTAATATTGTGAAGAACCAAACAGTTATCAAAAGTAACTGCAACATATGCTAATAATTTAGAACCAGAATTTTTACTATCAACTTTCTTAATCCTTATGTCTGTAATATCCACTTATAAGCCTCCCGCAAAAAGTACATAACTTAAATCTAAAATATTTTCTATTTTTTGTAAACATATTTTTATGATATTTTTAGTTTTTTTAATTAATTTTAATTAAACAGTAATTAAGGATAAATAATAATTCCTTTGGACCATATTTTTTCAAGCTCATAGTATTCTCTGGACTTTTCGCTCATTAAATGAATTACCAAATTTGCACCCGAAACAATAGTCCAGTCATAAACCAACCCTTTTCCTTGAACATTAAGATTAATTTTTTTTTCTTTAAAAAATTCAATTATCTTATCAATATATAAAGCTTCCATTTGCTTAAATGATACAAAAGTAGCTATTATAAAAAAATCAGTCCAATTACAAATATCGCTAACATTAATACCTATAACATCAATTCCATTAAAATCACTTATTATTTTACATAAATCATTAATATCATTTACTTTTAACATATCTCCCATCAAAATCATCTCCTAAAATAACTATTACATCAGGATTAATATCAAGATTATCAAGTTCTAACAATCTTTTAGTTTGAACCTCAGAAATTGGCTTAATATTTGAAGTTTTAATTGCCTCTCCAACCCTAACAGCCATTTCTAAATTATCCGAATTATTTATAATCAAGGTATTTTTATAAGAATTTTTATCTGCATTGCCAAATTTTAAAACTTTAAATTTTAAAGAATTAAAAATATTTGCTGTTTTTTTTGCAAGTCCAACAACTTTTGTTCCATTTAAAACAACAATCTTTACTATCTCTTCTGCGCCCTCATTAACAAGCTCTTTGTTTAATTTATCTACCGATTCTTTTAAAATAGCGCCCCCATAATAAGGAAAAACCACCTTTATCAAATTATTATCATTATCCTTGAAAACCTCTTCTTGTCCTTTAATATTAATAGAAATAATTTTATCATTATTTATTTTATAATTTTTAACAATATATTTAAAAACAACCTCTGAAAGGTTAGTATCTAACATGGAATATATTTTAAAAAAATTGTCATTTTCAATGCCAAAATCTGAAATTTGAAAAAGAAGTCTTTTAAAAAACTCTTTAAAAAATTCAACCCTCTCTTCAAACTGATTAACATCATTAAAATATCTTAAATAATCATAAGCCTTATCACCATCAAAACTAGAAGTGCCAGAGGGTATTAAAATAGAATCCTCAAAGTTATAAACTTTTACTGGGTTTTTAACAAGAAGCCTAACTCCCCCTAAGTAATCAATAAGTTTAACAAAATTTTCTTTTTGAAAACGAATATAATAATCTGATTCATGAGATAGTTGTGTATAAATCTTAGATAAAAACTTATTAAAAGAATTTTTTTTATAAAGATCTTTAAACCAAGAGATATTCCCTTTTAAATCTTCATATCCAGTATGAATTGGGATATCTAAAAACCCAATATTTCCTGTTTTCATATTAATAAAAATTTCTTGCATGCTTACAAGATTCTTGTTAAAATCTTCTATTAGAAACAAAAAACTAATATTGCTCTTTGTATTAAGCTCGAAGTAAACCAACTCTTTTTTAGAACTTCTAATAAAAAAAATTACTACACTTGCTATTATCAGAACAATTAAAAATAAAAAAAATAAATCCTTTCTCAAATATTTACCTTTTTAAAATATAAATTATTATCTTTAATGTATTTTAACACACCAAAAGGCAATAAATAGCTGACAGGAAATCCATTTGCAATTCTATTTCTAATCTCTGATGAGGAAATTGGTATTATTTTATTATCTATATAAATATGCTTAAAAGAACTTTTAAGTTTCTCTTTGTAAATTCTGTGAGCAACAACAAGATCAACAGAACTTACAATACTTTGGGGGTCTTTCCATGAGTCAAAATTTTGAAAAAGATCATCACCAATAACTAAAAAAATTTTGTCGTTTTTGTATTTTTTTTTAACACAATAAATAGTATCAACAGTATAAGTTATGCCACCATTTATTATGTCACAATCATCTATAAACATTTTATCTTCATTTTCTAATGCAAGCCTGAGCATATCTATTCTATTATTAACACTAACATCCTCTCCAATCAATTTATGAGCTGGATTGCAAGTAGGAATAAATATTACCCTATCAATATTTAATAAATACTCTATTTCTTTAGCCAAAAAAATATGTCCAATATGAACTGGATTATAGGTGCCCCCCAATATTGCAATTCTCATAATTTCTTCCCTAAATCAAATCTTATATCCAAAAGCCAAGTCTTAAAAGTAAAAAGCCCACAATATAAATCAACTTTATTAAAAAATTTTAGCCAAAATAAAAAATTCTTTAATAAGCTCATCAATTCCTCTATTCTCATAAATAGAGATGCCAATAACCTTTTCTTTTCCTAAAGCTTTTATCAAGCAATCAAAATTTTTCTCAGAACCGTCCAAATCAAGTTTATTGGCAATAATAATTTTTTTTTTATTAAAAAGCTCATAGTTATAAGATTTTATTTCATTTAAAAGAATGCTGTATGATTCCAAAAAATCTGTCTCAGAAACATCAATAACCAAGGCTAAAATTTTAGTTTTAGCAATATGCTTTAAAAATTTAGTTCCAAGGCCTACTCCAAAGCTAGCGCCTTTAATTATTCCAGGAATATCTGCAATAATCAAATCATCATGAAAGCGCCTCAGCACACCAAGATGGGGAATCTTTGTTGTAAAGGGATAATTTGCAACTTTAGATTTTGCTGAAGTTATTCTATTAAGAAGAGAAGATTTGCCAGCATTAGGTAGACCAACAAGCCCAATATCCGCCACCAAAAAAAGCTCAAGGCGCACACTTAAACTACTGCCTGATTCTCCAGGTTGAGCAAACCTTGGCGCCCTTCTAACTGAAGTTTTAAAATTCCAATTGCCAAGACCGCCTCTACCACCTTTTAAAACAACAAATTCGTCATTTAATTTTTTAAGCCTACACAAAAGAGTTCCATCATTTTCATTATAAACCTCTGTATTTGGGGGAACAAAAAGAATTAAGTCTTTACCATTAGCACCACTTCTCTTAAAACCCATTCCGGGCTTACCATTTTCGGCACAAAGCACATGACCATTTTTATAAAAAGATAAAGTGCTAAGATTTTCTCTTACCTTAAAAACTACACTCCCACCACTCCCGCCGTTTCCGCCATCTGGACCGCCTTTTGCATTAAACTTTTCTCTTAAAAAAGAAACACATCCAGAACCCCCATTGCCCGAAACTACCGTTATATTTACAGAGTCCTTAAAGTTATACAAACTTTCTCCAATTTTTCAATAGAAACTAAAAATCTCCAATCTTTTCAATTAAATAAAACTAAACAATACTTACATATTTTCGTCCCTTCAAGGTTTTAAACTCTACCTTACCAGACGAAAGCGCAAATATTGTATAATCTCTTCCAAGACCAACGTTTTTGCCTTTATGAAATTTTGTACCTCTTTGTCTAACAATTATTTCTCCAGCCTTAACAAACTGCCCACCGCTTCTTTTAACCCCAAGTCGCTTAGATATAGAATCTCGTCCATTTTTTGAACTACCACCACTTTTACTTGTTGCCATTAATTTTCCTCCAAAACTAATTTAATATCATCAGGATACTCATATGACAAATCATTTATACCCCTAATTAAAAACCTGCTATAATAAAAAAGACTTTCTTTGCTCAAATCCTTAAAAAAGGGCTTAAATTCTAAATAACCCCTTTTTGAATTCTTCACAACAAAAGACTCACCTTCAAGATCAAGAACACTAAAAAAAGTTCTCAAAATAAAAGAAAAAGAAGCACAGACAACGTTAACATTATTTTTGCCTATAGCATGACCATTGGCCAAAAGATAAATGATTACATCGTCTTTTACTTTTACTAAAATATTAATCAATAAACTTAAAAAACTATTTCATCAACCAAAATATAAGAATAAGTTTGTCTGTGGCCAACCTTTCTCTCACTTGATTTTCTTCTTCTGTATCTGTAAGAAACAACCTTTTTATCTTTTTTATCTTCTTTATAGGTACATCTAATAAGAGAATTTACAACATAAGGCTTTCCTATTTTAACCTCTCCGTCTTTATTAACAAGCAAAACACTATTAAATTCCAGTTTATCTTTTTCAATAGGAGAAATTTTATCTATTTTTAAAAATTCACCCTCAATAGCCTTATATTGCTTACCATTTATTTCTACCAGTGCATACATACATTACCTCAACTAAACATTGTAAATTTAATAAAAAAGAAAAGTCAAGCATTAAACTAATTATACCTTACAAGGGAATTGACTTCATAACTTTCAAGACTTTGTCTACCATTAATACCACAAAGCTCAATAAAACAAAAAATATCTTTAACTCTACCTCCGGCTCTCTCTAACAAAATTGCAGACGACTTTAAAGTTCCGCCGGTAGCTAATATATCATCTATTAAAAGAATATTGGAATACGTCCTAACATCGTCTTTGTGTACCTCTATTCTCCCAAAACCATATTCAAGCTCATACTTTTCGCTAAAAACCTCTCTGGGTAATTTGCCCTCTTTTCGAATTAAAACAAGAGGAAGTTGCATTTTTAAAGACAAAGGAGCACCTATTAAATACCCCCTAGACTCAACAACAGCAATGCAATCGATCTTTTTTAAATTATAAAAAGAATATACATCATTTATTAATGAACTATAAACTTCAGGTTTTAGCAAAACACTAGTAATATCATAAAAAAGAACACCCTTTTTAGGAAAATCGGGTATTTTTGAAATAAACTGATCATAATACTCTGCCTTATTTTTCATAACCTACTTATCCCATCTATATGTTTATGTATTTTTTCAAAATAGCAAAACCAAAAGCCAAATTTATCTTTTTACAGGAGGCGCCGGAACAAGATTATGTAAAACTACTTTTGGTATTTCATCATCTTTAGCTCTTGTCCAAATTTTGCTTCTGCCAAAAATCCAAACTTTTCCCTTGGTAATAAGATTTCCGGTCTTACTATCAACACTCATCTCAGAATTATAAATTTTACCATTTTTAGGATCTATTATTTTACCTCCATCCCACCTTTTAGAAGAAGAAGAATACTTAAGACCCCACATAAAATCAAGACCCTCTATTGCAAGATTTTCAAATCCAACCACAGTGTCTCCTGAGGGATTTTTAGTATCATACTCTTTGCCATCTTTTATTACGGTTAAAATTCGGCCATAAATTTCTCCATTATATTTATAAATATAAATAATAGAATTTTTTATGTTGCTCACATCATTATAACCAACCCAATATCCTAAAACTTCATTTTCAAAATCAGGATTTTCATCCTTATTAACAATTTTTTTTTCATTTAAATCTTCTGAATTTGCAAACAAAAGCATTGAAAAACAAAAAAAAAGAAAAAACTTTGAAAAAAGTCTATTCATTAATCCTCCTTAAAACTAAATAATCCTAAATTATAGCTCTTTTTTTAAATTACTCATTTAAAGTGGCTAATTTAAAAATTAGCCACAAAACAAATTATACAACTTATCTTTATAATTTTAATTATTAAGATAAAAACCTGAACAAAAAAATAAAAAATTAAGTGAAAACACAATAAGTTAATTAATTGTTATATGGGACAATTAATGCTAATATTAATAAAGCTAATTGTCTTTAAGGATTTAACCGTGGTAAGAGGAATTTATACAGCTGCCAGTGGAATGATGGCAGAAAGGCGCAAGCTTGACACAGTATCAAATAATTTGGCAAACATAGATCTTATTGGATACAAAAAAGATTTGTCTATTCAAAAAGCATTTCCAGAAATGTTAATAAGAAGACTAAATGATGATGGCCTTTATAAATTTCCCAAAGGACATCTTGAAACAGCTCCGGTTGTAGGCAAACTAGGAACAGGGGTTGAAGAAAATGAAATATACACAGTATTTGAACAAGGTCCATTAAAAACTACTAGCAATCCATTGGATTTAGCACTCACCGATCAAGGATTTTTCGTAATACAAACTTCAGATGGAGAAAGATATACAAGAAACGGTTCTTTTACTATTGGAAAAGAAGGAATCCTTGTTACAAAAAGCGGATTCCCCGTTCTAGGAGAAAAAGGATATATATATCTTAAAAAAAATAATTTTAAAATAACACCTCAGGGGCAAATCTTTCACAATTCAAACTTTGAATCAAACCCCAAAAGACTTGTTAGTGAACATGAAAATTCTTGGGAAAATTATGAGCTGCTTGATACTATTAGAATTGTAAATTTTGAAAATCCCAGGTTTCTCAAAAAACAGGGAAATTCTTTATGGATCGACACAAAAACCTCTGGCAAGGCACAAGAGATTGATGTATCATTAAGACCCAAAATAGAAACAGAAACACTTGAGGCTTCCAATGTTAATGCTGTTAACGAAATGGTTTTAATGATTGAAATCAACAGAGCTTATGAAGCCAATCAAAAAACAATACAAACTGAAGACAGCCTCTTAGGGAAATTAATAAATGAAATTGGAAAATATTAAGGAGCATATTTTATGATGCGAGCATTATGGACAGCAGCAAGCGGAATGACTGCCCAACAATACAATGTAGACACAATTGCCAACAACCTTTCAAATGTGAATACTACAGGCTTTAAAAAGATAAGAGCAGAATTTGAAGATTTGATTTATCAAACCCAATACAGAGCAGGAACTCCCGCAACTGAAAATACTTTAAGACCACTCGGGAATCAAGTTGGACACGGAACAAAAATTGCTGCTACTCAGAGAATATTTGAACAAGGAAAAATGCAAGCCACCAATTTACTCACTGACGTTGCTATTGAAGGAGATGGTTTTTACAAAATTCTTCTGCCCGATGGAACTTATGCATATACTAGAGATGGATCATTTAAAATCGATTCTAATAGGGAGCTTGTAACAAGCCAAGGATACAAGGTATTGCCCAATATATTTTTTCCAGAAGAATATATCCAAAGCTCAATTACAATATCTGAGCAAGGAATAGTGTCAGTAAAAATTGATAATAACAACGACCCAATAGAGCTTGGACAAATTGAAATATCAAGATTTGTTAATCCGGCAGGACTAAGCGCTATTGGAAGCAATTTGTTTAAAGAAACAGCCGGATCAGGTCAAGAAATAGCAGGAATACCGGGAAGTGAGGGCATGGGAAGGCTAAGACAAGGCATACTTGAAATGTCAAATGTATCTATTGCCGAAGAAATGGTAACAATGATCGTAGCTCAAAGGGCTTATGAAATAAACTCAAAGGCCATTCAAACTTCAGACAATATGCTAGGAATTGCAAATAACTTAAAAAGGCAATAAAATAAAAAAAAGATTATTTATTTTTATTTTATTTTTCACAACAAGCTCAATTGTAAGCGCCGCTCATGATTTGTGCTTCAACATTACTCCTAGTAAGGCATATTTCTTTTCAAAGAAGTACTCAAAAATATGCAACAATCAAAGCTTATCAAAAATATATGTCCCACCACATTTAACAAAAAAATCAATAATTTTTGAAATGATTTATTACATCACAAAAAATTTATCAAATGAAAATATCTATATACTTCAATTCAACTTTGATGAATCTGAAATAAACATAGAAGATAAATTTTTCAAAAAAATAAAATTTAAAATAAAAAACAACAATTCATACAAAAATATTCCAATTCAAAAAACTCTGGTTTATTATGCAAAAAACTTTGAAAGCTATAAAAGACACAATTACATTAATATGTACATTGATATAATCGAGCCAATTATATTTGCAAAAGAAAATCTAAAAAAAAATGAAATCCTTAATGAGCACAATATATACTTTAAATACAAAATTAACACAACACGAATAAATGATGTTTTAAGTTTAAATGAATTAAACAATAGTAAATATAAAGTTATACGCAACATAATCAAAAATGAAGAGATAAGATTAAACAAAGTACAAAAAGAATAATTCCTTATTTTATCTTTCTCAATATAAAAATTATTAATTTTTATCTGTCTTAATACAGATAAACAGATAATATTTAACAAATCAAGGATTAATTAGTAATTTGACTAAAAAAATTTCATTAATTACAATAATTGATATAAAATAATAGATATTAAAGAAATAAAATAAATAGAGTAAAGAATGAACAAACTAATGTTGATGTTAACTGCATTTGCAACAAGTCTGCTAGCCCAAACAAAAACAGATTCAACAGGACTAAAAACAGATCAATTATTTAACAATAGCCTGTCTGAAAGCGTCAAATTAAAAGAAATTGCGAATATTTATCCCACAAATACAAATTTTTTAACGGGTATTGGAATAGTAGCCGGTCTTGCTGGAAAAGGAGACTCCACAAAACAAAAAGACCTTATAATTAAAATTTTAGAAGAAAACAATGCAATAAATGCAATAGGCTCTAATAACATAGAAAGCAAAAATATTGCAGTAGTAAATGTCAGCCTCCAAGTAAAAGGCAATACAATCAAAGGCTCAAAACATAAAGCTTGCGTTGCATCAATATTAGACTCAAAAGATTTAACAAATGGAATACTTTTAAAAACAAACCTTAAAAATAAAGAGGGAGAAATAATAGCAATTGCATCAGGAATTATACAGTCCAATAATAAATTAAAAGGATCTGGATATACTCTAGATAGTACAATAATAAATGAAAATCAAAATATCAACTACGGTTATAATATAATTCTTAAAAAAGGAAACTATACATTAATAAATAAAATTCATAAAATATTAACCTCTAAAAAAATCAACAACAAAATTAAATCAGATAGCACAATAGAAATAGAAGCAAAAAATATAAGCCTATTAGAAGAGATTGAAAATATTATAATAGAAACCAGCCCTAAAATATTAATAGACAAAAAAAATGGCATTATTCTAGCAAGTGAAAATGCACAAATAGGAACGTTTACATTTTCTATTGAAAAAGACGATCAAAACATTTTAAGTAAAAATAACAAAACAGCAATTCAAGTAAACTCAATGAAATTAAATGAATTTATATTAAAAAATTCCGACAATCTTAGCAATAAAGAATTAATTCAAATAATTCAAGCTGCAAAAAAAATCAATAAATTAAATGGAGAACTTATTTTGGAGGAAGTTGATGGAAACTAAAATTACTAAAATTAATTCACAAAATCTAATTAATTCACAAAATCTAAAATTTAAAAATCAAATAAATAATTTAAAAAATCCTGTAGAAATAAAAAAATCCTTTCAAAAAAACGAAGAACTTCGAAAAGCTTCTTTAGAATTTGAAGCTATGTTTATCAAACAAATGCTTGAAAGCATGAAAAAAACTCTTAACAAAGATCAAAATTTGTTAAACGGAGGCCAAGTAGAAGAAATTTTTGAAGACATGCTTTGCGAACAAAGAGCAAAACAAATAGCACAAGCTCAAAGCTTTGGACTTGCCGATTTAATTTACAATCAATTACAAAAAAAGTAAATAATTCGAAAAATATCCACCC
This sequence comes from Borreliella bissettiae DN127, assembly GCF_000222305.1. Lineage (GTDB taxonomy): Bacteria > Spirochaetota > Spirochaetia > Borreliales > Borreliaceae > Borreliella > Borreliella carolinensis. The sequence continues at coordinate 810,862 of NC_015921.1, read as the reverse complement.
CCAACCTCAAAATTATATCCAATTTAATTTAAAAATGGTTTTAAACTAAATTGGCACAATTTTTGCATGAAAGCTAAGTAGTAAAACTTAATCACAATATTCAAGAAAGGGGAGAAAATATAATATTATGAATATATTTAGCAACGAGGATTTAAACATATATTTAAAATCGGTAAGAGAACACAAACTAATTACTCACGAAGAAGAGATTAAACTTGCAGGACAAATACAAAGAGGCAATGCAAAAGCAAAAAATAAGATGATAAATGCAAATTTGCGACTTGTTTTAAAAATAATAAAAAGATATGCTGGCAAAAGACTAAAAATTGAAGACTTAATTCAAGAAGGCAACTTGGGATTAATAAGGGCTGCTGAAAAATATGACCCAAATAAAAATACCAAATTTTCAACTTATGCATCATTCTGGATCAAGCAGTCACTACAAAGAGCATTAAACACTAAAACTAGATTGGTAAAAGTCCCATACAGAAAAGAAAATCTAATACTACAAATAAATAAATATTTAACAGAAGAAGAAAAATCGCCCAAAAAAGAAGAAATAATGAAAAGATTCAATTTATCTCCTGCCCAGTATATAAAAATTATTCCTTATCTTGAAAAAGAATATTCTCTGGACAAAGAAATAGAGGGATCAGAAAATTCAACACTCTTGAATCTATACGAGGATAATTCTTTTAACCCCGAAATTACCCTTGAACAAGATTCAACTCTAAAACATTTGAACTATATACTTGAAACAAAATTAAATGAAAAGGAAAGATACATAATCAAAAAAAGATACAACCTAGACAATAGCCCCAAAAAAAGCACCTTAAAAGATATTTCAACAGAACTTGGAATATCATCAGAAACTGTAAGACAGATTGAAAAAAGAGTTCTTAAAAAACTAAAAGAAGAGATAAATTAACATTGACATTCATGACATGTTCTGGTCTACTTTTAAGTCAGTGGTCATGAATGTTTATATTTTATATTAAAAAAAACAAGTTTATTATTGTCGTTTTTATTATAATCTCTATTATTGCAGCAACTCAGACATTTGCAAGTTTTTTCTATTTTAACAACAATTCAAAAGTTGCAAATGTCCCATTTAAAAATAGGTTTGAAAAAATACAAAAAACCAACTTAACAATAAAAAACAACAAAACAGATGAAATCGCCAAAAACAAGCCTAAGTTTTACTTAATCATCGACGATGTGGGTTATGATGAATTTATGTTAGCACAATTTATAAAACTTAATCTTAAAATAAATTATGCTATTATTCCATTTTTACCAAAATCAATGAGTTTATACAAAAAACTTATAAATGCTAACAAATCAGTAATAATACATTTTCCAATGCAATCAAAACATAGAAATTCAATAGAAAAATTTCATATAAACATAAAAGATAAAAAAGAAGAAATACATAAAAAAATCGAAAAAGCATTTAAAAAGTATCCTGATGCAAAAATAATGAATAACCATATGGGAAGTTTAATCACCTCAAACAAAGATTTGATGAAAATAATTTTAGAAAAACTTAAAGAGATTGACAGATATTTTTTCGACAGCGTAACTATTGCAGGAAGCGTACCAGAAATAATAGGTAAAGAAATTGGGATTAAGGTAGAAAAAAGAGACGTATTTCTTGATAGCAAAGATACAGAAGAATCCGTAATCAAGGAACTTGAAAAAGCAAAAAATATTGCCAGAAAAAACGGAATAGTAAAAGTAATCGGACACATTTGGTCTAAAAATACGCTAAAAGTCCTTAAAAAAGAGGAGCCTGATTTAAACCAGGAATTCGAATTTGAAAACTTATTAAATCTTTACGAGGAAACAATCAGATGAAAGTACTTGGAATAGAAACCTCTTGTGACGACTGTTGCGCAGCTGTAGTAGAAAATGGAATTCATATTTTAAGCAATATAAAATTAAGTCAAACAGAACACAAAAAATATTATGGCATAGTACCTGAGATTGCTTCAAGACTTCATACTGAAGCTATTATGTCTGTTTGTATAAAAGCACTCAAAAAGGCAAATACTAAAATATCTGAAATTGATTTAATAGCTGTAACATCTAGACCCGGACTTATTGGGTCTTTAATAGTTGGATTAAACTTTGCCAAAGGTCTAGCAATTTCATTAAAAAAACCTATTATTTGTATTGACCACATCTTAGGCCATCTTTATGCTCCTTTAATGCACTCAAAAATAGAATATCCGTTTATATCATTATTATTAAGTGGTGGACATACATTGATTGCTAAACAAAAAAATTTTGATGATGTTGAAATACTTGGAAGAACTTTAGATGATTCTTGCGGAGAGGCTTTTGACAAAGTAGCAAAACATTATGATATGGGGTTTCCGGGAGGTCCAAACATCGAACAAATATCTAAAAATGGAGATGAAAACACATTTCAATTTCCAGTTGCCACCTTTAAAAAAAAAGAAAACTGGTATGATTTTTCATACTCTGGACTAAAAACAGCCTGCATACACCAACTCGAAAAATTCAAAATCAAAGATAATCCAACAACAAAAAATAATATAGCTGCAAGCTTTCAAAAAGCTGCATTTGAAAATCTAATAACCCCGCTAAAAAGAGCGATAAAAGATACTCAAATTAACAAATTGGTAATAGCAGGCGGAGTTGCAAGCAATTTATATTTAAGAGAAAAAATAAATAAACTTAAAATACAAACTTACTACCCTCCTATTGATCTTTGCACAGATAATGGAGCAATGATTGCGGGCCTTGGATTTAATATGTATTTAAAATATGGGGAAAGTCCAATCGAAATTGATGCAAATTCAAGAATAGAAAATTACAAAAACCAACATAGGGGGAAAAATAATGAAAAGAATTTTAGCAATGCATGATATTTCAAGCATGGGAAGAACATCTCTTACAATATGCATACCGATAATATCTTCGTTTAATATGCAAGTTTGTCCTTTTGTAACAGCCGTCCTTTCTGCTTCCACGGCTTATAAAAAATTTGAAATAGTAGATTTAACCGATCATTTGGAAAAATTTATCAATATATGGAAAGAGCAAAAGGAGCACTTTGACATACTTTATACGGGATTTCTAGGAAGCGAAAAACAACAACTAACAATAGAAAAAATAATTAAATTAATAAAATTTGAAAAAATTGTAATTGATCCTGTGTTTGCTGACGATGGAATAATTTACCCTACATTTGATAATAAAATAATTAGTGGATTTCGAAAAATAATAAAGTATGCAAACATAATAACGCCTAATATCACTGAACTTGAAATGCTAAGCAAAAGCCCACAACTTAAAAACAAAGATGATATCATAAAAGCAATATTAAATCTTGATACAAAAGGGATAGTAGTTGTTACAAGCGTTAAAAAAGGAGATCTTTTGGGAAACATTTGTTACAATCCCAAAAACAAAGAATACTCAGAATTTTTTTTAGAAAAATTAGAACAAAATTTCAGCGGAACAGGAGATTTGTTTACTAGTTTGCTTATAGGATACTTGGAAAAATTCGAAATAGAAAAAGCCCTAGAAAAAACAACAAAAGCTATTCACTTAATAATAAAAGATTCAATTAAAGAAAATGCTTTAAAAAAAGAAGGGGTTCAGATTGAAAAATTTTTAAAAAATACATTTTGAATTTAAATTTCATTAAATTCAATTTTAAAGAATGAGTCGATTTTTAGTACAAAGGAAATATTTGAATTGAAACATATTGCTAAAATAAAATGTACAAAAAATTTATTACAAAGCGTATGCTTTATTATTTTTATGAGTAAAAAAATATATGTCAAATAAAAAAATAATATTTTTTACAGGAGGGGGAACTGGGGGTCACGTATTTCCAGGAATATCCATAATACAGACATTAAAAGAACTTGACAATGAAATTGAATTTTTTTGGATAGGCAAAAAAAAATCTATAGAAGAAAAATTAATAAAAGAACAAAATAATATTAAATTTATTTCGATTCCATGTGGCAAACTTAGGCGGTATTTTTCTTTTCAAAACTTTACTGACTTTTTCAAAGTAATACTTGGAATAATAAAAAGCTTCTATATTTTACAAAAATATAAACCTCAGATTATCTATGCAACTGGGGGATTTGTTTCAACCCCTGCAATTATTGCATCTAGCTTGCTAAAAATAAAAAGAATAACCCACGAAATGGATCTAGACCCCGGACTTGCAACAAAAATTAATTCTAAATTCGCAAATAAAATACACATAAGCTTTAAAGAAAGCGAAAAATACTTCAAAAGCCACAAAAACATTGTCTACACAGGATCTCCCATAAGAAGAGAATTTTTAACTCCAAACCCCAAAATCATCAAACAATTAACACAAAACACTGACAAGCCAATTATTAGCATACTTGGGGGATCTCTTGGGGCTAATGCTTTAAACACCATTGCACTCTGTATTAAAAGGGACATTGGAATATATTTCATTCATCAATCGGGGAAAAACTTAAATGACTTAAGAGAAGACAATTATCTGAGAAGACAATTTTTTGGCGCAGAAGAAATGGCAAGCATAGTTAAATTTTCCAATATAATAATAAGCAGAGCTGGAGCCGGAGCAATAAAAGAATTTGCAAATGCTGGCACATGTGTAATTTTGATTCCATTTAAAAAAGGTTCTAGAGGAGACCAAATTAAAAATGCAAAACTACTAGAAAATCAAAATGCTTGCATTTATATAGATGAAGATGAAATTTTAAATACAAATATTTTAAAAATCATAAAAGAAACTTTAAAAGATAAAGAAAAAATCAACTCTCTCAAAGAAAATATCAAAAAATTCAACAATAAGCATTCTTCAACTTTAATAGCCAAATTACTAATAAAAGATATTAAGGAGACAAAATCTAAATGATAACAAACGATCCTGTAAAAATAACCGGAATAGTAGACATACTAATAATAATAATTTTTACATCTTTAGGATTTAGAGGATTTTTAAGAGGATTTATTAAAGAAATTAGTGGATTTGCTGAAGTTTTTGTTTTAATACTACTGCTTTACAAAAAAACCGAAGAGTTTAGAAAGCTGATTGAGCCTATTGTTGAACTATCCTACATTCAAGCACTACTTGTATTTTTTCTGCTCATACATATAGGATTTTTAATCCTACAGGCATTAATAGAGTCAATAATAAGTCAACTTAAATTATTATTCTTTAATAGAATACTGGGCCTAGTACTTGGCCTACTTGAAGCTTTTGGAATAATTGCAATAGTGGTTTACATAATACACTCACAACAAATATTTAAACCCGAATATTTCCTAAAAGAAAGCAAGCTACTTGATTATTTAAATCCTGGAATAAACTATCTCTTTAAAATTTCAAAAACAAACTAAGGAGCCAAAAATGACAATGCTTCCAAAAATTGCTCAAGACATAATAAACGCATATGATCAAAAACTATTGCCAAATGCAATTCTTTTATTAGGAGAAAAATTTTCATCAAAAAAAATCAGCGCTATTGAGATTGCAAAAAAAATATTAAACGGGAAAAACTTAACAAACCCCAATTTACTCATTTTCTCAAATTTAGATACAGTAGAAGCAAAAGCGCATCTTTCTACAAATTCACACCAAATAGCAAATAAATACTTAGAGTACATTAAAACTGTAATCTTTACCAAATGTAATTTCAGTAATGAAAAAAATTTGAAAAAAATAGAGAAAAATATCAACTATATTAATTCTGTTTATTATGAAAAAGAATACAATGAAAACATAAAAAATGGGCTTATAAAAAATATAGAAAATATAAACAAAGAAATAAATCATAGTATTACTGTTCATGATGTAAAAAAAATTCAAACTTGGATTTTTTCTGAAAAAGAAAAACCAAAGGTAATATACATAAACGAAATCGAAAATTTATCATTCAACGTACATAATTCACTTTTAAAAATACTAGAAGAGCCACCTTCAAATATTTACTTTATCTTAGCAGCAAGAAATAAAAACAAAATACCAAAAACAATACTTTCAAGACTTAGAGTTTACAATTTCACAAAATCAGAAAGAAACTTAGAAATTCAAAAATTCAAGGAAAGCTTTCTAATAAATAAAGATATAACAATTGAGGAGTATTTTGCCTCATTTTACAAAGAAGAAAGCAAAAAAATAAAAAAAGAATTGATAAAAATTCTAAATATAATAAAAGAAAAAAAATCCATATTTAATCTTGAAGAAAGCGAATTTATAAAAGATGATCAAAGCTTTAAAATATTTTTAAACGAACTTGCATTTAACATTAGAAAAGATTTTTTAGAAAAAAAAATAAACATAAATCAATATCTCAAATATACACAGCATTTGAAAAATATTTACAAATATCGCCCTTATAATCAAAATAAAAAATTAATAATAGAAAACTTGATGCTAAATTATGAGGAGATATGAATAATTTTTTCAAAAAAGCTTTAACAAAGCTAAACAAATTATCTAATGAAGAAAAAACTAAATTTATTGAACAAATTTACAAAAAAATAGAAATATATGACGGAATATTTGCATCAATTAATGAAGGCATCATTGTGCTTGACAAACAAAACAATATAATCTACTCAAACAAGATTTTATACCAAATTTTAGCTTTAACGTCTAAATTAAAAATAGAAATTCTTGATGATATTCAAATTCCAATCTTAATAAATTTAATAAAAGAACTAGTTAGAACAGAAGATAAAATAATAGGATTAGAAGTTCCAATCTCAAGCAGCATATATATTAAAATTTCATTTATGCCCTATGTAAAAGAAAAAAAACTTGAAGGCAATATTATTTTAATCGAAGACATTAAAGAAAAAAAAAAGAAAGAAGAACTGTTTAGAAGAGTTGAGGCTTTAGCCTCTTTTACAAGACATGCAAGAAATATTGCCCATGAAATCAAAAACCCACTTGGAGCAATAGATATAAATTTACAACTACTAAAAAAGGAAATTGAAAAAGAAAAAATAAAAAATAGCAAAGCTGAAAATTATTTTAAAGTAATAAAAGAAGAAATAAACAGAGTAGATAAAATAGTAACAGAATTTTTATTAACCGTAAGGCCAATAAAAATTAACTTACAAGAAAAAGACATTAAACAAGTAATAGGCGGTGTGTGTGAATTGTTAAATCCTGGATTAGAAAACAAAAACATAAAACTATTGCTTAATTTAAACAAAACAAGCAATATTCTCATTGATGAGAAACTGTTAAAACAAGTTATTATAAATATAGTTAAAAATGCAGAAGAAGCACTACTTGAAACAAAAAAAGAAATAAAAAAAATAGAAATTTTTCTCTTCGAAAAAGACAATAAAATACATATCAACATAAAAGATAATGGAAATGGAATAAAAGATGATGTAAAAGAGGAAATATTTAAACCTCAATTTAGCACAAAAGAAAAAGGAAGTGGAATAGGCCTTACTATTTCCTATAAAATAATAAAAGAGCTTGGGGGTGAAATTTTTGTGGAAAGCAAAGAAGGCAAAGGCACTATTTTTACAATTACACTTCCTAAACTAAATAAAAAAAATATTTTAATTGAAGGGTATTGAAAATGAGCAAAATACTTGTAGCTGATGACGAAAAGAATATTAGAGAAGGAATTGCCACTTATCTTGAGGATGAGGGTTATTTTGTTTTCACTGCTAGTGACGGAGAAGAAGCTCTTGAAACAATTGAAAATGAAAATCTTGATGTAATAATATCTGACCTGAGAATGCCTCAGATATCTGGAGAAAAATTGCTCAAAATAGTTAAAGAAAAAAACCTGGGAATCCCTTTTATTATTCTAACTGCCCACGGAACAGTTGATTCTGCCGTGGATGCCATGAGAGAAGGTGCTTACGATTTTTTAACAAAACCCTTAGACCTTGAAAGACTTTTACTAATAATAAAAAGATCACTAAATAAAAAAGAAAATAACGCTGATAAAAATGCCAATTTACAAAATATACTAATAAGAAAAGACCTAAAATACTATGAAAAAATTATGGGAAAATCACTATTAATGCAAAAAATTTTTGAACTTGTAATAAAAATAGCAAAATCAAATGCATCTATTCTTATAACAGGCGAAAGCGGTGTTGGCAAAGAAATAATAGCGGATGCTATTTTCGATCTTTCAAATAGAAATGACAAACCATTTATAAAAGTAAATTGCGCTGCACTTTCTGAAAGCATTCTTGAAAGCGAACTTTTTGGCCATGAAAAAGGAGCATTCACTGGAGCAATTTCCCAAAAAAAGGGTAGATTTGAACTTGCAAACAAAGGCACAATTTTCCTTGATGAGATAGCAGAAATTTCGCCTGAAATTCAAGTTAAACTTTTAAGAGTGCTGCAAAACAAAACCTTTGAACGTGTCGGGGGGGAAACTACAATTAAAGTTGATATCAGACTTCTGGCTGCAACAAACAAAAACATTGAAGAGGAAATTAAAAAGGGAAAATTTAGAGAAGATTTATTTTATAGATTAAATATTATTAATATAAACATACCACCTTTAAGAGAGAGAAAAGATGATATATCTTATTTGACAAACATACTAATAAAAGACGTTGCAAAAGAAAACAACAGAGAAGAAAAAACTCTTTCTAATGATGCAATGAAAGCTCTCTATTATTACGATTGGCCAGGAAATATTAGAGAATTAAAAAATGTACTTGAAAGCGCATTAATATTATCAAAAGGTAAACAAATCACTAAAGAAGATTTACCAGTAAAAATCAAAAATAATGAAAATCTTATATTTAAAATAACACTACCAATAGGAATTAGCCTAAAAGAGGCAGAAAAAGAAATAATAAAACAAACGCTTTTTCATTCTAAAAATAACAAGAGCAAATGCGCTAAAATACTAAAAATAGGAAGAAAAACTTTACACAATAAAATAATCGAATATAACATTGATCAATAATATTTCTTTTAAACGATTATTATATTATTAAATTATAATAAATACAAAAAAATAATATTGCTTTAAATTAAATGTATAGTTTTGAAACCAAAAAATTTTTTAATACCAATAATTATATTAAAATGAAACACTTTCTTTTAAAATCTTGGTATAAAAGTGTAAAAATATTTTTATCAAACAAATAATTATACATCATTATTTATTAATAATCAATACAATTTGATAATATCATATATTTAGCTGGCTTGCAACCAGCTTTACTTTAAAACCTTCAAGGGATTAATGGGAATATTTTTTTTTAATATTTCAAAGTGTAAATGGGGCCCCGTTGAACGCCCTGTTTGCCCTACTCTTCCAAGAAATTCACCCGATTTAACAAAATCCCCTATCTTTACAGAATATGAATTTAAATGCCCATAAAGAGATTTAATATTATTTTTATGACCAACTACAACAAAATTACCATAAAGATCATTGTATCCAGCTTCAATGACTACTCCAGAAGAAGAAGAATACACTTCCGTATTCATTGGAGCTGCAAGATCTATTCCCGTATGAAAACTTTTATTACCGGTGAAAGGATCATTTCTAAATCCAAAATCAGAACTAACAATAAATTTTTTTAAAGGAAAAATAAAGTTGGCATTTAAGAAAAAAAGCAACTCTGTGCCTGAAAAAAGTCCAAAATCCGGATTCTTGACAAAATCAAAAAAATAAAATTCATAAACTCTGTCATTCCTTTTAATTTTTACCTTTTCAGCTTTAGTAAGATCTCTTGTTGCTAAAAGTAAATTATTAAACCTGTAATCCTTACTATCAAAAACAAAAACTCCCTTTTTGCTAGGAATAATAATCTCTTGTCCAACACTCACAACGGGGGAATCTAATAAATTAACAGTAGCAATGCCAGACTGCCATCCATTTATTTTATTGGCAATTTTAAAAAAAGTATCTCCTTTTTTAACTTTATACAAGTAAAAAAACAAGGGAATATGCTGTTTTTTGTTATATTTTAAAACTTTAATTTTAAGATCAGAAAAAACAGGATCTTTTCTTGAAAAATTCTTTATTTCTGGATAAGAAAAAACACAAATTATATTTAAAAAAATGAAACCTATTTTAAATATTAAAAAAGTTTTACTCATTCATACCAAATTCTTTTACTATTAATTAATCAAATATAATAAAAAACAAAAAAAAAATAAATCATGTTTGGACTTGCAAATAATACTAAACTGTAATAAACTTTCTCTCAACATGGAGCTAAACGAATACCAAGAAAAAGCAAAAAAAACTGCTAAATATAAAAATAAAAAAGAAGAATTAATTTTAACAACACTTGGTCTTGCTGGTGAAACTGGAGAAGTTGTTGAAAAAATAAAAAAATTAGGAAGAGACAAAAATTACATTATTGATGATGAGTATTTAATATCAATTAAAAAAGAACTTGGGGACGTATTATGGTACTTATCAAGTTTAAGCAATAATTTGGGCATTACGCTTGAAGATGTTGCTCTTACAAACCTAAGAAAAATACAAAAGCGACATGAAAATGGAACAATAAATGGCGAAGGCGACGACAGAGAAGACATTTAAATTAAAAATATTAAAAACCTAAAATAAAAATGCTTAATATTTATATCAAGGGAATCTTGCTTGGAATTGCAAACATAATTCCGGGGGTTTCTGGGGGAACACTGGCCTTAATATTAAAAATTTATTACAAAATAATAAACTCTATCTCAGAAATCTTAAAGCTCAAAGAAATTAAAAAAAATTTAATGTTTTTAACTATTTTGGCAACAGGAATGCTAACCTCAATATTATTAACTGCAAAAATATTTAAAGCTTATGCTTTTGATAATGGAATAATGGAAGCGCTGCTAATAACATTTTTCATAGGATTAACATTTGGGAATATAATAACACTAAAAACAGAAATATCTATAGAGATAAATAGTAATACAAAAATATTAAATAATTTATTGTTTTTTATTGGCATGAGCATTATTGTACTCTTGTTAATAATCAAAGAATCAAATATACAATTGCAAAGTACAATACCTAAAGACAAAAGCTCAATAAAATATTACTTATTATTGATATCTTCTGGAACAATAAGCGGAGCATCAATGATCTTACCGGGGATCTCGGGATCTGCAATGCTTTTGCTACTTGGCTTTTATAAAGAAATAATACTTATTATATCTGAATTTAACATTACACTTATTACAATATTTGCAACAGCTGCAACAATAGGAATAATTACATCAATATTAATAATAAAGAAAATAATAGATAATAACTTAAATAAGTTTATTTATTTATCAAAAGGCTTAATTTTTGGATCAGTTCTACAAATGATATTAATTGTATTAAAATTGAACTTTAAAATCGACTTTGCATCTTTTACATCTTTAGGAGCATTATTTACACTGGGAATCTTTATAAACAAAAAATTGGCTGAAAAATATCAATAAAAAATTTAAAAATACCGAAGACCGGACTTGAACCGGTACGGAGCTTCCTCCTCAGGATTTTAAGTCCTGTGTGTCTACCAATTCCACCACTTCGGCATAGAATAATATATTAAATAATAATATATTGCAATGTCAAGCTAAATAATAAAATAAATATAAAAATTCAATTGATAACTATTTTTTGAGGAAAATTTTCAATAACATAATTGCTGTGCAAATAATCTTCAATTACAAACATAAATGAATATAAAGAAACCCTAGCAAAAAAATTAGAAAAAACTCTAAAATCAATTTTATTTGCTAACATTGAAATATTGTTTGAATCATTTATTAAGCTAAAAAATCCATTTTTGATCAATAAATCAAAAATAACAAATTCAGATTCATCTAAAATAAAAATTAATTTATCTATTTGGGCTTTTAAATATAAAATTTGCTCATTAATTTGCAAACTAACGGGATTTTTAATAAAATCCTTGCTTAAATTATAAATAACAATACCATAGTGATTGCTCTTAAATTTAAAATCCACAAGCAATCCTAATTTTAAATTACAAGAATCTTGAATTACACTTAAAACTTTAATATTTATTTGGTGCTTAGAAAGAATGCTAACAGAAAGTCCCTTGCCTTGATCAATAAAATAAGCATTCTTAAAAGTTCCAAATAAAACTCTATTATTAATTAAATCAAGCACATTTTTATTCTCAAGATTCTTAATAATTATTAAATCAAAACTTTGATTTAAAATATTATAAGCAGAATCGAGCAACCCTTGAGAAGGGTCATCATTTAAATCAAAATTTGCAACCTTAAGCTCCAAAACACTAAAATCTGTATCTACAAAATTGCAGGAAAAAAATAAAACATTAAGAAGAAATAAACTCTTCAAGTTGGCATTTTGTCTCAACAACTTCAAATACAAGTCCATACTTTTTTGCAGCGTCACTGTCTAACCAAAAATCTCTATCGGTATCCTTTTCTATTTTAGAAATTTTTTGACCTGTTTCTTTTGAAATAATATTATTAAGTTCTTTTTTAACTTTATTTAACTCATTAGTGTAAATCTCAATATCTGTAGCAACTCCTTTAAATCCACTCAAAGGCTGGTGCAATAAATACCTGGCAAAAGGTAGTGAAAATCTATTTTCTAATTTTGCAGCCAAAAAAATTAAAGCGGCAGCACTGGCTACAAGCCCTACTCCAACTGTAAAAACTTTAGGCTTAACAAAACGAATCATATTAAAAATAGCAAATCCAGCATCAATATCGCCTCCTTCTGAATCAATGTACACAAATATGGGCTTTTTAAAATCCAAAGTCTCTAACAATAATATTTTTTCCTGGAAAAGCCTAGAAACATCCTTAGTAATCTCACCAGCAATAACTATTGATCTACTCTTTAAAACTAATTTCAATGATTTATCATGCAAAATACAAGCATCATTATCTTCTTTCCCGGTCATAAAACATCCCTTATACAAAAACATAATGATATATTATAATTGAAAATAAAAGGTTTTTAAATGATAAAAAAGCACAAAAATTAAACAATTGCACTTACTTTATAAAAAGAAAAAGACTAATAAATCTTTAATCAAACTTCATCAAAGCCAAAAAATACTCTAAATTTTACAAATAAGTAAAATTCAAAAAGGAGTTTATAATGCATTATGAATTTGCAGTTATTGGGGGAGGAATAGCAGGAAGCACTGTTACTTACGAACTGCTTAAAAGAAATAAAAAAGTAATTCTTTTTGACAATGAAGATACAAAAGCAACAATAGTAGCGGGCGGACTTATTAATCCTATTATGGGTAGGAAAATGAACATTGCCTGGAGAGAGCCAAATATTTTTGAATTTGCAAAAAACTACTATCAAGAAATTGAAAAAACCATTAAATCTAATTTTTTTATAGAAAAAAATATTTTTAGACCTTTTACTACTGAAAATCAAAAAAATGAACTGATTGATAAACTTCAAAATGATAAAAACATAAAAAACTTTATTTTAAAAATACAAGATGGAAAAATTTACAATTTCTCAAACGACTCTAACGGCGGAATGATAATAAAAGGCGCCAGAATTAATACAAAAATCTACATAAAAAATATTAAAAAATATATAATCAAAAAAAATTCATATATAAACAAAAATATAGACGAAAATCAAATTAATCTTGAAGAAAGTTCTTTCAAAATAGAAGATTTCAAATTTGAAAAATTAATATTTGCAAAAGGATATAAAGAAAAACTCAAAGGATTTTTTTCTTATCTCCCATTTGAGCCTGCAAAAGGAGAAATCATTATATTAGAATGTAACAAATTAAATTTTAAAGAGGTTTACAATAGACACGTATCTTTAATTCACTTAAAGGGCAATAAATTTTACCTTGGGGGCACTTACGAATGGAACACTTGGAATACGCTTACAAATGAATGGGCAAAATTAGAATTATTGGGAAAATTTAAAAAAATAACAAATCTAAAATGCAAAGTTATTGATCAAAAAGCCCACATAAGACCTTCAACCCTTGACAGAGAGCCTTTCTTAGGAGAACACCCCAAGTATAAAAATATCTTCATATTAAATGGGTTTGGAACAAGGGGCATATCAATGGCACCATACTTATCTAATTTATTGATTAATAATATTGAAAAAATTGACAAAATTCCAAATCATTATAATATTAAAAGATATGAAAAATACTATAATATTTTGGATCATTCTTAAAATCAAAATTTTCAAATTTATGCTAATACACGATTATATCTCTTAATATTTCTAAATTCAAAAAAAAATAATATAATGTTTAAGTTAAGCTAAAATAATTCTTATCCAAAGAGAAACTAGAAAGTGAGGCAAAATTTAACAAACCAATTAAAATTAATTAATACTTTCAGAACAAACCAGGAGAATAATCTTTGGGATTCAATATTAATATTATAGGGACTGGGGGAACAAGGCCGCTCCATAACAGATATTTGTCGTCCGTGCTAATCGAATACAATGGGGATAATTTTTTATTCGATTGTGGAGAAGGAGCTCAAATGTCTTTAAGAAAGCAAAAAATATCTTGGCAAAAAATAAAAATGATTTGTATTACACATTTGCATGCTGATCACATCACAGGACTACTCGGAATAGTGATGCTGATGTCACAAAGTGGAGAAACAAGAAAAGACCCATTAATAATTGCTGGGCCTGTTGGAATAAAAAACTATACAAAAGCCAATATAAATATGCTTAAAATATATAAAAACTATGAAATAATTTATAAAGAAATAATCATAGATAAAACCGACAAAATAATATATGAGGATAAAACAAAAAAAATTGAATACACCAAACTAAAACATTCAATAGAATGTGTTGGATATTTATTCATAGAAAAAGATAAACCTGGGAAATTCAATACAGAAAAAGCAGAAGAGTTAAATATTCCTAAAGGGCCTATTAGAAAAGCCCTGCAAGATGGAAAAGAAATATTGGTAAACGGAAAAATTATAAAGCCATTAGAAATACTTGGGAAATCTAAAAAAGGACTAAAAGTTGCATACCTTACAGATACTGGTTATTTTAAAGAACTAATACAACAAATCAAAAATTTTAACCTTGTAATAATTGAGAGCACATTTAAAAATGAGCTAAAAAAAGAAGCAGATAAAAAACTTCACTTAACAGCTGGTGAAGCTGCAAATATTGTCAAGCAAGCAAAAGTTTTACAAACAGGCCTTATTCATTTTAGCGAAAGATATACATTAAGAAAAGATCTTGAAAACTTACTAAAGGAGGCAAAATTGGAATATCCAGACGGAGAAATTTTTTTAACAAGAGATGGGATGAGACTTGAAGCAAACAAAAATAACTTTATTATTAAATAGGAGGATATATGATAAATGTAGAAAAAGTTACTAAAATGTATGGGCCATTTACAGCACTATTTAATGTTAGCTTTAGGGTTGAAGAAGGCGAAGTACTTGGCATACTTGGCCCAAACGGAGCCGGAAAGTCCACATTAATCAAAATCTTAACATCATTTCATTATCCAAGCAAAGGTAATGTAAAAATTTTTGGGAAAGACATTGTAGAGCATTCAAAAGAAATACTACAACAAATAGGATATGTTCCTGAAAAACTAGCTCTTTATCCAGAACTTTCTGTTAAGGAATATTTAAAGTTCATATCAGAAATAAAAGGTGTTAAAAAATTAAAAAAAGAAATTGATAAAGTAGTAAGCATATTCAAATTAAAAGAAGTTGAAGATAAGCTGATTTCTCAACTCTCAAAAGGATTTAAACAAAGAGTAGGAATAGCTGGCGCTTTAATAAACAATCCTAAACTTGTAATACTTGATGAGCCAACAAATGGTCTTGATCCAAATCAAATAATTGAATTTAAAGAATTTTTAAGAGAACTTGCAAAAGAAAGTACAATATTATTCTCTTCACACATACTAAGTGAAGTAGAATCTATTTGTAAAAGAATAATTATTGTCAACAACGGAGTAATTGTTGCTGATGACACAAAAGAAAATATTATTAAAAATAAACTTAAAGAGATTGAAATAGAATTAATAGTTTTAAAAAAATCTGAAAATGAAAAAAAAATTTTCAATAACAAAAATGATATTTTTACATTAATAAAGCTTGAAGAACACGAAAAAGACTTAAATATTTCATTAAAAATATCTCAAGGCAAAACAGAAGAAGATCTCTTTAGCTACATAGTAAAAAATAATATAATCTTAAAAGCAATGATCCCAAAACATGAAAGCCTTGAAAAGATATTTAGCAAATTAACCAAGGAGAGAGAAAAATGAAAATAGATTTAAAGAAATCTTTATCGCTTTCTAAAAAAGAACTAAAAATATTATTTGGAACTCCAACTGCATACGTTGTGATGCTATTTTTTTTAATATTCATAAACTTTTCATTTATTTTTTTATCAGGATTTTTTATTAAAGACAATGCGTCTCTTACCTCTTATTTCTCTTCAATGCCTATTATTTTAATGTTGGTACTGCCAGCACTTAGCATGGGAGTATTCTCAGAAGAACACAAAACAGGAAGCATTGAACTTCTTTATGCTTTACCGCTAAGCCCTCAAGAGATAGTCTTAGGTAAATTTATTACTCTTAAAATATTTACCTTAATATTATTCTCACTTACCTTACCTCTTACAATAATGACAATTTTCATGGGCGAATTTGATCTTGGGATAATATTTCTTCAATACCTAGGAATAATTCTTTATTCTCTCTCAGTGCTAAGCATGGGAACATTTATATCCTCTATTACAAAAAGCCAAATAGTCTCTTACATTCTAACCGTATTTACACTGATATTAGTACTATTTTCTGGAAAATTGGTTATGATCTTTGGAAAAGAAAATATAATAGGAGAAATGCTTAATTTTGTTTCAATAACTAATCACTTTAGCTATTTTAATATGGGCATATTAAACTTATCAGACTTTATTTATTTTATTACATTCACAATCACATTTCTAATACTAAGCACACACAGCATAACGCTAAAAAAATGGAGATAAATTTATGAAAAATAAAGAAAATGAAGTTTTAAACCTAACACTGAACCTTACAATAATCTTTTTGATTTTTTGTAATATATCTATTTTCATTTTTAAAATAGACTTTACAAAACACAAAGCTTTTACAATATCTAAAGTTACAAAAAATTTGTTCTCAAGTGCAAATGAAACAATATATATAACATATTACAATTCGGGAAGCCTTGAAAACTATTTTGCTTTTCCAAGCCAAATAAAAAATTTTTTAATAAGTTTTTCTGATGCTTCAAAAGGTAAGGTAATTTATAAAGAACTTGACGCTGATAAAATTTCAACGCCATTAGAGCACATTGGCATTCCTTCTCAGCAAATCGATTTAAGAGATATTAATCAGCTCTCAATACTTAAAATATACTCAGGAATTGAGATTATTTACGAGGGAAAAAGAGAAGTAATACCGGTTGTAACAGAAATTAGTAATTTAGAATATGACCTTGCAAATGTACTTGACAAGCTAATAAACAATACAAAAAAAGTTCTAGGGCTTGCTTTTGGAGACAGCACTTTAAAAGAAGCACACAAAAACTTTTCAGAAATAATGAAAAAAGCATTTGGAATTGAAATAAAAGAAATAGATTTAAAAACTGAAAAATTAGAAGACATTAGAAAAGATATAAATGGATTATTCATTATTGGCGCTAAAGAAATTGATAAAGAAATTGCAAAAAAAATTGACGATTTTGTTGTCAATGATGGAAAAATATTTGTTGCAACAAGCTCAATTGACTACAATCCTCAAAATCCATATGGCATAACTCCTATTAAATCCAGCCTATTTGATCTATTTGAAAGTTATGGTATAAAATACAACGAAAATATTATTCTTGATAAAAGAGCTCCCACAATCTTTTTGGGCGGCAATTTCCAAACTTACTATCCATGGATTTTAATAGATAAAAGCAATATTGTAAAAAAAGATATGCCATTACTTAAAAATTTTTATACAGCTACAATTCCTTGGAGCAGCTCATTAGAACTTATAAAAAAGGACGAAACAGAAGTAAAATTTTTACCTCTATTTGCAAGCTCCAAACAATCATGGCAAGTTAAAGAGCCTAATCTTTCAAACATATCTTTGAATGCATTTGAAATTCCAAATAAATTTGAAGAGAATAAAATTAAAATACTAGGATATGCAATTGAAGGGAAAATTAAAAGTCCTTATAAAGATCAATATTCCAAAAATTCTAAAATAATCCTAACAGGATCAAGCATGATATTTAGTGATTATATGTACAACGGTTCTCCATCAAACTTTGAACTATCAGGAAGAATTTCAGATTATTTAATGCAAAAGGAAGAATTTTTTAATATTAAGTCCAGAGAAGTACGAGCTAAATTAAAATTTGCAAGCTCTTCAAACGAAATGGTCAATGCAAAGTTTTCATTAATAGTTGTTAACTTAATTATTCTTCCAACAATAATATTAATATTTGGACTTGTTAGATTTACTAGAAAAAGAAAAGCAAATTAATAAGAACAAAGGAGTATTTATGACAAAACCAAAAATATTCTCAGTCAATAAAGAAAAAATAAAAATATTAATAATAGTAGTGTTAACATCTACATTCTTATTGGGAATAATTTTTTCAAATGAAAATAAAGTAGCAAGAATCCTGGAAGAAAAATTTTTTGATTTTGACTTTAATTCAATTTCTAAAATTGAAACAGAGCTTGAAGGAACACTAACAAAACTTGGCAAAGATTGGATGCTAACATACAATAAACAAAATATTCCTGTTGACAATAAAAAAGTTAACTCTCTAATCAAAGCATTAGACGAGCTTCAAAAAAACAAACTTGTAAGCAGAGATCAAAAAAAACACAAAGAACTGGGCATTGGAGAAAACCCAAGTTTTAAATTATTTGACAATAATAATAAACTGTTAACAGAAATTTTTGTTGGAAAATCAGGAGAAGGCGATTCAAGACTAGCATACATTAAAGGCAGCGATGAAAATGTTTACTTAACAAAAAACATTTTCTTATCATATAAAGGAAATTCTTACAATACATTCTCAGATACTACATTATTCCAAGAAAAAAACACAAAATTAGAAACTTTATCATTTGAAATAATAAGAAAATTAAACAAAGAAAATGAAAATAATATAAATAATAACTATGAAATTACCACTAAAGATGGTCTTTATTTTTTAAATAACCAAAAAATGGTAAAGGAAAGACCTTTAAATATTATTGCTGAATTTAAAGCTGATGGACTTGAAATTGATAAATCTAAAATAGATGACTATAATCTTCAATACAAGATTCAAGCCCAATGGAGCAATAAAAGTGTCAATAATATTGAAGTTTATTTTAATAAAAAAGAAGAAAATGACAAAGACATATTAATCAAAAAAGATAAAGATGAATATTACTACACTACTAGCAAATGGACTTTTTTTGATGTATTTGACTTAGAAAAAAAATTATTAGAAAAAGACAATACTTCTAGCAATGATAATCAAGAAGATCATCATGAACATCACGAAAATGCAGATTGATCTTGCTATATATAAAAAATATAAAAATAAATAGAATTAAAATGTAACCATAACAAAAACAACATTTTATCTTTTTTGATAAAATGTTGTTTGGCTTTGCTGATAATATCTTTTAAATTTAACTTAATAAGTTAGAACAAAAACATCCCGATATCAAAAATTAATTTAAAAATTAAGAATTTTTGTAAAAAATAGAATTTAAACGAATAGATTTTTAACCTTTGGCAAGCAAAAATTTAACTTTTTTTAAAACTTCATACTCTTGTTTAATTTTAAAAATATTTCTATTAGGATTTAATTCAAGCTCACTTTCTACTCTATCAATAAAATTTATTAATATAGCTTTTTCATCACTACTTAGCGCAACATTATTTAAAGATTCTTGAGCATTAAATTTACTCACAACCTTTTCAACATCATTAAAATTAAAATTAGAAGGATCCTTGGTTATGCTTTGAGAGCTGGGCTTTTCATAATTAGCAAAATCATTGCTTTGGTTTTGATTTACTTCATCACTCAAATTATCATACAAATTTTTCTCCCCATCATTAGGGAAAGAACCCTCGGCAACCTTAGAATCTAAGTCCTCTTTTAAAATATTTTCAAAGTCATCAAATTCTTTTAGCTCAAAACGTTCACCAGAGCTCTCAAGAATCGCACAATTGCTACCATTTTCATCAATCAAATCTAAACGTTGCTTATTATCTACAAAGCTCTCCAATTTTTCACTGTGATCGTTATTATTATTTAAATCAATATTTTCTGTGGACACATTATCACTGCCAACATCAATATCTTCTTTTTTTAAAATATTATTATTAGACAAATTATCAGCCACATGAAAATTGCTAATCAAGCTTAAATCTTTATCTCTATTAAAGTTAACATCGTGCTGAACTTCTTCATTTTCTTTTGGGGCATAATTGATACCTTCAAGAAGCGCATCTAATTCTTCCTGACCAATAGAAATATTGGGCAAATTATCTTCTTTTTTGGAAAAAAAGTCATCTGAGACAGATGACTTTTTTTCCAAAGCCTTCGAATCATAAGAAATAAAATCCCTTTGAACAGGCTTAAGACTATTATCAAGCATTTCTTTTTCAACTCTCTCAACACGAAGCTCAACGTCCTTTAAGCAATTAATCAACTCGCCATGTCTTTCTTTTAATATTTTATCGAGTTTTAACAGCTTTTCGTCTAAAAAAGTTTTAAGATTATCTGAAGTTGTGGGAATAATATCAACAGACTCACCTCTTAAAAATACCTTTTCAATATCAAAATTAACTTCCTTGGGACCTTCCTTGATAAAAAAAATACTTTCCTTCATGCCAAATTTGCTCTCCAAAACTACTAACAAAACTACAATCTAAACCAACTTTAACTACTTGTAAATATAGTATATTAAGAATATAATTACAAGCTATATGACCGTTTATAAAAAAATTGCAATGTCTTTTTACTCGGGAATACTGAGCTATTTTATAATAGCTCCCATATTTGGAGAAAGAGGATTTGTTAATTATCAAAAATTGGATAACAACTTAATATTAATAAAAAATCACATCGAAAAACTAAAAGAAATTCAAAAAGAATTAAAAGCAAGATATATTAACCTGCAGGTATCTAAATCAGAAATTCTAAAAGAAGCTAAAAAATTGGGCTACTACCCAAAAAACTCAACAGTAATAAAAACTAACAACAATAAAGATCAATATAACCAAGGGCAAATATTAACCTTACAAAAACCCCTTTCCAAGAATCAAAATTTTTACCTTATATCAATCGCAATAGGTTTAATTTATTATTTTTTATCAAGCTGCATTATCCAAACCAAAAAAAATACAAAAAGCAATAAATGTGCTTCCAACAACCCTAAGGATTAGTCTTTATTGAAAATATTTATTTTAAATAATACAATATATTTATTAATTAATTTAATTTTTGCATCATTTTTTTGCGTATCCTTAGTAAATTTTTTTTCAAATGAACATCAGTATAATCCTTTTGTTAAAACAAATATCCTAAAAAATTACTTACAATATATTGGAATATATAAAAGCATAGAAAGATACTACCTGATACATAACCTTAATCCTAAATCAAAATTAGCAAAAGATTGCTTTTTAAGGCATATAGCCGGCAATTCATATATAATATACAAAACAAAAAATCAAGGAATACTATGGGGTGATCATCGATACTCTTTGCTGAGCAAAGGAAAGCCAACTACTAAAATAATTTTTCAAAAAATATTCAATACTTTAAAAGTTTCAATTCCGGGCGCCCTGCTCTCTTATATTGCAGCAATAGTCCTTATTATAATTTGGAAAATTTACATAAAAAACACCCTAATAAATAATATTCTAGAATATTTAATGTTATTACTCCACTCCATGCCAAGAAACTTAACAGTATTTTTAATATTGTCTTTAATATATTACCTTAATTTAAATCCAAAAAATTTAATAATAGGTGGATTTGCATGGTTTTTTTCATTCTTTATATTTAATTCTGTAATCTTTAAACAATCTCTTGACAAAACTTTATCAGAATTTTACATAAAAGCCGCAAAATCAAGGGGAATAAATAAACTTCAAATAATCTTAAAACATGCGTTAATTCCATCAATAACGCCACTGCTCACTAACATGAGACCTATTCTTACAACCGCTTTTTTTGGGGCCTCAATGATTGAATCAATGTTTGAAATTGATGGAGTTGGAGCCTTATATTTAAATGCTTTGAAATTCAATGATTACGCTATTTCTAAAGATTTGATTTTTATTGGCGTTTTCATTATGCTCATTCCAAATATAATAACAGATATTCTAATTTACAAAATCAACCCATATAAGGACACTCTAAGCTAATGAAACCAGATACAATAATAAAAAAAATTTATATCGCACTCTTTACAATATTTATTGTATTGCTAATTATTACTCCATCACTGGTTAATGAAAATTCAAAAATTGCAATCTATAAAAAAGATCCAAATAAAGTTTATTTAAAACCCATTAAAAACATGCCTATGACACCCACAAAAGACAACCCACTGGGAATCGACAAAATGGGAAGAGATATTATGGCAAGACTAATACTTGCAACCAGAAATTCTATTTTACTTTCACTAAGCTACGCAACAATTTCTGCAATAATTGGAATCTTTATTGGGACAATAATTGGCATGTTTAGTTTTGAAATTTGCATGCTAATTTCAAAACCAATCGAAACATTGCAAACATTACCTTTTTTTTACATTGTGTCTCTGGTTTTTTATTACTTTTTAAAACAAAAAACTTACAATATGCTTCAAACAGCAACACTATTGGCCTTGATTCATGGATGGATTAGATTTGCTTTCATTGCAAGAAACAATACATTAATAATAAAAAATTTGGATTATGTCAAAGCCAGTGAAGCTATGGGAGCAAGCAAAATTCGAATAATATTGCATCATATTTTTCCAGAAGTATTCTCATCAATATCATCTATAATCCCACTGCAAATGGGCAGAAGTCTTACTACTTTTGAAGTAGTAAGCTTTCTGCAAAAACAAGACAAAAATCTATATCCGAGTCTTGGAGAACTACTAAACTATATGCAAATGGGCAATGAATATCTATGGATATGGATCAATCCCCTACTCATATTAATAGGCATTAACATAATACTAGCAATGATAAATTTTCAGCTGAGAAAAAAAATGAAACATTTAATATCATCTTAAATAAAAAATTAACAAACTCTTGGGGCAAATTTTTCTAAAAAACAATTATTACAACTTACACTCCTAGAAGTACAAATTTCTCTTGCATGCTTATTAATAGCCATAGAAAATCTATACTGCTTACAAGGATTTATTCTTCTCTTTAGATCCAACTCAATCTTAATAGGAGAATTTTCCAAAGAAAGAGCATGTCTTGTAACAACTCTACTAAAATGAGTATCTACAATAATTGCAGGTTTATTGTAAACAGATCCAAGAATAACATTTGCTGTTTTTCGACCTACTCCAGGCAGCTTAACAAGATCAAAAATATTATTTGGAATAACACCATTAAATTTTTCTAAAATATCAATAGAGCAATTTATAATATTTTTAGCTTTCCTTGAATAAAAACCAGTCTTATAAATTAATTTTTCAACATCTCTCACATTTGCTCTTGATAAACTTTCAAAATTCTCATACCTTTCAAAAAGGTGTGGAGAAATTTTATTCACCAAATTATCTGTTGTTCTTGCACTTAAAATAACCATTATTAAAAGTTCATAATTGTTTTTATAATTTAAAAAAGGTTTAACATCAGGATATCTAAGCAAAGCTTCATCAACAATCAAATCAAGATTAATCATAAAAAAATTATAAAACATTATAACCAAAACAAAAATAAAAAATATACAAAGTAAAGGTATCTAGACTTTATTGACAAGGATTTTTCAAAATGATATACTCATCATTAGATTTTAAAATGCACCAATAGCTCAATTGGATAGAGCAACAGACTTCTAATCTGTAGGTTTTAGGTTCGAGTCCTAATTGGTGCGCTTTATTCGGGATGTGGCCTAGTGGCTAAGGCACCTGCTTTGGGAGCAGGGGATCGTGAGTTCGAATCCCACCATCCCGAAAAAATGTTAAAGAAGCTAAAAACAAAAGTTTTTAGCTTCTTTAGTTTTTTAACAATTTACAAAAATTAAATCAACCTGTAAAATTATTTAACTTTCTTTAAAGTATTTAAATCTAAAATAACTAAATTTTTAAGCTCATCTTGCAAATAAATAAAATTTTTTCTCACAGAAAAGCTAGTAAAAGGCAAAATTTTATTCTCTGAAAGAATAAACTCATCTAAATTTTTAGGAGAAAATTTAGCCAATCTCCAAGCATTGCTATCATCCTTATCCTTAACAGCTACTAAAATCATTTTAGAGTCAACATAAAGAGATGAATTTTTATTTATCTCAAAATTAGACTCTGATACCACTTTCAAATTTTCAAGCTTATTAAGTATCTGAAGCTTGGCTTTTCCTGAATCCATTTTAATAACGACCAAATCTTTTTCACGTTCATAAATTCCATACCGCTGAATGCCTTGCTGAGTGCTTTCTTTAAGCCTAATACCGGTATTTAAATCAATAAGCTGCAAGGTTCCTAAATTTGTAATAGGATCAATAACCTCTAGAAATACAGGTCTGCTGGAATCTATAGACGTAGTAGACAAATCTTCATTCAAAGAAGTAAAAGCGGTTTGATCTTTAACTTGGAGCTCAGTCTTTTGCAAATCAACATCTTTATTATCTACCCCCTCTTTTGAATCAATGTCATCATAAGAAGGCTTATCTAACGGTGATAATTTGTCAACCTCATTGTTATTAGACTTGGAAATCTTATCTAATTTTTTAACCTCAGAAACAGGTTTAAATTCTTTTTTACTATCTAATTTGCTATCCAATTTTTTATCTTCAGGTAATTTTTGATCTTCTGGCAACATAAGGTTTTTATCATTATTCAAATCGCCTAATCTTGCCCGTGATTTACCTTTGGTTATTTCTTCTTCCTTGACCTTACTTTTTTCTTTACTAGAAGCTTTGGATAATTCTCGATCAAGATCTAATGCTTCATAATCTTTACTTACTTTGCCATCTTTACTTTTTAAAAGTTCTTTGTCCCTTTTTTTGATTTCAATTTGCTTTTCAATTTCTTTTTTTTGATTTTCATCACCAGCTTCTTTAAGCTGCTCCTGCAAATCTTCTAGACTCTCTTTTATTTGCAATTGCTTATCAACTTTAGGAGAACTCACATCACCAGGTTTTGGTAAATTCTTTTCTTTATTAATCTCGTTAATATCCTCTTGAATTTTCTCTCTAACAGTATCTCTTTGAACATCTAAATTATCTTCAGCAGAATCTAATTTTTGCTGAGCTTTATCAAGATTAATTGCCTTTTTATCTAGCTCTTCCTTTTCTTTCTTTTTAGCATCCACCTGACTTTCAATCTCTTTTTTATGCTCTTCATCTGTAGCTTTTTCAAGCTGATCCCTTAAATTTTCAATAGTTTCTGTTATATTGGAATCGCTTTCATGGATATTGTCTAATTCAGTATCAATCTTATCTTGATCTACCTTATGAGTTTCACCTTGAATATCTGTAATATCTCTTGCAAAGTTAACACCTGCTTCATTTTCACTTAAAAGAGCTGCTATCACCTTATCTGTAACCAAACTGTCAATATCAATGTCAGATTCAATATTTCCAGACAAAATATCCTTTTTAAGAGGAATAAATATTTGTGTCTTTCCAGCCCACTGACTGTAAACTCTAGAAAGACCTGCGTTTTCTTTAGTTAAAGACTTCAAAGCAGGCTCAATATAAAACCCTTTATAATAATCCAAATCTCCCCTATAAACAGCATTATATATTGTAATAACCTTAGCAATTAATTCTGCACTAGACCTGTCATAATCGAAAGACTTTATTATATACCCTGTAAGAATTCTTCTTAAATTCAATATACTGTCAAGCTCTGATTTGCTGCTTATAGAAAAAACATCAACACTTGCTTTTTTATCTTGATCATCAATAAATCTATTAATAAAATATTTACCATAATAACTTGAGTTGCTATTGGAATTGGTTAGCGGTCTTGCTAAAAACTCTCCAATACCAACTATTTGTTCATACGTATTTGTAGAATCATAAGGACCTTTATAATTTACAAACTCAAGATCCATATTAACAAAATCCTTTAATTTTTCCTTATCAACTTTCCTTGCATTAAGAGGAAATCCATTCAAAAAAATAAGAAAAAAACTAAAGATTAGTAACATTTTTTTCATAAAAGAAATTCTCCTATATTTAATTATAATCTACCTTACCAACTAAATTCACCAATTTAAACCTAATTTTAACACAATCAGATTTATATGCAAAACAGCTAATTCAATCTTGCGGCGTGCTTGAAATATCTTGAATGCTTGAAATAATTTCATTAATGTACTTGTTAATATTTTCAGAAAAATTTTGACGCTTCATAAACATTAATAGCTTTATATACTTATGCTTACAAAGGCTAAGAAGTTCGGCTGTTGAATTTAAAATTATATTTCTCAAATTTAAAATCACAGAATAAGCTATTTCTAAATTGCCTTGATAATTTAACACTATATTTTGGATGTAATTGTATATAATACAGTCTTGCCCATAATAACTTTCAAATTTAGTAATAGTTTGTACTATGGTAATTATATTATTAATATCTCTCTCTCTCATTGCCAAATTAATAAAACTCTTAATTGAAGCCTCATCATTAACATATACAAAATATCTATAAAGTTTGCCTCTTGAAGCAATTCTATCAAACTTCTTTTCTGACAAAAGCCACACATTAAAAGCTTTTTCATATAAATTTAAATATTTTGGGGGAAAATTTCCATGTTTAGCTGCAAGAAAATCCAAAATCTCTAAAAATTTATTATAAGCAACATCACTATAATTGGAATTAAGGATCTCCTCAAGAAGTAAATAATTTTTATCATAATCTACAAAACGTTTTTCTTTTAAATCTATTCTGCCTTGATTATATTTATTACCTTCAAAATGGTTCCAAACACTAACATCAAGCTCTTTCTCGTATTCGTAATAATAAGTACTAAGAACCCAATCACCTCCCCCTAAGACAATAATACCTGAATTAGCACTAAGCCCTGACAAGCCCTTAAGTTTAGCATCTGAAAAAGATATATTAAAATCTTCTTCAAAAGACAAAATTCCATTTGATTTTGTTGAAATTAAAAGATTTCTATTATTATAAAGAACAGCTTTCTCAATCTCAAATTTCATTTTTTTTTTGTTTTTAAGCTTGAAGTTTCTATTCAAATCAAAAAACATCCCAACACTTGAAATTGCAACATATTCACCATTAAACTTTTCAAACAAAAAATTAATAGGAAAGTCTAACTTAATAGAGTCAACAATTTCCCCAAAATCTCTCCCATAAGCAACAATATGGCCCGACTTATGCCCAACAACTATCTCTTTTTTTGTATTTATAATTAACAAAAAAGGGAAAGCAACCAGCCTGGAAAACCATTTCTTATTGCCCAAAGAATCAAACAAAAATATTTCATCATTTTCACTTGCAATACAAAAATCTCCATTATCAAAAACTACAGGAGAAGTAGCAGGCCTGCCGCCTATGTCAACCTCAAACATTTTTTTCCCACTATTTAAATCAATAGAAACAACCTTTTCATTAACAAGGGGAACTAAAATGCTATCATTTCCTATAGCAGGAGAGATCAAAGGTGAAAAATCAAGCTTGTGCTTCCAAACAAGCTTTCCTCTTCTAATCTTTTGGACTTCATTTCTAACTGTAATAACATAATACCCATTATCAAAATCTTTCAAAAGAAAAGAATATGGCATTCTATTTAGTCTATAAGAATATTTTTTCTCAAGTGACATTGTATAAGTAGTTAGCCATCTATCTTTTGTTAAAACCGTAATAGTATCACGTTTTTCATCAATAATTGGATTGCCTGCAACTTTACCAGTTAATGCTTTTTGAAAATATAAATTAATGCCAGGATATAGCCTTGAAAAAGAAGCTGAAAACACAAATATGAAAAGTAGACCTCTCAAAATAAAAAACCTTTTGAGCTTCTAAAAACCTGTTACTAAAGCCTAAAGCCAGCATTATTACCATAAAGATTGTTTCTCAGATCTCTAATCTTAGCATCATCAACATACTCAGAAAAAGTCATATATCGATCAATTATTCCGATTGGAGTAAACTCGATAATTCTATTAGCAACAGTATCTATAAATTGATGATCATGTGATGTAAAAAGAACAACCCCTTTAAACTCTTTAAGACCAGCATTTAAAGATGTAATTGCTTCAAGATCTAAGTGATTTGTGGGCTGGTCCAGTATTAAAACATTAGCTCCACTAAGCATAGCCTTAGCAAGCATGCATCTTACTTTTTCTCCTCCTGAGAGAACATTTACCTTCTTTAAAGCCTCATCTTGACTGAAAAGCATTCGACCTAAAAATCCTCTAATATAAGTTTCATCTTGTTCTTTTGAATACTGGCGCAACCAATCAACCAAATTTAAATCTAAATCAAAGTATTTCCCATTATCTTTATTAAAATATGAAAAATTAACAGTAGATCCCCATTCATAATGACCTTTATAATTTCTATCTTCATTTGTAATAATATCAAACAAAAAAGTTGCAAACATGGGATTTCCCAAAAACACAATCTTTTGCTGAGGTTCAATAATAATACTAAATTTATTTAAAATTAAATTGCCTTCAAATTCTTTTATTAAATTTTTAATTGTAAGAACATTCTTGCCAAGTTCTCTTTCGATTTTAAAATTAACATAAGGGAACTTCCTTGAAGAAGGTTTTAAATCTTCAACCCTTATTTTTTCAATTAACTTTTTCCTTGATGTTGCTTGCCTAGACTTAGATGCATTACTAGAAAATCTTTGAATAAATGTCTTAAGTTCAGCAATTTTATCTTCAGATCGCTTTTTAGCATCTTTTAGTTGCTTGTTTAAAATCTGGCTTGTTTCATACCAAAAATCATAATTTCCAAGATATACTTGAATCTTTCCATAATCAATGTCAACAATATGAGTACAAACTTGATTTAAAAAATGTCTATCATGAGATACAACAATAACCGTATTTTCAAAATTAATTAAAAACTCTTCTAGCCATTTAACAGATTGTAAATCAAGGTTATTGGTAGGCTCATCAAGAAGCAATATATCAGGATCGCCAAAAAGTGCTTGAGCTAAAAGAACTCTAACTTTTAAAGCCCCTTCAACATCACTCATTAAATTATTATGAATTGCCTCATCTATTCCAAGCCCTTTAAGAAGAACCGCTGCATCAGATTCGGCCTCGTATCCTCCAAGCTCTGAAAATTCTCCTTCAAGCTCTCCGGCCCTAATCCCATCCTCATCAGTAAAATCAAGTTTATTGTAAATTTCATCTTTTTCTTTTTGAACAGAATAAAGTCTTTTGTGCCCCATAATAACAGTATCGATAACCTTATATGCATCATAGGCAAATTGATCTTGTTCAAGAGCTGCTACTCTTTGATTTTTAGGGATAGATATTTCACCCTTACTAGCTTCAATCGTTCCCCCTAACACTTTTAAAAAGGTGCTTTTTCCTGCCCCATTAGCACCAATTATTCCATAACAATTTCCAGAAGAAAATTTAATATTCACATCTTTGAATAAAACTCTCTCCCCAAATGCAACTTCTAAATTACTTACAGTTATCAAACCATTACCCTGCCTAAAATTGATATTCTAATATCAAAATTATCTTGAAAATTAAATTAATTTTCAAGCACCATATAAATATATTGACTCAACTCTCAATTTTTTCGTATATTTAATATTATTAACATAAGGAGATGTTTGAAATGAAAAATATTAAGCCATTAGCTGATAGAGTTTTAATAAAAATCAAAGAAGCTGAGAGTAAAACAATCTCAGGACTTTACATACCAGAAAATGCAAAAGAAAAAACAAACATTGGAACAGTTGTAGCTGTTGGTTCCAACAAAGAAGAGATCACTGTAAAAGTTGGTGATACTGTACTTTATGAAAAGTACGCAGGAGCTGCTGTAAAAATCGAGAATAAAGAACATTTAATACTAAAAGCAAAAGAAATAGTTGCAATAATAGAAGAGTAAAAAGCTAAGTTTAGCTACTTAGCTTTAATTTTTATAAAATAATTTTATAAAAATTATTGAAAAATAAGGATATAGTTTTAGTATGAATAAAAAAAGTTACAATAACTTAAAGAGAAAGTAGAAGTGGTAGAAAGTTTTGTATTCTTAAAAGAAGAATTACTAAAATTTACAAATATTTATAAATCAAAAATTTTTTTAAAACTTACAATATTTAATAAAAATTACAAATTTATACATAAAAACTTATTATTCTGATCAATCAAATTAAAAATTTCAAGCTTACAAAATTTTGTAAGCTTGAAAAAATAAAATTAAATGAAAAAACCAATTTTTAAAGAAAAAACAATATATTCAAGCAAATTCGATGACATCTATTACAATCCAAAGTATGGAATTGAAGAGAGTTTTTATACATTTATTAAAGGCTGCAATCTAGATTTAGAATTAAAAACAAAAGAAAATCTTTTAATAGCAGAGTTAGGATTTGGAACAGGATTAAACTTTATATGTCTCTTAAAATTCATAAAAGAAAACAACATAACTTCAAAAATTAATTATTATTCTATAGAAAAATTTCCACTCGAAAAAAAAACAATAATACAAATTTCAAAGTTCTTCATTAAAGAAACCGATTATTTTAAGTTAATGTTAAAAAATTATCCTAAAATTCCAAAAAAAAATTTAAAACTAAAAATAACAGAAAACGTCAATTTAAAAATTTTAATTGGAGACGCTAAAATGAAAATCAAAGAAATTCCAAAAAATGTAGAATACTGGTTTTTAGATGGATTTAATCCGAAAAAGAATCCTGAAATGTGGAACAATCAAATTTTCAATTTAATTTCTGAAAAAAGCAGTACAGAATGTAAGCTTTCAACATTTTCCTCTGCAAGAATTGTAAAAGATGGCTTAAAACTTGCTAATTTCAAATACATTGACATAGAAAAAGGATTTGGAAATAAAAGACATATGATAAAAGCTCAAAAAAATTGAAAATTCACTTTCAATAAAAGCCTTTAAAAAACAATTCAAACAAATATGATATACTATCAATAACACAAGGAGAATTTTAATGACAAGAAAAATGTTTGTTATGGCCTTAATCTTTTTAATATCTAATAATTATATTTTTGCAAAAGAAACAATTAAAGATTTGTTTTTTATAAAAGATATACTAATAAAAAAAGAAAAATATTCCGAAGTTCTAAATAATGCAAGCCTTGAGGGCATTATTGAAATTGAACATAGTGGACCACACATTAAAGATCACGATTCAGAAGTTAAACTTATACTAAAAGAAAGCGGATATAGAAGGAATTTCAGCTTTTTCAATCTCTTAAATACTAGCAATATAATCAAAAGTCTAAGCTTATTTGATAGCAAACCAAAAAACATTAAAGAAAATGAAATCATATTATTAGAAACAAAAATGATCAAAGAAAATCCCTATAAACGATACAAAGACGATGATGATTTTGAATTCAAGCTAAGCGTAACTCGAAAAAGTAATCAAATTTATTTAATTCTTGATTTCGATTTTATCTTTGACCAAAGAAAAACTTTTCCATCAATTTACATTAAAGAAGAAGATGTATCAACAATAATAAACAGCTTCATGAAACTACAAGATTCAAACTTTCTATCTTCTCAAATATTAAATAATAATTAAAGATTCAAAATGCTATTTATAATAGCATTTTGCTGAAAAGTTAATCATAAACAATTCCATTGCATAATAATTTTTAATGTTTTTTTACAAATTTTTTAAATTAATAATATAACTATTTATTTTATTAATTAAAGAAGAAAATTCTATAAATTTTAATTTTTCAGATTCAATAATTTCCTTAGGAGCATTCATTAAAAAATTTTTATTTTCAAGTTTCTTTGAAACAGAAATATTGAGCATTTTATATTTTTCAAGCTGCTTTTCAAGCCTTATCAACTCTTTAGCTTTATCTATCAATGACTTAACATCTGCATAAATTTCAAAACCAACAGCAGCTACACCAAGCTTGCCATCAAAATTTTCATTGTAAAATATATTCTTAAAATTAATCATTCTTTTTACAATGTTTTGATTAGCCTTAAAATATTCCTCATATTTAAAATCAGCATCAAACTTCAAAGCAACATCAATTTCAATGCTAGCAGGGATATTAAATTCGCTCTTAAGTGTTCTAATAGCTATAATGAAAGTTTTCAATACTTTAAAACTTTCAAATTCTTCTTGAAAATTATTAGCAATATCAAAACTTGGATATTCATTTAAAGCTAAAATATCTTCCTTTTCTGAAAATTCGGAATAAATTTTTTCTGTAACAAAAGGAATAAACGGATGTAAAATTAACAATGCTTTCTTAAGAAAGAATAGCAACTTAGATATAGCCATATTTTGAATATAAATATTTTCGCTATTTAAATTAATTTTGCTAATTTCAATATACCAATCACAAAAATCATTCCAAAAAAACTCATAAACAAATTTTGAAGCTTCATTGTATTTATAATTTGCAAAAGAAGATTCTACACCAAAAATGGTCGAATTTAAGCTTGTAAGCAGCCATTTATCAATGTCGTTAAATTTCAAATCATTTAATATTTCTCTATTTTTTAAATTTAAAAGAATAAATTTAGAAGCATTAAAAACTTTGTTTGCAAACCTAGCTCCAAACATAAAATCTTTAGCGTCAATATTTAAATCTTGACCCTGAACAGATAAAAAGGATAAAGTAAACCGCAAAGAATCACTTCCATACTCATGAATAATATCAAGGGGGTCTATTCCATTGCCCAAGGACTTTGACATTTTTTTGCCTTGTTTGTCACGCAAAAGAGGTGTGATATAAACATCTTTGAAAGGAACTTGCCCTGTAAATTCTAATCCTGCCATCACCATTCTTGCAACCCAAAAAAATATTATATCGTAAGCTGTTATTAGGGTATTTGTTGGATAATAATTTTTAAAATCAACAGTAGCATTGGGCCATCCAAGCGAAGAAAAAGGCCACAACCAAGAAGAAAACCAAGTATCAAGGACATCTGGATCTTGAACAAACCTCTTCCCCACATTCTTTTCATCCAAAGAAGGATCAGTATCACTAACAATAAGTTCAGATGTATCAACATTGTACCAAACCGGGATTCTATGCCCCCAAACAAGCTGTCTTGATATGCACCAATCTCTAATATTTGACAACCAATATTTATATGTATTTTCCCACTTTTTAGGGTAAAATCTTAAATCTCCACTCTCTAAAGCCTTTAAAGCTTTTTCTGCTAAAGGCTTCATTCTTACAAACCACTGAGTAGACAAATAAGGCTCAACAACCTTGCCTGACCTATAACAATGCCCAACCTGTTGTCTATGCTTTTTGACATCTTGCAAAAAACCTTTTTCCATTAATTCTGTCTCAATTTTAAATCTTGCATCCCTCACGCTTAACCCTTGATATTGCAAAGGAACATTTTTATTAAGTTTTCCATCTTGAGTTAAAATATTGACCTTGGAAATATTGTGCCTTTTTGAAATTTCAAAATCATTAGGATCATGCGCAGGGGTAACTTTTAAAGCCCCAGTACCAAAAGCGCTGTCAACATAAAAATCTGCAATAATTTTTATCTTTTTAGTTGTCAAAGGAATTGTAACTTCTTTGCCAATTAAAGACTTATATCTCTCATCATCAGGATTAACAGCAATAGCAGTATCCCCAAACATTGTCTCAGGCCTAGTTGTTGCAATCTCAATAAAAGAAGAGTCATCAATAAAATACTTAATAAAATAAAGTTTCCCATCAACCTCTTTGTATTCGATCTCTTCATCGCTAACAACACTCCCAGATCCAGGATCAAGATTAACAAGATACTCACCCCTATAAATCAAACCTTTAGAATATAGATCCTTAAAAACTTTGTTAACAGCCTTACAAAGGCTCTCATCAAGAGTAAACCTTTCTCTTGAGTGATCATAAGACGCTCCAAGTTTGTTTATCTGATTAACAATTATGCCTCTATGCCTATCTTTTAATTTAAAAATTTCTCTAACAAGCTCTTCTCTTTCAAAATCATCCTTGCTTTTACCAATCTTTTTAAGATATCTTTCAAAAACAGCCTGTGTTGCTATTCCTGCATGATCTGTACCAAAAAGCCACAAAGTATTGTGTCTTTTCATTCTTTTATACCTTACAAGAACATCTTGCAAAACAAAATTAAGAGCATGCCCCATATGCAGCACTCCAGTGACATTAGGAGGAGGCGCAACCATGCTAAATTTTTCAAATAAAGAATTATCTGGTAAAAAAACATTATTTTTAAGCCACTTGGTGTAAATTTCATCTTCAAATGCCTTAGGATCATATTTTTTAAGAGGTCTACAATTCATCGTTTTAAAAATCTCCTGCCATCTCCTCAATAACTTTTAAATTTTCAAAAAGCTCTTCATAAGTCTTTGAATTTATAAGATTTGAGAAATATTTACTCTGTCTTTCCTGCTCAGTAAAATATATTTTAAAATATTTTTTAAGTTTATTAAAATCTTTTTCAAGTCCCCAAGTAGCATGGAAATCCTTTATATGGAATTTTAATATATTTAACCTAAAATTTAAATTACTATCTAAAAAGTGTTTTGAAGAAGGTTTAAATAAATTTAAATTTCCAAAAATTCCACGACCAAACATAATCCCATCAATTGAATATTTGTCAACATAATATCTAGCATCCTTGAGGCTCAAAACATCCCCATTGCCAATAATAAGAGTAGAAGGACTAAGATTATTTCGTAATTTAACAAGTTCATAAAAAATATCAAAATTAACAGGACCTTTGCTCTGATTAACAGCAAGCCTTGGATAAACCGTTAACATATCAATTTTAAGGTCTAACAAAAATCCTAACCAATCATCAACTTCTGGATATGAAAATCCATGCCTGGTCTTAACACTAAGAGGCAA
The DNA here is from genome assembly GCF_000222305.1 of Borreliella bissettiae DN127. Classification (GTDB taxonomy): domain Bacteria; phylum Spirochaetota; class Spirochaetia; order Borreliales; family Borreliaceae; genus Borreliella; species Borreliella carolinensis. Next base: position 775,662 of record NC_015921.1, on the reverse strand, counting down.
ATTAAATCTAGCACAAGCTTCTTTGCTTGCAAGAATTATCTCTTTAGCTAAAAATTTATTATTAATTAAAGCTGAACAAACTCCTTTTTTAATTATTTTACTCTTAGGACAACCCATATTAATATCAATTCCCCAAAACCCCATGCCTCCTAATATTTCTATTGCTCTATAAAATTGCTCAGGAACATTGCCCCAAATTTGAGCAATTAAAGGCCTATTAAGTTCATTGGGTTTTAAAAAAACATGTTGAATAGATTGTTTTGATCCATTTAAAATTCCTTTTGTAGAAATAAATTCAGTAAAATAAATGTGGGGTTCTCCTTCTTCAGATCCTATTAAATGAATTAAATTTCTAAAAACAGTATCGGTAACGTCCTCCATTGGAGCCAAAATCATAATTGGAAGAGGAATATCAAATAAAAACTTCATAATAAACTATATAATAATAAAATACAATACAATTTCAAGCAAAGTAAAACAGCCGCTCAACAAATTTGAATTTCTAAAAATAATATTGCAATTTTTAAAATAAAAAACACCCAAAAAGGAACGACAATAAAGGACATAATCATAAATTTTTTAAAAGTCAACAAATAATTTTAATAAAAAAATAATTTAAAAAATCAATCCATAACAAGGCTCTCGCCTGGAACCTTGGTTTTTCTTATTAAAGTATCTTTATATCCAGCAGATTTAATAAGCTCTACATTTTTTTGAACATCATCAGCATTAGTAGGGATAAAAACAGTATAAAACGGACCATGGGAATTTACTACAACAAAAAGACCCGCTTTTTTCAATATTCGATAAGCCCTATCAGCATAATCTTTTTTTCTATAAGATCCAACTTGTATATAAAAATCTGCTTCTTTGTCAACAGAAACTGAGCGATCTGCTAATAAATCTGAAGATTTATTTTTATCTTCAACAGAAATATTTTCTTCTGATTGCTTGATTTTTTTTTCTTCTTCAATATCGGGAGTATTAAATATTTTTTTAAAGTCACTAGATTTTGATACAGAGGGTCTTTTTTCATTTGCACTAATTACTTCAATTTTTACAGGAGCAACTCCTATTCCCAAAAAATCAAGCTTCTCGGCGGCATGTTTTGACAAATCGATTATTCTATCCTTTCTAAAAGGACCTCTATCATTAATTCTTACAACAACCGACCTATTATTTAAAAGATTTGTAACCCTTACGGTAGTATTAAAAGGCAATTCTTTGTGGGCCGCAGTAAGCGCCATCATATCAAATTTTTCGCCATTAGCAGTAATTTTACCGTGAAAAGCTTCGCCATACCATGAAGCAAGGCCTACTGTGGCAGAATTTAAATGAGAAGCAATAAAAAAAAATACAAAGAGAAAAACAAAGTTTTTATTATCTCTTAAGATGGCATCAATTAAATTTCTCATAATGTTTATTATAATATAAAAACATATTTCAATAAACAATTACGCTTGCAAATTGCTTATTTACATTTTTTTTGATTTAATTATAAAAAGAAAAAAGTCTAAAAATGAAAAAATGATATTAACAGAAATAATCAACAGAAGACAAATACAAAAAGCAGCAAAACTTATCGAAATGGGAGAACTTGTTGTATTCCCAACAGAAACAGTTTACGGAATTGGCGCAAATGCTTACAATGAAGATGCTGTAAAAATGATTTTTTTAGTAAAAAAACGACCTATTAACAATCCTTTAATAGTACACGTTGATACAGTAAAAAAAATAAAAGAATTATCAGAATATATTCCTAAAAGTGCTCTTATGCTAATTAAAAAGTTTAGTCCAGGCCCTTTAACTTATGTTCTTAAAAAATCAATAAAAATCTCCAGATTTGTAAGTGGAAACCTAGACACAGTAGCAATAAGAATTCCTGCAAATAAAACAGCTTTACGCTTAATAAAAGCATCTAAAGTTCCAATAGTAGCCCCGTCTGCAAATATATCAAAAAGACCAAGTTCAACAAATTTCGAAATGGCCTTAAAAGAATTAAATGGCCTTGTAAGGGGAATAATAAAAACAGAAGAGAATAAAGAATTTAATATTGGAATCGAATCAACTGTAATTGAATTTGACCTAAAAGATAACGTACTGATATTAAGACCGGGTGCAATAACAAAAAAAATGATAGAAAATGAACTTCAAGGAAAATATACGGTAAATTACGCAGAAACAAAAATAGAACTAGAAAAATCACCCGGAAACATAATAGAACATTACAAGCCAAAAATTCCCGTCTATTTATTTAAAAGTCAAGATAACATAAGAAGATATTTAAACAAAGATACAAAAATACTTATCACAAAAGATACTCTAAAATCCTATTTATTTAATTTTTTGTGGGATAAAAAAAATATTACAGTATTTAATACTCTTGAAGAATACGCACAAAATCTTTACAAAGAGTTGGTAAATTCTGAAAACAACTATAAACAAATACTTAGTGAATTCTTAAAAGACGAAGAACTTGGATACTCTATAAACAATAGAATTAAAAAAGCCAGTTCAAATAAATTCATTAACAAAAAATGATGATAAATTAGTTATTTTAAAAATTCAAAAAGCAATAAATACAAGCTCAACAAAACAAATAAGACTTAAACTAAGTATTAAAAACAAATTTCGCACAATCACATAAGAAAAATTTAAATCTTTTAGTTAATTGAAATAATCATGGATTAGCATAGTATATTCAAGTGGTATTTTGTCTTCATCAAAAGCAATACCAAGCGCAAAAACCTTTCCACTGGGCGTCTGAATAACGCTTAAGCTTTTTGACTTACCTTCAATAAAAATTTCTTCATCCATAAATTCAAAACTAAAAATCAAATCAATTGCATCTTCCTCGACATCTCCATAATCAAAAGAAGAAATTACTAAAGCACCCCCATAAGATAAATCTTTTATTAAGCATTTATGTTTTGCACCATTAAACTTGATATAAGCTTTATCAGAATCAATTTTTAGTTTTCTAATAGAATCTTTATCGATAATAATCCTCTCATGAATTCTCTGATTTTGCCCAAGTTTTAAATCAAGAAGCTTTCCAACTTTAATAGCAATCTCTTCTGGCGCAGGAGATAAGAATTCTAATGTTAATAAATTGTATTCCTTATTCAGAGAAGAATAAGCAGAAGCACTCAATAGTTTTACAGACAAAAAGGGAAAAAAAGCCGCACTACTCTTAGAATCTGAATTTTTCTTAAGTTGAATAGAGCCTAAATTTTTATTTTTAGCCAAAGCAGGCAATACGGTATCTTCTTGAAAAATAAGCTTAAGAGAATCCATAGAAATAGAATAAATTACTCCAAAAACAGTATAAGAGCCTATTCTCATTTCAATAGTATTGCGAAGATTTAAAAAACTATTTATCTCTGTGCTCATTTTAATCTCTTTACCCCTATACTTAGTCCCATAATCTCTTATTTTTCTAGATAAAAGCATAAACCTCTCCTTTCTCCTTTTTTGAATATAAAAACACTAAATAAAGCTTAAAACTGTTTTAAACGGTCTTACACCAATAAAAAAGTTCAAAACAATTAAACTATAAACGCACTTAATCAACAATCAATAAATTTACTCTTAAAATCAAAAACATACCATCACCCACCCCTCACAGCATTTATTTAATTAACAAAACTTAAAAATGCTTTTTACATAGTGTAAAATTATAACAATAATTTTACACTATAACAATCAACCTATAACATTATTAATTCTTACACACTTATAGTATACTTTAGTAAAAGTATGAGATTAAATAGCCCCAATTTGAAAAAAATAAATACACACAAGCTGCTTATTTATTTAACATATTTCGCAGTTAGCTTTTCTATTATCACGCTCTCATTAGCAATATCTAAGACTATAAACATACAAAAAGATAAAAATTTTGGATATATAAATCCAGCAGTTCCTTCAAGGCTTTTAGATATTAATGGAAAACAAATAACTCAATTTATATCTGATGAGAATAGAGAATTAATGCCCTTAAGGAAAATGCCTGACAATTTAATTAATACACTTTTAATACGAGAAGATATTGGTTTTTTTTCTCATCGAGGTTTTTCCTTGATGGGAATATTTAGAGCCGCATTTAATATTGTTCTTGGCAGATATTTTTCAGGCGGCAGTACATTAACCCAACAACTTACAAAACTTCTCTACACAAATCAAGCAAGAAGATCTATTTTAAGGAAACTACATGAAATCTGGTGGGCAATCCAACTTGAAAAAAAACTCTCAAAATACGAAATACTAGAAAAGTACCTTAATAAAGTTTATTTTGGAAATGGAAACTATGGAATAGTTGCAGCATCAAAATTCTTTTTTGGCAAAAGTGTAAATAAAATAAATACAGCAGAATCTGTGATGATGATAATCCAGCTTCCAAATGCAAAGCTTTATTCACCTCTTTACAATCCAGAATTTTCAAAAAAAATACAACGCGCAGTTTTAAACCAAGTTGTATCAAATGGGATAATCAAAGCTGAAATTGCTGAAAAAGAATTTAATGAATACTGGCAAAACTACGATTGGACCAGGATGGCTGACACATCTGCAATTTCAAACAAAAAAGACCAAGCTCCTTATTTTTCTGAATATATAAGACAGAAAATACTAAAATATTTACCAGATGGTGCAAACATATATAAAGATGGATACTCAATATATTCAACTCTTGACCTTGAGGCACAAAAATATGCAGATAAAGTTACAAACGATATGATTAATAAAGCAAGAACAATGCACAATTTAAACAGATCATCTGAAACAATAATTATTAATTCAGAAATTGTCCCTGTAGTAGATGCAATATCAGATTTATTGGGAATTAAAAATTTAAGAATAAATGGAAGGCAATACAAAAAACTAAGAAAAAGAAAATTTTACGAAGACAATATCGATCTAATTGCAAGTTTTGGAGCTATACTTGGAATTGATAAAATAGATAAGGCAACAAAAGAGTATATTATTAAAAATAAATTAACACCAAAGCTCATTGCACAGCCTGAAGGAGCAATGATAGCAATAGATACAACAAGCGGAGCAATAAGGGCCATGGTTGGAGGAAGCGGACATACTAAAGACAATGAATTTAATCGAGCCACACAAGCAAAAGTCCAGCCTGGAAGTGCATTCAAAGCATTATATTTTGCGGCCGCAATTGATCTAAAAAAAATAACAGCTGCAACAATGTTTTCAGACTCTCCAGTAGCATTTCTAAATAAAAACGGAGAGGTTTATGCTCCGGGAAATTATGGTGGCAAATGGAGGGGTAACGTTTTAACACGCCAAGCATTAGCTTTGTCCTTAAATATTCCGGCATTAAGAATATTGGACAAGTTGGGTTTTGACTCTGCAATTAGCTACTCCTCAAAACTATTAGGAATAACAGATCCAAAAGAAATAGAAAAAACGTTTCCAAAAGTTTATCCACTAGCACTGGGTGTAATATCAGTTTCTCCAATCCAAATGGCAAGAGCCTTTGCAATTTTAGGAAACAGTGGTAACGAAATCGAACCTTATGGAATAAGATACATTGAAGACAGAGCTGGAAGAATAATAACAAATGAAGAAGCAAGCATATTGGCTAAAATAAAAAGCAAAGAACATCAAACTCAAATAGTGTCTCCTCAAACCGCTTATATCATCACAGATATGCTGAAATCAACAATTCAATATGGAACCTTGGCAAATCAAAGATATACAAATCTCAAAAATTTTAAATCTGACATTGCTGGAAAATCGGGAACAACACAAAATTGGGCAGACGGATGGGCAATAGGATACTCTCCTTATATAACAACAGCATTTTGGGTTGGATTTGATAAAAAAGGATATTCACTAGGAATATCTGGAACAGGAACAGGATTAGCAGGACCTAGTTGGGGAGAATTTATGGCGGAATATCATAAAAACTTACCCAAGAAAGTTTTTGTAAAGCCTTCAGGAATAATTAGTATCCCCGTACAAGCAGAAACGGGCCTACTACCAGAAGAAATTGCTGATGAGAAAATAATAAATGAACTATTTATTTCCGGCACCCAGCCAGTTGAAAAATCAAAATATTATGAAAATAAACTAGAATTTAAAAATACAATAGAATTTAACATATATGGAATTGATGAGATTAATAATAACGATGAAATAAATTTTGACACCCCCGAATTTGAATATCTTGATAATCATCTTGAAAGCATTAAAAACAACAATAATGATAATGATAGTGGTGATGATGATATTAATAATCTTGAAAGCTTTAATAATAATGAAGAAAATAAAAATGAAATGGAAATGAACATTAAAGAACCCTTAAATGAAATAGAAAATGAAAACTCACACCAAGATCTAAATAATAATAACCAAGAAATGCTTAGAGAAAACACTAAAGAAATTAAAGAAGAGAGCATTGTTAATGAAACAAACACAGAAGCACAAAGCACAAAAGAATTAAATTCAAACAACAATGAAAATGAAAAAATTAACAATAAAGACGTCAACGGAGAAGATATCCAATTGGATTAAAACAATATGTTAATAGATATCGATCAAATAAAAATAAAAAAAAGAATTAGAAAAAATTTAGGAGACATTGAAACTCTTAAAAACAGCATTATAAAACACGGATTAATTTATCCAATAATAATAGATAAAAATAAAAACTTGATAGCGGGGCTTAGAAGATATCAAGCCTTAAAAGAAATAGGTTATAAAGAAGTTGAAGTAAAGGTAATCTCAATTGAAAACAAAAAAACTTTACTTGAAATTGAACTTGATGAAAATAATGTTAGAAAATCATTTACAAGAAGCGAGGCAAACGAGGGAGAAGCTTACTTAAAAATTTATTCTGAAGGCAATATAATAATAAGATTCCTTAAATTTATTATCTTAAAAATTAAAAACATGTGTAAAAGAAAAAACAGAAAAATTTAAACCATAACAAAGGGGTGTGTTTATGTTAAATTACAAAAATCTTAATGAACTTGAAAATTTTAAAATCCTTGAAGGGATTGCTCCAGAAGTGCTCAAAACGGCATTAACTGGAAAAAGAATAAAAGAATACGACATTACAATAGAAGGAGATAGTGTACATTACAACTATGCTTCAAAGCAAATTAATGATAACCACCTTAAAATTTTTCAAAATTTAAGCGATGAAGCAAATTTAATAGAAAAATACAAAGAAGTGCTTGACGGGGAAAAGATCAATATTAGTGAAAATAGAAAAGTTCTTCATCACCTTACAAGAGGGCAAATTGGCAAAGACGTAATAGAAGATAATAAAGAAAACATGAGAGAGTTTTTCCAATCAGAACTTGAAAAAATATATAATTTTGCAAATCAAATCCATTCTGGGAATATTAAAAGTGCAAATGGTAAAAAGTTTAAAAATGTAGTTCAAATAGGAATTGGTGGATCCAGCCTAGGGCCAAAAGCTCTTTATAGCGCATTAAAAAATTATGCAAAAAAACACAATCTAGCATTAATGAATGGATATTTTATTTCAAACATTGATCCAGACGAATCGGAAGAAGTATTAAGCGACATTAATGTTGATGAAACACTTTTTATTATTGTCTCAAAAAGTGGAAATACATTAGAAACCAAAGCTAATATGCAATTCTTAATAAACAAATTAAAATCAAATGGCATAAAAGAATATAAAAAACAAATGGTCATTATAACATTAAAAGATAGTATGTTAGCACTAAAAGAAAAAGGATATCTTGAATATTTCTTCATGCATGATTCAATAGGTGGAAGATTTTCTCCAACATCAGCAGTTGGACTTACGCTACTTACTCTTTGCTTCACGGAAAAAATTGTAAAAGAAATTATAAAAGGAGCCAACAGGGCCGACAAAAAATCATTAAACAAAAACGTAAAAGACAACGCAACTCTCTTGGCAGCACTAATTAGTATATATGAAAGAAATGTTCTAAACTACGGCAGCAACTGCATCATTGCTTATTCTAAAGCAATGGAAAATTTTTATCTTCACTTACAACAACTTGAAATGGAAAGTAATGGGAAAAGCGTAAACAGATTTAACGAAACAATAAACTACAAAACCGTAAGAATAATTTGGGGAGGCATTGGGACAGACGTTCAACACTCATTCTTTCAAATGCTTCATCAAGGAACAGATATAGTTCCAATGGATTTCATAGGTTTTAATGAAACACAACTTAAAGAAGATGTAATATCTGATAATAGCTCAAGCAATGACAAATTAAAAGCAAATTTAATAGCCCAAATAATAGCATTTTCAAAGGGCAAAGAAAATGATAACAAAAATAAAAATTTTAAAGGCGAGAGACCTTCTGCACTAATATATTCAAAAGAATTAACACCTTATGCAATAGGAGCAATACTCTCCCATTACGAGAATAAAGTAATGTTTGAAGGATTTTTATTAAATATAAACTCATTCGACCAAGAAGGAGTTCAGCTGGGAAAAATTATTGCAAATCAAATTTTAAAAAACAACACTTTTAAAGATGAAATAATAGAATCTTATTCTAAAAAAATTTTAAAACAAGATTAATTAATTTTAAATATATATCCTTAAGTTTAAAAAGAATGCACTAAGCTTATACAAGAGGTAAGAATGGATAAGGTAAGTATATTATATACATTAATTAATATTATAACAATGCTTATTCTAATAAGCATTGTTTATCTTTGTAAAAAGAAAAATGTCTCTTTTACAAAAAGAGTGTTTATATCATTAGCAATAGGAATAGCATTTGGAATGACTATCCAATATTTTTATGGCACAAATTCATCTATAACAAACGAAACTATCAATTGGATAAATATTGTGGGTGATGGGTACGTAAGGCTTCTTAAAATGGTTATAATCCCCTTAATAATAACATCAATAATATCTGCAATAATAAAATTAACCAACAGTAAAGATGTTGGGAGAATGAGCTTGCTTGTAATATTAACACTGGTGTTTACAGCGGGTATTGCTGCCATAATTGGCATTTTCACTGCTTTAATATTTGGGTTAACAGCTGAAGGACTACAAGTGGGAACCAGAGAAATTTTACAAAGCGAAAAATTGCAAAAAGGCCTTGAAATATTAAATCAAACACCAATCACAAAAAAAATCACAGAGCTTATTCCACAAAATATATTTGAAGATTTAGCAGGACTTAGAAAAAACTCAACAATCGGAGTTGTGATATTCTCAGCCATCATAGGAATAGCCGCTCTTAAAACATCTATTAAAAAGCCAGAATCAATAGAATTTTTTAAAAAAATAATATTAACTCTTCAAGACATAATATTAGGAATAGTAACTCTAATTTTAAAACTAACACCCTATGCCATATTAGCTTTAATGACAAAAATTACAGCAACCAGCGAAATCAAAAGCATAATAAAGCTTGGGGAATTTGTAATTGCTTCCTACATTGCCATAGGTCTCACATTTCTTATGCATATGACATTAATTGCAATAAACAAATTAAACCCAATTACTTTTATAAAAAAAATATCTCCAGCACTAACATTTGCATTCATATCTAGGTCTAGTGCCGCAACTATACCTATTAATGTAGAAATTCAAACTAAAACCCTGGGGGTAAGCGAAGGAATAGCAAATTTATCAAGCTCCTTTGGAACATCAATTGGACAAAATGGTTGTGCAGCAATTCACCCCGCTATGCTTGCAATAATGATAGCGCCAACTCAAGGAATAAACCCTACAGATATTTCATTTATACTTACACTTCTTGGATTAATAATAATAACTTCATTTGGATCTGCTGGCGCTGGCGGAGGCGCAACAACAGCTTCATTAATGGTACTCTCAGCAATGAACTTCCCAGTGGGATTGGTAGGACTTGTAATATCTGTTGAACCTTTAATTGACATGGGAAGAACAGCTGTTAATGTGGGCGGCTCAATGCTTGCGGGCGTCATATCTGCCAAACAACTTAAACAATTCAACCATAATATATACAACCAAAAAGAGCTTGTAAACAAATAAATAGGAAAACAATGATGAAAATAATAATTATTGGGGGCACATCAGCAGGAACTACTGCCGCGGCTAAAGCAAACCGCTTAAACAAAAAGCTAGACATTACTATCTATGAAAAAACAAATATTGTATCTTTTGGAACCTGTGGCCTGCCCTACTTTGTAGGAGGATTTTTTGACAATCCAAATACAATGATCTCAAGAACAAAGGAAGAATTCGAAAAAACTGGAATCTCTGTTAAAACTAACCATGAAGTTATCAAAGTAGATGCAAAAAACAATATAATTGCAGTAAAAAATCAAAAAACAGGGAACATTTTTAACAATACTTACGACCAACTTATGATAGCAACTGGTGCAAAACCTATTATCCCACCAATCAATAATATCAATCTAAAAAATTTTCATACACTGAGAAATCTAGAAGACGGTCAAAAAATAAAAAATTTAATGGATAAAGAAGAGATTAAAAATATAGTAATAATTGGTGCTGGATACATTGGAATTGAAATGGTAGAAGCAGCAAAAAATAAAAGAAAAAATGTAAGATTAATTCAACTAGACAAACACATACTCATAGATTCCTTTGACGAAGAAATAGTTACAATAATGGAAGAAGAGCTAATAAAAAAGGGGGTTGATCTTCACACAAATGAGTTTGTAAAAAGTTTAATAGGAGAAAAAAGGGTAGAAGGAGTAGTAACGAACAAAAATACTTATCAAGCTGATGCTGTTATACTTGCTACCGGAATAAAACCTGTTACTGAATTTTTAGAAAATCAGCTTAAAACTACTGAAAATGGAGCAATAATTGTAAATGAGTATGGCGAAACTAGCATAAAAAATATTTTTTCTGCAGGGGATTGTGCAACCATTTATAATATAGTAAGTAAAAAAAATGAATACATACCCCTGGCAACAACAGCAAACAAACTTGGAAGAATAATTGGTGAAAATTTAGCTGGCAATCGCATAGCATTTAAAGGCACATTGGGCTCAGCTTCAATCAAAATACTATCTTTAGAAGCTGCAAGAACAGGACTTACAGAAAAAGATGCAAAAAAGCTTCAAATAAACTATAAAACGATTTTTGTAAAGGATAAAAATCATACAAATTATTATCCCGGCCAAGAAGATCTTTATATTAAATTAATTTATGAGGAAAATACCAAAATAATACTTGGAGCACAAGCAATAGGGAAAAATGGAGCCGTAATAAGAATTCATGCTTTAGCAATTGCAATCTATTCAAAACTTACAACAAATGAGTTGGGAATGATGGATTTCTCATATTCTCCTCCCTTCTCAAGAACTTGGGATATATTAAATATTGCTGGAAATACTGCCAAATAGAAAGAATTAAATCAATTTAATTTTTAATTAATTAATTAATTAATTCTTCATGCTAATTGGTTGCCCTGTACTTGAAAGAACATCTCTCCAAAAAGAACCATTTGGATTAACCTTATTTCTGTCAATTACTGCCATCTTAATCGGTATGTGCACAAATTTTGTACTCCACAAACTAATCAACATTTTTGTTTTACCAGCCATTGCAGCATGCACAGCATTCGACCCAAGCCTAGCACAATAAAGCGAATCACTAGCATTAGCAGGTGAACTTCTAATAATATAGCTAGGATCAATGTATTTAAGAGTAAATTGTATGTTTTTTGATTTAAAATATTCTGTAATTTTATCTTTAATATAAAGCCCAATATCCTCATAAAGCAAATTCCCAGAATCGTCTTTCTTTTTGGGGAAATGGTCAAAATATTTTTGACCTGCTCCTTCTGCTATCAATATTACTGCATGAGGAATCTCTTCTAAGCTTTCTTTTTCTAAAAGTCGTCTTTCAAGATGAACAAGAAATCCATTAGGCCCTTCTATATCAAAATCAAGCTCCGGAATTAAACAAAAATTAACATCATTAGAAGAAAGCGCGGTATGAGCAGCAATAAAACCAGAATCTCGTCCCATAACCTTAACAAGACCAATGCCATTATATGCACTATTAGCTTCAAAATGAGCACCAGCAACAGCTGCAACGGCTTGCTCTACAGCGGTTTCAAATCCAAAAGATTTTTGAACAAACATAAAATCATTGTCTACTGTTTTAGGAATGCCCACAACTGCTATTTTTAAATTTCTTTTTTCTATCTCCTCGGCAATAAGAAGAGATCCCTTTTGAGTACCATCCCCACCAATGTTAAAAATCATATTAATGTTCATTCTCTCTAAAGTATCAACTATTTCCACAGGTTTAATACCACCCCTTGAAGAGCCAAGAATAGTGCCTCCAAATTTATTAATATCATCAACAACATCTGGATTAAGATTAATAAAAGGTGAATTTGACTCAGGAAGAAGCCCTTGATATCCAAACTTTACTCCATAAATATTTCGAACTCCATAAATTTTCCATAAAGTCCTCACAATAGAACGAATAACGTCATTAAAACCGGGACAAAGCCCACCGCAAGTAGTAATAGCAGCTTTAACATGCCTGGGCACAAAATAAATTTTTTCTCTAGGTCCGGCTTTTTCTAAAAGAACATCTTCATACTTATCTCCCTCATCCTCATTCCTATATACACTAAACTTGATTTTATTTTTTTCATTAACAAAATGTGAAGAACCCTCACTAGCATAAAAATCAATCAAAGGATTGTTTTGCTTGCATTCTCCTAAACTATCTATTTTAAAATCCAAATTTTCATTTTTAATCCTATACACCAAATACTCCTTTATAGAATTATAACTTAATTATTTTCTAATAAATCGACTTTGATCTTTAATCATATCGTATATGTCATCATAAATATAAGGAGACCCTTCAATAGGAGATTTAATTAAATTACCAGCTATGAATTCAAAATATTTATTCAATTTTGAACTTTTCTCAAAATCAATAAATGGCACTCTATTATTAATAGCCTCTCTAAAACTTTTTGCAAAAGGCACAAAACCTATAAACTCTATTGGTATATTAATATTGTTCTTAACAACATTAATCAAATTTTCACACATAGCAATCTCTTCGCTAGTTTCTATTCTATTTAACACCACTCTAGGATAAAAATTGTTCATCATCCTCTTAACTTTCAAAGAAGAACTCAAAGAAATAAGCTCAATCCCAACAACCAAATCTTTAAATCCAAGGTTTGTCCCTTCAATCTTATCTTTAAAAAAATTACCAATATAATCTCTTTCAGGACTTTTTTGCGGAAATCCTAAATATAAAAGACGATAAAGAGCATTCTTTAAAAAAGAATAAGCATTAAGTATAGAAGGGGTTTCTGGGATTGTAACAATTACACCGCTATAAGATGCCAAATAAAAATCTATTGTATTATAAGAAGTTCCAGATCCTAAATCTAAAAAAATAAAATCAGCAATAAGATCTTTTTGAATGGATTCTATAATCTTTTTCTTAATAGAAAAAGGAAGATTGGCTGTTCCTGTATAAAGGGCATCACCTGGAATAAGGTAAAGTTTATCATAAGATGTTTTGCACACTAAATCTGAAAAACTTTTATTTTTTTTATTAATAAAAGAACCAATGCCCACACCCTTATTTTTAACTCCCAAACACGTATGTAGATTAGAGCCACCAAGATCAAGGTCAACAAGTATTACGGTTTTACCCAAACTAGAAAGCTTATAACCAACATTTGCAACAAAAGATGTTTTTCCAACACCACCTTTGCCACTTGCTACAGGAATAATTTTAGTCATTCTTAAACCCTAATTATCCTTATGATCTTTTTTAAAAATTTTCATAAAATTAAAAATCCCCAAAAATCTCGATTTCTTCTCAGCATCTTTATTTAAATTTTCATCCTCTTTAGAGCCTGAGATTAAATCTTTAATTAAATCTTTATTGTTTGTAAAATTTTCAATACTATCTGGTTTTCCGCAAATTACAATTTTATCATCTTTTAAAAAAAAATAATCACCATCAACAAATTCATACCTAGAATTACTTAAATTTCTAACAGCAATAACTGTAATCCCACACTCTCTTCTCAGATCGGCTTCAAAAAGAGTTTTGCCAACATATTCTTTGGGAATAACAGTTTCAGCAACAATAATATCATACCCAATAATATTATAAGTTGAAAGATTCGGAGATACTAATAATGGAGTTAATCTTCTTGCAGCATCTTTACTTGGAAATATAATTTTTGTTGCACCAAGAGTTTTTAATATTTCAGCATCATCCCTATTTTCTGTTTTAACACATATTTCTTTCAAACCTAAAAGATTGCAATAGTGCGTAACAAGGGCACTTTTGCCAAGATCATCATCAAAGTCAATAACAACAGCGTCTGTATCTACTGGAATTATTTTTTTCAAAGCATTTTTAGTAAATTGCTCAACAACAAAGCTTTCTGTAGATATCACGTCATATTCTTCAATAAGCTCTTTAGATGTATCTATAATAATAATTTGACAATCAAGCCTGCTTAAATCTTCAAGCAAGTGAATCCCTAAATTACTAAGTCCAATAATAACAAATGTTTTCATATGCTTCAACCAACCAAAATATCTTGCCTTGGCCTTGTAAATTCTTCAAAACGCGACTTTCTTGAAACAAAAACAGCCATTGAAAAAAGCCCTATTCGTCCTGCAAACATAGTAAAAATTATAATGACTTTCCCCAAAAATGACAAATCCTGAGTTACTCCAACTGAAAGACCAACCGTTCCAAAAGCAGAAAATACTTCATAACCCAAATCAATAACTTTCCATTTGCCAGATCCTCCCTCAAAAAAAAGCAACATAAAAAAGGAAAAACTCAAAATAAAAATAGCTCTTGCAAAAAATAAAAGCGCAAATCTTATGCTATCTATTGAAACCTTGTAAGACCCAATAATATATCCATTGCCATTTTGATTTTTAACAACAGCTAATACAATTAAAAAAAATGTTGTAATCTTAATTCCTCCTGCAGTTGATCCGGGCGCACCACCAATAAACATGAATGGTAGAGAAATTATTTGAGTTCTTCCACTTATTAAAGAATTATCAAGATAATTAAAACCAGCTGTTCTAGTGCTAATCGAATAAAAAATTGAATTAAATATTAGAGTACTCATTGAATAACCAGCTTTTAATTTATGCATCTCTGTAAAAAAAAATAAAATTGCACCAATTACAATTAAAAAAAAACTTAAAGAAAAAACTATTTTGGCGTGAAGCGATAGCTTTTTTTTATTCTTAATAGTATTTTTTACATCTCTATAGACCATAAACCCAAGACCACCACAAATTATTAAAATAGAAACCACAACTATAGCTTCAGGAACATCTCGCCATGCATAAATACTCTCAGAGTGCATGGAAAAACCCGCATTGCAAAACGCAGAAATTGTCGTAAATAAAGCCTCTAAGAATGAAATATTAACTCCCCTAAGTTTAAAAAAAATAAGTATTAATATTAAACCAATCATTTCAATTGAAAAAGTTATAAATAATATGCTTTTTAAAATTCTAATAGGATTATATTCTATATTTGAAAGGGAGTACTGTTTTATTATTCTTGCATCTGTTAAATTCATTTTCTTTTTAGGTATAAGCAAATAAAAAGTAGTAATACTTATAAATCCAAGTCCCCCAAGCTGGATTAGCAACATTATCAAAATAAATCCAAAAGTAGAAAAACCTTCCATTTTAACCGTTATAAGACCTGTAATGCTTACAGCAGAAACAGCAGTAAAAAGAGCATCAATGTATGCTAATTTGCCATCCCCTTGCCAAGAAATAGGCAGCATCAATAAAAGAGAGCCTATAAACATAATTAAAACAAAATAACTAAAAAGTAAAAACCTGTCGCTAAATTCAAATTTCAACATATAACACAAAAAGTTGTTTAAATTATTAAAAATCTATCATAGCATAATATTTTAACATTGAAATATTATCATAATTACATTATTTTTAATATATGTTTGAAATAGAATCAAAAGCATTTATTCCTCCAAAAGAGTTAAAAAGAATTATCAAGTTAGCAAATAAAAAATTTAAATTTATTAAAGAAGAAATAAAAACTGACATCTATTACTCAAACCAAAAAAAAATTATAAGAATAAGAAAATTAAATACTTTAGAAAAAATTGTTACATTTAAAAAAAAAATATTAGATAACAACAATGCTACAGAAATTAATAAAGAGATAGAATTCAAAATAGATAATATGAACAATTTTTTAACCCTTATAAAAGAGCTTAAATTTAAAAAGCTATACAAAAAGATAAAAAAAAGTCTAATTTATCAAACTAATAATTTAAATGTAGAGATAAACGAAATAAAAAATCTCGGATTTTTTTTAGAAATAGAAAAAATAATTAACAATCAAAATGATATAGACTTGGCAAAAAAAGAAATTGATAACATCATCGATCAATTTGGATTAAAAGAAAACCTTGAAACTAGACCTTACTCTGAATTACTCTCATTGGCAAACCAAAGTAAAAAATAATTCATTGGAATTAGAACTTAAAGTAGAAACCACAATCCCTTGATTGCCATAAATTCCAATCTGAGGACTACGAACATCACTTTTAAAATTCTCCAATTTATTTAAAAAGTACCAATTTTTATTATTAAAATAAATTAATTTAACATTATTATTGTTTTCAAAAGCTAAAAACAAAGTATTTTTATAAAACCCAATGTCAGTACTTGAACCTTCCATTTCAACATTAGGACTTATATTAATCCATCTATTACTTTTCAAAGGACAAATGTTTACAATAGGTCTATTTTCAGAAACAAAACTCATAATTATTTGATTAAAATTAGAGTCAAAAAAGCCTTTAATAAAATTAGCCATATAAACAGAAGGAATATTCGCATTTACCCAAGTATTCTCGTTGTTTATAACAAACTCAGATTTAATCTCATTATTTGACCTATAATTATAAAAAATGCCCAAAAAAGGTTCAGATATTAGCCCAATGTTTGATGAATTAACATTAGAATCACCTTTGCTTAAATAAGCATGTATTACATCAGTCCAAATGCTTCCGTAGCCCATATTTGAGATTAAATTTATTTTATACTCCCCTCCAATTTCTCTTAAATATGCTAAATACAGCCTATCTTTTAAATCAATGCTAATATTTAATAAAGATCCAAAATTTTCTATGTGGCCAGGACTAATATCAATCCATTTTCTACTATTAAATTTTTTAACTATAAGCTCACTTGCAAAATCAGGTCCCGATTTCGTAACAAAAGCAATATATAAATTTCCTTTCGAATTAATTGAAAAATCAAAATTAACTATATTTGTAATATTCCCATTAACAGATGCATCAAGATTAAACCAACCAACATCCTCAATAAATTCAGCAACTTTAATATCATCGCTATTTTCTAGCTGATAGGCAATATAAATATTGCTTTTATAAATCCTTAATACATACTTTTTAAGCTTGGCGGTTAAATTCAAAACAGGTAAATCTTTTAAAGTAAAAAATAAATCTTCTTTTTCAATCTTAGATGTTTTAGCTTTCAGGGAATTGCCACTTAAAATTGAA
This sequence comes from Borreliella bissettiae DN127, assembly GCF_000222305.1. Lineage (GTDB taxonomy): Bacteria > Spirochaetota > Spirochaetia > Borreliales > Borreliaceae > Borreliella > Borreliella carolinensis. Next base: position 758,107 of record NC_015921.1, on the reverse strand, counting down.
AAATCTAAATCTGTAAGCGAAAACTTTATGCTTTCATTTTTAGTGCCAACATATATTATTGCATAAAGAGAATTTTTATCTAATCTTATTTTAAAATCTCTTCTTTTTATTTTATCAGTTATATATTTTTTATTAGAAATATCATAAATTTTAAAAACAAAATCGGAATTTGAACTCTTATCTAGGGTTAAAATATAATCAGAAGATTTGCTGACTTTTAAATAAACACTTCCTTTTCCATTTTTACTTAAAACACTTAAGGGACTAATTTCTGTTAATATTTGATTTACTTGAGCCTGAATAAAAGAAAGTTTTGTAAATAAAAATAGCAAAATTAATGTCTTATTTATTTTCATATTTTTTTACATTCAAAAATATTAACACATATTCTAAAAATGATAAAATTGCAAAAAAAGCAGCACAAACATATATCATTTGAACAACAAATAAAAATTTAAATTCAAAAGTTAGAATGTAGCTAATAAAATTTTGAACGGGTTCTGTAAAGTTGAGTTGATTTAAAGTATAAAATAAAAGGCTTGCAAAAGTGCAAACAGCATAAAGAAGTGACTTTAATTTTCCCAAAAATTTTGCTTGTTGAACTACATTAAACTGAATAATCAAATTTCTAACAAACCCAATAGAAATTTCACGATAAATAAATATTACAAAAAAATAATAAGGGGTAATGCCTTTGTAAAAGAAAAAAACAAAATATGTTAAATGTTGCAAAACATCCGCATAAGGATCTAAAATTTTACCTACATTGCTAACAAGATCATATTTCCTTGCAATATACCCATCAATAAAATCAGTAAATTCATTAAAAATGATTAAAAACCAAATAATTCCAAAAAACAAATACGAAAAAAATATATTTTCCAAAAAAAATAAAATTAATATGATAAAGGAAAGCATAATCCTCACTAATGTTATTTTATTAGGGGTAATGACCTTGATTAAATTATTCAATTTATCAAATCTCCTTATCTCTTATTTTAAATAAGATAAAATTAAGAGCTTCATCAAGTTTAATTCCATTTATTTGCTCATTTGTTCTTGTTCTAATAGATATTCTCTCTTCTGCTGCCTCTCTCTCACCAATTATAAACATATAAGGTGTTTTTTTAGCCTGATATTCTCTAATTTTAGCATTCATTCTTGAGGAGCTATTATCAAATTTTATTCTAATCCCCTCATTTTTAAATTTATTAAAAACCTTAATAGCATAATCTTCTACAATATTGTTAACAGGAATGATTACTACTTGAACAGGAGATAACCATAAAGGAAACGCCCCACCATAGTGTTCTACAAGAATTCCAAAAAATCTTTCAATAGACCCCAGCAAAGCTCGATGAATCATGAATGGTCTTTTTTCTTTACCATCCTCAGCAGTATAAGCCATATTAAACCTCTCAGGGAGATTAAAATCAAATTGAATTGTACTCATCTGCCACTCTCTCTCAAGCGAATCGACTATCTTAAGATCAATTTTGGGCCCATAAAAAGCACCTCCCCCCTTATCAATTTCATAAGGAACTTTAAAATCGCTTAAAGTCTCTTCAAGAACTTTTAAAGACATTTCCCAATCAGCATCATTTCCAACAGATTTTTCAGGCTTTGTAGAAAGATACGCCTTTAGGTTGCTAAAGCCAAATTTACTCCACATATAAATAGCAAACCTAAGAACCTCTTTAATCTCATCTAAAACTTGAGAATGGGTGCATATAATATGAGCATCGTCTTGGGTAAACCCTCTGGCTCTCATCACGCCATGCAAAGCGCCTATCTTTTCATAACGATACACAGTGCCAAGTTCGGCCCATCTAAATGGTAAATCTCTATAAGAATGCTTACCTGTATTGTAAATTGCAATATGAAAAGGACAATTCATGGGCTTAAGATAATAATCACTTTTATCCATTTCTATTTTTTCAAACATGCTATCCTTATAAAAGTCTAAATGACCAGAAGTTTGCCAAAGCCAAGATTTACCAATATGAGGAGTAAAAAGAATATCATATCCATTTTTAGAGTGCTCTTCTCTCCAAAAATCTTCTATTAAAGCTCTTATTTTAGCACCATTGGGATGAAAAAAAACAAGCCCTGGACCAATCTCTTCATGAATAGAAAATAAATCAAGCTCTTTTCCAAGTTTTCTATGATCTCTTTTTTTTATTTCCTCTCTCAAATTAAGATAAGATCTTAGCTCTTTTTCATTATTCCACAAAGTTCCATAAATTCTGGTAAGCATTGGATTTTTTTCATTGCCCCGCCAATAAGCTCCAGCAATACTAGTAAGTTTAAATGCCTTTGGATCAATTTTATTCATGTTCTCAACATGAGGACCCCTACAAAGATCAATAAAATTGTGACTCTTGTAAATAGAAACTTCATTTTGTAAATCAAAATTTTTAATCAAATCAATCTTATAAGGTTCATCTTTAAAAATTTCAAAAGCCTGTTCTATACTTATTATCTCTTTTTCAAAAGAACTCCCGGTCTTTAAAATTTCTCTCATTCTATTTTCTATATCTAAAAGAGAATCTTCTGTAATTTGCTTTTTAAATTCAAAATCATAATAAAAACCATCCTTAATAGGGGGCCCTATTGCAATCTTAGTATTTGGAAATAAATCGCGAACAGCTTCTGCCATAACATGAGCTATTGAGTGTCTTTTTTTGTAAAGAATATCTTCTTTGTCTAAATCTTTGCTCACAACAATACCCTTGAACTTTCGATTTTTATTAAAAAATTAAAATTCACATTCATCACTCTTACGTAAAAACACGCACCTTAAATATTTATAATTACTAAATTAAAATATACAAAAAAATTTTCTAAAAAAATAGAGACAAGAAAATAAAAAACTTAAAATAAATTCTCAATCCATAGCAACTATTGATTCAATATTAAAATAAAAAGACATTGCTAAAAAAAATGTAATAGTAGAAGAACCTCCATAAGAGAGAAAAGGGAATGGAATCCCAGTAATAGGAAGAACCCCTAAAGACATTCCAACATTAAAAGAAGTATGAAAAAATAAAAGTCCAAAAATTCCAGATATTACTAAGGCCATATACCTATCTTGACTTTTATTCATTATTATCAAAAATTTTAAAAAAAGAAAAAAAAATAATATTAAAATAGTGCTAACACCCAAAAACCCAAACTCTTCAGCAAGAATAGAAAAAATAAAATCTGTGCTTTGAGATGGCACATAATTAGCATGAGTATAAGGCCCCTTTAAAAATCCTTTTCCAAAAAGACCTCCAGAACCAATTGCTATTTTAACCTGATTCAAATTCCAACCAGCACCCTTAGCATCAATAGCCGGGTCTAAAAATACCAAAAACCGTTTAATCTGATAAGTCTTCATTAACTTTGAAAGGACCCTTGAAAGCACTATTGAAACCAATAAAATAGAACTTGCAAAAAATACATAAAAATAAATTATTTTAATACTCAAACCATATTTAGAAATAAAAAATCCTAAAACAGAAATCAAAAGTATTAAAAGCAGCACTCCCATTATTACTCTAAAATAAAAAGGATTTGAGAAAATAAGATAAAATACATTGCCCATATTCACCTTATATTCATACCAAACTGGCAAAATTGCAAAAACAAAAGAACAAAACCCTATCAACGCAAATGCTAAAACATAATGCAAATCTATTCCTGCAAAAAAAGAAATAAATATAAAAATGGTTAAATATACTATTGCTGTCCCAAAATCGGGCTGCAACAATATAAGAATCACCGATGGAAAAATTAATAAAAATGCAGCAATAAAGGTAAAAAATTCATTATAACCCCTTTTTTCAGTATAAAATTTTGAAAGAGTCAAAATAATAATAACTTTACCAAATTCAGAAGGCTGTCCTCCAAGTTTCCATATACCAATCCAAGACTTTGCTCCGTTTACAGTCATTCCAAAAAATGCAGTAAAAATTAAAGCCAATATTAATAAAAAATACAAAGGATATACTATGCTATATACAAATTTTAAATCATATTTACCCACTATAAAAATTAAAAAAAATCCAATAATTACCCAAAAGGTTTGTTTTATATATTCATTCTTAGTTAAAGATCCATTAATATTATAATCGCTAGAATAAATCAACAATATGCCAACAAAAGAAACTATAAGTAAGCTTATTAAAGCCAAATAATCATAATTTTTTCTAAAAACCATTAATCTACCTAATATACCATGGCCTATAACCCTTAAGAATATCTTCATAACTTTGATTTGCAAAAATACCTTGCATTATTAAATCTGTAGATTTTGCAGGCCACCAATCCACATTACTTTTTGCCTCAACCAAACTAAAAACAATAATTTGATTATCAGCTGAACCGTTATAAGGGGCAAGTCCAATAAAAGAACTATTTTCAAAACCATCTATACCAGTTTGACCAGTACCTGTTTTCCCCCCAACCTTAACAGCTTTTGTAATAACTGCATATCTTGCTGTACCATAAGTTACAACACTTCTCATGTATTTTTTCAGAAGTTTAAATGTGTTTTTACTAATAAGATTTGTCTTTCTTAATATTTCTGGTTTATTCTCAAGAATAACTTTATTAGTACCACCCTTTAAAATTTTATTTACAATTTTAGGTTTATATACAACACCTTCATTTGCAATCATAGCAACCATATTAACAATCTGCATAGGAGTAGCATTTAAAAATCCTTGACCTATTGAAAAATTTACAGTATCTCCTCCTACCCAAGGCTGATTAAAAGTTTTTTCTTTCCACTCAGGACTAGGAAGAAGGCCAGCTACTTCATTTGGCAAATCAATCCCTGTTTTTTCTCCAAAACCAAATTCTTTTGCATATTTTCTAATCCTATCAACCCCAAGATACTTAAGTCCAAGTGTATAAAAATACACATTAGAAGAATGTGCAATTGCCTCTTCTAAATTAACATACCCATGCCCACCAGGCTTCCAACAATGAAAAATTCTATTTCCAACTTTAAAATGTCCAGGACAATAAATCTTACGATCTTTATCTATAACTCTCTCCTCAAGAATTGCAGCAGCAACGACTAATTTAAAAATAGACGCAGGCGGATAAACAGATTGAATTGCTTTATTTAAAAAAGAGTAATCTTCCTTATTATCTTTATTGTAAACATCTCTCATAGAATAATAAGGATAATTATGAAGAGCAAGAACAGCCCCTGTTGATGGTTTTAATACTACAATAGAACCATACCTTTTGCCTAAAGCATTCTTAGCAAGATCTTGAATATTTTTATTAATATTAAGCACAACATCATTACCTGGAACCATATTTCTTATAATAGAACCATCGTCTATTCTTCTCTCCTTAGAGTCTACTTTGTATTTTATTAATCCCTCTTGCCCTCTAATGTAATTATCATAAACTTGCTCAATGCCTAACTTTCCTATCGTAGAAGTATTATCATACCCACTAACATTATAAAACGTTCTAAGTTCTCTTTGATTTATTTGACCAACATAACCGATTGAATGTGAATATGAATCGTCAACTAAATAGTTGCGCTTAAAAGAATAGGTCCATAAAAGAGCTGGATAATAAAACTTTTTTTCAGAAATTTTAAATAACATCTTTGGAGTAAGTTCAATTATTTCAACATCTTTAAGATACCCACCAGGTTCTTGAAGCTTAGATAAAATAATTGACTTATCAATATCTAGAGTGCTTGATAAAAAATCTATCATCTCAATTCTAGTAGCAACAGGCATATTATAATACTGTTGTAAACTTATCTTTAAAATAAACATAGTTAAATTATTTGCCAAAATATTGGAATTAGAATCTAAAATCTCACCCCTTGAAGCATTGATTTTTTCCAATCTCGATAAAAAAACATTGGCTTCTCTGTCGTAAAATAAATGCTTGCCAATTTGCATTTGAAATAAAATTGCCAAATAAAGCAACATAATTGCTATCAAAAAAAATATGCCGAACTTGTATCTAAAATTTGTTATAACGCCCACTAATAATCCTCTTTAAAAGAATAAAAATTTCTAGTAAAATAATTTTGAATTGGATATAAAAAGTTAATAGACATTATATTTACAACAAGATCAAGGTTAAAAATTGAATAATTAAAAGATTTTAAATCTATAAAATCATAAAACACAATAGTTAGAAACCATAATATAACTTTTGAAAGAATAAAAAATATTGTCATGCTAAGCATATTTTTAGGCATGAATAACTTTATTTTATTGTTAAAATAAAATATTATTGTATACCCAAAAACAAAAAACCCAAGTGGCAACCCTGTAAATAATCCATAAGAAGCCCATATAAAATACTAGATAATAATCCCACATTAAAAATAAAATTTAAAGAATTAAAAACTAGAAAAATTAAAAAAATATCTATTGAAAAATAAAAATAAGTTGCAAAATAATGTTGAAAAATTTTACCTAAAAATGCACTAGAAATAAAATATGTAAAAAATGCTGCCATTATTCACCAATCTCTTTGTTATTCTTAACAAGAAAAACATACTCAAGCTTATCTAAAACTATAGCTGGCTCTACTTCTATTTTTAAAAGAGAATTATAATCAAGAATATGAAAATTTGTAATCTTTCCAATATAAATACCAACTGGATATTCACTAAATCCAGCAGTAACAATAGAGTCTCCTATCTTTAAATCTTTTTCAGCAAGTCTATTAACGTAATTCATTTCAAGTTTTTTACCATAACCATTACCTTCTATAAGACCTATAAACCTACTACTTTGAATCCTTGCGGACACAAAATTTTCATAATTAGTTAAAGGCAAAATTTTAGCAGTATTAGAATAGACCTTTACAACTTTACCTACAAGGCCACTAAATCCATCTTGATATGCAACTGCTATCATATCCTTTTCTATCCCATCATTGAATCCTTTATTAATAGCCATTAAAGTCGATATGTTTGAATAGTTTAGATATATAATCTCTGCTGAAATAAAATCACTAGAGCTTGACGAATAAAAATTTAATTGCTCTTTAAGACGAACATTCTCTTGCCTTAATGACTGTATATTCTGAGTTACTATTTCAAGCTGCTGTATTCTTTTTTTATAAAATTCTATCTTGTCCTTGTAATTTTTGTATTCATTTACAGTTTTAAAAACATTGGAAATAAAACTAAAAATCCCATGCATTCTGCTTTGAATATAAGAATTAAGAGTAAAAAACAAAAAATTATCAGTTTTTCTCTTTTGAATACTGCTTGAATCATAAATCATAAAAACAAGAGAAACTATCAATACTAAAAGTACTTTGATAAAATTCTTGAATTTGACAAGAAAATTCATAACTTATTCATTGATAAAACTGTAAATATTCTTACTAATATCTATTCTATTGGCATAATCATAAAATAAACCAGCACCAACAGCTACAGAGAGAAGCGGATTATCTGCAACATAAACAGGAACTCCGGTCTCTTTTGAAAGAAGCCTATTTAAACCCTTAAGAAGGGCCCCTCCGCCTGTCAAAATGATACCACGCTCAACAATGTCTGTAGCAAGCTCTGGAGGCGTTGCACCAAGAGTGCGCTTAACTTCATCCACAACAACATTTATAGGTTCTTGTAAAGACTCCCTTACTTCCATAGAATCAACAAGCTGCTTTCTAGGAAGACCAGTTACAGCATCTGTACCCTTAATATCTATTTTTTCTACCCTTAAATTTTGAATATCAGGATATACATTTCCTATCTTAATTTTCAATTTTTCTGCTGTCTGCTGACCAATTATAATATTATGAGAATTTCTCATATACTTTATTATGCTCTCATCAAATTCGTCACCACCGGTTCTAATTGCTCTACTTACAACCATGCCGCCAAGAGAAATGACAGATATTTCTGTAGTTCCACCTCCAATATCACACACCATGTGACCTGTAGGTTCAAAAATAGGAATATCAGATCCAATAGCAGCTGCAAGGGATTCTTCTATTACTTTAACTTCTCTTGCACCAGCATTCATTGCGCTCTCTTTTACAGCTCTTCTTTCAACCTCTGTAATACAAGTGGGAACGCCTATTACCATTCTTGGCTTAAAAAACAATTTTTTACGAGAAAAAATTTGATTAATAAAATATTTGATCATCTTCTCTGTATTCTCAATGTCAGCAATAACCCCATCTCTAAGTGGGCGCACAGCTTTGATATTTTCTGGAGTTTTCCAAAGCATCTTTTTAGCATTTCTGCCAACCGCAACGACCTTATTGCCTTTGGTAACATCTATTGCAACAACAGAAGGCTCGCTCATAACCACACCATAATCTTTAATATAAACCAATGTATTACATGTTCCAAGATCAATACCAATATCTATCAAAAAAGACTTAAACAAATTCAAATCAACCTCCCTAAAAGTCTTCCAAAGTAATTCCAAGTCTCTCTCTTGCTGCTTCTAAATAAGGATTAAGATTGAGAGCTTCTCTCCAGTATTTTCTAGCTTTAGGATAATCTTTATCTTTCTTCCTATATATATCTCCTATTTTAACATAAACGCTAGAATTTGAACTATTAATTTCTAGAACTTTATTATAGTAATTAAAAGCATTGTCATAATCGCCTTTATCTAATAGAATGTCTCCATAAAGCAAATATACCTTTTGAATTAAATTCTCATCCGTTTTCTCACCCTTTGACAATTTTCTTTTTTCTTCTTCTATTATTCTTTTTATATACTCAATGCTTTTGTTTATATCATTCAGCTTATAATTAACATACGCCAAACTCCAAAGCACCAAATCTGATTTATTTTCATTAAAAGCTTTTTCAAAAAACTTTAAACTGGACTTGTAATCTCTTAAAAGCTGATAAGAATATCCCAAATATTCAAAAATATCTTCTTTAATGTTCATGAAATCAAAATTATCAGCGCTTAAAGCCTTCTTTAAAAATTTTACAGCAAGCTCACTATAAAACTCTCCTTTATGAGAATACGCCTTCCCTAATATGTAATACAAAGGACTTATAGAGACTCCGTCATTTATAGAAATTAAAAATCTCAATCTTTCTATGGATTTATCTAAAAATTCTCCTTTTAAATATCCTTCATTTACTATTAAAGAATAATAAAAATATGAAAATCCCAAAAGTAAATTTAAATTAAAATCAAATCTATGATTTTTAATATCATTCTCAGCATAATCTATTATTTCTTTATATTCTTTTTTATCCCACAGTAAAAGCAAATCAACTTCTGTTGGCCCTGCTTTTAAATAAGAACTAGAAAAAGATTTAAAATATGATAAAATATAATAAATTAAAAAAATGAAAATGAAAATCATAAATGCGTAAAAAATATATCTTAAATATCTTATTTCCATTTAAAACTCTCTTTTAGGCTAATGAAATTAAGCTGACACCCATAAGCCGAGTTCTGTACTATGCCATCATCTCTCTTGTTTTTTTATCGCTAAAAAAATCTTGCGATCTACCCGTAAGCATGTCCTCAAGAACAAAGGCTACTTACATACTTGATCTTGCTCCTAATGAGGTTTATCTTGCCCATATTTATTGCTAAATAAGCGGTGAGCTCTTACCTCACCTTTTCACCCTTACCTTTTAATGGCGGTAATTTTCTGCGACACTTTCTTAGGTTTAAAACCCCTAGGCATTACCTAGCATTATGTTCTTATTGGAGCTCGGACTTTCCTCTTAAGCTTTAATCAATAAAGCTAAGCGATGGCTGACTGCCAGCTTAAATAAAAAATATCAAATTAATAAATTTTATTCAACAAGATCTGCTAAACTACCAGGAATTATTTCATCACTTATTTGAATTTTATCCTGATAATAAAGTATTCTACTACAATAAGGACAAAATTTAATATCGTTGGGCTCACGTCTTACTTTATTTGCAAATTCAACAGGAAGTATCATATGACAACCTTTGCAAACATTGTTCACCAAGGGCACAACTCCATTTGATTTATTTCTTATTATTCTTTGAAATTTAAATAAAAAATCTTCATTCATTTTAGAAGCACAATTTAGCTCTTCACTCTCTATTTCTAAAAGCTTCTTTTCAATTTCTAAAAGCTCTTGCTCAAAACTACTGCTTTCAGCTCTAAAACATTCTTCTTCTTTGCTGTGCTTCTCGTTGACATCTAATATTTCCTTTTCTATTTTGGTTTTAAGCCCATTAACATGTGTCATCTTTTTTCTAATCGTAACTTCATCGTCAATAATCACTTGAAGTTCTTTTTCAAGAGCTTCATATTCTCTTTGAGTTTTAATGCTATCAATTTTTTCTTCAGCCTTGCTCTTTCTTGAATTAATATCTTGAATATCTAACTTTAACGCAGAATCTTCTTTTTGATATTCCTTAAACTTTTGTTGCAAATCAACAAGAACTTTCGATAATTCTTCAATCTGATTTTTTTTAGCCTCCAAATACTTGGGAATACTTTTTCGCCTTTCTTCAAGCTCAAACTTAGACTTATATATAACTTCAAGTTTTTTTAATGTATCAATGTTATTTTCCATCAATCCTCCTGTTCAATTTAAATCTTCAAGATAATCTTTTAACTTTTGAGTTTTTTTGGGATTTTTAAGCCGCCTTAATGCCTTAGATTCAATTTGCCTAATTCTTTCTCTTGTAACATTAAAATGAAGTCCAACCTCTTCAAGAGTTAAAGAATAGCCATCTTCAAGCCCAAATCTCATTTTTACAACTTCTTGTTCTCTTTCAGGAAGAGTTCCAAGAATTGCTCTTATTTGATCTTGCAAAACTACAAAAGATGTATGATTTGCGGGATTTTTTATTGCCTTATCCTCAATAAAATCGCTAAGAACAGAATCCTCCTCTTCTCCAATTGGCGTTTCAAGAGAAACGGGCTCTCTTGAAACACTCTTTACCGTTTTTACCTTTTTAAGCTCCCATCCAAGTCTGTCTGAAAGCTCTTCATCTGTGGGATCTTTGCCTAAAACTTGAATTAAATATCTGGTTTCTCTATTAAGCCTATTTATTTGTTCAATCATATGCACAGGAACTCTAATTGTGCGAGCTTGATCAGAAATAGACCTTGTTATAGCTTGTCTAATCCACCAAGTAGCATAAGTTGAAAACTTAAAACCTCTCTTATATTCAAACTTTTCAACAGCTTTAATCAATCCAATATTGCCTTCTTGAACAAGATCAAAAAAATGAAGACCTCTGTTTGCATATTTTTTAGCAATACTTACAACAAGCCTTAAATTAGCCTTAATTAACTGATCTTTAGCATGCTGCATCATTTGCTTGCCTTTAGCAATTTCTTCTGACATGCTTATTATTTTATCCGTTGGATATTCATAATACATCTCAATTCTTTCAAGTTCTTTTTGAGCAAGCTGAGCCTCTGTGATCTGCTCTTTAATAGCATCTTCTTTAAGTTTGAGAGATTTTTCTATCTCTATTTTTTTTTCAGCAATAGTCAAATCTCTTCCAAGAACCCTCAAATCTCTTATTTTTTCAATTTTCAACCTGCTTAGAATTATCCTTTGCTGTCTTTGCAAATCCTTTATTTTATTAGCAGAATCAATATAATCATCTGAAAAAATCCTTAGTTCCTCTTGATACAAAGGAATGTCTCTTAAAAGCTCTTTTAGGGCTAATCTTTCTTTTTTTAAATTCTTTTCAAAAATATCCCCCCCAAGATCATACACCCTATGCTTATTATCTACATAACTTATTAAACGATCTTGAATTGGCTTTAAAGGAATTTTATAAAAAGAGGCAATTCTTTTTTTTTTATTATAATAATCCGGACTATTCTCTTTATCCTTATCTTTTTCTCTTTTAAAAAACTCTTCCCTTTCCATTCTTGAGTAAATAGTATTCACAAGATTATAATAATTTTCTATAACAAGTCCTTCATTCTTAAGAATATTCTCAATGATACTCTCTCCAGAATCCATTTGTTTTGCAAGTTCAACTTCTTGATTTCCCGTTAATAAAAACTCTTTTCCTATTTCCTTTAAATAAAGTTTAATTGGATCTTCTGAATGGCTATCTTTTAAGACATTGTTTTTAATATACCCCGAGCCTAAATCATCCTTGACAGAAATATCTTCTTCATCACAATCATCCAGCTTATCATCAATGTCAATATCTTCCTCATCACTTTGAAACCCATCATCTAAAATCATAAAATTTCTATCAGATTCAATTTCAACCTCTTCCTCTTCATCATTTCCATCTTCGCTGACAACCAGATCTAATTCCGAAATTTTATTAACTAACCTTATACCCCTATCTTCAAGAACAGAGCAAATACAATCAAGAATCTCTGGTTCTAATATGTCATCGGGAAGTAAATTTGATAATTCACTAAAACTAAGAGATTTTCTATCTCCCAAATGAGCAATAATACCCTCTATCAGTTTCGAATATTTCTTTTCCAAATCCGACAAAACCTAACTCCCTGGAACATCATCTATGTAGATTTTTAAATTTTTTCTCTGCATATTTAAAAACATTAACTCATTTATTTGAATCTTAGCATTTACCAAAGAGTCCCCATCATATCTTTTTTTGCAAAGTAAAACACGAGAATCTAATTTTCTTCTCTTGATTGCAAGTAAAATATGAATGAGCATCTCATCATCTACTTCAAACTCAGAATTTAAAATTTCTTCAAAAAAAAATTCACTAACTTTATAGGTATCCTTTAAATCTTTTTTTAAATCCATTAATGAAAAATCTTTATTATTTTCAAATAAATTTTCAAAGCACATAAAGATTTTTCTGGCATCAATATTAATTAAATCACTATCAATAATATTGCGCCTTACTGTACTAAAATAATTAAAATTTTTCAACAAAGCTACTATTAGATACCTCTCATAAGAATCATCATTATGAGCATACAAATTTCTTTTATTATTGTCAACTACAAATCTTTCTTTTATTCTATAATAATCTTTTAATAAAGTTGTCAAACCAATACCAAGCTTATTGCTTAGCTTGTCTAAAAAAATTTTTTTCTGAGTATCTACTTTTGATAAATTTATCAAATTTAAAAATAAATTAATCATGGCATTTAAATCTACAGTTTTATTTAAATCATATTTATTAGAATAAACATCTAAGAGATATTCAAAAACATCACATCTATTATTTAAAATTTTTTGCAAAGCGTGTGCACCTTCACTTTTAAAAACATCTGCAGGATCAAGACCAAAATCCATTCTAACAACACTAACATTGATATTAAATGGCAAACAAATTTGATAAGCTTTTAAAGTTGCAGAAAGCCCAGCATCATCCCCATCAAAAGACAATATTATTTCATCAGCATATCTTTGAATCAAAGCTAGATGTTCTTTTGAAAAAGCAGTGCCAAGAGTAGATACAGCCCTCTTAATCCCAGATGCAAAAAAAGCAAGAACATCTATATATCCTTCTACCAATATAACTGATTTTGTAGATTTAATCTCCTCAAAACCCTCATAAAATCCATAAAGAAGTTCCTTTTTTTTAAAAACTTCAGTTTCACTTAAATTAATATACTTAGAACTTTTCCCATCTAAATCTCGACCCCCAAAACCAACAACATTTCCTTTAAAATCTTTAATTGGAAAAATTAATCTTTGAGATAGAATAGAGGCTCTAGGATTAGTTTTTGAGAACAAACCACTTTTTCTAAGTATTTCAGAAGAGTATCCTTTTGAAACCAAAAAATCATGAAGCTCTAACCCATTTTTAATGTTAAATGGCAAATATCCAAGTTCAAATAAATCAACGATTTCCTTAGATATTGCTCTACTCTTTAAAACATAATCTAAAGCTTTTTTGTTTTTATTCAAAAAAAATTTAATGGTATTAATTAGCCTAGAATTCAAAGAGTAAATTTTTGAAACTATGTCTTTATTTTCATTTTTATTTTCACTTTCTCTAATTATTTTTAAATCATCATAATGAATACCAAATTTTTCACATAAAATCTTAAGAGCATCATTGTAATTGATTTTTTCCATATCCATTAAAAATCCAATAACATCCCCACCCTTTTTGCATCCAAAACAATAAAAATATCCTTGCAAAGGATTTACAAAAAAAGAGGGAGTTTTCTCAGCATGAAAAGGGCAAAGACCTTTATAAGCAGATCCCGATTTAACAAGCTTAATATACTGCTCCACAATAGTTACAATATCAAATTTGCTTTTAATTGAGGCTGCTGTTTGTAAATACTTCATAATTCTCAATCCTTAGTAATAAAATTTTTAATATAATCTTTTGCCCCTAAAAGATGTGAAGAATAATCTGATGAAAATTGATGGGTGCCCAACTTAGAGTCTTTTATCACAAAAAATAAATATTGCGTATTTTTGGGGAAAAAAGCTGCTTGCAGCGAAATAATACCGGCATTTGAAATTGGAGCGGGAGGATATCCTTTATTAATATATGTATTATAAGGAGAATCTATCTCTAAATCTGAAAAATAAATTCTCTTAGGGTGGCTTCGTCCCAACTCCTCTGTAATAACATATTCAATAGTGGCACAGGATTGTAATGCCATACCAGATTTTATCCTATTATAAAAAACTGAAGACATTATTGGGGCTTCGCTTTTAACCCTATACTCGCGTTCAACAATAGATGCTATTATTACCCTATTGTAAAGCTCCTTACTTGAATAATCACTTAAAACAACGCCTATAGATTTAAGCTTACTTAAAAAATTATCAACAAACATACGAACTACATTCTTTATTTCTATACCCTTATAAAATTTATAAGTATCTGGAAATAAAAATCCTTCAAGAGAATCGTAATCAAATCCAAGCTCATAAATAAATGATTTATTATTGATTAAAAAAATAAAATCTTGAACATCATCAATGACAGAAAATTCTTTAAGCTTTAAAGCGATTCTTCTGCTAGTATACCCTTCAGGTATTGTAACATCAATATTTACATTAGAAGATCCCTTTAAAAATTCTTTATATATTTCAAACGTAGAAAGATCACCATTGATTGAATATCTTCCCTCTTTAAATTGTTTATCACTGCCTAAAATATACGAAATAAAAACAAGAAGCAGTTCGGATTTAATTAACTTTTGCTTTTTCAATTCCTTAGCTATTTTCTTAACTCCCCAACCTTTCTCAACATTAAATTCATAAACTAAGCCATTTGCTAAAGAAGATAAATTTAAGAAATATATAAAAATTGACAAAATAGATACTAAAAAGAAGAAAAGAATAAATATTTTCCCTATTTTAATAAGCACAAGAATCTCCTAGCTAAGCAAAAGTTTTTACTAATTACACTTTAGCTACCAATTAAAATTTTTAATTGGTAGCTAACATCATATTTTATAACCAATAATAACTTTTCTAAATAGACAAAAATACAAGCACCAAAATGAACCGACATCACATATTTAAAAGATCATAATCAAAATTATAAAAAGGCAATCACTTATAATCCCACTAAATTGGGGAGGGTGGGATTCGAACCCACGTAGGCAAAGCCAACAGATTTACAGTCTGCCCCGGTTAACCACTTCGGTACCGCCCCTAAAAGCCGACTGTCGGATTTGAACCGACGACCTGCGGTTTACAAGACCGCTGCTCTGGCCAGCTGAGCTAAGTCGGCAAATATAAACTAATAGTTAGTTTATAAAAATAAAATTCATTAGTCAATAGAATAATGATAAATAATTAATACAATATTCTTTTTGATCTATTTGTTGCCAGAAAGAAAAATTTTAAAAACAAGAGCACAAAAAAATATCACAAAACTAAACATTAAAATTAAATAGTAATTAATTTTTTTATTTCTCAATAAATAAAAAAATATCAACCTAGTAGATTCAAGACCAAAAGAAACAGAGCTTAAAATAATAGTAAGATCAAGATAGAATTTCTGAAAATTGTAAACAAAAATATTGTAAGAACCAGCCAAAAACACAAATAAACTCAATAAAGAATTTAAAAACAATACAATAACCAAGATTCTAATAAAATTTGAAAAACGTCTTAGATTTTTTACTTTAAAAACTTTCATAAAATTTATAAATTTTTTATTATAAAAAGTGCCTGATTTATGATTTCCAAAAGATTACCAATAACATCAGCTAATGTAATTGTTTTATTTTCATTTACCATTGATTTGTAAGAAACCGTTAAAGATTTTCGAATAAAAACATTCTGATTTTCCAACAGAGCCAAACATCTCTTTTTAAGCTCAATAAAATAATCCACAAATCTATTTGAAACTTTATCAATAGAAGTTGATTCATTTGAGCACCACTTCAAAATCCTTTCCCTATAAGGGTCATCAATTTTATTCTCTCTTTTATACCTTTCAAACTCTTCATTTTTATAATCAATCTCAAAGTAAATATTATAAATTTCTTTTTTCAAAGCAGTAATATTATTTTCAATGTCAACATATGTATTTCTCAAATCATGATTATTAATTAATACGACATTATTTATAGTTCTTAAAACTTCCATTATTCTAATATCATATATGTTTTTAAAAAAATCATTAAGAAAATATAACTTTTTAAAACTATACCTGCCATTTAATTCATTAAAAATCTCACCCTTTAAATTTAAAACTACCCCAGGATCTCTAACAAGACTTTTTATTTCTTTGATCACAAGAACTTTTAAAGAACTTTCATGCTTTTTAATAGCCTGACCCATAACATTTAAAAATAAAATGTTCTCATAAAAATTTTTTACATCAAAAAAAGGTACATATTTTTTAGGAGATGCAGCAGGGTTTTTGCAATATACTTTAAAAACATCTAAATAAGGTAAAGTTCTTGACAAGCCAACAATTTTAGATACAATCGATAAAACATTTTTCAATACGTATTCTACTCGAGATATATGATCTTCTCTTGAAATTATCTCTGAATTACTAATATCATCAGATATTGAAAAATAATTCGATATAATGCTTTTAATGATATCCTCATCTATCTCAATATCTTTTAATGTATACAAAATGTCAAAAAAAGAATTTAAATACTTACTAACACTTGAAAAGCTAGTTCCAAATCCAACCTCAAGGTCAACAATGCTAATATTGTCAGTGTTATCTAAAAGATCTACATTGAAAAATGAAAAAAAAGATTTATAAGGGAAAAACGCCAAACTATTAAAAACATAATAAAACTCAAACATATCAGAGACAATTTTGTAAGTATTAGATGAAATAGAATTAATATACTCATTTATCTTGATTTTAAGAGATTCTTCTAAATCGTTTTGAGTTTTTTCTTTTTTCAAAAAAAGCTCATATTCGCCTTCATCTAAAAAATCTTCCAAATTTTTTTTAGAATTAAGAACTTTGCTTTGAATAATTTCTAAAATAGTTTGCTCAACAATAATGCCACCTTTTTCCAATTTCTTAAAAAATTCTTTCAATTCCATTGAATATCGATAAACACTAAAAAACATTTCTACAAAACCAATATGCAAACATTCTCTCTTTAAATCTATTACTGGATTTTTACACATTTCATTAACTTGATTTTCTAGATTTTTTATAACATAAGCTTTATAAATATCTTCTTTACTTTTATCTTTCTGAAAAAAATTTAAAATAGTTAACCACATTCTAATAAGAAATGATTCTTCCATTAAACGCCCCGAAAGAAATTTTTCAAGCTGAGAATCAACATAAGGCTCATTGTTACTATTGGGTAAAACAAAATCGGAAGAATTCAAACCTAAGCTTTTTTTTATATCATTCACCAACCTATTTTTAGTCTCTTTTGAAAGTTGACCTATAGAATTGTATACACTATTGTTATTATTACCACTCATAAAACCCCAATAAAACCATTTAAAATAAAGCATTATTTATAACATACTTCAAATAAATTAAAATTGTAAATCAATTTTAGAAAAAAAATATTTACACTATAATATAATTTTATATGAATCTAGGCAAAGATACTCAAAATATAATTAAAATTGGCAAAATATTTAAAAAAAACAACTATGAATTTTATCTGGTTGGAGGCGCTTTAAGAGACTTGCTACTTAATAAGCAACCTTACGATTTTGATTTTGCAACAAATGCAACTCCTGAAGAAATAATAACATTATTCCCAAACAACATTAAAACAGGAATAAAACATGGAACAATTGGTATTATTTTTAATAAAAAAGTCTTTGAAATAACAACATACAGAATAGAAAAAGAATATGAAAATAACAGAGCTCCTAAACAAGTAGAATACACTAAAAATTTAACTAAAGATCTTGAAAGAAGAGATTTTACAATTAATGCAATTGCAATGAATATTTTCAGCTTCAACATAATAGACTGCTATGGCGGGGGGAAAGACCTTAATAAGAGAATAATAAGATGCATAGGAAATCCAAATAAAAGATTTGAAGAAGATGCTCTTAGAATACTTAGAGCAGCAAGATTTTCATCCACCCTTAATTTTAACATTGAAAAAAATACTTTAATTTCAATGAAATATAAAAAAGAAAATATTTTAATAATTTCAAAAGAAAGAATAAAAAATGAATTTCACAAATTGCTAGAAGGCACAAACATACAAAAAGGAATTTATTATCTTAAAAAAGTCAATTTTTTTAAGAATTTTTTCAATCTAGAAATAAAAACAAAATTAATCAAAAAAACTGCCCTACTTGATAAAGACAAATTTTATTTAAAGGCAATCACAATATTGACAATTAAAAAACCTATAAAAGAACTAAAGGAAAAATTAACTTTACTTAAATTCTCAAATAAAGAAATTAAGCTAATTTTATTTTATAGAAGCATAATCGATAATAACAATATTTTTAATGTCAAAAAATTAAGTGATATTAGACATTTACTTAGCAAGAGCACAAGAGAACATTATAAGGAAATAATTGACATATATAAAGCACTCAAAGGAAAAAAGAAAAAATATTTATTTATAATAAAAAATATAAAAAGAAAAAAATTGTTAAAAAATCCTCTATCTTTAAAAGATTTGAAAATAAATGGAAAAGACATACAAAATCTAAAACAAATAGACAATAAAAATATAGGTAAAATTTTAAACATATTACTAAGCTGCGTAATTGAAAATCCCAAGCTTAATACTAAAAATTATCTTATGAAAAAAATTAAAACTTTAAAGGTTAATATTTTCCATAGCTTTTAAAGCTACTTCGGCCGCTCTCATTTCGGCTTCTTTTTTAGATTTACCCTTCCCGTTTGATATAAAATTTTCTCCAACATAAAGTTCAACGCAAAAAACCTTATCATGGTCTGGGCCTATTTCCTTGTCTAGCTTATAACTTGGTGAGATTTTGTATTTCTTTTGAACATATTCTTGCAACAAACTCTTATAATCTTTAAAATCACCCCTATTAAACATCAATCTTATATACATGTCAAAAAGCCCAACCACAAATTCTGTTGCTCTTGAAAATCCACTATCAAGATAAATAGCGCCTACAAAGGCTTCAATAGCATCTGCAAGAATGCCTTTTTTGTTTCGACCATCATTACTCTCCTCTCCTCTGCCAAGTAAAATGTAAGAACCAAGATTAATCTCTCTAGCAATATTAGACAAAGAATCTTCACTAACAATATAAGATCTAGCCTTACTGAGCTCTCCTTCACTTTTATTTGGATAAGTTTTATAAAGATGATCTGTAATAATTAAATTAAGCACAGAATCTCCCAAAAACTCTAATCTCTCATTATTGCTGGATTTTTGATCCAACTCATTAGAATACGACGAATGACTCAATGCTGTATTTAATAAATCAAAATCACTAAAATTAATGCTCAAATTTTCTAAAAATTCACTTAATTGAGCTTTTCTTTCACTACTCAAACAAAAATCGGAAGAATTTTTTTTCATCAACCTTTTCTCTTTTTAATAAAATTAACAACATCGCCTACCGTCTCAAATTCATTGGCTTCGTTCTCTGGAATCTTATCATCAAAGGCCTCTTCAAGCAAATACAAAAGCTCATAAATATCTAAACTATCTGCATTAAGATCCTCAACAAATCTAGAGTCTATAGTAATTTCATCTTCTTTTTTATCAAGTTGCTCAGATATAATAGACCTAACCTTGCTAAAAATTTCATCATTATCCATGAATACACCTTCCTTACTACAAGCTACAAACCTATTTCTAGATATTGGTTATTCCTATAATATCCACATTTTAAACAAATCCTATGTCTCACTCCAAGATTCCCACAATTAAAACATTCTTGAAATTGCGGAATTTTCTTTCTCATATTTATGCTACGCCTTGTTCTACTTCTAGATTTTGAAGGCTTAAATTTTGGAACAGCCATTATTTTCTCCTAACTACTTTTAAACTACATTAAATTATCTTAATAATATATATATTAACCAAGTCATTTGTCAATAAACTTAGATTTTAATCTATTAAACACCAATTCTGGAACAAAATTAGAAAGATCAACATCCTTTTTGCTCATTAATTCCTTTACAAAATCTGACCTTACATATAAATGTTCTGCACTACTTGGTAAAAATATAGTATCAATTTTAAAATTTAACTTATTATTAACAAGATATCTTTCAAACTCTATATCAAAATCATTAAAAGCCCTAATTCCCCTAACAATAAATTTAATAGAATTAATTAATGCATAATCAACAATAAACCCGCTATACCTATCTACAAGTACATTTGAAAAATTTAAAGATGCGACAACTTCTTTTGTAAGACTAAACCTCTCAACATCACTTAGCAAATATTTTTTTGATTTATTTTTAGCTACTAAAACAACAACTTTATCAAAAATAGCCAAAGATCTTTTAATTAAATCAATATGGCCCCAAGTAATTGGATCAAAAGATCCTGGAAAAACTGCCACCTTCATATCAAGAAAGCCTAAACCCTCTATTAATATCTTTAAGAATTTTTTTACGCCATATTGGCTGCTCTTCTAAATTTTCAAATTCAATTTCTTTAATAATTTTGAAATATAAATATTCCCCTCTAGAAGATGTATCCACAATAAAAAATTTACCAGCACCTCTATAAACCAATTTTTCATTACTTGAAAGATTATTTTCAACTGTTAATTTATTGATAACACAATCAAAATGAACAGGTTTATCTTCATTTTCAATCTTTAAAGACATACTACAAACAATATCATTTATTTTTTTTTCACAAATAGCACAAGCAATATCAAGATTTATCCTTGTTCTAAATTTTATACTTTTTCTTCTAAACTTACCTTTAAAAAAATTTTGTTTATCTGTATTCAAAACAGCCGATTTATTATTAAAACTATTTATTGGGGCAACATTTTGACTTTTGCTCTCAGAATTTAATCTTTTATTCTTAAAACCATAAAAACGTTTATTGTGTTTCTGAAAATTACTACTCTTAAACTTACTTTGAGTATATTTCAAAATCAACCCCCTTAACTACAGAATAAATATTTACTCTGCATAAAACTAAAAACAAATATTTAAGAACAAAATCATTCACATAGCTTAAAAGTTTTTCAAAAAATCGAAATTTTAAATCTTTAGCTTTTTAAAGACCAAGGTACAATTAAATTTATATTGAAATTTAATAAGAATGGTTAATCAATGTTCTTAATTAGAATTAATACACAACCAAACTTGCCCAAATTATTTCTTAAAGCAGTAAAAATCTTACTAAATATTGAATAAAAATTCACAAAACAAAAGATCAATCAAAAATAATTCTTAATCTCAATCTAATTTGATTCATCTTATGACTTAATTTGCTAAAAAATTTAAAATAATTAAAAACTTAATGCTTAACTTTTTTAATATTAAGACGCTCCTTTATCTTCATAGCAGCTTTACCAATTCTATTCCTCATATAATAAAGCTTTGCCCTTCTAACCTTTCCTTTTCTTAAAACTTCAACCTTTTCTATAATAGGAGAATATACTGGAAAAATTTTTTCAACACCTATTCCTGAGGAAATTTTTCTAACCAAAAATGTTTTGCTAATTCCCTTGTTTTGAAAAGCAATAACAATCCCTTCAAAACTCTGCAACCTTTCATTACTACCTTCAATAATTTTATAAAAAACCCTCACAGTATCTCCCACATTAAAAACAAAAGCCTCATTTTTCTTATTCTGAGCCTCAATTTTTCTTATCAAATCCATTATCTTCTCCTATTATCTCTAAATATTTAAGGTATAAATCATATCTATTTTTCTTAGTTTTTTCTCTAGCTTTAACAAGTCTCCACTTCTTTATATTTTCATGATGCCCCGAAACAAGAACTTCTGGAACCTTTGCCCCCTTAAAATCATAGGGCCTGGTATAATGAGGATATTCAAGCAATCCATTTTTTACACCAAATGATTCTTCTAATAAAGAATTAGGATTTATTACTCCATCTAAAAGCCTATATACACTATCTATTAAAACAAGAGCTGAAATCTCTCCTGAAGATAAAACATAATCTCCAATAGAAATCTCAAAATCAACATACAAATCTATAATACGCTGATCAATTCCTTCATATCTTCCACAAATTATAACAATTTCTTCTTTTTTTGACAAGGAATACGCCAACTCTTGGGTATACTTTATTCCAGAAGGACTTAAGAATATTGTTGTTTTATTGACAGCTTCTACATGCTCAAGAGCAAAAGAAAGAGGTTCAGCCTTCAATACCATTCCAGCACCGCCTCCGTAAGGCAAATCATCACATCTTTTATGCTTATCTTTTGAAAAATCCCTAACATCAACAAGCTCAAAACTTACTATTCCCTTGTCAATAGCCTTTTTCATTATTGAATTTTCAAAAAATGGTTTAATTATTGCTGGGAAAAGGGATAAAACTGTAAATTTCATTTTAAAAGATCTAAAACCTTAAGCTCAATTGTTTTTTCTTTAGCATTTATATCTCCAATATAAATGCTTAAAAAGGGAATAAAGAAAAATTTAATACCCACTCTAACCTCAAGAAATACATTATTTAAATATTCAAAGAAAGCTACAACTTCTCCTAGTTTTTTATTGTTATTAACAATAGAATAGCCAATAAGCTTTCCTAAGTAATATTCACCTTTTTTTAAACTCGATGCAAGAGAATCATCAACCCACAATTCAAAACCAATCACCGGCTTAACTGCCTCTGGGGTATTAATTCCTTCAAACTTTAAAAATAATGAATTGCCCCTTACATTAACATCTACAACTTTAACTTCAATATCAGAAGCATTGTTTTTTTTTAAAAGCACTTTATTATTTTTCAGATTAATAAAATCACAAAAATTATTGGATATGCTTTTAACCTTAGCATACCCATTAACTCCATAAGACGATAATATAACGCCTTTAATAAACATAAATTAATCTAAAATTTCGAGTTGCACTCGCCTATTGGTTTTAGCAGCACACGCTCCAAGTAAAGTTCTAATAGCTCGTGCAATACGCCCCCGTCTTCCTATTATCTTACCTACATCGCTTTGAGAAACCCTTAATTCCAAAATAGTTGATTTTTCTCCCTCAATTACATTTAGTTTCACTTCATCTTCTTTATCTACAAGAGACTTTACTATAAACTCTATAAGCTCAATCTCATTCCCATACTCTTTCATCTAAACCTCCTGACTTTTCGCATTCAAGCTGTTTTTATTTAAAAGCATTTTCACTGTATCACTTAAAATTGCTCCCTTGCTTATCCAATCTTTCATTCTATCTTCCTTAATTTTTATTTGGCTTTGCTTTTCAACAGGATGATAATAACCAAGCTCTTCAATTGCTCTACCATCTCTAGGAGATGTAGAATTCATAACTACAATCCTATAATAAGGCCTTTTTTTAGCTCCCATTCTCTTCAATCTTATCTTAACGCTCAAATTTATTCCTCCTTATTTTCCCCAAAGGGATGCAATCTTACTTTGAAAATCTTTATTTTTCATTTTTTTCATAATCAAATTTGTTTGACTAAACTTTTTTATGAGCTTATTAACATCAAAAACAGTTGTTCCACTTCCCAGAGCTATTCTTTTTTTTCTTGAAGGATTATTCAAAATCACTGGATTTATTCTTTCTTTTTTGGTCATAGAAAGAATAATAGCTTCTTCTTTATTAAAACCCTCTTCATTTAAATTGTTGCTATTCAGCATTGATTTTGAAACGCCCGGTAAAAAACTTACAAAATTAGAAAACCCTCCTACTTGTTTAATTCGCCTAAATTGGCTCAGATAGTCTTCAAAATTAAAACTGGCTTTATTGATTTTTTCCTCAAGCTTAATAGCCTCTTCTTTGTCAACAACACTTTGAACCTTCTCTACAAGACTAACAACATCCCCCATGCCAAGAATTCTAGAAGCAATTCTTTCTGGGTAAAAGGAATCAAGATCCTCAATTCTTTCTCCAACACCAATAAATTTAATAGGAACTGCACAAATACTTTTAAACGATAATACAGCACCCCCCCTAGTATCTGAATCAAACTTAGAAAATATTGCACCAGTAAGCCCAACATTTTCATTAAATTCCTTAGCAATATTTACAGCAGCTTGACCCATCATAGAGTCTACCACCAAAATGGTTTCTGCGGGTTGCAAAATCCCCTTGATTTTTTTTATCTCTTCAACTAACAAAGATTCAACCTCAAGTCGTCCTCTAGTATCAACTATTACAGAATCAAAAAAATTAGACTCGGCGAACTTTATAGATGCTTTAACAATTTTAATAGGATCTTTTTCCTCCTCAATTGAAAATACTGGAACACCTATTTGGCCACCCAATATTTTTAACTGCTCTACAGCCGCTGCTCTAAATGTATCAGCAGCTACAAGAAGCACTTTTCTATTTTCCTTTTTAAGCTTTAAAGAAAGCTTGGCACATGTTGTGGTCTTGCCAGATCCTTGAAGTCCCAACATAAGAATATAAGATTGTTTATTGGCAGGATGTAAACTAAGCTCATAACTTTTGCCTCCCAAAAATTTAACAAGATTATCATTGACAATTTTAATAAACTGAGATTTTGGATCAATACCCCTTAAAACTTTTACTCCCTTGGATTCTTCAATTATAGAATTTAAAAAACGCCTTATAACTCTTAAGTTAACATCAGCATCAACTAAAGAATTTTTAATAATCTCAATAGCCTCTGCAATGTTTTTATCATTTATTGTAGATTTTCCAGAAAGATAGTTTATAAAATTTCTAAAATTTGACCCCAAACTTTCAAGCATTAAAAATAACCCTTATTCTCAAAAATAATCTTGTCAAATATAAGATACAAAAAAAGGCAATATTAATCAATATCTCCCCCTGTCAAATAAAATTTATTAAAAATAACACTAGAAGCAGGCCCAACAACAGAAACTTCAGTGTCTAATGAACTAAGCTTTAATACTATATTTTCTTTATTAAGCTTTTTAATCTCTTCTTTTAACAAATCAAAAAAGGCTTTTAATTTAAAACTTTGACCATACAGTACTAAATAATTAAAATCAAGCATTCTTTGAATATTAATAATAATTATTGCCAAATATTTAACAGTATCTTGCATAATTTTATTTATAAAATCATATTTCTCATAAAGAGAAAAAATGTCATATATTGTAACCTTCTTCAATCTGCCTTCATACTTTTCATAAAGCTCAGGAATCTCCCCATTCATAAACTCTTTTGAAATCAATCTCTGCAAAGCAAAATTAGATATTAGCATATTAACACAACCCTTATTACCACAAGTTGGACAATTTTTTTCTCCCTCATAATCAATTATCATATGACTAACCATACCTGATTTATTATTAAAACCAGGATAAACATTGCCGCCTGACCAAATCGAAAGTTCAGCGGTATCTGTGTAGTCAAAAAACATAATATTATCTATATTTTTGCCCATAAATTCAGCAAGGGATAAATTTTTAACATAACTTTCAAGGTAAACTGTAAGCGAAAAGTATTCCTCAAGTATTCTCTTAACAGGAACATCTTTTTCAACCCATGCCCCATAACTATCATTAACAATACCTAATTCTTTATCCTTTATTAATCCTGTAATACTAAAGCCTAACCCAATAAACTTATCTCTTGAGAAATTATGCTTCCAAATAATTTCTATCATATGATCTTTTATTTTTTCTAAAATATCATAAGCACTAACTGGAGGCTCAAAAGAATGAGTCTCGCTTATTAAAACCTCGCATTTAAGATTAGCAATACCTATTTGAAAATAATTGCTAGAAATAATAACTCCCATTGAATACGCATAATCTTTATTAATATCAAGAAGTATTTCTTTTCGCCCATGTTTTTTAATATCAGACACCCTAGAACCAACTTCAATCAAAAGATTTTCTTTTATCATTTGATTAGTCAAAATAGTAACTGCAGCATTTGTTAAGGTCAACTTACGAGCCAGGTCTGTTCTTGAATATTGCATATTTTTCAAGCTAAGAAGAATTTTTCTTCTATTTCCGCCTCTAATTGAGACCATATTTTCACCCTGCATAATGCACCTCCTTTATTTTTAAAATAAAAAAATATTATAAAATATCATATTAAAAACCAATACAATATTTTATCTATTCCTAAAAGACAAAAATGCCTTTATAGGGCTAAAAAATATTTTACATCATAATATCACATTCATAAACTATCAAAAACTTAAAGCTTGACAAAAAAAGGAATAAAATCATTTTTACATAAAAACTCATCAATAAAAATTAATTGGGTTTAAAAATAATAAACACAAGAAAAGCCATTTTGCCTTAAAAACTAATAACTTTAACTTATTTTTTCCTTAAAATAAGAAAATTCCATAGTAAAACTACCTCTTCCTTTAGTAGAGCTTCTTAAAATAGAAGCATACCCAAAAAGTTTCTCAAACGCCGCCTCTGATTTTATCAAATCATACTCTCCAATATTGCTAACCGAATGAATAACCCCCCCTATAACATTTAGTGTAGAAATAATTTCTCCTGTATGCTCAATAGGTGTTCTAATTTCTAATAACATAATTGGCTCAAGTCTAATAGGATCTGATTTTTGGAAAATACTATGAAAAGCAAATCCTGAAATTGACTCAAAAGTACTCTCGCTAATTTTATTAGCACCACAAATAATAGAAAAAATGCTAACATTAATATCAACAATAGGGTATCCAAAAATTCCACTTACAAATGTGGCTGTAATTCCCCTCAATATTGCAGACTTAATTGCGGGATCAATACTGCATTCAAAATCAATTTTATTTCCCTCGCCCCGTAACAAAGGCTTAATGATCATTCCAATTTTAAAATCAATATTTTTACCACCAAAAATATTGTTAAATTCAAAAACTTCTTTCACAATTTTACCAGCACTTTCTCTGTAACTTACTTGAGGTTTTCCTGTATAAACATTAAGCTTAAATTCATCTTTAATTCTTGTCAAAATAATCTCAAGATGTAATTCGCCCATTCCAGATATAATCAATTGCCCTGTTTCTTTACTCTCAGAATAACTAAAGGTAGGATCTTCTTTGGATATTATTTCAAAAACTTCCTTTAACCTAACCTCATCTGATGATCTTTCAGGCTCAACAGACATTAAAACAACCGGCTCTGGAAACATAACAGATTCAAGCAAAACATTATTGTTTTCTTCAACAAGAGTATCTCCTGTAACAGAAAACTTTAATCCTAAAACAGCACCAATATCGCCTGCTTTTACAAAATCTATTTGTTCATTTTTATTTGAGAAAACTCTAAAAATTTTTGTAAACTTTTCACGCTTACCATTTGAAGCATTGATAATTCTTTTATTAGAATTAATTTCACCAGAATAAACTCTAACAAAATAAAGATGCGCAGCAATTACACTTGAATATTGAACTTTAAAAACAAGAGCCGATAATTTTTTATTTTCACTAGGATCAACTAAAATTTTTTTATTTGCATCTAAAGAAAAAGCACTAAAACTTTTTTCAAAAGGACTTGGCAAGTAGTCTACAATCGAATCAATCAAAGGCTCTATTCCAATATTTTTTAAACTAGTTCCCATTAAAACAGGAATAATAAATCTAGAAATAGTGCCTATTCTAATCTCTCTTTTAATAATATCTAAGCCAATCTCTTTATCTTCAAGAAATAATTGAGTAATTTCTTCACTAAATTGGCTAAGAATGTCTATTATTTTTTTTTTAAAAAGAATCACTTTTTCAACAAATTCTTCTCTAATTTGACTATAAATTAATTTTGGAATTCCATTTTCCATTGAAAAATGAAGCTCTTTATTTAAAAGAATATCAACCACTCCTTCAAAATTGCTTTCATTTCCAATTGGGATTTGCAAAACTAAAGGAATGGTTTGAAATTTATTTTCAATATCTCCCACAACTTTAAAAAAATCAGCGCCTATTCTATCCATCTTATTAACATAAGCAAGTCGTGGGATTTCATATTTTTCTGCCTGTTTCCACACAGTTTCCGTTTGGGCCTGAATCCCATCAACAGCACTAAAAATAACAACGCCCCCATCAAGAACTCTAAGAGATCTTTCAACTTCTGCCGTAAAATCAACATGTCCCGGAGTATCAATAATGTTTATTTGACAATCCTTCCAATGGCAAGTAATAGCAGCTGAACTAATAGTAATTCCTCTTTCTTGCTCTTGGGGCATCCAGTCAGTAATGGTGTTTCCCGAATCTACATCCCCCATTTTATGGCTTTTGCCAGTATAATAAATAATTCTTTCTGTGGTAGTAGTTTTGCCAGCATCAATATGGGCCATAATTCCAATATTTCTAATACTCATAAATCTCCAACACCAACTACAGCCTTAATGCAGATAAACTCATTAGTAGAAGTTAACCCTTTTAATAAAATTGTTATTTTGTATCGCACTCACAATACTTGCTTTCATGCTCATCATGACAAAAACAATTACAATTTTCAAGTATTGCCTTATGCATCCATAAATGCTTCTCAAGATCACTCATGATATCATCTATAATATTAGCTGTACCATAATCACCAGCAGTATCAAGCAATTTTCTCATTCCAAAAATATTTTTTAAAATCTCATCAATACTGCAAACAATGTTTTGCATTGAAGGCAAAAAATTTGAAGTTGATTCAATATCAAGCTCCTTAATAAAGGATTTTTTCATAAACTCAGAATATCTAAATTCAGAATCATATCCAAGCATTCTTGAGCGCTCTGCAACAACATCAATAATTTTTTCAATATATTCATAAAGATTTTGAGTTTTTTCGTGAACAACAAAGAAATTGGTATCTTTTATATTCCAATGAATACCTCTTAAATTAGAATAAAAAATATGCAAACTTGCTAACAATTCTTGTAATTTTAAT
The DNA here is from genome assembly GCF_000222305.1 of Borreliella bissettiae DN127. Lineage (GTDB taxonomy): Bacteria > Spirochaetota > Spirochaetia > Borreliales > Borreliaceae > Borreliella > Borreliella carolinensis. Next base: position 728,788 of record NC_015921.1, on the reverse strand, counting down.
TGTATTGCTTCTAAATCATCCTTTTTTATATAGCTTAAATACTTTTCCATAATTATCTCCTTTATATAATCATTATAATACATAATGAGATATAATTATAATTTTAATACTATAATAAATTAAAAGGATATTTAATGGAAAAATTGTTTTTAATTTTTATATTGTTTTTATCTCAAGCATGCAATTTAAACACAATGCACCAAATAAATACAAAAGAAGATATGAAAATCCTATATTCAGAAATTGCTGAATTGAGAAAAAAGCTAAATCTAAACCATCTAGAAATAGATGATACCCTAGAAAAGGTTGCAAAAGAATATGCTATTAAACTGGGAGAAAACAAAACGCTAACTCATACCCTTTTTGGCACAACCCCAATGCAAAGAATACATAAATATGACAACTCCTTTAATTTAACAAGAGAAATACTGGCATCAGGAATTGAACTTAACAGAGTGGTTAATGCATGGCTTAATAGTCCAAGCCACAAAGAAGCTCTTATTAATACAGATACCGATAAAATAGGTGGCTATAGATTAAAAACAGCTGACAATATAGATATATTTGTAGTTCTTTTTGGAAAAAGAAAATATAAGAATTGACACCATTAAAGCTTATACTGTATACTACTTATTAGTAGTAAAAGGGCTCATAGCTCAGTTGGTCAGAGCGCCTGCCTTACAAGCAGGATGTCGGGAGTTCGAATCTCTCTGGGCCCAAAAATAATCTAAACCTCAATTACTTTTAGTTCTAAAAGTAATTTTACTTTAGAATTTTTAAGCATATTATTTAATTCTTTTTGCACTGTGTTAGCTTTTCTTAGGCTTTCAAAAAGAAAAATAAACGCCCCCCCTTTACCAGCGCCACTCAACTTACCAGAAAGAGCACCCAATTTGATCCCCCTACTTATCAGCCAATCGAGAGTATCATTAGACAAACCCAATCGCTTTAAACAATATTGTGCAACATTCATTTCATTAGCTAAAGAATACACATCTTTATTCTGAAAAGAAACATAAGAGTTGCTTACAGAAAGGCCAAGTTTTTCAATAAAAACAAATAAATCCGCATTGGATAATAGATGTTTTTTCAAATTGAGAATTATTTCTTTAGTTGTTAAATCTCTTTTTATTGCTCCTATTAAAAAATAAAAACCAGAATCTTTTATTCTTTTTGAATGCAAAACATCTTCTTTTTTCTCTAAATAAAAAGTTCCACCAAGATCAATTAGTCTAATATCCATTCCAGAAGATTTGCCGTGAAAAATATTTTCAATTTGATTTGCCAACAAAATTTTATTACAATCTCTATATTCAAAATGACTTGTAATATATTCTGCAAAGCATAAACTAAGACTGGCAGAAGAGCCAAGACCAACTCCAATAGGAATTTCAGAAACTATAGCAAACTCAATCGGATTAACTTTACTATAATTTGAAACAATAAAACTTATAAGGCCATTTAATCTCTCGCTGGACTTTCCTAAATATCTCCAATTTTTAGACACACTATAAGCCAGTTCCATATAAATTGGAACTGTAGCTCCAATAACTGGAAACCCATAAACAGCACTATGTTCTCCTAAAAACAATATTTTAGCGGGCTTTCTTATTTTTAACATTCATCACTTTCAAGCTTAATGCCTTCATGCTCTAAAACAATTGGAATAATTTTTGACAAATCAAAAGCTTTAATATTGGGCCTGTAAACTAAAAAAGTTTCATTTCCGGCTCCCAAAGCTTTAATCAAATCACACTGACCCAAAAGGTGATCAAAACCTGAAGACAAAGCTGCCGAAACTCCTATTGCCTCTCCTATTGCCAATCCCAATTCTTTAGCCCTTCTTAAGCTAGAAATTAATGCAGAATTAGAATTTCTAACATTTAAAACAAGTTTTTTCATCTCCAAATTGCATTTCAATATAAAGTCTAAAATAGAATCTCTATGTTTATTGTATTTGTAAATAGAAGTAGTGGTTTTAACAGCTTGCAAACCTCGCATCAAATAAAAATCATTAAACTCTAAAGCGCCTAGCTGCCTGCATTTAGGATCAAAACCACCTTCAAACTCAATAACACCCCCAAAAATACTAGTAGCAATATCATATCCACTACCTATTCCTCCTTGAGAATGCCTGTAAGCTTCTAAACAATATTTAAAAATTTTAACCTTATCAACAACATTGGTGGCATTATAAATTAAAAAAAGCCCACAAACTATGCCAATAGCAACAACAGCACTTGAGCCAAATCCCCTTTTAATTCCATCATTAAAGAAAAAATTACTTGTATCAATATATATATCATATGCAAAGCTGTCTAGATTAAAAAAACAATTTTGACTTAAGTAAGAAAACATTTTAAAAACAAAATCGTTTCTATTTTCTATTAAAGAAAAATCGTCTATCTTTTTCTTTTTGCTAAAAAACCGCCAAGAATCGCTCTTTTTAAAAGAAAAAAATGCTCTCTTGTTGATGGCAATTGCCAACCCCAATCCCTTTTCCTCTAAAATAGTATATTCCCCCATTAAAAGCAAATTTCCGGGTACAGAAAAACTAATCAAATCCATTCTAAGCCACGCCCAACCTTTGAAACAATAAAATCAATGCCAGTAAAATTTTGCTTAAGTCCTTTTAAAATAGTATTTAAATTTTTCTCCAAACAAATAAACTTTACTTGGGGCCCCGCATCCATTGTCTCAAATACAAAAATACCCTCATTTCTCAAATCAGCAGCATACCTAATTAAATCTATTGTACTATTTTTAAAATAAAAAATAGAAGATGCAAACATTAAGGCAAACATATTCTGATAACTTTTTACAATGGTTGCTCCAAAACGCATAAAATCTTTTTTTAAAAAAAAATATAAAGCATCTTTAAAAATCTTTTTACTAGAAGCAATCCAAGCATCATAATAAAATTCATGGCGCTTGCAAATATTCATTGCAACTCTTGAAGACAATTCTTTTTCATTACTATCAATTATGGCAAATATTATTCGCAAATCATTAAAATAAGATTGATCTCTTAATTGAAAAGATTCTTTTGAACCCTCTTTTAAAATAGTAAACCCCCCGTAAATAGCTCTTGAAGCAGAAGCTGATCCTACTCTTGCAAGATTAGATGCGCTATTACAAGAATATTTATTAAAATATTTCAAAATACAAGCAGCAATAGAGGCAAAACCCGAACTTGAACTTGCAAGACCCGCTGCTGTTGGAAAATTGTTTTTACTTTTAATTTTAAATCTAACATTCGGTTCATTTAGAATTTTTCTTGCATAATCAAAAAACACCTTTTCTCTATTTTTTAATATAACTGGCTTTGAATTTAAAATTATTTCATCTCGATCTGAAAGTTCAAGCTCACTTATTGAACAAAACTTATCAACACTAACAGCAAGACTAGAAGTGGCTGGAATGTTTAAAAAAGCATCCTTCTTGCCCCAATATTTAATTAAAGCCAAGCTTGCATGAACTTTACACTTTATTTTCATTCTCCAACCTTATTTTCTTTAAAATTTCAAAAGCAAAATCAAAAGAATAAATATTCATTCTTTCCATTTCTAATAATATTTTGTCTTTCTCAAAATCAGAAATATTATATTTTGTTTTTAAAAGGTAGAGTATTTTATTAAAATGCAATCTCATGTGACCCTTTTGAATTCCATTAAATGCAAGAGCTCTTAATGCTGCAAAATTACTAGCAAGTCCAACACACGAGAGAATACCAATAAATTCGCTCTTACTATTTACATTCATAATTCTAAAACTTAAAATCGAAGCTTCACTAAAAGATATAACCCCGCCCTTAGTTCCAACTTGCAAAGGAATTTCAATTTCTCCAACCAAAAAATTATCAGTCGTATAAAATTTACTAAGGGGAAGATATTTGCCGCTTTTTGAAGCAAATCTATGAACAGAAGCCTCAAGAGCTCTTGTGTCATTAAAAGTTGCAAGACATACCCCTGTAATTCCATTCATAATGCCTTTATTATTAGTAACGGCTCGCTCCTCCTCGTGAAAACCTATACTAGAAATAAGTTCAATTTTTTTAGCCAAATTCCAAGAATCCTCTTTGCCTGGTAGCAAATGTTTAAAATCTAAAACAAAGCGGGCTTTGGCTGTAAATTCACTAATATCATTGCTTAAAACTTTTAAAACACACTCATATCCTAATTCTAAAAAAATAAACTCTGCTACGCGCTCTGCAATTGAGTTTAGCAAATTAGCGCCCATAGCATCACAAGTATCCACATAAAGATTTAATTTTTGAATACCAAGCTCTTTAATGTACCTGGTTGACAACCTTCTAAACCCACCCCCCCTTTGATTCATATTGATTAAAAGGGGTTCAGCCCAAGTTTTGATTTTATCACCAAGATCAACAAAAATTTTACTTAAATCTTTTTCCGATTTTATATAAATTTGAGAAATTCCCAGCACTTCACCCAAAGAATAACTCAAATCAGCATTTTCAAGAATCTTTGCCGCAAAATTTAAGGCAGCAACAACAGAAGGCTCTTCTGTTGCAATTGGCAAAGAATAATATTTGCCATTTATTTTCAAATTTTTTACAATTCCAATAGGAAAAGATAAATATCCAATATAATTTTCTATCATATTAAAAAGAAAATCTTCATTGGAATTATTATAAAAAAAATCTTTAAAAGATAATCCCAAAAAACTTTTTATCTCTTGCCTTTTTTCTAAAACACTTTTATGTCTAAAATTTTCACTAAGTTCCATAAAACTGTTTAAAGACTCCAAGTTCATCAAGCAAATAACTACTCAAAAAATACTTATTATTTCTAAGTTCTGATAAAGTTTTGCTTCCACTTAAAAACATAGACATTTTTAAAACATGCTCATAATCTGAAAAAAGATTAAATACAGCATCTTCTCCTGAATTATAAAAAGCCCTAAGAACAGCTGCTGCAACACCTATAAGTCTAGCTCCAAGGGCAATGCCTTTAGCAATATCCATACCTGTCTCATATCCACCAGATGCAAAAATATTGGCCCTTAGAGAATCATCAACACTAAGTAAAGTAAAAATCGAAGGAATTCCCCAATCAGAAAAACAAGACGCAATGTTTAAATTATTGCCCTTAATGCCTTCTACTAAAATCCAATTGGTTCCACCACTCCCCGCAAGATCAATATAAGAAACGCCAAGACGGAATAATTCCTTAACGTCTTTTGGTGAAATCCCAAAACCTGTCTCTTTTACAATCAATGGAATACTTAAAAAGTCAGACAATTTGGCTATTGACTTTCTTATTCCTTTAAAATTTCTATCTCCATTAACATTCATCAATTCTTGTCCTGCATTAAGATGAACAATAATTGCATCAACTTCCAATCTTTTGATCATTTCAGCTATTTTAGAAATACCAAATTCAACAATCTGAACAGCGCCAATATTGGCAAATAAAGGAATATTATGAGCATACCTTTTAAGAGCAAAGTCTCTTATGTACTCGGGATACTTAAACAAAAGCTTAAAAGAACCTAAGCCCATAGGAATTTTTAAATAATTTGCAATTCTAACTAAAGATTTATTAAAGTCATTACCTTCTTTACTGCCTCCTGTCATGGAAGAAATAAAAACAGGCATGCTAATATTGTATCCAAATATCTCTTCTTTTGTGTTTATCTCAGAAAAATTAAAATCACTAAGAGCATTATGTTTTAGCTTAATAAACTTTAAGAAATTGCAGCTACTTTTAACATCGTTTTTATTTAAACAAATCTCAATATGCCTTTTTTTATTTTCCAATATATTAGGCTCGATACCCATAAACTCGGTATCCATCATTCCTTAATTCTTTCAAATAAAATCCTCTGGATTCACCAGGAACTATTTTATTTTGAAAAAAATCTTTATATTCTTCAAAATTTGCATTATTTCTGGTTTTTATAAGCCCATCAAGATCCCATAATTTAACAACATCAAAAGCGCCCTCTTCAATGGTAAGTTCATAAATAATCATAATATTGCCAGACCCATAAGAACAAAACAATATCTTTTCCCCTGTAATGTCTTTCTTGGAAAATACTCTTTTTAAATAAAATGCTAAAGATAGAAAAATTGAACCCGTATACAAATTTCCTACTTCCATAGCAGCTTCAACACCATCGTAAAAATCTATTGACTCTAAATAAGCATTTCTAACAGATTCGTCATCACTATAATATTTTTTCAAAATATAATGCATTGAATCTATTGGCATTTTAGCAAAAGGAACATGCAAAACAAACCTATAATTAGAAAATAAATCTTTCATGCTAAGTTGCTTTTTGAAAGCAAAATCTCTTAAAGCATTCTCATTTGCATTATTGTAACATTCAACTGAATATTGACCTCGCACCTTAGCTTCAACACTTCCAAAAGGCCTAAAAAAATCATCAACATCATCGGTATAAACTCCAAATTCAGATAAATTGATCGAAAGTATCTTCGGATTTTTTTCAATCAAAATTGCAGTTGCACCAGCTCCTTGGGTAATCTCAGCCGTAGTAAGATTGCTATAATGCGCAATATCTGAAGAAAAAACTACGCCATATTCAGAATCATTAGAATGACTCAAAACACTTGCCACAGTGTGCAAAGACATAGCGGCCCCAGCACACGCATGCTGAACCTGGAAAGTTAGAAAATTATTTCCTAGATAAATACCAGATTGCCTTAAAGCTCCAAAAACATAAGAAGAAATGGCCTTTGAATGATCAACGCCGGTCTCAGTTCCACCCAAAAGCATTCTAATTTTGCTTAAATCAAGATTATTGTTGTCAAAAATAAGCTTAACAGCCGAACTTGCCATAGTTACACTATCCTCATTAGGTCTAGTAAACCTAAAACCTTTTTGCAAGGTTACATCTATTGCTCTATTGATTTTTTTAAAAAAAACTTCATTAGAAGAATATAAAGGATTTTCCAAAAGAATAGAAAAATCTAAATAATTTAAAGGTAAAAAAATTCTAATATCACTAATACCTATTTTCATATATTCCTCAATGCATTATTAACTTAGATATTATATTATAATTTACAAAAATTATCAAAATCTTATATAATAAAACCTAAAAATGGAAGTTTATGAAAATAGCCGTACTTTTATCTGGAGGGGTTGACAGCTCTGTTGCCCTTTATAAAATTATAAATAAGGGATATTCAAATATAAAATGCTACTATTTAAAAATTTGGCTTGAAGATGAACTGTCTTATATTGGAAACTGCCCTTGGCAAGAAGACTTAAATTATGTTGAAGCTATATGCAATAAATTTAATGTACCGTATGAAATAATAAACTTTCAAGAAGAATATTATAACAAGGTAGTAAGCTATACTATTGAAGAACTTAAAAATGGCAATACCCCAAGTCCAGATATTTTTTGTAATCAAAGAATTAAGTTTGGAGCATTTTTTGAAAAAATAAATAGCCAATATGATTTGGTTGTAACAGGACATTACGCCAAAATACAAATAAAAGAAGGCAATTTTTTTTTAAAACAGGCAAAAGATAAAATTAAAGACCAAAGCTACTTTTTATCTCATCTCTCTCAAAAACAAATGTCAAAACTATACTTCCCCTTAGGCACATTGCTTAAAAGCGAAGTAAGACAAATAGCTAAAAACATAAATTTACCCAACAAAGACAGAAAAGATAGTCAAGGCATTTGCTTTTTAGGAAAAATTAAATATAACGAATTTATCAAATATCATCTTGGCGAGAAAAAGGGAAATATAATTGAAAAAGAAACAGGAAAAATAATAGGAATTCACAACGGATATTGGTTTTTTACAGTTGGACAAAGAAGAGGAATAAAGCTTAGCAACGGGCCATGGTTCGTTATAGAAAAAGACCTAGAAAAAAATATTATATATATATCCCATAACGAAAATTATTTAAAACAAGCAAAACGCAAATTTTTAGTTCATGAAATACATTGGATAAACGATATACCTTCAAATTTTGAAAATTTTAAAATTAAGATAAGACATGGAGAGAAAAAATACTCATGCAAATTAAAACTTATTACAAATAACTTAATGGAAATTTCTTTAAATAAAAAAGATAATGGACTCTCTCCAGGGCAATTTGCAATTTTTTACAAAAATACAAAATGCCTGGGGGGTGCTAAAATTTTTAAAATTATAGAATAATAATCATATAAAAAGTAAGTAGAAGCTTTAAAATTTCTACTTACTTTTCGATCTTAAAGTAATCAACAGATTCTTTTAAATCTTTTACACTCTCTAACATTTTTTCAGACATTGCAGAAAGCTCTTCACTGCTTGAAGCTGTAGTCTGAACTAGCTGACTAACTTGCTCTATTGCATTTTTAAATTGCTCTATTTGAACACTTTGCTTAGAGCTTTCATTAGAAATATTTTTCACAAGTCTGGCCGTTTGCTCCATGCCAGGAACTATTTGTTCAAAATTTTCCCCAGCACGACTTGCAACAGTTAAGCTTCTGTTTGCAATATCAATAATCTCTCTTGCTGATTCTTTGCTTTGATCCGCAAGCTTTCTAACCTCAGCAGCTACCACTTCAAAACCCTTGCCCTTCTCTCCCACTCGTGCAGCTTCAATCGAGGCATTTAAAGCAAGTAAATTAGTTTGTCTTGTTATTTCATCAATAATTCCAATTTTTTCAGTAATTACAGTCATCGCCTCAATAGCTTTAACAACAGATTTATGCCCCTCTTTAGTCCTTTCATTAGTATTAACAGCAATTTTTTCAGTAGTAGATGCATTTTCAGTATTCTCAGAAACACCTTGTGATATTTGCTCAATATTTGCTGTCATTTGCTCTAAAGTAGAAGCCTGCTCAACAGCGCCAGAGCTTAAATTTTGACTTGCATTTGCTATTTGAATCGCATTTTCATAAAGGTAATCTAGATTTTCAATGACCCCTTTTGCAACTGAAGAAAAATTGGTTCTCAATTGTTCAAGACCTTCGTACAAGCTATAAAGCTCTATGCTATCCCATTTGCCAAAATTAACATCAGCAGTAAAATTACCAGAAGCAAGTCGTTCAGAATATTCTAATATCTTATTCAAAGAAGAACTTAACTTTTTCACAAGATAAAGAGTTGCAATAGCAAGAATAAACAATGTAAATGCAAAACTAATACCTAAGATTATAGACGTGGCTCGTGACATGTAATAAAAATCATCTTCCGAAATTCTCATTAAAAGAATAAATCTATTATTAGACAATTTTAATAACACCTTTTGACTAATTCCCACATATTTCTTACTGCTATTAGGATCATAATAATAAATAGTTGAAATTTCTTTATTTTTTTGTAATAAATCTTCAGATGTTTTCTTAATAATATTAGAATAAGAAGCACTAATATCAGTCAAAACATCACCAGGCAGTACTGTATGATGAACCAATAATCTACCCTTAGTATCATAAGCTAACGCACGACCGCTAGAGAGTATCCCAAAATTAATTCCTCTAAAAGACCTATATATATAATCCATTGAATAGAAAAAAATAAAATAACCAAAAATATCGCCTGTTTCAAAATCTCTTAATGGTATGCCTATTAATATGTAAGGAATCTGGCCTTTTTTATTTTTTATCTTAGAAATATCTTTAACCAAAGACTCCTCAATAGACCCAGGATCTGTCAACATAACAAAGGAATTGTAAACAATACTTTGAGACTCTTTAAGTTTTGTAAAATATTCTCTATCTCCAATAGATTTGCCAAAATCACTATTATCCTTAACGGCCGAAGTAAAAATTATTTTACCTTCTTTGTTTGTAACCATCATATTACTACCGGTTTGAATAAGCATTTCAGATTGATCTGAAATAAAACTCAACCTTTTGGATTTAATTTTACTAGCCTCATTAAATTTTTCAGCAGAGTTGAAATACATGGAACTAACCCTAACTTTCTCTTCCATTGAAGAAATATAAAGGTTGAAAGAATTTTTAATGTTTCCAATAAGATTCATCATAAGATCAAACTGCTGATCTACCAATTTACTATTAATCAACATTCCAAAAATAAAAAACAGAATTGATATAAAGAATGCTATAAGAATAAGAACAAGTAGCAACATCCTAGCTTTCAGCTTCATACTAACCACCTCTTTCACAAAAAATAAATTCTAAAACTCTGAAAAATCATCATCAAAATTTAAATTCTTATCAGCAATATCGATAGCTTTTTTAGGGTCAACTCGCTTGTTAATAGTTCTTACAGAGGACTCGCTCTCAATATCTAAAGAATTATTATTTCTATTACCATTTAAATTTGAAACCTCATTACTTTTTAAATTTGGATTTTCATCTTTAAAAGAATTATCAAGACAATCCATTAACCTAAAATCATATTCATCATCTTCTAAATTCTCAATTGTAGAATCTTTAATTTTGAAAAATAATACAGATTTTCTAAGCTCTTTAGATTTTTCTAACATTTTGTCGGACATGCTAGAAAGTTGCTCGCTGCTTGAAGCCGAAGACTGAACAACTTCTCCAACCTGGTCTAAAGCCATTTTAAATTGAGCAATCTGATCACTCTGCTTAGAGCTACCTTCTGAAATCTTCTTAACAAGATTAGCCGTTTCTTCAATTTCGGGTAACATCTCTTTAAAAATCACTCCTGCTTCGGTTGCTACTTTAGAGTTATCTTCAACCAACTCTCCAATCTCAAGAGCCGAAATTTTACTCAAATCAGCTAACTTTCTAATCTCACTAGCCACAACAGCAAACCCCTTTCCTTCATCACCGGCTCTTGCAGCTTCAATAGCAGCATTCAAAGCAAGCAAATTAGTCTTTCTGGCTATTTCTTCAATAACACTAACTTTCTCTACAATATCTTGCATAGCAATAACAGATTCTTCTACAGCCCTACCACCTATTTGAGAATTTTCATTTGTCTTTAAAGCTATTTGTTCTGTTTCATAAGAATTATTAGCGCTCATATTTACGCCTGAGGCTATTTGCTCAACATTAGCTGACATTTCTTCAAGAGCAGATGCCTGCTGTAACGCACTAGAACTTAAATTTTGGCTTGAACTGGCAACTTCTAAACTTGCCTTATTTACATAACTAATATTTCTTAAAACACTTGCAATCGCTACAGAAATAGCTTTTTTCATTTTCACAACCTGAAGACTCAACATTCCAAGCTCGTCAAAAAAACTATCATCATCAAGGGCATAATCTTTATCTAAATTACCCTTAACCATATCTTGAACTAAAACTCTAATTGAATTTAAACGAAAACTAATAATCTTATCTATTCTCATTAAAAGAACAAGACTTAACACAGCAATACCTAAGAGAGAATATAAAAGATACTGAAATTTTAGACTAGATATTACTCCGTAAATATCTTTATAAGGAAGCCGAGCAATAAGTACTCCGCTCTTCTCTCCTAACTTACTGCTTATGGGTAGCAGTGCATAGTAGCACTCTTCTCCCATTTCGGATAAAAATATTTTATCAATAGTGTAAACCGAAACTTCAGTAGGAATATTTGACAAAAGAGGTGGTTTAGAAAAAACATCTTTAAGGGTATTTAAAAATTTAGAACTAACTCTACTAGTTTCATTGTACTCTTCAAAAGGATTGACTGCTATATTATTAGGATCCACATAAATAAAATTGCCTCTCTTATAAAAACCGAATCTAAATCTATCAAAACTATCTGCTAAAATATCATTAAGCAGATATCCAGCCAAATACCCACAAACAAGTTTGTCTTCTGGAGAGTATACAGGTACAATTATTGCAAAAGCCTTTTTTTCGCTTTGTCTAGACCTAATAGCAACTTCCGCGGATATTCCTTCAGAAAGATTTGAATACCAGCCTATAAATTTTAATTGGTTTTGCCTATAATCCTCAACAGCTCTTTTAAAATAATTAGTATTGGCCTCAGAATGACCAAAATCCATATTATTCTCATGCCTTGTGCTAACAATTATTCTCCCTTCAAAATCAAAAAAAGCGAATTCTTCAAAAAAGGTATCATTTTTAAGATTGGACATAAAATTGTATAAGTATTGTCGATATTTTTTGCTCACCTTTACAGAATCAATAACAAATTTTGAATTTTTTCTTAAATCTATCAATTCAGACTCAGAGAAATCTTTTCCTCTATTCTCAGAAATTGCAAATTCTGATATGGTTTCGAGTGCCAAATTTGAAGCTGCACCATTGATTATGACATACAAAGTATCTAAAAAAGATTGCGTAGAAAAAGCTGCCCTTCTTACTTGTGCCCTTGTAAGCTGCTTATAATAATCTTCTAAATAACCGCATAAAACAAAATTAAAAATCATGGAAAAAAGTAACAGTATAAAAATTAAAAACAATAATAAAAATCCAACAAACCTGTATTTAAGCTTCAACAACATAATAAACTACCTCACAAATCATCTACTTATTTAATCAAATAAACTCAAGACCAAAGGGTATCAAAAAAAAACTTACAGCAAAAAATCAAAAACTCTTAAAAAATTAAAAGAATTTTCACAATATGAAAAACAAATTATAAGCTATTATTAATTGCTAATGCTTTTTATAGGGTATTCCTAAAAACTTAGGTGCATAATTTCTTTTTGAAAAAAAGATAAGACTTAAAATAATAATTAAATATGGAGTAATAACTAATACTTTGGGAGGTATTATTAAAGACAAAAAGGGAGATTGAGCTAAAACAATTGTCAAAGTTTTCACAAATGAAAATAAAAAACTGCCAATTAAAACTCCCAAAGGCGTCCATTTCCCAAAAATTAACATTACAATAGCAATAAAACCTTGTCCGCCCGTAACCCCTTGCACATAACTTGATGCAACCACTGTTGTAAGAACAGCGCCTGAAACCCCCGCTAAAAACCCACTCAAAAGAACACAAAAAAATCTAATTTTATTTACACTAACTCCAACAGACTCTAATACCTCTGGATTTTCACCACTAGCATTAATTCTAAGCCCAATTTTAGTGTATTTGAAAACAATATGAAATAAAGCCACACTTAGGATTGCGATGTATACGGAGTATCTTTTACCAAAAATCTGGAAGATAAAAAATGTTTTGCTTAAAATTCCATCAAAAAGTATCGGCAACTTTATTTCTATAGGCGGAGTTGAAATAGAAGAAAAAATCAAAGTACTTATAAAAACAGCAATAGCGGGTCCTAAAAAATTAAGTGCCATTCCGGTTATAATTTGATCTGATTTTAAAAAAATTGTAAAAACAGCATGCAAAACAGCAAGCAAAAGCCCTGCTAGCCCACCAACAAAAATTGAAAACAATGGATCATTTGTAAAATATGCAACTGTAGCTCCTGAAAATGCTCCTATTGTCATTATTCCTTCAAGTCCAATATTAATAATTCCACTTTTTTCACTTATAAGACCCCCAAGACCAGCTAAAATTAAAGTTTGAGAATTTATTAAAGTTTCACTAATCAAGAATATTATTATATTTGACACCCTTAACACCTTTTAAAACAATTTTATTTAAAAAATAGCTAGCAGAAATTACAAGAACAATTATTCCCATCATCAAAGATACAATTGAAGATGGAAGCCCCATTAAACTTTGAACCCTACTGCTTCCATAAAGCAATATAGAAAAAAGAATGCTGGAAAATATTATGCCAATTGGAGAATTGTTTCCCATAAGAGAAGCGGCTATTCCATTAAAACCAATTCCCTCCATATAAGAAAGCTTAAATATGGCTTTATTAACACCCATAATTTGAATAGCCCCAGCAAGACCTGCAACAGCTGCTGAGAGAAACATTGAAAAAATGAGCACAGCTTTTACATTAATACCCATACATCTTGAAGCTTCAATATTACTTCCTGTGGCATTTATTTTAAATCCAATAATAGTTTTATTAAGCAAAAACCATATTAAAATAGCAAAAAATATGCCTAAAATTATTCCAAAATGAAGAGGCGCTTTTAAAAGTTCATTAACAAAAGGATGAGAAGACCTATAAGCAAGCCCTTCCGGGGAGAGCTTCCAAGAACCTAAAAAATCAATATATGCACTTTCTTTAATGGGTTTTGAAAAATCACTATTATCTCTTTTGATAAAACTAAAATCTAAAATTATATTGTTCAAATGGAATAATATCCAATTAAACATTATTCCTGAAATCACTTCGCTAATATTAAATTTAGCTTTTAAATATCCAATTAAAATTCCTAAACTACCTGACGCTATAAAAGTAATAATAAAAATAACAACTACATGTAAAATTGGGGGCAAATCAAGTAAAATTGATGCTATTAAAGCAATAATAGATCCTAGTATAAACTGACCTTCAACCCCAATATTAAAAAGACCCGCTTTTAAAGAAATGCCAATAGAAAGACCTGTAAAAATCAAAGGAGCTGCATAACTTAAAACATAACCTAAATGCTTGGGAGAAGAAAATATAATATCTAATATTATAAAATACATTCTAAAAGGAGAATGACCAAGCCCCATCACCACTAGCCCAACAATTAAAAATCCCACAAATAGCGCAAACACACTAACAAATGCTGAAGAATTTAAAAATTTCAACATAAATTTACTAAATACGTTTTTACTAATTTTCATTTAGCTTAAACCTATCATCATTTTACCAATAACATCAACATCAAAATTGTCCTCTAAAATACCCACTATCCTTCCACTATGCATTACAGCTATCCTGTCACAAACATTAACAAGCTCATCAAGCTCAAGAGAAACCAATAAAACAGATCTGCCGGCATCTCTTTGCTCTATTATTCTTTTGTAAATATTCTCAACAGCCCCAACATCAAGGCCTCTTGTAGGCTGAATAGCTAAAAGAATATCTGGCTCTAAACTAATCTCACGAGCAACAATAACTTTTTGCTGATTGCCTCCAGATAAATACTTTACCTTGCTCAAAATATCTCTTGGCCTAATATCAAAATAACTTACAAGTTGATTGCTCAATTTTTTTAAAATATTAAGATCAAACCCCACAAATTGTCTTTTAACTTTATCAAATTGTCTTTTAATAAAATTGAAAAGATTGAATTTTAAATCAAAATTACTCTTTGAATGAATTTTTTTTAATTTCAAATAATTAGGACAGTCAAAACTCTTAAGCCCAATATTTTGCATAACATTGAATTCTAAAATAAGGCCGTGTTTCTGCCTGTCTGAAGGAATACTTCCAATTTTTTTATCTATTCTTTGTTTAATCGTTAAACCTTTTAAAGATTCCAAACTCCCCGAAGAATTTTTTTTCAAAATATCACCTTTAAATATGCTTTTCAAACCCAAAATTGCATCAACTAAATCTTCCTGACCACTTCCTTCAATACCTGATATTCCAAGAATTTCTCCATTTCTCAGATCAAGATTAACGTCTTTAACTTTTAAAACTCCTCTCTCATCTTTAACACTTAAATTCTTTATTTCAAGAACATTAAAATGATTTTCAAATTTAATTTTAGAGGATCGAAGTGCAACTTCTTTTCCTATCATTAATTTTGTAAGATCTCTGTCATCAATCTCAGCAATATTAACAGTTTTAACAACCTTCCCAAGACGCATAATTGTACATTTCTTTGCAATAGATCTAATTTCTTTTATTTTATGAGTAATAAGTATTACAGTATGACCTTCTTGAGTGAGTACCTTTAAAATATTCATAAAATCATCAACTTCACTTGGAGCAAGCACTGCTGTAGGTTCATCAAAAATAATAATATCTGCATTTCGATAAAGAACTTTCAATATCTCTATTTTTTGCTCCATTCCAACACTCAAATCTTCAACCCTTTTTTCTAAATCTATCTTTAAACCATACTTTTCCGAAAGATAACTTATCTTTTTTTTGGCTTGCTTGTAATCAAGAAAACCAAATTTTGAATTTTCATATCCTAAAATAATGTTCTGAACAGCGGTAAATTGCGGAATTAACATAAAATGTTGGAAAACCATTCCAATCCCATTTCGAATAGCCTCGCTTGAATCTTTAAAGCTTATTTCTTGACCTTTTAAAATAATTCGACCACTATTTACTTGATGAACCCCATAAATGGTTTTCATTAAAGTGGTCTTTCCAGCACCATTTTCTCCAAGAATAGCGTGAACTTCGCCGGCCTTAAATTTAATAGAAACATTATCATTGGCAACAAAATCGCCATAACTTTTTGTAATATTTTCCAATACTAGTACATCTTCTTTCATTAAGCTTTAGCCCTAATAAATATCAAACAACTGACTTACAATATTCTATTCTAATGAAATATAATAAAACTTAAAATTTATATTTTCAATAGCATTTTAAATTTTAAAAAACAAAATAAATTATTTATAAAAATTAACTGCTAGTAAATAAAAAATGCTTAAAATATAAAAACCTTAATAAAGAGAACAAATTAATGCTAAAATAATATAATAAGTAAACCATTATAAAAGAGAGTACTATGAAAATCAAAGCCTGCATTTTTGATATGGATGGAACCTTGGTAAATAGCATTATGGATATTGCATTCTCAATGAATTCTGCTCTTTCAAACTTAGGATACAATCAAATAGAACTAAGCAAATTTAATGCTCTTGTTGGTAAAGGATTTAACATGTTTGTAATAGACACTCTAAAGCTATTATCTCTTGAATATAATAATACCAATCTACAAGACAAACTTTACAAAGAATTTGTAAAAGAATACAATAAAAATCTTTCATCCCAAACACAACCATACGAAAATATAAAAACCCTTCTAGAAACTATGAATAAACTTAATATTCCAATTGGAATTTTAAGCAATAAAAACCACGAAGAATTAATAAATTTGGTAAAAAATGTTTTTGGAAATATATTTTTTTTTGAAATCAGGGGTTATTCAAAAAAATTTCCGCCAAAGCCAGATCCTGAGAATGCCCTTGATATGATATTAGAATTAAATGCCCGAAAAAAAGAAATTGCATATGTTGGAGACAGCGATGTAGACATGCTAACTGCACTAAACGCTGGATTTGTGCCAATAGGGGTTTCTTGGGGATTTAGAAGTGTTCAAGAATTAAAAGAAAGTGGAGCAAAACACATAATACATAATCCACTTGAACTATTGGATCTAATAAAATGAATGTAAAGCCATATTTCCCTTATCTATATCATTATCTATTCAATCATGAAAGCATAAAAAGTTTATCTGCTATAGAAAAAGAAATTGAAATGCTTAGCTATTTAAAAGAAAATAAAAAAACTATTGCCACATTCATCAAAAATGATTTTGAATCAGAACTAAAAGACCTGATTCAATACGTCAAAGATAAAACAGATATAATGATTACCCCATTTGTTTTATCTGGCATTGAAGCTATTGACTTTAACATTGTAAAGCCTCTTTTTAGCAAAGAATTGACAAAAAACGACTTAAATTTAATATTTAACTTTGTCAAAGTCAATTCATCTTTAAGAAAAGAATTCTTTTATAATTTTAATACTATAAGCAATGGATACATTACTTTTTATATAAACAAACTATTTGAAGGAAAAAACTCTTATACAATATATTTAATACAAAAGGAAAATAAAGCACTTTATTCATCAGACATCATAAAAAATTATATAAAGATATTACTTCTCTTAAAAGTATTGGTAATCAAATATTGCTTTGAAAAAGGAATAGAGCTTACTACTAAAAATATTGAATCCACTTCAAAAGCAATAAGCAATGATACCGATTTTCTAGACGAAAAAACGGCCAAGCTTATAATTGAAAGCTTTTTTAAGTATGAAACTTTACAAACAATGTCTCCAATTTCAACATTAATTGCTATTTTTTCAGCCAGATCAAGAACTCCAAAATACAAAAACAACCCGATTAAAGGTTTTATTGGATATGATGAGAGTTGGTTTTCAATAAAACAGTCAGGCTCTAAAGAATATGATTCAAGAATAATTAAAGAATTATTAGAAATAGCTAAGGGAAATAAATGGTAAAAAAATTTTCAATTTTCTTAAAAGCAATAATAATTTTTTCAATATTTGAACTTTTAATCGAAGAACTCTCAATAATTCTTTTTTTACCATACAAAATACGATTTGCACTAATATTTATTGGTTTTCTATTTGACACAATTTTTATTTTTATTTTTTTATACAAAATAACCAAAGCCTATCTTTCCCAAAGATTAGAAATCTACGTCAGAAACAATCTATTCTTTGATATAATTCACTGCCTTATCCCTTTAGCATTTTACAGTTCATATCAACTTAAAAACATAATTACCGCTCATGAAACAATATTAAATCCAATAATGCTATCACTTTTCAAATTAAGATTTTTAAGACTTCTTAGGTTTAACGACCTAATAATAGAAATATATTACAATTCAAAAGAAAAGAACCTAATACTAATAGCATTTGCTAGGACGTTTTCAATGAGTTTATTAATACCATTTACATTTTTTATAATAATATCAAGCTCAAAAATTGTAAATTCAATACCAGAAAAACAAGAATTTAATATTATTAAAAATATATCAATAATAAATGAAAAAGCTTACATTAAAGAAAAATATCCCTTCATCTTAATAATCAAGGAAAAAGATGACATAATATACTCAAAATCAGACGAAATATTTGTTTACTACAGTCCTAGTGAATACAGAGTAATAGAAATAGAAAAAACAAAATTTTATATAGATAAATATTTGCAAAGAAAAAGCGATTCTATTCTTGGAATTTTTCTATTTACATTGTTTGCATCATTTACTATTTTTTTAATGAATTTTTATAAATTTTTTAAAGCAAGCTTTTTAAATCCTATTATTTTAATGACAAAAATTTTACAAGACCCATTAGAATATCGAAAAATTCAAATTCCTTTTACTTTAAGCGAAGAAAAAGTATATGAACTTGCAAAATCATTTAACAATATTTTACTAAAAGAAAAACTAAACTCAAAGCGAAAAAGCAAAATACCTTTAGAAATTGAAAAAGTAAAAAAAATAATTAATAAAAACCAGGAAATAAAATGAAAATTCAAATAATCACAGCACTACTTACATTGTTGAATTTTTCAATTAATGCTAGACTTTTGGATATCTCAATTGAAAAAAGAGCAAACGAAGAAATAAAAAAATATTCGTCTTACAATTTAATTTTAGAAAAAGAATACTACACCAATCTTCCAACAAGTGAAATAGAAAAAAATATTTATAAACTAACAGAACATTTTGTACAAAGCATAATGCTAAATAAAACTAACTACGGCCTATTAAATTCAACCTACAAAGAAGCAAATAAATATCTAATTCAAAGCGAACTTATTGATAAAAAATTTTTAAAATATAAAATATTTAAAATTAAAAATATAAATGGAATTTTTAAAAGCTATTCATTGTTATACACAAAAAAAGGATTTTACAAATTAGAGCTTTACATAGAAAATAATACAGAACCTTTAAAAATATTCAACCTTAACATTACTTATTTTTTAAAGAATTTAGATAAAATAAGTAATGAAATGATTTTTTTCCCAAAGGAATGAAAATAATAAAATTAAAGATTGAACTTTTTTTATAAATAATTTATTTAACAAATACAGACATAACTCTTTGAAGAACCTTTGCCCTATCTAAGGGTTTAACAATAAATGTTTTTGCTCCTTTTATTAAGCAATCCTTAACTAATTGTTCTTTGCCTAAAGCAGATATCATTATCACTCTAGCATTTTTATCAAATTCCATAATATTAGAAAGACAAGTTATTCCATCCATTTTGGGCATGGTAATATCAAGAGTGACAATATCAATATTGGGGTAATGATTCTTGTACTTTATCACAGCCTCCTCTCCATCAGCTGCCGTATCAATAATATTAAAACCCTCTGATGTAAAAATTTGAGTAAGTTGCTTTACGGTAAACACAGAGTCATCAACAATTAAAACATTAAAAGGAATACCTGTATCATAATTAATTCCTCTAGGTTTAGATGAAGAATCTGCAGCAATTGTAGTCTTTTGGATCATATTAACCTCTCTTTTCTAATAAAAAGAATTTTTTTCATATCAAACCCTCTCTCTTATTGCAATATTAACTTCTATAATTTTACCATCAGGCAAAGAAAAAGGAACAATTAAAGCCTCAGAACCTTTATTACTTATTTTCATATTTTCTCCATAAATAAAAGCTGGGGGAGTTATATCAAATACAAAACCTTTGGCATGCAAAGTAGTAACAAAATTTCCAGCAATAATGTTGCCAACCTCAGTTAGAGTTGCGGCAACCATCTCTTTTGTTTCCTCATCATCAAAATCATCATACTCTTCAAAATTTAACTTAGAAGCAACAAAAAGAGCTGTGTCTATATCCATATCAATAATTATACTACCCTCAACAGACCCAGCAAGCCCCACTATCACAGAAACACCTTTTATCTTTTGATTTATTGACTTAAGCCCGGGTTTACCCATTTCTATATTTTCAACAAGCAACATATCTCTTAAAACCGAAGAAGCAGCATCCAAAAATGGCTCTATATAATCTATTCTCATTAATTTCTCCTTTAGACTTTCCTGTACAAGTTAAAATACTTTGTGGATTTCTCTTTTATAAAAACATCATTATTTTTAAGCTCTTCGTTATCTCCCAAAACCAAAAGAGCCCCTTTAATAGCTTTGGAAGCAATGATATTTAAAATCAAAATCTGATTTTCACTATCCAAGAAACATAAAACATCTTTTAAAAAAACCATTCCCAAATTATCAGGCAAATCTGAAAAAAGAGCATCGGAATATTCAAACAAAACATTACTTAGAATTTCTGACTTAAATTTATAAACTCCAGGGCTTTGTTCAAAAGAGTTTCTACGATAAATTTCACTAATACCAATTTCTGACTCTGAAAACATCAACCTAGAAGTTTCAACAACTTTTGATAAATCATTATCAATAGCTGTTAGCTTAAACGGTTTTACATAATATTCAAACAAGGCATTAGCTAAAGCCATAGTCTCTTTTCCACTGCCACAACCAATTTCCAATACATTGAAAATAGAATTTAAGTTATCCATAAAATTTAAGTGACTCTCAACAATCTCATTTTTAAATTCTTCCAAACAATCAGCTCTCCATAAATTTCCTGATGATTTTGAATAAAATTCATTTAAAAAACTATCGTAAGGCAAGTAATCAGCATCAACCATATTAAATTTTACTCCAACTTTTTCCAAAAACACATCACTTACCAAAGAAGCATTAAAAGAGTATTTCAAAAGATTTCTTTTAATACTTTCCAAATTAAAAGTTGCAAGATTGTTTAGAGTTGAATTTTCATTATTATTATCATTTTTTGAAGAAACATTACTAGAAACATCACTCTTATCATTCTCTAGTATATCTAAATTGTCACAATCGCTTACAAAGTCGCTTTTTTCAACAAGATTTTGATCAGATTTTAATAACTTTTCTTCCTCACCATAATTAAAAATTTTAAAAACATTAAGAAGTATATAAAGCTTTTCATTATAATCTACAACACCTTTTATATAGTTTATTAAAGAATCCTGAGATAAAACTGGATGTGGATCTTGAATAAGGCTAGAATCTATTGAAAAAACATTATTAATTTTATCAACAATTACCCCTATAAGAAGATCTTCGTTTTTTAAAACCATAATATCTTCAATATCTTTTTTATTAAATTCTAAATTAAACATTATTCTAAGATCTATAATAGGAATTATTTCGCCCCTTAAATTATCAAGCCCGGCTACATACTTTTTGGCATTTGGAACATAAGTAAAATTACTAGATTTTCTAATTTCTTTAACCTGCATAATGTCTACTAAATAATGATCCGATCCAAGCTCGAAAGAAACAACTTTAAAATCAAAATTGGTTAATTTAGAATTGCAATTTTTATCATCTGAGATTTTGGGTCCAAAATAAATTTCTTTTATCTGCACAAGAAATTCACTCCTTAGTATCTTTTTGTAAATCAAAAAGCTTAAAAACATCAATTATCAATACAACCTTACCATTGCCAAGCGTAGTAGCCCCAACTATACCCGCGCTTGATGAAAATTTATCTTTAATAGGCTTTACTACAAAATCTTCCTCGCCAAGAATAGAGTCTACAACAATTGCCGTTTTCATGTTACTAGTATTAACAACTATTAAAAATTTTTCTATTAATGAATCATCTCTTGTTATGCTAAAAAGTTTATCAAGTCTAAGCACAGAAACGACTTCATCTCTTAAATTATAAACTTCATGATAATTTTCAAGCAATTTTATATCATGCTCGGTTATTCTATGAGTTTCAAGAACATTATTCAAAGGAATAACATAAGTCTCAGACCCCGACTTTACTAAAAGGCCTTGTATAATCACTAACGTCAATGGTAGTTTAATTTTAAAAATTGTTCCAAGGCCAATTTCTGATTCCACCAAAATGGTTCCATTAAGCTTTTCAATGCTTTTTTTCACAACATCAAGACCAACTCCTCTACCTGAAAGATCTGTTACTTGAACTGCTGTTGAAAAACCGGGAGCAAAAATTAAGTTAATAAGTTCAAAATCAGAGTAAATTGCATCTTCTTTTATTGTTCCCTTTTCAATTAATTTTCGCCTAATAACCTTTGGATCTATACCAATCCCATCATCTTCAATCTCAATTGATATTACATTACCCTCATTCTTGGCGCGCAAAATTATAGTACCTTCTTTGCTCTTTCCCCTTTTAACTCTCTCTTCAACTGTCTCAAGGCCATGATCCATTGAATTTCTAACACAATGCATCAAAGGATCTACAAGGTCATCTATAACAGACTTATCAAGCTCAGTTTCTTCTCCTTCCATTTTAAGATTTACAATCTTATTTAATTTCTTTGAAAGATCTCTGACAACTCTTGTAAACCTTGAAAAAATATTGGATATTGGCAACATTCTGGTTTTTAAAACACTCTCATGCAAATCCGTAATTATTCTTGACAGTCGCCCAGAAGTCATTTTAAAATTTTGAAGAAGCCTGAAAAAAGAATTTCTCAATTCAGATATATCATTAAGGGTCTTTTCCATTTTAAGATTCATCAAAGAATTAATATGTGACTCAACCTCATCTTCTAATGTTAAGCCAGCATCTTTGAAAACTATCTTTAAGTCAATTAAAAAGTTTCTCTGAAAACTTTCTTGATAATCATAAAAATAATTAAAATTATAAAATAATGTAATCATTTCTGAATTTATTTGATTATAAGATGACTTACTTATTACAGCCTCACTAACAAGATTTAATATGTAATCTATTTTTTTACTATCTATTCTAATTAAATTAACACTAATTGGACTATTTTTCTTAATACTTTTATTTTCTTTAAGAGGTGCGTCATCCTTATCTTTTAGGCTCACATTCCTTAAAGATTCTAAATTAACACTTTTGATTTCAAAATGACTAACAACATCTGGTAAATTAATTTTTTTAGCAATGCTGTCTGCACTGGTATTTGATATTAAGTAATATATTACAAAATCAAAAAACTTATCTGCCAATAATTCGCTAGAATCTGGGAGAGACTTGAAAACTTTTCCAAGACTTTTTAATGCTTGAAGCATTTGAAGCCCACTAATAGTAGACATAGGATTGTCTTTTACAAAATCTAGTCTAACTCTAAATAACTTTTGATTTTCAACCTCAAGCAATAAATCAGAAATCTCATCCTCTGTAAAATCAAAACCAGCATTTAAAACAAGATTGGGATCTAAATCAATATCTTTAATCTCTTTATCTGCAAGCTTTTTTAATTCTTCTTTTACGTTAAATTCATCAACCAAATAGCTTTCAATTAAATTTGAAGAATTTAAACTTTTTTTCACGCCATTTATATCTGAATATATCAGATAATAATCTACTCTTGTTAAAAATTCATTCTCTATGATTTGCTCATATTTAGGAATTGTATGAAGCACAGATCCTAAATTTTTCAAAATATTAAATATTTTTAGTCCACCATTTTCCGCACCAGAATCTTTATTTGCATTAAAAACAACGCTGATCCTTAAAACCTTTTGCCCAACTCCTAGCCCTTCTCTTATCTCCTCGAGATCTGACTTTGAAAGACAAAAATTGTTTTTAGTTGGATTTTCGTCAAATCTATTAATACGAGTCTGATCATCAACTACTAAAAATTGCTTTAATTTACTCTTAAGATCACTTATATCATTCAAATACACCTTGCCGTCAAGACGAAGCGCAAGCATTTCCTTAATAACATCTAATGAGCTTAAAAGCAGATCAACAAGATCATTGTTTATATTTGCCCTACCGTCTCTAATGACGTCAAAAACATCTTCAACAATATGGGTAAAATCAGATAGCTCCATCATGTCAAGAGAAGCAGAGCTTCCTTTTAAAGTATGAGCTGCTCTGAATATTTCATCAATAGTATCAGAATTATTAGGATCATCCTCTAGCGACATAATATTCTCTTCAAGGATATCTACAAGATTTTGAGCCTCTTCAAAAAAAACACCTAAAAGCTCTTCATTTTCCAAATCTAATATTTCCATACTATTTCCTATTATTTTATATATGTAAAGCTAACCTTTTAGGCAGCTTTACATATTAACATATTAATTTAAACCTAATTTTTTGGAGATGATTCCTCAGGCTTCTCGCTCTCAACCTTTTCTATAAAGTTTTGGAAAGAGCCTTCGGGCATAGAAATTTTTTCTCTAAGCTTTAAAACTCTTTTAAAAGTTTCGTGTGCCTTTAATTTACGAAGAGATTCAGTTCCATTAGTCTCATAAACTTTAAATACAGACTCACTATCAATATCAGAATCTATTGAAACACTCAACTTATCATAAAGAACTCTTAAATCTTTAACATAAAAGATAAAATTTTGCTCTTTTGAACTATGCGATTTTGAAACTCTAAAAGCCTTAAATCTCATTTTACTTGAAGCAAGAGGATAATTTGGAACATCGTCTTTAATTATTCTAGATGATATATTAGGAATATAGTTGGGATTTGACCAAATTAAATCAGCCCACCCTTTAAACTTTAAAGTGCCCATAGAATAAGCATATTCCATACCATTCATATCTTCAAATAAAACTTCAAGATCTATCTCATATCCTAAGCTATAAACTGACACCTTAATCTCTTTCATGGTTTTAATATTATCAATAAGACCTTTACCTAAAAACTGATTTCCACTTTCTCCTGAATAAAAAGGAATTTTAAATGGTGGCATAATCATAGCAGATGATTGAGAATAGCTTGGAAATAAAACTCTTACTCCTAAAATAGTATCGCCTGCATACCTTTTTGACTCACTCTTAACAACAGCAGGCGCAACAACTGAATTTTTAACGTAGGCCTGCAACCTTGCAGAAGGAGTAAGTAAAACGCTCCAATTATTTATCCCAAGATCTACAACCATATCTTCCGGCTTAACAATACCAGAAGCACCCGAATATACATAATCAACATAATTTGTAAGATCAAGTCTAGTTGAACTTGGATCTCTTGCAAGCTCGGCAAAATCTAAAACCAATTCTCCGGGTTCTGACCTTTTAGAACCCTCTGTTAATCCATCAGTCTCTTGAGCAAAAAGAACGGTGGATAATAAAAAAAATAAAATACTTTTAAATTTCCTTTTCATTTAAACCAACTCCTTATATATAAATCTTTTATAAAATTTTCGTTTTTTAATTGTTATCATTAGTAAAATTAAATTTATTAACTTTGCTCCTTCAAGATACACCCTTCAATAAGAATAACAAGCTTTTTTATTTTGCCAGGATAGTTAAAGCGCATTGTTTTTATTAAAGACATAGCAAACAGATTAACCTTAACATCAAAAGATTCATAAGATTCATTATAATCACCACTATTAAAAGAACCATAAAATTCTCTTGAGAGATTTATATAATAAACTCCATTTTCTAAAAAAGAATATAAAAATCGTGCATCACTTAATAAAAATCCAAAAGAAAACCCCTCATTGCTTCCTAAAAGGAAATCTTTTACCAAAAGATCTAAATTATCTTTTAAATTTTTTTTATCTTTTAAATATCTTAAATTAGCAACAAATCCCTTGCTAGAATGAAAATAAAAAACCTTTTTTGAAAAAAGATTATCATAATTTAAAAAAACCATACAAATAGAAAACAAAAAGCTTGCTGCTAAAACTCCAAAAAGCACTTTAACCATATACTCTTTTTTCGAATTTAAAAATTCATAAATCACTGCATTATACTTAAAAAATATATCCGAAATATTATTTTTCATAAAAATTTATAAATTCCATTAAAGCTTTAAGTATTAGAATATTAAATTTGCTCATGTAATTATAATCCAAAATTAATTTAGCATCTAAAATGTTGGACAAAAACCCCATTTCAATCAACACAGCAGGCATACTACTGTTTTTTATTACAAACCATTGCTCTTCTCTGATTGGCCTAATATTGGTTTCGCTTAACTCATTTTTAAAAACTTTATACAAAATTTCAGCCAATCTTTTTGATTCATATTTATATTTAATATCTAGTATATCATTAAGCTCACTTAAGTATCTATTACCTTTAATATCATATCCTTTAAAATCTTTAATAACTTCTCTTTTTGAATTCTTAGGAAGATACCAAAACTCAACTCCCCTGGCCTCACTATTTGGAGCATCATTAGCATGCATGGATAAAAATATAACATTATTTGGAAAATTTGGCTTTATTGCATTTGCAAATTCCGACCGTTCTTTCAAAGTTAAATAAATGTCATTTACACGAGTTAATAAAATATTTTTATTTACAAAATAATTACTTAAAATTTTAGACAAATATATAGAATAGGTTAATGTAAAATCTTTTTCCTTAAGCACAACATCATAGCCATTTATCTTTAAAGTTACAATAGCACCAGTATCACGTCCACCATGTCCAGGATCAATGATTATCGAAGTAATTCTGGGTTTATTATAACCTTTAAGAGAACTGAAATAATTTTCAATTTGCTTTAACACCTTTTGACTTATTAAAATTTCTCCACGAGTGTCAACAATTGGATCTACAAACATATAATAACCAGAAGATGTAAGCGCATATTCAAAACCTACCCTAAACTTTAAATATCCTTTGTCATTTTCAATTGTAAAAACATCATTTTCAATGTTAAAATCGAACTTAAAAGCATTAGTATCAAAAAAATCAAGAACATTTAAATAATCGGGGGTCTTAGAATACAAGCTTAAATATGGAAACAAAATCAAATCAATCAATAATATCATTTTCCCAAAGCTCAATGGCACTCTTTAAGTCTCCTTTAAATCTTAAGCTATTTTTAGCAATCTCGCCTTTTATCTCTTTAAACTCTTTTTGGAAGAAAAAGGGATTAATTTTGTATTTTAAACAAATTTTACAAAACCTTAAAAAAGAAAAAACAACGCCATTTCCAACAAAAATTGGGACATAATTCTTAAGTAAAAAAATTAAAAAACTTTTGCTTTTGGTCAAATTTTCTGGTGAATTTAATGCAGTATACTGAATTCTCAGCTTCCTATAAATATAAACATGTTCGCCAAAATAAACAGCTCTTAGTCCAAAATCTATTCTTTGAAAATATTCATTTTGAATCCTTCCGTCAAAACCTCCAAGCTGTAAAAATTTCTCTTTAGAATAAAGTCCACAATAATCCATGGTAATCAAAGTTTTTTCATAGTCTTTCTCAGAATTTACTAAAATTACCTTAAACTTTTGCTTTTTATCTATGCTTGGAAGAAAAATTGAAGGAATCATTTCCTCTTCTTTATCAAAAAACTCCCCCCCAACAAGAAGAACATTTTTTTTAACTATTTCATCGAATATATTTGGAATCCAAAAAGGATTTAATAAGTACATATCACTCTGCAAAACAAAAACAAAATCACAGCTGGATTCTTTCATTGCTAAATTAACCTTTTCTCCTGAATTTAAATCATCAGAAAGTAAAATAAATTTTAACTTATCGTAACTTTCTGAGATGAACTGCAAAGAACTTCTATTGCTCTGTTTTTCAATTGAAATTATTTCTCTTATAAAATCAAAATTTGATAAAAATTCAAACAAATCTTCTCTAAAAATTTTTGTTCCTCTGCTTAATATTACAAAAGAAATTCCAAAAGAAGATTTTTGTGAATAATTATTTTTAGATTGAATAACAGTATATGAATAGCCGCTACCTGGAAGACGCATAAATTACTTTTAAAATCCTTACAATTAAATTATAATAATCATATGTCAAATAATACAATGTTAATTGCAAGAATAATGAATATTAATACATTATTCTACAGCATGATTATTATCATTTTTGCACTCATTTCTTGCAACCATAAGAATATACATTACGACAAGAGAATTAAAAAATTTTTAGATAAAAACAAAATTGAATATAAAATAGATTCAGAAAATGACTTTATAGCATTTAAAGATATAAACAATAATGAAAGAGAAGAGGTAATCATCAGGTCAAGACTAAACTCATATAAAAATTCAAAGATAAGAGAAATATTTGGAATTGTCAAAGTATTTGATATAAACACACAAAAAATAAAAGAAATATCCGACTCCCTTATGAGCGATAGCTATAATAACAGAGTATTTGGATCGTGGGAGATTATTCATAATACAGAAAAAGGAATCAACTCTTTAACATATATTGTAAAAGCAGAAGAATTTGCAAGCGATACATTTTTGCTTGATGTAATTGACGAGATTGCCTCAACAATAAATATTTTTAAAAAAATAATAACAACAAACAACGAAAACATTGACAATAATGAAGCAAATAACAATGCAAATGAATCAAATAAACAGTCTACCTTAAAGCAAGAAGAAACAAATTCAATAAAAGAATCTGATAAAAATGAACTTAAAGAAGATCAAATCGAAGAAGAACTTCAAGAAATCAAAGCCCAATAATTTCAAAATCATTCTACTAATAAAGAATTAATATCAAAGCAAAAATGCACCTTGTCACCTATTTTTATTTTAAATTTAGAAAATGAGCCTCTTGGAAGCTCAAGAGCATACTTTACCTTATAAAGAGAATTAACATTTGCCCTAGAGTACGGCTCTAAATCATAAATCTCTTTAATAATTCCATTTGAATCAATATAAGCTATTTCAAGCGACAAAGGTGTATTTTCCATCCAAAAAGATAAATTTTGCTCTTTTTTAAAAACAAAAAGCATTCCATTACCATATTCAACTTTTTGAGTACCCATATAACCTTTTGCCCTATCAAGCTCATTAGATGCTATTTTTAAAAAAAACTTAACCCCATTTATCACAACTTCTTTATCATAAAAATGATCAGTAAAAGATAAAAAAGACATCAATAAAACTAAAAATAAAAATCGTTTTAAAATTTTTTTCAATTATAAGCCTTATTAAAAATCATTTATTATAATTTGAAATATAAGATTTTAAAGTCATTCTTAAAATATTTTTATTTAAAACAATAATATAATCACCAAGATCCCATAAATAATTCAAAGGCGTTACCAGTGTAGCCTCGCCAAACTTTTTCTTTACTTCAATAAAAATTGAATACTGAGATATTAATTTTTTATCAAAAACAAAAGTGTACGAAAACATTTTATTTTTGTCAAAATTAAAAACAGCATATTTTAAATGGGTTTTAGCAATAAATTGTAAAGTCTGCTTCTTAGCGTAAGGAAATTCAACCTCTTCAATATCATAATAAAAAATAGTACTTTTAAGAATATTCTCTTTAACAGACTCCATGCTAGAACCCATAACAAAAGATGTGAAAATAGAAAATAAATAAAAAACTGTAATACCCATACAAAGCCTTTAGCCATAAACAATATAAAGAAAAAGTATAACAAATAAAAAACTTGAAAATAAATAAAGCAAAATATCAGCATTAATCCCAAAATAGAAAAGCTTTACTAAGACTTTAGAAGCTGCTCTATTGTTTACCATTTTTGCTCTTTCTTTTCTTTTAAAGGGTTTTTCTTTAAGCTCTTGAAAAGGACTGTAGTGACAATTAGGACAACCTTCTCCAAAAGCAGAAACTGGACCTACGTGCCTACAATTTGGACATTCGATATCACCAAGCTTAGCAGCACAGTTAGGACAAACAGATCGATTAAGTCCAACTTTTTCACCACATTGCTCGCAAAAAACTTCAAAATTTACCTTTGCCAAACGAAAATTCCTCAAAATTTTACTTAAAAATAAGTATTTAAAATACTATATAATTAATTATAATAAAAATTGTATGAATATTACATATTTAAGGGATGCTAAAACATGAAATCGGGATTTGCAGCAATACTTGGTAGACCATCAACTGGAAAATCTACCCTTTTAAATTCAATATGCGGACATAAAATATCAATAATATCCCCTATTCCGCAAACAACTAGAAATAAAATAAAAGGAATCTTTACGGACGACAGAGGACAAATTATTTTTATAGACACACCAGGATTTCATCTGAGCAAAAAAAAGTTTAATATTGCAATGATGAAAAACATACACTCTTCAATAGGAGAAGCTGAACTTATTTTATACATAATAGATATTCAAGATAAACCTGGAGAGGAAGAGAACAAAATGTTAGAAATAATAAAAAACTCTAAAATTAAATTTTTAGTAATACTTAATAAAATTGACCTTAAAAATACAAAAATAAACGAAATAACACAATTTCTAAAAGAAAAAGAAATAGAAGCTAGCAATATAATTAAAATATCTGCTGAAAAAAAAATTAACACAGAAGAGCTAAAAAATAAAATTTATGAAAATTTTTCAGAAGGCCCGCTTTATTATCCACAAGAATACTACACCGATCAAGAAATAAATTTTAGAATTAGCGAAATAATAAGGGAAAAAGCTATTGAAAACCTAAAAGAAGAACTTCCCTATTCTTTGTATGTAGATATTGATACCTTAGAAAATAAAAAAAGAGGTCTTTTTATCAGGGCAAATATTTTTGTAGCAAATGAAAGTCAAAAAGGAATAATTGTAGGGAAAAACGGAAAAGAAATAAAATCAATAGGAGAAAGAGCAAGAAAAACAATTGCAAAAATTTTTGAAACAAAATGCAACCTATTCCTCCAGGTAAAACTTAAAAAAAATTGGAACAAAGAAGACAAGCTAATAAAAAGACTTATAAACTAACATTCAACTACAATTTTCTAAATTCTTGAAACTTGAAAAACAAAATGTTAAAATTTACCTAAATTTAAATTAGGAATAAAATGTGAAAACAGCGCACTGGGCGGATTTTTACGCAGAAAAAATAAAAAAAGAAAAAGGTCCAAAAACCTTGTACACAGTAGCATCAGGAATTACTCCGTCTGGAACTGTGCACATTGGCAATTTTAGAGAAGTTATCTCGGTAGACCTTGTGGCAAGAGCTCTGAGGGACTCTGGATCAAAAGTAAGATTTATTTATTCTTGGGATAATTACGACGTATTTCGGAAAGTTCCTAAAAATATGCCAGAACAGGAACTTCTTACAACTTATTTAAGACAAGCAATAACAAGAGTCCCTGACACAAGAAGTCACAAAACAAGTTATGCAAGAGCTAATGAAATTGAATTTGAAAAATATCTGCCTATAGTGGGGATCAATCCTGAATTCATTGACCAAAGTAAACAATATACCAACAACGCTTATGCAAGCCAAATAAAATTTGCACTTGATCATAAAAAAGAACTCTCTGAAGCATTAAACGAATACAGAACTTCAAAGCTTGAAGCAAATTGGTATCCAATTAGTATATTTTGCACAAAATGCAATAAGGACACAACAACTGTAAATAATTATGACAACCATTACTCTGTTGAGTACTCATGTGAATGTGGAAATCAAGAATCTCTAGATATAAGAACCACATGGGCCATTAAACTTCCTTGGAGAATAGATTGGCCTATGAGATGGAAATATGAAAAAGTTGACTTTGAACCTGCAGGAAAAGACCACCACAGCAGCGGCGGCAGTTTTGATACATCTAAAAATATTGTAAAAATTTTTCAAGGTAGCCCTCCTGTAACATTTCAATATGACTTTATTTCAATAAAAGGACGTGGGGGAAAAATATCCTCCTCATCAGGAGATGTTATATCGCTTAAAGATGTTCTTGAGGTCTACACACCCGAAGTCACTAGATTTTTATTTGCAGCAACAAAACCAAATACTGAATTTTCGATCTCATTTGATCTTGACGTAATTAAAATATACGAAGATTACGACAAGTTTGAGAGAATCTACTACGGAGTAGAAGATATAAAAGAAGAAAAAAAAAGAGCATTTAAAAGAATTTACGAACTATCTCAACCATACATGCCAAGCAAAAGAATCCCTTATCAAATCGGATTTAGACATTTAAGCGTAATCTGTCAAATATTTGAAAATAATATAAATAAAATTCTAAATTACTTGAAAAACGTTCAAGAAGACCAAAAAGACAAACTAATAAATAAAATAAACTGCGCAATTAATTGGATAAGAGATTTTGCACCCGAAGATTTCAAATTTTCATTAAGATCTAAATTTGATAATATAGAAATACTAGAAGAAAATAGCAAAAAAGCAATTAATGAACTTTTGGATTTTTTAAAGAAAAATTTTGAAGTTGCTACAGAACAAGACATTCAAAACGAAATATATAAAATTTCAAGAGAAAATAACATAGAACCCGCTTTGTTTTTTAAACAAATTTATAAAATTTTAATCGACAAAGAAAAAGGGCCCAAATTAGCTGGATTTATCAAAATAATTGGCATTGATCGCTTTGAAAAGATTATAAGTAAATATATTTAAGCCTTAAAATTAATAAAAAAATAAGTCATAGTTATATGACTTATTAAGACTTTAATGCAAATAATCCGTTATTTCAACTTTCCTTGACTAGCAACAGATTCCATTGCCTTTTTAATTTTGCTTTCATCACCTAAATAGTAATGTTTAATGGGGTTTAAATCTTTATCTAATTCATAAACCAAGGGAATGCCTGTGGGAATGTTAAGCTTTAAAACATCTTCTTCACTTAAATTATCAAGATATTTAACAAGCGCTCTTAAAGAATTACCGTGAGCAGCAATAATAACTTTTTTACCTTCAAGAACTTCTTTTGCAATCTCATCAGTCCAATAAGGAATAACTCTTGCAACAGTATCTTTAAGACACTCTGTTGAAGGAAGTTCCCTTTTAGGAATATGTTTATATCTTGGATCTTTTATGGGGTGACGATCATCAGACTCATCCAAAGACATTGGGGGAACATCATAACTGCGTCTCCAAATTAAAACTTTATCTTCCCCATATTTTGCAGCTGTTTCTGACTTATTTAAACCTTGCAAAGCCCCATAATGCCTTTCATTTAATCTCCAGGTTTTTTTTACACTAATATAAGATTGACCTAGCTCTCGCAAAATAATATTTAAAGTGTCATTAGCCCTTGACAACGAAGAACTAAAAGCAATATCAAAAGAATAACCTTCTTGCTTGAGAAGTAAACCTGCCTCTACAGCCTCATCGATACCTTTATCAGAAAGTTTAACATCTGTCCAACCAGTAAAAAGATTTTCTCTATTCCACTCACTCTCTCCGTGTCTTACTAAAACTAATTTATACATAAAATCTCCTAGTATATTATATTATTTTATTTACTAATACTAATAATTATAAATTAGCACAAAATCTAGTCAAGATTTCAACCTTAATTAAATAATGATATAATTTAAAATACATTAAACTTTAAGTTTATCAAGCAGGGAAAAGAATTTATGGAAAATCAAAAAATTTTAGTAGCAAAATATGCGGTTGATCACTACATCAAAAGCAATATGAATCTTGGAATTGGAACAGGCACAACTATTTATCATGCAATAAAATATTTAAGCGAAAAGATAAAATCAGGTAACTTAAAAAATTTAAAATTCTATACAACAAGCAATGATACAAAATATTTACTCTCAAAAGAACAAATTCCTTATGAATCAAATTTTTCAAAACTTAACAAAAATCTAGACATTGCAATTGATGGCGCTGATGAGATTTTATTAGAAAAAAAAAGCTTAATAAAAGGAATGGGTGGCGCACATCTAATGGAGAAAGTAATAGCTTACAATTCAGAAACATTGCTAATAGTAGCAGATGAAACAAAAATTGTAAAAAAATTAGGAACCAAAATGCCTATTCCAATAGAAGTTGCCCAAAATGCTGTTGGATTTATTATGACTAGACTTGAAGAAATGAATTTAGAACTAACCTTAAGAATTTGTAAAGAAAAAAAAGGACCCACTATAACTGATAACAATAATTATATCTTAGATGTAAAAATGAATGTGGAAAATCCTGAAGGAACAGAAAAATACTTCAAACTATTTCCAGGCATACTTGAGATTGGAATATTCAACCATAAAAACACAAAAATAGTTTATTACCAAGACAAACAAATCAAGGAAGCCTAAACTTAACTTTAAAAAAGTTA
The DNA here is from genome assembly GCF_000222305.1 of Borreliella bissettiae DN127. GTDB lineage: Bacteria > Spirochaetota > Spirochaetia > Borreliales > Borreliaceae > Borreliella > Borreliella carolinensis. The sequence goes on along the minus strand of NC_015921.1, from coordinate 694,291 downwards.
TCATTAAAATAGTTTATAATCTTTACTAAATAAAAATCTAACTTAAACCTTTCACGCCCTTTTAATAGCATAATATTATTATCAAAAATAAATTTTCTACTTAAAATTGAGCAGTAATTAATAAACTTAAAAAATTGTTCTTCATCATATTCAAATCTAAGCCTAAGATCCCTCAAGCTGACCCCCTGAATACTTCCAAGCCCTTGAATAAAATGATAAATAAAAAACTGTAAATCATCTAACAATTCAAACGTTACTAAGTGATTATTTACTTTAACAAAACCCCCGTCTTTTCTAATCAAAGCTCTTACATTATTACTCTTATCATTACAAAAAAGCAGGCTTACAGCATGCACCCCTAATCCTAAATACGGTTTTAACTTCCAATTTAGCTTATTGTGCTTGCTCTCATGACCCTTTAATGCAAAATTAGTAATTTCATAATTAATATAACCACTAGATTCTAAGCAATCTAGGGCATAAAACCACAACCTTTCCGAATCAATCCTGTTATCAAAATCTCTCAAAACAAAGTCTTCCTCTTCACATATAAAATCGTTAAAACAAATATGCTCAGGCATATATAAAAGCAATTCTTTCAAATCTCGCTTGAGATGAGATTTTTTTTGCAAAGGCATATTGATAGTCATATCAACATTTAAATCAAAAGGAAACTTTCTAATATTGTTAATCAAAATATTTAATTTTTCATAAGAAATCTCGGGCATCCCCAAAATCTTTCTAAACTCTAAAGAAAAACTTTGAACATTAAGACTAATTCTGGTAATACAAAATTCATCCAAAAGTTTGAATTTTTCAAAATCAACATAGCCTGGAATAATTTCTAAAGTAAACTCTTCTAATAAGGCTAAATTAATATATTTGGACAAGGAAGTAAAAATGCATTTTAAATTATCTTGACTACATAAACAAAAATCTACATGCTTAATGTAAAGTGTTTTTATAATTGGATGACCTAACAAGGTTAAATGGCATTTTAATTCCTCTAAAATTCTATTAAAAATGCTAAAATCTTTACAACAAAATGACACATTAATATAAAGACTTAACTCGATAAGAGGTAAAAGATCTGCTCTCATAATTGGTCTTTTAAAAATTTGGGTTTAATTATAACATATATAAAGTGCAAATATTAAAATATATTTAAAAAATATAATAAATAAGGGAGATTTGAAGGAGATTTTTAATGACCAAAGACTACTACAATATACTTGGAATACAAAAAAATGCTAGTAATGAAGAAATAAAAAAAGCTTACAAAAAATTGGCAATAAAATATCACCCGGACAAAAACAAGGGAAACAAAATAGCTGAAGAAAAGTTTAAAGAAATAAACGAGGCTTATGAAATTTTATCTTCTCCTGATAAAAAAAGAAATTACGACTCTTTGGGTAGCACCAATTTTAATGGCAACAACGACCATTTTGAAAGAGAATTCAGCAGCACAAGATTTGGCAATTTTGAAGATTTAGATTTTTTTTCCAAAATCTTTGGAGGATCTTCAAGAAAAACAACAGATAGAGAAATAACTGTAAATATTTCACTTTATGATGCTTATATGGGAAGTAAAAAAATAATACTTATAAACAACAAAAAAATCGAAATAATAATCCCAAAAGGAACATTAGAAACAACTAAAATAAAAATAAATAACAAAGGCCCTATTAATCCCATTTCTGGAGCAAAAGGAAGCTTAATAGTCAAATTTAATATATCAAGTTATAAAAATTTTAAACTGAGTGGAAAAACCTTAGAAACAGCAATAGAGGTTTACCCATGGGAAATAGCCTTAGGTTGTGAAAAGCTATTTGAAACAATTGAGGGCAAAAAAATAAAACTTAAAATCCCTTCGGATGCAAAAAATGGAGAAATTCTGAACTTAAAAGAATTAGGAATGCCCATAATTGGAAGCAGCTCAAAAAGGGATCTTAAAGTGACTTTGATAGTAAAAATTCCAAAAATAATAAATAATGAAGTAAAAACTATTTACGAAAGATTAAAAGAAATATACAGCTAAAGTGTTTCTGAAAATAAATGACCAAAATTTTTTAAATTTGCCTCCCAACCCGACCGATATTCATTAAATTTATTTATTTTAGATTCATATTCTTTGATTCCATCCTCAATATTATCAAAATTCTTAGCAATATCCACTGAAAACTGAAAAACATCCCCTTGTCTGGGAGCAAGAGTAAAAAAGGCAAATTTCCAATTTCCAGAATTTATAGTAGATACAATCCTTTTTTGGAAAACATAATCGGAGATTAAAACAAATTTTTGAAACTCTTTTCTTCGCAAATAAATAAGCTCATTCCACTCATTAAAAATAGCATCTGGCAATTCATTTAAACCAATCTCAATTATATTATTAATAGACAAAAGAATTTGTAAAATTTCTATTAAATTCAAATAATAGCTATCAAAACATTGAATTGTAATTTCAAGCAAAGCAATTTTTATAAGCAGCTTAGAAATGTCAAGACTATGATCTTTCATAATTTTATCAATTCTCTCTTTTGTGTGATCTATAATGAATTTTTTATGAGTTTCTTTAATATTGCTGCTTTTTTTAATTTGCTCTACTTTTTCATAGTAATCATTAATTTCTTTATTAATTACATCTAAATTATTGCTATTAGCCTCATTGGAGAAAAAATCCAATGAATTACTAAGTCGACCTAAAAATTCTTCTTGAATAAAAAATGTGGCAATTCTTATGCAAGAAAATGGTGCTTTGCTCTTTTTTTCAAAATTTTCAATTTTTTGTTTAAGATCTACTCTAAAATTTAAATATTTAAGTTTGTCTAAAAATTTATTAAAACAGGAAACATCTTCTAACAATTCATCTTCATGAATGTCCAAAAATTGGGAATTAGGATGATATTTTCTTATCAAATTTTTAATAATAAGTAAAGTATCCAAAAAAATAGCTTTATTGGCATCCCAAGATTTATCGATACTGGGATTAAAATCCCTATAAATTTTATCCAAAAATACAAGTTTATCTTTTAGCAAATTAGCATCGTTAATAAGGCTTGACTGTTCTCGATAAGAATAATAATTTATTAAACTATACCTAAAAATACTAAAATTAAGATATTTTTGAAAATCAAAAAATCTATAAAATCCTAATGACCCAAAATCAAAAAACTTCATGCCGCAATATCATCTTATTTAAGTTCTACTTTATCTTTTTATACAGATTTAAAAGTATTGGAGACGCTATGAATACAGAAGAATAAGTTCCAACAATTACCCCTACCATAAATACCAAAGAAAAATCTTTTATAGACCCTTCAGTAAACACATAAATAGAAAATACTGCAACAAATGTTGTAACTGACGTCAAAATAGTTCTTGTCAAAGTTTGACTAATACTTATATTTAATACATTTAAAAATGTGTTGTCGGTTAATCGCTTAACATTGTCTCTAATTCTATCAAAAATAATTATTGTGTCGTTTAAAGAATATCCGATAATAGTTAGTATTGCCACAATAATATAGCTATTAATCTCTATTCTAAATACCCCCAAAAAAGCAACTATAAAAAATATATCATGAAATATTGAAAGTATGGAAGCAATGGCATAACTTAGTTTAAATCTTAAAGTTATATAAATCAAAATCAGAATAAATGTTCCTAATACCAAAAATATTGACCTAATTCTCAAAGTAGAAGAAAAACTTGAATCAATAAAATAAGAATCCAAAATTTCAATATTAGCATCAAATTTTTTTTTAAGTTCATTTAGTATTGTTTTTTGAACCTCTGTTTTAAAAGCATAATCAATAATATCTGACTTTACCATAATAGAGAATTCGCTTTTATTCCCATTTGGTGAAAAAACGCTATTGACATCTAAAGCCTTATAAATCGGAGAGAATATTTCTTTAATTTCATTTTCTTTAATATTTGATTTTTCTATTGAAAGATTAATATTAACTCTAGAAGAAAAATCTATTCCCCAATTGTATCCACCATGATAAAAAAAAGTATAAATAAGCCCAACCAAAATTAAAACAACACTGACAATTAAAACATTGCTCCCATATTTTGAAAAATTAATTACTCTTTGCATATTTTGAACTCCAAGATATACTTATAAATTTGCTTTTTCTAGCAGATATGATAAATTCCAAAATAAATCTTGAAAAAATCAAACTACTAAAAAGGGATGCCACAATTCCAACAGAAAGAGACCACGCAAAACCTTGAATAACCCCAGTCCCAAGAAGAGTTAAAAAAAGCACCGCAATAAATGTCGTTATATTTGCATCCATAATTGATAAAAATGCTTTTTTAAAGCCATCTTCAAAAGCATTTTCAAATTTTCTGCCTTCTCTAATTTCTTCTTTGATTCTCTCATAAATAACTATATTTATATCAACGGCCATACCCATTGTCAAAATAAGGCCCGCAATACTTGTTAAGGTTAAAGTAAAATTAAAGGCCGACAATATTGCTAAAATTAAAAATACATTATAAATAACAAGTGAAAATCCAGCTACAACGCCACTCAAACCATAATAAACACACATAAACAAAAAAACTAAACAAAGAGCAAGCGCAGAAGCTTTAATACCAAGATCAATAGTCCTAGCACCAAGAGTAGGCCCTATTATTCTCAAATCATCTATTTTAATATCAACTGGAAAAGCTGCGGTTTTAAACACTAAAGCAAGATCTAAGGCCTCTTTTTTATCAAAAGAATCACCTTGAATTGAAACATTGCCCCCAGTAATAGCATAGCCAATTCCTGCCACAGACTTAATTTTACCTTCCATAACAACAGCCAAAGACTTTCCAACATTTTTTTGAGTAAATTTAAAAAATTTTTCACTTCCATCAACATCAAGACTAAAAGCAACAGTATCTCGACCTGTTCTGGGATCATTAGAAACCCCAGCATCTTTAATGTGAGCACCATCAAATGAATTTTCAGGACTCGTATCAACTACATAATAACGAACTGATGACTCATCATCCACACCATAAGAATCTTTAACATACCAAGGAAAAATTTGTTTACTATCTGGAAGGTTCATGCTTGCCTGAATTTCGGGAATAGAAAAAAGAGAGCCCGCTTCTAATATCTTTCTATGCAAAAGAGATGTAGACTCACCATCAACCACATAAAAAGTCAAATTGCCTTTTCCGCTCAAAAGAGTGCCTACTCTACTCTCATCTTTTTCTCCAGGAATATCTAAGAAAATTTTATTTCCCCCAGCCTCTCTTACAATTTTAGGCTCTGTAAGTCCGAATCTATCTACTCGATCCTTAAGAATTTGCATTATTCGATAAATAGCATCCTCTCGCTCAGCAAAAGTCAAAGAACGACCTAATTTTTTCTCAACACTTGAATAATCAAGAGAAATAGTAACGCTCATCCCCCCAGACAAATCAAGTCCAAGATGTATTATTCTACTTTTGCCCTTCTTTATGTTCTCATAATATCTATAAATCTCTAAGCTTACTTCTCCCATATCAGAATCGGTCAAAAATCCTTCTCGCAAGGTTTTAGCAGTAAAAATATTAGGCGGAATTTTCATTGAAGACTTATAATTATTTTTTGCTATTGGAATTAAATAAGAAAGACTAGTTGGAATGCTGCTGTTGGGATCTTTGTTATACAGCTCCTTAAGCTTAACAAGATCATCCAAAGCTTTTTTCTTAGAATAATCCCTTAAAGCCTCTTGCGAATATGAGCTTATTTTTTTATCTTCAATGCTCATTAAAAAATACCACTTTAAAGTCGGAAATATTAAAAGACATGCAAAAAACGTTACCAACAATATCAATATAAGCTTAGATCCTTTTTTCATTATACAAATCCTTAAAATTTTAAAAAATACCATTATTAGCTAACAGTTCTAATTTTACCTTTAAACAACACCTTTTTTAACTTCATTTTTTTCAGACAAAACTTTCTCAATAGAGTTTTTTATAAATACTGCTTCGTTATTTGGGCTTAGTTCTAAAATAACATCCGTATCGCCTAATTTTTTCACAACTCCAAAAATTCCACCTACTGTTAATACCTTATCGCCTTTTTTCAGATTTTTTATCATTTCTTTCTTATTCTTCTCCTCCTTACGCTGGGGAGATATCACCAAAAACCAAAATATAGCAATAACAGGCACAAAAACTAACAAACTTCGCAAAAAGCTACTATTGCCGCTAAATTCTTGCAATAAAAACACAAAACCTCCTACACTATATATATGTCACTTTTATCTTATTAATGTCATCAGGATAAACTACTCCAAATAAAAGCTTAAAATCGTCTTTTTTGGTATAATTAGAGTTACTTATTTTATTATACTCTTCAATTAAATAATTAATAATACCGTCGTCGTTTCTATAAAGAGCCTTGCTAAAGGCGCTTCTGTAAAGACCAAGCTCAAAAAGTTCTTTAACGCTTTTACCTTTATTTTCTCTTAAAAGTTGCCTATCTACTATTGCTTTTGAACCATCAAAGCCTATACAAAAAACAAATTCATCCTCACTCAAAATAATTCCTTTGAATAATAAAATATTCACCGGCAAAAACACAAGTTTGCCGGTGAAGCTTTTTTACATCATTCCCATTCCTGGATCCATAGGATAACCACCACCACCAGAAGTATTTTTCTCTTCTTTAATATCGGTGATTGCACATTCTGTTGTTAATAAAAGCCCAGCAATCGAAGCAGCATTTTGAAGCGCACTTCTTGTAACCTTAGCAGGATCAATTATTCCACTCTCAATCATATTTACCCACTTAAAGCTAGAAGCATCAAACCCAAGCCCTTTTTTCTCGGTTTTAATTTGATGAATATAAATAGATCCCTCAAAACCAGCATTTGAAATAATCTGTCTCATTGGCTCTTCAAGACTTCTTTTTACAATCTCAAAACCTTGCTTTTCCTCATAGCTTAATTTGCTTGTATCTATTGTATCTAAATACATAGCAACTTCAATAAGAGTTGCTCCACCACCAGGCACAACACCTTCTTCAACAGCAGCACGAGTTGCAGAAAGAGCATCTTCAACTCTATGCTTTTTCTCCTTAAGCTCTACTTCCGTAACAGCTCCAACATTAATAACAGCAACTCCACCAACAAGCTTTGCAAGACGCTCTTGAAGTTTTTCTTTATCATACTCAGATGTTGAATCTTCAATTTGCTTTTTAATAAGCTCTGAACGCTCCTTTATTTGTTCTTTATTACCAGTATTAATAATAGTAGTATTGTCTTTATCAACCTTAATAGTTTTAGCCTGTCCAAGTTGCTCAATCTCAACTGTCTCAAGAGTAAGACCTAGCTCTTCACTGATTAAAACACCGCCGGTAAGCACTGCAATATCCTCAAGCATTGCTTTTCGTCTATCACCAAAACCAGGAGATTTAATTGCGCATACCTTTAAAGCTCCTCTAACGCTGTTTAAAACAAGAGCAGCAAGAGCATCTCCTTCAATGTCCTCAGCAATAATTAATAAAGGTTTATTTGTCCCCAAAACTTTCTCAAGAACTGGCAAAAGCTCTTTAATAGAGCTAATCTTTTTCTCATATATCAATATGAAAGCATCATCAAAATTAACACTCATATTCTCTTTATTGGTAGAAAAATAAGGAGAAAGATATCCTCTATCAAATTGCATACCCTCAACATAAGAAATTGTAGTATCAAAAGTTTTTGACTCTTCAACTGTTATAACCCCATCTTTTCCAACTTTATCCATTGCCTCAGCAATTTTTTCACCTATATAACTGTCATTATTAGCAGAAATTGAAGCTACTTGTGCAATCTCTTCTTTTGTTGTAATTTTTTTTGCAGACTGACGAATTTTCTCAGCAGCAAGATTTACAGCGTGATCTATTCCTTTTTTTATTCCAATAGGATTAATTCCTGAAGACACATTTTTAAGGCCTTCTCTTGCAATAGCATAAGCAAGAACAGTAGCTGTTGTTGTTCCATCGCCAGCAACATCATTTGTTTTAATGGCAACTTCTTTTAAAAGCTGTGCCCCCATGTTTTCAAACGGATTTTCAAGCTCAATCTCACGAGCAACGCTAACCCCATCCTTTGTAACCGTTGGAGAACCGAACTTTTTATCAATAAGAACATTTCTCCCTTTTGGACCAAGAGTTACTTTTACAGCATTGGATAATTTTTCAACGCCACTAAGTAAGCTTTTTCTAGCATCCTCATTAAAATATATGTCTTTAGCCATAAAAATTTTACCCCTTTCTATAAATAAAAATAATTTATATATAACAATATAAGATTAACATAAACTTAATACATTCGCTATAGAGTATTACTTCCATACATTAAAAAATATAAAATATACAAAACCAGCACAAATTTTTATTATATAATGTAAATATTAACTAATCTTTATATTATAAAGACAAAGAATTTATGTTTAGAAAGCTAAAAAAATTGAAAACCTATATTATTATTATTTCAATAACTAAATTTTCAGAAGATAACCTTTTATCAATAATATCAAATATAAAATATTTGATTGAACACAAAAAGCTAGCTTACAAAATACATTGGACATTCCCAACATACTTTTTTGAAATTTTAAGAGAACACGAGGAATTAAATAACTGGCTTTTTGAAAGATTCAAAACCAATACAGATATATATATGCCTGGAACTTACAGTGGAAGCCCTCATGAATACATGCTGCACGATGAGATACATTTAGATTTGTATTGGGCACTAAAAAATCCATTCAAAAGTGGATATAAAGACATATTTCAAAATAAGCCTATTATGTTTTATATATACAACATAGAAAAGTTTAGAAAAAAGGTAACTGAGCTTTACAGAAAGCTTAATTTCAATTATACAGAAGGAATAAGAAAGAGCAAAAATAATAAAAATTACTTAATTTTTTATAAAAATAACTGCCAGTATTTATATGAAGTACAAAAAATAGATTCTCCAAAAAGCAACGTAGAAACTCTTATTTATTTTTATGAAATCAAAGAAACTTATGATAATCAAGAATTAAAAAATTTTTTACTTTATTTAAAAGTCCTAGAAAACAGTTTACATAGCATTAAGATACAAAATCTAGAAGGATCCAAGCTTACTACTGAACTACTAGAGATTCCAAAATTCAACTCTCTTAAAGAGCAAGAACCAATAATAAATTTTCAAAACAAAAGACTTAAAGATTATCAAATTAACGAAAAAAGCTTAAGAGAATTTTTAATACATAAGCACCAAGATGAAATTGTAAAAAATTCAGAATCAATTGTGCCTAAGAATTTAGAATACAATATGGAAGGAAATTTCACATTATCTCACGATCAATACAATATCAAATTCGAAAATGGAAAATTAAATAAAATAAAATTTAAAGATAAAAAAGTTGAATTTCTAAATACATCTAGAACCTATTTTAAGGTTTCATCAAAAAAAGAATTAATAAAAGAAGCATCCATTCAAAGCTCATTTTCATTCTCAAATGAAAAAATTTTAGGAATAAAACAATATTTGGCTTTCAACTCTGCTAAAAATTCAACAATTGATTTTTTTATAGATGAGACTATCTCTAGCTTCTTTATATCGATCAAAATAAAATGGCCCTCTAAAATAGATCTGGATAAAAAAACATTAAAAAAATGCAATCCTGATTATCTTCTTGAATATTCGGCTCTTGAAATCCCTGTATTTGAAATTGCAAAAGGCACTAATTTAAAAATAACAGCAAAATACAGCGATCTTGATACTTATGAAAAAATAATAATAACTAAAAACAATCCTAAAGGCTACATTAATGGTACAGAATTTTTGATATCTAAAGGAAATGATAAAAACAGCAATTTTTTTATAAGCTTTTTAAATGTTGAAAAACATATTATTCATACAATTAATTATAAAATTGAAAAAATAAATTCTAAAAAATGGTTAATTTTAAATATAGGAGGTTCTTATAACACAGTCAAGATCCAAGATGTAATAAATTACTCTCAAACGCTAAATTTAATGATACTACCATTAAATAATAATTTTGATAACAAAATAAAACTGAATTCAAAAATAAAAAATTTAATTTTTTATACTAATATAAAAAAATATGAAAATAAATAAATAATAAGTAGTAAAATATTAATAACTGGGTATAAAATTATCTTAAGAAAAACATAAAAAGTATTTAATCTTTAATTTAAACAAAAAGGTATAATAATATGAACGATAACATAATAGACGTCCATTCCGCATTGGAAAAAGTCGGTATTACAAACGATCCTGTATTATTGAAAAATTTAACATCAGAATTAGGAATGAAAGCATCTCATTCGAGAAACAGAATCATTCTCTACATAGCATCAAACCCAAAAGAATACTTTACAGCAAAAGAAGTTTATAATAAACTTATAAAAGAAATTCCAAGCCTGTCAAAAGCAACAGTATATAACACATTAAATATTCTAAAAGAAAGAAATATACTAAAAGACATAAAAACTACTGATCAAAAAGAAACAAAATTTTATCTAAGCTTGGCTTCCACAATAGCTCACTTTAAATGCAACAAATGCAATCAAGTCCACCCTATTCAACTTGACGATATTAAAGATATTTTGAAAGACAAGCTTGGAGAAAACTGGGAAACAAAATCTATTGAAATAATTTACTCAGGGCATTGCAATAATTGCTACAAAAAAGATATCCATAACAACAACAATATCCCACCAGAGAACAAGGGAATCACTTTATGAATATAAAAAATATCATTTTTATACTTATATTCTTATTGCTCTTAATATTAGTTAGTCCTAGAATAAAATTTAAAAATGAATTTTTAAAAAAAACAATTCCTAAAAACATAGAAGAAATTGACAGTTACTTATTAAAAGAAGAATTGCAATTTAATTTAGAAAACAATACAAAAAAAGAAATAATCTGGTATAAAGAAAAAGCCCAAAAAACTTCATATTCTGTGGTCTATATTCATGGATTTGGAGCATCAAAAAATGAAATTTATCCGGTTCCGAATAATATTGCAAAAGCTCTTAATGCAAATATTTTTTTTACAAGACTTAAAGGACACGGAATTAACAATAAAAATGCATTTCGGGGAATAACTACCCAAGATTGGCTGAAAGACATTGATGAGGCTATTAACATTGGCAAATTAATAGGTGATAAATTAATATTAATTGGGACCTCTAATGGGGGTGCTGCCAGCATCTGGGCCTTAGCAAACTATCCAAATGAAATAAACTCGGTGGTATTAATTTCTCCTAACATATTCCCTTATGACAAAAGAACAAATATCGTTTACTATCCCTGGGGAAGACAAATTGCATATCTTATAACAGGTGGTTACAATAAATTTGAAACAAAAGAGTATAAACGAAAAGAACATATGAGTATAAATAGCCACTCTTCAAAAGTACAACATGTGGATGCAGTTATTGCAATGATGGGCCTTGTCACATTATTAAATTCATATAATTTCGATGAAATAAAAATACCTTTAATAATAGCCCACACACCCAATGATCATACAGTAGACCCAATAAAAATAAACGAATTTATAAAAAATTATGGGGGTGAAAAAAAAGATATTCCTATTATACTTCTTGAAAATTCTCACGCACACGTACCTATTGGAAACCAAAGCTACAAAAGTGCCCAAAATACATCATACTTTACAAAGTATGCAGTTGATTTCATAAACAAGATTAACAAGTAATTAGCCTTAAGGCTATTACTTGTTAAAAAATTAATCCTCTAGTAATTCTTCTATTTCATTCTTAAGAACACTAACGCCTGGTCCGTAAACTACCTGAACCCCATTGCCTTTAATAATTACTCCTTTAGAACCCGTTTTTTTTAAAATTTTTTCAGAAACTTTAAAAACATCTCTTACTGTAATTCTTAGCCTAGTTGCACAACAATCAAGCTCAACAATATTTGAAGCACCACCAAGCCCGAGAATAACCTTAGTAGCATAATTTTCCTCAAATTCACTCTTAGTGCTTGAAGGCTCTTCAGAAATTACATCTTGCGTTCTACCAGGAGTTTTAAAATCAAACTTTTTTATTAAAAATAAAAAAGTAAAGTAGTAAAGGAAAAACCAAACAATGCCTACAACTGGCACCAAAAGCCAATTAGTTCTTGAATTTCCCTGCAAAACACCAAAAAGAATAAAATCAATAAACCCCCCAGAAAACGTCTGACCTATTGTAATTTGAAGAATATGCGCCAACATAAAAGCAAATCCATCAAATGTAGCATGAATAACATAAAGAATAGGGGCTACAAAAAGAAAAGAAAATTCAAGGGGTTCTGTTATGCCCGTTAAAAATGATGTTAGAGCCGAAGACATCAAAAGACCAAAAACTTTTGTTCTCTCCTCACGATTTGCGGTATGATATAGAGCAAGTGCCGCTCCAGGCAAACCAAACATCATGGTAATATGTCGTCCACTCATAAAACGACTAGTGCCAATAAAAAATCTATTTGTACCTTGAGCAGCAAGTTCTGCAAAAAAGATATTTTGAGCCCCTTCGATCAATTTTCCATCAATAATAACAGATCCCCCAAGGCCTGTTGTCCAAAATGGCAAATAAAATATATGATGAAGACCAAAAGGTCCAAGCATTCTTAAAAAAACTCCATAAATAAGTGTTCCAATATAACCGGTTGAATCTACTAAGCCTCCTACTTTATTAATTCCAATTTGTACAAATGGCCAAAAAAGAAACATAATAACAGCAAGAAAAATACTAGAAAAAGAAACAACAATCGGCACAAATCTAGATCCGGAAAAAAATCCAAGGACCTTGGGCAAATCAACCTTGTTAAACCTAGAATGAAGATAATAAGTCAAAATACCAACCACAATCCCCCCAAAAACTCCCGTTTCTAAAGTTTTAATACCAAGAACAAAACCCACAGCGCCACTAGAAAAAGACTCCGCTTTACCTGATACATCAATTAAAACTCCAATAGTAGCATTCATCACAAGGTAGCCAATAAATGCTGCAATTCCGGATGTACCTTTATCTGATTTGGCAAGTCCAACAGCAATTCCAATAGAAAATATTGGTGCTAAATTTGAAAAAATAATAGAACCTGAAGCGCTCATTACTTTGAAAATTGATTGTAAGAAAAATATATTCAAAAAAGAATACGTCCTAACGGTTTCTGGATTAGAAAGAGAACCTCCAATTCCTAAAAGCAGCCCCGCTGCTGGCAAAATAGCAATAGGAAGCATAAAAGAACGCCCAAATTTTTGAGCTTGTTCAAAACCCCTTAACATAAAACCCTCCTAAAATAAAAAATAAATTAACCCCTAAGTTTAAAAATTATTTTTTAATCTGATTTATTTTTTCTACAAATTTTTTAGTAATCTCAGCGGGCCTTGTAATAGCACCCCCCACAACTACTAAATCAACCCCCATTTCAAAGCATTTTTGAGCTTTCAGGGGGGTATCTATTTTCCCCTCCACTATTAAAGTAGCTTTCAAATTAGAATTAAGTAAAGTTTTTAAAAAATTAAAATCATTGTCTGCAATGTTCAAACCATTAGTACTTTTTGTATAGCCATACAAAGTTGTTCCAATAAAATCAAATCCCAATTTATCGGCATTAATAGCTTCATCTAAAGAAGAAATATCTGCCATCAAAAGCTGCTTTGGATATTTTTTTTTAATATTTTCAAAAAAATCATCAAGTAGTACGCCATCGGGCCTATTCCTAAAAGTGGCATCAAGGGCAATTATATCTACCCCCTCATTACAAAGCTCATCAATCTCTTTCATGGTAGGAGTAATAAATACATCGCAATTATTATATTTTTTTTTAATGATACCTATGATTGGCAAATCAACTTCTAATTTAATCTGGCTAATATCATTAACTCCGTTGGCTCTTATTCCAATAGCTCCACCTATTTTAGCTGCCAAAGCCATCTTAGACATAATAAAACTGCTGTGTAAAGGCTCGTTCTCAAGAGCTTGGCAAGATACTATTAACCCTCTTTTGATTTTTGCAATAATAATTATACCTCCTATAAAATTTATTTTTTAAAAAAAATATAAAAACTCAAATACAGATTATATTTTTTCTTTAAAAAAAACAATTCTTTTAAAGAAAATTAACATAAATTCGCAACATAAAAACAAAAATAATTTATTATCCAATAAACATTAGGCTATAATTTAGGCATGACAAATAAAATCAACTGGTTTCCTGGACACATGAAAAGAGCTTTAGATCTAATAAAGAATAATTTGCAAAAAGCTAATATTGTGCTAGAAATACTTGATGCTAGAGCTCCATTTAGCAGTAAAAATCCATTAACTGAAAAAATTATTAAAAATCAAGCTAAAATAATTCTTTTACACAAATCTGATATTGCTCAAATATCAGAAATTATAAAATGGAAAAAATATTTTGAAAATCTTGGCAATACTGTAATAATAAGCAATATTTACAAAAAAGGAATGCGTAAGCAAATAATAGATATTATTAAAAAATTGGCCATTGTTAAAAAGATAAAAAATTATAAAGAAAAAATAAAGGTTTTGATTATTGGAGTTCCAAATGTTGGAAAATCTTCAATAATAAATCTATTATCCGGCAAAAAGAGCGCAAAAGTTGCTAATAAACCTGGATATACTAAAAATATACAAATAGTAAAAATAAATGAAGAAATCAATCTTTTTGATATGCCAGGAATTTTATGGCATAATCTAGTAGACCAATCGATTGCAAAAAAACTTGCAATATTGGATATGATCAAAAATGAAATAGTAGATAATATAGATCTTGCATTGTATTTACTTGAAATAATGGATCAAAATAATAAAAACATTTTACTAAAAAAATACGAAATATATCATAAAAATTCACTTGATATTCTACAAAATTTTGCAAAAGCAAGAAAATTAATCGGTAAAAAAAATGAGCTTAACCTTGAGAAAGCATCAAAAATATTAATCAAAGAATTCAGAGAAGGCAAATTTGGCAAAATAATTCTTGACAAGAATTATAATACCTTTTAAAAAAGCATTTACATAAATAATAATATTAAGTATAATCTTGATTTGTATTAATACCGCCATAAGGAGGTTGAAATTAGTTGGATAATTATATCCTAGAGATTGAAAATCTAAGTCATTATTATGATAACAATGGAAACAAAACTTTAGATAACATAAATTTAAAAATTAAAAAAAATGAGTTTATCACATTACTAGGCCCATCCGGATGTGGAAAAACAACATTAATAAAAATATTGGGTGGTTTTTTAAATCAACAAAATGGAGAGATTTATTTCTTTTCTAAAGAAATATCTAAAACCAATCCAAACAAAAGAGAAATTAATACTGTATTTCAAAATTATGCACTTTTCCCCCATATGAATGTTTTTGACAATATTTCATTTGGACTTAGAATGAAAAAAACACCAAAAGATATAATCAAAGAAAAAGTAAAAACATCTCTTTCATTGATAGGAATGCCAAAATATGCATACAGAAATATTAACGAACTATCAGGGGGGCAAAAACAAAGAGTTGCAATAGCAAGAGCAATAGTAATGGAACCTAAGCTTTTATTGCTAGATGAACCACTTTCTGCGCTTGATTTAAAAATGCGGCAAGAAATGCAAAAAGAATTAAAAAAAATACAGCGTCAACTTGGAATCACATTCATATACGTTACTCATGATCAAGAAGAAGCATTAACAATGAGCGATAGAATTGTTGTAATGAATGAAGGAATAATTTTACAAGTAGGAACGCCTGAGGAAATTTACAATGAGCCTAAAACAAAGTTTGTAGCCGATTTTATCGGAGAAAGTAATATTTTTGATGGAACATACAAAAAAGAACTGGTTGTAAGTCTGCTAGGTCATGAATTTGAATGCCTTGACAAGGGGTTTGAAGCTGAAGAAGCAGTTGACCTTGTAATACGCCCAGAAGATATAAAACTGCTTCCAAAAGGAAAAGGTCATTTAAGTGGAACCATAACATCAGCAATTTTTCAAGGGGTTCATTACGAAATGACTCTAGAAATTCAAAAAACAAATTGGATAGTTCAAAGCACAAGACTTACAAAAGTTGGAGAAGAGGTTGACATATTCTTAGAACCTGATGACATTCATGTTATGCACAAGGAATAATGGTTGTGAAAAAATTGATATTAATCATATATTCTATATTCCTATTAACATTTAGTATTTTCCCCTTACTGATAATAATATTGCTTGGATTTTTAAATGAAAAACACGAATTTACAATCCATAATTTTATTGAGCTTTTAAATCCAAGTTATCTTAGTATCTTTTCAAGAAGTCTAAAACTCGCAACAATAGCAACAATTTTTTGCATTTTAATAGGCTATCCTGCCGCCTGGCTAATTTCATTATCAAAAAAAAGCGCTCAAAACAAATTAATAATCATGATAATACTTCCCATGTGGATAAATACATTGCTTAGAACTTATGCCTGGATGAGAATACTTGGAAAAAACGGATTCATAAACAACTTATTTGAAAAGATCGGATTTGGAACTTTAGATCTTCTTTATAATGAACAGGCTGTTACAATAGGCATGGTATACAATTTTTTACCTTTCATGATCTTGCCAATATACACAGGACTTTTAAAAATTAAACCAGAATGCATTGAAGCAGCTCAAGATCTTGGGGCAAGAATGTGGCAAATATTACTTTATATAAAAATACCTCTAACGCTCTCTTATCTGGCAACAGGAATAATTATGGTATTTATTCCTTCAATTACAGTATTTATCATTTCAGATTTGCTAGGAGGCTCTAAACAAATTTTAATAGGAAATCTAATAAGCAAACAGTTTCTCTTTATAGAAGACTGGAATACTGGATCTGCAATTTCATTTATTTTAATGTTAGTAATATTAATTTTTAATTTAATAATAATAAAATTAATGCGAAAAAATAATGGAGAGTAAAATATGTTTAGGGCCCTTAAAAACATTTTCTTATTTCTAATACTCAGCTTTATTTACCTTCCAATAATAATCTTAATAATTTATTCTTTTAACTCTGGTGACAGTGGATTTATATGGCAAGGATTTAGTCTAAAATGGTATAAAGAAATTTTTGCCTCAAGTCAAATCAAATCCGCAATATTTAACACCATTTTAATAGCTACAATCTCATCTTTGACCTCTGTTGTTATTGGAATTATTGGTGCTTATGCAATTTATAAATCAGAAAACAAAAAATTGAAAACAATATTATTATCGGCAAATAAAATAACAATAATTAATCCCGACATCGTAACAGGAATAAGCTTAATGACATTTTATTCTGCAATAAAAATGCAGTTGGGATTTTCCACAATGCTAATATCACATATAATTTTTTCAACACCATACGTAGTAATAATAATTTTGCCCAAATTATATTCTCTTCCCAACAATATTATTGATGCTGCCAAAGATCTTGGGGCCTCAGAAATTCAGATATTCTTCAATATAATTTATCCAGAAATCGTCGGGAGCATAGCAACCGGAGCTCTTATTGCCTTCACATTATCAATAGATGATTTTTTAATATCATTTTTCACTACTGGGCAAGGATTTAATAATTTATCTATCCTAATAAACTCGCTAACAAAAAGAGGCATCAAGCCCGTAATAAATGCTATTTCTGCAATATTGTTTTTTACAATATTGAGCCTTTTGTTTATTATTAATAAATTTATAGGAATTAAAAAATTAACAACAGATGCTGAGCTTTAAAATGAAAAAGGAGTACTTATGAAAAAAATTTTTATATTAATAGCAATTCTTACAACTTTTGCTTGTACTAACAAAGACACAATAACTTTAAACGTATTTAATTGGGCAGAATATATTGACGAGACTTTATTAGATCAATTTGAAAAGGAAAACAATATAAAAATTAATTATGAAATCTTTCACAACAATGAAGAAATGATGGCTAAATTTAACAACACAAATAATTACTACGATATAATAGTCCCATCAGAATACTTAATCCAAGAATTAATCGATGAAGGCAAAATTGAAAAATTAGACTACTCAAAATTGCCAAATGTAACAAAAAATATTACTCAAAATCTTACAAATTTAGAACATGATCCTGGTAATCTTTATTCAGTACCAGCCTACTGGGGATTAATGGGCATACTTTACAATAAAACTAAAATAGATTTAAATGACATGCAAGGTTTTGACATATTGTTTAATAAAAAATATAAAAAAGAAATTACAATGCTAGATTCCCCTAAAGACAATATTGGGGTTGCTTTAAAAAAACTTGGATACTCAATAAATGAATATGATGCAGATAAAATCAAAGAAGCTGGGGAACTTTTAAAAATCCAAAATCCACTATTAATCGGATATTTCTCAGATGTACCTGCAAAATCATTAATGCTAAATGGAGAAGCATCTATTCAACTCACATGGAGCGGCGAAGCACAAAGCGCTATGCTAAAAGACAAAAATTTAGATTTTTATGCCCCAGAAAATACCAATTTATGGATAGATGCATTTGTAATTCCTATTGATGCTCCAAACAAAAACTTGGCTTACAAGTTTATAAACTTTTTATACGAAAATGAGCCATCTTACAAAAATTTCAAAGAAACTAGATATAATTCTCCAAACAAAAACGTAATAAAAAGAATAGAAGAAGAAGCAAAAAATAACCCCGAAATGAAATTATATTTAGAAGAAAAATTTATACCAAAAGATTTTTCCAAATTTGAAATTTTTAAAAAAATACCTAAAAAAATAAAAGAAGAAATCCTTAAAATATATTTAAATCTATCTTCTTAAATATTTAAATTCAAAAAAACTTAAAAGCTTTAAAATTTAAAGCTTTTAAGTTTCGCGACTATTTTTTAAAAAAGATTTAAATACTAACTTTATATCAAGCCCAATTATAGACAAAGCAATCAATAATACCAAAAATCCTTGATAAATTAAAAATGGAAAAATGTCAAAAGGAGAAAGCTTACCTTTTGTAAAATCTATAAGAGCTATAACATGCATACTATGAGGCAAAATACTTAAAAAAAAGCACGAAGACATACAAAGTAAAGCCGCAATACGATTTGAGTTTAAATTATTATCCTTAGTTATTGATCTTACAACAGAACCACTCATTAAAATAGCAAGTCCATTATTTGCAAGAAACATGGTCAAAATGCCAACCAAAACAACAATGACAAATTCCGAAGTTCTCTTAGACTTTGACATTTTTTGCAATTTTAAAAGCAACCAATCAAACCCCCCATACTTAATTGTCATATAAGAAATTCCACCTGTAGAAATAACAAGAATAAACATTTCTCCTAGGCCTAAAAATCCTTCATTGATTTTTTTAGCCAGCAACAAAAAAGTAACATCTGCGTAATAAATTCCAATAATACCAGCAACAACAATACCCAAAAACAAGGCTAAAAATACATCAAAGCCTGAAATTGCAACAGCCATAACAAAAATATATGGAATAATTTTAAAAAAATTTATCTCACCAGGCTCAATAATAAAACTATCGACCTTGCAATAATAAGAGCCTAAAAATGCAAAAGTAATACTTGCTAAAATTGCTGCTGGAAACGTATAAAAAGCTCCATTTTTAAAAACATCAACAATATTAACTTTTTGAGTATGACTTGAAATAATCGGGGTATCTGATATTAAAGACATATTGTCCCCAAATGCACCAGCGCTAAGAATAGTCCCAGCAATCAATGGAAGAGGAATATTTACCTTATCTGCAAGTTCCAGGGCAATAGGAGCAACAGCAACAACAGTCCCCATAAAACTTCCAGTAGAAAAAGATAAAAAAAGAGTAATTAAAAAAATGCCGCATACTAGCAAATTCAATGGGACATATTTAAGGCCAATATTTACTACAGCATCAACGCTTCCTATTTCTTTACAAACAGCGGAAAAAGCACCGGATAACATAAATATTAAAGATATAAAAATAACATCTTGTTGAGCGCACCCTTCAATGAATTTATTCATTTTTGCTAAAAAAGATCCCCTAAAAATAATAAATGTCAAAACAATAGCAATAAACATAGCAACTACAGGGGGCATTTGATAAAATGCTTTTTCTACACCATTAAAATAAAGAACAAGTCCTGTGCCAATATAAACCCCTATAAAAAGAAAAAAAGGCATAAGTCCCCAAAAATTTGGAACCACATTAGTTTCACTTTCCAATTTCAAATCTCTTTCCAATTTTAACCTCCTAAATCACATAATTAAGAACAATTTATTCTAAATAAAATCAAAAAAATTGAACAATGCAAATCTTAAAATTTTTATTTTTTTTTAAAAAATAAAAAAACTTTTTTTATATCAAGCCCCAAAATAGATAAAATAACAAAAAACAATAAAAATCCAAAATAAACCAAAAATGGCAAAACACTAATTGGCGACACAAGTCCATTTGAAAAGTTTACTAAAATAATCATTTGAGCACCATAAGGAATAATGCCTTGGAAAATACAAGAGAACATATCTAAAATAGAAGCACTTCTTTGAACACTGATGTTATTTTCAAAAGCTATCTTTTTTGCCACTTTGCCGCAAATAAGTATGGCAATTGTATTATTAGCAAGAAAAACATCAACTATTGAAACAAAAGCCCCAATAGAAAATTCCGCTGAACTTTTTCCTCTAATCAAAGATTTTAATTTAATAAGTAGCCATTTAAAGCCTCCATTATGAATAACAGCAAAAGAAACTCCCCCTGTTAAAATTGAGAGAAAAATTAAATCTGCCATATTTAAAAATCCTTTATTAATGTTTTTCATTACATCTAGAAAGTATAAATTGCCATAAAAAATGCTAATAAGACATATAGAAAAAATACCTAAAAAAAGAACTATAAAAACATTCATTCCGGCCAAAGAAAAAAATATAATCATTAAATAAGGCACAGTTTTCACCAAATCTATTGAACTTTCATGTAAAAAATTTGTGGTATTGGGCAAATTCTCAGAAAGAAAGAAAAAAGAAAAAAAAGTTAGTATAGCAGATGGAAAAGCATAAAAACTGCTACTAATAAAAACATCCAAGATATTGCTACCTTGAGTCCGACTAGAAACAATCGTTGTATCTGATATTAAAGAAAGATTGTCTCCAAACATAGCCCCACACATTACAGATGCTGCTATTAAATTCGGATTAATGCCACTTTTAACAGCAATATTAAAAGCAATAGGAGCAATTGCAACAATAGATCCAACAGAAGTACCAGCAGAAAAAGAGAGAAAGCAGGTTACAAAAAATATACCAGAAACAATCCAATTGGGATTAATATATTTAATTCCCAAATTTGCTACAGTTTCAACACAGCCCATTTCTTTGCAAAGAGAAGAGAAAGCTCCCGAAAACATAAAAATAAGACACATCAGTATAATATCGTACTGAGCAGCCCCTTTAATAAATATGTGAATTTTATCGGAAAATTTTCCTTTAAACACCAAAAAACAAACAATGGAAGCCAAAAACATTGCAACACTGGCCGGCAGCTGGTAAAAGGCCATTTCTACACCAACAACTCCTAAATAAATCCCCGTGCCTAAATAGATAATAATAAAAACAAAAAAAGGAATAAGCCCAAGAAAATTTGGCTGCCCTCTTACTTCAATATTTTCCATATACATCCTTTAAATATAAGCACCGTTTTTATAAAAAAGATTACCTATATTTTTAAATGATACAGCAAATTATTAACCGATGCATAAATTTGCAATCAAATCAAGAATAAAAATCCCCAATTCTCTTAAAATATTTAAAAAGAAAAATAAAATTTATCAAAAACTTTACTACTAAGTCGCAAGAAATAAAAATCTAAGAAAACTCATTATAAATAAAGCAAATGCTAAAAAGGAATGGGAATAAATTATATAAAGAATTTTATCTCATTTATCTCATTTATAAAATATCTTTTAAAATCTTTTAAAAAACTAGAAAATTAAATTTTGCGCCAAAAATGATCTTTTTCTAAAATAGAGTCTATCTCTTTTGGCCCTTCAGAGCCATAAAAATAATTACAAATTTCAATATCTACCCATTTATTTGAAATATCTGAAACAAATTCCCAAGAGCTTTCAATCTCATCACTTGTTGCATACAAAGTGCCATCCCCTAAAAAAGCGTCTAACAATAAACGCTCATAAGCCTCATCAAACAATCTTTTGAATGTTCCATGATATGAAAATTCCATATTAGCAGTTTGAATTTCATAATTATATCCGGGCTTCTTAGTATTGAATTTAATCTCAATTCCATCCCTTGGCTGAATTCTAAATATTAAAGCATTGGAAAAATCAACAGAACTATTGTTAAAAAGGGTAAAGCTTGGTTTTTTAAATTGAATATATATTTCTGAAAATTTCCTAGCAAGACCTTTGCCAGTTCTAAGATAAAAAGGAACACCGGACCAACGCCAATTATTAATAAACACTTTCATAGCTAAATAAGTTTCAGTATTTGAATTTCCCAAAAATTCTGTTTCATCTTTATAGCCTTTTTTAAAAACCCCTTGAACTTTTGAACCTATATATTGACCCTTAACAATGCAATTCTTAATATCCTCTTTGCTAATTTTCCTCAAGCTTTTTAAAACTTTTACTTTTTCATCATGAATAAACTGAGAATCAAATTTAATAGGAGACTCCATTGCAACAAGGCTTAACAATTGTAAAATATGATTTTGAACCATATCTTTCAAAGCTCCAACAGAATCGTAATACTCTACTCTTCCATCAAGCCCTAATTCTTCTGCTACCGTAATCTGAACAAAATCCACATAACGATTATTCCAAATATTTTCAAAAATAGAATTGCCGAATCTAAATGTAAAAATATTTTGAACCGTCTCTTTGCCTAAATAGTGATCTATTCTGTAGATTTGATCTTCTTTAAAAGCAGAATAAAGCAAGCTATTTAATTTTTTTGCTGTTTCAAGACTAGAACCAAAAGGCTTCTCAAGAACTATTTTTGACAAAGTCAATCTTTCGCTTAAAAAACACCTTTTCAAATGATTAATTATAGGTCCATAAAATGTAGGAGACGTCGAAAGATAATATATCGTTTCTCTATTTTTATCTAAAAATTTAAATAAATTTTTATAGGGCTCCTTTTCATTAAAATCACCAAATACATAAACAAAAAAATTTAAAAAAATCTCAATCAACGAATCGGTCTCTTCCTGCCATAAAGAATCTTTAATATACAATCTAAATTCTTTATCTGTAAAAATTTTACGAGAAAAACCAATAACCCTAAAATTGCTAATACATTTATTTTTAAATAAATTAAACAGCGAAGGAATAAGCTTTTTTCTAGACAAATTCCCGGTAACTCCAAAAATTACAATATCAAAATTAGAAACACTTTTTTCTTTCATAGAATTTAGTCCAATCTGGCCAATTTATTATATTTTGAAAAACCAGATATACAAATATCAACAATAAAAGTTAAGCTCAAATTAAATATCATTTTTTTATAAACAAAACTAGTATATAATAAGGAGAATGAAAAATCTATCACTATTTACAGATTTTTATGAAATTTCAATGATGAATGCTTATTTTACAAAAGGCATTAATCCTAAAGCAAAATTTGAAGTATTTTTCAGAAAAACACCGTTTAAAAATGGATACATTGTTTTAGCTGGAATGCACACATTAATTAATGAATTAAAAAATATTCGTTTTGGAGAAAATGAGCTTGAATATTTAAAAAGATTTAATATGTTAGATAAACGATTTTTAAACTTTCTAAAAGAATTCAAACTAAACGTAAAAATAAACTCAATACAAGAAGGTCGCCTAGTTTTCCCCTATACCCCAGTAGTTGTGATTGAAGGGCACTTAATAGAATTATTATTAATAGAAGGACTAGTTTTAAATATAATAAACTTTGAAAGTTTGATAGCAACAAAAACCGCTAGAATAAAAGAATCTGGTGCAAAAATTTTAGCAGAACTTGGGCTAAGAAGGGCACAAGGAATAAATGGAGCACTTTCTGCCAGCAAGGCCGCCTACATAGGGGGAGCAGACTTCACAAGTAATATGCTTGCTGGATATAAATACAATATACCAGTCACAGGAACAATGGCTCATAGTTGGGTAATGAGCTTTGAAACCGAAGAACAAGCATTCAGAGAATATGCAAAAACATATCCAAACAAAGTAAGTTTACTAATCGATACTTATGACACGCTTAACAGCGGATTAAAAAATGCCATCAAAATATTTAAAGAATTAAAACAAGAAGAGGAAAATAATTTTTCAATAAGAATTGACAGCGGAGATCTTGAATATTTAAGTAAAGCCGCAAGAAAAGAATTAAACCAAAATGGATTAAATCATGTAAAAATTATTGCATCTAATGAACTTGACGAAAATATTATCATGTACTTAAATTCAATAAATGCTCCAATTGATATTTGGGGCGTTGGAACAAATTTAGTTACAGCAAAAGGAGATCCAAACCTTTCAGGGGTATACAAAATGATCTCTATAGAAAAAAATGGGAAATTTATACCAAAAATAAAAATATCAAATAACACAGAAAAATCCACATTGCCTGGGCAAAAAGAAGTTGCAAGAATCTATTTAAATGGCCAGATGATCCTTGATTTTATCTTTCTAAAAGAAGAAAAAGATAAAATCAAAGACCATCTAGATTCAAGAAAAGAATTTACCGTTTTTCATCCAATACAAGACAACATTTTCAAAATCATCAAACAATATGACGATTTTGAATTTCTAATTCACACGGTCTTAGAAAATGGAAAACTTTGCAAAGGCTATGAGCCTAGCTTAAACAATATTAGAAATAAAACCAAGCTTGACTTAAGCAAACTTGAACATACGTACAGAAGAATAATTAATCCCCACATATATAAAGTAAGTATCAGTAAAAACTTAAAAAAGTTAAAAAACAAGCTCATAAAAGATATCAAAAACAATTAATATATGCATATATACAAAACTAACGAAGTAAATAAAATTTATAATAAAATCAAAGAACTAACTCAAAACGACAATATTTTTAAAAAAGAAACACTCATCATAGTAAAAAATGATCTCTTAAGAGAAGAAATTAAAAAAACTATAGCAAAACTAAATGGGATTTCTTATAATCTAAATATTAAAAAAAATGCTATAAAAAGCATATATGAAATTTCTTTAAAAAATCCTAATATAAAAAAATACATAAAAGAGAACACTTTCTCATTTTACTTGGAAACAGAAAAATTCATTTTATATAACATATTGAAAACCGAAAAACTAAAATACATAAAAGATTTCAAATCAATAAAGAATAGATACTTTTTTGCATCAAAAATAATAGATTTATTCCACCATTATTACTCAAAATTTTCAAAATTAATTGAAACCTGGGAAGACAATGGATTTTTATTCCAAGAAGAAAATTTAAAGCCCTACGAGAATATGCAAAAAGAATTGTTTAAAAAACTCTTTGAAAAGCAAAAAAATATTTTAAACTTACATAAAAAAATAATTCAGGAAAACCCAACAAAAAATATAAAAATTGAAATTAAAAAAATAATATTTATTGGCAATAACAGAGAGATTGAGAAAAAAATTCTTAACTCTTTAGAAAAAATTTTTGATTTTGAAGTGCATGTGTTAATTTTTGAAGATTTGCTCAACTATGAATCTGCCCTTGTTGAAGAATTGTTGTTAACAAAAACAAAAATCAACCCAATAAAATATCAGGCTTTAGAAAAAGTAGACATTGAATTATTTAAAGGTAAAAATTTTTTAACAAGCATTAAAAATAATATCATGGCAAAAACTCCAATTTCAAAATTAGACGATAGCTTTAAAATAATAGAAGCTAAAAATCAAAAACGCGAAGTAGAAATTTTGACAAATCAAATAATACACTCAATGCAACAAAATAACCTGAAATTAAGCGACATAGCAATAACTTGTTTGCAAGAAAAATTTAATGAATATTTGCCATATATAGAAGAGTGCCTAAATAAATATGAAATCGAATACAGCGTTCTATGTTATAACAATTTGTCAAGAGGAGAAAGCATAATAGCCTTAAAAAGGCTAATGGATCTTTTCATATCAAAAACCGGAACAATTAGCAATTTCAGTAGAAAAGAAGTATTTGATCTGCTAAGCAACAACAAAGTAATGAAAAAATTTAATATATCAACATCTGAATTAAACTATTTAATAGAATTTAGCGATGCAATGAACATTAGTTTTGGCGCAAACAACACCCACAAAGAAAATTTAAACTATGATCAAAACTTTTTAAACTCTTGGGAAGATGGATTTAATCGATTTTTAATGTCTGAAATATTTGACGAAAAATACGAAGAAGAAACTCAAAAAGAAAGCACAAGATTTCAAGATCAAGAATCAATAATGAAACTTATAACAATAGTAAAAAGTTTGTACGAAGATATAAACTATTTTAAAAATAAGGCATATAAAGTATATGAATGGGCAGAAATCATAGAAATTTTTATTCAAAAATATATTTATCTTGAAGAATTTAATACAACCGATGAATATTTGCAAAATAAAATAAAATCCTTTAAAAATTTTCCCAGAGATTTAAATGACAATCTTTACAAAAACTATTTACAAGAAATTAATGAAATAAAAATTGAATTTTACCTTTTTAAGATTATGCTTGAAGAAAGTATTGAAAAAGAAAAATACGGAGTAATGTATAAAAAAAATGGAATATTGATTGCCAATTACAAAGAACTAGAATATCTTCAAAAAAAAGAAATTCATTTTTTGGGATTTCAAAAATTCAACTCCAATATAAATTATGATAATATGAATTTATTAAATGAATACTATGAACATGAAAACACTGAAAAAGAGACAATAACAGCTCTTTTTAATTTGATTTTTGCAACATCAGAAAAATTTTACCTTTACTGCTCATTTCAAGACACCTTAAGCCCAGAAATTAATACATCAAAAACAATCAACAAAATACTTGAACACATACAAAAGTATGAAAAAAATTTTAAAATAGAAAAACATCCAAATGAAAATCACGACCTAGCATATTTTAAAGATGCAAAAGAAAATTATTTAATAAACTATGATCCAGAAGCCTTCAATATTGCAAAAATACTACAAAATTCTAAATCGATTAAGTTCAAGCAAAATAAAATCAAACTAGAAAGCCCAATTAAGCTAAATTTATACGAATTAAAAAACGCCCTTTCTAACCCTTACAAACATTTTTATGAAAAAACTTTAAACGTGAAAATACAAGACATAAGATTAGAAAATGAAATCAAAGAAAAACAAGAAGAACAAATTTTCAGTGTTATTGAAATTATTTACAGACTTATAAAAAATTCAACACTACTTCATGAATACATAATGGGAAAAAAAGATAATATAAAAATAGCAATAGAAATTATCAAAAACCACATTAGATATGAAATACAACAAGGAAGCATTCCTTTCAACATAGATCAAAAAACGACTGTAAATGAAATCTTAAAAAGAATAAATAAATTAAAATTTAATGCTACTGAAAGCTTTTTTAAGCTTTCAGCAATGACAAAAAGCAAAATTAAATTTTGTAAAAAAATAAAACTAAATTTTCAAAAAAAAAATATAGAATTTGAATTAAAAAAAGATATTGAGAATGTATATAAAGTCGAAAACGATTATTTTTATTTAAATTTTGTAAAAAAAGACTGTCGCAGTATCCCGGATAAAATAAAAAATGAAATAGATTTATATATAACAGGACTGCTAATAAAAAAAGAAATACAAAATTTCAATTCATTAACGGAAATAAAAATTGATCTTGAAAGCTTAACAGCAAAAACAACTATCTGTTATCATCACAAAGAAATATTAATTGAAGACATTGAAAATATGCTTATGCAATTTGCATACATATCAAGCTATCCAACTCCAATTTACCAAAGCTTGATAATTAAAATTTTAACAAAAATAAATCAAAATAATTTTTCAAATTGTTTTAAAAATTTCATAAAAATGCAGATAAAAAATCCTCCCAAAGTTTATTTCACAAGCAAAGCACACGAGAGATTCTTAAAAACTAGCGAAATAACACTCTGCGATTACTATAACAGATTTAAAGACACTCATGATTTCAAGTTAGACGAAAATTTACTAACATTGATAGAAAAATTTTACATTAAATTTGTAAGGACAAAAAATTAAAATCCATGGACAAAATCCTAGAAAAAATTAAAAATAACACAACAATATTAATAGAAGCATCGGCAGGCACTGGTAAAACCCACATACTTGAAAATGTGGTTATAAATTTAATAAAAACCAAGCTATACTCCATAAATGAAATCTTGGTATTAACTTTTACAAAAAAAGCCACAGAAGAAATGCACACAAGAATACTAAAAGTAATAGAAAATACTTACCTTAACTCAAAAACAAATGAAATTTTAAAAGAAGCTTATGAGCAGTCAAAAAAACTCTTTATATCAACAATCAATAAATTTGCATTACATGCCTTAAATAATTTTCAAATTGAAACAGAAAATTATTCCAAGTATAAACCTAAAGAAAAATTTTCAAAAGAAATAGATGAAATAGTTTACGACTTTTTAAGAAAATCAGATAGCTTGATTCAAGCTCTTGATATTAAAGACTACGAACTTAAAGTATTTAAATCTGATGCTAAAAAAACAGAAGAGATTGTTTTAAAAATAAAAAAAGCTTACGAAAGAGATACAACTCAAGAGCTTGGGGATTGGCTTAAAACCCAAACGGCATTTGAAAGCATTCTTCTTAAAAAGGAAGAGCTGATCAAAGATTACAACAAAATAATAGAAGATTTGGATAAAATGACAAAAGATGAAATATTAAGCTTTTATAATAAACATATTCAAACTGGTAAACTTGAAATAGAATACTCTAAAGAAAACGACATATTCAAAATATCAGAAACATTAATGAAAAATAAATTTTTTTCAACTCTACTAGAAAAAGAAACTAAAAAAAATTCTAAATTATCACCTAAAGAACTTAAGATTAAAAATGATTTAATCTGCTTAGGAATTAATATTAAACACGAAAAATATAAATCAGAAGACAATAGAAATAAAAATAGAAACAATTTAAAGCAATATGTTGTTTTAAAAGTTGAATACAAAATACTAAAGTATATAGAAGAAGAACTAGAAAAAACTATTAAATTAACAAGCACAATAGATCAAAATTCCATAATTTCAAATTTAAAAAATCACTTAAAATCAGCAGACAAAAAACTTCTAAATGCAATCAAAAATCGATACAAAATCATTTTAATTGATGAGGCACAAGATTTAAGCTTAATACAAATTGAGATATTTAAAATATTAAAAACAGCAGGAATAAAATTAATATTCATAGCCGATCCAAAACAGATAATATATTCCTTTAGAAAAGCAGACATTTCATTTTATAACAAAGAAATAAAAAATAAAATCAACGCAGACGCTAGAATTGTACTAAAAATAAATCACAGATCAAGCAAAAAACTCATAGAGCCTTTAAATAAAATTTTTAATAATATATACAATAATGCAATAGCTGATGACATTGAAAAAATTGAATTTACTAATTCAATTCCAAATCAAAAAAACGACAATAATAAAATTTTCATCAACGGACAAGAAATAGAAGGAATCAATATAATAACCACAAATACAGAACTCGAAGAAGACATTTACCAAAAAACAGCATTAACAATAAAATATTTGCTTGCATATGGAAAAATTGCTCAGAATGATAAAATTAGAAATATTGAAATGCAAGACATTAAAGTACTTTGCAGAGGAAAAAATGAAATCAATTTAATAGATAAAGCATTAAAAAAAGAGCAAATCCAAACAAACAAAACTCAAGAAAAATTTTTAAAAACCAAAGAATTTAGCGAAATTTTCTATATTATTAAATGCTTAGACCGAAAACAAAGTTTTAAAACCCTAAACTATATTCTAAGCAGTAAAATACTAAATGTGCCGTGGAATTTGCAAAGAATTTTAATCAAACAAGACAAAATTCACCTTATAGAAGAATTTATTGAAAATATAACAGCTTTGCTTGAAAAAAATGAAATAACATTAATAAATGCAATTAACAAAATCACATTCGAAAAAAACTTGTGGATCAAAATTGCAAATATCACCAAAGATCAAAAAATTATTGAATGGGCAAAAAATAAAATAAATTACAAAGGTCTTCTTATTAAAGAAGGTAAGCTTGAAAATTTAAAAATCTATGAAACAACACTTGAGACAATCTCTAAAATATATCATAAAGAACAAAACATACAATCTCTAATCTCTACTTTAGAAAGCTTAATAACAAACGAAGAGCCTGAAGAAATAGAAGAAAAACCCAACGGCATAAACAATGATAATGAATCTATAGAACTCATGACAATTCACAAATCAAAAGGGCTTAGCATGAATATTGTATTTTTAATCAATACAACTCCAATAGAAAATAGCAATTTTCTTTCAAAAAAAAATCAATTTTACAAATTTTATAAAGACGGCAACATTGAATATGATTTTTTTAAATTGGAAGAAAATAAAAAATATGCAAGACTAAAAATACTAAGCGAAGAAAAAAATATATTTTATGTGGGAGCAACAAGAGCTAAATTTACTCTTTTTATTACAAAAACAAATAGCATAACTAGCAAATTATTAGAAATAGCAAAAATCTTTACTATCGATGATATTAAACAAGACTTTAACATATATGAATTTATTGGTCAAAAGAGATTTAATAAAAGAAAAGGCATTACAAATGTAAATACAAAATTAATTCCGCCAAAACCAATAATTAAAAACATGTTTAAAAAAGAATATACATCTAGTTTTTCAAGCTTAACAGCACAAGCCCATCATAAGGCATTTTATGAAAACTATGATTTTAAAAATATTAACTACGAAAAAGAAACAGATCTTGATTACGAGCCCGGATTAGAAGAGACTTTGCCTAAAGGAAAAGACAGCGGGAACATTTTACATGCCGCTATGGAAGAAATAGTCTTTAGCACAGCAAAAGATACATTTGATAATTTTAAAAAAAATAACATTGGAATTATTGAAAAACAAATACAAAAAATTAACTCAAATCTCAATACAATAGAGATACAAAATTCATTAACTAAAATGATTTATAACATACTAACCTATAATATAAGAGCAATTAATACTCGACTATGTGATATTGAAGAATTACAAAAAGAAATGGAATTTTTAATAAAAATAAATTCTGAATTTCAAAACCAAAAACATCTTTTTGACAAACACTTTGAAGATCTTCACATAAAACTAAGTGATGGATATTTAAAAGGAATAGTAGATCTCATATTTAAAGCTAATAATAAAATATATATCCTGGATTACAAAACAAATTATCTTGGAAAAGATACGGATGATTATACTATAACAAATTTAGAAAACACAATAAAAAAGGAATATTATGATTTGCAATATAAAATATATGCTCTTGGAATAAAAAAAATATTATTTAAAAACAAAAGAGAATATAATCAAAAATTTGGTGGAATAATATATCTTTTTACAAGAGCATTTAAAGACAATATTGAATGCTTAAATTCAAAATTTGAAAATGGCATTTATTTTAATCTTCCAAAATTTAACGACGTAGATTTAGATAAAATCATCTTAGAATTAAGCATTAAAAGACAATTATGAGAGATTTTTTAGTATTAAGAGAATTTTTAAAAGATAAAAGCAAAAAATTCTTAACCCCTGAACTTAAGCTTTATGAAATAATTGAACTTTTAAATATCAATAAAAAAAATTGTTATAAAGCACAAACACTTGCAAAGTTCACAAACAATGAAAATATTGCAATATTTTTAATATTTTTATTTAACTATTTTGATAAAGGCCACCTAAGAGCTGATATAAATCTATTAGCAAAAGATATTCAAAATACAATAATATTTACAAAAGACAACCTAGAAAAAACCAATAAAAGTTACAACAAATTAATAAAAATGCTAAAAGAGTTAGAAACATTTGGAAATCCAGAAACTATTAAGAATATGGTTTTGCTTTTAAAAAAAAACAACATACTAATGGAATTTAACAATAAGCTTAAAATTACAACTCCCCTAATTTTGGAAAACAATATCTACATTTATACTCAAAAAAACTACAGAGAAGAAGAAGAGTTAATAAAACAAATTATAAAAAGATTAGAAAACCATAAAAATGAATTAAATGACAATAAAATACAAAATATAATATCAACTTTAAATATCAATAATTTAAATAAAGAGCAAATTACATCAGTGAGAAAGGCATTAAAAAGCAACTTCTTTCTATTAAGCGGAGGCCCCGGAACAGGCAAAACTACAACTATTAACTATATCTTAAAAGCAATTAACAAAACATTAAACAATAAAAAAAAAAGATTAGTAGCAATTGCAGCCCCCACAGGAAAAGCCAGCCTAAGACTGCAAACAAGTATAGACTATTCATTCAAAAATTTAGAAATAGAATGCAATACAATCCAAAAACTATTGGGAATCAAATTTATAAATAAAAAAAATTTATATGATGAAGAAAATCAATTAAATTTTGACGTAATAATAATTGACGAAGCTTCAATGGTAGACGCATATACTTTTTTAAAACTACTAAAAGCAACTCCAATAACCACTAAGTTAATAATGGTAGGAGATAAAAATCAACTCCCATCAGTAAACGAAGGAAATGTATATTCAAGTCTTTTAGGAATAAAACAAATAAATAACGATAATGTAGAAGAACTTAAAGAAAATTTCAGAAGCAACAAAGAAATAAATTTGCTCTCAAAAGCAATATACAAAGAAGATAGCACTTTGATTTGCAAATACATTAATGACAATAAAAATATTCAACTGAAAGAAATAGAAAAAATAAACTTAAAAAAAGATCTAATAGAATATACAAACAATTTATATAAAAAAATACCCACTTTTAATCTTAAATTGCTAAAAGAATCAAAAATTGAAATAATACTTGAAACTTTACTTGAAAATATAATTTTAAGTTCAAAAAATTTTGGCAAATTTGGAACTAAGACACTAAATGAAATAATAAAAACTTACCTAAAAAAGACCTATGGAAGCTTTATTGGCCAAATAATAATGATAACTAAAACTGACTATAAAAATAAATTATTTAATGGAGAACGGGGTGTTATTTTTAATGAAAATTCTAAATTTTATGCTTTATTCCAAAGAAAAGATGAAAAATATAAAAAAATAAATTTAGATTTACTAACAAATTATGAATTCAGTTTTGCCACAACAATACACAAAAGCCAAGGATCTGAATACAAACATATAAAAGTAATATTAGAAAATAACCCTTTTTTAACAAAAGAGCTTATGTATACTGCAATAACAAGGGCCAAGGACAGCTTAGAAATAATTTCTAACAAAGAGACTATTATTAAGCTAAGCAAAAAATCTAGCAAAAGAGATTCAAAAATACTAGAACACGTAAACTCATTTAAAGAAATTGACAAATAAATTAAAAACTACTATAATCTTTTAAAAGAATGGCTTTGGGGGCGTAGTTCAGATGGTTAGAACGCCTGCCTGTCACGCAGGAGGTCGCGGGTTCGAGACCCGTCGCTCCCGATGATAACTTTATATTTTATCGTGTCAACAGCTTTTCTTAGGGAATCTATTGATACTCTAACAAATTTTTTAATAAAAAAATCACAAATCTTTAATTTAAAAGTTATAATTTAAGTAATTAAAAAAATAAAATCTATAAGGAGAATGTAAAATGAATCTACAAAAGTGTCTATTTTTGACTACTTTACTATTGATTTCAACATCTGTTTTCGCACAAACCAACACAACAACAAAAGAAAATGTAATTCCAAATAGGAACTTAAGCCAATTTGGAGTAGAAGAGATTTGCCCAATATGCGGATATGTTAATTGTATTTGCGATGAGCAAACTACAGAAATCGCTGCAAAAATCTCTCAATCAAATACAACAGGCTTTTTTACAAGCATGGCTGCTATACTTGCATTGCTAGCAGTAATTACTACAGGATTAGCCCTAGCAAAAAAGAAATTATATAAATCAAAATTAAAAATTTAAGTAAACTAAATACTGTAGCTTTTTAAAAGCTACAGTAAAGTTTCAAAATCAATTCTTCAACTCTATTTAAAAAATTAAGAAGTGCAAATATCCTCAACCCTGATCTCACAAAGCATCTTTTTAACATCTTGAAATTCGCAAAGATTGCCTTTTAATGCCGTAGCTGTACCAGCTGCAACACCAAATTTAAATGAATCTTTTAAAGTACTTCCATTATCAAAAGCATACACAAATCCTGCAATCACAGAGTCTCCTGCTCCAATAGTGCTAACAGAATTAATCTTTGGAACAAAGGCCCTAAAAGCAACATTTTTACTACCAATAAAAATAGCCCCGTCACTTCCCATGGAAATTATAATGTTTTGAATCCCGCTTTCTACAAGATTTCTCCCGATTTTAATCAATTCTTTTGTAGAATTAAATTTAACATTAAAAAGATCCTCAAGTTCATAAATATTGGGTTTTATTAAAAAGGGATTTAATTTAAGAATTTTTCGCAAAGGCTTGCCACTAGTATCAATGACAAGCTTAACATCATTAGAAATGCTATTAGCTATTTCATTGTATGCATTCTTACCAAGAGCTGGGGGAACACTTCCTGACATCACTAATATACTATTACTTGTTAAGCTTTTAAGTCTATCTTTCAAAAGTTCAAATTCATTCTCAGAAATATCTGGAGAATTGGCATTAATTTCTGTTTCTCTGCCATTTGCTATCATTTTAATATTTAATCTTGTATCATATTTTATTTTAATAAAATCGTTTTTTATACCCTTAGAATCAAGAGACAATCTTATATAATCACCCGTAAAACCCCCCAAAAATCCTAAAGCCATGTTGGGTTTTCCCAAGTTTTTAAGAACAATGCTTACATTTATTCCCTTACCGCCAGCAAAAAAATTGTTATTTAAAGCATAATTAAGACTTTCTTCCTGAAATTCTTTTAAAACTATTTTATAATCCACAGAAGGATTGAGCGTTAAAGTATATATCAAGATAATCTCCTTTGATTGATAAAATCAATTAAATAAATAGTAAAATTTAATAAATGTATATACACTATATAATATATAAAGGTGATTATTATGCAAAATTTATTTTCAAAAAACTTAATTGTTTTAAATTATAATGCAACTAGCAAAGAAGATGTAATTAGAAAAATGGCTAGCATGTTTAATGAAAATGGATACTTAAATGACATGGAAGCATTTATAAAAGAAATTAAAAAAAGAGAAGAAATTAACGGAACAGGCATTGAAGAACATATAGCCATGCCTCATGCAAAAGGTGATTTCATTAAAAAACACGGAATTGCTATTTTAAGAATTACTGGGGATGGTTTTGATTTCAATTCTTCTGATCAAAAGCTTTCAAAACTGTTTTTTATGATGGCGCTACCTGAAAAAACTCCAAGCAATGCACATATAAAAGCTATATCATACCTAAGTAATACTTTTAGCAACAACTTGCTAAGACATGAACTTATGAGCACAAATAATGAAGATAGATTTTTAGAAATAATTATGAACAAAGGCAATATAAATGAATCTAAGAATTTAAATACAAAAAAAGATTTCATTCTTGCCGTAACAGCATGCCCTGTGGGAATAGCTCATACCTATATGGCAGCAGAAAGCCTTAAAAAAGCAGCTTTGGAATTAAATATAAACATAAAAGTAGAAACAAATGGATCTAGTGGAACCGAAAATCCAATAACAGAAGAAGAAATAAAAAAAGCAAAGGGAATCATTATTGCATCTGGCAAAACTATCGACAAAGAAAGATTTAAGGGAAAACCTTTAATCGAAGTGGGAGTAAAAGACGGTATACACAAAGCAAAAGAGCTTATTCAAACAATTCTTAAAAACGACGCTCAAATCTACAAAGGGAACACAAACACATCCGCTGAAACTCTCCAAAAACAAACCAAAAGAACCGGAATTTATAAACACCTAATGAATGGGGTCTCATTTATGCTTCCATTTGTAGTTTCAGGAGGAATAATAATAGCAATATCATTCATGTTTGGAATCAAAGCATTTGACATAAACGATCCAAGCTACAATAAAATAGCAGATATTCTGATGCAAATCGGCGGTGGAAGCGCATTTGCTTTAATGATCCCAATACTTGCTGGCTATATTTCATTTAGCATAGCAGAAAGACCAGGACTTGCACCTGGAATGATTACAGGATTGATGATGAGCAATGGAAATGCAGGATTTCTGGGAGGTATCTTAGCAGGATTTATTTCAGGCTACGTTACGCTAACTGTAAAAAAAATATCTGACAAAATCATTCCTAGCAATTTAAGGGGAATAAATCCGGTATTAACTTATCCTTTTTTATCAGTTATAATTTCAGGAATTTTGATATATGCAATGCTTAGTCCAATATCTGCTATTAATAAATCAATAACAGATATGCTAAATCAACTTAGCGGAACCAATATGGCAATACTTGGAGCTTTGCTAGGAGGAATGATGGCAATAGATATGGGAGGACCTGTAAACAAAGCTGCATATGCATTTGGAATTGCAATGATAACTGCAAAAAATTATATTCCTCATGCAAGCATAATGGCAGGAGGAATGATACCTCCTATAGGAATTGCTCTTGCCACAAGTTTATTTAAAAACAGATTTTCAAAAGAAGAAAGAGAATCCGGAAAGGTTTGTTATTTTCTAGGAGCATGCTTTATTACAGAAGGAGTAATTCCATTTGCAGCAGCAGATCCTTTAAGGGTAATACTCGCATGCATACTAGGCTCATCTGTAGGAGGATTTGTTTCTGCACTTTTCAAGGTAGAAGTTATAGCTCCACACGGCGGAATATTCATTCTACCAATAGTAGTAAACCCATTAATGTGGATAATATCTATTTTAGTAGGATCTATTATAACAGCTGTTTTAATAGGAATTTTAAAAAAAGAATATAAGAATATAAACGATTAAGTTTATATTCTTGAACCTAGTCAATAAACTAATCTAAGTTTTATTGGTGTTTCAAGACTTAATCCTTTAACCATGTCTATCTCAAACCTTAGTGTATTTGAGTTAATTTGTTTGAACCCAAATTGTTCTTGAACATTTCTAGAAGTCTTCACTGTAAGATTAAGTTTTGAATTGTCAATAAGTTCACTTGCTTTAGAAGTAAAATCCGATAAAAAATAAACCAAAACATCTTTATATTCTTTGGCAGACATTGGAATCTCATCCGATGGCAAAAGAGCAGCAAGTGCATCGCTAATATATTCTTTATTTTCATTGATATTCTTAGTAGCGTTTTCCAAATTAATATCAAGTTCAATAATATTTTTACCATCTTTTTTTTCTATCTTAAACACAGATATATCAGTTTTTTTCATATAATCGCCTAAAATTTTAATTAAATTATCAAACTTAACAACCAAATTAATAGAATCTCCTTGGATTTTAATGCTCAAAAGCTTAAGTCCAAGCTTTTCCCCTCCATTTTTAAAGTATTTTTTTATTTCATCTACAGGGAAAAGAGGCATATTTGCAATTTCTTCTCCAACTAAAGTTGTTAAGAGTTCTTTTCTAATTTTCTCAAATTCTCTATTAACATTAACAAATATTGAAACAATGCCACTAATATCATCATTTAACTCAATTTCAACATTAGAGCTACAAGCAAAAAAAATAATCGATAAACTCAGGCTAATAAAACATTTTCTCATAACAAACTCCTAACTAACAGTTAAAAACTATTATAATAGAATATATAGCTATAAAGCAATAAAATTAAAGGAGACCGCCTATGGTGCACGATGAAACACTAGAACCAAAATTTTTTCAAAGCCTGCTAGACAATAGCCCTACCCCTTATCACCTAGTAAACTATATTGAAGAGAAATTAATAAATTATTTTAATGCACAACAATTAAAACTTGAAGAAAAATGGAAAATCGAAACAGGATCATATTACATAAAAAAAGAAGGAACTAGCCTTATTGCCTTTAATATTGATGTTGAAAAAAAATATGAGCCGTTTCTAATAGCAACAGCACACACAGACAGTCCGGGATTAAAATTAAAAATAGATGCAACAGAAAAAACAAGTGGGGTATTTTACAACCATATTGAAGTTTATGGTAGTCCAATAATTTCTACTTGGATTGACAGAGACTTAAGCTTAGCAGGAATTGTATATTTTAAAAAAAATGAGCATATTGATTCAAAATTAATCAATATCGAAAACATAGGAATCATTCCAAACCTTGCAATACATTTAAACCGACAAATTAACGAAGGATTTAAATATAATGCTCATGACAATTTAACAATAATAAGCAGCACAAAAAAACCAATAAAAGATAATATATTAGAACAACTTGGAATAGAACATAAAAATTTTCTATCTTGTGATCTAATATTTACAGAATCACAACCTTCCAAAATAATAGGAACTGAAGGAGAATTTTTGGCTTCTAAAAACCTTGACAACAAATCGGGATGCCATGCAATCATGAATTCTTATGTTCATACAAACAATGATAAAAATAAAATAGCTGTATTTTTTGACAACGAAGAGATAGGATCTTTAACCTCAAGAGGCGCTGATTCAAATTTTTTATCAGAAGTTTTAGAAAGAATCGATCTTGCTCTTAATTTAACCAGAGAAGAGCATTTAATAAAAACAAGCAAATCATTTAACATCTCAATTGACAGCGTTCACGGCATTCATCCGGGATATACATCCAAACATGATCCAAACTACCAAGCAACTCTGGGAAGGGGCATGGTTGTAAAAAATAGTGCCAATTTCAGATATGCAACAACTTCAACAGGATTTGCAAAATTAAAAAATTTGGCTATTAAAAATAATATTAAGATTCAAGAAATAATAATGAAAGCAAATGTTCCTTCAGGTACAACAATTGGTCCAATCTCAAATGCAAGAACAGGAATAGAAACTATTGACATTGGAACACCAATGTGGGCAATGCATTCCCTGCGTGAAACAGTATCAATAGCTGACCACATAGAGGCAATTAAATTACTAAGGGCTTTCTTTGAAAAAGGAATTTAAAATTGGAAAAAATAAAAGAAATAATTGTAGTTGAGGGAAAAGATGATCTTAAAAGAATCAAAGAATCTTTTGACTGCACAGTA
This sequence comes from Borreliella bissettiae DN127, assembly GCF_000222305.1. Classification (GTDB taxonomy): domain Bacteria; phylum Spirochaetota; class Spirochaetia; order Borreliales; family Borreliaceae; genus Borreliella; species Borreliella carolinensis. The sequence continues at coordinate 654,971 of NC_015921.1, read as the reverse complement.
ATAGAAACAAAAGGATTTGCTTTAAAAATTGAAACTATTGAATTATTAAAAAAAGCCTTAAAATACAAAGGAATAATAATCTTAACAGACAGCGATAAATCTGGGAATATTATTAGACAAAAAATAGTCAAACATCTGGGAGAAAATAATAAAATCAAACATGCGTATCTTAATAGTAAAAACACCGAAGTTGAATCAGTAAATAAAGCAGAAATAATAAAGATACTTAAAAGGGTTGGAACTTTATCTAAAGATAATCAAAAAGATTTATTAACATTAAGTGATTTGCTAGAACTTGGCATAATAGGAGAAAACTCAAAAGAAAATAAACAAAAAATACAAAAACGCCTTTGTTTAGGACATGGAAATAGTAAAAAACTCTTAGAAAGACTTAATTACTTCAAAATAACAAAAACAGACCTAAAAAAACAATTGACGCTAATTAACTCCCCCAGAAGGACTTGAACCTCCGACCTAGTGGTTAACAGCCACCCGCTCTACCACTGAGCTATAGGGGAAATTGAACACTAAAAATATTATCTTAAATTTAAAAATTTTTGTCAATTATTTTCCAATATTTTTAAAATCCCATTAGCAAGAATTTTGGAATCTTGATCTCTAAGCTTAGAAGATCTAATAGACCAAGCTTCCTCTGGAAATGCTAAATTTCTAACTTCTACTAAAAGCTTAGTCATTACTATATTGTTTCTTAAAACATGAAGATTTTGACCCTTAATATAAAAACTTCTTTTCATTCCTTCTGTAATTTTTTCTGCTGCAGACTTTGAATGAATATCATATTTTTTCTCGTCATCTTTTTGATAATAAAACCCCATACTCTTAGGCGCTCCAACACTATTATCCGCATGCAAACTAAAAAAAGCCATATCCTTATCTTTAATATGTTTATATTTATTAACAATGTTTTTAACAACGACCAATCTTTTTTTAAGGCCTGATGGAGTGCCACTTATCCAGGAATCAACAGTATCATTTTTATTTAAATCATAATCATTATAAACTTCGTTTTTAACATTAACAAAAGTATTGTTAGCAAAAACACTATTCCTAATTAAATGGTCAGGGGCTAAAATAGTAAATTCAACATTAGCTCCCTCTTCTTTAAGATATACATAAAGCCTTAAGGCAATATCATATACATATTCATCTTCAACAACAAAAACTTCATTTCCAAGACCATCTCTAGATTTAACAATAGCTCCAGGATCAAGACCGCCGTGACCTGGATCAAGAATTATTAACTTATCTTTAAGCCTTGATCCTTTATTAAACCTAGAATTTACCAACTTTTCAAAACTTTTGAAAAGTTGCGTTGCCTTCTTATAAGAATTCAAAGGAGAATGCCAATCTTCTGAATAAAACTCACTTGGCTGACTTATCTTTCTTGGCTTATACCAATAATAGAAATCACCAACAACCTCAAATATTGGTATTTTGGAGTCTAAAATAACCAAAGAGCTAATATCAAAAAGATCTTGATTGGCAGTAATTCCAAAAGTATTTAAATTTAGCTTTTTGTTTTTACTTGAGGGAAGATTAACTATTGTTTGCACTTTATTAGAAGAATTAGCGCTAAAATCAACCTTGTTTTTAACAAATAAATCGTTTTTACTTTTAATTATAGAAGAATCATTTGAAAGTTTTTTATCAAAAATTTTCAATTTTTGATCATGCATAATATTATTGCTGCTTAAATTATTCCAATTTTTAAGATCTTCAATTAACACCCCGTAATGTCTGGCTATGCTATACAAAGTCTCCCCCACAGCGACTGAATGATAGATAAACTTATTATCTATTTTTTTCTCAATTTTTAAATCTCCCTTAACAGGTCTTTCCAAATCGTTATTTACAATCTTTAAAACATTTAACAATGAACCCGCTTTAAGATTAACAGCTCGATTGCCATTAAGAGCTACAAGATCCTTAGCAGTAACACCATAAATATAAGCTATTCTACCAAGAGTTTCCCCTCTTTTAACATAATGAAAATTAACATTCTTGGTGGCTTTCTTTAAAAAAAGTTGTTGACCAATCCTTAATTTATCATCACTAATAAAATTAAATTTTAAAATATCCTTAGAACTAATATCAAAATCCTGAGAAAGTTTTGAAAGTGAGTCACCTTTCTTAACCACATAAGGCTTTAAAAAATCAGGCTCGGTTAATACAAGCTTCATTCCAGCCTTAAGATCTTTAGAGCGCAAATCATTCCAAGCTACTATCTCTTCTTGACTTAGTCCAACAAGCTTTGAAACACCCTCAACAGTGTCGCCTTCTTTTACGGTGTAAAAAATTACCCCTTTATTAACAGATTCTAGCGAACTAAAAGAATGATTAACTTTATGGGTAATATTTTGACCTAAATTAGAATCACTTGGAATAATTAATATTTGACCTGCTTTAATATTGTCAACACTAAGTTTATTAATCCTTTTAAGATCGCTTACTTTGGCTTTATACTTAATTGCAATTGAAAAAAGAGTATCTCCTTTGACAACCTTATACTCAAAATCGGCATTAAGATTTATAGGACTTATTATTAAAAAATATAATAATATAATAAGCTCTATAATTTGCAAAACACAAAAAGTTTTACTTTTCCTTAATGCCAGTATTTTGAACAATGTAGTCATAAATTATCCAATAATAATCATATTTTTTGAAGAAGAAAGTATATCTTTTGGAAATATAAAATTGCCCATCGTCAAAATATAAATCAGCAATCACCTTGCCCGAAGTATCAGAATAAGTCGTCTCAATAATAGAAAATTTATTTGGTGCTTTTGAAATATCTGAATTATTAGAATTCCACAAATATTCTTTATATTCTTCAACTACATTTTTATTAGGGATAGGTGATAACTTTTGCTTATAAAGGTATGCCTTGCCTTTGTCATTTAATAACAAACCTTCAATATCAAGATATAAAAAGAACTTTTCTTTTTTCCCAAACTGCAACGCCTTTAGCAAATATTTGACAATCTCATCAGGAGACAATTTTTTCTTTTTCAAGATATCTTGAATATCATTATTTTCAGATAAATTAACAAGATCTATATTGCCCCGATCTTCATCAAAACCATCATTTAAAAAAAGCGTAATAATATTGGATTCTTTTTTATTAGATGGATCTGAAATGTCTGGGAAAAAAATACCCTTAACAAAATAAACTCCATCTTTACTAAACTTAACAAATTGATTTAAGTTAATAACTACAGAAAATTTTTCATTAGGCCTCAGGCTCATATTTCTAACAGGAATTGCAACATTTTTAGATCTCTTTTTAACATATTCAATAGGTCTTTTAACTTTAATATTGGTGGTATCAGTAACATCAAAATCAAAGCCAAAAGAATTAATATCGCCTATTTCTAAAGTTAAAACACTCTCAGATGCATTGCTAATAGAAACTTCAATAAAAACATTACTATTGACACGATAAATAGATTGATTGAAAAACTTGATTTTAAAATCAAGGCCCTTGTAATCTCCAGCAAACAAAACAAAAGAAATATTCATAAAAAAGATATAAAAAAGCAATTTTCTAATATTCATAAGCTCCCCTCAAAACCTAACCACATTATATATAAAGAAAGTAATAATGCCTATAGTATATTATTATACTAAATTAATTAAACAAAAAGGTAAAAAATGAATATAGATGAAGAACTAACAACAATATTAAAAAATAATTCCAATTTAAAAAAAATGAAAGAATTTTTAGAACAAAATACATTTTTTTCATTAACAGGATACGAAGGATTTTTCAAGGCTTTTTTAATAAAAAAAATCAAAGAATATAGTAAAACTGAAAAAATAATATTAATAGTTAAAGACGAGCACACATTAGATAAAATCAAAAACGATTTACAAGTAGTTACAAATCAAATCTTTGAACTAAACTATTTTAGCCCCCTTGTATACAAGGGTATTGGCTCAAAAAATACGATCTTTAACGAAAGAATCAAATTTTTAATCAATTTTTATAAAAAAAATCCTGGAATATATATTACGGTATTAAAATCATTGCTTAGCAAAATACCCGATAAAAATACATTACTAAAGAATATATATAAAATTGAAAAAAATACCAATATTAATATAGCAAGCATTGAAAAAACTCTTATAACATTGGGATATGAAAAAACATTCAGAGTAACAATTCCGGGAGAATTTACAATAAAAGGAGAAATTATAGATTTATATCCCTTTGGAGAGCAAAATCCAATAAGAATTATACTAAACTTTGACAAAATAGAAGAAATAAAGAAATTTAATCCCTTAACCCAATTAAAACACGATAATGAAATTTTAGAATTCCAAATTCTTCCAAAAAAAGAAATTATTTGGGACAAAGATGCTGTTAACACCCTAAAAATGAAGATTAAATCTGCTGAATATAAAAAGATTCTTGATGAGTTAGATTTTAAAAAAGAAACAAAAACAGAAGAAATGTTTTATCCACTAGTAGCAAATACTTACTTGATTGATGAAATTGAAAAACACACACCTATTGTAAACTTTGAAATTAACGATTTCGAAAAAGAAATTGAAAAAATACACCAAGAATATGAAAAGCTTTACAAAGAAGCAAAAGAAGCTGGTAAAAATATAATTAATCCAAAAAGAATTCTCTTAAATTCTAAAACCTTTAATCTAAAAAGTAATGTTTTATTTTCAAAGATTAAAAGTCCTAAATCAAAAGAAATTATAGAATTTAAAATCGAAAGTGGAAGAAACTTTTTTTCAAATATAGCACTTACAAAAGAGGAATTTGAAAATTGGCTAAAAAATGGATTTAAAATCATTATTGCAGCAGAATCTGAATCACAAAAAGAAAAACTTAAATATATTTTCAAAGAATTACCAAAAGTATCAATTGAGGTGTTAAAAATATCTAGCTCTTTAATAATAGAAAAAGAAAAAATTGCCATTATTCTTGAATCAAACATTTTCAATACAGGGCAAAAAATAAACAAAACCTTTGAATCTTCAAAAACAAAAGCTATTGACTCTTTCGTTGAGATTGAGAAAAATAGTCATGTAGTTCACATAAACCATGGAATTGGTATATTTAGACAAATAAAGAGAATAAAAACAAGCTCTCTTGAAAAGGATTATATTGAAATTGAATACGCTGAAGGAGAAAAACTTTTCATTCCAATTGAACAAACAAATTTAATCCAAAAATACATTGGAAGTGATCCTAAAAATATTAAATTAGACAAAATCAGTTCTAAAACATGGATAAAAAACAAAGCAAACGCAAAAAAAAGAATCGAAGAGATTGCGGACAAATTAATAGAACTTTATTCAAAAAGAGAAAGCATTAAGGGCATTAAATACCCAGAAGATAACGAATTACAATTGTTATTTGAATCTGAATTTCCATACGATGAAACTCAAGATCAAATAAGAGCAATAAAAGAAATAAAAGAAGATATGATGAGCTTTAAAGTGATGGATCGCCTTCTTTGTGGAGATGTTGGATTTGGAAAAACCGAAGTTGCTATGAGAGCTGCTTTTAAAGCCGTAATGGGAAACAAACAGGTAATTGTACTCTCACCAACAACTATCTTGGCAGAACAGCATTTCAGTACATTCAAAAAAAGATTTAAAAATTTTCCAATCAAAATCGAAGTATTAAGCAGATTTATCAAAAATAACACAGAAACCCGGATTTTAAAAGAAATGAAAAGTGGGAAAATTGATATAATCATAGGAACACACAAAATTCTTTCAAAAAAAATCACTTGCAAAAATTTAGGATTAATAATAATTGATGAAGAACAAAGATTTGGCGTAAAAGAAAAAGAAAAACTTAAAGAAATAAAAATTTCTGTTGATTGCCTTGCTCTTTCTGCAACACCAATTCCTAGATCTCTTCACATGTCACTAATTAAGCTCAGAGATATTTCCGTTTTAAAAATTCCACCTAAAAACAGAGTAAAAATAGAAACTTATTTAGAATCGTTTAGCGAACTTTTAATAAAACATGCAATTGAAAGCGAACTATCTCGAGATGGTCAAGTTTTTTTAGTAAATCACAATATTGAAGAACTGCATTATTTAAAAACGCTTATTGAAAAATTAACTCCTTATGCAAGAATTGCAATAATTCATGGAAAACTTACAGGAGACGAGATTGAAAACATAATGCACAATTTTATTAAAAAAGCATATCAAATTTTATTGGCAACAACAATAATTGAAAATGGAATAGACATTCCAAATGCAAATACAATAATAATAAATAATGCAAACAAGTTTGGACTTGCACAGCTATATCAACTAAAAGGAAGAGTTGGAAGAGGATCTAAAAAAGCTTATGCTTATTTTTTATACCAAGATAGCGAAAAACTAAATGAGTGCTCTATTGAAAGGCTAAGAGCAATAACCGAATTTTCAGATCTAGGAGCAGGTTTTAAAATAGCAATGAAAGATATGGAAATAAGGGGTGTTGGAAATTTACTTGGCAGAGAACAACACGGAGAGATTGAGTCAATTGGATTAGATTACTATCTAACAATGCTAAATAAAGCAATTGAAAAGAAAATGGGAAAAATCTCGTCAGAAAAAGAAGTTGATATTGAAATTAACTATAGTGGCTTTATTCCCGACAATTATGCAAAAAACGAACAGGATAAAATACTAATCTACAAAAAAATCTTTGAAATTCAAACTGAAGAAGAAAATAAAAAAATAAGATCGGAGCTGCAAGACAAATTTGGCCCAATACCCAAAGAAATAAATAGTCTATTAATGTTGGCTGAACTTAAGATTTTAGCAAAAGATTTAAACATAATAAAATTAAAAGAAACAAACAAAACTTTGGAAATAGAATATAAAAATATAGAAAGCATCCCTATGGAAAAAATAATAGAAATACTTCAAAAACATCCTAATTTATTAATGTTAAATCCCTCATATCAAAAATCAATATTTTTAAGCTTTAAAAATATTGAAAAATCTGAGAAAATAAATTACATATATAAAAATATTAACTTACTAAAAACAAACACATAGCTTGTCAAATACAAAAGGAAAAAAAATGAAAATATTAATAATAAACACAGGAAGTTCTTCATTGAAATTTGCTATTTATCAATATGAAAATTCAAAAAAAATAATATCTGGAATTGTTGAAAAAATAAAATCACAAAAATCAATCATAAAAATTATAAATACTGACGGATCAATAACAGAAAGATTTGAAAAAGGAATTGAAAATCACCAAAAAGCAATAGAGAAAATGTTTGAATTGCTATTAAGCAGCAATTTAAACATCCTTAAAACCATTAATGAAATTGAAATAATAGGACACAGAGTTGTACATGGGGGCTTAAGTCTTAAAAATTCAGTAATTCTTACAAACAGTATTTTAAATACATTAAAACAAATTTCTGAACTTGCTCCACTTCACAACCCAAATGCAATCATCGCAATAGAAGCGGTGCTTAAAATTTTACCACACGCAAAACAAGTTTTATGCTTTGATACTTCATGGCATCAAACTATAAAAGAACATGCTTTTCTTTATGCAATTCCATATTCTTGGTATAAAAAATACAATATTAGAAAATATGGCTTTCATGGCCTTTCTTATTCGTTCATAACAAAAAGATCTTCAGAAATTTTAAATAAAAAAATAGATAATCTAAATTTAATAATATTACATCTTGGAAATGGAGCAAGCATTAATGCTGTTAAAAATGGAAAATCTTATGACACAAGCATGGGAATTACTCCGCTTGAAGGGCTTGCAATGGGAACAAGAAGCGGTGATATAGACCCATCAATTATTAATTTGATGAGCAATATATTAAATAAAACCACCAAACAAATTGAAGAAATATTAAATAAAGAAAGCGGCATACTAGGAATTTCTGAAAAATCAAATGACATGAGAGATATTTGGAACAAAATTGAAGAAGGAGAATATCAATCAAAACTTGCAATAGATATAATGACATATAGAATAAAAAAATATATCGGATCTTACATTGCTGCTCTTGATTTTAATGTTGATGCAATAGTTTTTACAGGTGGAATTGGAATTGTTGATTATAAAATAAGAGATCTTGCACTAAAAGGGTTTGAAAAAATTGGAATAGAGCTGGACCTTGAAAAAAATGAAATGGCCCAAAACAAGAATTTAGAATCTAAAGAAATATCAACCACTAATAGCAAAGTAAAAATACTGGTAATAAAAACAAACGAGGAATTAACTATTCTTGAAAACATTTATAATTTAATTCCAAAAAATTTATGATTTTTAATTTTAAAACCTAAAATCTGGTTTATTTATTAAAATAATTTTAAATAGTTTTATATTCAATTCTAGCAAAGTAAAGTTGCTTTTTTAACACTTTCCATTACTTGCTTCCCTTTTACAATTTCAAGAAGAGTAAAAGCAAATTCAAATGAAGTTCCAACGCCTTTAGAAGTAATAAAATGATTGCTTATAACAATATTTTTATCTACAAACTTACCATCAAGCACATTTTTTTCTAAACCTGGATAACACGTAAACTTATTAAGCCCTAGAAGACCTTTAGCAGCAAGCACTACTACTGGAGAAGCACAAATAGCTGCAATATATTTACCTCTAGCATTCATATCTTTTAAAATCAAATCTAATTCTTTTGAATTAAAAAGATTAGTAGCTCCAAGCATGCCTCCTGGAAGAATTATTAAATCAAAACAATTTTCCTTACAGTTTGATATTACATCATCTGCTAAAAAAGAAACCCCTTTTGAACTTATCACAACATTGTCATCATTTGAGCTGATAACTTGAATATTAACATTGCCCCGTCTTAAAATATCAATCGGAACTATGGCCTCAATATCTTCAAAACCATTTGCAAGAATAATCCCCACTACCATTTACAACTCCTAATGCTGATGGAGGGACTTGAACCCACGACAACTCGGATATGAGCCGAGTGCTCTAACCAACTGAGCTACATCAGCCTAAACCTTTATTAAGTGTATAAATTCAATAATGCTTTGTCAATGCTATTATTAAAAAGCATTATTATAAAGTATAATACAAAATGATTTGCTAATAAACACAGGCAATATATTAGCATTTATTATTTTATGGTTAAATGAAAAGAAATTTTTATCTTATTATCCTTTTTATAACTAACAACTGCTTCTCCATTGATTTTTGGGATACGATGGAAAGAGAAAAACTAATAAATGAAATAGTAAGCAAAATGCAAGATCATGAGCTGCTGGGACAAATGTTCATGATAAGTTATCCAAATCAATCAATAACAAATTTTGTTCTTGATTTTATAAGTAAAAAAAACCTTGGTGGAATTAAAATTTTTGGATGGAACGCAAAAAATTTAGAAAACTTAACAGAAAGTATTAATAAAGCTCAAAAAGCATCTCAAAATAATAAATTTAAAATTCCTTTATTTGTAGCAACAGATCAAGAAGGTGGATGGACACAGCACATAAAATCAAATACATCAGAAACAATTGGTAATCTTGGAATTACAGCGTCTCTTTCTCCAAAAGATTCTTATAATACAGGGTATTACATAGCACAAGAGCTAAGTCGAATTGGAATAAATTTAAACTTTGCGCCCATAGTAGATATATATAGTGATGAAAATAATTTCACAATAGGCCCAAGAACATATTCAGATAATCCTAAAATAGTATCACTTCTTTCCCTGGCCTTCTACAAAGGACAAAAGCAAGGAGGAATAATTTCTACTGCAAAACATTTCCCGGGACACGGCAACACCACTCTTGACTCCCATATAGATATTCCAATAATAAATTCTAATTTACTAGAAATAAACTTAAATGAACTTTTACCATATAAAATATTAATCCAAGAAAATATCCCAGTAATAATGACAGGACATATAGCATACCCAAAGATCACAAATGGAGAAAATATTCCTGCATCATCCTCAACAAAAATAATTAAAGATATACTAAGAAAGAAATTAAAATACAATAATATAATAATTACTGATGATCTATTAATGAACGCAGCAAAATACAATAATGAGAGTATTTACAATACAATTGAAAGAATAGTTAGAACCAAAAGCGATATTTTTTTAATATCTTTAAATGAAAATATACAAAAAAATGCTTACAACATGCTGCTAAACTTAATGAAAAAAGATTCGGAAATCAAAAATAATATTGTTGAATCTAATAAAAGAATATTAAGAATAAAATTGGCATACTTAAAAGAAAATAAAAATAAATCTGATATTTATCCTAATTTCAATAAAAATGAGAAAATATATTCAAAAGAAGGTGAAAAATTTTTTGAACAAAGCACATTAAGGGGTATTACAAAAGTAAGAATAGAAAAAGAAATATCTAAAACTAAAAAAACTCTCATAATATCTCCTTACTATAAAATGATTACAGAAGGCAAAAAAATATTTCAAAATACACATGCTTATTATTATAACTATTATCCCCTAAACAGGATTAATCCTGAAAAACTCGACGAAATTAAAAAATTAATTAAAAAATTTGAGCAAGTTATCTTTAGTTTATCAACACCCGGAAGCTTAAAATATTTAGAAAATTTGAAAGAATATAAAGATAAAATAAGTGTAATTGTATCTCTTACGCCTCAATATATTAAAAAATTAAATTGGATAAAAAACATAGTAATCATTTATGGAACAACGCCTCTGGCATTTAGATCTGGATTTTTAACACTCACTAAGGATTTTGATCCAAAAGGAACCATTCCTTTAAGAAATATTATAAATAAATATTATCCTTAATGTATGCTAGCATTCTATTTTTTACGATCTCTAGAGAACCTTGTTTGATTCTAAACCCACTAGCATTTTTATGCCCCCCGCCCCCAAAATCTTCTGCCAATTTACCAACATTAAAAGAATCTTTAGATCTTAGCCCAACTATAATAGAACCATCATCCATTTCCTTTAAAATGCCTAAAATTTCATTATTCTCAACATTACTTAAAATCATATAAAAAAGCTCATTAACCCCACTAACACCGCCGTCTTTGCCAGAACTAGAAGAAGATAAAAATGTAAACAAAACCTTACCATTCCAATAAGATTCAAGACTGTTAAGCATTAACTTAAGAGTTTCTATTGATTTTAAGCTTTTGGTAACTTCTATATAGCTATAAACTTCTTTAAGACTTATTCCTTTTGAAACCAGTCTTGCAACCATTTCAAAAGGCTCTGGATCACTTCTTGAGATAAATTTAAAAAACCCAGTATCAGTGCAAAATCCTACTAAAATATACCAAGCTTCTTCTTTTGTAAGATCATATCCAAACTCTCTGATCAATTTTTCAATTAAAAAAGTAGTAGAAGGTGCAAAAGGATCAATATAGCTTACACATTCCAATCTTTCACCAGACATATGATGATCGATTACTAAAATGGGCATATCCTTTACATAAAACACAAATTCATCACCTATTCTATCTAAAATTGAACAATCTAAAATAATAACCGAATACTCTGAAAGCTCAACATTAGGCCATTCAGATAAAAACTTATCCTTAAAAGGAATTATTTCTTTTCTAATAAAAGGGCCTTCATTTAACAAAACAGAATTTTTATCAATTCTTGAAAGAAAAGAAGATAAAGCTAAAGACGAACCTATGCAATCAAAATCAGGATCTTTGTGCCCAATAATAATAAAATTATTATACTTTTTAATAAAATTAATAACATCTCTCATAATAAAGTTCGCAAACCTTCCATAAAACAAGTTCTTAACTTATTTTACATTGACTATATTACAATATTTCAATAAAATAAACCACAATCACTAAAAAATACAACAGGTGGAAAATTGTGGAAAAACTAAAACAAGAAGATATAGATAAAGCATTTTATATGGCAGAAAAAGCAAGAAACAATTCCTATTCTCCATATTCAAAATTCAAAGTAGGTGCCTGCATCAAGACTAAAGCAAACGAATTTTTTATTGGAACAAATGTTGAGAATGCAAGCTTTGGAGCAACTTGTTGCGCAGAAAGAAGCGCGATTTTAAATATGATTGCAAAAATTGGTGTACAAACAATAGATTTTTTATTGCTCAATACAAGTCCTGAATCTATTCCGTGCGCTATATGCCTGCAAGTAATGTCAGAGTTTTTTGATCAAGATACAAAAATAATAATAACAGAATCTAAATCATTTAATGAAAACAAAATGCCAATAAAAATTTATACATTAAAAGATTTGCTTAAAGCTCCTTTTGACAAAAAAGAACTAAGAAGAGTTACGTAATAGCAGTTTGCAATCAATTTAATATCTTTAGAGAAACCAAAGCACTTGCAAGCTTATTTAATTTGTTGCTTGCAAGAGTATTGGCAGATAAATCAAATACATTTAAAATAAGTTTTTTCTCATCAGAATTAAAATTATATTCCAAATCTTCAAATAATAAAAAATTAATAATTGGAGCAAATTTTTCTATAAAGCTGTATAAACTATTATTAAGATCATAAGTTTCATAATAATAATTGAATATATCTTCTAATGACTTTTTGTCAAACTCTTTTAAAACCTCGTAAAAAATATTTTTAATATTATCAATTAAACTTTGCAAATCATTATTATTTAAAATAATTTTTTTACATTTTTTTGTGAAAAAATCTGCTTGCCGCATAAAATAATCCCTCGCTTTTGCCCCAAGAAACCAAGATTGAGCTTAAATTTAATAAATGATAGAATGTAGCGTTAATGTTACATTAATAAAATTATGCAATAACTAGGAGAATGTTACAATTATGGTCAAGGTAATAAGCTTAAAAAACATTCATAAATTTGCTTATTTAAAACTGGATCCTTTAAAAAAAGAAGATATCTGCATTGTTTATATTGAAAAAAATTCAAAATTAATTGCAAATCTTAAAGCAAAAGCAAAAGCTGATCAAATTAAAATAACTCATCTTTATATTGATGATGATTTTAAATCAGAGGGCATAGAAAGAATAATGATTAGTAATTTAATTCACTACGGCAAAAAAAATAAATTTAAAACAATTTCATGCCAAATTGCTGAAATACAAGAAGAGCTTTTAAGCTTGGGATTTGAACATAAAGATTCTCAATATAAAAAAGAATTAGCATCTGAAATAGAAGAAGATAAATTTGTGATGGGAATAGGAATAATCTCTATATTTACCGAAGTAGCATCAATATCTTCCAAGCTTACTGTTGGAATACTGTTTAATTCATTTGCACTTATTGCCGATGCTTTCCACGTCATGGCCGACTTTGTCTTATCTACAATAACTTACTTTAGTCTAAAAATTACAAGCAAACCCGAAACCATCCATTATCCTCATGGACACAAACTAATGGAAAGCTTAATAGCTTTTATCATGGGAATAATCATACTTGTGGCAGGATTTACACTATTTTTAAATACAACCGGATTAAATAAATTTATCACTCTTGGGGGGGAGTCTGGATTTAATCTACATATACACCAAAACAAAAATAAAAATGATGATATATATGAACGCGACCACAGCCACTCACACGATCATGACCATGACCATGACCATGACCACAACCACAGCAAAGAAGATAAAAAAAACATACTAGAAATATTTTCAAATAAATCTCTTAAAAAAAGCTTATGGATACCACTAACCCCTTTCATTTTTTTTATAGTGAAAATAATAGAATATTTGACAAAATTCCAAATAGGAAAAAGATACAACAATCAACTTCTCTTAGCACTAGCTTCAGCTGATAAAAACTGTATATTCTCACATGGCGGGATTACACTAAGCTTGCTACTTGCAACTTACATGTGGAGTGGCTTTGACAAAATTATGTCTATATTTATTGGCTTTATCATAATAAAAGAAGGACTTAACGTAATAATAAATAACGCAAACAATTTGCTCTCAAAACAAAATATAGATCTTAAAAGAAGCGTAAAAGACACGTTAAAAAATTCACATATAAAATTTAAAACACTCAATTTTCATAATCAAGGCAACAACCTTATACTTTATATCAAAATAAATTTGAATTCAGAAAATGACTTTAAAAATTTTATAAATAAAATACAAGATATTAAAAAAATCATAAAACAAGAATATAAAGAAATAAATGATATATATTTCTTAATCTAATTATTTTAGTTTAATTAAATTAATAATAAACAAATAATTGACACTCATAATAAAGTTATGTTAACATTTTAAACTGTAAGACGCAGGGTAGAGCAGTTGGTAGCTCGTCGGGCTCATAACCCGAAGGTCATAGGTTCGAGTCCTATCCCTGCTATGCTTTATTTTTAATATGTGAGGAATTGATGAATAGAAAACAAATAGCTAAAGGCAAGCTGGTAAGGAGATTTGGTATCAACATTTTTGAGCAACCAAAATATGACAAACTCCTTAAAAAAAAGCCGCATTCTCCCGGAATGCATGGAAAAGCCAGAAAAGCTAAGATCACAGAATATGGAAAACAATTGATAGAAAAGCAAAAGATAAAGTTTACTTATGGCGTAAGCGAAAGACAGCTAACCAACACTTTTAAAGAAGCAAAAAAACATCACGGTGTTACTGGAGACAACTTACTCTCAATACTTGAGAGAAGAATTGACAATGTTGTATATAGAGCCGGATTTGCCATCTCAAGAGCACACGCAAGGCAAATAGTTTCTCACGGTATTATTATATTAAATGGAAGAAGAGTTACAATCCCTTCAATAATACTAAGAGCAAATGATCAAATTCAAATAAAAGAAAAAGACAGCCTAAAAAAATTAATAAGATCAAATATAGAAAAAACTTCGTCTCTTAGAAATTTACCAACTTGGATAGAAGTAAATGCTGATGATTTAAACATAAAAGTAAAGCATGCTCCGTCAAGAGACGAGATACCTACACTTGCTAATGAACAAATGGTTGTAGAATATTATTCTAAGAGAGCATAACATATCTTTTATTTCTGCATTATTAAAGGAATAAAAAAAGTGGCTTTAATCAGCCACTTTTTTTATTTACCCTTTTTTTTACCCTTTGAAAAATTTTTTCCCAAATTACTCTTAGCAAAACAAGAAAAGCTACTATTCTTTCTCAAGCCCTTAACATTAGGCTGAGCATTAAAAGACACTCTGTTGCCTGAAGGCTTTCTAACTCCATCTTTCATATATCTACTCCTAAAATATAAATTTAAATGTGTAAATTTTTAAATAATATTTAAATAATCAAAAACTTCTTCCAAACTGGAAACAAACTTAACATCTATATTGTCCTTAACTTCTTCTGGGAGCTTAGAATAATCTTTTTTATTGTCTTTGGGCAAAATAACCTTGCTTATGCCGTTTCTATAGGCTGCTAAAACCTTTTCTTTAATGCCACCCACAGGGAGAACAAAGCCCTTTAAAGTCACCTCACCAGTCATTGCAAGATCCAAAGGAACTTTCTTATCAGAGAGTATTGAAGCAATTGCTGTTGCAATGGTAATACCTGCAGAAGGCCCATCTTTTGGCGTTGCTCCTTCTGGAAAATGTAAATGAATTTCAGGACTTTCCTTTACATCAAAATTAAGCTTAGAAGAATAGGTTTTAACTATAGAATATGCAAGCTGTGCACTCTCTTTCATAATAGCACCAAGACTGCCTGTTAGAATAATGTCTCCCTTTTTCTCAAACTTAGTTGCCTCAACAGGAAGAACTGTACCACCATAATTTGTCCAAGCAAGCCCATAAACAAATCCTGAAGAATCAATCTTAATTAAATCCAAATTATACTCAGTATCAACATAATTATAATAATTATTAATATTAATTATTTTATAAATACCTGGAATATCAGGATCATGAGTAAAAAGCGAATTATTTCCATGTATCAAAGAACTTGGTGAATAAAAATTGCCTTTGATGATTTGATCTTTAGAATACTTATAAAGCAACTCCCTTACAAGTTTTCTAATCAAATTAGTTAAAACTCTCTTTAGTCCCCTTACACCAGATTCCATAGTATAGTTTCTAATTAAATTAAAAATAACATCATCTTCTATTCTTATATAAACTTTGTCTAAAAAACTCTCTTTAATTATGCTTGGAATCAGAAAAATCTTAGCAATCTCTAATTTTTCAATATAAGAATACCCCTCAACTTTAATTATTTCCATTCTATCCAAAAGCGGCTTTGACATGCCATTAAGGGAATTGGCTGTTGTAACAAATAAAACATTAGAAAGATCATAAGGAATTTCTAAATAATGGTCTATAAATTTATAGTTTTGCTCGGGATCTAAAACTTCCAAAAGGGCAGATTCGGGATTTCCCTTATAGCTACTATTAATTTTATCTATTTCATCAAGAAGAATAACGGGATTTGATTTACCCGCTCTTTTCATTGCACTAATAAAAACACCTGGAAGAGAGCCAACATAAGTTCTTCTGTGTCCCCTAATCTCTGCCTCATCTCTTAAGCCACCAAGAGATATTTTAACAAATTCCCTAGACAGTGATCTTGCAACAGATTCCACAAGAGATGTTTTGCCAATACCAGGAGGCCCTACAAGACATAAAATAGGGGCTTTAACCTTAGAATTAATTTGATAAACAGCTAAAAAATTTATTATCTTTTCTTTTGCTTCATCCATACCATAATGAGAATTTCTTAAGATAAACTCAATCTCGCTTAAATGATTTTTCATAACAGTATTTTCATTCCACGGAAGATCTAATATTAATTCTATATAACTTCTAATAATATTAGCATCAGGAGAATTCATCTGCATTTTAGACAATCTAGAAATTTCTTTTTCAATCTTAGATTTAACATCTTCTGGAATGTCTTTAGAATTTAATCTGTCAATATAATCGTTTTCATCTTTGCCTAATCTTTTTTGTATCTCTTTAACTTGTTCAGAAAGAAAATAATCCCTTTGTCCCTTATCCAACTTGGCTCTAACTTTAGAATTAATATCTTTTTTAAGATCTAAAAGGTCAATTTCAATGTTCAAATTAACAATTAACTTTTCTATTCTGGTTTTAACATTTAGCTCTTGCAAAAGCTCTAATTTTATGCTATTTTCCAAGTTTGAATTAGAAGCCATAATATCGACAAGTTTGCTTGGATTCTCAAAATAATTAATTGGCTCATTGTCAGTATCATAAGATTTTAAAGATAGGGAATTTCTGTAAGTTTCATAAGTTTCTTTTAAAAATTTAGAGTAGGTAAAAAGTTCTCTATTTAATCCACCAGCATCAGGCACAAAAGTAACTTTGGCTCTCAAATAATCATTTTTTTTTGAAACACTGCCTATAAGAACCCTACTTTGACACTCAACCAAAACTTTTACTACGTCTTTGCTGACCTTTATAACTTGGATAAGTTTAGAATAAGTGCCCACAGAGCATAAGTTTTTAACTCCTCCCTTATCAGATTCATCATAATTAGACTCATTTGGATAAGCAAATAAAATCAATCTTTCCTCTAACATGGATTGCGCTATGGAATTAATTACATATTCATTATCAAAAGTTACCCACAATGTCATATTGGGGAAAAGAACATTTTCTTTTAAAATAACAATCGGAAGATCTTCTTTTTTATTTTTTATCATATTTAAGATTGATTTCATATAACTCTTTTGCCCAAGGTTTTTTAATTGCATTTCCCACCAAAATTAATGGATTAACATCTGCATTTAAAACAGATTCTTTTGTAACAACAACCTTCTTAGCCTTACTAATCGAAGGAACCTCAAACATAACATCTTTAAGAAGACCCTCTAAAATAGATCTAAGACCTCTTGCTCCAGTATTTTTTAAAATGGCTTCATCTACAATTGATTCTAAAGCATCTTTTTCAAATACCAATTCAACATTGTCCATTTTAAACATATGATAATACTGCTTAACAATAGAATTTTGGGGATCAACCAATATTCTCAACAAATCTTCTTTATTTAACTTTTCAAGATACGAATGCACAGGAAGTCTGCCAACAAACTCTGGTATTAAGCCAAATTTAATCAAATCTTCCATTTCCAAATACTTTAATGAAGTATCTTCTCTTATATTCTTTTTTTCAATTGCTGAAAACCCAATAGAACTTTTATTTATTCGGTTCTTAACAATATTTTCAAGCCCAACAAAAGCACCACCACATATAAAGAGTATATTTTGAGTATTAATTTCAATAGTATCCTCATAAGGATGCTTTCTACCACCTCTTGGGGGAACATTGGCAATGGTGCCTTCAATTATCTTTAACAAAGCCTGTTGAACCCCTTCTCCAGAAACATCTCTTGTTATTGAGACATTTTCATTTTTTTTAGCAATTTTATCTATCTCGTCTATATAAATAATCCCTTTCTCAGCTAAGCTAACATCCCCATGAGCAGCATGTATCAATTTAAGCAAAATATTTTCTACATCTTCACCAACATATCCGGCTTCCGTTAAAGTTGTAGCATCTGCTATTGCAAATGGTACATTCATCTCTGCAGCCAGCGTTTTTGCAAGCAAAGTTTTACCGCTGCCCGTAGGACCAACCAAAAGTATGTTAGATTTTTCAATCTCAATACCATCATCATATTTATTATTTTTCAATATTCTCTTATAATGATTATAAACAGCCACGGATAAGACTTTTTTTGCATCTTCTTGCCCAATAACATGCATGTCTAAATGATCTTTAAGCTGTTTGGGAGTTGGCAAACTGTTGGACTTTGAATCTAACGGCTTACACAACTTTTCTTTAAAAAGATTGTGACATATTTTAGAACATTCCGGACAAATCGCTACTCCATTAGATATAACAACATTGCCGCCAAGCTCAGCGACACTAAGTCCACAAAAAGAACACTCTTTTACTTTTTGACCTTTTACTCTTGCCATAAAAACTTTTACCGAAAATAAAACTACTCCCTTGCTAAGATACTATCTATAAGACCATATTTAAGAGCATCGCTTGACGTCATAAAATAATCTCTTTCCATATCAAGGGCCAGTTTTTCCTTATCAACACCTATCTGATTAGACATAATATCTATTATTAATTTTTTAAGTCTTAAAATTTCATTAGCCTGTATATTAATATCACTAGCCTGACCACTTATTCCACCCCAAGGCTGGTGAATCATTATTCTAGAATAAGCTAAAGATTCTCTTTTACCCTTAGCACCACCAGCAAGCAAAAAAGCTCCCATTGAAGCAGCTTGCCCAATACAAATTGTCCTTACATCAGGCTTTATATATTGCATAGTATCATAAATCGCAAGACCTGCAGTAATACTTCCTCCTGGAGAATTCAAATAAAGATAAATGTCTTTGTTTGAATCTTCTGATTCTAAAAACAAAAGTTGAGCAATAACAATATCTGCCTTGGGATCATTAATCTCACCACTCAAAAATATTATACGCTCTCTAAGCAATCTTGAATATATATCAAATACCCTCTCATAATTTCCCGTACTCTCTATTACAGTGGGTATTAAATTATGCATAAACTCCATTTTTTTTACTCACAAATTTTATAATTAACAAAATCTTTAAAAGAAATTTTTCTGCCCCTTACCTCTTTAAGATTTTCCAAAATTTTTTTCTTAGCTCTTTTCCTTTTGATATCATCCTTTAAATAAGAAATCAGATTTTGATCTTCATAAAATTTTTTAATCTCCTCATAACTTACGTCTAAATTCTCAGACTGTCTGACCATTTCATCCTCAACATCGCTCTCAGTAACTTTAATTGGATCTAAATCTACCATTTTCTGAATTATCAACTTAGATTTCAAATTTCTAAGAATCTCATCTTTTAAATTATCACTACCAACATATCCTGAAGAATAGAACATACTTTTAAAGTCTTCAAGGCTCATATTATTTTTATTTTGCCTTTTGGAATCCCTAAAGGCAATTTCAATTTCAGCCTCAATCATTGAATTCGGAATATCTATTTCTAATTTTTCAGAAACAGCAGAAAAAAATTTATTTAGCTTTAAAGTTTCTTTTTTTTCTTCAACAATGTTTAAAAGACTAGATCTTATAAAATTTTTAAGATCATCTAGTGTATTATATTTATCACTAATATCCTGTGCAAATTCATCATCTATTAAAGGGAGATCTCTTTTTTTAATGCTCTTAATCTTAATCTTCAATTTTCTTAAAGAACCTGCAAGTTCTTCAAATTTGTAATCTGCAATATAAGACTTTTCTATAACTCTCTCTTCATTTATGCTCATACCAATTACATCTTTGTCAAAATCATAATAGGTCTCAGATTTTCCAACCGTAAAAACAAAGTCTTGTCTTTTTGTTGATACTATCTCATTTAAAAGGCCATCAAGCTCAACAAAATCTACTTTAACAATGCTATCTTTCTTGACAACGCCTTGCTCATCTTCAATGATAATTGCATTTTCTATTTGAAGATTCTTAATCTCATCATCAATATCAGAATCATCAATAAAAACTTCTGGAACTTCCACTTTAACATCAATCGCATCAAAACTTGGAATTTTAAATTTAGGATAAGTTTCATATACAAAAGTAAATTCAAAATCTTTATCAAGATTTAATCTTAAATTTTTTTCCTTTATAGTAGGAGTAGCATAGCTTAAAGGCATTTTTGTTTCTTCTTTGAAAAATTCTTTAAGAGAATTGTTAATCACTTCTTCTAAAACAGTAGCTCTTAGCCCCTCAGAATATTTATTTTCAATAATATTAATGGGAACTTTTCCAATTCTAAAACCTTGAATCTTAAGTCGGGAAGAATAATCTTGCAATAATGAATTATATTTTTCCTGAACAACACTTTTTGAAACTTTAATGACAACCTCAACTTTTGAACCTGGAAGAAGCTTAATATCTTTACTCAAAATCACTGCTAATGCCCCAATTAAACCTTATTGATAATTATTAAAAAGCGAAAGACGGGATTTGAACCCGCGACTTCCACCTTGGCAAGGTGACACTCTACCCCTGAGTTACTTTCGCAATTTTACAGAAGGTGGGAGTCGAACCCACACGCCAAAGGCACTAGATCCTAAGTCTAGCGTGTCTGCCAATTCCACCACTCCTGCATACTTCATACTCAAACTAGTATACAAAAACTTAAAAGCTTTTGCAAGTATGCTCAATCTACTAAGTAAATAATAATTTCGCACTCAGCAGGAGTCGAACCTGCAACCTTCGGATTCGAAGTCCGCCGCTCTATCCAGTTGAGCTATGAATGCAGTTGAAAATAAAAATGATTAAAGGGTGATTGACGGGGCTTGAACCCGCGACATTCGGAACCACAACCCGACGCTCTACCAACTGAGCTACAACCACCAATAACTAGTGACTATGATTATTATAATATTTTATAAAATATTTAATATTTAAGTCAACAAAAAATAAAAATAATAAAAACCATAGGTCTTTTATTAAAAAATTTATAATAAAACACTAAATTTTCTAAAACTAAAATTTTTGAAATCTTTCTAAGCTTTTTTTCAAAAAATCATAAACTCTAATGGTTGAAGAAATATTCACTCTTTCTCTAGTAGTATGAGGCCATTTAATCCAAGGTCCAAGAGTAACAGATTCTATACCCCCCAACCTAGAAGATATTATGCCTGTTTCAAGCCCTGCATGTATTAAGGAAACATTAGCAGATTCAAGATACATCTCTTTGTATACGTCTTGAAGATGCTTTAAAAGATTGCTATTCTTATCGGGCTTCCAAGAAGGATCGTCATAAATTACACGCAAATTAGATCCTGATAAATCACTTATTGATTGTAAATGATTGCAAACATAATCTTTGTCTGAATCTAACAAAGATCTTATTAAAAAAGTAAAAATATAATCGTCTTGCATTTTTAAAAGACTTGAAAAATTTAAAGAGGTTTTTATAAGCTTATTTTCATAATTTTCTACTTTTTGAACTCCATGTAAAAATCCCATTCCCATATTCAAAAACTTATTTTTACTATCTTCATCAAGAACTTTAACTGATGAAAATTCTCTTTTATTAACAATAATATCAAATTCATCTTCAAGAGAATATACACTTTTAACTTTAAGTACGAAAAGTTTAAGCTCTTTATTTAATAAATCATAATCAATATCATCTATAAAGATTAAAGCCTTGGCTTCATTTGGAATTGCATTACTACTGTTTCCACCAAAAATACCTTCGATTTCAAAATTAATATTTGCTTTAATTTCAAAAAGAGCAAAAAACATTAATTTTAAAGAATTTGCCAAATCTAAATGAATATCTGCTCCAGAATGGCCACCTTTAAGCCCTTTAAACAAAATCTCTACCTTTGTTTTTTTCGTTACAAGGCTATACTTAGGAGAAAAAACAATCTCAATAAATCTTGATCCCGCACAACCAACTAAAAAATAACCTTCTTCCTCTCCATCAAGATTAATAAGGCTTTTACCACTACATAAATTAGGATCAAGACCAAGAGCACCTATTAAACCTATTTCTTCATCAACCGTAAATAGAAGTTCCAAATCGGGATGAGGAAAACTATTGGCTTCACTCATAATCCCCAGCATCATAGCTACTCCAATCCCATTATCAGCTCCAAGAGTAGTCCCTACTCCCTTAAGATATCCATCCTCTTCAACAATTTCAATTGGGTCTGTTTCAAAATCATGCAAACTGGATTCATTTTTTTCACAAACCATATCAACATGAGATTGTAAAATAACAGGAGGCATATCAATTTTATTATTTGACTTTATCTGCACCACAATATTCCCAACACTGTCTTCCTTAAAAGGGTAACCAAATTTTTTGGCCCTCTGCTTAATAAAATTAATAATTCCTTTAACATTTTTTGAACATCTTGGAATTTTTGAGATCTCTTTAAAAAAATCAATTACAATGCTCATAATAACTTTCCTTTGATTATATTAAATCCATAAATATACTTAGATTTAATTCATAATTAATCATATAATATACTAAATTAATCTTTAAATTCATTCAATGAATTTAATAATGCTAGTTAAGCTTTTCAACAAAATCTGCATAATAATTAAAATTTAAAAATTCTTTAGGAATTTCTGAAATAAATCTTGAGGGCACCTGATCAAAAATTTGCCTATCTTTTTTCCGCTTATTAGCCATGGTAATAACAAGAGAATCTTTTGCACGAGTTAATGCAACATAAAAAACTCGTCTCTCTTCTTCCAGGTCAAACTCACTATCTTCAATGATTCTATGATGAGGAATAATATTGTCTTCAACGGCAATAAAAAATACATAATCAAATTCTAACCCTTTAGCAGAATGCACTGTCATTAAATTAATATTAATATTTTCAGACTCCTCATTTGCTTCGTTAGATTGAAGAACTATGTAATTTAAAAAACTGCTTAAATCTCCCAATTCACCAAGTTGTTTGGATTCCCAATTTTTAATTATGCTTAAAAAGCCTTCTATATTTTGATATTTATATTCAGCCACTTTAATTGAATTGGGATTCTCATTAACTAAAAATCCCCAATATTCAATGCTTTCTATCATTTCTTTGATTATACTAGAATAAGTATTTTTTGTTATACTAAATTTATATTGATACTCTTCAATAAAAGATACAAAATCTTCTATGCTTTCAATGACTTGCTTATTTAAAGCTTTGTCATAACTAGAAATGTTTGTAAAAGAAAAAGTAATGTCACAAAGAGCCTCATAAATGCAACAACCTTTCTTGTCTGCTATATCTCTAATTTTTTTCAAATATTCCTTACCAATCCCTCTTCTTGGAACATTAATGATTCTAAGCAAATCATAATCACTTTTAGGATTTATTATTACATTTAAATAAGAAATAATATCTTTTATTTCTTTTCTCTGGAAAAAAGATGTTCCCCCCGAAACTTTATATTTTATGCCTTGTCTTCTAAAAATCATCTCAACGTTTTTAAAAAGAGCATTGGTTCTCATAAGAACCCCTATCTTTTTAGACTTAAAACCTTCCAGCCTTGAAAGCTGTATGATTTGACTCGCAACAAACTCAGATTCTTGAATTTCATCCTCAAATATGAAAAAATCTATAACTTTGTTACACATCTTTGAAGACCACAAAGTCTTTTCTTTTCTATTTTTATTATTTAAAATCACAGAATTGGCAACATCTAAAATATTTTTTGCAGAACGATAGTTTTGTTCAAGCTTTATTTCTTTAACATTGTAATCTTTTTCAAATTGCAACATATTGTTATAATTAGCCCCACGCCAAGAATATATCGATTGATCATCATCCCCAACACAACACAAATTATTATGATTTATTAAAAGACGAATAAAATTATATTGAATCAAAGAAGTATCTTGAAACTCGTCAATCAAAACATATTTATATCTTTTAGAATATTTATTTCTAATATCAGAATTACTACTTAATAATTCTTTTGGTTTTAAAATCAAATCGTCAAAATCAAAAGAATTATAAAGCCTTAATCGCTCTTCATAAAGCTTGAAAATGTTTATATCTTCTTCCTTTAAATCATTAAGGGTAAGAATACCGTTTTTTAAAAGCGAAATAACATTACTAAGTGAATTAAAAGAAACTTTTTTATTAAAAAGACCTTCATCAAGCAAAATCTCTTTAAGAAGAGAGATTCTATCATTTTCATCGTAAATGCTGAAGTTTTTTCTATATCCTAACAATTTATAATTTTCTTTTAAAAAGAAAAGCCCAAAAGCATGAAAAGTTGAAACCATCAGATTGCTAAGAGGACTTTTTAAAATTTTTTTAATTCTGTCTTTCATTTCATTAGCAGCCTTGTTGGTAAAAGTCAAGGCTAAAATTTCCTTCTGAGCAATGCCTTTTAAAAGTAAATACGCTATTCTGTGAGTAACAACCCTTGTTTTTCCACTACCAGCACCAGCAATAATTAAAAGAGCCCCTTCAATAGTAGTAACTGCTTCATATTGAAATTGATTGAGAGAATTTTTAAAAAAATCATCATTAGACAAAATTAAAAAACCTTTGTTCCGTCTGGATATTCCACAATAACTTTAAAATTTTCAGGAAAAGCAAAAATCTTTCGCGACTTAGATTGATCAAAATCTTTAGCTAAAATTGGAATACGATACTTATTTAATGTATTAACGGCAAACTCTGAATTTTCAAGCCCTACCTTAACCGATCCTTTTGCCATAAAATTAGTTCCCCCAAAAAGCTTGGCCTTAAGATTGCCTTTACTAGCCCCATTTTCTAACATTGCATTTATTAACATGGGAATAGCATAAACCCCATATCTTCCCCTTTGGTCAGGAGATATCTCAAGATCTGACTTAACTAGAACATAATGATTCATTCCAATTAAATTGTTTGATTCATCGCAAAGCACAACAGCAACACAAGAACCAAGAATTGTAGAAATAACTCTTTTATTTGAAACAAAAGCTTCACCAGGAACTATTATCGTAACATCGCGTTTTAATTTAAAATTAAAATGGTTTAACATAAAATTAATAGCCTCTTGAAAAAAAATTTATAAAACTCTTATAAAGACCTTGCCAAAACCCTAATTTATTCACTTTATCACTAAACAAAGCAACATCTCCTAATTTTTCATTTTCTAAAAAAATCATAGCCCTCCCAACAGGCATATCTCCACTAAGTGGAGCAACCAACTTATCAACAGTATAACTTATATTAATTTTATCAAATTCATCTTTAGTTAAAATATAATAAAAAGGCTCTTTAGAAAAAAGAGCAACTGTATCTACTGTACCATTATAGACTTTTTCTTTTAATTTTACTATTAAAGGAAATTTTGAATATTGATTAAATCCATATTCAAATAAATTTTTTGCAATAGAAGCTCTAATCTTCTCCCCAAATCCATTAATTCCTTTTTCAACCCCCAACACAACTGCTATCAATCTTATCTCGCCCTTTTTAGCAGTAGCAATAAGATTCAAGCCTGATTCCTTAATATATCCCGTTTTAATACCATCTGAATAAGGATAATCATGTATTAATAAATTGGCATTTCTTTGTTTTAAGTTTAAAAATTTTGATGATAAAGCAGTTCCTAAATTTTTACTCTTTGGATAAACAAAATACTTTAAAGAATGAATATTAAGCATAAATTTAAATTTTTCTACATAAGATTTTACAAAAAAAGCCATATCTAGTGCTGTAATTTTATTCTCACTGCTATATCCAGAAGGTTCAACAAAATGCATATTTAAAAGTCCTAAATTTAAAACATTAATATTCATCAAACTAACAAAACTATTTAAATTGCCTACTACAAACTCAGCAATTGCAATAGAAGCATCATTGCCTGAAGAAATTGAAAGCCCCTTTAAAATCTCTTCAAAATTAACAATTTGACCTTTTTCCAAAAACATTAAAGAAGAATTGGGAGGCGCATTATAATATGAAGCAGAATCGCTAATAGGAACTATGCTTTTTAATTTTATATTTCGCTTTTCAGCTTCAATTAAAGCTGTATAAATTGTAACAATCTTTGTAAGCGATGCTGGAGGAAAAACCAAATTGGGCTTCTTAGAATAAAGTATTCGTTTAGTATCAAAATCCATTAAAACTATTGATTTTGCATACTTTGATAATTTATTAATCTCAGCCAAATTAACTGCAAAAAGATCATAATATAGCGGGGAAAAAATTAAAAATAAAGTTAATAAAAATTTTACAATAACACAGATACTATTCATGTTGTAATATTAAAATAATATATTATTTATTAATTGTTAATTACAATACAATTAAAAAGGAGCCATTTTTATGAATTCTTATGATTTTATAACAGCTTTGGTCCCAATAATCCTAATAATTATTGGACTTGGCATAATAAAAAAGCCAGCTTACTATGTAATACCCATATCATTAATAGCCACTGTTTCTATAGTTATATTTTATAAAAACTTGGGAATAGTAAACACAAGCCTTGCAATGCTTGAAGGCGCCTTAATGGGGATATGGCCAATAGCAACTGTGATTATTGCTGCCATATTTACATACAAAATGTCAGAAGATCAAAAAGACATAGAAACTATTAAAAATATTTTATCAAACGTATCTTCTGATAGAAGAATTATAGTCTTGCTAGTAGCATGGGGATTTGGAAACTTTTTAGAAGGAGTTGCTGGATATGGAACTGCTGTTGCAATCCCAGTGTCAATATTAATAGCAATGGGATTTGAACCATTTTTTGCTTGCTTAATCTGCTTAATAATGAATACCTCATCAACAGCCTATGGATCTGTGGGGATCCCTATAACATCTTTAGCTCAAGCAACTAACTTGGATGTTAACATTGTTTCATCTGAGATTGCATTCCAACTAATACTTCCAACCTTAACAATACCTTTTGTGCTGGTAATTCTTACAGGGGGAGGCATTAAAGGATTAAAAGGGATATTCCTTCTTACTCTACTCTCAGGAATGTCAATGGCAATATCTCAAGTATTTATATCAAAAACTTTGGGTCCAGAACTTCCTGCAATCCTTGGAAGTATTCTTTCTATGACAATAACAATAGTTTATGCAAAGTTTTTTGGAAATAAAGAAACTGCTGAGCACCAAATCAAAAGCACAATATCCTTATCAAAAGGAATTATTGCATGCTCGCCCTATATTTTAATAGTAACATTTATAGTGCTTGTATCTCCTCTTTTTAACAAAATTCACGAATACCTAAAAACCTTTCAAAGCACTATTAGCATTTATCCAGAAGCAAATCCCCTACACTTTAAATGGATTATCTCACCGGGATTCTTGATAGTACTTGCAACAATAATATCCTATTCAATACGAGGAGTTCCAATATTAAAACAGCTAAAAATATTTATGCTAACCTTGAAAAAAATGGCATTATCTTCATTTATAATCATTTGCATTGTTGCAATATCAAGATTAATGACACATAGCGGAATGATAAGAGATCTTGCTAATGGAATCTCAATAATAACAGGTACATTTGGACCATTATTTAGCCCGCTAATTGGAGCTATTGGGACATTTTTAACAGGAAGTGACACGGTTTCAAATGTTCTTTTTGGACCCTTGCAAACACAAATGGCAGAAAATATTGGGGCAAATCCTTACTGGCTTGCAGCAGCAAATACAACAGGAGCAACTGGAGGAAAAATGATTTCTCCCCAAAACATCACAATAGCAACAACAACTGCTGGATTAATTGGACAAGAAGGCAGGCTTTTATCAAAAACAATAATTTATGCTTTATGCTACATTTTAGCAACAGGATTGCTGGTTTATTTAGTATAAATTAATCATTTAAAATAAATAAGATTAATTTATACTAAAATTAATCTTATTTATAAATTTGAATAATGTAAAAATCACAAAATAATAATATGTCCTTGAATTTTTATCTGATATTTTAATATCATATACATGTTATATATATGTTAATATATTATACATAATAGCATGTCTATAATATATTTATTAATACGTTTAATTAATAACTAGAACTAATAAAAGTTTATAGTTACAACAGGAAGGTATAATTATGAAAAACCATATTTTATATAAATTAATTATATTTTTAACCACATCTGCAGCAATATTTGCAGCAGACGCATTAAAGGAAAAAGATATATTTAAAATAAACCCATGGATGCCGACATTCGGATTTGAAAACACAAGTGAATTCAGATTAGATATGGACGAACTTGTTCCTGGATTTGAAAACAAAAGCAAAATTACCATTAAGCTTAAACCGTTTGAAGCTAATCCCGAATTAGGCAAAGACGATCCATTCTCAGCTTACATTAAAGTAGAAGATCTTGCATTAAAAGCGGAAGGCAAAAAAGGTGATCAATTTAAAATTGACGTGGGAGACATAACAGCCCAAATCAATATGTACGATTTTTTTATTAAAATAAGCACTATGACAGATTTTGACTTTAATAAAGAGTCTTTATTTAGTTTCGCACCTATGACTGGGTTTAAAAACACTTACTATGGATTTCCAAGCAATGATAGAATAGTAAGAGGAACAATTCTTGCAAGAGGCACCTCTAAAAACATAGGGACAATTCAGCTGGGATACAAACTACCAAAACTCGACCTTACATTTGCAATAGGGGGAACAGGCACAGGTAACAGAAATCAAGAAAATGACAAAGACACCCCATACAACAAAACATATCAAGGAATCCTTTATGGAATTCAAGCAAAATGGAAGCCAATAAAAAATACACTTGATCAAAACGAAGATACTAAATCTGTAATTGCAGAAACACCCCTTGAATTAAATTTTGGCTTGTCAGGAGCCTATGGAAATCAAACATTCAATAATTCATCAATAACATACTCTTTAAAAGACAAATCCGCAATTGGTAACGATTTATTGAGCCCAACTTTATCAAATTCTGCAATTTTAGCATCTTTTGGAGCTCAATATAAGCTTGGATTAACAAAAATCAATGATAAAAATACCTATCTTATTTTACAAATGGGAACTGATTTTGGAATAGATCCTTTTGCAAGCGATTTTTCTGTATTTGGACACATCTCAAAAGCAGCAAATTTCAAAAAAGGAGCATCCTCAGATCCTAACAAAAAAGCTGAGAATATATTTGATCCAAATAGCAATGCTCTTAATTTCAGTAAAAATGCAGAATTGGGAATTGCATTCTCAACAGGAGCAAGCATAGGACTTGCCTGGAACAAAGACACTGGAGAAAAAGAATCCTGGGCAGTTAAAGGATCTGATTCCTACAGTACAAGACTATTTGGAGAACAAGACAAAAAATCTGGGGTTGCACTGGGAATAAGTTACGGACAAAACCTTTACAGATCTAAAGATACAGAAAAAAAATTAAAAACCATATCCGAAAATTCATTTCAAAGCTTAAATGTTGAAATTTCAAGCTATGAAGACAACAAAAAGGGCATTATAAATGGACTAGGGTGGATAACATCTATCGGTCTTTACGATATTTTAAGACAAAAATCTGTAGAAAATTATCCTATAACAAGCCCAAGCGCTAATTCAGACAATCAAGCCGGACAAAGTTCAACAACACAAGCTACAACCCCTAATCTGACATTTGAAGATGCAATGAAGCTCGGCTTGGCTTTATATCTTGATTATGCAATTCCAATAACATCCATTTCAACAGAAGCATATGTGGTACCCTATATCGGGGCATACATTTTAGGGCCTTCTAATAAACTTTCAAGCGATGCTACAAAAATTTATTTAAAAACAGGGCTTAGCCTTGAAAAACTAATAAGATTTACAACAATTTCTCTTGGGTGGGATTCAAATAACATTATAGAACTTGCTAATAAAAACACAAATAACGCCGCTATTGGTAGTGCTTTCTTACAATTCAAAATAGCCTACAGCGGAAGCTAACAGCAAAAGAAGGGCTTTGGCCCTTCTTTTTTATCTTTTAAAAATTAATAAATTGTTACCTTATATTTCTTTCCTTGCAAATTTTTTCATAAGCATCTTGAATTTTAATAAATTTATCATTTGCATCTTTTTGCCTTACAGGATCATTTGCAAACTTATCGGGATGGTATTTTATAACAAGGCCTTTATACGCCTTTTTAATCTCATCATCACTAGCACTATATGCTAAACCCAAAATACTGTAAGGATTTACAATTCTAATATTAATATCTTTATAAGCTTCATAACCATCAGATTCAAGTTCTAAAAAAACACCAACATAAGAGATAAACTTTTCAGCTTCTAAATTTTTATACCTAGAAAGTCTGTTAATTTCTTTAAGAGAAGCAAAAAGCCATATAAAAAGATCTTTGTGCTGAAAATAGCCAAGCTTAAGAGTATACAAAATTTTATCAGCATTATTATTCTTAGTAATAGCAGAATGAAAGATAGTATACAATTCTGATTTACCACGCTCAGACAAATTCAAAGAATTAATAATAAAATTGACATAATTTAACTGCTCTCCAGTGACAGTTCCCAAAATAGACAGCAATTTGGCCATTAATAAAAAAGAAAGTTTATAAAATTCAAACTCTCTAGATCTAGAATATGAGTAATCTCTTGTAAAGTATATTCTAAAAACACCCAAAAAACTAAATAATATCAACACAAACGGAAATAATATAAAAAGCATTGCTATTAAAACGGGATTAAAAATAAAAATAAACAACAACACTAAAAAAAACATTCTAATTAGGCTTGGCATTTATTGATCACAACCTCCAACGCAATCAAGGCATGTCAAAATCTCTAATAAATTTTACAACTTCCTTTTTTATTTGTTTTAATTCAATATCAGACTTTGCCTTTAAAGCTCTAACAACAAATTTAGCAGCATTTAAAGAATCGCTTTCATTTAAGCCCCTAGAAGTAATAGCAGCACCCCCAATTCTAATGCCAGAAGCCAAAGAAGGGCTTTTCTTATCAAAAGGAATAGCATTTTTATTTAAAGTAATATTTACACTCTCGAGCAATTTCTCAGCATCAGCACCTGTGAGCCCCGAACTACTAAGATCAACCAAAAACAAATGGTTGTCTGTACCTCCACTAACAATCCGAAATCCTTCCGATTTGAAATATTCAGCCATAACTTTAGTATTTTTTATTACGTTAGCAATGTATTCTTTAAAATTTTCCTGAAGAGCCTCTTTGAATGCAATAGCCTTACCCGCAATAATATGAACTAAAGGACCCCCTTGAGTTCCAGGAAAAACTGTAGAATTTACAACATTAAACAAGGGCTTCTCTTTTCCATTAAAGTTTACTGATCTGTCAAAATCCTTTCCAGAAAGTATTATTCCGCCTCTTGGGCCTCTTAAAGTTTTATGCGTAGTGCTTGTAGTAAGATGCGCCACATCAATTGAGGAATTATGAAAACCGGCAACAATAAGGCCTGCAATATGCGCAATATCACACAAAAGATAAGCAGAAACATCATCTGCTATTTCTCTAAATTTTTTAAAATCAATTTCTCTTGAATAAGAAGAAGCACCGGCTATTATTAAATTTGGTCTGCAATCTCTAGCTATCTTAAGAACTTCATCATAATCAATTAGCTCAGAATCTCTAGAAACACCATAAAAATAAGTATTAAAAAATATACCAGAAAAATTTACTCTGCTGCCGTGAGTTAAATGTCCTCCATGAGATAATTGCATACCAAGAATTCTGTCGCCTGGGCTAATAAGGGCCATTATGGCAGCCATATTGGCCTGAGATCCGCTATGTGGTTGAACATTAGCATACTTTGCACTAAAAAGCTCTTTTGCTCTTGAAATTGCCAAAGTTTCAATCTCATCAATAAAAGAACAACCACCATAATATCGATTCAAAGGATATCCTTCAGCATACTTATTAGTTAAAATACTCCCAACAGTCTGCCTTATCTCCAAAGACGTAAAATTTTCAGAAGCAATAAGCTCAATATGTTCTTTTTCTCTTAATTTTTCTTTCTCAATTAAATCAAATATTTGATCATCCCTCATTTAAAATTATCCTCCAAAACAAATCTATGCATTAAAGAATACGATCCGTTTGTCAAGCTTTTATACTTTAAAAACCCAGAATCTAAATATCCATCAAAAAATTCATTTTTATCATAGTCCTCTTTGCATCCGTATTGAATATAGTTTTCAGACATATTTAAAAAATACTTGGAGCTATCCTTAAATAATACTGCATTTATTATATCAAAATATACAAAACCAACCCCAGCTAAAAAAAATTCAAACCAAAAATGCTCATTTAATTTAAGAGAATTAGAATCATAGTAAAGCCCAACTATATTTCTCAGCGGAATCTCGTACTTTAAAAATAACAAATTCGTAAGAACTATTAAATTACTAGATGAAATTTTTCCCTCTTTAATAGAATCCTTTAAACTTAAATTATTCTCAATAATCTTAAAATTTGAAGTCAAAACATCAATAATTGCTTTAGCCAACTTATAAACTGAATTACTACCAGCCGTCTTAGATAAAATTAGAGAATCTAAAGGCATTAAATCAACAGAGTTGTAAGATAAATAATCTTTTTTTTTGTCTTGAACATGTTTTTTGTACTCTTGATTATCAATATCTCTATTAACCTTAATGCCTTCTAAATATTTTGCATCTAAAAATTCCAAATTAAGTTTAGAAGTCTTTACCCTAGTCTTAAAAATAAATTTATTTGTCTTTAGGCTTTCAAAAAATAAATTACCAATATTAAAATCAAGATGTTCATTGCTGTGGTCTGCAATTTTTTGACGCTCATTCTCAATTGGTCTTAAATAGAAGATATTAAAATTAATATCTTCGGGATTTGAATCAAAATTACTACTAACATCTTGATTAAAATAAATCTCTTCAATTATTGCAAACTCTTTCGAATCATTCAAAGTCCATTTAAAAAAATCATCTTTAACATAAAACGGAATTTTATTGCTTTGAACATTGTCCAATAAAACATAAAGCTTCCCACCAGAATTTAAAGTTTTAGGAGAAATAAATTCTAATCTATTCTCAGAAACATCTAAAATATTTTGAGGTAAAATTGTATAAAGTTTGTCCTTAGTTTCGAGAAAAATTTTAATGCTACTAGAATATGGAAACAAATTCATGCCTTGTAATAAAGTTGAAGAATTTGCATTTAAAGTTATTTTATCCTCTGAAAAAATAAAAGGTATATTCCCCCTATTAAGCTTAACAGGAACTTGCCTGCTGATAACAAGAAAAAGTTCGTTGCTAGTACCCCTTTCGCCTTTTACAAAAATAAGTCCGGAATTTATTTCATCTGTAATTTTAAAAACTATTTCGGTGTTATTCCAACTAATAATGCTACTTTTAACCAAATAATTATTGTTGATATTAATCTCTCCTGTACTGTAGCCCAAATTATTTCCTTTAATAACAATAATATCCTTGTGCGAAGTGGGAATTGGAGATATATCATAAATAATTGGCTTTGAATAAAATAAAAATCCAGAAAAAACAAATAAAATCAAAAAAATAATAAAAATTAAGCTTAAATAAAAATATTTGTTTTTTAAAAAAATAGCCAAATATTAGCCTCTTTTAACCTTGGTTCCTTCCTTAGTATCAACCAAAACAAAACCTTTTTTGGCAAAAAAGCCTCTAATTTCATCGGCACGCTTAAAATTTTTTTCACATTTAGCTATTCTTCTCTCTTCAATCAAAGTTTTCATATTCTCATCAATAACTACATCATGGTTTTCTAAATTTTTTAAAATTTCTTCTCTCAGATTAAGTGATATAATCTCATCAAAAATAAAAGCCAATCTGAGTTTTGAAACAAATCCTAGATTTTCAGATTTAATTATCTCCCAAAGTAAAGCCAATCCTTGAGAAACATTCAAATCAAAAGAAACTTTTTCTATAAAAGAATCATAATATTCTTTTTCTACACTAAAACCAAAATTTTTTAAATCCTTATTAAGTATATTTAAATCATCTAGATCTAAGGATTCATAAAAATAACTTAGCCTGTTTATCAAATTTTCTCTAGCAATCTTGCTTGCTTGAAGATTATCCAATGAAAATTTTAATTGATTCCTGTAGTGTGATGTCAAACACAAATATCTAAAATCAAGAGGAGAAAAATTTTGATCTTCCAAGTCTTTAACTGTAATAAAATTTCCACGCGACTTTGACATCTTATTATAATCCATAATCAAAAATTCTCCATGAACAAAGATATCACACCATTTCTTATTTAAAAAACACTCTGCTATTGCTATTTCATTTATGTGGTGAACTCCAATATGATCAACTCCTCCCAAATGAATATCAAGCGTATCTTTGAAATACTCCAAATTCATAGCAGCACACTCCAAATGCCAACTTGGATAACCAAATCCCCAAGGAGAATCCCATCTCATCTCCTGATCTTTAAACTTAGAATTAGTAAACCACAAAACAAAATCGGTTTTATTCCTTTTAAATTTATCAATATCAACCCTGGACAAGGTCATATCTTTATCAATAAGATCAATACCGGCCATCTCGCCATAGCTTTTAAAACAAGAAGTATCAAAATAAACATTGCCATTAGAAAAATAAGTAATTTTTTTTTCTTCCAAAATTTTAACAACCTCTATCATGATTGGAATATATTTACTTGCAACAAGAACTTTGTCGGGATATACAATGTTTAATTTTCTACAATCGTTAAAAAAAGCTTCTGTAAAAAATTCACTAATCTCATAAACTGTAAGACCCTTTTCTCTTGCTGTCTTGGCAACTTTATCTTCTCCATCATCAAGATCACCTGTTAAATGCCCAATATCTGTAATATTCATAGCATAATTAACTTTATACCCTAAAAATCTTAAAGTTTTAATTAATAAATCTCCAAAAATATAAGTTCTAAAATTTCCGATGTGAGCATAATTATAAACAGTAGGCCCGCAAGCATACAATTTAACATTTTCAAAATTTGTTAATTCTGAAAAATCCTTTGTTCTAGTATTATATAACTTCAAAATCATACATTTCTCAAAATTGAAAAAATAAAAAATCTAATTTATTATTAAGTACGTATGCCTAAAAGCCTAAATAATTTTCTTAAAAAAATCAATATTAAGCCTCAAACAAAAAACCTAGCTGACTATACAACATATAAAATTGGAAACATTTCGAAATTATTTCTTACCCCTAAAAATATTAAAGAAGCTGAAAATATTTTTAAAGCAGCAATAAAAGAAAAAATTAAACTATTTATTCTTGGGGGAGGATCAAATATTTTAGTCAATGATGACAAAGAGCTTGATTTTCCAATAATATACACCGGACATCTAAACAAAATAGAAATTCACGAAAATAAAATTATCGGCGAATGTGGTGCAAATTTTGAAAATTTATGTAAAATTGCGCTTGATAACAGCTTAAGTGGCTTAGAATTTATCTATGGACTACCCGGGACGCTGGGAGGCGCTGTATGGATGAATGCTAGATGCTTTGGAAATGAAATTTCTGAGATACTAAAAAAAATTACATTTATAAATGATAAAGGAAAAACTATTTGCAAAGAATTTAAAAAAGAAGACTTTAAGTATAAAAAATCGCCTTTTCAAAATAAAAACTTTCTCATATTAAAAATTGAATTGAATTTAAAAAAAGAAAATAAGAAAATTATTGAAGAAAAAATGACTAAAAATAAACAAGCAAGAATAAATAAAGGCCACTATTTATTTCCAAGTAGCGGAAGCACTTTTAAAAACAATAAAGCATTTCTCAAACCTAGTGGGCAAATAATTGAAGAGTGCAAGCTCAAAGGATTAAGCATTGGCGGTGCTACAGTATCTAAATATCATGGAAACTTTATTATCAATATTAATAACGCCACTTCCAAAGACATAAAAAGCTTAATTGAAAAAGTAAAAGCTGAAGTCTACTTGAAAACTGGGCTTTTACTTGAAGAAGAAGTTCTTTACATAGGATTTAATTAATCAAAAAAACTAAAAAAGAATATCTTTAATCTCGTCATTAATCTTTTTAATCAATTCCTTTGTCTTTAATATCTTATCCTTAGAAGATTTCACCAAAGATGAATATTCTTGAAGAGAATTTACAGCATCCAAATTAATCTTAGAAACTTTAAACTCTTTCAAATCTTGGTTAAAGTTGTTAAACTTACTACTAACAAAATAATGGTTATTAAATATTTCTTTATACATATTCTTGGCATCTCTGATCTTAGTATCGTGAGATAAATACCTTTCTTTAAACTCACCAATTTCCTTAAAATGCTTAGCAAGAGTAAGATCTACTTTCTCGTGTCTTGAAAAATTGCTATCCACATTATCTTGAATGTCTATGAAATTTTTATAAATTGTATCAATCTCTGAATTGATCGCCGCAATAATGCTATCGACCATTTTAAGTTCATCTTTAATGGTTTTAGAATATTTTCCAGAATTAATAGCAAGCTTTCTAATCTCCTCAGCAACAACTGCAAAACTTTTACCTGCATCACCTGCTTTTGCTGCTTCAATTGCTGCATTCATAGCAAGCATATTGGTCTGAGCCGAGATTGAAACTAAAAGTTTATTTACACTTTGCAAACTATTTGTTTGAGACAAAAGATCTGCAAAATTTTTATTCACATTTTCAAAAACAATATTTAAATCAAAAACCTTACTTTTAATATTTTCAATATCAGTAGAATTTATAGTAGCAACCTTATTAAAAATTTCCAAATTTTTATCTATGCTATAGAAAAAACTAACATTCTCCTCAAAATTTGAAGAGATTTCTGATATATACTTATTGTGATCATTAATCGGATCAGCAATAGATTCAAAGCCTTTTAAAATATCAACAATTGACTTTTCAAATCTAGAAAAAGTATCCTTTAGTTGTTCGTAAGCCAAAATGCTAGAGTCTATACTCTCAGTATTTGATATAGCAGTCTCTATTTGTTCCAAATATTCATTTAAATCTTCAGAATAAAATTTTATCTTCTCAAAAGATTCATTACTCTTAGAGGACAGATTATCTAGCTTTGAACTAATATAAGAAATAATAGACGAAGAATACTTAACCTCTAAAGGAGGCTCAAGACTAAAAGGATCGCTTTTTGATTTTTGATAATCAACAATTCTGTTAAAATCATTAATTAATGAAAAAACAAAAGTTTTGCACAAATAAAAAATAATTGCAAAAGATAATAATAAAAATACAAAAAATATAATCCAATTTGATTTAAACATAATAGGAATGGAATTGACATTTAAAATCAGCCCTTGAGTCAAAAAATCATCAGTTTTTACAAAGTTTAAAGAATATAAATCTCTTTCATAATTAAAAGTGTACTTAGAGCTAGAAGAATCTTTTTTAGCATAAGCTATAACTTTTTTTAAAAAATTCTCATTATAAGATGGAGAAAAAGATTTGGCGTGAAGATTATTAAAGTTTAAAAAAATGGGCATATGATTTCTGTCAAGCATAAAAAAATTATAATTCTTACTGCTAAATTTAAGAGCAGAATACAACTGATTTTCAATAATATCTAACGACTCATCAAAGCATACTAAAATCCCTATTACACCCAATGTTGCAACAGAATCTCTAACCGGAAAACTTATTATAGAATAAATTTTTCCATCTATTATCATGTATCTTGAATAATATTTAAAATTTTTTTCTACAGGAACAGAATAAATTGGATCCAACCTAACATCTTTTAAGCCTAAAGATGAAAAATTTGAATTTGATATTAAAACATTTTTCCCTATAGGAATATAAAATACTCCTTCAAGTGAATCTTCTGCTAAAGGAATAGTTTTGAAAATTTTATCTATAGAGCTAAATTCTCTTGACTTTAAAAACAAATCACTATTTTCATCTAAGCTATCACCCAATTTTAAACTTGAAGACAAAAGAAAGCTTTTTGAAGAATTAACCAATATCCCAAACCTATAGCTATCTTTTACAAGCTCCTCAAGAAACCTAGAAGATTCCGAATATTTAGCTTTAATAACAGCAGAAACACTGTTTAAAAACAACTTAGAATCAAATTTAAAACGATCCAAATACTCATTTTTATAATTCATATAAGCATAGCCTATGAATAAAAAATTTAAAAAAAGAAATCCAAATAAAACTAGATAAAGAAATCGTTTAGTATTTTTCAGATTAACATCGATTAAATTCTCATCTGTCATAAAAGCTCTCCAAACATAACATTAGTATGATTAAAATCTTAAAACAAACCTTTCACCTTCATAAATCACATACAAATAATTACTAATAACACTTGGCAAATTAAACCTTTCTTTCTGAATCTTAAAGATTAAATCCTTCAAATATTTGCAAATAATTATTTTATTATTTAGCTACATGCATATATAATTATATAATAAAACATATAGAATACTAAAAATTTAATGTTTTAAAATTTTAGTAAAAAACAAAATTTTGAGGGGACTTAGTGAAAAGAAAGAAACTTAACTCTAGCCTTTTTTATAAATTCAATTTTATAATTTTGGCATACACAATAATCATTATTGCAACAACCTTTTTGCTACTAGATCAAGGCTATAAAAAAATCATAACAAAAGAACTTCAAGACTTTACAAAATTTATTAACCAAGCAATGATCAAAAGCTTTTCTGATGAATCTAAAGAAATAATAAAAGCTTTAAGCGTATTAACAACCAGATATGATTATAAATCTGCAATTCTTAATAACAAAAGTGAAGAGCGCTTAGTATCTGACAAAATTTTAATTACACTACCGTCTTTTATTAAAATAATAGAGTATGCAAACAAAGATGGATACATAATCGAATCAAGTGAAAAAAAAAGAAGCGGCCAATATATAAGCTTAAAAGAATTACTTCTGGGCAAAGCTATAACTACATTTCAAATTTCAATTCTTCACAACAGTTTAGTAAAAATAAATAACAATTTTTATATTCCAATAGCATATAAAATAACAGATTCAAAAAAATCTAATATTGGATATATTATTTTATATGCTGACATTTCAGAAAAAATTGCCGAACTAAAAGAATATCTTTTACTGCTTTTGGAAAACTCCTTGCTAGAACAAAATGCAAGCAGCCAAAACTCATCAAAATACTTTAATGTATACTTAATAAACAGCAGTGGGGATGCATTTGGCGGAAAAGACGAAGTTTTAAAAAACATAAAACACATATTTAGCTTTAACGCAAAAACATTAACTCAAATATTAAGTGCATTATCCCAAGGAAAAACAAATTACAATACAAGCAATTCAAATGAAATAATCTCATTAGCAAGGATCACAACATCCCATTGGTACTTAGGAATAAAAATAGATTATAACAACATATTTTCAAAAGAATTTAAAAATATGAGATTAGTTTCACTTTCTATTATATTTATTTTGGTAATAATTTTTATATTAATAATGATATCAACCATAAAAACTTTAATAATATCAAAAATAGACAAACTCAATGTTGTCATTCCAAAGGTTAAAACCGGCGACTTAACATTTAAAATCGAATCAAAAGGCAAAGATTCAATAAGCTCAACAATAAATCTTTTTGGGCATTTTATTGAAAATCTAAAACACGTAATTAATTCACTACAAGAACGAGTAAAATTGCTTAAAGAAAACGGAGACCATTTATTTAGCGAAATAAACAAAACCCATAATACAATTAAAAATTCAAATCAATACATAGAAAAAACACAAGAAGAAGTAGAAAAACAGGTAGAATTCATATCTAATACAACAAATATCATTGAAAGTCTTTCAAAAAATATTTCATCTCTTGATAATTCAATTGAAACCCAAGCCGCAAGCGTTGAACAATCCTCATCAGCTATCGAAGAAATGATAGGGGGAATCCAATCAATAACGGAAATAACTCAAAAAGCTGCAAAAAGCACAGAAGAACTAAAAAGATTCTCTGATGATGGGCGAAAAAAACAAGAGGAAGTTATTACTCAAATCAAAGAAATTTTCAAAAACTCAACAAGATTACAAGAAGCAAACTCTTTAATTTCATCTATAGCAAGCCAAACCAACCTGCTCTCGATGAACGCTGCAATTGAAGCATCTCATGCTGGTGAAGCTGGAAAAGGATTTGCCATTGTCGCAGAAGAAATAAAAGACCTAGCAGAACAAGTAACATCACAATCAGAATCTGTTGCCTCATCAATTAATGAAATAATGGATTCGATAACCAAAACCGTAAACACCTCTGAATTAACAAATAAAGCTTTCAACCAAATATTTGATTCAATCAATTTAGTTGTTCAAGTAATAGAAGAAATAAATCATACAATGCAAGAACAATCAATAGGTAGCCAAGAAATTTTAAAGGCTTTAAACACAATGCGGGAAATAACATATGAAGTAAAAATCGGTTCAAATGATATGTTTAGAGGCAACAAAGAAATCATTAGCACCATTAAACTGTTGGGAGAGATTAATATTACGGTCTCAAACTCAATGAAAGGTTTAAAAGAAGAGATTAATAAACTAGTAGAAGCAATTGAGCGCATTAAGGTTTTAGGAACTACAAATTCAAGTCACATTTCTGGAA
Organism: Borreliella bissettiae DN127; assembly: GCF_000222305.1. GTDB lineage: Bacteria > Spirochaetota > Spirochaetia > Borreliales > Borreliaceae > Borreliella > Borreliella carolinensis. The sequence continues at coordinate 613,946 of NC_015921.1, read as the reverse complement.
TTAGTGAGAGCACGGATCAATTTAAAACCAAATAAACTAAATTAAAAGGGAATAATATGCAAAAAAAGACATTTTATAATACTGAAAAATATCTTAAAAGCCATTTAATGTTATTTCCTATTTTTGCTTATACAAAAAACTTTTTAGATGCTAGTATTGCATCTGTTTGGATTTCAATATGCATTATACTTCCTGCCCTAATAATCAATCAAATAGAACTGAAAAAATATAAAAACCATATATTAGGGATATATCTATTAATAATAGGAATTTTTACCAGTCTAACTTACTTATTCATGTTTTATTTAACGCCAACACTATACAAAGAATTTAAATTTTCAATACCCATTTTAATAGCCATAATAATATCATTTCATAAAAACGAACCTTTTAAAATCTTAAGAAATTCATCAATGATAATCAAATATTCTAAAATTCCAATTTTAATTTTCATTGCCCTAAGCTCAACAATCTCACTAATTAGAGAAATATTAAACACAGGGAATTTAAAGCTTTTTAATAACGAAATAACTATAATAAAAGGGCTTGCAAATACAAAAATGTCAGCTCATAGTTCAAACATTTTCATTGTAGCGTCTTTAACTTTACTATTAATCAATATACTAACAAGTGTTAAAGAAAAAAAAATTAATAAAAGCGTTAAAGAGGAAAAAAATGAATAAAAGTATTAAAAAAAAGATTAAAGACGAAATTAGCATTATAGTTGCCGATCTAGCATTATCAAATAACATAAAGCCAGATAATATCAATATAAATATTCAAAAACCTCCAAAAAGTGATCTGGGAGATATTTCTATATTAATATTTGAGCTTAGCAAAACATTGAAACTTCCTATTGAAACCATCTCTGAAAAAATAATAAAAATACTTAAGGCTAAATACAAAATTAAAGCTATGGGAGCTTACCTAAACATCAAAATTCCCAGAAAAGAATATATAAAAAATACAATACAAATGGTAAATGCCCAAAAAGATAACTATGGGGCAAGTAAATATCTAGACAATAAAAAAATAATATTGGAGTTTTCATCGCCAAATACAAACAAACCACTGCATGTAGGACATCTTAGGAATGACGTAATAGGAGAAAGTCTGTCAAGAATATTAAAGGCTGTAGGTGCAAAAATTACAAAAATAAACCTAATAAATGACCGGGGAGTTCATATCTGCAAATCAATGCTTGCATACAAAAAATTTGGAAATGACATTACCCCTGAAAAAGCTTCTAAAAAAGGAGACCATTTAATTGGTGATTTTTATGTTAAATACAACGAATACTCGCAAGAAAATGAAAATGCTGAAAAAGAAATTCAAGATCTGCTTTTAAAATGGGAACAAAAAGATACAAACACAATTGAACTTTGGAAAAAACTAAATAGCTGGGCAATTGAAGGAATAAAAGAAACTTACAAAATTACAAACACCTCATTTGATAAAATTTACCTTGAAAGTGAAATTTTTGAAATTGGAAAAAATGTGGTGTTAGAAGGGCTTGAAAAAGGATTTTGTTACAAACGAGAAGATGGCGCAATATGCATTGACTTACCCTTAGACTCAAGCGAAAAAGAAGACACCAAAGTAAAACAAAAAGTACTCATAAGACCAAACGGAACATCTATTTATCTTACCCAAGATTTAGGAAATATAACAGTTAGAACAAAAGAATTTAATTTTGAAGAAATGATTTATGTAGTTGGAAGTGAACAAATTCAGCACTTCAAAAGCTTATTTTTTGTATCAGAAAAATTAGGAATTTCTAAAAACAAAAAGCTTATTCATTTGTCACACGGAATGGTTAATCTTATTGATGGCAAAATGAAATCAAGAGAAGGCAATGTAATTGACGCGGATAATTTAATCTTAGAGCTAATGGAATCAATAATGCCTGAAATTATACAAAAAATTGAGAATAAAGATAGTGCTAGAAAAAATGCTTTAAATATTGCACTAGGAGCAATTCACTATTATCTGCTAAAATCAGCTATACATAAAGACATTGTATTTAATAAAAAAGAAAGCCTATCTTTTACAGGAAATTCTGGGCCATATATTCAATATGTTGGAGCAAGAATTAATAGCATTCTTGAAAAATACAATGCACTTTCTATTCCTGTAATAGAAAAAATTGATTTTAAACTTTTAAAACATGAAAAAGAGTGGGAAATTATTAAAATTATATCAGAGTTAGAAGAAAATATAATCAAGGCAGCAAAAGATTTAAACCCTTCAATACTTACTAGCTATTCATACTCGCTTGCAAAGCATTTTAGTACGTACTATCAAGAAGTTAAAGTAATAGACATAAACAATACTGATTTAACAGCCGCAAGAATCGAATTTTTAAAAGCCATATTACAAACAATAAAAAATTGCATGTACCTACTCAATATCCCTTATATGTTAAAAATGTAGACAAGAAAATATTGCAATATTTTCTTGTCTAATATCCGTTTAAATCTAAGTCACTTTTGCTAAAAATCAATTTTATTTTATCTTCATACTTTTGGGATATATAATATCTTTTTAACTTAAGAGTATTGGTAAGCTCTTCTCCAATTGAAAAAGGATCTTGAAGTAAAACAAAGCCTGCTATTTTTTCAAAATTTTTAAAACCTACTTTGGTATTAATAGTATCTGAGATATGCTTAGAATAAAGCTTATTAACGTCCTCATTGGCTAATAAATCACTTCTGGAAGAAAAAGACACTCCACTGGAATTTGCCCACTTTTCAAGATTATCAAAATTAGGCACAATAACGGCCCCCAAAAATTTTTGATCCTGGCCAACAATCATAATATTTTCAATAAACAAAGATTTACCCAAAACTCTCTCAAGAGGCTCAGGCTCAATATTTTCCCCACCTCTTAGAACAATTGTATCTTTGCTTCTACCAACAATTGAAATTTCATTATTAATTGTCAATCTAACCAAGTCTCCAGTGTTAAACCAACCATCTTCTGTTAAAACTTCATTCGTCTTAGCCTTATCCTTAAAGTAGCCATTCATTATCTGTGGGGACCTTACCCAAAGCTCACCTTTTTCTCCATAAGGCAAAACATTACCATCAAATCCAACTACTTTGTATTCAACATCCGGCAAAATAGGCCCTACAGTTTTTGCTACAGGGCCCTTAAGACGCCTAACGCTCAAAATAGGGCCCGTTTCAGTAAGGCCATAACCTTCAAGAACTTTAATTCCTACAGCCTTAAAAAAATAATCAACATAATCAACCAACGCTCCACCACCAGAAACTCCAAATTCAAAATTTTGTCCAAGGGCATTTTTTATTTTTTTAAATACTAAAATATCACCCAATAATTTAATAGGAAAAATTAAAACAATTCCAACAAATATAAATAATTTTGAAAAAAGTGAAATAAACAAACTGGTTTTTTTATAAATAGGAGAAAGCCCCAAAAATCTCTCCTTAAGCTTTGCATAAACAATTCCAATTTTTAAAAAGCCCCCAAACACAAGCTTTTTAATAAAAGATTCCGATACCTTTTTAATAATACCTATTCTTATACCTTCCCAAATTCTAGGCACAGAAATAATCATTTGGGGATTCAAAAGTAAAAAATCTTTTAATAAAACAGGACCTATGGGCTTTGAATATGCAATTGCTATGCCCTTTAAAGCAACTATATATTCACAAGCTCGCTCAAAAGAATGCCAAAGGGGAAGAATTGAAATCATTATCTTGCCAGGTTTAAGTGTTGGAAGATAATCATAAAGTCTATCTAATTGAAAAATAAAAGATTCGTGTCTCAACATTACTCCTTTTGGCATACCTGTTGTACCAGAAGTATATATTATAGTTGCAATGTCTTTTGAAGAACCTTTTTCAATCTCCATATCAAATGCTTTTGGATTAGCTCTTAAATACTCAGCTCCAAGTTCTAATAATTTTTTATAAGAAAATACAGTAATATTGCCCATTTTTTCTTCATAAGATTTATCATCATCAATAACAACAATACATCTTACCAATCTAAGATCATGCTTTTTGGATAAAACTTTGTGAAGTTGCTTATTGTTTTCGACAAAAATAAAAGTAGATTCAGAATGGTTAATAATATAAGTTAATTCATCCTCAGAAGAATCATTTCCCCTGGGAACATCAATGCAGCCTAACCCCAAAGTAGCAACATCGATTATTATCCATTCTCTTCTAGAATCAGAAATAATTACAACCTTTTCTCCCCTTTTAATGCCACAATGCAAAAGCCCAGATGCCACTCTTTTTGTCTCATTCCAAAAATCAGCGTATATTTGCTTCTTAAAGGTTTTCGATTCCCCTTCCTTATATATAAAAATATCAAGCTCACTATAAAGAGTCACCGCCTCTTTAAAACGCTTAGGCACAGTATCACTCATAAATCCCCCTCATAACAATTTAAAATTAATTTAAAAAAAGCAACAGGCTGCTAACAATAATATTATAAAAACTATGTATAAAAATCACATAATATACATTTTTATACCTTAAATAGATAAAAGCAAAAAATATCCCTAATATAAATGTAACCAAAAATCCCAAAATTCCATAATATAAATGCCCATAAGCAAAAAACATACTACTAAGAATAGCGGTAACTACAACAGAAAATCCCATTTGTGTAAACTTGGTAATAACAAAAGCCCTATAAAAAAGCTCTTCAAAAGCTCCTGTAAAAAAAGAGGTAAAAGTCATTAAAAAAAATGCTTTTTTACTGCTAATCTTCCAATTAAATCCAGCATTGTTTTGGAAATAATAGACAAGTACTGATTCTGGTAATAGATATTCAAGTAAAAAAGCTATTAAAAAAATGACTATCATTGCGGTCAATATTGTTTTAATAAAAATTAAAACAGACTCCCAAATAAAAATAAATTTAAATTTAGGAATAAAAAACTCTACTCTAAAATCATTATAAGAACTGGTAAGTTTAAAAAAATAAATTATAAAAATAATTAAAAAAGATCTTGAAATCCAAAAATAAAAATGATTTTTATCAACATTCCAAAATTCTGAATTAACATTTTCAAAAGGAGATGCCAAATAAACAATAATGTAGGCCAAAAAAAGATCAAGCAAAGCTCGCTTGAATGAATATTTATTTTTTAACAATTGCATAAAGTATTTTAATTAAATAATTATTAATTGTCAACGAATGATTATTGATTGATTAATAAAAACAAATTAAAATTCAAAATATAATTATATCTACATAAAAATAAGAATATTATAAATGATTTTAATATTTGTCCTTATTTCACTTAATTTATCAATTCAATACTATTTAAAACTCAATTTAATTTATTTTAACACAATACTAGCATTATTTTTTATAATAAAAAATAACAAACACTTAGCACTTAGTTTTATTTTTTGCACAATATTGTTATCAGGCTTTCAAGCCAGATTAAATTTTAAAACATTAAAAAAAAATATTTACCAAATAACAAATATTAAAAATTTTAAAAAACATTCAAAAACCATTATAGAAGTAATTGACAATGAATCAAATATATACAAATTTAGCTTCAAAAATATTGAAAATATTTACAAAATAGGGGATATCATTAAAATTGAAAATCAAAAAATAAAACTTATTAAAAGGCCCTTTTTTGCCAAGCTTCGAGAAAAATACACAAACACATTAAACAATTTTTTTACTACATTAAATCCTAGTTATTCCCATTTTTCAAAAGCAATAGTTTTGAATATAAAATCAGAAATAACAAAATATGAAAAAACATTATTTCAAAATGCAGGAATTGCCCACATTTTAGTAGTATCTGGACTGCATTTTTATCTAATAAGTTTAATAAGTTACTATTTGCTTTTAATAATCACAAATGAAAAATTAAAATACTTAATATTAAGCATAATTTTATTAAATTATCTAATATTAACTGGATTTGCACCTTCAACGCTAAGAGCATTTCTAATGACAGAATCTCTTATAATATACAAACTGATTTACGGCAAAATTAATTTAATAAGCTGCACATCTATTAGTTTTATAATAAATGCTTTTTTATTCCCCGAAACATTAAATTCAATAGGATTTAAAATCTCCTATCTTTCAACAATAGGGATATCAGCATCGGTTCATCTAAAAAATAGATACGATCTTAACAGACTAACATCATCAATGCTTACAACATTTTTTATTCAAATATTCACCTCGCCAGTAATTTATGTTAATAATTTTGATCTAGCACCAATCTCAATATTGTCAAATTTAATAATTATTCCATTAACATTGATTTTCTTAACAATAACAATATTAAGCTTAATAACTTACTTTTCAAGCTTAAATTTGTTTTTTCCCCTTGACCTTATCAATGCCTACATATTCCAAACAATAAAAATTACAGCAACATTTTTTAGCAAATTCTTTATAGTCAAGCATCACCAAATACCTATATTTTTAATCTTAAGTATCCTTCTTATAACTTACATTATTTATAATAACGAAACTAAAAAAATTAAAATAATTCAAAAATAACTGCCATTATTAAGAATAATATGGTACTATCTCTTTTATCTATGAAAATCAACTATAACAGTATAGCTAGCATAAAACAAACATTAAAAGAAAGAAAAATCGCTCCAAGAAAATTGTGGGGACAAAACTATCTAATAAACGAAAGCATAAGGCAAAAAATAATAGGAAGCTTAGATATAAAAGAAAATGAAAAAATTTGGGAAATTGGTCCAGGACTTGGCGCAATGACTGAGATTTTATTAAAAAAAACTAATCTTTTAACCGTATTTGAAATTGACTTAAAATATTCAGAAATATTAAATGAAAAATTTGGGAAATTAAAAAACTTTAAATTGATAAAAGGGGATTTTTTAAAAAAATACAAAAACGAAAATCAAAACATTGATAAAATATTTTCAAATTTGCCATACAATATTGCATCAAAAGTAATATCTAAATTAATTGAAGAAAACTTTTTAAAAGAAATGGTATTCACAGTGCAAAAAGAATTAGCCGACAGAATAACTGCAAAAATAAATAGCAAAAACTATTCTTCATTTACAGTCTTAGTACAATCACACTTCAAGGCAATTAAAATATTAGATATAGGAGAAAACAATTTTTATCCTGCACCTAAAGTTAAGTCTACAACACTAAAATTAATTCCTAAAACACACAACATAAAAGACTTCAAAGAATTCAACAAATTGATTAGAACTGTATTTTCAAGCAGAAGAAAGAAATTAAAAAACACTATTATTAATTTCGTAGCAAATAAAGCTACTTTGAGAGAAAATTTTTTAAAAGAATATTTAGACAAAAGACCTGAAAACATTTCTGTTGAAGAATTTATACAAATTTCCAACACTTTAACTGCTTATCATTAAAGCACTTGCAAATACAATCTCATCAACAGAGCAGCCCCTTGAAAGATCGCTAATGGGCTTGGAAAAGCCTTGTAAAAAGGGGCCGTAAGCTTTAGCAAAAGCAAATCTCTCTACTAATTTATAACCAATATTGCCTGCATCTAAATTGGGAAATATTAAAACATTAGCAGAGCCCGCTACTAAAGATTCTCTACATTTTTTCTCTGCAACATCTTTTATTATGGCTGAATCAAGTTGAAGCTCTCCATCAATAAGCAAATCACTCTCTTTATTCTTAACAATATTTAAAGCATTTTTTACTTTTTCAGTTTCTTTAGCACTAGAAGACCCTTTTGTTGAAAAGCTTAAAAGAGCAACCTTGGGTTTTGCATTTAAAATATCTTTAAAAGATTTAGCACTTTGCAATGCAATTTCTGCAAGCTCTAAAGAATCGGGATTAACTACTACAGAACAATCTGCAAAAAATAAGATTCCCTTATGTCCAAAACAAAAATCAACATTACGAGCAATACTTAAAGTATCCATAATCATAAAAGAAGATATAATCTTAACACCTTCCAACTTAGGCATTATTCTTAAAGCATTAGACAAAACCTTAGCGGATGTTGAAATCGCTCCACAAACACAAGATTTGGCATACCCAAGTCTTACCATAAGCATTGCAAAAGTAATTTCATCTAAAACTTGAGTCTTTAAACTTTGCTTAGTAGCTCCTTTTGACTTTAGCAAGCTCCAATATTCATCCAAATAAATTTCAATATCTGAAAAAGAATTTGGATCAACAACTTCTATTCTTTCTAAAATATCATTACAATCAGAAAATTCTTTTAAAGAATTAATAACAGGATCTTTTTTGCCTATCAAAATAATAGAATCTGCAAGATTTTTTTGCAAAACAACAACAGCTGCCTTTAAAATTCTAGAATCACTACTTTCAGGAAAAACTATATTGGCCTTAAGCTTATTCTCTTTTGCGAATATTCTTGCCTTATTAAAAATATAATCTTTTAAACAAAACACCTTATAAAAAAGAATACAATATAAATTGACAAATACATAAAAAAAGACATTTTTATTTAAAAATGTCTTTTTTTATGCATGATTTTCAATTATAAAATTTAATATTTCTTATTCTTAAAAAATTCTTAAAATTTCTTGTACAACTTTAGCTGCATTAAAAGCTGCTAATTTAGCAAATTTACTATATTCAACTTCATTTCCTTCTCTATTTACAATGTCAGATATTGACCTAATAACTATAAAAGGTACATTAAACATATGAGCAACATGCCCTATTGCTGCGCCTTCCATCTCAACAGCTATTACATCTTTAAAGTTTCCTATAATTTTGTTAATATAATTTGGATCAATAAACTGATCTCCTGAAACTATTAATCCTGAATATGCATTGGAATCTCCAACCTTTGATTTAACAGCCTCTGTGGCTTTCTTGATTAAATTCTTATTGGCAATAAATTTTTGAGGCAATCCCATAAGCTGTCCCACCTTATGTCCAAATTTAACCAAATCAACGTCATGATATGCAACCTCTGAAGACACTACCACATCCCCAACTTTAATATCTTTGTATTTAGCACTAACAACACCACCAGCAACTCCAGAATTAATTACATGACTTATATTGTATTTTGATAACATATAGCCAGTCCACACACCCGCATTAACCTTGCCAACCCCACAAACAACAACCATAACATTGCGATTAGACAACTTTCCCTTTAAAATCTTTTTATTAAGATTATACTCCTTAAGAACTATTTCTTCCTTATTAGACATAAGCTTACTTATCTGCTCAAATTCAGAATCCATAGCAGTTATTATTAAAACATTAACATTTTTAGAAAAAGCAACATAACCGTTTGAAAAAACTAACAAAAAAAGAAAAAATTTTATTAAAAAATTATTCATAAAATTTCACTCCTTATAATAAAAAAATATTTATATCATAATTTTACAAAAAAAAGTCAAAACTGGATTACTTTTGAGAGAATTTTGTAAAAGAAATTGAAAAAAAATATCCTATCCGTATTACAATATTAATAGTTTAAAAAAAGGGGAAACTGAATGAAAAAAATGAATTTAATTACAGCTGCTCTGCCCTATGTTAATAACATACCTCATCTTGGAAATTTAGTTCAAGTACTATCAGCTGATGCTTTTGCAAGATATTCGAAAATGTCAGGAATTGAAACTCTTTATATCTGCGGAACAGATGAATATGGAACAGCCACAGAAACCAAAGCCTTAATTGAAAAGACTACCCCTTTAGAACTTTGCAATAAATATTATGAAATACATAAATCAATTTATAAATGGTTCAATATTGAATTTGATATCTTCGGTCGCACGACTAACAAGCACCATCAAGAAATTGTACAAAATTTTTTCCTACAATTAGAAAAAAACGGTTACATTAAAGAGCGAGAAACTGAACAGTTTTTTTGCAATAAAGATTCAATGTTCTTAGCTGATAGATATGTAATGGGAGAATGCCCAGAATGCCAAAGCACGGCTAAAGGAGATCAGTGCGACAACTGTTCTAAGCTTTTAAATCCAACAGATCTAATAAATCCAAAATGCATAATTTGCAAAAATACACCTATTTTGAAAAAAACCAATCATCTTTATTTAGACCTTCCTAAAATAAAAACAAAACTTGAAAAATGGATAAAAAATCCAGATATTAGCAAGAATTGGAATACCAATGCCCTTAAAATGACAAAAGCTTTTTTAAGAGATGGCCTTAAAGAAAGAGCAATTACAAGAGACCTGAAATGGGGAATTCCTGTGCCTAAAAGGGGTTATGAAAATAAAGTATTTTATGTGTGGTTTGATGCTCCAATAGGATACATTTCAATCACCAAAAACATTGTCAAAAATTGGAAATCTTGGTGGAAAAACAATGATCAAGTAAATCTTGTACAATTTATTGGGAAAGACAATATATTGTTTCATACAATTATATTCCCTTGCATAGAAATTGGAAGTGAAGAAAATTGGACAACATTAAATCAACTCGCATCAAGCGAATACTTAAATTACGAAAATCTTAAATTTTCAAAATCAGAAGGAACAGGAATTTTCGGAAACGATGCTATTACCACAGGAATCCCTTCTGATATTTGGAGATTTTATATTTATTATAACAGACCTGAAAAATCTGATTTTCAATTTATGTGGCAAGATCTCATGGAAAGAGTAAATACAGAGCTTATTGATAATTTCTCAAACCTTGTAAACAGAGTATTAACATTTCAAAGAAAATTCTTTGGAGATGTAATAGAAATAATAGAAATTCAAAATAAATTTTGGAGACAAATAACGCCAAAATATAGTAAAATACTAAATCTTTTTAAAAAGATAGAACTAAAATCCGCACTCAAAGAAATACTTAAAATTTCATCCCTTGGAAACAAAATATTTCAAGATAACGAACCATGGAAAAAAAAAGACAACTCTCCACAAGAAACAAAAGAACTAATCTCAAACTTAATATATCTAATCAGAGACTTATCTATTTTAATGATGCCATTCATTCCCGAAACAAGCAAAAAGATACAACAATTCTTTGGCAACAGTTATCAATTTTCAACCAAAATTCTTGGAACTAAATCGGGAATTAAAAAAATTGAATTCACAGAAATATTATTCAATAAACTAGAACAAAAAAAAATTAACAATTTAAAGCTAAAATATTCAGGAGAGAAAAACATGAAAGAAAAAGAACCAGCAGAAAATTTGCTTATAGAAAAAGAACAGCCAGAAAACTTGTTTAGAGAAAAAGTGATATTAAGAGTTGTAAAAATAAATAAAATAGAAAGAAATCCTGAAGCTAAAAACTTATTCATATTAAAACTAGATGACGGAACTAACAAGGACAAACAAATAGTAAGCAGCCTTGAGGGGCATTACACAGAAGAAGAGCTTTTGGGAAAACATATAATAATAGTAGATAATTTAAAGCCTGCAAAGTTTAGGGGAATAAAATCAGAAGGAATGCTAATAGCTGCTGAGGACAAAAATAAAAATTTTAAAGTTATAATTGTAGAAGATTCAATCAAAAATCCTATTGCTGGAGAGAAAATAATACTTGAAAACGATCAGAATAAAGATCTTGCCTACCCACCTAAAATTGACATAAATAAATTTCTAAAAGCCAAAATAGTAACAGAAAACGGAGAGCTTAAAATAAACGGAATAAATTTAATATTAGAAAATTCTAAGCACAAAATTTTATCTAAAGATATTCCAAACGGAACAGTTTGCTAAGAGCTATTAATGACTATTAAAAAAATAAAAACAAAAGAAATGGAAGAAAATTATCTTCAAAGCGAGCTGTGGACATTAATAAAAACAACAAAAAACAACAATTGGAAAGCCTTAGCATTTGAGAGCGATGTTCTTGGCAAAATTGTTGTAATGCAAAGAAGACTGTTTAAAAATTTTTATTTAGCATATATTCCACATCCAGAATTCTCAAACAAAACTCTTGAAAACATTAATATTGATAAAATCAGTAAAAGCATTAAAGAATTTAGTATTAAAATAAAACCCTACTTACATAAAAATACAATTTTTTTAAGATTCGATTTAATGTATTACTATCAAAGAACACTAAATGACAAATACTTTCCACTAAAAATTAAAATCAAATACCTAAAAAAATCATTTAATGACATACAGCCTTCAAACACAACAATATTAAACTTAAATAATTCTCTTGAGAATATTTTGTTTAACATGAAAAAAAAAACAAGATACAACATAAAGCTCAGCACAAAAAAAAATCTAAATATAATAATGGACGATGAATTTAAACATTTAAATGAATTTTACAAACTTTACAAAGAAACTAGTAAAAGAGACAAATTTACTATTCACTCAGAAGAATATATACAAAACCTCATTAAAATATTCAAACAAGACAAAAATGCACAAATAAAATTGATAATTGCATTTTACAACAACATAATTATTTCTGGCATAATAGTTGGAATTTACAAAGAAAAATCAGTCTATCTTTATGGGGCCTCAAGCAACGAATACAGAAATTTAATGCCCAATTACGCAGTGCAATTTAAGGCAATACAAATCTTAAAAAAATTAGAAATAAAAGAATATGATTTATTAGGAATTCCCCCAATTGCAAATAAAAAACACCCCTTATATGGTCTTTATGGATTTAAAACAGGATTTGGAGGAAATATTATTCACAGAATTGGGTGTTATGATTTTACTTACAAAAATTTTATTTATAGGATTTATGCAAATCTTGAAAAACTCAGATACTTTTATTACAAAGTAATAAGGAAAAAAATTTAATCAAGCATATTAACCAAATTTTTGAATTGCAAGCCCCTATCAAACTCATTATTAAAAAGCTCAAAAGAAGCACTAGCAGGGGAAAATAATACAATGTCACCTGGAATTGAAATTTTGAAAGAATAATTTACTGCATCTTTTAAAGAATCAAATACAAAATATTGTATGCTACTTTTTTTTAAAATCTTAATAATTTTTACAGTTGCACTACCTTTTATTAAGATCCAAGTTTTCACAATATTTATTATCTTGCTAAAACTTGAAAAATCAAGCTCTTTATCGGTTCCCCCAACAATTAAATTAATGTGGTTATCATGTGTTTTTAAACTTTTAACAGATAAAACCGTAGACTCAGGAATAGTTGAAGCTGTATCGTTATAAAACATTACATCTTGAACTAATCTAACAAACTCTAATCTATGCTCAATGCCTTTAAAATTATTTAAAATTTGAGACGCATGATTAAGGTCTATATTTAAATAATGCGAGGCAAAAAAAGCAATAAACTTGGGAATCATAAAAACAACTTGGGACTCAGAAAAACTTCCAATCAAGTTGTCATTAAAATATACTTTGCCTTTACTGCAATAAAAAATATCTTGATCAAAATCACAAGGATTGGATTCGGAAAATAAAATAACTTTGGCTTTTGATTTAAATTTTGAAAAATATTTGTAATAAGCCTTATCCTGAATAATCACAATTCCTGAAATTTGATTTACAAAAATTTTTGACTTATCGATAATATAGTCATCAAAATTTAAATAATAGTTTTGGTGATCGTTATAAACATTTGTAATAATGCTAAGAATAGGACTAAAATTGTCTAAAGATTGCAATTGCCAAGAAGAAAGCTCTAAAATCACAGGGGATCTTCCATCAAGTTGATCAAAAAAACTCAAAGGAGACACACCAATATTTCCTCCAAGCTTTGCTCTTGGATATTTTTTTTTCAAAACCTGATACAAAAGAGACACAAGGGTCGATTTACCTTTAGTACCTGTTACTGCTATTATAGGGTTCTTGTTAAATATTAAAAACAAGCTAATATCTGTTTCAACTCGTTTTGCAAACTTTAAATATTTGTTATTGGGTTTCACACTGGGATTTTTCACAACAATATCAGCATTTTTAAAATCGTTTATATCGTGCTTACCTAAAACATACCTAATTTGATTATCTAAATCTCTTAAAGAATCAATACTTAAAGCTAATTCTGCCTCACTTTTAAGATCAGTAATTACTAACTTTGCCCCATGCTTTAATAAAAATCTAGAAAGAGCTACTCCTCCCCCATTAATACCCAAACCCATGACTAAAAATTTCAAATTTTTAATTTCGTCTAAGTGCACAATAAGATTATATCAAACCTACCAACCTGTTTTAATAGATTTAATCCACCTTTCACTATAAAAATAAGGAAGTGAAATAGCAAGTTTGATTGCATCCTCAAGAGCTGGAATAAAAACAATAATTTCAAAAGGCAAATTTGTATAATTTGCTAAAACAAAAGCAATAGGAATGGTATAAACAAAAGTTACAGAACCTTCCATAATAGCACCAAAACTTGGAGATGCTCCCGCACGAAAAAATCCAAAAAGATACTGAAAAGCAAGAGCCATAAAAAAGGCAGAAACAGAAGAATACCTTAAAATAGTTCCTATAAGTTGCGAATATTTTAATGTATAAAAAATATAAGGAGCAAAAAATGAAAACACAAACAATGCAAAAGATGTTAAAAAAGCAAGTTTTAAGCCAATTTTACCTAAATACATTGCAACTTTCATGACTTCTTTTTTACTATTATGCATTTCATAGCCCATCATAATATTTAAAGAAATACAAAAGGAATTAATTATATTAAAGATAATAAAATAAACAGAAAAAGATATGCTGTAAGCAGCATATCTGTGAATATCAATTCCTATAAAAATTGACGTCAAAACAAGATATCCAAAAAACCAAATAAAATCATTTAAAAGGATTGGAATAAAAAATTTAATTAACTGAACAAACAGCTTAATGTTAATATTTAAATCATTAAGCTTAAGGTTTAAAATTGATTTCTTGTTAAACACTGTATAAACAAGATAAACAATAAGCTCAAAAGCACGAACAACTGTTGTTGCAATAGCAGCCCCAACGACACCCATATTAAAAACAAAAATAAAAATGTAATTTAATATAAAATTCAAAAAAACTGAAAAAACAGAAATGTAAACTTGAAATTTAACAATTTCAACAACCTTAAGAGCATTAGCAACAAGCCCTTTTATAATTGCAAATACGAAAGAAAAAATAGCTATGTTTAAATATATAGCCCCATAATAAACTGCCTGTGCATCATTAGAAATCAATCTAAGTAAAAAAAAGGGGCTCACTCTGGAAATAAATACAAACGGAAAAGAAAATAAAATAATAGTAAATATACTAATAAAAAATGTATTCCTAAAACTCTTAAAATCCCCCTGATTGTATTGCCTTGTGGCTATTATATTGTAAGCCCCTACCATAGCAAACCCAATAGTAACAAACAACTCAAAAAATTTATTTGCAAGAGAAACTCCTGCGACAGGATAATCACCAAGATATGCAACCATAGCATTATCTGTAAGGGAAATAAAATTAAATAAAAAAAACTCAATAGCAGTTGGAATTGCAATTTTTAAAAGATCTTTATAAATTTTATCCTTTTTTGATGCACTTAATAAATACATAAACTTCTCCAAATAAAAAATCAAGATTTTTGTAAAGACAAATACTGGAATCTACAATAAAACAAAAGAAATTGCTTTTAAATCAGCATTCAAAATGAATTTTGGATTCACTAAAATCATTAAAATTTTTATTAACACTAAATATATCACGCTACTCCCCATACTCAAGCAAGCTTTTCATACTCAATCTCTCGTATCCAGTCATCGTGAAAAAATTCAATTATGATAAATATATTTTTAATGATCTCTTCCAGATTTACAATAAAAACCACTATTGGCAAACTTAAATTTGTATAAAACACTAATAAATAAGCAACCGGAAGCGTATAAAAAACAATTACCCCCGATTCAATAAAAAAACAAACATTTGGTACGCCACTAGCTCTAAAAACTCCAACAAGAACTTGTGCTGTAAAAGCTTTAAAAACTACAATACTTGCAAAAACATATATAAACACGCTAACAAGTTCGGGAGAATCTAAATTACTAAAAATATAAGGTGCAAAGCCCGATATTCCAATAAGCAAAATAACTACAAAAATACCTAAAAGAAATCCTAAAAAAGATAAAAAAAATCCAACCGACCTGACATGTTTCTTATCATAAATCATTAAATGCCCAATAACAACCCCTGTTGCTAGCCCCATGCCATGAAGCAACACAAAGCAAATGTCAAAAAGATTTGATGCAATAGCAAATGAGGCGTATTCAATGCTCCCAACACGGGCATAAAATGCATGTAAAATAGTTATACTCAAAACCCAAAAAATCTCGTGAGACAAAACGGGTATAATCAGTTTTAAATTAGCTCTAATAACCACCTTTGAAGCAAAAAAATCACTAAACTTAATCCTATAATATGAATTACTGTTTATCAGACTATATAAAAAATAAAAAACAAACTCAACACTTCTAGCAAGCACAGTAGCATATGCAGCACCTTTTATTCCCATGCTAAAACCAAAAATAAAAATATAATTAAAAATAATATTTATTAAAACAACAATAGAAGTAACATATAAAGGTATTTTTACTTCTTTAGCACTTTTAAACCCCATAGCCGATAAAAAAGAATATGCCATTAAAACATAAGACAATGAAATAATTTTTAAATACTCTGATCCAAAATTTAAAGAATCCTGATTAGCTGTAAATAGCTTGATAATGTTTTTGGGGAAAAGAAATGAAAATATAAAAAAAATTATTCCTATTGTAGTTCCAATTGATAATATATAAGCAAAAGATTGTCTTATTTGAAGAAACTTCTTTTTTGCAATTGCTTGGGACACGTAAGCGCTTAAAGCTGTACCAAGTCCAAACACAATAATAAAAAAAAGAAAAGTTACTCTATTTGCTAAAGAAACTCCTGTAACGTGAAAAGATCCCAAATAGGAGATCATGAAATTATCAAAAAAAGTTACCATTTGAAATAAAAGCGATTCAAAAGCTGTGGGAATAGCTATAATAAAGAGCTCTTTTATTATCTGATCATAATTTTTAAACTTTCTGATCATATTTTTTGTATACAATCTCCTTTATTTATTGCTTTTAACTAAATTTAATCTAATCTATAATATATAGAGATATATATTTAGAATTAACTATTAATTATACTAAAATATATTATAATTAAATAATATGAAATCTATTTATGTTTTATTATTTCTATTTATTAACCTATCTTTGTTGGCTAACAACATTTCAAAAAAAGATTTAAAAATACTGCTAAATATCAGCAAGACAATGAATAAAGAGTGCAAAAATTTTATTGAAAAAAATCCTATTCAGTTCTTAAAAGAAATAAAGCCTTTAGTAGATGCAGAAAAAAATAATCTCTTAACTCTAATAAATAAAAAAATACCAATTCCTGTAGATTATAAAATACCCGATCTGGTATATGTTAATGATTTTAAAGATCTCGAGAATCTTGGAGCAAAAAATATTAAAGTAAGAAGGATATTAATTGAAGATTTAATTCAGCTAATAAAAGATGCAAAAAAATTTAGAATTGAAATTAAAATCAAATCTGCCTATAGAACACAAGAATACCAAAAATTTTTATTTGATTACAATGTAAAAACTTATGGAAGAAAAGTTGCAGAAGCTCAATCAGCAATTCCAGGCCATTCTCAACATCATATGGGAACAGCAATAGATTTTATAAATCTAGATGATAATTTACTAAACACAAAAGAAGGAAAATGGCTTTACGAAAATTCTCTAAAATATGGATTTTCTATTTCATACCCAAAAGGATATGAAATAGAAACTGGATATAAAGCAGAGCCTTGGCACTATTTATACATAGGGCCTAAACCATGCTCTATACAGAAAAAATATTTTAATAATTTACAACATAAGCTTCTTGAATTCTGGAACCATAACAAAACAATTCTTATTGAGCTAATTGAAAAATACACAAGCTAAATACTTCTTCCGACATTCAAATAAGAACAAAAAAGATTATCTAGCAAATCAATATCAAGCTTGTCGTAAGCAGAATTATCATAAAAGAATAAGTCAAGTTCTTCCCTGATCAATACTATAACATCTCTATCATCAACAAAATTGGCTATTTTTAATTTTAAATATCCGGCTTGCTCAAGTCCAAATAAATTGCCAGGCCCTCTTAATCTTAAATCTTCCTCTGCTATTTTAAATCCATCCAAATTTTCTTTTATAGTTTTTAATCTAAATTTTCCAGCACTTGTCAAAGGCTCTTTATATAGTAAAAAGAAAAAAGATTTTAAATTACTTCTACCAACACGACCTCTAATTTGATGCAAAGTAGAAAGTCCAAAACGCTCAGCATGCTCTACCACCATACAAGTTGCATTTGGACAATCAATTCCAACCTCAATAACACTAGTAGCCACCAAAATATCTACTTTTTTTAAATAAAAATTTTTCATAATTTCTTCTTTTAAATCGGACGACAACTTAGAATGAAGCATGTCTACAACATATTCGCCAAATACTTCCTTCAATTTTAAACACATATTATTAACATCTTTTAATTCAAATTTCTCTGAAGATGAAATTAATGGATAAACAAAATAAACCTGATGACCCTTTAAGAGCTCTTTTCTTAAAAACTCATAAACTTTATCTTCATTGCCATGCTTTGCTAAATAAGTAGTAATAGGCAAACGGCCTTCAGGCAAGGTTTTAATAAAAGAAATTTCAAGATCACCAAAAAGCGTTAACGCAAAACTTCTAGGAATGGGCGTTGCAGACATTAAAAGCATATCTACACCTTCTCCTTTGTTTTTAAGCTCTTCTCTTTGAACAACTCCAAACTTATGCTGCTCGTCAATGATAACATATGCTAATCTTTTAAATTCCGTGCTTTCATAAAAAATAGCATGTGTTCCAACTATTAAGTCGGAAGTTCCATTTCTAATATTTTCTAATGCTTGTTCCTTATCCTTCTTCTTTAAACTACCAGTCAAAAGAGTTACTGAAATGTTAAAAGACGACAATATGTTGGATAAATTATCATAATGTTGACGAGCCAAAAGATCGGTGGGCGCCATAAACGCCACCTGATATCCCGCTTCAATTAAAGGAAGCCCCGAAAGCAGGGCAACAAGGGTTTTGCCGCTCCCAACATCACCTTGAAGCAATCTATTCATTGGCTTAGAAGAGTTAAGATCAAAGAATATCTCATCAACAGAAATTTTTTGATCTTCTGTAAGTTCAAAGGGCAAACTTGAAACAACCCTTTCAAGCAAATCTTTTGATAAATTCCTTTTTTCTCGAAAAAGAACCTTAGAAGATCTATACCTTGAAAAAAACTGAAGCAAGAAAATTTCTCTGTAAATTAAAGTTTTTTTTGCCCTTTCAAGCATTTCTAATGAACTTGGGAAGTGAATCTCTTTTAAAGCATCGCTTAACGACAATAAAGAATACTTTTCTATTAAAAATTTAGGAATATCTGTTTGACCAAACTTTAAAAAATATTCAAGCGCTTCCCTTACATATAATGAAATCTTCTTTGATGTTAATCCCTCTGTCAAAGAGTAAACTGGAAAAATTTTCTTAAACCTTTCAGGCTTGTCACTGTAAACTTCACTGTCAAAATTAGAACAACTCCATAAACCACTATAATCGTTATAAGTAAATTTAGAATAAATATAGAATTTTTTATCTATTTTAAAAACATTTTCTAAAAAAGCCCTATTAAAAAGCAGAATTTCAAAAGTCTCATCATTTACACTTCTAGCCGTTAACTTTAAATTTTTTTTAGAACTATCCCCAAATTTTTTATGCCCCACAACAGTAAACACCGTCATCATATCACAACTTTTCACCTTAGAAAAATCTGGAAAAGTTTGCATATTTTGACGATCTTCATATTTTACAGGAAAAAACTCAATAAGATCTTTAACATTAAAAATTTGCAGATTATTTAACCTTTCAACCCCTTTCTCACCAAGACCACTTATATCTTTAAGCTCATATTCAAACTCATGTAAAAACATTTCAATCTCCTAAAAAGGCAAATATGTTCCTAAAACTCTAATAGCAAATACAACTTGTTCAATAATAATTATAAATGCTACCATTAAAGCACTCCCAACAATCAAACGTAAAGCATAAGACATATGCTTATCAGTAATTACACCACTTATCCTGGTGGATAAAGGAAGTAAAAATGAATCTACTGTTTTCAAAAAGTCTGAGCCTTGGAACAAATTCAAAAGCAACAATGCCAATCTCAACAATAAAAAGAAAACTATAGCAATAAAAATGCTTCTAAATATTCCCCAAACTTCAACAATGAATAAAATAATAAATGTAGAAAGCTTATAATTCCCATAAGCTAGCATTCTTTCAAAAATAGTTAAAGTTATTAAAGCTGCAATTGGAGAAAAATCAAACATACCAAATGTAAAAAAAGGGATTTTTCTGAAAAAAGATAAAAATGGCTCTGTGACAATATGTATAAATCTGAAAAATACATTGGTATTAATCCCTGAAGACACAAGCCAGCTAAGAAGGATCCTAATTAAAATTAAAATCCTATAAATCTGCAAAAATACCATTAAAATTTCTATTAAAACAATCAATACAGCACCTCCTAATCAACCCAAACATCTTCAACTATCACACACTTTCTTAACTTATCAAGTTTGTCCTCATCTGGCACAAAATTCAAAATTGAATTCATTTTTAATTTCAAATCTTTGCCATTTTCCCTTAAATAAAAATAAACATTTGAAAATCCAGAATTGTCCTCAAAATTACTTATACTTTCCTTTAAAGAATTAAGTAACTGTAGGTCATTTAATTTATTATTTAAAAATTTAATATGAATATTATTTATTTTATCTTCGGAAAGTCTTTCAATATTTACAACTTTTTCAACTACAATTGAAAATTTATCCCTGTTAAACGTAAGCCTGCCCATAACTCCAATAACATTGCCTTCAAGCAAAAAATTTTTATACTTTTCATAGCTTTCGGTAAAAATTACAATATCTATTGCACCTTTAAAATCTTCTATAACTCCAAAAGCCATTTTTGCATTATTTCTTTTAGTTTGAATAACTTTTACTGAATTTAAAATGCCAGAAAATTGGACAATGCTATCTTTTTTGGCAGCAAGATCTTTTAAAACATTTAAATTGGAAAAACTATCAATTGCCTTTTTATAAGGATCCAAAGGATGCCCCGACACATAAAATCCTAAAAGCTCTTTTTCAAATCCTAAAAGCTCAGAATAAGAATATTCTTCAAAAGTTTGATAATTAAAACTTTGCCGAATTGGATCTTGACTTTCAAGGGCACCAAATAAGCTATTTTGACCAAGTTTTTTATTATTTTTATCTTCTGAAACAACTTCAATCAAACGATCAAGATTTTCAAACAAGGTTTTTCTATTTTGATCCAAACTATCAAAAAGTCCAGATTTTATTGCAGATTCTAAAAATTTCTTATTAATTACTTTATCATCTACGCGTCTTATAAAATCCTCAAAAGAACTATATTTGCCGTTTTTTTCTCTCTCATCAATTATTAAATCAACAACAATTCCTCCAAGATTTTTAATCCCATTAAGCCCATAAGAAATTCCAGAATCAGTTACACGAAATTCCCTAAATGATCGATTTATATCGGGTTTGAGCACGTTTATACCTATAGCTTTTGACTCTTCAATGTAATAAGAAAGTTTATCATTATTATTAATTTCATTAGTCAAATTGGCAGCCATAAAATATTCAGGGTAATTGGCTTTAAGATAAGCGGTTTGATATGCTATTAAAGAATACGCCGCTGCATGCGACTTGTTAAATCCATATCCCGAAAAAGGCTTTAAAAGTTCAAAAATTTCACTAGCAATTTCTTTGTCATATCCTTTCTCAACAGCCCCTCTTAAAAAGTCGACTTTCATCTCATTCATCTCGTCTTCTTTCTTTTTACCCATAGCACGTCTTAAAATATCAGCTTTGCCAAGAGAAAAGCCTCCAATTATTTTTGCAACTTCCATTACTTGTTCTTGATAAACAATAACCCCATAAGTTGGCCTTAAAACTTCCTTTAAATCTGGATGAGGATATTTAATTCTCTTAACACCTTTTTTAGCAGCAATAAATTGAGGAATAAATTGCATAGGACCTGGCCTATAAAGAGCATTTAGGGCTATTAAATCTTCAATGCTATCGGGCTTTGCATCTTTTAGAATTTGCTGCATTCCTTCAGATTCAAACTGAAAAACAGATGCACTTCTTCCTTCTCCTAGCATCTTAAAAGTCTTAACATCATTATCTGGAATATTTTTTATTTTAAAATCTGGATTTACACTTCTAATAAGATTTTCTGCATTTTTTATTAACGTCAATGTTTTCAAACCAAGAAAATCCATCTTAACAAGCCCACATTCTTCAAGCAAATCCATTGTGTATTGAGTAGAAACAGAACCTTGCTTATAATCCTTATAAAGGGGTACATAGTCAGTTAAAGGGGTTTTAGAAATTACAATTCCTGCAGCATGAGTTGAAGCATGTCTATTCATTCCCTCAAGAACCAACGCAGCATCCATTAACTCTTTATAAACAGGCTTGCTAATAAAATACTCTTTCAAAGAATTGTCATCTAAAACCTCTTTTAAAGAAACTTTAGGCCCATCAGGAATAAGCTTGGTAAGTTCATTTGATTCAGCAAATGGAATATCTAAAACTCTGGCTACATCCTTAACTACGGCCTTAGGCTTTAAAGTTCCAAAAGTAATTATTTGAGCTACCTTATCTTCTCCATATTTATTGGTAACATATTTTATAATCTCATCTCTTCCTTCAAAGCAAAAATCAATATCAAAATCGGGCATAGAAATACGCTCGGGATTTAAAAATCTCTCAAAAAGTAAATTATACTTTAAAGGATCAATATCAGTAATTCTAAGAGCATAAGCTACAATTGAACCAGCACCAGAACCGCGCCCAGCTCCAACAGGAATATCGTGATCATGAGCAAATTTAATAAAATCCCAAACAATCAAAAAATAGCCTTCAAAACCCATTCCAATTATTACGCTCAATTCATAAAAAGCTCTATCTTTTATTTTGTTTGTCAAAGTTTTGTATCTAAATTTCAACCCTTCAAGAGTGAGATGTTCCAAATATTCACCAAGAGTATTAAATTCAACAGGAATTTGATAATCAGGCAAAATAGGGCCTGGAAAAGTTATTTTAAAATCATCACACTTTTCTGCAATCCTTACAGTATTTTCTAAAGCTTCAGGCAAATCATTAAAAAGTTCACACATTTCCTCTTGAGATTTAATATAAAATTCATTGGTTTCCATTTTTAATCTATTCTCATCGCTTTTCTTAGCACCAGTACCAATACAAACAATGATGTCTTGAGCAGCTGCATCTTCTCTGTTCACATAATGAGAATCATTGGCTACTGTTAAAGGAACTCCAAGCTCCCTAGAATACTCAACCAGCCTTTCATTTACAATGTCTTGATCTTTAATGCCATGCCTTTGAAGCTCAAGATAAAAATCATTACCAAAAACCTTTTTAAACCAAAGAATTTCATTCTTAGCATCTTCAAATCTATTGGCCAAAATAAGTCTTGGAATAAGCCCCCCAATGCAAGCTGAAGTACAAATCAAACCTTCTGAATATTTTTCAAGATCCTCTTTATCTATCCTTGGACGATAATAAAACCCCTCAAGATAAGAAATACTTGTTAGCTTTAATAAGTTTTTATAACCCAGCTCATTTTTGGCAAGCAAAATTAAATGGTAAGACATTTTTCCAAGATCATCCTGTTTTTTTAAAAACTTAGAAGTTTTTGCCATATAAGCTTCAATTCCAATTATTGGCTTAATTCCTGCTTTTTTAGCTTCTTTATAAAATTTAATAGCTCCAAAAAGGTTGCCATGATCAGTTAATGCAATATGAGACATATTGCATTTTTTTGCTTTTGAAATAATATCTGATATTTTTGCAGCTCCGTCCAAAAGAGAATAATCTGAATGAACATGAAGATGAATAAACCTAGCCCTAAAACTCATACCTAAAATTATTTTATCAAAATAAAACTTGATTTTTAACAAACCTTAGTCAAATAAATAAATAAATAAAAATTTAAAAAGCCATAATGATTTTTAAATCTCTAATTTAAATTATTGCAACAAATCTTATCAAAATAATCAAGAAATAAATAATTAAGAAAAAATACTAATCCCTTGATTATCCAATTCAATTACCATCTTTTTAATGTGCTCAAGTTTTCTAACAATTTCTTCAGATAAACTTTCAGCTTGAGACAAAAAATCTTTGGCTTGCCTTAAACCGCTATCATTGCGATTTTCTACCCTAAATATAATCAAAATTTCAGCTGCAAACTTATTAATGTTTAAATAGGGAATGTATACTTCTTCCCACAACTGCCTGATAGAATCATTCTTAGGAGACAATCCTTTATAAAACAATCCAAACCCATGTTTGGAAGCATCTGTTTGAATGAATATTGACTTTTGTCCCTCAACAAGTAATCTCAAATTATTAATCCAAGAAAATTGTTCTGAGAGAATAAATTCTAGCTCCTTTAAAAATTCATCATTAGACAGCATAAAAGTATCAGAGCTAATCAAAGAATCACAGCTTCTTGTATAATAAGCCATACTAGCATCTATACTCTCAAGATTTTCAATCAAAGAAGAAAATTCCTCTTGACTTCTTGAAAAACGTTTAAATATGTTCTCAAGATAATTAAGCTGTTCAAGAATCTCGGCAAAGAACTTATCAATATCAATCTGCAAATCTTTAAGGTTATGAGAAATTAAATCTTTAGAAACCTCTTCAATTTCCTTTACAGAAATCATATTCATAACACCTTTTGCCTGATCAGAAAGCCGCTTGATCTCATCTGCAACAACAGAAAATCCTTTACCATATTCTTTAGCTCTTGCAGCCTCAAGCTTTGCATTAAGAGAAATCATATTGGTAGCACCCAGGAAATTACTTATTGTTTCTAAACTGCCCTGAATTCCAACAATAACAGAAGATATTTGATTTAATTTTTCCTTATTATTTTTGCCAAGATCACTAAAAATAACACTTATTTGATCACGAGCATTATTTGTCATCCCAACAAGAGCAGAAAATATCTGATCAAAATCTTCTATTCCAGAAAACAAAATTCTTTGTAATGACTCAAATCCTACTTTTAGAGTAGAAATGGAAGCTTTGGTATGATAAAATCCCTTTAGCATTTCCTTAACAGGAACTTTATATTCATAAGTACTTAAATCTTTTTTGTCATTATTGACATCATTTAAAAGATTTAAATCAACAATTTGTTTCTTTTTTTTAAAAAACGAAAATTTTTTCATAAAGGGATTCTACCATAAAAACTTTTTTTTGAATAGAGCCACAGGTACTTAATTTGACATATTATTAAAACTTCAACATCAAATCAAATACATCAATAAACAAAAAAATATTTTTACATTTAAATGGTAAAAATTAACCACTTTGAAATAAATTTAAGATTTCATCTTAAACCATAAAACCATCTAAAGATACAAATCATTCTCCTCATTTAATAAAATTTAAAACTAATTTTAAATTAAATTTACTTTCTCTTTACCCAAGAGTAACGCCCACTAATCTCATTATACTCAAAAAGAACATCTCTGTAAGAAAAAAAACATAAAAAAATATCTATAAACTCTTCTAATTTAGCTTTAACTTTTGGCAAGTTAAAATCATTATCAAAATTAAAAATATCGTCTGATTCTGCTTTAAATAATTTATCATCTTGTTTGAGAATAACTTTTTTGGGTTGCCAAAAAAGAACGTTGGTTTTTTTGTCCTGAAGAAAAAATCTATTAAATTCATAATCAAGATCAACTTGATCCGTTTTTGCTTCAACAATCCCAACAATAACACATTTTTCATGATCAATTCTTTTAATCAAAACAGCATCTGTAAGCACAACTCTCTCGCCAACTTCAAGAGCAAACTGTTCTTCTATCTCATATTGCTTATTAAAAGGAAGATTTGCAATTTTTCTGAAAAGATTAAGAAGTATATACTTGGTGCTCATCTCTTTATTGCTTATTCTCAGACAAGGAATCTTCATTCTATACTTAAGCTCATCAAAAAAATATTTAACTAGTCTTTTCATTAAAATTGTTTTTCTAATGTCTTCTTCCTTCATTCAATCCTCCTAATAAAAATTGCCAAAAATTAAAGCTATTATATAAATATAATAAAATCCGAATCTTATTAAAGAAATAAAAAAATTTTATTATTATACTAATTATAATTAAATCACTACCTAAAATAAAAGAGGAAATTATGTTAATCAAATTTATGTTCTCAAATATCAATCTAATATTAATAATCAGTATAACTTTATTTAAAATATTATTAGAAATAATATACCGAAAAATATTATTAAAAAAAATAATTTACAGTACCAACACATTAAATACTCAAAAAAAACAATATAAAATAATTGTTATCTTTATTTTAACTTTAAATCATTTATTGCAAAGTTTTTTAGTAAATGCTCTTATCAATTTATTCAACAATTTAATAACTCTTACTAACAACTCTCTTGGAAACTTAACAGACTTAAATTACAATATATTATCTGCAATACTAATATCTAGCATAACTTGGCTTGCATTTAGCTTACCCAAAGTAATAAACGATATAATCTATGAAAAAAGACCGTTTAATTTAACAATAGCTAATGCTTTTTTTGACCTTTTAATAATAATATTGCTAACCACATTCTCTAAATTATTTTTAAGCTACAAAATTTTGCAATTTGAGAACACTACAAACATTAATTTTGAAAACCTGCCTACTCATTAGATAACCAAATAGACACTCAAAGACAAGCTTTAATTAATCCCATAAAAAGCTTGGCTGGATTTTCTATTCTTGTAATAAGTTCTGGATGAAACTGGCAAGCTACAAAAAATTTATTTTTAGGAATTTCTATTAATTTTGCCATTTTAAAATCACTTGAAAATCCAGATACTATAAGTCCATTTTTTTCAAATAAATCTATATAATCATTATTAACTTCATATCTATGTCTAAATCTTTCAATTATCCGATCTTGGCCATAAAGCTTAAAAGCTATTGTATTCTTTTTAAGAATTACAGGATATCCTCCAAGCCTCATTGTAGCACCCTTATCTTTAATTCCCTTTTGCTCAGGAAGTAAATGAATAACAGGACTTTTTAAAGGTTTGTCTTTTGCTAAATTTTCTTCCGTATCAGCATCAAGTATTCCACAAACATTACGAGCAAATTCTATTACAGCAAGCTGCAAGCCAAGACAAATTCCAAGAAAGGGAATATTATTCTCACGAGCATATTTAATAGCCATAATTTTACCTTCATATCCTTTTCCCCCAAAGCCACCAGGAACAATAATGCCATCAAACTCTTTTAAACAGTTCTCATTTAAATCATTAGAATCAATTAAAGTACTTTTAATAAGCAAGTCCAAATGAGCTGCAACATGAACCAAAGACTCTCTAATTGACGCATAAGAATCATCAAGTTCGGCATATTTACCACAAACAGCAATATTAATAATTTTTTTAGGCGCAAAAAAATTAGATTTTATAACTCCCACAAGGTTTGAAAGCTCTTCTATTTTTGGATCAACCTTAATATTCAACTTAGAACTTAAAATCTCATGTACACCTTGTTTGTAAAAAGATATAGGAATTTCATAAATAGTAGAAACATCAACATTATCAATAATAGAAGTGCTCTCAACATTACAAAACATTGCCACTTTTTTTCTGATTTGATCTGTCAATACCTGAGAACTTCTAGCAATAATTAAATCAGGGAAAATGCCTGCTTTATTTAAAGTTTTAACACTCTGTTGAGTAGGTTTAGACTTTTGTTCATTAATTCCGGCCGGGCTTGGCACATAGGTTAAGTGAATAAAAGCAATATTACCACTTCCAATCTCCTGTCTTATTTGCCTTACTGTCTCAATAAATAAAATATTTTCCATATCTCCTATAGTTCCACCAATTTCAATTATTAACATATCGCTATTCTCAGAACTTGCAATCTGAAAAATTGTAGACTTGATCTCATCAGTAACATGGGGAATAAGCTGAACTGTTCTTCCCAAATATTTGCCCTTTCGCTCATTTTCAAGTATCTTTTTGTATATTTTCCCCATTGTAATGTTCCAACTAGACTTTGCATTAAGATTTAAAAACCTCTCGTAATGACCAAAGTCCATGTCAACCTCTCCTCCATCATCAAGCACAAAAACTTCTCCGTGCTCAACAGGATTAATAGTCCCAGGATCAGTATTTAAATATCCATCACATTTAATTGGAGTAACTCTAAAATCATATCTAAACAACCTTGCAATACTTGCCGATGTAACTCCTTTGCCAATTCCAGAGA
The DNA here is from genome assembly GCF_000222305.1 of Borreliella bissettiae DN127. Taxonomy (GTDB): domain Bacteria; phylum Spirochaetota; class Spirochaetia; order Borreliales; family Borreliaceae; genus Borreliella; species Borreliella carolinensis. The sequence continues at coordinate 585,581 of NC_015921.1, read as the reverse complement.
TCACTCCCCCTGTTATTACTAAAATCTTTAAGTTTTTTTTCATGTATACCCCAAAATTAAACCTTTAAATTTCAATCCAATTAAGCCTACGAAGAAGAACTCACAAGTTATAATAAAACATACTTAATTGCATTAAAACAAACAAAAATATTAAACTAAACTAAACTAAACTAAACTAAAAATTATTAATGCTTAGCTACAAAGCTATTTTTAAGCCATTGTTTTAAATCTTTCAAACTATTTTAATTATAATTAACAAAACAATATAATGACCCTTTGGTTAAATAGTAATAATTAAACATTGCCAAAAAAATTAAAAATCCAAGAATCGCAAACAAATTGCTTTTTTTTCTAATACTGCCAAACTCTACTATCTTGAAATATGAAGCTAAATATAAAAAAAATCCCAAACTATAAACTATTTTAAAAAATAGGTCACCTAAAAATCTATCAAAAGAAAAAATTAAATCTGAAGAACATGGCACATATTTAAAACCCCAATAAAAAAAAGACGTGAAAAAAAACAATAATACAATGACCCCTAAAAAGAATATCAAAACCTTAACAAAAGGATGCGTTTTAAAAGCTATTCTAAAAAACATAAAGATTGGGAAAATAGATAAAAAATTAAAATAGCGAAAAAATATAAAATCAGAAAGATATCTTAATTCTAAGAATGAAGTACCTTCACCTCTTAAAAAGAATGCGCTATCTAGAAATAGAAAAATATTAACCCCTAAATAATAAATAATTATTAAAATCAAAGGTAAAGCAAATAAATATTTAATTAAATTGAAAAAATAATGCTCAAAAGTTGAAACGGGCAAAGATAAATAAAGAATATTTCTAAACGGATCGTGAATTACTTTGTAATAATCACACATGGTAAAAATCGATATAATCAGGGTTAAAATAAAAATTTTAGGAGCAAAAAATTTTAAAAAATCAGTTGCTGAAAAATTAAAATAAAATCTAACAAGCAAATAAGATATAAATATCATTCCTAAAATTTGAATTATTAATAAAGTATAGAATTTTCTATTGTAAACAAAATCAAAATAAAATAAATTCAAAAATCTTTTTAAGCTAAACATCTTTTATTACCTCTCCTTTTTATTTTCAGTAATATATAAAAAGAAAAACTCAATATCAACAGCTTTATCTCCATTACTGCTCTCAAAATAAAGCGCCTTAAACCCAGCCTTATTTTTTTCATAATATAATTCATTTCCATTCAGTTCGCTGATGATTTTAATCTTATAATTTCTATTAATATAAGATACTGAATTGGAGAAAAGAATTGACTTTTCCCCAACAATAATTAAATAGTCCACAACTCCTGTCAAATCCCTTACATTGTGACCTGTAATAAAAATGATCCTATCCTTTAAATTAGAAAGCATATTTCTAAAAACATTTTTTGAAACAATATCAAGACTATTTGTTGGCTCGTCGAACAATAAACAAGAAACATTTGTAGCCAGAGAGAACGCAATAATACTTTTTTTCTTCTGCCCAAAAGAAGCTGAAGATAAATCAAGAAAAATATCAAGATCAAAATCCAATAAATATTTTTTAAAATCTGCCTTATTGAAATTTGGATAAAATATAGATAAAGCTTTGCTGTATTCAGCTAAAGACAATCTAGGAAGTGAAAATTCTTCAGGAATAAAAAACAAATTCACTAAATTCAAGGGATCTCTTGGGAAAGCTGCTAAAGAGTTAAATAAAACTTTCCCTTTTAGGGGCTCCAAAAGTCCACTTATAAGCTTAAGCAAGGTTGTTTTTCCAACTCCATTTTTGCCAAGAAGCAAATAGACCTGAGGCGTCTCAATGTTTAAATTTAAATCTGAGTAAACTTCTTTTCTCCTATAAGAAAATTTTACATTAACAGCCTCAATAGCCATAACCACTCCTTAATATCCTTAATATATTAAAAGTCAAAAAATAAAAAAATAATTAAATCAAAAATATAAATTTAATTTTTTATGAAAAACTTATAAATAAATATAGAAAAATTTACATAAAGTCTTGAGCTAAAATTCCAAATTTTTAGCATAATTCTAGGCAAAATTTGAATTTCATTAAATCCAAAATTTTTTGCATATTCATAACAATCTTGAAATTCAGACAATCCTTTAATCTCATCAAGAACAGAAATAAGCTTTTCTTTATAAGCCCTATAAACAAGCTTATCTGAAATACTCCAACTAATAATATAAATTTGCTTAAAAGAAATAAAATAATAAAATTGCAATAAAAATCTTTTATACAAATTTTGACATTCGTTAAAAATACCTTCTTTTTTTAATAAAGTTTCCATTGTATTAAGAGATAATTTAGACTTATGTAAAACACTAATAGAAGAGCTCATGCTTCCCATTCTTTGGAAATTAGTATAAAAATAATTATTTACAAAAGAAACTTTAGCGGCTTTTAAAAAAATTTGCATAACAAAAACTATGTCTTCAAATACAACATTTTGCTGACGTATATTATTCTTTAAAATTAATTCCCGTCTAATCAATTTATCCCATAACGTTCCAACAACAAAATTTTTCCTTCCAAAAGTCGCATAAACAGTAAAAAGCAAATTTTTAAAAGCTTCTTTGCCTGTTAATGGATAATTGGGGAAAGGAAGCAGAGATTTTCTTTTTACATTTATTGCAAGAAAATATACATAAAATTGCGAACAAACAATATCAGAATTATCTGCTTTTGCTCTATTATATAGAACCTCAAGCATGGTGCTCTCTACAGAATCATCCCCATCCCAATAAATAACATATTCCCCTTGAGCCTCATAAAGTCCCCTGTCTCTAGAAGCAGAAAGTCCCATATTTTTTTGACTAAAAATTTTAATAAAGCTGTACTTATTGGCATATTTTTCTGCTATTTCTAAACTACCATCATAAGAACCATCATTGATTAATATAATTTCTTTATCTTTTAATGTTTGATTAACAGCATCCTTTATCATTGCATCAAGAGTTTCAGCCGAATTAAAAAAACAAATAATAACAGAAACTTTATACTTATGCACAATATCCTCCAAAATAAAAACTGCTAAGCAAAATCAAAGCTAAAACACTTAACAACAAATTCTTCTAATTTTTTGCATAACAATTAAATTGTAATATATAATTAACAAGTTTATATTTTTTCAAACTTATTTTTAATGAAAAGTTTAGCAGAAATTGCTATATTATTAAAAGTAAAAAATTTAAAAAACATTAACCCAAATAAGGAGCTTGGATGCTTGAAATAATAAGTCTTGGAGGAGGAGTAATAAATTCAAATCAAATCAACATAGAATTCATTAAAAACTTTAAAAACTTTGTTTTTAAATGGCTACTAGAAAATGAAAAAAGAAAAATCATTTTAATAGTTGGTGGAGGAAGAGTTGCAAGAGAATACCAAGATGCCTATAAAAAAATCAACCCTGATTTTAAAGTTCATGAGCTTGATGAGATTGGAATAATGTCAACAAAGTTAAACGCAGAATTTCTGTGTAAAGTAATGAATCCGCTTTGTAAGGACAAAATTGTCACCAATCCCTTAAAAAATTTTTCTTTTACAGGGAAAATACTAATTGCTTCCGGATGGAAATCGGGATTTTCAACAGATTACATTGCCGTAAAATTTGCAGAAAAATTTAATAAAAAAGATATTATAAATATAACAAACGTAAATCAAGTTTATGATAAAGATCCAAAAAAATTTAAAAACGCAACCGCTTTTAACAAATTAACTTGGGAACAATTGCAAAATATTGTGGGCCAAAAGTGGACCCCGGGCTTAAATTTACCTTTCGACCCAATAGCAACAAAGCTCTCTTCAAAACTTGGACTTACTCTTTACATAGTAAACGGAAATAATATTGAAAACTTAGAAAAAGTTTTTAACAAAAATAATGATTTTTTTGGCACTGTTATAGTAAAATAAAAGTTACTGCCGGTATGGCGGAATTGGTAGACGCGCCAGACTCAAAATCTGGTGGGGGCAACTTCGTGTCGGTTCGACTCCGACTACCGGTATTTTAATTACTCTTTTAGAAACTTCAAAATTACCAAGCATTACTAATAAAAATTTACATATAAACCTTATGATTAATCAAATTTAATATTATTATTAGAATAAAGATAAAACATTCCATTTAATATGTTATCTTTATTCTAAAATATTAATTACAATAAAACTTTAAAGTCTACATTAATTGAAAATATAAACTTAAAATATCTTTGAAATGGTTTTCATTAAAGCTTCAGGATTAAAGGGTTTAACAAGCCAACCAGTAGCACCCGCTTTACGGCCCTCATCAACCTTAGATTGCTCAGATTCAGTGGTAAGAACAAGTATAGGAACAAAGCTGCCAAATTCCCTTATCTGCTTAATAACGCCAATGCCGTCTAAATTAGGCATGTTGATATCTGTAATAACAAGGTCAAAATCTTTATCTCCTTGCCCAACTGCTTCTTTAAACTTTAAAACCCCTTCTAAGCCATCCTTTGCTTCTGAGACACCAAAACCGTTTTGTTCTAAAATATAAGCAACGCTTTGCCTTATTGCTCTATTGTCGTCAATAACCAAAATTCTTTTTTTCATCTAATTTTCTCCTAAAACCCTCCCAAAAGTATATAAAAATTAAAACAAAATTACACTACCCTCATCAAAGGAATGAACATCCTTGGCTTCCTCTATCAAAGATAATAAGTGTTTTTTATGAACAAATAAAGTAAATCGATTAGCAATTCTATTAACAAATTCTTTATCTTCAATCTCAATAGATTGAATTCCAACCTTAGATAATTCTAGATTAAGATTGAAATTTATTTTGCTTTCCATATTGCTTAAAAAGTTGTCTATATCCAAAAGAGAATTTTTTAAATTTCTAACATTATAGACTTCTAACTTCATTTCTTCAAATATTTCCATAAATTCAATTGAAAAAACTTCATAAGACAAAATATTATCAATAGCTATATTTTTAATATCAAGAATATCATTTTTAATTTCCATAAATAATTTTTTAAATTTATTAAAATAATTTTTTTCAAGATAAAATCTATTATCATAATCCTTAACAACTTTTTCAAGAAAAAAGATTATTTGATCTAAAAATTCTATTCCCTTGGTAATATTAGAGTCAATTTCTTTGATAATCTTAGACATTTCTGAAATATTACCCTCCATAGCTTTAAGCTCTGATCTTTTGACAACTTCTATCTTTGAGGCTATATTAATATTTTGAAACCTAGCAGAAATAGCTGAAATATTTGAAAACATTAATTCTAATGATTTTATAAGTTTAACCTGTTCATAATATAAATTTAAAAAATTAGAATTATTTTTCTCAACATCATCAATTCTTCTAAGCAGATCAGACAAAATGCTCGAAAATTGTTCTATTATTTTAGGAATATCTATGTATAAAGAATTATCAGACCTTAAATCGTTAATGGTTTGAATAGAACTAAGAGAAGAGTCAATAAATTTCTCAAAAACAGTATAATTTTTTTCAAGCTTTTCAAGAACATCTCTTACTATAGCTTTTGATGTATCAGTAAAAACTGATAAAATTTTTAATTTTTGGATCTCGCTTATATCTCTAAATTTAAAAACATCAATATTAGAATACATAATATTTAAATGCTGCAAAGATTGAGTTAGCCTGTCTTGGAACTGAAGATAAGAAATAGAATTTACAAGTTTAAACTTAAATTGTGATAAAACTTTTAAAATATCATCATAAAGAGCAATAACGCTTCCTATTCCATCTGAAAAAGCATCTATTTTTTTCATTAAATTATCTCTAAATTCTTCAAGAATTTTATTTTCGGCCGTATTGCTTTCATATACTTGATTTTTAGCCCTATCTAAACCAATTTTAACTTCGCGCCCCTTGCTTGTAAGTTGATCTGCCTGTTTAATCATAGATTGGGTTAAAACCTTAATTTCACTTGTAATATAAGAAAAGGCTCCCCCAGCCTTACCCGCTCTCATAGCAACTGTTAACGTATTAATAGACATTATTTCCATATCAAGAGAGCTTTTCTTCATTCTTTCAATAACATCTTCAAGTATTTCTATATCTTTAACCTTACTCCGTATTATGCTAAATTGAGATTCAAGAGAAGTTGTTGAAGAATTAAAGTAAGCAACAAAATCATCTAATGCTCCTATAATTTTAGCTATAAAATTATTCAAAGAAGCATCATTATCAAGATCAAGATTGGAAATCAAATCAATACTAAAAGATAAATCCTTAGAATCTTTAGAAATTTTTTCTATTAATTTAGGAATTGACTTGCTTAAATTTGAATAAATATGCCTTGTACTCTCATCAAAAGCCTCAAGTTTATGAAATAAGGTTGCCAAACAATCATTGACATCAAAAAAACCATTATTGTCATTATCCATTACTAAGATCTCCTCAAAACATGATCAGCTATTTCGCTTAAAGGAAGGATTTTGTCTACGGCTCCTATTTTTATAGCTTCCATTGGCATGCCAAAAACAACAGAGGTTTCTTGATCTTGGGCAATAGTATAAGCACCATTTTTTTTCATTTCAAGCATACAAACAGCACCATCATCTCCCATGCCTGTAAGGATAACTCCAATAGCATTAGAGCCTGCATACATTGCAGCAGACCTAAAAAGTACATTCACAGAAGGCTTGTGTCTACTAACAAGAGGTCCATCTAATAAGTTTACAAAATAATTTCCGCTACTATATTTTACAATCAAATGATAACTCCCATTAGCAATTATTACAAGACCCGGACGAAGAATGTCTCCATCTTCAGCCTCTTTAATATCAATATTAAACTCATTGTTTAAGTTTTTTGCAAAAGATTTTGTAAATCCTCCCGGCATATGCTGAACAATAATAATTGGAGGAGAATCTTTTTTAAAAGACCTTAAAAAAATTCTTAAAGCCTCTGTGCCGCCTGTTGAAGAACCCACAACAATAATTTTGCCAGTTTTGTGCTTATTGATAAGACCTTGATATTTAATAATAACATCCGGATCATTTTTGGGAGCAAAATTAATAACATCAGAAACTTTATAGCTTTTCCTTATACTTGAATCATCTAAACTATTTTCTTTCAATTCTACTTTAGAATTACTAGAAAAATCGGGTGCATGAATCCTTTTAACTTCAAAAGAAGATATTAATTTATTTTTGCCTAGATTTTTCAACTCCAGCTTTATTAAAGCTAAATACTTACTGCGAAATAAATCAACTGTAAGCTTAAAATTAAGCTTATTTATTATTAATCTAATCTTTTCCTTGCTTTGCTCAAGACATCCAAAATTTGGAAACATTTCATTTTGAGCAATAAATACAACCGGAAGAGATATCTTATTAAGAACATTGTTTAAAGAATTTCCAAAATTAGATCTTGCTGTATTCTCATCAATAATAACTAAATCTGGAAATTTTTGTAAAAATACATTAATAAGATTTAAAGAATTAAAACCAGCATTTAATATCTCAACATCATTATCTTTAGAAAAAGCTCTAACAAAAACTTGCTTTATAAGACCTTGAATATCAATTACTAATATCTTCATTGCTATATTTTAATATTTTTAACCTTTAAAACCAAAAATCTATATTTTCGAATTTCTTTATTTTATAAGTTTAGTTATTGCATCAATATCAACAACTAAGGCCAAACTTCCATCACCAAGTATAGTAGCCCCAGAAACCCCTTCTACTCGAGAATAAATTTTACCCAAAGTTTTTATAACAGTTTGATGTTGCCCCAAAACCTCATCAACCACAATGCCCATTTTTCCGCTATTTGTATTTACAACAACAACTTGCTCATTTGAACTCTTTTCACTAGAAACCTGAAAAAACTCTCTAAGCCTAATATAACTAATCATGCTGCCCCTATAATTCATTACATTGCTTTTAGTCTCAATCCCATCTATTTGAGAAATTAACTTACTAGATTCTAAACAAGACTCAACATTAGAAAGAGGAACAATAAAGTGCTCATCTTTTACTCTGACAAGCCAACCTTCAATAATAGCCAAAGTCAATGGAAAAATTAACTTAGTTCTAGTATATTTTCCAAATTCACTTTCAAGTACAACATGCCCCCTTAAAGATTCAACCTGTTTTTTAACAACATCCATGCCAACTCCACGGCCTGAAATATCAGTAACAGAACTTGCAGTTGAAAATCCAGGTTCAAAAATCAAATTATAAACATCAATATCTGATAAAGTTTTGGCAACTGAGTCAGAAATTATATTACGCTCTATAGCTTTTTTAAGTATTTTATTTTTATCAAGCCCTCTTCCATCATCCTCAATAATAACAATAACAGAATCTCCAGATTGACAAGCTGAAAGCTTAATAACACCTTTGGGATCTTTGCCCAAACTTTCTCTCTCTTTAGACGATTCAATTCCATGATCTATTGAGTTGCGAATTAAATGAACCAAAGGCTCATTTAGCTTTTCAATAATGCTTTTGTCAAGAACAGTGTCGCCTCCATAAGCATGATAAATAATCGACTTACCAAGACTAGTAGATAGATCTTTTACTATTCTTTGAAATTTCACAAACAAAATTTCAATAGGAACTGTTCTAAGCCCTGTTGTATAATCTCTAAGCTCATTAATAAGTAGAGAAAATTCTGCTGATATTGAATTTAAAATATTGCTATTCCTATTTTCAGCTTCTTTTGAAAGTTTTGACTGTATTGTAACAAGCTCTCCAACAAGATTTACCAAATGATCAAGCTTTTTAGAATCTACCTTAATGCTAGCAATATTAACCTTGCTTCTAGCAGTGTCATATTGAACATTAGATCTATTTTTATCTCCATTTAAAAAGGACTTCTCAATAAATTCCGATTTTTCAAATGAAGAATTAGCAGAATCTTTACTGCTTCTGTCTAGACGCAATAAATTAAAATTTTTAGGTTCTTCATCATCACCCTCATCTGCCTCTAAACATTTATCCAATTCTTGAATATCAATTTTTGATTGAGAATCTAAAAATGTAAAAATATCTTCAATGCTCTCTCTGCTCTCTTCTGTGTTTAGTCTTATCTCCCAATCAACATAAACATTATCAGGAGAAATAAGCTCTAAATCAGGAATGTTATCTACCTTGGCTCTAACATAGCCACTACCCAAATTAATCAACTTGCTCAATAAATTTATAGGCTTGTGCCCATGAAACAAAATACCCTTAGCCGGAGAAAAAAGAATTTTGTAACTCTTAAATTCAGATTGCAAAGCCTCATCATCAAATTTATTCTCTGAATTTACTTTAACAGACTCTTCTAACTCTTCTAAACCCGGGCTGTTATTAGGCTTTGAAAAATCATTTTCTAAAACTTCTTGAAAAGCATCCTTGGCATCATTAGGAGCCTCAAGAACCTTTTTAATTTCATTTACCAAAAACTGTTTACGCTTATCAAAGTCGATCTCAGAAATTGCTTCATCGCCTTCAATAAGCTCTCTAATAAAATCAACAGACATTAAGGTAGCATCAATAGCAGCTTGATTAAAAGTGGTCTTAGCATTTTTTACAACATCAAGAACCGTTTCTATTTCGTGAACAAGCGATGCTGTAAAATTAAAGCCAAACATACCAGAACTTCCCTTTATGGTATGTAAATTTCTAAAAATAGAATTAATAATATCTTGATCTGAGCTCACCTCAAGATTAAGAAGTGCTTGCTCAATATCTGAAATATTTTCTATTGATTCTTCCTTAAAGGAATTCTTAAATTTATCAATCACATCACTACTATCCATAAGCTTTCCTTAAATCTAAAATCCAACTAAATTAAGTCCCAAATCAAAGCTATCAACATCTTCAATATCCACTAAAAACCCGCCATATATTAATGAACTTAAAACCTCATCGGACGGATATTCAATTTTTACAAACAAATTTTTATTCTTAGCATATTTATTAGATGCATACAAAATTTGTATAAAAGTAATATCTATTTTTTCAACATTTGAAAGATCAATAGTAAGAGTATCCCCTTCTTTCATTTTTTTAAAAATATGCAACAAATCTTCTTTTACCTTAAAAATACTATTTATTACAAGCTCTCCTTCAGGCCTATAAATCATGACTAAAAACTCCTATTGCTGCTGATATTCAGGATCATATATTGTTGTATTTCTAAATTTAGAAAGCTCTCTAACATCAAATAAATTTTCTACATTTAAAATAATAATAAACTTATCATTACTCTTCCCAATTCCTGAAATAAATTTTGAATTAAACCCTGATCCAATCTTAGGGGCATCATCAATACTAAATGGATCTAATTCAAGAACTTCATTGACATAATCTACTAAAATTCCAAGATTAAATTCATCTCCCTCGTAAACTAAATTCAATATAATAATATTTGAAATGTTGACTCCCTTATTTCTCTTTTTATCATCCTCATCAACAGTTCGATCACTCATTCCAAATTGTTTCCGAATATCAATTATTGGAACGATTTTACCCCTATTATTTATTATTCCTGCCATGTAGTTGGGAGTTCTTGGGATTTTTGATATCTTGGTATATTCTAAAACCTCAACAACATATTTAATCTCAATAGCATAAAGTTCATCCAAACTAAATAAAAGATACTGACTTAAAGAATCTTGCACATCTGAATCTGTGCCCATAAACGCCCCTTTAAATGTAATTTAAATCGCAAATAGAATGCTAATATCAAGATTAATATTACTTCATATATTCATAAATACAAATTAGAAGTTAATAAAATTTAATTTTCCAAAAACAATAAAAAATATAGTTTTAAAAGAATTCTATCTTATAATTTAAGGTAGAAAGTTGCGCTTTAAATTAAATTTCACATAAAAAAAAGTTAACAATGCAAAGTAAAAACAAATTAATCAAATTATTAATAATTATTACGCTATTTTTCAATGTTGAGAATATTTTCACAAACGAAAAATCTAAAAACAACATAGCTGATCAAAACAATGCAACTATTCCAAAAATAGAAAGTTTAAAAACAAAAACTAAAATAAAATTTGGCTTTATTTTGCCTTACCCTACTGCAATAGAATTCAGTATCAATAACTTTGATATTGGAGTAGGAGTAACAATATTGAGTGTCTCAGAATTTTTTCCAAAATCACCAATAACATTGCTATTTAAAACATATTTTGACTATATATTTTTAAATTCAAGAATTAAAAATTCAAATTTTATCTTTTTCTTGGGATCTGGCCTATTTTTTGAAATAGGCAAAATTGCAAACTCAAATCTAACAAATGTTTCTTCTGGGATTACCTATAAAATCGGGGTAGGCTTGCCCTTGGGAATAATATATGAGGCTTATTATGACATTCTTGAAATTATAATAAAAACAACCCCATCAATTTTCATTGGCCAAATGCCTACTGGAAATTTAATATTTCCAATAAAAGGTAACTTTTCTATTGGAATAAAAGGCTCTCTTAAAATATAGCTTTCACTTTTTAGATAAAAAAAATTATTGAACTAAAGTTCTTTTAAAAACTAGAATGTTGTACTTAGGAGACAATAACGCAATGAAAACAAAAATAATTATTATGTCAATCATTATTTTACTTTTATTGGCACCAATATCAGGATTTGCTAATTCAAAAAACTCTGCAAGGGGTAAATTTGGAGCAGGAATTATACTTCCATTGCCAATTGCTCTACAGATTAATATAGGAAGCTTTGATCTTGACATTGGTCTTTACAGCGGAGTAAATAATTTATTTTCAGACTGGAAAACATTGTTTATAGCACTGGACTATATTTTCTACATATATACATTCCCAGGGGCCGCTAATATTTTGGATTTTTCAGTTGGCGCAGGGGGATATGGAACAATATGGTTTTCAAGATTTGGAGGCAGCAAGTCAGGCTCAGGGCCAATGAGCATTGGAGCAAGATTGCCCTTGGCTTTAAATGTTGCAGTATCTAGAAAAAAATTCGACCTATTTTTACGAATAGCACCAGGACTTGGAATGAACATTTGGAGTAATGGCATTGGATTTAGATGGGAAGTATTCGCAGGATTAGGACTAAGATTCTGGTTTACTTAATAATAAAATTCTTTAAATAATACAATTCTTTTTTAAAAAGAAAAATTGTTAAAAAATCAAACCGCTCGCTCCCAAAAACTTAAACATAAGATTTAAGATAAAAGATCTTGTTTTTATTGTTTTAAAATTCAAAAATAAAATATAATAATAAGACAAAATTTGGGAGACAACGGTGAAAAAAATCTTTATATTATTTATCATGATTGCAAACATATCTACAAATAGTTTTGCAAAAGATTCATATTTAAATAGAGGAATTGGCTTTGGAGCAAGCATTGGAAATCCAATTATTAACTTAATAATGTCATTTCCTTTCATTGATTTTGAAATAGGCTATGGTGGTAGCAATGGAATAAATCTATCAGGTCCCAAACTTGAATCAAAATTTTATGATTTTAATTTATTAGCAATAGCAGCACTTGATTTCATTTTTACAATATCTTTGATAAAAAATTTAAATTTAGGAATTGGAATAGGGGGAAACATAAGCATATCGTCTCACACATCTAAATTAATAAATGTAGAATTGGGATTTGGAATAAGAATTCCGTTGATTATTTTTTACGACATTACAGAAAATTTAGAAATAGGTATGAAAATAGCACCTTCAATAGAATTTATATCAAATACAAGATCTCTTGCGCAACACAAAACCTACTCGGGCATAAAATCAAACTTTGCCGGGGGAATCTTTGCTAAATATTATATCTTTTAATACTAATGTTCTAATTCATTTAATTTATTGCCAATCGCTATGAAAAAATTCACCTCGTTTTGAGTCTAATCTTTCAAAAGAATGAGCACCAAAAAAATCTCTTTGTGCTTGAATTAGGTTGGAAGGCAGGTAATTAGTGGAATAAGAATCTAAAAACGAAAGACTGGCATAAAATGCCGGCAAAGGAATCCCAATTTCACTAGCCTTTGAAATTATCCTTCTTAAGGACTTGTGATTATTTTTTAGCAAATCTAAAAAATAATCATCAAAAAGCAAATTAATAAGATGCGGATTTTTATCATAAGCTAATTTAATTTTATCTAAAAAACTGCTACGAATAATACAGCCTTCTCTCCAAACCAAAGAAATTTTACCTAAATTCAAATCCCAACCATAATTCAAAGACGCAGTTTTAAGCATCATAAAACCCTGAGCATAGGCTACTATTTTTGAAACTAAAAGAGCATAATAAAGATCTAAAATCCAATCACTAAGCTCAAATTCAAAAGAAGCAGTATCCATCTTAAGCAAATCGCTAGCAATAATCCTTTCGTGTTTTAAACCCGACATAAATCTTGAAAAAACAGATTCAAGAATTAAATTTACAGGCATACCAGATTCAAGAGCATCAATAGATGTCCAAACACCGGTGCCTTTTTGATTTGCAATATCTAAAATCTTATCAACTAAATATTCATTATTTTCTTTATACCTAAGAATCTTAGAAGTTATTTCTAGTAAATACCCCGAAAGATCGCCTTCATTCCATTTTTCAAAAACTTCAGAAATTTTCAAATTATCTAAATTGAAAGCTTTTTTCATGAAAAAATAAACTTCGCTAATAAGCTGCATATCAGCGTATTCCACGCCATTATGTATCATTTTAACATAGTGCCCAGAGCCATTCTCTCCAATATAAGTCGAACAAATATCATTGTTTTTGGTTTTAGCTGCAATTTTATTTAACATGGGCTCAAGAATTTCATAAGCTGATTTACTTCCTCCATACATTAGCGCAGGACCAAATCTTGCTCCTCTCTCCCCTCCAGAAATTCCAAGGCCTACAAAATAAATGTCTTTGGCAAACAATTCTTTTTCTAATCTCATTGTGCTCTTATAATGAGAATTTCCACCATCAATAATTATGTCTGATTTATTCATAAAAGGCAAAATTTGCTCAATAACCTTTTCTACAGCAGAACTTGTAACCATTAAAATGATTTTTTTTGGGGTTTTCAAGCTTTTAATAAAAGATTCAATATCTTTAAAGCCATTTATCTTTTTATGAGAATTTTGTTTAACAAAAATTTCAGTTTTTTCACTATCTCTATTGTAAACAGAAACATTAAAACCGTTATCAGCAATATTTAGAGCTAAATTGCCACCCATAACACCAAGTCCATAAATTCCTACATCCATTGCATTCTCCTTGATTCTAATTTTCTATTTTAAACAAATTGCTTTATTTATTATTTTTAGATTATGTTATATCATAAAAAAAGTAAAGATTAAATTAAAAAGGAAAAGCTACATGAAAAAACAATTTGATACAGAAGTAAATGATTTGCTTTATTTAATCATCCACTCTCTTTACTCACATAAAGAAATATTCTTAAGAGAATTGATATCAAATGCGTCTGACGCAATTGATAAGCTCAAGTTTTTAAGCTTGACAAACGAAAAATTCAAAAACATTGCCCTAGAACCAAAAATAGAAATATCATTTGATGATAAAAGCATCCTAATTAAAGATAATGGAATCGGAATGGATGAACAAGATTTAACTAATCATCTTGGCGTAATTGCAAAATCAGGAACTAAAGAATTTATTAATAATTTAAAACAAGATGAAAAAAAATCTGCAAGCCTAATTGGCCAGTTTGGGGTTGGATTTTACAGCGCATTTATAGTATCAGAAAAAGTAGAAGTTACATCAAAAAAAACACTAGAAAGCGATGCTTATATTTGGTCTAGCGACGGTAAAACAGGATATGAAATAGAAAAAACAAAAAAAGAAGAGTCGGGCACAGAAATAAAGCTTTATCTTAATAAAGAAGGTCTTGAGTATGCCAATAAATGGAAAATTCAAGAAATTATCAAAAAATATTCAAATCACATAAATTATCCGATTTATATTAAATACAGCGAACCTATAATGAAGGACGGAAAACAAGAGGAAGTAGAAGAAAAAGAAGAAAAATTAAATGAAACTACCGCTCTTTGGACAAAAAATAAAAGCGAAATTAAGGTAGAAGAATATAATGAATTTTATAAAAATACAACCTTTGATCATGAAAATCCATTGATGCATATTCATACAAAAGCCGAAGGAAATTTAGAGTATACTAGTTTATTTTACGTCCCAAGTAAGGCTCCTTATGATTTATATTACCCAAACACTAAACCTGGGGTAAAGCTATTTATAAATAGAATCTTTATTACAGATTCTGAAGGCAGCTTGCTTCCAAACTATCTAAGATTTATAAAAGGAATTATAGATTGCCAAGATTTGCCGCTCAATGTAAGTAGAGAAATTTTACAGCAAAATAAAATTTTGTCTAAAATAAAATCATCTTCTGTAAAAAAAATACTAAGCGAGCTTGAAAAGCTAAGCAAAAAAAATCCTGAAAAATATTCTGAGTTTTCTAAAGAATTTGGAAGATGCATTAAAGAAGGTGTTTATTCTGACTTTGAAAACAGAGAAAAGCTTATCTCATTAATAAGATTTAAATCTTCAAGTGTAGATGGGTTTGTATCTTTTAAAGAATATAAGGAAAGAATGAATGAGAGCCAAAAAAGCATTTACTACATAACAGGCGGCAAAGAAAATATATTAAAAGAAAACCCAATAGTAGCTGCCTATAAAGAAAAAGGATTTGAAATCCTAATCATGGATGATGAACTTGATGAAGCTATATTAAATCTAATTCCAGAATACGAAGGATTAAAGCTAAAAGCAATAAATAAAAACGAAACCGGCAATGAATTAAAAGATGAAAATTTCAAAAAAATTGAAGAAGAATTCAAAGATACCCTTACAAAAGTAAAAGAAATCCTTAAGGATCATATAAAAGAAGTCAACCTATCAGCAACATTAATAAAAGAACCTTCAGCAATAATAATTGATAGCAACGATCCAACTTACCAAATGCAAAAAATCATGCTGTCAATGGGACAAGAAGTAAAAGAAATTAAACCAATACTTGAATTAAACCCCAATAATAAAATAGTCCAAAATTTAAAAAATTTAGAGCCTGATAAATTAGAAAAAATAAGCATTCTCCTTTTTGAGGAAGCAATACTAACTTCAGGAATGCCTAGCAAAAATCCAGGAAAATTTATAAATATAATAAACGAATTTATAGAAAAAGATTTCTTATAATTAAAAGTAAAAAGAGAGAGCTAAAAACTCTCTCTTTTTACTTTTTAACTCGCAACACCAAATCTTTGCCCGCTGCAACAGGCTTTGCTTGAGATATTTTATGCCTAATCTCTTCTGTCAAAGCCGTTGAGGATAACAAAATATATTCAGAACCATTTTCAAGCCTTCCAAAAGAATATTCTATGCTTGAAACTTCATCAGAATTTGCAATAACAACTGGAGTAATAACGGATTCTGAATGTTCTTTCAAATATTCAAGATCAAGCCTAATAATAACCTCACCCTGTTTAACATTGGTGCCTTCTTCAGCAACTCTTGTAAAACCCTTGCCATTTAAATTAAGAGTATTAATTCCAAAATGGACAAAAATTTCAACGCCCTCTTTAGTTTCAAGACTAAAGGCATGATTGGTTTTAAAAATTTTACCTATTTTCCCATCACAAGGCGCTAACAACTCATTACTCGTTGGAAGAATTGCAATTCCATCACCAACTATTTTTTCAGCAAAAGCTTCATCGGGAACCTTATCAATTGACATAACTTTTCCACTAATCGGAGCAATCAAATCCAATGTAGCGGTTTTTTTAAAAAAATCTAAAAACCCCATAACTAATCTCCTATAAATTTATCAAAATAACTTAAAGTTTCTCGCTCGGAATCACTATTTAAAACCTTATTTGCCAATTCTTCTAATTCCATTATTGTGTACTTTTTAAGCAAATATTTAATTCTAAGTGTAGCACCAGGAATCATACTCAAAGACCTAAATCCAAGGCCTACAAGAAGCAGCGCTCCAGCATCATCTCCTCCAAGCTCACCACAAACAGACACATCAATTCCAGAACTAACACCATCATCAAGAACCTTTTTGATTAATTTCAACACAGCAGGATTATACTTATCATATAAATTTGATATTTTTTGATTACCACGATCAACAGCTAAAACATATTGGGTTAAATCGTTAGTCCCTATACTAAAAAATTTCAATTTATTGGCAAGTTTAGAAGAAATTAAAGCTGCAGAAGGAACTTCTATCATGCAACCCACTTCCAAATTTTCATCAAAAGGCAAGCCTCTGGACTTTAAGTTAATTTTTGCATTATTCACAAAATATTCTATTGTTTCAATCTCTTCATATCTGGTAAGCATAGGCACCATTACCCTTATCTTCCCATAATGGCTGGCCCTAAAAATAGCATTAAACTGCGCCTGGATCAATTCTTCATATTCCTTGTACATCCTAAGCGCCCTAAATCCTAAAAATGGATTTTCCTCTTTCTTAAAATTAAGATAGGGAATTTCTTTATCCCCACCAACATCAAGGGTACGAATCGTAACAACCCCTTTTTTTTCCATTGTTTCTATAACTCTTTTATAAGTTTCAAACTGCTCATCTTCTGTTGGAGGTTGTAAAGATTTCATATATAAGAATTCTGTTCTAAAAAGACCTATTCCTTCAACACCATATTTATTAACATAAGTAATATCAACGGGTGTTCCAATATTTGCCTTTAAAAACACCTTTACGCCATCTTTTGTCTCAGCACCTTTATCTTTTAAAGAAAAAAGCTCTTTTTCCATCTCTACTTGACGCAAAATCTTACCCTCATAAAGATCAAGCTCAACAGTAGAAGGATTTTTAATAACAATAGAAGATATTGCATCAATTACTATTTTATCACCATCCTTTAACTCATCAATATCTAACAAAGTCATAACAAGCGCTGGAAGCCCCATTGTTCTTGCTAAAATGGCAGCATGAGAAGTTTCTCCTCCAACCGCAGTTAAAAACCCTTTAACATAATTTAAGTCAAATTGCATAGTATCAGATGGGGTTAATTCCTCGGTAACAAGAATAATATCTTTATTAATCTCAGAAAAATCGGTTACTTGGCCCAAAATTATAGAAACCAATCTATTTCTAATGTCCTTATAATCAGACGCTCTTTCTTTTAAATAAGGATCTTTATAGTCTTCTACGCTTTTAACTAAATTTTCAAACGCTAAATAAATAGAATAAGCGGCGCTATAATTTTCCTTTGTAATAAGCTCAATAACAAGTTCGGAAAGCTCATCGTCTTCAACGATCAACACTTGACCTTCAAAAATACCTTTTTTATCATCTCCAAATTGAAGCATAGCTTTTCTCTCAAGATCCTTAAGAGCTTCAATTGCTTTTGACTTCGCTTTATTGAATTTTGATATCTCGATATCAACTTGAGAAAAGTCTATTTTTTCTCTGCTTATAATTTTATCAAAATTTTTCCTAATACAAAGAACTTCTCCAATGCCTATCCCCTTGGATATTCTTTTGCCCGATAAAGTCATAAATTAAATCCTTCTAAAATTCATTCCTTAAAAGATTCGATAAGCTCTGCAAGCTCTGAAGCAGCGATCTCCTCATCCTCACCCTCAGCACATATCAAAAGCCTTTTACCTGCTGATAATTCTAAAGTTTGAAGTCTGAACAAACTTTTTCCGCTAACAGATTTTCCATCAGATTCTATTGTTATCTCACTAGAATATTCTTTAGCTTTTTTTACAAAAGTTGATGCAGGCCTAACATGTAAACCGTTTACAGCCTTAATAATTGCTTCTTTTTTTACCATAAGTACAGAAACCCCTCATTATGAATATTATTTTTTGATTAACTTTTTACATTATAATACATAAAAATAAATTATATATTCCCTTTATATAAGAAATATAGCATACTAAAGATAGTAATTAAACTTATTCAAATAATTAAAAATTGAAACTCATTAATATGTCTAAATAAAAATTCTTTATTAGTTTTAAATTTCTTTCTCCTATATTAAAATTTTTAAAATCTCTTATATTTTTATCCAACATTTTAAGAGAATTTTCTATCTCAGAAAATGAAAGCGGCAAAGATTTGTTTAAAAGCAAAACCTGAAAATCCTTTATGACTATCACCTTGTCATCATAAAATATTTTTAACAAAAAATCATTTATAATGTCTCTTTTTATGTTTAAAAGAATGCATATAAAAATAATATTCGCTTCTTCTAAAATATCAAAAGATAAGGTATTGAAAAATATTTTATGATAAAAACTTCTGTTCCATAAATTCATCATTGGAAATTTAAATTTAGTAACAAGAACAGTGTTTCGATTTGCAATATACTCAGCTCTATTTAAATTATAAGCACTAAAAACATAAGTTTTTTTGGTTAAAATATTTTTAAACTCAATTTGGGCATCAAGGCTTAACAGTAAAGGATAAATATCAAAAACGGTGTTTTTATAATAAAACCCATTTGCAAGGTTAATGCTATTTAAATATATTTTATCATTAAATTTTGAAATAAATTCATAAAACAAACTTGGAATATTTTTCTTACCAATCTGAAGTATCTCATTGTAAGTAACACACGGCCCCATCTCAAGAAAATTACCCCTTAAAGACACCTTATTAAATTTTTCAAAATTACCAACAATAAAAAAATTATCAACCGGCGTTTCTCTGTTAAACAAACTGGGATTTTTTTTAAAATCTAGCTCATTATAAATGATATAATTATTTAAATTTTTGTTAAATAAATTAGATAGTATATTAAAACTTTCAGGGTAATAAACCTTAACATTAGCCATTTTTTCTATACAATTCTTCAGCTTTCAAATAAAGAGATAAAAAAGTATTAACATCCATACAATTACATTTTAACGAATTTCTATAGCCTAAAATATCTGATTTGCTTACAATCTCGTTTTCTAAAAAATAATAAAACAGCAAAACATTAGATTCAAAACAATTGCTACAAAAATTAAAATCGTCTTCTAATAAAATCTTTTGCATATGCTTATAAAAACTTTTTTTTTTAAGTCCTTCAAGGGTAACTATACTCCGACCATTTAAAATAAAAGCAGGAATTAAATCTGAATAAACAAGTTTGAAATCCAATAAAATTAAAAAAAATCTGTTATTAACAATGTATTCCAAACTATCACTCTTGGCAAAAAAAATAGAATCCAAAAGATTTCTAGTCCCCAAAGAAAGACTGATCTTTTTTGAAATGCTCTCTCCATTTAAATTGAAATTAATTAATGTCAATTTTTATGCTCCAACTATTTAAAATTTCTTCAAAATCAAGAGGGGTGCTGCTTGCATTAAAATCAAATACTTGAATCAAAGCAGTCCGAATTGCAGAAACAGAAACAATAAAAACACTTCTAAAAGAAAAAACAAACTCACCATCTTCAACAAACTCTAAGCTTAAACAATCTTTAATATCACAACTTACATTAGCACGACAAAATACATAATCAACCGCTAACCCAAATATTGTACGAATCCTTTTGTTATTTAACTTAAGCTTGGAAAATTTGCCTTGCTCTACAAAAAAAGTTGCATTACTAAAAACAGCACTAAGAGAATAAAATTCAAATTTAAGTTCAACAGAACACCCAAGCACACAATCATTAATATCACTAATAGCTATTTTTTCTTTAACAATAACAGGATATTCATTTGCAAAATCTGCATCCATTAAAGAAGAAAAATTGTCTTTAATACTTAAAATTGCTTTTTCAATCAAATAAGGATCTTTAAAAAGAAGATTATAAAAATTAGCAGAATTTAATACGCTCTCGTCTATCAAAAAGTTTATACTGCTATAGGTCAAGCCCAATGTTTTAGCCAAACTATTTTTCAAATAGTTGCTTAAATTGTTGTCAATAATGCTGTAGGGCAAAAACACATTTAATTCATCTTTATACAAGAAAGCAACAACATATTGATCTTCATTTAAAAAATAAGTGTTTGAATTCAAATAAGCAAAACCAACTCCCCTTCGACTAGTATCAAAAATATTATAATCCTTATTAACACTTAAAACAGAAGATTTCTTTATTAAAGAATTTTTTATATCTAGTTTTTTAAAAATTTTAAAAAAACTACTATAATCACCTTTAATCTGAGTAAGCAAATAACCTATTGGTTCACAAGAGATCGACAAAGCAAGATTATAAAAATTGGAATAAATAAAATTATAAACAGAAGTCTCAAATGCCAAAAGATTGTCATAAAAAAAAATGAAATCACTTTTATTCTCAACAAAAAAAATTTCTAAAAACCCATCAAAAAACAAATTTTTGAAAACATTATTAATAAATTTAAAATAAAATTTATATAAAAAATTTAAAGGTCTATTTATTATAATTTCTAAAACAATCTTTGAAAGCTTATTATCTGCCAACAAACAATTAGAAACTGAAAAAGTTAAATTTAAATTGTCTAAAATTCCAAAATGTCTTTTGTAGTAAACAACATTAACCCTTTTATTAATCTTTTTTGAAATTACAATGCCTTGTAAAATTGCATTAAAAGAAATAGGAAAAATAGAGCTAGACCAATAATTATTAAGAGAATTGATTTTTATTTTGTCTTTACTTACGCCAAAATTTTCACTAATAAAAAATTTTAAAAAAGAAATATTGTCTACATTAGCATCAATAATTAAATTTTCAGAATCAAAAAATATTTTAACTAAAATAAAGTCGTCTGAAACACTATTGTAATCACTAAATTCATAACAAGCATTCAAAACATTGCAAGTTTGAGATTCTTTCTTTGTAAATCCAGAAGAATAACTATTACTCACATCACCAACTCTTAGATTAAAAAGAACACTTTTTTCCGCTTTTAGCAAATAATCCAAATTGCATGAATATAAAACCAAAGGAATTTGACCCTTAAAGCTTATTTTATTATCAAAAAGCTTTAAATTAAATTCATTAGAATCAACAAAATCTCTAAACTTTAAAGTTATATTATCTTTATAACTGATGCTAAAAATTGAACTTACATGTTCATCTACAAAACTGAAATCTTCAATAAAAGAATCTTTAACATTGCAGCAAACTGGCAAAGCCCAAAATTCATGCACATCCACATTTGTCAAACTAGCAAACCCCACTAAACAAAAAAATTAAATTAGTAAAAACCTAACATTGCATAAATAAAAAAGGATTAAAAAATAAAATTTCAGAAACAGCTGATCTTACCAACATATGTAACAAGCTTAAAAGCAACTTAATAAAAAATTCAATTAAACCTAATTTGAAATCAGCACTATTTGTCAATAAAAATAGCTCCGGCGTTTATTTATCACTTTTGATATATAAACAAATTATGCTAACATTATAAATTATAGATGTTTTCTAAATAAAAACAAGGACCTTATGAATAAAACAAAAAATCGAAGCTTTAAATATTTTTTAATACTTTTATGTATACCATTATTTGGAGCTAATAATACAATAAGCTACTCTAGCATTGAAATTCCCTTAGAAGACTTAAGTGAAGAATTTAAAAGTGCTGAGAACAAAAGTGATCAAATAAATACCTCAAAACATTTAAACAAAAACATAGTTTCTTATAAAGACCCTAAAAAGGGTAAAGATCTGAAATTGCCAGAAAACATAAGAAATAAAAACCTGCCCAAAAAAAGAATGGACGAAAATGATCTAAAATCTGTAATTGAAAATTATGAAAATAAGATTAAAAATATAGAAAAGCTTTTAAAAACCAAAAATCAAAAAGCATCGGAAAATGAAAAAATAGAATCAATCGAAAAAAAGGCAAAAAAATATGAAATTTTAACCAATAAATTAAAAAACGAAATAGAAGAAATAAAAAAGCTCCTTAGCAAAAACACTAAACCCAAAAAAAATGAAAATTACGAAAAAATAAATATTGAAAACATTGAAGAAGAAGCCGATGATGATTTTGAAGAAAATTATGAATATAATGATGAAATCGAAGAAGCAAATGAAGACAATTACCCTTCTAATGAAGGAATAATAAACAATCTAAAAGAAAATCTTAATGAGAACGAAAAATATTATGCTATTAATGAAAAAAAAATCGAAGAACTTGAAGACAGAATCAACGATAATGAAAATACTATTTTGGACTTACAAAGAGAATTAAGAAATTTTAAAAAAAAAGATAACTCAGATAAAAACTTAGAAGAAATTGAGGAAAACTTATCTTCAATAGGAAGAATAATCAATGATCTAAAAAGAAAAATCAGCGCAAATGAAGCAATAAACAAAGAAAATCAAAAAAAAATAAGAACTGATAAACACAAATTCAAAGAATTAGAAGATAAAATAAAAGAGAATGAAGAGACTATTTTAAAACTTCAAAAAGAATTAAACAATTTTAAAAAAAAAGAAATTTTTCAAAAACCTTTAAGCGAAGAAACTTTCATTCCAAGTATTACAAACAAAAATGATGACTTAGAAGAAAATAAGAAATTAGAAAAGGAATATTTAAAGCCCACAGAAAAAAATGAAAGCCAAGATCTAGAAGAAAATACTAAAAGCACCTCAAAAACAACTATGATCAAAACAGCAGATTTTCAAATCTACCCCGACATATATCTTAATAACTATAAATTTAAAGAAAAAGGAGATCAATTTGCATTTAAAAAAGACAACACATACTATATTGAAATAAATCCAACTACTAATTTAAATGAAGCTTTAAAAAATCATGAAATAATCTCAAAATATAAATTTGAAAAATATTTCATTAACCCTGCTCTAAAAAATAAAGAAGAATTTTTTAGAAACTTAATAGAAGTCAAAAATATCCACGAACTAGGAATTATGTATAAAAATCTAAAGCCTGAATTTAAGCAAATAAAAATAATTAAATAAAAACAAACACTTTATCCAATTAATCTAAATAACTTTTTATGTCTTTAAAAGACATAATTTTTATATTTAAACTCAAAGCTTTTTTAAGCTTCGATCCGGCTTTTTCTCCTACAATAAGAAAATCTAAACTCTTAGTCACGCAAGTGTTAAAAATTGCTCCTTTATTTTTTAACTTGTCAATAACAATAGACCTGGAATAACCATTAAAAGTTCCAGTAATGCAAAACTTTTTACCAACTAATAACTTATTCTCATCATCAATCGTAATAAACTCTTCCATTTTAAATTTCAAGTTTTCAAAAAATTTAAACTTATTAAGCATTATCGAATCATTAAAAGCTCTAATAATATTTAAAGCAATTTTTTCCCCTATGCCTTTAATTTTCAACAATGTTGAAAAAGCAAAATCTTTATCTTGACAAAGCTTAAAAAGTTTTGAAAACGAATTTAAATTATTAAGAAATAACAACCTTATTGTGTTTTCTCCTAAATCTTTAATTCCCATGCTAAGAAGTAATTTGCTAAATGGCTTTTTTTTGCTAGATTCAATTGAATTTATCAAATTATTTATCTTTCTATCCTTAAACCCTTTAAATTCAAGAAGTTTATAAAAATCAAATGTATAAAGATCAATTTCTGAAGAAATAAATTTTTTCTCAAAAAGAAAAGAAATTATCTTGTCGGAAAACCCCTCAATATCCATACAATTTTTACTACAAAAATATTTTATTCTCTCGACTGCTACTGAGGGACAATTATTATTTGTACAAAAAAAATGTGCCCCCTCTTTTACTACAACAGTTTTACAAGATGGACAATTATCAGGAACTTTGAAAAATCCTGTTGAAAATTTATTTATCACCATTTCAACAGCAGGAATTACATCTCCTCTTCTTGAAACTTTAACAACATCACCAACATTCAAACCAATAGATGTTATATAATCTTGATTATGTAATGTTGCGCTAGTAATAAAAGCCCCCGAAACAAAAACTTTATCAATATTTGCAACAGGAGTAATTTTACCACTACGTCCAACCTGAACAACAATGCTATTTACCCTACTAACACCAGAAAGCGCTTCAAATTTGTAAGCCATTGCCCATTTAGGATGATGCGCAGTATACCCCAATCTTTCTCTTAAAGCAAAATCACTAACCTTAAGAACAACGCCATCTATTTCATATTCAAAAGAATCTCTTTTTTTTGCTATATCTGCTATATAATCTAAAACTTCGCCAATTGAACTTTTTTGATCAAAAAACCTAATCAAAGGATTTACTTTAAACCCCAATTTCTTAAGTCTTTCAGTAGCTAAATCATTGGTTTTAAACTTCAATCCAGCATTTAAAAAATCATAAATGAAAATATTTAAAGGAAAATTAGCAACTTCTCTACTATCAACCCTTCTAAGTATTCCCGAAGCCAAATTTCTAGAATTAGTATAAGGCTTTTCTAAAAATTTATTTATTTCTAAAAAATTTTCTTTAGTAATATAAACCTCACCCCTTAATACTAAATCAACCTTTTCATCAAGAAATAAAGGAATATACCTAATAGTTCTAATGTTTTTAGTAACGTCATTACCAAATTTTCCATTACCCCTGGTAAGAGCTTTTTCAAGAATCCCATCTTTATAATAAAGAACAATAGAACATCCATCAATCTTTGGCTCAACAGAAATATTAAAAAAATTATTAAAATCAATCTTATCTATCCATGATTTCAGCAAATTAAGATCATAAACCTTATCAAGACTTAATATAGGAGCAGAATGTTCAACCTCTTTAAAATCATTTAAAAGATCACTGCCAAATTTAAGAGTAGGAGAATCTAAGGTCTTATATTCGGGGTACTTACTTTCTAGCTCTTTAAGCCTTAAAATATGCTTATCATACACAAAATCTTCAACACTAGGCAAAGAGTCAACATAATACTCTTTATCCCACTTTCTAATCAACTTCTTAAGGTTTGCAATTTCTTGCTGTACTTTGCTGCTCATAGGGTAAAATTTAACATATCCTTTATTATTTTATCAAACAATTCTAATAAGCAAAAACCGACCACCTTACTATACAAACCATAAAATATCTCTCAAAATACATATTATTTTACTTAACATATTATTTTACTTATGTTCAAATTAAAATAATCTTTAAAGAAAAATATCAATCAAAAAGACAATATTATAAAAATGTGAATTATATTTTAATATGTTAAAATAGATAAAAGGAGTGCTAGTTTGGAAGAAAGCAAAAAAGCTTTAATAGCTGATGATTCGCTTTTTATGAGAAAAAACCTAATAAAAATCTTAAGTCAATTGGGATTTAAAGAATTTTTAGAAGCCGAAGATGGCATTCAGGCTGTTAAAGAATTTGAAAAACAAAGCAATATTGATTTAATAACACTCGATATAACAATGATGGGAATGGATGGAATCACAGCTCTTGAGAGAATGTATGAAATTAATAAAAAATTGCTTAAAAAGGTTAATATATTAATGGTTACAGCTATTGGAAAGCAAGAATTAATACAAAAAGCTTTATCTCTTGGGGCTAGAGGATATATTACAAAACCTTTTAAAAAAGACCAAATAATAGAACAAATTAAACTTTTGGATTAGAGGAAATTTTGATAGCAAAAGAAAAAATATATAAACAAACACAAATAAACACATCAAATCCCCTCTCAATATTGATAATGCTTTATGAGAAAGCAATACAGGATTTAAACGTTGCAAAAGAGCTTATAAAAGATGGAAATTGGAAAAATGCAGTTAAAGCCAATGAAAAAATCTTTCATGCACAAGAAATCATTACTGAATTAATGTCAACTTTAAATTTTGAACAAGGTGGAAACATCTCTACAAACCTACTCTCAATATATTTATTTCTAAATAAAGAGCTAGAAAATGTTCTTTTAAAAAAAGAAATACATAAAATTGACAATGTTATAAAACAATTGCAAATATTAAACTTTACCTGGAAAGAGTTAAGAAAAAAAGAAAATACTGTTACTCACAACAAATTAGGAATCAATATTGTCGGCTAATGAAATTTTAAAGAAATATTTTAGCAATTTGTTATTAGAATTAAAAGAATTGAAATTAATACTAACAATAGAAAGCAATGAATTGCAAAGAGAAGAAATAAGAATATTAAATATAACCAATCCTAAAAAAGATTTGATCTTAGAATCAATCAAAAATTATTATAAAACAATAAATGCATGGTTGAAATCTAAAAACCAAAAATTGGATAATTTCGAATACTTAATAAAAGAAATTAATCTACTAAAAGAAGAAATATACATTAAATATCAAATTTGTTGTGAAATCTTACAACAAATTGCAAATACAAAAAGAAAAATTCCAAAAATTAAAAAACATCAAAACCTTGCAGCAAACAATTTCCCCATAATGTTAGATATTAAAATATGAAAGAACTTTACCTAATTGACGCACTAAACATAATATTTAGAAATTATCACGTAATGAAAAATTATCCACTTTTAAACACACAAGGAGAAAATGTAAACGCATTTATTGGCTTTTTTAAAACATTATTTTTTATAATAAAAGAAAAAACCCCTGAACATTTGATTATTACCTTTGACTCAGAGGTGCCAACCTTTAGAAAACAAAAATATCCAAGCTACAAAGCAACAAGAGATGCACCTCCAGATGATTTAATACCTCAAATCGGATGGATAAAAGAGGGCCTTTTAAAGGCAAAAATACCAATCTTTGAAATTGAGGGATACGAAGCTGACGATCTTTTAGCTAGTTTTGCTAAAAAGGCTGCAAATAATAACTATTTAACTTACATTATTTCTCCTGATAAAGACTTACTGCAAACAATGTCAGATTACATAAAAATACTTAAAATTGAAAACAACAGCTTTATTGAAATGGATAATGATTACGTAATAAAAAAATTTGGAGTAAATAGCTTCCAAATAAAAGATTATTTGGCTATTGTTGGAGACAGATCTGATAATATCCCCGGAATAAAAGGTATTGGACCAAAAGGAGCAGCAAATTTATTAAGGGAATTTAAAACCTTAGAGGGAATATATTCAAATTTAGAACTAATAAATAAAAATCACCGAGAACTTTTAATCAAAGAAAAAGAAAATGCCTTTTTAAGCTACGAACTTGTAAGCCTTGAAGAAAATTTAAAAATTCCAGAAATTGAAAATTTCGCCTTAAAAAATTTTAGTGAAGAGTTAATACCTTTGTTTGAAAAGCATTCAGCAATTGCTCTAATAAAAACTTATAAAAAAGATATCCTAAAACAAGAAAAAGAAAATGCCGACCAAAAAAGCCTATTTAAACAAGAACCTATTACTAACAGCTTAGATGACATAAATACAATTGACACAGAAAATGTTAAATACCGCGCAATAACAACAAAAATAGAGATTGACGATTTAATAGAAAACCTTAAAAAGGCTAAATACATATCAATAGACACAGAAACATCCTCGCTTGACACTTACACAGCAAAATTAATTGGAATTTCCATTTCATTTAAAGAATTTGAAGGTTACTATATTCCAATCGAAGCCAAAGGAAAAACTTACATAGAAAAAAATTATATAATACAAAAATTTGACAATCTCTTTAAGTCAAATCCAAAAATAATTGGTCAAAATTATAAATTTGACTATAAAATACTTAAAAATAATGGATTTAGCCCCATACCACCTTATTTTGATACAATGATTGCCGCATACCTTATCGACACAAACTCAAAAGTATCACTTGATTTTCTTGCAGAAAAATATTTAATGCACAAAAATATTAAATATCAAGATGTGATTCAAAAAAATGATAACTTCGCAAATATATCTTTAGAAATGGCAACAAGCTATTCATCTGAAGATGCTGACATCACATTTAGATTATTTAATATATTTACCAAAAAATTAAAAGAAGACAAACTCGACAATTTAATGCACGAAATAGAAATGCCTTTTAACAAGGTAATTATAGAAATGGAAGAAAATGGCATTTACCTTGATAAAGAATATTTAAAAGGCTATGGAAAAGAACTTGGAAAAGAATTAGAACTAATCGAAAAAGAAATAATAAAAAGCATAGGAATTGATTTTAATCTAAATTCTCCAAAACAAATGCATGAAATTTTATTTGAAAAATTAAATCTAAAATTACCAGAAAAAATGAAAAAAGACTCAACTGATATAAAAGTGCTTGAATCTCTTAGAGGACAGCATGAATCAATTGAAAATCTAATAAAATACAGACAACTTGCAAAATTGAAGAGCACTTACACAGATAATTTGATAGAACTAATAAACTATAAAACAAACAGACTACACACAAGCTTCATACAAACAAAAACAGCAACCGGTAGAATCACAAGTATAAACCCCAACTTGCAAAACATACCAATAAAAGACGAAAAAGGGCGAAAAATAAGAAAAGCATTTAAACCAGAAAATGGAAATATTTTTATTTCAGCTGATTATTCTCAAATTGAACTTGCTATACTTGCTCACTTATCACAAGATGAGGCCCTTATTAAAGCATTTGAAAGCAATAAAGACATTCATACAGAAACTGCTTCTAAGCTTTTCAAAATAGAGGAAAAAGAAATTACTCCCAACTTGAGAAGAATAGCAAAATCTATTAATTTTGGAATAATTTATAGAATGTCAGATTTTAGACTTGCAAAAGAACTAGGAATTACAAAAGAAGAGGCAAAGGGATTTATAAACTCTTACTTTGACTCTTATCCAAAAATCAAAGAATTTATAATAAATCAAATAAACTTCGTGAGAAATGCTGGATATAGCGAAACCATCTTAAAAAGAAGAAGATATATAAAAGAAATTAATAGCAATAATTATCTAGAAAGATCTGCCGCTGAAAGAATAGCAATAAACAGCACAATTCAAGGAAGTGCAGCCGACATCATGAAAATTGCAATGGTCAAAGTATTTAATGAATTTAAACGTAACAAAATGGAATCAAAAATATTGCTACAAGTACACGATGAAATGCTCATCGAATCTCCTATTGAAGAAGAAAATGAGGTGAAGAAAATCTTAAAAATTATGATGGAAACTGCTTACACATTAAATCTGCCTTTAAAAGCAAATATTGAAACGGGTAAATCGTGGGGAGAAATCCATTAATAATTGGAGTGACAGGAAAAATTGCGTCTGGCAAAGACACTGCTTCAAAAATAATTAGCAATAAATATGGATTTTACGAAATAAATGCAGACAAGCTTGGGCATTCAGTATTACATGAGAAAAAAAAAGAAATAGTTGAAATATTTGGTCAAAAAATATTAAATACTAAAAATGGAATAGACAAACTCTTACTAAGAAATCTTGTATTTAATGACAATAAAGAATTAAAAAAACTTGAAAGCATATCCCACCCAATCATAATCAGTAAAATAAAAAAAATCCTAATCCAAAATCAATCTACAAAAATAATAATTAATGCTGCTTTACTTTTTAAAATAAATTTAGAAAAACTTTGCGACTATATAATTGTGCTTAAGACAAAGAATTCTATAATAAAAAACAGATTATCATATTCTATGCCAAACATTGACTCAAGTATAATCAATAAAATACTCAAAATCCAAAAAGATATTTTTTTTAAAAAAAATATTATAAACTTAAAAATAATCAATATAATTAATAACAAGAATTATGCATATCTAGAAAAAGAAATTGAAAAAAAAATGCAGGAGATAATTAACTATGAAAGATTTGAATGAAAACAATGATAATAATAAAGGATTTTTTGTAGCATTAACCTCGATTGCAACAGTTTGTATCATAATATTTCTTGGGACAATTATTTTCTTTCCAAACAAAAATTTGGCCTCAGACATTACAGAAAAAAATATTGTTTTAGAAGAAGATAAAGATCAAAACACCTTAGAAAACGTTGACCAAAATGAAAAATCTTTAAAGGTATCTGAAACTCAAAATGAAATAATCATAGATTTAACACAAGATTTAAATAAAGAAAAAAAACCTACAAACAAAAACCAAATACCTAATACTTCTCAAAAATCAAAAACTATTGAAAAATCTCAACCCACAACAACTCAAAAAATACCCAATGCTTCTCAGAAATCAAAAATTATTGAAAAATCTCAACCCACAACAACTCAAAAAATACCTAATGCTTCTCAGAAATCAAAAACTATTGAAAAATCTCAACCCACAACAACTCAAAAAATACCTAATGCTTCTCAGAAATCAAAAATTATTGAAAAATCTCAACCCCCCATAGCCCAAAAAACTTTAAATATTGATAACATATATGATCCTAATACAGAATATTACATACAATTTGTATCACTCTCAGATCCAATCAATGCAGACAACTATATTCAAAAATTACTCAAATATAATATAGTTGCTAAAATATATTCTGCAACAGTAGATAATAAAGATATTTACAGAGTAAGATCTGGTCCTTATAAAACAAAATCAGAAGCAAAAGCAGACTTTAAAAAAATAGCGGGAATAGGCGAATTTAAAGAAACTTATATATTACCCGTTAACAAATAGACTATAATTATTAATATATTTTTGATATTTTTCTAAATATTCTTCATGAACCTCAATAACAGGCGAAACAACATGCTTAATCTTTGTAAGCTTTAAAAAAGAATCATTTAAGCTGCTAAATTCTCTTAAAGAATAGAATGCTTGAATCGCTCCCCCAATAATCTCTGAATGCTTAAAATCAAAAATCTTTAAATCTTTGCCAAGAATATTTGCTTTTATTTGATTTAAAAGCAAATTATCAGAATTAGATCCACTAACAAAAATACTCAAAATTTCTTTCTTACGGTCTTTTAGCTCTACCAATCTATTATAAAAAGCAAAACATACAAATTCAAGCATTGATAAACCAATCTCCAGCGGATTTTTAATACTACCAAAAATTCCTTTGCTTAAATCTTTGCAAAGACAAGGATCTAAAATAACCAAATCATTAAAAAGTTTAATTTTGCTTGGATAAAAGTATACATTATTTAAAGTGGCACTTTTAACAATCTTTTTTAAGAGAAACTCAAAAGTTAAGCTTTTCTTATAAAAACTGTCTTTTAACAATTGAATCAAATATCCAAAAGGAACAATTCTCCCAATAATAAAAAATCCTTCTAAAAAATAAGGATATTCTAGAGAAAATTCTGGTAAATATGTGCTTGAAACAAAATTAAAACCCTCGCTTGTACCCATTCTATTTGACACAATTCCTTCCTCAAAAGCACCGCTTCCCACCAAAACATTCAAATAATCTGCTCCAGCATTAATTACACTAATTCCGCTATTTAGCCCAAATTCAATTCCTGCTTTATAAGTTACAACACCAACATTTTCTCCCATTTTTATGAACGGAGGAAATTTGTTCTTATCAAGCCCATATTTTTTTATCTCTATATCATCCCAAATAAAAGGAATATACTCTATACTTGGAAAGCTTGTAAAAAGCTTTCCTGTAAGCAAATAAATAAAATACTCAAAACAAGAAACAAAATAGCTTATTTTAGAATACGTTCCTCTTTCAACCGTACTAAGTACGTAGGGCAAAAATACAGATTTTCCCTTAAAATAAGGCTTAATTTTAAAAGAATTCCAATGCAAAACTTCTAAAGGAATTAAATTTGAATTTAAAGCAATCAAACATGGTGAAATACCACTAACAGAAATGCAATCTATTTTATTAGGCTGAAAATTGGATATGGCTTTCTTAAAAGAAAAAAGCCATATATTAAAGTCAAAATTTTCGAAATCAACCTCAAAATAATCTGAATAACTAATATCAATATAACTTAAAACTCCACTTTCAGAACTAACTAACGCTGCCTTTAAAACACTGGTACCAATATCAATACTAAGAGCATTCATAAATTAACCCTTGGTAATCAATTTCTGAATATCATCCTTTCTATCAAGAATTTTTTGCAAACCAACTTTATTATAAATTGCAAATATTGCCTCTGCAAAAAGAGGCGCAACATTAGCCTCATGATACCAGGGCTTATTTATTAATTCATCATTATGGCAAACGGCATTCGTTCCAATTATTTTATAAAAATATCCTTCCTCATAAGCTTTATCAAAATATTTAATAGCATCTCCATTGAAAAACGGCAAACTAATCCCACATATAATCTTTTTAGCACCCATGCTTTTAAGCAATTTCATTGCCTTAATGAGAGTACCCCCAGTAGCTAACATGTCATCGCTCATAAAAACATTCTTACCTTCAACATCTCCTAAAAGCTTGGTTACAGAAATATTTGAATCAACAACATCATTTGAAACTCTTGAATAATCTCTCTCCTTATAAAGCAAAGCAAGAGGACTCTTAAGACTTGATGCAAAAAATTTATTTCTACTTACAGCACCTGTATCGGGTGAAACAATGACCAAATTAGAATCTCTAATGTCTATTAAATCCTTAAGAGAATTAAAGATTTCATAAGAAACATTTAAATTTTCAAAATAAACTTTTCTAAATACATTCTCAATAGCCTTTGAGTGAATATCCAGAGTTAAAATATGTCTAATGCCCAACTCTTCTAAAAATCTTCCAATAAGACTTGCTGTTAAACATTCTCTTGAGTGCTTTTTATCTTGCCTTGAATAAGGATAAGACGGAATAATAACACTAACAGAATTGGCTTTAGCCTGCATACAAGCATCTATTGTTGTCATTAAATTCATTATATGATCATTAACTGTCATAATTATTTTTTCACTACTGCTTATCTCAACTTCATAAGCATTAGCAACATCTTGAACAATAAAAATATCCTTATTTCTGATTGTTTTTAAAATTTCAGTTTTAAATTCACCATTGGCAAATTTAACAAATTTTACAGGAATTTCTAAAGGCTCTTTGCTTTTAAGAGTAGATAAACTAAGCCCTTCTAAAAAAGGAGATAAAACTTTTTCAATCTTAAAAATTTCTTCCTTTAAGGATTTGGAATCTTGGCATATACTATCTACAATCTCATTTTCAATATTTATAAATATTCTGTCAAGTTCTTCTATTATTTTGCTAGCAAAAACCCTACCCCCAGGACAAGCAATAATTCCTATTGATTTTTTTTTAAGTAAATTCACCAAGCTCCTCGTTCTTTTTTTTTTTTAAAATCTCAACAATCTTAATTTGATAATTATTAAAACTTATGCACACAAAAACAACTAAAATTTTTTAAGCAAGGTTATTTAAATATTTTAGCCTTAACTTGATAATAAAAAGAAAAATCAAAAAATCTTCTTAATAAGAAAACCAAATATTATACATAATCCTAAAAACAAAATTAAATAAACTACACAATTCCAAATTCAAAACCTATCCCAAACTTGAAATCAGAAAATTTAGGGTTTTTAATATTCCAGACATAGTAACCTTCAAGAATTAAAAAAGAGAATGAAAGTCTAGCACCAATATCCCAGCCCATTGTTCCCAATTCTGCCAAAACAGAATCTGCAGAAGAAGTTGCTATATTAATCTTAGGACCTGTGAAAAACGCTAAAGCTAAAACAAAAAAATCTAATTTTGTATAAAATCTAGGTGTTATTGCCATAATAAACGAGAAATTTTCATTTGCAGTTCCATCTGAACGCTTTATTGCTTTAAGAAGATTCATGTCAAACAAAAGTTCAAATCCAATAGAAACAAAATCATCAAATTTAGCACCAAATTGCGCGTAAGTTCCATATTTTATTCCAGCTTTAGCAATATTGGCTAAATCGGAAAAATTTTGAACTATCTCTTCTTTTTCAATTGGGGATAAATCTGAAGGCAAATTTTGCTTAAGCTTTGCATTAATCTCTAAAGCCTCATTGTAAAAGCTTGAAAAGGGACTAACAGGAAAAGCAACCCCACCACCAAAATTGAATTCAAAATTAGTATCTGTAAAACCATTTACCACAATAATCCCAAAAAAACACAAAATTAAAACTTTAAGCCTAATCATATACAAACTCTCCTACAAAAATTTATGAAAAATAAAACAGGGTTTATATTGCATACCTTATTATATAATAATTACCATAAAGATTACCACAAAGTAAAAAGTAAACATAAAAACTAAAAAATTAACTCTTAAGAACAGAAGACACTATTTCTTCCACACCACTTGGTATAGGATGATTTAGCTCTTTATATTTTGAGATATATTTTTTTGCATTTTTTTTGTCGCTCTTTAAATGATAAATGTAAAAAATATTAAATAGAGCTTCTTTATTTGCAGGTGCAAATTCTAAAGTTTTCAAATAGTTAGTCAAAGCATTGTCCAAATCATTTTTCTTAAATAGCAAATACCCCTTAAGATTAATTAACAAAATATTCTCTGGATCTTCTTTTATAATAGAATTAAGTTTCAGCTCAGCCTCTGCATATTTTTTCAAATTAATGCAAGCTAAAATAAAATTGTAACTTGAATCATCACCAGCATTGATATTAAATTTAATAGATTTTTCATAAAGCAAAACAGAAGTCTCATCATTACCAAGCTCTTCATTTAATTTAGCAAGCTTATAATATTCATCTGATATGTTTTGATATTCCTTAAAAATAGAGCTACAAGACAAAACAAAAGCACTAATAAACAATAATTTATACATAAAAACTTACTTGAATCCTTAATACTATTTATACTATTTAAATTATTCAAAGCAGCAAAAATATTAAATCTAATAATCATAAAAATATAAAATTTAAACGCTGTTGAATCTTAAAATTAAATAAGCCATCTTGATGATTATAAAACAAAATATATCACTCTAAAAGCTAGTCATAAACATAAATAAGCCCTCTTGCTTTAAAAACAAAAGGGCTTTTAATACTATCTAAAAAACAAATTAAAGCTTTTCTTGGTCATATTTGTTAAATACATTTTCTGTTAAATATTTACCAACTGATCTTCTGTCCTCAACAAGTTTAGATATTGCACTAAAATGTCTTGGTTCAATCTTAAAATACTTATAAGCTCTTCCATCCTTAAAAAACACAGAAAGCTCAGACACAGAAGAATCGTAACCCACCTGTGATATTTTGCTCAATTCATTAGATATTGTTAAAGTTTCCAACTCAAATTCCTCCAAATAATTATCTTAGGAGTATAATAATAAAGTAAGAGTTAATTCACTAAATAAAAAATAAAAAGTTTTAATCAATAAAATCAAAATCTACTAAATGATATATTCCCTAATATAAGAATATACATTAATACAAATTTAATCAAGCGAACTGCCAAATAGTTTAAACTTCCAAAGAATCTAATAATATAAAACGATATAAGATAGATTTTTAAAAAAAAATTTTGTAAAATTACTAAGATAGTTAATCTTCTATTCACATATCATCAGGAGGAACAAAGTCTAATGGACTACAATAAATTACGAAACATAGGTATCAGCGCACACATCGACTCAGGGAAAACTACTCTTACAGAACGCATTCTTTTTTATTGTAATAAAATTCATGCAATTCACGAAGTAAAGGGCAAAGATGGGGTTGGTGCAACAATGGACTCAATGGAACTTGAAAGAGAAAGAGGAATCACAATAGCATCAGCTGCAACTCACGTTGAATGGAAAGATTTTCCAATAAATATTATTGATACACCCGGACACGTAGATTTTACAATTGAAGTTGAAAGATCTCTTAGAGTGCTTGACGGAGCAATATTAGTTCTTGATTCTGTTGCAGGAGTTCAATCACAATCAATAACTGTTGATCGACAACTTAAAAGATATAGCGTGCCGCGCCTTGCATTTGTAAACAAATGCGATAAAACCGGAGCAAATCCCTACAATGTAAAAGATCAACTTAAGTCAAAACTTGACTTAAACTCCGTTTTAATGCAAATCCCAATTGGATTAGAAGACAAACATATTGGAGTTATAGACCTTATATTAATGAAAGCCTACTATTTTGAAGGAAAAGATGGAACAGAAATAATAGAAAAAGAAATACCCTCAGATCTCTTAGAAGAAGCAAAAAGTAAACGAGAAATAATGCTTGACACTCTTGCCGACTTTAATGATGAACTTATGGAATTGCACATGGAAGGAAAAGATGTTCCTACCGAAATAATATACAATGCAACTAGAACAGGAACATTGGCTTTAAAATTGTGCCCTGTATTTATGGGATCTGCTTATAAAAACAAAGGAGTACAATTGCTCTTGGATGCTGTAACCAGATTTTTGCCATCCCCTCATGATATAAAAAACACCGCTCTTGACCTTAATAATAATGAAAAAGAAATCGATCTTAAAATCGATAACGACCTCCCAACTGTTGCTCTTGCATTTAAACTTGAAGACGGACAATACGGACAGTTAACCTATGTAAGAATCTATCAAGGAATTTTAAAAAAAGGACAAGAACTTATCAACTCAAGAACTTCTAAAAAATTCAAAGTCGGAAGACTTATCAGAATGCACGCTAATAATACAGAAGACATTGAATTTGGAGGAAGTGGTGACATTGTTGCTTTATTTGGAATAGAATGTGCATCAGGCGATACGTTTTGTGATCCATCTATCAACTATTCAATGACATCAATGTTTATTCCAGATCCAGTAATTTCTCTTTCTGTAAAACCAAAGGACAAAAAATCTGCTGATAATATGGCTAAAGCCCTTGGAAGATTCACAAAAGAAGATCCAACATTTAAAACTTACGTTGACATTGAATCAAACGAAACAATAATTCAAGGTATGGGAGAACTACACCTAGAAGTTTACATTGAAAGAATGAAAAGAGAGTTCAAGGCAGAAGTTGAAACCGGAATGCCACAAGTAGCCTATAGAGAAACGATTACAAGAAAAGCTGAATTTAACTATACTCACAAAAAGCAATCTGGAGGAGCTGGACAATTTGGACGAGTTGCGGGGTTTATGGAACCTCTTAACAAAGAAGGAGAAACATACGAATTTGTTAATCTAATAAAAGGGGGAGTAATCCCAACAGAATATATCCCATCATGTGACAAAGGATTCCAAAAAGCAATGGAAAAGGGAACACTCATTGGCTTTCCAATAGTTGACATAAAAATTACAATCAATGATGGCCAATATCACATTGTTGACTCATCTGATATTGCATTCCAATTAGCAGCAATTGGTGCTTTTAGAGAGGCTTATGAAAAAGCAAAGCCCACAATCCTTGAACCAATAATGAAAGTTACCCTTGAAGGACCCACCGAATTCCAAGGCAATATGTTTGGACTTTTAAACCAAAGAAGAGGAATAATAACAGGTTCGCTAGAAGATGGAAGTTTTTCAAAAGTTGAGGCCGAAGTGCCTTTAAGCGAAATGTTTGGATTTTCAACAGTCCTTAGATCCTCTACCCAAGGAAAAGCAGAATTCTCAATGGAATTCTTAAAGTATGGAAAAGTTCCAAGCGCTATATTTGATGAACTTCGCAAAAAATTTAACGATCAAAACAAATCTTAATAAAATAATAAGGAGGCTTTATTATGATCGATTTAACACAAGAAAAACAAGAAATACTAATAAAAAACAAGTTTTTAGCCAAGGTTTTCGGGCTTATGGCAATTGGACTTTTAATCTCAGCAATGTTTGCATATACAACCTCAGAAAATCAAACAATCAAAGCAATAATATTGTCAAATCCAATATCATTTATGGCTATAATACTTATACAATTTGGACTTGTATATGCAATAAGTGGTGCTCTTAATAAAATATCAAGCAATACTGCAACAGCTCTTTTCTTGCTCTACTCAGCACTAACAGGAGTAACATTATCTTCTATATTTATGATTTATACACAAGGATCAATAGTATTCACATTTGGAATTACTGCTGGAACATTTCTTGGAATGTCTGTTTACGGATACACTACAACAACAGATCTAACAAAAATGGGAAGCTATCTAATAATGGGCTTATGGGGAATCATTATTGCATCTCTTGTTAATATGTTTTTTAGAAGCTCAGGACTTAATTTCCTTATATCTATTTTGGGCGTAGTCATATTTACAGGTCTAACAGCCTATGATGTTCAAAATATTTCTAAAATGGATAACATGCTACAAGACGACACCGAAATAAAAAACAGAATGGCAGTTGTGGCCTCACTTAAACTTTATTTGGATTTTATAAATTTATTCTTATATCTTTTAAGATTTTTGGGCCAAAGAAGAAACGACTAAATTCATAAAAAATTCAATCAAAAATGAATGCTTTAAGGCAAAAGCATTCATTTTTAGAGGGTTCAATGAGCATAGATAGCTTAGAATTCGAAGAAAGTAGTACTCAAAATGTAATAAAAAAAAATTTTGAGTTTGAAGGATATATTGAAAGCAATAAGCCAATAATAATAGAAGGAAAGCTCAAAGGCTTAGTAAACTCATCAAACTCAATCTATCTAAGAGAAAAAGCTGATGTTGAAGCTGACATAAAATGCCAACATTTACTAAATCATGGCAAAATAAAAGGAAATATTGAGGCTTTAAAAACAATTAAAATTTACAAAACCGGCAAGTTAATAGGAAACATTAAAGCCAAAGAACTTTTTATTGATTCTGGAGCAATATTTAAAGGGAATTGTGAAATGGAGGATTTAGAAGAATGAAATTTTTTTTCCTATTGCAAATAACTTTAATTCTGTTATCCAATTCAAGCTTATTATTTGGACAATCACAGCCTAAAGAAAAAGAAGACTCTCTTCTTCTATATAAAGAAGGAAAATTTAAAGAAGCTATTTTAAACACGTTAGAAGAAATTCGACTAAATCCTAGCAACTTAGATGCTAGAACAATATTAATATGGAGCTTAATAGCCATAGGAGAATACAAAAGAGCTGAAAAAGAGGCAATTATTGGGCTTGGCATTAAAAAATATGACATAAGAATTATTCAAGCACTAGGAGAAGCTTATTTTTTTCAAAAAAATTATGAAAATGCATTAAAATATTTTCAAGAATACATTAGCCTTGATTCTAAGGGAGCAAGAATAATAAAAGTTTATAATTTGATTGCAGATTCTTTCTATGAGCTAAAAAGATACAATGAAGCCGATTTTGCATACGAACATGCATTGCGATTTTTTCCCAATAACCAAAATATATTGATTAAATTAGCAAGATCAAGAATAAATGCAAAAAATAAAATATTAGCAGAAGAAGCGCTAATTAAACTTCTTACAATCTCTCCTAATAACCTAGAAGCAAAAAATTTACTAGAAGAATTAAAAAAAAGCAACAACAAACCTTGACATTCAATTTATAAAAACTTATTCTTATTGTTAGCAAATTAATAAGCTGGGCTGCTAGCTCAAGTGGTAGAGCATCGGACTCTTAATCCGCTGGTTACAGGTTCAAGTCCTGTGCAGCTCAAATTGTTAAATACATTTTTGGTATAAATTATTAATTTTATGCCAATTTAACTTGACATTATTGGAAAATAAATATATTATTACTTTCAATGGTCATAAAATGACTTTTGGGCTCATAGCTCAGGTGGTAGAGCAGCGCCCTTTTAAGGCGTTTGTCGTAGGTTCGAGTCCTACTGAGCTCACTTTTGTCCTCTTCGTCTATCGGTTAGGACTCCAGGTTTTCATCCTGGCAAGAGGGGTTCGATTCCCCTAGAGGATGTCTTACTAATAAATAATGGATTAAGAAACATTCTCGCTTTCTAGAAAACCTCAGAAAACAAGAATGTTTCTTAATCAAACACAAACTATTCAGGTATCAATAATATCTCTGCTCTTTCATCAAGATTAATTTTCTTAAAAAATTCATTTATTAAATCTTTGTTTAAGTTTGTCTCTATAAACTTAACACCAAAATTATTTTTAAATACTCCATACCAGGATAATGACGCCAATATATTTGAAATCCAATAATCATTTTTCTCTGAATTTATTTTTGTATTTTTAATATAATTCTTCTTAACATAAGAAAAATCTTTATCATTAAAATCTATTTTTTGCCTTTCGATCATATAGCGATTAATAGAATTTAAAACATTGTCAAGCTCCTTAGGCTCGGTAGTAAAAAAAATAGATAAAATACCATCGGAATCCATATTTTTCCTTAAATTGGAATCAAAAGAGGCTTGAATTGCATAAACACTAGACATTTTTTCTCTAATATTTTTTATAAGGCCATCTGTTAAAAGATCTGCTAAAGCATTTAAATTTAACGAGGTTTCTGCCAAATAATTAAATTTAAAAGGATAAACCACATAAGCAAAGCCAGTTGTATTTTTTCCTTTCCTTACAATTATTTTATTAAAATTTTTACTATAAGAGTAATCTAAATCTTTATACTCGTTTATTTCTTTAAAGTTAAGATTGCCTAAATATTTCTTTGAATAAGCCTTTATTGTCTGAATATCTGAGTCTCCAGCAAAGACAAACTTAAAATTATTTGCATAGGTAAACCTTTTCTTATAAAAAGATAAAATATTTTCTTTTGTAAGATACTGTAAATCACTATCTTTTATATCTTCAAATCTAGGATCATTATTGTTTAAAAATTTACCAATAGCTTTTTTGAAATGATAATTAGAACTATTTTCATTGCTCTTTATTAATGCTTTTATGTTATTAATAGCATTTTGCAAAAAAACATCATCTATTTTGGGTTCCTTGAAAGTAAAATATATAAGCTGAAAAAGAGTTTCAAGATCTTTTTTATCTGAACTTCCAGCAATATATGATTCTTGGGCTCCAACACCAACACTTAAAGAAACAGCTTTATCTGATAAATATTTCTCAATCTGTAATGCAGAATAATCGCCGTATCCCGAACCAGATACTATTCTAGGGGCAAAAGATAAAACGGGAATAAGTTTTAAATCCTCATTGAGCAAACCTCCCCAAGAACTTGCACTAAAATCAATTACACCCCTTTTTTGATCATTATATTTAAAATAAACTTCAACCCCATTTTCAAGAACAAATGATGAAACTTCATTTTCAAACTCATTTTCTCTAATAATATCTTTATCATCTAAAGACTTCTCAAAAAATTTACCTTCAATTGAAGAATTCTCATAAGACTTTAATTCTCCTTTTAAAGCTATCTTTTGAAGATTGTCAATATCTTCAAAAGTCAAAACGGGATGTACTCCTCCACGGTAAGAATAAAAAATTGCACAATTTTTTACATCAAACTCTCTTTCTACAAGATTGTTTATTGTCTTTAAATCAATTTTTTCCAGATATTGAACAGAAAGACCGCAATATTCATTCATATCAAATTTATTAGAACCATTAATAGCAATTTCTATCAAATCTTGAAAAATAGACCATGAATTTGTTTTATTTATATTCTTTTTCCTTAATTCTAAAGATTTTAAAAATTGAGATCTAACTTTTTCAAACTCACCCTGGGTAAATCCAAATTTTCTTATCCTCTCAAGCTCATAAAAAAAGTCTTGTATTCCTTCATTCAAATGATCTGGATTAAAGTTTAAAGAAATCGATCTTGCAACAATAGTATTGTTATCTGACTTAAATGAAAAAAACTCTTTATTTGAAACATTTTTATAATGCTTTACCCCAGCAGTCTTTAATTCAGAAAATCTATTTTTAAAAAGAGCAGACAATAAAGACCTTTTAATATCATTTAAAACGTCATCTTTGGTCTTTATAAAGTTAATAATTTCTTTTTTAAAGAACATTAAACTGGGCTCTCCTACTTCCAAATCTTCTAAAAGTAAAAACTTATCTTTAAGCTCTACATCTAAATTTATTTTTACCTTTTTAATTTTATCGGTTGGATTTTCCCAAGAAATAAATTGCTTCTTTATTTTCTCTTCAATTTCTATAGGATCAATATCTCCCACCACAATAACACTTGCAAGTTCTGGCCTATACCATTTTCTATAAAATTTTTTAAAATCCTCTGACTGAAAAGACAAAATCTGCTCTTCAAGTCCAATAGGATTTCTAAATTCATAAAGACTCCCGCTTGTCAAAAACTTATACATTTTTTCATAAATTCTACTAGGATAAGTCTCGCCAAGCTTTTTTTCCTCAATAATAATATTTCGTTCCAAATCTATTTCTTCTTTCATGAAACTGATTTGAGAAGCCCAGTTTCTCAAAATATTTATAGATTCATCAATTTCATCTTTATTATTACCATCTGACAAATCAAGTCTATAATAAGTAAAATCAAAACTAGTAGCAGCATTAATGTCAGCACCAAATTGCATTCCAAATTTTTTAAGAACATCAACTATTGAATTCCCTGGATAATCTTTTGTACCATTAAAAGCCATATGCTCAAGATAATGCGCTATTCCCCTCTCATTATCTTCTTCATTAAGAGA
This sequence comes from Borreliella bissettiae DN127, assembly GCF_000222305.1. Lineage (GTDB taxonomy): Bacteria > Spirochaetota > Spirochaetia > Borreliales > Borreliaceae > Borreliella > Borreliella carolinensis. The sequence goes on along the minus strand of NC_015921.1, from coordinate 542,360 downwards.
ACCCACATTAAAAACAATCCCTATACTAACGGCATTCTTTGGTATTTGATTTTTATAAATATAATATCTTACCCCATTAACAAGTTTTCCTTTTACTAAACTTTGATCTAACTTTATGTCATTAGAAACACAAGAAAACAAAAAAAATAGAAAAACACTTGTAAATTTACAATAACTTTTAATTCTTTGATAATTCATTTGCACTCCCCCTTATCGAATTTATTTTTTCAGAATAAATTTTATTCAATACTTTTAAAATAGATGAAAATCCAAAATCATTCCAATCTTTTAAACTCTTTAGCTTAGAAACTGGAAATAGCTCATAAAATAAAAACAACAACTCTTCTTTGCTTAATTTTGGAATATCATTTAAGTAAACGTTTTTATTAAAATCTTCAAGATAAATAAAAGGATTTAAGCGCTTATCTAGAAGAAATTTATTTAAATTAGGCATTAAAATGCTTTTATTATAAATTTCAATAGTGGTATATTCGCTTGGAACATCATCATAAAAATCGTTATTCAAAAAAGAATCTAAAATAATAAATTTATTATCCTTATTAACACTTACGCTTCTACCATCTAAAGTTTTTAAAAGCCCATCCCTACTAATATGAACCAAAGTATTTAAATCCTTTGTGGCCTTAAAGATAAGCCTTGCATTGTTATATTTCTTAGATTGGATTAAATGCTTGTTGCTATCTACTGCTAATTCTTTGTCATTTTTTAATAATAAATTTATGTTTTTTTCTTTTAGCGCCTTATAAGCTAAATCAATATACTCTAAAGCACAACTATTTGCCAAAACAAGTTGCTCTCTCTTTAATAAATTAATTAAAAATATTAATTCTTCCTTGTCAAGGCTGCGATAAAAATCAAAATCATTTAAATCAATGCTAAAACTAAAATTAACACTAAATATTAAATAAAAAATTGCAATGTTTTTTTTCAATCTAGCTTCCTCCCTTTAGCTAACTACATCAGTCAACTCTAAAAAAACAGGACAATGATCGCTTCCCATTACTTCGTCTAAAATTAGAGATTTTTTAACATTTCTCCTAAAAAATTCATTAACAAGAAAATAATCAATTCTCCAACCCATATTTCTCTCCCTAGCTCTTGTTCTATAGCTCCACCAAGTATAATAACCGGGCTCCTTATTAAATATCCTAAATGTATCCACATATCCTTTGTTTAAAAAGCTATCTAGCCAAGTAGTTTCTTCAATATAATATCCGGGAGAGTCTCTATTAGAATCAGGACTTATAAGGTCAATCTGAGTGTGAGCAATATTAAAATCACCACAAATTACTACATTTTTTCCACCACCCACAAGAGAATCTATAAGATTTTCAACATAAGATAAAAAATCAAGTTTATAAACAAGTCTTCTTCTTAAAGCTTGAGAATTGGGGAAATAACCATTAATTAACACAAAATCATCATAGTATGCTACAAGCCCCCTACCTTCATTATCAAAAATTTCTTTTCCAAGTAAATTTACAGCAATAGGCTTAACTTTAGAGTAAATACAAACACCACTATAACCTTTAATTTTTGACTTTGAAAAATAAGAATAATAATTTTCAAGAATTAAATCCTTTGGCAACTGTTCTCTTAAGGCTTTAGTTTCTTGAACACACAAAATATCTGGAGCATATTCCTTGACAAACTCAAGAAAACCTTTCTTTAAAACAGCTCTAATTCCATTTACATTCCATGAAATTAATTTCATAAATCCTCTTTAAATTTAAATCAAATATAAATCTTTAATCCATCATAAGCTAAATAAATATTGTCTTTTTCTAAATAATCAAATTCTTCATGCATTATATCGTGTGAAATATGCGTAAAATAAGAAATTTTGGGATTGATTTTCTTAATCTCACGAATGGCCTCTGAAAAATTTAAATGAGCCGGATGAGGCTTAATCCTCATAGCATCTATTATAAGTAGATCTAAATTTTTTAAATAATCATAGGACGCTTCAGGAATAAATTTAACATCAGTAAGATACGCCAAATTGTCTATCCTATAACCCAAACTAACTATCTCTCCATGAATCAAAGGAATTGGAACTATCTTTAGACCTTTAAAAACAATAGACTTAAAATCCTTAACCACATTAGGAATAATGTCAGCTTTCCCGCTTAAAGAAGGCTTGGATGTAAAATTATGTGGAAAAGCATTCATTATGTGAATCATGGCAGTATCTCTGGCATAAATGTTTAAAGGAGCAGTTCGTGTATAAAACTTAATATCATCAAAACCCATAACATGATCATAATGTTCGTGGGTGTAAAGCACTAAATCAAGCTTATCTATATTCTCTCTTAAAAGTTGTTGTCTAATATCAGGGCCCGTATCAATCAACAATTTAATGCCAGAAGCCTCAAGAAAAAAAGAACTTCTCAATCTTTTATTTTTACTAAAACTCGAAGTACAGACTCTACAGTTACAATTTAACATAGGAACGCCACTTGAAGCACCAGTTCCCAAAAAGGTTCCAACCATATGTTACTACCTTTCGCCTGTAAAACATAATCTATTTTAACACAACATTTTATATTAAACAAAAATAAACTCTATTAATTAAATACCCCTTCTTAAATCCAAAATTAGATTAACACTATGTAATAATCAATTCTGTAAACTATTTTGGAAAAATTGCTTTTATGCTTATAATTATTTAAGGAAAAATTATTTTTATGGATACGCAAATTTATGAACTCATTTTCTTAACCAGTTTTAGCATGTTTTTAATAGTAAATTTATTTAATTTAAAAAAAGAATTTACTTATGAAGACTACTTCATAATATTCCCAGGCACATTTTTTGTAATAACTTTATACTTTACAGAAATCAGACCGTTAATGTTATATATTGGCAGTATATTCTTAATTTTTATGCTAATCATCTTCTTTAAAAACATACAAACAATAGTAAATAGCAGAAGAAGAAATAGAGGTAACAAGTCTATAAAACAATCAAAAGGAATTTTTCTTTCAATTTTGCTAAAAACAATACTTGTAATACCTGCTATTTTAACTGTTATTATTGCAACTATTTTTTCATACTTAGCACTTTTTATAAATTATCCCAAAGATGAAAACAATAGCTATCAAATCGGATTTTCAAGAATTAAAGATCACAAAAATAATTTAAACTTATCGATTTGGTACCCTGTAAGCTCAACATTGGGTCTTAAAAAGCAAAATCCATTTCTTTTGTACGAATTTAATCCTTTTTTCATAAATGAAATGAATTATTTACCAAAACAGAACAACATATATAAACAAGCATTTATTAGTAATAACCAAAAACTATATGATTCTGTTTTGCTTATACTTCCTTATTATTCTCACGATTCAATGTTTAAATCCCTGGTTAGTGGGCTTGTTAAGAAAGGAAAAATTGTTTATTTATATTCACCAAAATATAAACATATGAAAAGCTACGATTTTATTAAAAATAGCCATAAAAGTATATTTAGCTATGTAATCAATAAAAGCATTAGTTATTTAATTGAACCTGCCAATATCCTTAATGAAAAAGCTGATATTGCATCTACTGAGAATGATATTCAAAACATTATTGAACTAGTAAAATCAAGTCAAAATTTAAAATTTTTAAATTCAAAAATCAACCTTAATAAACTAACGTTAATTACACTAGGAAATCAAGCAAATATTGCTAATTTTATCCTTGCAAAAAACACAAACATGACAAGGTATATCAATATAGGAGGAAAACCGCAAACAATAAGAAATTTAAAAAACTTACAACTAATTTTAAAAGAAAAAGAAAATGAAAAGAACCTCCGCACAAAAATTGCTAATACAAACTCTATAAAGCTAACAGACATAAGCAATATTGCAGAAATTTCTGATCTTATTTTTAGCAGAAACTATTTAAAAAGTTTTAATTTTTTAAAAAACAAAAAATCAATGTTATCAAGATTTAATTCTATTGTTAATGAAATTAATAAATTTATTGAAGAGGAAAAATAATAATGATAAAAAAATTCTTGCTATTTGCAATGCTCAGCATCTTTTTAGCAAATAAAGCTCATAGTAATGAAGAAGTAATCGAAATAAGTACTGAAATACAAACAGAAAAATATATTCCCTTTTTAATAAGTAGAGGAAAAACTCAACTGGAAGATCTTGTAAAATATACTCTAGAAATGAATCCAGACCTTGACAAAAACTATGTAAATACTGTTGCTAAAACCTATATAGACGAATCTTTGATTGAAGGGGTTAATTATGATATTGCATATGCTCAAATGCTACTAGAAACAGGAGCTCTAAAATTTAATGGAATAGTTTCAAAAGAGCAACACAATTTTTCAGGAATAGGCGCTACTAATAATCTTACAAAAGGAAATTCCTTTTCCAATATTACAGAAGGAATTAAAGCTCATATTCAACATTTAAAAGCTTATGCATCAAAACAAAATATCAAGTCAAATATGGTTGATCCTAGATTTTACCTTGTTAAAAGAGGATCTGCTCCAACAATATATGATTTGACTGGAAAATGGGCAAAAGACCAATTTTACGATAAAAAACTTAAAAAAATATTATTAGAACTATTAGAATATAATAATGCAAATAAAAGCTAAAAGCTCATTATATGATTTTCTAGAAAGAATATATTCAAAATATAATAAAAAAAAATTTATACATCCTGATCCTTTAGAATTTTTATATAGGTATAAAGAAAAAGAAGACATTGAACTTGTAGGCCTAATTAGCTCCTCATTGTCACTTGGAAGAGTAGAAAAAATTTTAGAAGCAATCGAGACAATACTCAAACCACTTGGCAAATCACCTTCTGATACCCTTAAGTTGGCAAATGAAAAAGACTTAAAAGAAATATTTAAAGGATTTGTTTATAGATTTTTCAAAGGAGAAGACATTGTAAAGCTGCTGTGCACCCTTAAGATAATAAAAGAGCAGCACCACACAGTTGAAAATCTCCTTTACAGTATTTATTATAAAAACCAAAATTTTATACTCAGCATAGATGAATTAATAAAGCATATGGAAAAAATAAATGGAAGAGAATTCGGAATGCTGCTTCCAAAGCCTTCAAAGGGAAGTTCTTGTAAAAGACTTTTTTTATTCTTAAGATGGATGATACGTAAAGATGACGTCGATTTGGGCATTTGGAATAAATTCAATCCTAATGATCTTATAGTACCAATGGACACTCATATGACAAATATTGCCTCAAAACTATTTAAAATCAAAGAAATAAAAAACGTAAATCTTAAAAAAGCAATAAAAATTACAAGTTATTTTTCAAAAGAAAATAAAGAAGATCCTGTAAAATACGACTTCTCTTTAACCAGATTTGGAATAAATAGAGATTTTAATAAAGAAAAATTACTAAAAAATATTAACAAACTATAAAATTTTAACAAACTATAAAATTTTATTTATAAAACATTTAAAATAAGACATACTTAAATCATTAAAATAAAAATATCAATTTATCATAAAATAAAAAGGGGAATCTGTGAATAATCTTAAGGAAAAGATAAATACTTATAGTAAACTAATTTTAGGGTCTTGGCAATTTGGAGGAGGATATTTTAAACAAGTCGAAAAAGAAACCGCTAAAAATATATTAAAAAAAGCATATAAACACGGACTCAGAAATATTGATACCGCAAGAGCTTATGGAAATGGAATTTCAGAAAAAATAATTGGTGAAATAATAGAAAAAGATCCAACAATAAGAGAAAATATTTTAATTGCAAGTAAATGCTATCCAATGGAAATTTCAGAATATATAAAGAACTTTAATGAAAGTCTTGAAAATTTAAAAACTGATTATATAGATATTTACTATATACACTGGCCTAAAACCGATTTTGACCTAAGACCAATCGCATCATTTCTTGAAGAAATGAGAGCAAAAGAAAAAATAAAATATGTGGGTGTAAGTAATTTTGAAATATCACACATGGAAAGCATAAAAAAAGTTTGCAAAATTGACGTAAACCAAATAGGATACAACCCCCTATTTAGAAATAAAGAAAAAGATGTAATTCCTTACTGTGAAAACAACAATATTGCAACCATATCATATTCAACAATTGCTCAAGGACTTTTATCTAAAGCTAATATAAAAGACAAAAACAAATTTAATGATATTAGAACAGAAAAACTTATACTTTTCAAAAAAGAAATTTGGCCCTTTACTTTAAAAACCATAAATAAACTTGAAGAGATAGCAAAGATAAATAACTTAACAATTTTAGAATTAACATATTCATGGCTTAAAAAAACAAAATTAAGTGGATTTATAGTAGGTTTCAGCAAGGAAAATCATGTAGAGTCAAACTTAAATTCATTTAAAGCAGAAATTAATGATAAAGTATATGAAGAGATTACATCAATTCTAGATAATTTTAATCACCAAACAAAAAACTTCCCAAATTTATTTAACAAAAAAATTTAAAACTTTAAAAACAAATAATTCAATTAACAAACTTAAAGTCAATAGAATTTCCTAAAATTCTAACGCCTTCTACAGTTAAATAAATATTAAAAATAAAATTTATATTAATTAATGGCAAAATTAGGTTAGCATTACCCCCGGTAATTATTAAATTAAATTCTTTTTTATACATCTTTTTAACATCACGATAAACACCTTCTATTAAATACTTATATTGATAAAACAAACCACTGTTTACACTCCCAGATGTAGCTCTCTCTAAAAGATTATTTGGGGTGCTAATGGGAAATTTCTTGAGAAGATAGGCATTGTCTACTAAAGAATTTAAATTTATCAAAGGACCAGAATTTATAAGACCACCAAGTATTCCATCTTGTCTACTAACAGCAAAAATGGTACAAGCTGTTCCAAGATCTGCTACCAAAACATTTTCAAATGAATAATTTTCAATGGCTGCAATAAGATTGGCAAAAACATCTGAACCTAGCAAAAATTTATCGCTTTTATAAGGATTAAATGTCAAATCATAATTTAAATCAAAACTAATAAACAAGGGCTTTATCTTAAAAAAAGAAAAAATGACGTTTTCAAATATTCCATTAAGAATAGGAACAACACTGCTTATAAAAACTTGATTTACATTAAAATCAAAATTTTCTTCAAAAAAGCTATAAGCCTCATCATACCTTAACATAAGATTTGTTTTCATTTTAATAAATAAATTAACTTGATTATCTTTAAATAAGGCAAAAGCAATGCTAGTATTCCCAATATCAATTATCAATTCTGATAATAAAGGCTTATTCATAAATATTTATTTTTTTTGCAATTTTGTCAAATCTTAATAAAAGACTAAAAGTCTTCTTTTTCTTAGGTGTTGCTTTAATAACCAAAATTTTGCTCAAAGGATAATACTTCCAACCATCAGAATATACGTAAAACTTATAATCTGTAAACCAATCAATTTCTCTAAATCTAACCAAAGTTGGATTTAAAATATTTCCAAAAAATATATAACTTGAATAATTAAGCTCTTGATCAAAATCAATTGCAACCTTGGCATCAGTAATTTCACTATTTAAAATCCTAGAAGCAACATATATCCACCTGATAAATCCATGATCAAAAATAAAGATAAATTGGGGCATATATTGATTATCATCAATAATATCAGAATAACAGTTTTCATAAGGAATTCCTTTGGCATAATCACTCATTAAAGAATAATAAATCGCATTAAATGAAAGCTTTAATATTAAATTATCTTTTAAATAAGATGCTATTCTTTTAAGAACCCCAGAAATCTTTAATGCATACTCAACAACATCAGCTGAATTAATATTATTCAATATATATACCTTTCCTTCATCTGTAACACCAAATAAAGTAAATACAAATTTATAAAGCTCCTTTTTAAAATTTAAATAAAACGAATCGTCACCTCTAATCTTAAGAAAAGTAAGATAATTAGAGAGAATGTTGTAGGCTTGGCTAAAATTAAAATTAGAACTTAATATTTTTTTAGGATCTTTGAGAAGATTTAAAGCACGATTTAATTTGGAACCGTTTTCTGATAAAAAAATTTTTTCCAAAAGACGAGGATCCTCCTTTAAATAAACCATAAGTCTGTCTTCTTCAAGAGAGTCAATAAAAGTTTTATTTCTTGATAAATAAGAAAAAAATTTATCGAATTGATTCGAATTAGCAAAATAATTTAAACTTAAATAGGTCAACTTATGTTCATTTTTAGCTAATAAAGAATCTAATTTTACAAATATTGACTCGTGATCCCCTCTGATTAAAGATTCTGCCAAAAAACAAACCATTAAATTTTCATCAAAGCTATACTCACCGTATTTAAGCCATCCTCCCTTTGAAACATTAAAATTAACAGGATTGTTCCAAGAATCATAAGCACTTTGTCTAAAATTGTTTAAAGCATCATTAAAAATTTTATTATCCACCTCTTTAATTTTTGAATGCATAATAGAATAATCTAATACATTAATTTTATTGCTTCGATTGCTCTCTAAAGTGGAATTTGGAATATTTTTATTTGATGAATCGATATAAATAGCATTGCCAATCCTAAATGCCGCTTGAGGAGAAATCAAAATATCTTTTTCTCTTATTTTTACATTTTCTCCTAAAAAGATTTTATATTCAAAATTATCCCCTTGTCTTATTGAAATATTAGACTTGTCTAATAAAACTTCATAATGATCTTCAACCTCATAGCTTAACAGAAAGCTCTTAGAGAGATTTGATTCAATACTAAAATTATTTTCTGAATCAAGCAAAAATCCGAGAAAGATATTATTCTCAAAATAAACATAAATACCCGTGTCTTGCACCTTATAAGAGATGGGCAAAAGATTTAAACCTGTTTCTAAAACAACAAGTGGATTAAGCTTGGACAAAAATATCCTAAATCCCCTAACATTAACAACAATATCATTTAAAATATATTCACTATTTTCAACCTTATTATTTACTTCTAATTTTATATCTTTTAAAAAAGATATATTTAAGTTTAAATTCCTAAATTGTAAAAAAATAACAACAAACAATATTAAAGTACCAAGCAATAAATTAAAAGCCCCTGCCCTTAAAAACTCCTTCATATGATGATTCTAATCATAAAAAATCAAAATATCAATATTGATTGCATAAAAACAAAAAAAATAATAAAATTATAGGTTAGCTAGTTAAATAGGAGTAAAATATATGAAAATTCCTAAAAATTATATTCCAGGAACAAACCCTTACAAGTCTTTACCTAAAAAACCTATTATTGAAAACAAGAAAAAAATTACTAAAAAACAAGAACAAATTAATTCAGAAATTATGAAATCTCAAGAGCGTATTTTGAAGCTATATATGAGACGCCTACAAAAAAAAGATCAAATAACTCTTCAAAATTTTATTCTAGAAGGACATAAAGTAGGTTCCAAAATTTTCAATAATTTACCAAAAACGCTAAAAGAAATAATAGCTTTAATGAATATAGAATCGTTAAAAGTGCTAAAAAAAAATACAAAAAATCCAATTAAAATGCTTTACATAAAATTTTCAAGCTGGACCTTGAACAAGCTAATCAAAACACTCGACATTGAATCTAATAACAACAAAACCGCAAAACATAAATAATAATTTTCAAATTCTTTCTATATCTTGCTTATTAATTTTTTTTATTTGCGTCTTTTCTTAAAATGTCTATTGTTGATTTGTTGTCAAAATAAATAAAAAATCTTTCAAGGATCATCTTTTATAATTGCTAAGTTCTAAAATATACATTGAGTCTAAGATATCCAATGCCATTTTATTGCCACAATAAAATTCACCAACCATGCCCACTTTATTATCTTTAATACTTAAAAAGAACTTGCGTTATTTACGTTATCACAACATAAAAATTAATAATTTTAATACATTAAGCAAGCAATAAAAAAACAGATCTGTACTATGGCAAACTATGTCTATTAAATAGATTCAAAGGTACAAAAATTCAATTTGAACTTAAAAAGCTATTTTCCAATTCTTTCCAGTAAAAAATATTATTAATAAAATTTAAAAAATCAAGCCCCAATCACAATTTCAAATCATATTATTTAAAATAGGCATTGAAAGCTCAAAACCAAAAGTTTTTTTAGAAACTTTAACTATAGGGGCTCCCTGCCTTCTTTTGTATTCATTTTTAAAATAAAGATTTAAGACTTTATCAACTATATCTTTTTCAAAATTAAGATAAATTGAATCCACAGATTCATTGTCAATCAAATATCGATTTAAAATAACATCAAGAACTTCATATTTTGGAAGAGAATCACTATCTTTTTGATCAAACCTTAACTCAGCCGAAGGTTCCTTTAAAATAATATTAACAGGTATAATACATTGGTCAAACTTTGCATTGATGTACTTTGCAAAATCATAAACCTCCGTCTTAAAAAGATCTCCAATCAAAGCAAGTCCTCCGCAAGTATCCCCATAAAGAGTACAATAACCAACTGCAATCTCGCTTTTGTTACCAGTATTTAAAAGCAAAGAATTTTGGGAATTACTATAAGACATTAATAAAAGGCCCCTTAAGCGAGCTTGTAAATTTTCTCCCGTAACACCTTTAACATCAAAATACCCTTCAAAAAATCTACTGCTTACCTCAAATAAATCTTTTATTGGCATTTCAATCAATTTAAAACCTAATTTTCTAGAAAGCTCTTTAGCATCAGAAATAGAATTTGCTGATGAAAATTTACTAGGCATAGAAATTCCAACAACATTCTCAGCGCCCAAAGCAAAACATGCAAGACACGCAACAAGAGCAGAATCAATCCCTCCAGATACTCCCAAATGAACTTTAGAAAATCCCGAAAAAGAAATATATTCTCTTAAAACAAGAGATATTGCCAAAATAATTTTTTCAAATAGCTCATTACATGTATCAAATTTTAAATTTTGAAATGTATCATTAGATATAAAATCAAATTCAAATCCTTTGGCTTGTTTTATCTTGCCAAAACTATTAATAAAAAAGCTACGCCCATCATAAACTGCAGAATCTTCAACCCCATAAAAATTTGAATAAACAATATCCAGATTATTCTCAATAGCAACTCTTTCAAAGAATTTTAACCTAAGATTATTCTTTTCCTTACAGAAATAAGATTTGGCCGGTATTATTAAATACTTAGCCTTCTTTAAATCCTCTCCAAATTTGGGAATTAATTCTTCAAACAACAACTCATCCTCAAAATTTAATACAGCAAATAAATTGTCCTTATAACTAAAAAACCCAGGCGAATTACCTTGCGATGCAGTTAGAATAACTTTATGATTACTAATGACAGAAACAATATCTACAAATTTGCCACCCTTATAAACACTATGACCAAAAACAATTAAAGTGTTATCATTAACCTGTTCTTTCATAAATTCGATGAACTTACATATATTTTGAGAATATTTAGAATGCACAAACAAATCACCATAATTAGTCTTGCCTAAAAACATAGAAGGAAAAACTAAAACGTCTGATCCTCTTAGCAAGGCTTCATCATAATTAGCTTTAAAATCAGCAATACATTTATTAAAATCTAAAGCTCTGTATTTCGCTTGAGCAATACTTATTTTCATAGGTAAATAATAAGCAATAATAAATTAAATTACAACAAAAAAATTAATAGCCTCGAAAAACCAATACTCACCCACATTTTAACAATGCCTTAATATTAAGGATATCTATAAAAGTACTAAAAACAAACAAAAACAAAATCAAAAAAATGTTACCAAAAATATTCTTATAAATAAAAAAATAAAATTTTTTATTTTGACAAAAAAATACACACGAACATTTAATCAAATAACAATATGTATCAATACAACACTATTACTGAAAGCTTAAGAAAAATATACATCTTGCAAATGATCAAAATGAATCAATTTTATTAAATTTTAAGAAAGAAAAAAATTTGTAAAATATTTTTTTTAAAGATAAAATGCTTTATCAAAGGAGGAAAAATGGAAAAAAAAGAAACTAAAAGCGAATCTGAAAAACCCAACAAACAAGATAACAAAAATACAAAATCTCAAAAAAAAGAAAACTTAAATTTAGTAAATTCTGATAAAAAAATTGCTGAGCTTGAAAATGAAATCTCCAATCTTAAAGATTTGCATTTAAGAAAACAAGCGGAATTTGAAAACTTCAGGAAAAGATTAGAAAAAGAAAAAGACAATTTTGTTAAATTTGCAAATGAAACCATAATGAAAGATGTCGTTAATTTTCTTGATAACTTAGAACTAGCTATTAACTCTTCAAAAAAATCCAAAGATTTTGATAACTTATTAACAGGAATCAGTATGATTGAAAATGAAATACTGTCAATCTTTGATAAAAAATATAATTTAAAAAAATTTGGAGAAAATGGCGAAAATTTTGATCCAAGTCGTCATGAAGCAATAAGCATTGAAGAGAAAGAAGGCCTTAAAAATCCAGAAATAGTAGAAGTATACCAAAAGGGATATTGCTACAACGACAGAATATTAAGAACAGCAAAAGTTAAAGTTGCTCAAAGTAAAAATTAATTAGAAAAAAGGAGGTTTATAATATGGGCAAAATAATAGGTATTGACCTAGGAACAACAAACTCATGCGTAGCTATAATGGAGCATGGAAAACCAGTTGTAATACAAAATTCAGAAGGGGGAAGAACTACTCCATCTATTGTTGCTTACACAAATAAAGGCGAAAGACTTGTGGGGCAGGTTGCAAAAAACCAAATGGTTACAAACCCTGAAAACACAATTTATTCTATTAAAAGATTTATGGGAAGAAGATTTGAAGAGGTTACAAGCGAAATAAAAATGGTTCCTTATAAAATAGAAAAAGGACTAAATGGCGATGCGCGAGTAAACATTTCCAATATAAAAAAGCAAATGTCCCCACCTGAGATCTCAGCAGCAACTCTTACAAAAATGAAAGAAACAGCAGAGGCTTACTTAGGTGAAAAAGTTACAGAGGCTGTGATTACAGTTCCAGCTTACTTTAATGATGCTCAAAGACAAGCTACAAAAGATGCTGGCAAAATAGCGGGTCTTGAAGTAAAAAGAATTGTTAACGAGCCAACTGCTGCTGCTCTTGCTTATGGAATTGAAAAAAAACACGAAGAAATTGTTGCTGTTTACGATCTTGGTGGAGGAACATTTGACATTTCAATATTGGAACTCGGAGATGGTGTTTTTGAAGTAAAGTCAACCAACGGAGACACACATCTTGGTGGTGACAATTTTGACGATGAGATAATAAAACATTTAATTTCAGAATTCAAAAAAGAAAGCACTATTGATTTGTCAAACGACAAAATGGCTCTTCAAAGACTCAAAGAGGCAGCCGAAAAAGCCAAAATAGAACTTTCAGGCGCTCAAGAAGCTTCAATAAATCTTCCATTTATTACAGCAGATGCAAATGGTCCAAAACACTTGCAACATACTCTAACAAGAGCAAAATTCGAACAAATGGTAGACCATTTAGTTCAAAAAACAAAAGAACCATGCCTTAAAGCTATTAAAGATGCGGGGCTTAAAGCTTCTGATATCAATGAAGTAATACTTGTAGGAGGATCAACAAGAATTCCTGCTATTCAAAAAATTGTAAAAGATATATTTGGACAAGATCCTAACAAAGGAGTAAATCCAGATGAAGCTGTAGCAATTGGAGCTGCTATTCAGGGTGGTATTTTAACAGGAGAAACTAAAGACATGGTACTCCTTGACGTTACTCCACTCTCACTAGGAATAGAAACACTGGGTGGTGTTATGACTAAACTTATTGAAAGAAACACCACAATTCCTACAAAAAAAAGTCAAGTATTCTCAACAGCTGCAGACAATCAAACCTCTGTTGATATTAAAGTCCTTCAAGGTGAGCGTGAAATGGCAGCACAAAACAGAATACTTGGTAATTTTATACTTGATGGAATACCAGCAGCGCCAAGAGGGGTGCCTCAAATTGAAGTTAGCTTTGACATTGATGCTAATGGAATAGTGCATGTGTCTGCAAAAGATATGGGAACAGGAAAAGAACAAAAAATTAGAATTGAATCATCATCAGGACTCTCTGAATCAGAAATAGATCGAATGGTAAAAGATGCAGAAGCTCATGCGGAAGAAGATAAAAAATTAAAAGAAAATATTGAAGCAAAAAATAAGGCTAATTCTTTAATTTATCAAACAGAAAAATCATTAAAAGAATATTCTGAAAAAATTTCAAGCGAAGACAAAGAAGCTATTGAAAGCAAAATAAAAGAATTAAAAGAAAGTCTTGAAAAAGAAGACATTTCACTTATAAAATCTAGAACAGAAGAACTTCAAAAAGCTTCTTACAAAATAGCTGAGATGATGTATAAAGATTCTTCCCAGCAAAATGCAAGCAGCCAACAAGAAAATGACCCCCAAAGTAATACAAGCGAAGAGGGTAAAGAGGCTGACTACGAAGTTGTTGACGAGGATAAAAAATAGTGAAAAAAGATTATTATGAAATTTTGGGGCTCTCAAAAGGAGCCTCAAAAGATGAGATAAAAAAAGCATATAGAAAAATAGCAATTAAATATCACCCAGATAGAAATCAAGGGAATGAGGAGGCTGCCTCTATCTTTAAAGAAGCCACTCAAGCTTACGAAGTTTTAATAGATGACAATAAAAAAGCCAAATACGACAGATTTGGACATTCTGCTTTTGAAGGAGGAGGATTTGAAGGATTTTCAGGTGGATTTAGTGGATTTTCAGACATCTTTGAAGATTTTGGCGATATTTTTGATTCATTTTTCACTGGAAACAAAGGGCAAGAAAGAAATAGAAAACATGCAAAAGGTGAAGATTTAGGATATAATATAGAAATATCTCTTGAAAATGCATACTTTGGGTACAAAAATAATATAAACATAACAAGACAAATGCTTTGCGATTCTTGTTTAGGGAAAAAATCCGAAAAAGGTACAAGCCCTTCAATGTGTAACATGTGTAACGGCAGCGGAAGAGTGGTACAAGGCGGAGGATTTTTCAGAGTTACAACAACATGTTCTAAATGTTACGGAGAGGGCAAAATAATATCAAGCCCTTGTAAATCTTGTAAGGGAAAAGGAAGCCTTGCAAAACAAGAAACTATTCAATTAAACATTCCCTCAGGCATTGATAATAACCAACAAATAAAAATGAAAGGCAAGGGAAATGTTAATCCGGACAATCAAGAATACGGCGATCTTTACGTAAAAATATTGATAAGATCTCATAAAATATTTAAAAGAAATGGTAAAGATCTTTATGCAATGCTTCCAATAAGCTTTGCTCAAGCAGCCCTTGGAAAAGAAGTAAAAATAAAAACAATCGCTTCAAAAGAGATTAAAATACAAATTCCAAAAGGAATAGACAATGAAGAACAAATTTTAATTAAAAATGCAGGAATGCCAATTCTTCAAACCGAAAAATTTGGAAATTTAATATTAATCACTAAAATAAAAACACCTAAAAATTTAAATTCTAATGCTATTAAACTTTTTGAAAACTTAAGTAAAGAATTAAAAGATGGTGATGAAATAAATTTACTCAAAGTATAATATGTATATAACTCATGCCAATTCAATAATTGAAAGCATAAAAAATAATAAAGGATTTGAACTTTATATATCAAAAAAAAGTTCAAAAACTATAGAAATTGAAAAACTGGCTAAAACGCAAAACATAAAAATAATAAGAATAAGTACAAATGACCTTGACAAAATTCTTAAAAACAAAGACCACAGAGGATTTGCATTAAAATTAAAACCTGAAAAAAATAAAAATGCAAAAACACAAACCAAAGATTTCGAAAACTTACTAGAAACATTTAAAAAAAAAGAAAATGCTTTCATTTTACTTCTAGATGAGATAGAAGATCCCCAAAACTTTGGAGCAATCCTTAGAACAGCAGAACAGTTTAGTATAGATCTTGTAATTACTACTCAAAAACGTAGCGCAAAAGACAATTCGACAGTTTTGCGCACCAGCTCTGGTGCAAGTCAATATGTAAAAAAAATAACAGTGGCAAACATAAACAACACAATAAATCTTTTAAAAAACTCTGGCTTTTGGATATACACTGGTGATATTAAAGGACAAGATATAAACAAAATCAAAATAAACGACAAAAAAATTGCACTTATTTTAGGAAATGAAGGAAAAGGTGTACACAAACTAATAAAAGAAAATTCAGATTTTTTAATAAGAATCCCAACTAGCGGAAAAATAGACTCACTTAATGTTTCTGTATCTACAGGTATTTTAATCTTTGAAATTAAAAGGCAATTAAATCTGCTCTAAAGCATTAAACTAAATAAAAACTTCACTTAAAAACCTCAAAAACATCTTAATAAAAACTATTTTAAAAAATTTCCCAACTCAACAGATGCAATAAACCCTTCAGCAGCAGCGGTAATGGCTTGAGCATAAACTTTATTACTAACATCTCCACAAGAAAAAACACCATCAACACTTGTTTTAACAACATCTTTAGTAAGAATAAATCCTTCTTCATCCAAATTCAAAAATCCCTTTAAAAATTCTGTATTTGGTTTATAACCAACAGCCATAAATACAGCACTAACTTCTAATTCATAAAAAACATTATTTTTTTTATTAAAAATCTTAACTGAAGAAACAAAAGATTTACCATCTACTTCTATGGCCTCTGAATTATACAAAATCTCAATATTAGGCAACTTCGCAACACTATCTCTTAACATAGCAATAGCTCTAAGATTGTCTTTTCTTACAATAAGATAAACCTTGTCCACCAATTTGCTTAAATAAATTGATTCTGAAAGAGCAGTGTTGCCTCCACCAATTACTGCAACCCTTTTCCCTTTAAAAAGATGTCCATCACAAATAGCACAAACCGAAATACCCTTATTCCAAAATACATCCGAATTTTTAAGAGTTTCAAGTTTTTTGGGTTTTGATCCCACGGCAATAATAACAGACTTACTTTTATAAATATAATTTTCTGTATAAAGATAAAAAATATTATTCTCCCGTTTTATAGAAAAAACAGTTTCAAGAAAAACTTTAGCTCCAAGATTTACTGCTTGCTCTCTCATATTTAACATCAAATCTCTACCACTTATTCCATTTTTAAAGCCAGGATAATTATAAACTTCTGTGGTTGTGGTAAGCTGTCCCCCAGGTTCAGGGCCTTCTAAAATAGCAGTCTTATAATTGCTCATAACAGAATAAATCCCGGCTGTTAGTCCAGCCGGGCCAGATCCTACAATTATTACATCTTCAATAACTTCTACCTCTTTTTGAGATAAATTCTCCTTTTTGGGCAGACTTACATCAATAGTTTCAAATTCTAACATATCTAAAATTCAAGCCTCTCTTAAAAATTTGAATATTAATCTTAACGTTGCTAAAACTAATATTCAACACTTAAGATCGACTCATAAGTTTACTAATATTAACCTCAAAAACAGAACATGGAATAAAAATGCCAAAATTATTTAAAACATAGGGTGAAATTTCGCCAAAACTACCTATATTAAAGCCTCCAATCAAAATATCTGCTCCCCTACCATTAATATAAAAAGCGGTTTTTGATTCTATTAAATTAATCTCAATATTTAAATAATAAAAAAGCGTTGCAACAATTGAATTAATCTCATTAAAAGAAATTTGCTTGCCAGACATTAAAAAAGCTAAATTCGTAAAAGTACTTGTTCCTTCAATAGTATCCAAATTCTTTAAAGCTACCTTTCCAATTTCAAAAATTTTATGTGGATAAGGAAAATTAGAACTAACGCTTTCTGATTTTAATAAATTGGGAATTATTGATGCTCTAACATATTCATAATTTTCTGTGATTGGATTAGATACTTTTAAAAAATTTTGATCATTAATATTCATTCTGTCAATAAAATCTTTCTTAGAGCCCATATAATTATAAATCATCTCTTGGAATCCCATACCCACCATTAAATTTCTAACATTTCTTGAAAACTCTTCTAAAGGACTAAGCCTTCCCACTGCAAAAGCCTTAGGAAGCTCTGGATTAAAACTTAAAAGACCTTCCCCTATCATTACATCTTCAATTACATCAACCTCATGAAGAAAGTCATTTCTATAAAAAGGTGGAATAATATAGTTTTTCAAATCTCTAGAATAAGAATTTACTCCCATTTTTTTTAAATTAAGGCAAATACGCTCTAATGTTAAATTACTTCCAAGCAATCTATTAATGTTTTTAACATCAAACTGCACTTCTTCTTGAAAATAATAAGGACATACCAATTCTTTAAAATCTAAACCAAAAGGCTCTCTAAACACAGTTTTTACTGGCAAAATTTCAAAACCCATATCATAAAAATCACAGGCTGCTATGGATAACGCTAACAAAGTTGCTTCAAAATCAATTCCCGTAACCTCAACAAATAAATCAGTATCACCAACCTTTAAAGATCCAATATTATTAGAATTAATTATTGGAGGATAAGAGACTACATTATTATTATCATCTAATAATAACGGATACTTATCAAAATTTTTAATAATATGTGAATATTCCAATCCTTTGGGATGCTTTTCATTTATTTCTAAAAGAGAGAGCTCATAATCCATTCCCAAAGGAACAAATTTATGATTAGGAGATGAAGCAACATAACTTATTGGAAATTTAATAAAATTAGAATTATACATCCCCATTGCAATTCTTTTTCTCTTTTGTCCATAATTTTGACAAAGTTTTTCTTGAAATTGAATTAACGTCTCAAGCATTCTATCATCAACAATCAATCCTTTTGCTAAAAATCCAAAAATAAACGGCCTGATTTGAGACATTTCGCCATCCACCAAAATTTCACCATAAAACTTTTTAAATTCTCCCCTTTTTGAAAAAAAATCATAATAGGGCATTTCTTTAAAAAAATACGTTCTTATCTGACGAGCAAGCCCTAAATAAGACCACAAATCTGGCCTATTTGTATCATTAAATTCTATTTTGATTTTCCCCGAACTTTCATCAAAACCATCAAATTCCGCTTTAAACGGTTCAAGTAATTCTGAAATCTCTAAATTTGTAAAATTTTTTCCTATTTTATCTAAAAAAAGATTTTTATAAATTTCTACCTTTGGCATCTACCTTTCCTCGTCTTAAAATAACATCACCAATATCGTAAGTAAATAGATCTCTCAAATCATTTAGACCTAAGTGCATTAAAGCCATTCTATCTATTCCAATCCCCCAAGCAATAACAGGTATATCAATGCCCAAAGGCCTTGTAACTTCTGGCCTAAAAATTCCACTTCCTCCAAGTTCAAACCAACCAAGAACAGGATGTTTTACATGTATTTCAATAGAAGGTTCAGTAAAGGGAAAATATGCGGGAACATATTTAACTTCTGTAGCACCCGCAAGCTCTTTGGCAAAAATTTCAAGAAGGCCCAGCAAAGTTTTAATGCTAACACCATCTTCAATAACAATCCCCTCAGTTTGATAAAAATCTACTCCGTGAGTTGCATCTACCTGATCATATCTAAAACATCTAATAACTCCAAAATATCTACTTGGACTTTTGGCATTAATTAATTGTTTTGCAGAAAGAACAGTACCATGGGTTCTTAAAACCAATCTCTTAGAAAGATCTTCGCTAAAACTATACCTCCAGCCCCTTGAACCTGTTGCATATCCTGTTTCGTGGGCTAATTTTACATTAGAAAAATAAGGTTCGGGTAAAGATTCTTGCATACTAGGATCTGAAATGTAATAAACATCCTTAATATCACGAGAAGGATGAAATTGGGGCATAAAAAGAGCATCGTTGTTAAAAAATTCTGTTTCTACTAAAGGCCCATCAAACTCTTGAAAACCAAGCCCTACTAATTTGTCTTTAATTTTAGAAATATAATCTAAATAAGAATTAGCACGCCCAATAAAAGTTTTAGCTGATGGAATATGAATATTGTAAGCTCTAAATTTTATATTCTCATATGTTTTATTTTTTAAAATTTCAGGAGTAAGCTTTGTAATTTCATCCTCAATTAATTTACTTTCCATTAAAAAATTTTTAACTTCCAATCCAAAACTAGATAATCTAAACTTTAAATCAAGTTTTTCTATTATTTTAAAAAATACAGAATCTGCTCCTTTTTTCTTAGCAAAATTTGATAATAATAAAAGCTCTTCGGTTGTCAAACTTTCGCTAAGAAGATCGCTACTTTCTGCTCTTTCCAATAAAACACGTATTTTCTGATAATTGGCCTCTATGCCGTCTAAACAATTTATAACGATCTGTTTATTTAAATCAATAGAAAGAATGCCCTCTTTTAACAAATTACCAAAAGCTTTTCTTACTTCTTTAATATCAATATCAAGCTCTAAGGCTAAATTTGAAGCCAAAACTTCCTTTTGAGATACTAGATTTATTATTTTTTCCTCAACAAACCCATCTCTTAAAGCGCAAAGACCCTTTTCTGTTGCTTTATAAAATACATTTAATTTTCTATAAATCTCTTCAATAATTCCCTTAGAATTTAACCATTCAATTGTTTTATTTGCCTGACCTTCATTAAACCCCAACTTTTCAATAATAATTGAAGCAGAAATATCATCCCCTTCTTTATTGTTTACAATTACTTTCATCTCAAGAGGATGCAATGTTTTTATTAAATTTAAATTTGCCTTCATAAATATAACCTTTAATCACCTTTATTGCTTATACCAAGCTCTAAAATAAGCTCAACTTCCCCAATAGACAATTTGGTAGCTCTAGAAATTTCTTCAGCACTCCATCCCTGCCTCATTAGTTTTATTACAGAATTTCTAACAGTTTCATTATTAAGGCCAACATTATCTTGATATTTAGAATCGGTTTTGACAAGAATACCAAGAGTTTTTATTCTCTCTTCTGCTGCAGTATTTAAATTCTCCAACCTTGTCTCAGATTTCACCACCTTCTCTCTCATAATCAAAGTATTTTTCAACCTATTTTCAATATCTAATAACATTTCCTTTAAATTTTGAGCATTAATCAACACTTCTTCAGATAACCCTTTGTTTAATAAGAGATTTGAAACAACATTTTCCATATCCTTGAGATTGTCTTGAAACTTAGCGCTCTCTTTGCCTAAAGCATTAAATCTTTTTTCCACTTCATTTATCAAATCAAAATTTTTATCAACAGATTCTATAGTACTCTTTAATATACTCTCTTTATTGCTAATTCTTTCATAATTATCAAGAATAGTTCTCTGCTCCTCGGCAATCTCTTTTATTTTAGCTTTATAAATTTGCACTTCATCATAAGATTCAACTAAACTCTTATATCTACTATCAAATGACGAGTAAAATTCAAAAAATTTATTAAAATCATTCTTAATAGATTTAATTGATTCTTGTTCTAACTTTAACTCATTAAAGGTTTCAATAATACCCAATGTTTCTTTTTGAATATTATAAAATTCTTTATTAACGTTTTCAAAATTATTTTTATACTCTTGAGCAAGATCTATCTCATTTTTTAAAGTTTCCCATAACTTTTCCAACTTGTCCTTAAGAGAATAAGCCTCCAAAAATATCAAGTTATTTTTTTCAAGCTCGGCATCCAATTTTTTAAAATTCTCAATTTGATTTTCAATTTGAAAATTTATTTTATCATAACTATCTTCATATTCTGCTCTCAAATCAGATTTATATTCAACTAAATTGTCTTTAATCTCACTAACAAATTTGTTAAATTGAATATCATAATTTAATATTTTAGACTCAAGTTCTAAAATATTGGTATCAACCCCTTTCAACAATTCTTTATGATTTTTCTTAAATTCAACCTCAAATTTATCAATTTGTTCCTGTAAGCCATTTTTTATGGTTTCAATCTCTAATGTTGAATGTTTTAAACTTTTTTTAAGTTCATTCTCAAGTAAACCGAATTCTGATTTTATAGATTTAGAAAAGGAATCATATTCATTCTCAATTGATGTCTCAATATTACTTCTATATAAACTAATTTTTTCAGAAAATTCTGAAATATTTTTATTAATTAATTCAATTTGTCCTTCAAAGCTTTCTTTATCACTAGAAATTACATCAACCATTTCACGCCTTGATTTATCAAGATTAGAAGACAAAATTGTAAATTCATGCTCTAATTTCTGATTAAGCTCAAAAATTTTATCTTCAAGATCCTTTTGCTGAGTTAAAAATTTCATTTCTGCTTGAATTAAGACATCTTCAGTTTTCTTATTAACCTTTTCGTCTATCTTTTCTACCTTAAAATCAACAAATTTTTCAAGATCTAAAACTTTAAGATTTAATGATTCACCAATATTTTTAAAATCAATTTGGACTGATTGTTCAATTTTTTTAGCCTCGTTTTGCAAATTGCTAAAAATCTCTTCTGCCTTAGTTTCAAAACCATCTTTAAAAGATTCCAAACCAATCTTTACATTAAAAATATCATTCTCAAATGATTTAATTCCAAGTTCAGCAAGATTTATTCTCTTCTCTATTGTGCTATAAGATTTTTCTTGCCAATTTTTTACATCATCTTTAATATTTAAAAACCAAGAATCAATAATACTTTGCTTATTGTTTACAAAATCAACAAATTCATCTACTTTCCCGGTAATATTAGTTTCCATTAAAGCTATCTCACTCTGCATATCTTTTTTTTTAGAAGAAAATTCTTTGGTAAAATCCAAATAAAAATTTTCTTTATCATCTTTCATTTTTTGTTCAATATCTAAATGGAAATTTTGAATAAGTTCTGTTTTGTTTTCCAAATTTTTAGACAAATCATATTCCAAATTTTGAATTTTATCATTATATGAGGCAATAAAGTTTTCCAAAGAATATTTAAGCTCTTCGCCTCTAATTTTCAAATCTTTAAAAAAGTCTTCTTCTAATAGTTTAAGGTGCGATGACACATTGTGATAAGACTCTTCTTTTAATCTAATAACGTCCTTTTCAACATTATTTAAATCAGATTCAAGATTTTTGAGATTTTTCAGTTGAGATTCTAGTTCATAGATCATCTCTTTATTTGAACTCTTAAACTCTTCGCTTAAAGTTGCAATATAAGAATTTAATTTCTCTGAAAACTCCTCGTACATATCAGCATACTTTTTCTCAAGTCCATCATATTGACTTAAAGCTAAATTATCAATGGCTTTAATTTTGTTGTCAATTTTATCCTCTAAATTTAATTGCCCTTCATTACACCTTTCTTCAAGTTCAATATACTTAAGATTAAAATCATTGGCTATTTTATCAATACACCCACTCACTTTATCATTCAAATTCTTCTCTATGCTATCAAAAGTACTTTCAATTGATTTTAAAGAATCAATTCTCTTGCGAATTTCATTTTCATACTTTACAATGTCATCATCAATTAAAGTGTTTGCCTTTTTCATACAAACCTCAAAATGATTCTTTATATTCTCTTCAAAACTTGCCTTAATATCTCCAAATTGAGAATTTAGAACATCGTAACAATCTTTAATTTTATCTTGCAATTCTTTTTCAAAATCTAAAATATCTTTTGATCTTTGCTCTATTATCTCAAAATTATGATCCATTTCAGAAATCTTAATTTGCAAATTTTCATCATTGCTTGTAAGTGTTTTATAGATTTCATCTCTAATTTTTGAAATAGCCCCCTCGCTTTCAATTAAAAATGTAGAATATCTCTCTTCAAAATTACTCTCAATAAGTTTAAACCTTTCCTTATAAAGATCGTTTAAAAACTCGGCTTTACTCTCAATATTATTTTTAAGCTCATTTGTTATCTCTCCAAATCTCTCTTTTGCTTGCATAATATCACTATCAATCGTTCTTCTATAATCAATTGCTTCTTCTAATCTAGATTTATAATACTGTTCAATCTCTTTAACAAGATCGTTAATTTTTGCCTCTCCATCATCTGTTAAATCTTTAACTTTCAACTCAAATTTTTCAACTTGATATTTCGATATATCAAAAGATTCCTTAAGTTTTTGAAGATTTTCATCCATACCTTTGCCAAGACTATCTATTCTATCTGTCAATCTTCTATTTAGACTTTCAATCTCATGCATTATTTCATTTTCAAGTTTACTAGAAATATTTTCTGAATACCCTCTATAATTAGATATCACCTCATTATATTTTCCATTAATTTCTTTGTTTATATCATTAAACTTCACACTAAGAGAATCAAGAGTAATATCTATATTAGCCTGAAAAGAAGCAATATCGGTTCTTTTATCCTGCAACAAACTGTCAACCTCTTTAACAAATTCTTCTGAATTATTTAAAACTGAGGCAAATTTCTTTGATAAATTCTCTTCAAGTTCTCTAGTCTCTTTATTAAAATGATTCATTATGTCTTGCAAAAGCTCATCAGAATATATAGCCCCTTGATTTCTAAACTCATCTATTTTCTCAAGATAATAACTCTCAAGACTTTCTATAGAAAATTTAAGCTCTTTAATTTTTGTAGTCACCTCAGAATCTATTAAATCCAGATCAACTTTGCCTGAAGACAATAAATTTTCAATTTTAACAGTTATTTCGTTTAATTTACTTTGCCAATCACTAAGCTTGCTATCTACTTCAGTGTTAATTGAATCCTTCTTGTTTAAAATATCTTTAGAAATTCTATCTAAAAAATCATCAATTTGCTTTTGATTGTCCGATTTTATATTAGAGACAATTTGTAGTTTTGACTCAACAAATTCATTAAGATCAGATTTAAAATTATTTAAAATATCTTCTGATTCAATCTTGAAATCTTTTAATTTATAATCACATTCTTCAATCTTGCTTATAACAAAATTATTCTTATCATCAAATTTTTTGCTCAAATCTTCAAGCATAAATACACTTTTATCTTTAATTATTTCTGTTTGCCTATCAATAAATTCTTTAATCCCTAATATAGCCTCATCACTTTGTGAATACGACATATCTTTTAATTCTTTGTATTTTTCTATCACTAAACTCTCAATATCGCCTGTTTTTAACAAAACATATTCCATTCTATCGTTAACATCTTTTTCTAAATTTTCTATTTTTAAAGTAGCAGATGAAAGTAGCTCTTCACTAGAAATCTTAATATCAAGCAAAGATTTATTTAAAGCAATAAGCTCATCTTTCCAACTGCCATGCATATCAATAGCTTTTTTTTGAATATGATCTGAAAGATCATTAAAAACGCTCTCACTAAGCTCTATTCCTTTGTCTTTTTGAATCTGAATTAAGCTTAAAAATTCTTCATTTGTTTTATTTATTTGAGATTCAATATTTTTTAAATTAGAATCCATTTCATCTTGCCACTTTAAATATTGAAGCTTACTTTCTTCTAGTTGAGTAACAAAAACATTTACCTCATTGTAATAACTATCCTTAAACTCTACTATATTTTTACCAATTTCATCTTTAATGTTAATTAAACTAGCATTAAAATCTTCTTTTAAAGTCTCCTGGGTTTTTTCAAAAATATTATAAAAATATCCAACTTCATTTTCTAATTTTTTGTTTAAATCTTGAAATTCTTGATAATTATTGGTTGCCTCTTGAGAGAGTGTATCAAATTTTTCACCATAAATTAAAGAAAATTCATCCATTTTTGCTGTTAATTTATCTGCAAAACTCTTATATTGGGATTCCATTTGATTTTCAAATTTAGAACTACTAGAATCCAAAGATTCAAAAAGAGACTTGTACTTGGCATTTATACTATCGCTTAAATTTGAATAATTATTATTAAACTTACCATTAATTTCTTCAAAATTAGAAATCAAATTATCATTAAGTTTAATAAGCTTGCCTTGAATATTTGAATCAACATCTAAGAGTTGAGATTCTAACTGCACTTTAAGTTGATTAATATCACCTTTAAAACTTTCACTAAATACTTCAATATCTGCTCCAAACTTATCTTTAAATTCAAGATATATTCCATTAGAATCATCTTCAAGCCTCTTTATTAAATCAATAGCACCTACCTGAACACTTTCCATTTTAGAATTCAAATCTAACAAAGTAAGCTCTACCCTTTCTCTAATGTTATTATCAACTTGACTTATTTTATCTTCATAATCCTCATAAATATTTTTAAGATTCAACTCAACTTGAGATCTAAATTTATCAAAAACATCATCTACTTGCTCCTCATACTTTCCCATCTCTATTCGCATTGACTCCTCAAGTGAATTAATTCTTGAATAAACATTGTCTTTAAAAGAAGAACTCATAGAAGAAATTTCATTGTCCACCAAAACCAATTTATCCTCAAGCTTATCTTTAATTTCCTTAGAACGATCATCAACATATTCAAAAATATCTTTAAATTTATTTTGCAATTCTTCATTCAGTCGATTTAAAATAAAATCTTCTTTTTCATTAATTTTATTCTTTACACTCTCCATAATAAGCTCTATAGAATCTTCTATTAACTTATATTTGTTTTCATAAAAATTAAAAGAACTTTCAATCTCTTTACTATATTTGTCAATATTAAATTCGACCTTTTCAAGAAAATCATTGAATTCTAAATCTAATTTCTCATTACCCTTAACTAAAATATCATTTTTTCTCTCTTCAATATTTGCTAAATCTTTTTCATAAAGACTAATCTCTTTATTCAAATTATCCATTTTAAAAACAAGGTCCTTAATATTGGTGTCAAACTTTTCCCAACTAGCAATTTTAATAGATTCGAGATTTTCTTTATTAGTCTTGTCAAATTTTTCTAACACTGAATTCAAATTTGATTCAACCGAATCAATCTGAGTATTAAATCCTTTTAAAGTTTTTGAAAGCTTATCTACTATTTTCCCATCAACTTGCAATCTTTGTATATTCTCTTGAACTTTAAAAGTCATTTCATCAAGATCCTTAAGCATAGAATCATGATAAGCTATCTTTTTTTCAACCTCTGCAAAATCATTGCTTTTATTTTTAATCTTTTGCTGAACTTCATCAATTTTTTTTATTATTTCTATACTAGATCTTTGATAAGCTTCCATATCAACAGCAAGATCATTAATCTCTTTTGTCTTATCTTCAATAAAATCTTCAAGATTAACCTTTGTAAGATCAACGAACTTTTTAATTTTATCTAATGCTCTAGAACGCTTATCATATTGCCTATAAACAAATAAAACTATTGAAACCAAAAAAAGGTTAACTAAAATAGTCGCAAAATCTATCATAAAATATTTTACCCATATTCTATATATTCAAACGTATATATTCTCTTAAGTCTTTATAATCATGAAAAATAAAATCAATCATCCCTTTGTAATTTATATTCTTTTTAGAAAAAAAAGCTGCTTTCATTGAAACATTTCTAGCACCTAAAATGTCATATTCATAAGAATTCCCTACATACAAAATATTATTACCACTTAAATTTAAATCTTCAATAACTTTTAAAAAAGGTGCCTTATGTGGCTTTAAATACCCAGTATCTTCTGAGGAACAAAGAATATCCCAAAAACTGTCTTGAATGCCCAATAAATTTTTGACACGACCTAAAATAGGAAAGTCTGACATTACACCCAATTTTATTCCCTTAAATTTAAGCCAATAGATTAAATCTTGAACTCCATGATATGGCTTAAGTTTTTTAAACTTATCGCTAAAAATCTGACTATAATATATTTTATTTAATAAAAAAGAACACCGATTCTCATCAAGATTTAAATGCTCAGAAAGCATTTTAACCTGAAGAGAAAAAAGTTCATCCCTATTTGAAGACGAAAATTGATTGCTTTGTAAAATTCGTATTTTTTTCCTAATCTGTTTAAAAGCTAAAAAAAACTTAACATTAGTTAAAAATTCAAAAAACATTAGTTTATTTCTAGCCGCCTCAGGATACAAGGTGCCATCTAAATCAAATACTACAGCTTTAATCATGATGATTTATTATTTGCCTTTATAGGCATAGGTACTATTGATAAATTTTCAGGAACCTTGACTCTAACTAAATGAATATAAGACTTTGGATATCTTTTCTGTAGAGACTTGATTGAAGTTTCAGTATTAACCTCGCTAACAGAAACCCTAAAAATCCTATTTTCATCAAGAAATGGAAGAAATAAAACAACATGTTTATGAAGCACCATGCTTGATAAATTGTTAACACCCGTGCTAATAGATCCTAAATAAATATACCCAGGCTCATCTAAAGCTAGACTATATAATAAAAACTCTAAATTTTCAATTTTATAACCACGATTGTCCACATAATCAAAAAACTTAATATTATTGACATCATTTTCCTTGATTTTAGATAAATTTAAATCTGCATTAATATTATTTATCCTATAAGCAATATTACGAATCCAATCAAGACCAAAAAAAGGATCCTTATTAAATTCTTGACTCCTAGTAAAACCACTGCCTCTAACACCAATATGTCTAAGCCTAAGATCATCAATTCTTAAAAGTCGTCCTGTCATTGATTGATAAATCGAATCCGCCACCCATTTAACAAATCCCGAGCAATTAAACCCCACTGGATCTTTTTGCAATAACCCAGTTTCTATATGCACCATTTTGCCATACTCATCCATTGCACCATCAACAACCTCAGCAATAGGAAAAGACGCAAGGGATTTCCTTAAACTAATTGCCATATTAGAAATATCTTTATAAATATCAAAATATTCAGGAAT
The DNA here is from genome assembly GCF_000222305.1 of Borreliella bissettiae DN127. Taxonomy (GTDB): domain Bacteria; phylum Spirochaetota; class Spirochaetia; order Borreliales; family Borreliaceae; genus Borreliella; species Borreliella carolinensis. Next base: position 513,699 of record NC_015921.1, on the reverse strand, counting down.
AAAATATCTAAAATCAATAACCCTACTAATATAATTTATTATATTAGCAAGAGAAATTACTGCAATGTCTTCAATCTTAAAAGGCAATTTAACGTCTTTATAAATCAAAGTATTTACCAAATAAAAATCAGCATTAGAAGAAAATTTTGCAGATTTTATTCTAATAAACGTATCCCCTCTATTTATAAAAAATACTTTTATCTGTTTAATACCATCTTTGCCCACTTTAATCACATAAGACCCTGGAAAAATATAACTCACATTCTTTTTTTTATTAAAAAAAGAATAATAAACATACTCAGAAGAAACTTCACTTGAAACTTCAATGTAATAATCTTGTGTAATAAAATGTTTTACTGGACTTATTTTTTTTTGCACATAGCTTGAATTAAAATATTTTGAATACTTGGTTCTTACATCAAAATCATAAAAAAAACTCTCAAGCGAAAAAAGATTTAGACTCTTAAATATTAAAAATAAAAATATATATCTCACTTTAAATCTCTTATTTTTTCCTTTAATTCTACTAAAATTGGAATATTTTTATATCCAATTTTACGCAAATTATTTACTAAATAATTATAATAAGAATTTGGAAAATTCTTTATTTTATTTGCAAAAAGAATAAACTTAACGGGATTAGTGCTAACTTGTGTAATATATTTGATTTTATGAGAAATATTTAAATGATAATCTTTGATCCATAAATTTAACATTTTATTTAAATCTGGAGTGCTGGTTTTAAGCTCAAGCTGCTCTTTTAACTTAAAAGATTCTTTAAAAAGAGAATCTAGACCTATCTTTTTATGAACAGAAATTCTAAATATAGGGGCAAAATTTAAAATAGGGAAAAAAAACTTCGTGCGGCTCTTTAAGGCTTCAAAATAACCTTTGGATTGCTCCACAAGATCCCATTTGCTAAACACAATAATAATTCCCTTCCCTTTTTTAGCAGCATAATGAGCAATTTTTTTATCCTGAGAAGTTAATTCTTCTTTAACATCAATCAACAAAAACACAATATCTACCATGTCAATTACTTTTAATGCCCTACTAACAGAATAATATTCAACAATTTCACTTACTCTTGCCCTTCGCCTTATCCCAGCTGTATCAATAGCCTCAAAAACTTTCCCATTTCTAGTAAACTTAGTTTTAATAAAATCTCTAGTAGTACCGGGCTGATCCGAAACAATTGCAATTTCATTTCCAGATAAATAATTAATAAGGGTAGATTTGCCTGAATTGGGCTTACCTATAATCCCAACCTTAATATCAACTCCACCCTCAATATTAGCTTCACCAACTTCTACTTTTAAAAAATCTCTAAGCTGAGTAATGCCTCTGCCATGGGCTGCACTAACCAGAAAATAGCGCTTGAACCCTAGATTATGAAATTCATGGGCTAAACATTCCTTATCTTTAGTATCTACTTTGTTTAAAACCAAAACCACCTTACTACTATATTTTCTCAGTATTTCAATAATCTGATAATCTTCAAGTAAAATTTCATTAATATCTAAAACCAATAAAATTAAATCAACTTTTTCTAAAGAGCTTAAAACCTTTTGTACAACAATTTTGCTAATCTCATCTTTTAAGATCGTAAACCCACCAGTATCAATTAATTTAAAATTAAAAGAATCAATCTTACAAACCTCTTCAACCAAATCCCTAGTAACACCGTAAGTACTCTCAGTAATACTTCTTTTTGTATCTAAAATTCGATTAAATAAAGCAGATTTACCAACATTTGGTCTACCAACAATAAGAACCTTTTTATAACTAAGCAAAGCAAATACACCTCTTTATTTATTTCGATATTTCCATTATAATAGCAAATATTAGTATTTATGCCAATTACACGTGAGTGTTTATATTGAAAAGAAAAAAAAAATCAAGCTCAACCAAATCAGATATATTTTTAATTTTAATTGCTATTGTTTTAACGATAATTAGTGTGCTATTAATAATCAAAAATTCACTTATTATGCATATTTTTAAAGAAAAAAATTACGATAGCGGGTTATTCGAATCAAGCCAAACACAAGATAATAAATTAATTGGAGCTAAAAAAACTACCAATAAAAATACAAATATAAAAATACTTAAAAATGAAAGTTTTTTAATCCAACCACCAGAAATAAAAAAACTTGAAGAAGAACTCAAGCAAAACCAAAGAAATAATAACCTTAAAAACAAAAAATTTATTAAACTTTATTTTATAAAAGTAACCCCAGAAGGTTATTTTTTAAGACAGACTGTAAAAAGAGCTATATATTACGATAAAAATATTCTTGAAGAAACACTAAAATCTTTAATCAAAGGCCCAAATGAATACGAGCTAAAAAATAATTTTTTAAGCTTAATCCCTATAAAAACCAAGCTTTTAAATTTAAGCCTAAACGAAGGAATTGCTAAAATAAACTTATCTAAAGAATTTTATGAAAATAGTTTCGGAATTGAAGGAATAATTAATCAAATCGCCCAAATAACCTTAACATGTCTTGAAATTAAAGGAATTGATGGAATAATTTTAACAATAGAAAATAATCCAATAATACTTGAAGAATTAAACTTGAATTTCTCAGAAATATTAAATAAAAAGACTTTAGACAAATATTAAAATTCAATATTGCTAAGCAATTGCATAGAACTTGCAATATTTAAAACACTTGACTTAACAACTAAAAACATGAATTCTTGATTGCCTTTTTTACCTTTGGTTTTTAATTTTAATATATTTTTTACTTGTAATTTATTTTTATAGAATTTTTCAATTACACTTTGCAAAATTATTTTCAAATACTTACCATTAACAACACCATTAAAATTTTTAATATCTAAATTTAAACCTTTAAACTCAAACTGGGGCTTAATCAAAACTATAATAAAATTATCAGAAAGTTTATCTATTAAATTTACACATATACTTATTGACGATCTAAAAGAAACATCTACAACAGCAAAATTGGGAACAATCTTAAATTCTGTAACATCAAAAATATTAGTTCTCTCTAAAACTTTAACTCTTGGATCAATTCTCAATTTATAAGAAAGTTGGTTAATTCCTACATCAATTGAATAAACAAAATTAGCCCCACACTGCAACAAACAATCGGTAAAACCGCCGGTTGAAGAGCCAACATCAACACAAATTTTATTTTTAACTTCAATCTCAAAATCTTTAAGGGCCTCTAAAAGCTTGTATCCTCCCCTTGATACAAATGTTTGACAAGCATCCTCAACTAAATCTATTTTACTTGTTTTGTTTATTAACATTTTAGGATTTTTTTCTTTATGAGAATTTACATATATATTACCTTTTAGAATTAAGATCATTAATTCTTCTCGTGTTTTTTCTGGATACCTTTTGCAAAGTATATTTAATAAATTATTTCTGAATCCTTTCAATTTTTAAAGCACGGCCTGTCTTTAAATTAGAAGTAATAATAACTCCTTGTAAAATTATGTCATCTTCTACAACTTCGGCTCTTAAGGGGACATATTCAAGCAAGCCTTTAAGAGAAATATCGGGATTAAATCCTATTACAGAATTTAATCCACCTGTCATCCCAATATCACTAATATAGGCTGTCCCCTTTGACAATATTCTTTCATCTTGAGTCATAACATGGGTATGAGTGCCAACCACACCTGTTACAAAACCATTTAAAAAATATCCAAAACTTTCCTTTTCATAATTGCTCTCAGCATGAAAATCTACAAAAATGGTTCTAGTCTTATTACTAAGCATATTAACCAATTTTTTTGTATTATCAAAAGGATTCTTAACAATAAAATTCATATTTAAAACCCCTTGAACATTAACAACAGCAACCTTTTCATCTTTAATAGTTAAAAAACAATAACCATGCCCATCTAACAAATCTGAAAAATTATTTGGTCTTAAGATATATGTTTGCTTATTTAGGTAATCATTTATTTTGTAATTAGAATACACATGATTGCCAGTAGTAATAACATTAACACCTGATCTAAAAAGATTATTTGCTATTTCTGGAGTTATTCCAAAGCCATTTGAAGAATTTTCTCCATTAGCAATTACCAAATCTATTCTATATTTGTTCTTAATGTTTTTAAGATTAAAAAAAACTTTTTTTAATCCACTCTCGCCTATTATATCCCCAATTATCAAAGTTTTAATAGTGCTATCTTGCATATTCAATAACTCTGGTTTCGCGAATAATTGTAACTTTAATTTTCCCAGGATATCTCATTTCAGCTTCTATCTTCTTAGCAATATCTCTTGCAAGTAAAATTGATTTTTCATCATTAATCACAGCATTGTCAACAATAATTCTAACTTCACGACCAGCTTGAATAGCATAACATTTTTGAACACCCTCAAAACTATAAGCAATGTCTTCAAGTCTTTTAAGTCTATTTATATAGTTATTTAAACTTTCCCGCCTTGCTCCAGGACGAGATGCAGAGATGGCATCTGCTATTTGAACTACAATGGCCTCAAGACTCTCTGGTTTAACCTCATTATGATGTGCAGCAATAGCATTAACAACAATTTCGCTCTCTCCGCAACTTTGAGCAAGTTCAGCACCAGTAATAGCGTGTCCCTCACTATTATCGGAAATACTTTCCATCCCTTTACCAATATCATGCAAAAGACATGCTCTTTTTACTACAACAGGATCTAACTTCATCTCTTTAGCTAAAATTTCTCCTATTATAGCCGTTTCTTTAGAATGGCTTAAAACATTTTGACCGTAACTACTTCTAAAATAAAGCCTTCCCAACCCTCTAATAAGTCTTTTATCAAGCCCATGTATATTAAGGTCAAAAACCACCTTCTCACCTTCTTCTTGAATAATGTTATTTATCTCGTTGGTAACATTATACACAACTTCTTCAATCCTAGCAGGATGAATTCTGCCATCTGTAACAAGTCTTTCTAAAGTCCTCTTAGCAAGCTCTTTTCTTATTGGATCAAAGCAAGATATAACAACGGCTTCAGGCGTATCATCAATAATGATATCCGCTCCTATTAAAGTCTCAAGAGCCCTAATATTACGCCCCTCTTTACCTATAATCCTACCTTTCATCTCATCATTAGGTAATTCAACAGAAGCCACTGTAAACTCAGAACTTACCTCTGTAACAATGCGCTGCATAGTAGATACTAAAATATCTTTTGCAACCTTATCTGCTAATAGCTGCGCTTCCTGTTCACTTTTATTAATAATAACTTGAGCATCTCTTTTCGACTCATGCTCAACTTTTTCAATTACAATTTTTCTTGCGTCTTCTCTTGTAAGACCAGAAATATTTTCCAATCTTTTAACAAGATCGACCTCTTTTTCTCTTATTACTTTTTCTTTTTGTTCAAATTCTTTAATTTTAAAATCAACTCTAGACTGCTGTTTATCAAGAGCAGATATTCTCTTATCTAAGGTTTCTTCTCTTTGTAATAATCTTTTTTCTAGATTAACAATCTCATTTTTCCGATCTCTTATATCCCTATCTTGCTGGTTTTTTTCTTTAAGCATTTGAGATTTTGCATTAGCAATAATTTGCCTTCTTTCATTTTCTATCTCTAATTGTGATTCTACTCTTACTTTTTTCAGATTTTTTTCTAAATCCAATAAAGACAATCTACCTAAAAAAACTCTTATTAAAAATCCTAATATAAAGCCAGCAAAAATAGAAGAAAAAATAATATATATCATATCATTTAACTCCTATGCTGTTTAAAAGCAATTTAAAATTTAATCTTTAAAACAGTGTGCTCAAATTTATTAATTATTCAACTTTTAAAGGCTTTTCAACTAATTCTAGGATAGCCATTTCAGCCGCATCTCCATATCTTTTTCCTAATTTAATCATCCGAGTATACCCACCACTTCTTTGTCTAAAAACAGGAGAAATTTTGGTAAACAGCTTATTTAAAATATACTTATCATGTATAAATTTTGATAATTCTCGCCTATTATGCACAGTATCAACTTTTGCCCTTGTAATTAATCTTTCAGCAAATCTTTTAACTTCAAACAATTTTGCCTTAGTAGAAGAAATTTTTTCATACTTAAAAAAAGAAATTACCATATTTTTTAAAAGTGCTCTTCTGTGACTGGCCTTCCTACTTAATCTATTAAAACCTAATTTTGTTTTCATGAAACAGTCTAAACTCTCCTTTTATTCAAAAATTTTAACATTTTTACTCAATACAGATAGAGCATCTTCTTTAGACATTCCCAAATATAATCGATAAGAACCAAGTTTTTCAATTATTTCTTCTAAACTTTTTTTCCCAAAATTTCTAGCTTTAGAAAGCTCTTCTGCACTTTTGCTAATAAGTTCCCCTAAAGTTCTAACATTTTCTTTGGCTAAACAATTTAAAGATCTGACTGACAAATTTAATCTCTCAATACTCATATCAAGTAAATCAGAACTTTCTGATTTTGATTTTTCAAAAGACGTATTAACATTGTCTTCAAAATCAACAAGGGGAAATAAAAACTCTCTTACTATTGATGCTGCCTTTTTGATGGCATCTTTGGCAGAAATCACACCAGTAGTCCAAATTTCCATTACAAGTTTGTCATAATCTGACCTTTGACCAACCCTAGTATCTTCTACAGAATACGAAACTTTCTCTATAGGAGAAAATATAGAATCTAAAGCAATAACATTAACTTCTTCTAAATATTTAGCATTTTGCTCAGAAGACACATAGCCTCTACCATAATTAATTTGAAATTCAAAATCTAAATTCACATCATGTGATAAAGTGGCTATAACTAAATCTTTATTAAAAACCTCAACTCCATCTCTTTCAAAATGAGAAGCTTTCAAAACATTGGTATCTTTGCCACTAACACTAAAGCTTATTGTCTTGCTTTGCTCTCCTTCTCCAAGTTTCAAATGGATATTTTTAATATTAGCAATAACCTCAAGAGTATCTTCAGAAACTCCAGGAATCAAATCAAATTCACTTAAAACAACCTTTGACGAAGAGTCTTTATTATTAGACTGAACTCTCATAGCAGTAATAGCATATCCCTCAATAGAAGAAAGTAACACTCGCCTTAAAGTATTACCTATAGTAATCCCAAAGCCTCTTTCAAAAGGATATATCGTAAATTTACCATAAGATCCATCACCTTGGCTTTTCAAAAATTCAATTTTTTCAGGTATAGTGAAATCTTTCAAAAATTTTTCCACAGACATCATAACTCCTTCTAGCTAAACTCGTCTGGTTTTTTTCGGTCTGCATCCATTATGAGGAATAGGAGTAATATCTGAAATCGATTTTACAGTCATACCAACCGAACCAATAGCTCTTATTGCAGATTCTCTGCCAATGCCTGGCCCTTTTATATACACATGAACATAATTAATTCCAAAATCTCTAACTTTATTTAAAGCAGACTCTGCTGTTATTTGAGCAGCATATGGGGTTGACTTTTTAGCCCCTTTAAAACCCATTCCACCAGCACTTGCCCAAGCTAAAGCATTCCCCTTTATATCAGATACAGTAACTATAGTATTATTAAAAGTAGCTTGTATATAAACGTTTCCTTCTCCGATATTTCTCTTAATTTTTTTTTTACTATTAGTTGATAATTTTGCGCTCAACTTACCCTCCAAATCTTAAAAACTATTTTATTTGCTAGCTATTTTCTTATTAGCTACAGTCTTTCTTTTTCCTTTTCTAGTTCTTGCATTCGTTTTAGTTCTCTGGCCTCTCAAAGGCAGTCCTTTTCTATGCCTAACACCCCTATAACACGCTATATCCATAAGTCTTTTAATAGACATTGCAACTTCACTTCTAAGTTTCCCTTCTACAACATAATCGCTCTCAATTACCTTCCTAAGTCGATTAACCTCATCATTGTCTAAATCCTTAGCAATTTTGCTTGGAGAAATACTTGATTTATTGCAAACTTCCAAAGCTCTTGTTCTACCTATACCATAAATAGAAGTAAGCGCTATCTTTAACTGTTTATTATTTGGTAAATCTATTCCCGATATTCTAGCCATTTCATTTCTCCTAATTTTTACTTTTGTCTTTGTTTATGCTTTAAATTATCACAAATAATTCTTAACACACCTTTTCTTTTTATAACCTTACATTTTTCACAAATTGGCTTCACACTTACTCTAACTTTCATAATCAAACACTCCTAAATTTTTTGCAAAAATGCATAATTCTTTCTATTTCCATGAGAAAATCCCTGAGTTTTCAAATAAGCATCAATATGAATTAATGTGTCAAGAGCAACTCCTACCATAATAAGCAAAGAAGCCCCCCCCATTATCCTAGAAACATCGTGTGGAAATCTAAAAATATTTTGCACTAAAAATGGAATAATTGCAATAATTGACAAAAAAATAGATCCTGAAAATAAAGTTTTATTCATAATTTCATCTAAATACTTTTCCATTTCATCAGACTTTATTCCTGGAATAACACCCCCATTCTTACGAATATTATTACTTATATCTTTAGGACTTAGCTGAATCTTAGAATAAAAATATGTAAATCCAATTATCAAAATTACATTCAAAAAAGTATAATAAAAACCATTGGGCCTTAAATAAGATAAAATTTGCCTAGCTATAGAAGAAGTTTCTGCAAAACCACTTAAAATTTGTAAAGGCAGGGTAATTAAAACAGAGGCAAAAATAACGGGTAAAACGCCCGATGGATTCAACTTGATTGGTAAATATGAACTAACTGTGCTATTAGAATTTGCCCTAGCATAATGAATAGCAATTCGCATTTGAGCCTTGTATTCATATATAATTAATACAACAACTAAAACAAATATGCTTATAATAAGTATAACAAAAACAGGATTAACATTTTGAGAGGGATCCTGCATACTTTGAAATAAATTAAACAAAGCCGCTTGAAGTCTAACCACTATGCCAGAAAAAATTATCAAAGATGTTCCATTGCCTACACCTCTTTGATTAATTTGCTCTCCAAGCCACAAAAGGATAAATGTTCCCGTAGTAACCGTTAAAATAGCAATAAATATATATCTATAAAAGGGAATGGTAACAGCACCCGGAATACCCTTAGCATAAAGGCTTGTTGCGTATCCTTGAACTACAGCTGCAACTATTGTTAAATATTTTGTATATTTTTTAGTCTTTTGTCTCCCACCATCCCCTTCTTGCATTTTTTTCAAAGAAGGGAAAGAATAAACAAGAAGTTGAACAATAATAGATGCTGAAATGTAGGGCCCTATACTAAGCATAAAGATAGAAAAATTACTAAAAGCTCCCCCTGAAAAAAAATCAAAATAATTAGCAATTGAAAAATCTGATTGCGACTTGAAATAGCTTTTAAGAGCTACAGAATCTATTCCCGGTATCGGCAAATATGAACCAACTCTAAAAAGAAAAAGAACAAACAAAGTAAATAAGAACTTATTTCTCAAATCCTTAACGGTAAATAAACTTAAAAACAATTCTTTCATTTTTATTCCACTTTAAACCAATTTAATAGTACAGCCAATTTTTATTACAAGACTTTCAGCCGATTTAGAAATTTTAGAAACCTCAAAAGAAACTTTTTTTGTAAGCTTACCATTAGACAAAATCTTAATTTTTTTATTTTTCTTTTTTATAAGTTTATTTTCAAGCAAAGTATCATAATTGACAACTTGTCCATCCTTAAATTTTTTATCTATATCTCCAAGACTAACAATTGCATATTCCAATTTATAATCATTATTAGAAAAACCTTTTCTTGGCAATCTCCTATAAAGAGGAGTCTGTCCACCTTCAAATCCAAGTCTTGGCGAAGTATTTCTTGCTTTTTGACCCTTTTGACCTCTCCCAGAAGTTTTACCAAGTCCTGAACCCGAACCTCTGCCAACAATTTTACGTCGCTTACTAGCTCCCTTAGGCTTTAACAGGTTAAACATTACATTACCTCGCTTATTAAAATCATATTAATAGTCTCGTTAAGCATGCCCTTAATAGATTCATTTAAAAAATGCACCTTTTTATCGCCTATTTTATTCAAACCTAATGCTTTTAAAACTTTGACTTTTTTATTTAATTTCCCAATAAGACTTCTTACAAGAAAAACTTGCACATTAATATTGTTTTTAGAAATAATTTTTCTATTATTTTCCATTCTTCTAATAAAACATTTATTCTTAGATCTAGACCTTGAAGCATTAAACCTAGCTTTCTTTAGTTGTAATCTCAATTTCCTTTTAATCATACATTAACCCCATAAAGTTTTCAAAGTTTTTCCTCGCATTTCTGCCACTTTTTCAGCATTCAAAACTAAATCAAATGCCTTAAAAGTCGCCTTTACTACATTCATAGAATTATTAGAGCCAAGAGATTTGCTCAAAATATCATGCACTCCTAAAGCCTCCATTACAGCACGAACAGGGCCCCCCGCAATAACACCAGTACCATGAGTAGCCGGCTTGATTAAAACTTTAGCTTTTTTAAAGCAACCAAGAACCTCATGTGGCAATGTTCCTTTTCTAATAGGAACAAATCTTAAATTCTTTCTAGCGCTTGTTAAACTTTTTTTTATTGCATCACTAGCATCATTGGCTTTACCAAAGCCCCAACCAACATGTCCTTCTCCATCTCCAACAACCATAAAAGCAGCAAAAGAGAATCTTCTCCCACCCTTAACAACCTTAGTAACTCTATTGAGTGATATTAATTTTTCTATCTGCTTTCTCTGAGCCTGAACATCTACCATAAATACACTCCCTTAAATATTAATACCAAACTCTCTTAAAGAAGTTGCAAAACTTGCAATAAGCCCATGATACTTATAACCATTTCTGTCAAAAATAAGATTATTTATATTTTTATCCTTAAGCCTTTTAGCAAGAACTTCTCCAAGTTTTTTTACATCATCAATATTTTTGCCTAAATTAAGACTTTTTTCAATAGTAGAAATACTTGCAACAGTATGCCCCTTAGCATCATCTATAACTTGCGCATAAAAATACCTATTAGATTTAAATATGGTAATTCGCGGCCTACTAGCTACTCCACGCCCTATTTTGTCCTTTATTCTTTTTTTACGTCTAAGCTTTCTCTGTTCTGCTTCTTTTATTTTTTTCATAACTATTACCCAAAATTTATTTTTTTACACCAGATTTTCCAACTTTTCTTCTAATAACTTCATTATCATATTTAATGCCCTTTCCTTTATATGGCTCTGGTTTTTTTAAACTTCTAATCTCAGCAGCAACTTGACCAACCTTAAACTTGTCTATTCCTTCAACAGAAATTTTAGTATTTCCGTCAAGCTTTACACTAATACCATCTGGAACAACATATTCAAACTGAGTTGAATAACCAAGACTTAAAAAAAGGCTATTGCCTTGTTGCTCTACCCTATATCCTATACCATTTATAGTAAGAGACTTAGAAAATCCTTCAGTCACCCCTTTTACCATGTTAAAAATTAAACTTCTGTAAAGACCGTGGTAAGCTTTTGCTTTTTTATCATTAACAACTCGGTCAACAATAACACTACCATTCTCAACTTTAACATTAATACTGTCTTTTATATCTTGAACTAATCTTCCCCTAATGCCTTCAACTATTACTAAGTTGTCTTTAATATCAACCTTAACAGCATCTGGAATCTTTATCGGAAGTCTTCCAATACGTGACATACATCCCCCTATTAAACTACCAAACTGAGCAAATCAACTCACCACCTATTTTTTTATCTTTAGCTTCCTTGCCAGTAATAACACCCTGAGAAGAAGATATAATTAATATTCCATATCCATTCTTTATCCTTGGCATATTTTTATATGAAGAATAAATTTTTCTACCAGGAGTGGAAATGGCATCTATTTTATTTATAACAGGATTTCTTTTGCTGTCATACTTTAGCAAAACCCTAATAAAAGCAATTCCTTCCTTTTCTAAAAAATTAAAATCCCTAATATAACCCTCTTCTTTAAGAATGTTTAATATTGATTTATTCATATTAGACATCTTTAAATCTACAGATCCATGCCTAACTCTACTTGCATTTCTTAATTTAGTTAGCATGTCTCCTACTGAATAAGTAATCGCCATAAAATTCCCTTACCAACTTGATTTTGAAACGCCAGGAATTAATCCTTCAGACGCATACTTTCTAAAACATATTCTACACATACAAAAATCTCTCAAATATCCTCTTGGACGACCACACAACTTACATCTATTATTTTGCCTTGTTTTATACTTAGGCTTTCTTAAAGCCCTAATAATCATTGATTTTTTTGCCATATACCTTATAAATCCCCTAATTACTAAACGGCATTCCAAATTTCAAAAGCAAAGCTTTGCTTTCTTTATCATTTGAAGCTGTTGTCACAATTGTAATATTTAAACCAGATATTCTCTCTATTTTATCATAGTCTATCTCAGAAAATATTATTTGCTCCGTTATCCCAAAAGAATAATTTCCATTACCATCAAAAGCATCCCCATTGATTCCTCTAAAATCCTTAACTCTTGGCAATGCTAAATGAATAAGCTTATATAAAAATTCATACATCGCATTACCCCTAAGTGTAACTTTAGCGCCTATTTCTTGCCCTTGTCTAATTTTAAACCCGGCTATTGCTTTTTTTGCTTTTGTCTTTACAGCTTTCTGACCAGTAATCTGAGCAAGCTCTAAAACAGCAGAATCTAATAACTTCTTATTTTTAACAGCCTCTCCAACGCCTACAGAAACTACTATTTTCTCAAGCTTGGGAACTTGCATTATAGATTTATATTCAAATTCCTTAACAAGCTCTTTTATAACGCTGTCTTTATAATACCTCTTCAATTCAGGAACATAATTCATAAACTCTATATCCTCTGTCCATTTTTTTTAAGATACCTTATTTTTTCATTATTTTCAAATCTAATGCCTAATCTTGAAGAAGTTCCCTTAACAAATATCATCACATTTGAAATATCTATAGCGGCCTCTTTATCTATTATTCTACCTTTTTCTTGGGGCGTCCTAGCTTTAATGACTTTTTTAACCATATTGCAAGACTCAACAATAACTTTATTTTTTTTTCTATTTATACTAGCAATCTTACCTATTCTTCCCTTATCTTTTCCAGAAAGAATTTTTACGCTATCTCCTATCTTCAACTTTGTCTTCACAAAACCCCCTTTTGCTATATAACCTCTGAAGCTAATGATACTACCTTCATAAAATTAGCATCCCTAAGTTCTCTTGCAACAGGTCCAAATACCCTTTTGCCCCTAGGACTTAAATTAGCATCAAGTATCACACAAGCATTATCATCAAACCTAACATAAGTCCCGTTCTTGCGTCTTACTTCTTTAGAAGTTCTAACAATTACGGCTTTATAAACATCTCCTTTTTTAACAGAAGAATTAGGAATTGCTTGTTTTACTACAATAGTTATTATATCCCCAATTTTGGCATAACGCCTTTTACTACCACCAAGCACCTTAATGCATTGAGCCACCTTGCCACCAGTATTATCCGCAATTGTTAAATAAGTCTGCATCTGAATCATAATCAACCTCCTTTAGAAAAATCAAAACTATTTTAATTTTTCTAAAACCTCAACAAGAGACCATCTTTTGTCTTTACTAATAGGTCGAACTTCAATAATTTTTACTTTATCGCCAACCCTTGAAACTTCTTTTTCATCATGTGCTTTAACTTTTTTACTAACTTTTAAATACTTGTGATAAATTGGATGCATCTTTCTTTGAACAATTTCTACTACTATAGTCTTAGACATCTTATCACTAATAACTTTACCAATTAATTCTTTTTTATTTTCTCTTGCCATATCTAAACCTTTCTAATACCTAATTCATATTCATAAATTATTGTATTAAGCCTTGCAATATCACGTCTAATCTCTCTTTTCTTTAAAGGATTTTCAACATGACCAACAACAGATTTAAATCTTAAATCTAAATATTCCTTCTTTAATTCTAGCCTTTTAGCCTTCATATCCTCAAGAGTAAAATTTTTAAAATTTTTCAACATAATTACCTCAAATCTCGCCTTACAACAAACATGGTTTTTACTGGAAGCTTAGAGCTCGCAAGCGACATTGCCTCTTGAGCAAGCTCTTCTACAACTCCTGACATTTCAAACATAACGGTACCAAGCTTAACAGGGGCATTCCAATGATCAACACCCCCCTTACCTTTACCCATTCTAGTTTCGGCCGGTTTTTTAGTATAAGGAATATCGGGAAATATTCTTATCCAAACCCTTCCACCTCTTTTTATTTTACGAGTCATTGCAATACGAGCAGCCTCAATTTGACGAGCAGTAATAAAATTTGTTTCCAAAGAAACAAGTCCATATTCACCAAAAGAAATTTTATTGCCCTTTTGAGCCTCTCCAGACAATCTTCCTCTTTGCTTCTTTCTATATTTAACTTTTTTTGGACTTAACATCTAATTATCCTCCAATATCCTGCTCGCTAAAATCGTCTCTTTCTTTAGAAAAAGACGAACTAGGTTTTTTTTTATTTAAAAGATCTACTTCATCTTTAGACAGTCCATCTTTTTTATTCAAAAGCCTGATTTGCTTTTCATTAGTCTTTTCTCTATTATTTAAAATTTTATCAAAATTTTTAACAGCATCGCCTCTTTCCCTAAAAGGCTTTTTATTTATTACCTGGCCAGCATCAGAATTGGTTTGTCTTCCCAAAACTTCACCTTTAAATAACCAAACCTTAACCCCAATAATGCCATAAGTGGTTTGAGCCTCAGAAAATCCATAATCTATATTGGCTCTAAGAGTATGCAAAGGAACCCGACCTTCCTTAACCTCAAAGCTTCGAGCAATCTCTGCCCCACCAAGTCTACCAGCAATCTTAATTTTTAGCCCTTGAGCACCTTTTAACATAGAAGAAGAAAGGGATGATTTTAAAACTTTTCTATAAGACGCTCTATTTTCTACTTGCTTTGCAATCCCATTAGCAATAATTTGAGCATCAAGCTCCGGTCTTTTAACCTCTTTAATCTTAATGCTAATCTTTTTAGAAATTTTTTTAGTTAACAATTGACCAATTTTTTCAAGATTAGAACCTTTAAGCCCTATCACAGAACCGGGCCTTGGAGTAACAATTACTACTGTTACTTTTTGAGGATTATTTCTAATTATTTCTATATCAGAAATATCAAATTTAATCCCTTTAAGAAACTTCATAATTTCTCGCCTTATTAAAAAGTCTTCATGAAGAATTGCAGAATACAATTTTTTATCAAAATACCATTTTGATTTCCAATCCTTATTAATTTTTACCCTTAAGCTATATGGATGTACTTTTTGGCCCATGCTTTATCCTTTAATATCTTTTTTTTCATCAACTTCAACAAAAATATGACAATTTCTATTAACAAGCCTGTCAGCCCTACCCCTGGCTCTAGGCCAAATCTTTTTACGACGACGCCCATCATCAACCATAACTGTTTTAACAAATATCATATCTTCGGAAAGATTTTTATTGTGATACATCGCATTTGATGCTGCTGATTTAACAACTTTTTCTAAAAGCTTAGCTCCTTTATTAGGCATAGAACAAAGCACTGCAATAGCTTTAATATAAGACTCCCCCCGTATATTGTCAGCTATCGGCCTAACTTTTTTTGGAGAAGAGGGCAAATTTTTGCCCCTTGCTGTATATCTTCTATCTACCAACATAACTACCTACTTCCTTCCCTTTTTGTCTGACTTAGCATGCCCCCTAAAAATCCTTGTAGGTGAAAACTCGCCAAGCTTATGCCCTACAAGATCCTCAGTAATATAAATAGGTATAAAAGTTTTGCCATTGTAAACAGATATAGTAAGACTTACCATCTCAGGAATTATTGTTGAAGATCTGGAGTAAGTTTTAATAACAACCCTCTTCTCACTTCCAAAAGATGATAAAACTTTTTGATAAAGACTCTTTTCTATAAAAGGCCCTTTTTTAATAGATCTTGCCACTATGCTCTCCTATTTATTTCTTCTTTTAATAATAAACTTATCTGAATATCTCTTCTTCTTGCGAGTCTTATAACCCTTAGTAGGCTGTCCCCAAGGAGACACAGGATGGCGACCTCCAGAGGTTTTCCCTTCACCACCACCATGTGGGTGATCAACAGGATTCATAGCAACACCTCTAACCTTGGGCCTTCTACCAAGCCACCTACTTTTACCAGCTTTACCTATAGAAATATTGGCATAATCTTCATTTCCAATCTCACCAATTGTTGCAATACATTTTTTAAAAATCAATCTCATCTCACCAGATGATAATTTTACAGTGACATAATTCCCTTCAGAAGCAAGTATCATAGCATATCCACCAGCACTTCTTACAAGCTGTCCACCCCTTCCCACATTAAGCTCAATATTGTGAACAGTTCTTCCAATAGGAATATTTTCAAGAGGCAAGGCATTGCCAATTTTAATTGGGGCATTCGGACCACTTTCCAAAACATCTCCAACCTTAATGCCTTTAGGAGAAATAATGTATCTTTTTTCTCCATCTTTATAAACAAGCAAAGCTATATTAGCACTTCTATTAGGATCATATTCAATAGACGAAACTCGAGCAGGAATGCTAAATTTATCTCTTCGATTAAAATCAATCAACCTATACCTTCTCTTATGCCCACCACCCCTTCTTCTAACACTAATCCTACCAGAAGAATCTCTGCCCGATTTAAATTTTTTACCTTTTGTTAAAGATTTCAAAGGATCATTACCTTTGCTCAAATCATCAAAAGATAAAGTCGTCTTATAGCGCAAAGAAGAAGTTTTTGGCTTATAAGTCTTAATACCCATATTTATTTTTCTCCAAAACCACTAAAAAATATCTATTTTATCTTCTTTTTTGAGATAAACATATGCCTTCTTCCATGAAGAAGTTTTTCCTTTGCCTACGGGATACCCTTTTCTAGACACCACAACCTTGGCTTTACTTTTAATATTGAGCAAATTACACGATACTGGAGTAACATTGAAAAGTTCTTTTATTGCTGCACCAACCTCTTTTTTATTTGCCCTTTTATTAACCTTAAAAACATAAACATTAATACTTTCCCTTTGAGTATTAGTTTTTTCAGTAAGCATAGGTGAAACTATTATATCATAAGCCTTCATACTTATCCTCAACATCCTTTTTATTTAATGTAAAACTCATTGAGCTTGTTAACAGCAGATTCTAAAGCTATTAAATTCTTAGCATAAAATAAATCAACAACCCTAAGTTTATCAAAAGATAAAATCTTTAAATCTCTTATATTTTTACCGGCCCTTTTTATCATCTGATCATCATTGCCCAAAAGAACAACCACCTTACCATTAAAACTTGCGAAATTTTTTATTATTAAGGCAAGATCTTTAGTTTTTCCAGATTCAATATTAAAATTCTCAATAACTTTAAAACTATTTTCATCAGCAGCCCGCAAACTTAATACAGACTTAAATGCAAGCTTTTTTACCTTTTTAGGCAATCTATAGCTATAATCCCTAGGCTTTGGCCCTAATGCTATGCCTCCGCCAATCCAAATTGGATTTCGCTTTGTACCAACCCTGGCTCTACCGGTTCCTTTTTGCTTCCAAGGCTTTTTAGAACTCCCCCTAACCTCTGATCTGGTTTTAGTTGAAGATGTTCCAACCCTAAGATTAGACAACTCATTTTTTATAGCATTATAAATAGACCCATGACTAATTTCTATATTAAAAACTCTATCATCCAAATTTATAGTTCCAATCTCTTTCCCATCTTTAGAAAAAACTTTTCTTTCCATACTAAATACCTACTTTTTAGATTTCTTAACAACAACAAAAGAACCCTTAGCACCAGGCACAGCCCCTTTTACTAGAAGGGCTCTATTTTCTTCATCAATTAAAACAACTTCAAGATTTTGAATAGTTTGTTGATTTCCACCCATTCTACCAGCCATTTTGGTCCCTTTAAATGTTCTTGCAGGAGTAGTAGCTTGTCCTGTTCCACCAAGATGTCTATGAAATTTTGATCCATGAGAAGATGGCCCACCACTAAAATTGTGCCTTTTCATAGCCCCTTGAAAACCCTTGCCTTTAGTAGTACCTGTAACATCTACATACTTAACAGACTTAAAAACATCAACCTTAATCTCATCCCCAGCATCATACCCATCAAGCCCCTTAAGCTCTATCACATATTTTTTAGGCTCAATATCTTTTAAACTTTTATATTGACCTTTTATAGGCTTTGAAACTTTAGAACTCTTAAGATCAACAGAACCTGCTATAAGAGCGCTATAACCATCTCTATCGACTGTTTTCTTCCCTATAATATAGTTGGGCTGAAACTCTATAACAGTAACAGGAACCACAATGCCATTTTTCTGAAATATCTGAGTCATGCCAACTTTTTTTCCAATCAATCCCAACATTAAAACACCTCAAATTCATATACTTAAAATATCATTTACTGCTTAATATCTACCTCAACACCTGCTGGAAGCTCTAATTTCATTAAAGAATCCATTAAAGCAGAAGTGGGCTCTAAGATATCAATAAGCCTTTTATGAGTTCTCATCTCAAATTGCTCTCTTGATTTTTTATTGACATGAGGAGAACGTAAAACAGTATATTTTTTTATTTTTGTCGGCAAAGGAATTGGGCCTTTAATCTGAGCCTTGGCCTTCTGAACAGCTTTAACAATAGATTCGGCACTCTGGTCTAATATTTTAACATCAAAACTAAATAATCTTACGCGTATCTTATCTTTAGCAATCAATTTATTCTCCTAAACTTTAGAGAGTATTAAATATATCCTTAAAGTTTCTTAACCTATTCCAATATCTCAAGAATTCTTCCTGAAGCAACAGTTCTTCCACCTTCTCGAACAGCAAATTCTACATTCTTATCCATAGCTATTGAAGAGATTAGCTCAACAATAATATCAACATTATCACCAGGCATAACCATTTCTTTGCCTTCTAAAGCAACAACTCCAGTAACATCGGTTGTTCTAAAAAAGAACTGTGGTCTATATCCTGGGAAAAATGGCTTATGCCTACCGCCCTCTTCTTTAGTTAAACAATAAATTGAAGCTTTGAACTTCTTGTGTGGAGTAATTGTGCCCGGAGCTGACAAAACTTGTCCTCTCTCAATATCTTTTTTATCAACTCCCCTTAAAAGAAGACCAACATTATCCCCCGCTTGACCTTGCTCAAGAATTTTCTGGAACATTTCAACACCAGTAACAGTGGTTTTTCTGGTTTCTTTAATACCAACTATTTCAACTTCTTGACCAACTTTAATAACACCTCTTTCAATACGCCCAGTAGCAACAGTGCCCCTTCCCGAAATAGAAAATACATCTTCAACAGCAAGCAAAAATGGTTTGTCAATATCTCTTTCTGGAAGATCAAAATAATTATCCATAGATTCAAGAAGCTCTTTAACGCATTTTGTAGATTCAGGATCTTCTGGATTTGACATAGCACCAAAAGCCGAACCCTTTATTATTGGAGTATCAGCTGAAAAGCCATATTTTTCAACAAGCTCTAAAACTTCAACTTCAACAAGCTCAACAAGTTCAGGATCTGCTAAGTCTAATTTATTTAAAAAAACTATTATTTTCTTTATTCCCATTCTTTGAGCAAGAAGCAAATGTTCTTTTGTTTGAGGCTCAGCACCACTATCAGCAGCAACTAAAAGTATAGCTGCATCCATTTGAGCTGCTCCTGTAATCATATTTTTTATATAATCAGCATGGCCTGGACAATCCACATGAGCATAATGCCTATTAGCTGTTTCGTACTCAATATGTCTGGCATTAATTGTTATTCCTCTTGCCTTCTCCTCGGGCGCATTATCAATATCTTCATACTTTAATGCTTTTGCATCTTTATTTACTTTTGAACAATAAATACTAATAGCCGCTGTTAATGTTGTTTTACCATGATCAACATGACCTATTGTTCCAACATTCATGTGTGGCTTTGTTCTTTGAAAAACTTCTTTTGCCATGACTAACCTCCTAAATTTCACATTCTAAATAGCTACTTACATTTAATTTCTTTAAAAAGTTTTAAACGAATTTTTTCTTATTTAAATAAGAAAATAGCTACAAATAATCAAAAAAATAAAAAAATCAATTTTTAGAAATTGACCCGCACTACACGTGTTTTTCTAAAAAATTTTAATAGCTTTAAAATTCTACACATTTTATAAAATATAGTCAATACACTTGAACTTTTAAACCCAATTAACCACACATACAATAGCACCAAAAATTAACATGAACTTCATATTCATTAAAGAAAAGCACAAAATTCAAAGCAATAGTAAATAGTTTTTGAAATCTAACAGCTAATTAAAATTGGTCAAACGCCTTTATTTATCAAAAAGGTTAACACTACTCAAATAAAAAAATATAATAAAAATGATGAAATCTCAAAAATTTAAGCTTAAATTACTACTAATACTTACAATTTATGGCATTTTAATTGTTTTTGCATCTTGTATGAAAACAAGTACAATAAAATCAAAAGCAAATGCAAAAGAAATTACCTATCTTATTAGCACTATAAAAACCAACAAAAAAATAGAAATAGTAAACTACAAATCCGACAGCAAAAATAATCTAATAATTACTCTTAAAAACAAAAGCAAAGAAGATATAAATGCAAATTCATTGGCAATTTTTAAAGAAGGCAGCAAAACAGGCGAGTTAATTAGAGAAAAACTTAATGGACTTGAGACAAAAACTTTCCATTTAAAAACTAAAATCAACACCAAAAGAAAAAACACATTATATATTTTTGAAAAACAATAACAAAAAATAAATGATTTAAAATTAAAATATTAAAATTATTAAAGACAAATCAACTATTTCCTTTGGTAAAATACATATATAAATCTTCATTACTATTTGTATTTTTTAATTAAAATGGGCTTAGTCCAATAACGAGTGCAAGTAACTGCAACTAAAATTATAATTGCTAAATAATTTGAAATTATAAAAGCATAACCTAAAGAATTTTCAATTATGCCAAAATATTGAAAAATAAAAACTACTGGAAGACGAATAAGCCACAACCTAATAAAAATAACAATCATTGCAATTTTTGTCCTGCCAGACCCAATAAGTCCTCCAAAAAATACCTGCTGCAATCCATATCCAAAAGTACCAATAGTTGTTAACAATAAATAATTATTAGCATAATTTAAAACTTCTAAATCATTTGTAAACAGCCTTAGTATAAACTGTTTATTAAAAATAACAATTGAATTTATTATTAATAAAATTGCTAAAGAAATAAAAAACCCTTTTTTCAAAACTTCTCCCACCCTATTGATTTTCTTGGCACCAAGATTTTGACCAACAATTGAAATAACTCCGGTACCAATTCCCATAGCAGGAAGAAATAAAAAAGAAATAATAGTGTTTGTAAGTCCATACGCAGCCAGAAATTTTGGACTAATATCAATAACTATATAATTGAAAATAAAAAAAGACAACGAAACCATTATTTGTCCAAAAGTTGAAGGCAGTCCAAGATTAACAATTTCCTTAATGGATCTTATATCTATCACTAAGTCCTTCAGATAAATTTTTAATCCATAATTTAGCCTATAGGTCAAAAATAAATAAAAAGCAACGGTTAACAATTTTGAAAATAAAGTGGCCCAAGCAGCCCCAGTAATACCCATATTAAAACTAAATATTAAAATTGGATCAAGAATAAAATTGACAATATTAGCAAATATAACTATTATCATTGAAAGGATAGTTTCTCCTTGGGCATTTAAAATATATGTAATTGAAATACTTAAAAACATAATAGGTATTCCAAAAATTGTCACATAAAAATAAACTCTTGAAAGTTCTTTAAGCTCACCTTTTACACCCAGCAAATCTAAAAGATGATCAATAAAAAAAAAAGCACAAATAGTAACAAATAAGGATAAAACAAAGTTTAAAGCAATAAGTTGCCCTGCATACCTTGAAAAACGAGAAAAATTTCCCTCTCCTATGCATTTTGACATCAAAGAAATGCTTCCTGTAGCCATTCCCATAGCAATAGCCATAATAAAAAAATTTACAGGACCAGCAAGCGAAAGTGCTGACAAAGGCATGGCTCCAAGCTTGCCAACATAAAACATGTCGGTAAGATCATAAAAAGCTTGAATAATATTGGTTATAACAATAGGAAAACTTATTAAAAAAAGAACCTTATATAAATTACCATTTAATATTAATTCTCTAGTCTTACTCTTATTTGTAGACATAAAATTTTATCCTTATCTAAAATATTTTTTATAAAAAATCTAAACTCAAATTTATTCATCAATAATAAAAAAGTATTTAATTTTTAATTTCAAAAATTAAAAATTAATATACAATGTTAAAACCATTAACAGTCAATATGTTATGCATTAAATGATTAAGATATAAATAAAACCTATTAACCCGCAATACTAAAAAAATCATAACCAAAAACAGAAAAATTAAAACCATTCTTACAAATTAAAGTAGAAAAATAAATACTTTATTTAAAAGAATAACTAATATTATAAAAACAAAAATTCAAAATCAGAAACACCTCTATTCAAATTTTTATCAATCTTTCAATATTATTTTTTACGCTAAGATCTTTAAACTATAAAATAAAAAAATTAACAATATTAGATAAAAATACTAAAACTCTAACAATCCTTTAAATTACAGACGAACTAAATAAAATAACAAAAAATCTCAACAATAAAAATTAATGTAATATATTTTCATTTATAATTCAATCTCTTAATACTTTATCTTTATCTTCTATTAAAAACATTTTCCATAAATCATACATATAATAAAGCCCAACACAAGCTATTGACTTTTAACTTTCTTGATTTTTGCACCCAAATTAATTAATTTACTAGCTACATCTTCATATCCTCTTTCAATTTGATAAACATTTTGAATTTCGCTGCGACCTTCAGCAACAAAAGCCGCAATAAGAAGAGACATTCCCGCTCGCACATCCGGAGAAGACAAAATATTGCCTTTAAGAGAAGATTTACCCGTAACTACTACACGGTGCGGATCGCAAAGCACAATTTGAGCACCCATTTTTATTAATTTGTCTACAAAAAACATCCTAGATTCAAACATCTTTTCAAAAACTAAAACCATGCCTTCTACTTGAGTTGCAGTGACTATAATAATACTCATAAGGTCTGTTGGAAAGGCCGGCCACGGACCATCATCAATTTTTGGAATATGTCCACCAAAATCTAACTTAACTTTTAATTCTTGTTTATCTTTTACATATACATTTTCCCTGTCATATTCAAAATTAATTCCAAGTCTTGAATATACATACCTAATTAATCTGAAATGATGGGGATCTGCTTTTTTAATTTCCAGCTCACCCCCTGTTAATGCAGCAAGGCTAATTAGAGAACCAACTTGCATAAAATCGGCCCCTATTCTAAATACAGTCCCACTTAATTTTTTTACACCTCTTATTTCTAAAATATTCGAACCAATTCCTAAAATATTAGCACCCATTGAATTTAACATATTACATAAATCTTGAACATGCGGCTCACAAGCAGCGTTCATAATAACGGTATTTCCTTCAGCAAGAACTGCGGCCATAATGATATTTTCTGTAGCTGTAACTGAAGCTTCATCTAAAAACATTTCAGCTCCAACAAGCTTGTTAGCCTTTAAAACAATTCTTCCGTCTTTTGTAATTAATTTGGCCCCCAGCTTGCAAAGTCCGTAAAAATGAGTATCAAGCCGCCTCTTTCCAATTACATCTCCTCCTGGAAGCGCCATATCTATTTCCCCAAATCTAGAAACAAAAGGTCCTAATAAAAGTATGGAAGCCCTAATTAAATCCGTAAGAGAGGAATCTATTTCTGTTTTTACAATATTTAAAACTTTTATTTTTAAAGTATTCCCCTCTCTTACAATATCTGCCCCTATATCACTTAAAATATCTAAAACAACTTTTACATCATTAATATTAGGAATGTTTTCTAAAATAACCTCTTCATTAGTAAGTAAAGCAGCCAAAATACAAGGCAAAGCAGCGTTCTTATTCCCACTAGCTGTAATTTGACCACTTATCTTATAACCACCTTCTACAATATAGCTATACACAATAAATCCTCCTATACATAAAGACTTAATAAAATTAAATCACACAGATAAGATTATTAAAATTTAAAGAATATCTAAAGATATAAATATCAAACAATATCCATATCTTTTAAACTTGACTTACAATCTATATATTCTCTAACAGTCTCTACAGAAAAAGAATGCCCATTCTCATCAATATCAATTAAAACGCCGTTAAAACCAAGGCCTTCCCAAGATTCATCAAATCTCTGATTTAAAAATCCTTTCAAAAATTTATCCACCTCTAAATCGGGAGAATATCCAATAACACTGTCCAAACTCCCAACTCTGCCTAAATCAGTTATAATAGCAGTATTATCTAAAATTCTCAAATCAGCTGTTAAAATCCTTTTCCCGGTTCCAAGACAAGCACTAACTCTTGATTTTAAATAAAAAAACAAAGCATTAACTTCAGCTGTAGTATTTGAATCAAAAAGAACAATAATATTATTTGTTTGCATTTTGATTCTTTGATAAAAAAAATCAAAACTATAAAAAGGATGATTAAATTTATATTTGGTTATTCCTGTTTGACCGACAATTCTAATCACAGCTAATTTTTTGCCATTAATATTATAAATAAAATAAGAATATCCCTTTAATTTTGCAGGACAATTTAAAGGTTTTAAAATAAAATTATACTTATCAAGATCATCAGACAAATCAGTCCTTGCAAAAGCATTTTCACCTAAAGTCAAAACATCAATTCCATACTTTTTTAATAAAAAGGCATGTCTCTTGCCAAGACCCCTTAAACCTGTAGTAAAATTATTGCCAGATATTACAAAATCGATCTTTTTTTCAGGCTTAAAGGATGATAAAAAGGACTTTATAACAATAATCCCAGCTTTGCCGACAACCTCACCAGCAACTAAAACCCTTAAAGACACAAAGCCTCTCTTTTTATTGATCTAGTTCAAACAACTTAATAAGAAAACTTTTTACAATAAAAATTGACACAAAATACCCCGCAAAAACAGCAAAAACAATCATCATAAAAATCAATATAACTTGTAAATAAGGTTTTACAATAATGCTAAATTTAACAACTAAAAAAAACTCGAAAAAGAACACTAAAAACATAAAAAATAAGTTCATTAACATGCATAAAATAAAACTCAAAATCTTCATTTATTAAGCGCTTTTCTTTTTATAAAAAAATCATAAACCAAAAATAAAATCATACCTATAACAAC
Source organism: Borreliella bissettiae DN127 (assembly GCF_000222305.1). Classification (GTDB taxonomy): domain Bacteria; phylum Spirochaetota; class Spirochaetia; order Borreliales; family Borreliaceae; genus Borreliella; species Borreliella carolinensis. The sequence goes on along the minus strand of NC_015921.1, from coordinate 488,357 downwards.
ATAGCTATCTGCAAAATTAAAAGTAGGCCATCTATCAAGTCCAAAAATTCCATAAAATTTCAAATCTAAAAAATCTACAACCCCATAAGGTCTAAACAATCTATCAATAACATTTCCAACTCCTCCTGAAAAAATTAATAAAAGTGAGATTTTAGCAATACAATTTTTTTCTTTTAAAGAAAGATAAAAAACAAATATTAAAATGAAAAGAGGCATTGCAAGAAAAAAAATTTTTTTCAAGCTATAATGGATATTAGAACCCATAGAAAATAAAATGCCCGTGTTTCTTACATGTATTATCCTAAAAAAATCATCAAAAAGAGAAAAATATATTGAACCCAATTTGACATACTTTACAACCAAATACTTAGAAAGTTGATCAAAAAAAATCAAACTAATAATAAATACAAAAATATTGAAATATTGCTTACTTTTAGCGCCCATACAAAAATCCTTATAAATTAGTATCTTTACAAATAAATTTAACCTCTAAATCTTCTTGAATTTTGAAATCTTCCATTAATTTAATTAAACCAAAAGTTTCAGTAAAATAATGCCCCGCAAAAATCAAGTTCACACCGAATTCTTCTGCCAAAGAATATATTTGATAAGAAGTGTCACCAGTTATAAACAAGTCTACATTATGACATAAAGCTTCTTCAAAAAAAGAGTATCCAGAACCACTAACAATCGCAACCTTATTCACCGATTCTTTAAACTTTTTCGAAAAAAGAATATGTTTATTTTGATTTTTGATTTTTTCTAAAATTTCAGAAAAGCTAAAAACAGAATCAGCAATAATTCCTAAATTAACACCCCCATAATTTGCAAAAACAAAAGAATTTTTTAATCCTAAAAAATCTGAGAACACTTTGCTATGCGAATAAACAGAATGAGCATCCATAGGTAAGTGCACCGAATAAAGAGCTAAATTATTATCAATCAAAAATTTAATTTTATCATACATATTAGAAACAATGCGCTCTTTTTTTGACCAAAAAATACCATGATGGGTAATTAAAAAATCATTTCCTTTCGCTTCTTTTAAAGTTGAAAAGCTAGCATCAACAGCAAAAGCAACCTTGTTAACCTTGGCATTAAAATTTCCCACTTGAAGCCCGTTTAAACTTTTATCAATATGCTCATATTTATTTATATCAAAAATTGAATTAAGCTTAAAAGATAAATCTCTTACGTTCAAACTAAATTCTCCAAATTAAAGCATAACTTTGACTTTCTCTTAATCTTCTATAAGAATAAAGATTTTTCAAACAATACGTACAAAGCTTTGAATTATAAATATTTAAATTAAAACTAGAAAGTAAATTTAAATTAAAACTAGCATTATCAAAGTACATTTTACCATCTCTTGTAACAAAAGAAGCATTTAATAAACCTTTGCTAAATTTATTACTTACTTCTTCTAAGAAAATTTCAGAAACTTCATAACAACAAGATCTGTTATAAGGCCCAAAAACAATTTTCAAATCCTTAAAAGTTGATCCCATCTTTTCAAACATAAACAACATTTTTAAAATAATCAAATTAAAGCTTCCTTTATATCCGCTGTGAATAAGTCCTATAATTTTTTTCACCGAATCATAAAGGTATATCGGAAGACAGTCTGCAAAGTAAGCAACAAGAGCTACATCTAAAGAAGTAGATATAAGACCATCTCCTTCTTGAAAATTAATAAAATCATCTTCAACTTTATAAATAATATCTGTATGCAATTGCTTTAAATATTTTATTTTCTTAGACTTAGGAACAAAGTTGAAATTATCATTACTAAGTTCTTTTAAATTTAGATTAAAGGGCTTTTTAGTATAAATCATTTTAACATCATCAGCTATCTTAAATTCATAATAAAGTTCATGATCTATTGTTTTCATAATCTAAATTCTTCTCCCAAATAAAGCTTTTTAGCTTTTTCACTACTTATTATATAATCAACACCACCCGCATCAAGCACTTGCCCCTGATAAACAATATAAGCTCTGTCGATTATATCAAAAGCATCTCTTACATTATGATCAGTGATAAGAACGCCTATGTTTCTCTCTTTTAAAATTTTTATTATATTCTTTATATCCCCAATAGCAATAGGATCAATACCAGCAAAAGGTTCATCTAATAGTAAAAAATAGGGATTTACAGCTAAAGCTCTTGCTATCTCTGCTCGCCTTCTCTCTCCACCAGAAAGAGTATAAGCTTTTTGGTTTTGTATTCTTTTTATCTCAAATTCTTTAAGCAAATTCACAAGTTCTATCTTGCGCTCAGCATTAGATAGATCTTCCCTTCTCTCTAAAGCAACCATAATATTCTCTTCAACTGTAAGTTCTCTAAAAATTGAAGCATCTTGGGGAAGATATACAACTCCTATTCGTGCGCGCTCATACATATTAAGAGATGAAATATTATAATCATTTATTAAAACTTTGCCTGCATTAGGCTTAATAAAACCTACAATTGTATAAAATGTTGTTGTTTTGCCAGCCCCATTTGGACCAAGAAGCCCCACAACCTCACCTTTATGAATGTCAATCGTAATACCATTAACGGCAAACTTTTCACCATACTTTTTAATAATGTTGTCTGCTTTTAAAACAACATTGTTGATAGAATTAAGGTTAAGACTTTCCTTAATCTCTTTTATTTTATTTTTTTTCTTCAGAAACATCATTCTCAACTTGAGTAAACTCTCCCTCAACACTTCCCTCAAGTTTATACCTATTAGTTTTTGTATTAAAAATTATTCTTGAAGCAGAATAATAGTTGTCTTTCTGGTAAATTACTGGAACCCCCTCAAGAATCATTTCTTTTTCTTCTTTATTATAAGTCCCATTCTCAGCTCTTGCAAAAGTATCATCCTTATATATTTTAACAGAATATTGCATAATATAAACATTAGCTTTATTGCTGCCTTCAACTCTTTCTGCTTTAATAAGCATATTGTTTTCTAAGTCTTCAAGCTCAACCCCTTTTTGCAGATAAAAATTATCCAATTTTCTATTAAAAAACAAAAATTGAGCTTTAACATGCATCTTATTCTTATAATCTTTATAAAAAACATTTCCTCTAGCTTCAAGATAAGAGCCATTTTCTCCATAAATTTCAATTTCATCTGCTCTAAGATTAAAATCTAAGGAAATAACCTCTGAATTTCCTTTTAAAACAATTTTTTTATAAAAAGAAGACACTATGCCTTGTGCAAAATCTGACTTAAAGGTGAAATTAATATTTTTCTCTTCGCTTCCCTTAAGTTTTTCGGGCTTAAGACTGGATTCCATTCGTGCTGCTTGAATATTGTTAACAAAAATAATAAAAATCCATATTAAAATTAAATCCCTCAATTCATGATTCCTTTAACCCCAGAATCAAAATAAAAAACATTGCTCTTTAAAAAATAAGAAAATCCTTTCCCTTTTATTTTGCTATGATTAAATCTAATTAATACTAGCTCATTTGGAGGAGATTGCAACTTCTTGTCTTTATTCTTCCATAAAAGCCTATTTGAATTAAGCAAATAATAATTATTTTTATCTTCTATTTTAAATTCTACAGAATCTCTCATATCCAAATCCTTTGTAATATAAGAACCTTCCAAATTATTAAACTTTCCTGAAATCTCATTATCTAGTGAATGATACAAAAATCTTCCATTCTCTGCCTTATAAATTTTATAGTCATTAAAATAGCTAAAACTTAAAGAATCTAAAACGGTTTGCTCTTTATTGTATACAACATCATAATACTTGATTCCTAATATTTGTATTGAAGGAAACTTTTTGGCAGCATCAGATCTATTAGAATATTCATCATAATCGAAAGTACAAGAAAAAAATAAAAATAACGAATAAAGTCTAAGTATTTTCATAAATATTTTTCACAAGAATAGAAATTTTTCCTATTTTAATTGACAATATATCAAACGTAACAACACGCTGTTAAAAACTTTATCAAACAAAATTTATTTATATAATCAATTATAATGTAAAACACAAAATCAAAGCAAAAACACTGCTTTTAAGAACAATCTTCAGCATAAGAATTCTCTTAAAAATACAAAAATTCAAACAAAAGTACAAAAATTGCTCTTACTTTAGATTAGCATAAAGGCAATTTACATTTTATTCCTTTTAAGAAATAGATTATAAAAACTAACAATAATAATGCTCACATTCATCATCTCTTTTGTAGTTTAAAATTTCATTATCTTTAAACCAAATTGGTATTTCGCGAATAGCATCTGCCTCATTTGCAGATGCATGAATCACATTGTAAATCGAAAAACCTTTTTCATTTGAATACTTAAAACTATGATAAGAAAAATCTCCCCTTATTGTTCCAGGAATAGCTAATTTTGGCTCAGTAGCACCACAAAGCTTTCTAACAACCTCGATGCTTTCAACCCCTTCAACAACAAATGCAAAAACAGGGGAATTTGAAATAAATCTAATTAAAGAATTCCAAACCGCCTCACTATGCCTAAAGACAATATCATCATATAAATAATGTTTTTTTGCTAAACTCTCATCAACAATAAGCATTTTAGCAGCAACTATCTTTAAACCTACTCTTTCGAATCTAGAAACTACATCACCAATTAAACCTCTCCTAACTCCATCTGGCTTAATAATACATAAAGTTTTTTGCAATAACATTGACATAAATCCTCCTAAAATTTAGGATATTTATTTAACAAAAATTAAATAAATAAAAACACTTGCTCAATACAAAAATTATATCTGATTAATTACATTTATATGGAATACTACAAGTTATAAAGCGCTTAACATTATATTGAAAAATCAAAATATAACTTTTACAAAATTAAAAACTACATTCCAAAAGGAAGAACTCCCATGGTTTTTAATTTTATCTCTTCTTTAACCTTAGAAACAGCATCATTTAAAGCAGATTTAACCATTTGCTCAAAAGCATCATTGTCTAAATCATCAAAAAATTCCTTATTGATTGAAACTTTTTTAACATTAAATTCGCCATCCATCTCAATAGTAACAATATCGCTACCCGCTTTACCACAAACCGTAATTTTAGAAATTTCCTTTTTAATACTATCAATATTATCCTTAACGCTAGACATATTTTTTAAAAAATCTAATGGATTTACTGCCATATTTTATCCCTCCAGAACTTCACTTGCTCCAAAAATATTCTTTACAGTTTCTAATTTTTCAAAATCCTTTTCAAGGCTTTGAAAATTTTTCTGAAACACAATGCTTAAATTGGGAAATTCTTTATAAAATTCAGATCTTATCTCACCTTTATAATTTTTAAGCTCATTATATTCAAACTCGCTAAACACCTTATAATATAGAACATTGTTATCAATAGCAACTTCTCCTGAATGAACTAAAGTTTGAACATATCTTGAAACAATATAAATAAATTTATCTCTTATATCAATAAAATCATTTGCTTTACTTGGATTATCATCTTCAATAAAAATCTCATCAATCTCGTCAATACTATTGGTTTCTATAAAATTTTTATTAATTTTTGTTGACAAATTTTCATCATGATCGATTTCCTCTTTTCCTAAAGATCCGACTTCGGGAAATCCACATTTTAAACTAGATTTTGCTGGAATAAAAGCCAAATCATCTTCGCTCTTATTATTTTCTAAAACATCAAAATTGTTTGAATCTATAGCAATATTTTCTAACAAATTGTCTTCAAGATTTTGAATTTGATTTATTAAAATATGATTTGGAACATAATTTTTAAGTCTTAAAATTTTAATAAAATTAATCTCAAGCTCATATCTTGGATTAACCGAAAATTGCAAATCCCTGTAAGTTTCAAGCAAAACAACAATAATTCTCTCAAGATAATTCAAATCAAACTCAATTAATTTTTTTCTCAAATCCTCAGATTTAATTCCAATAAACTCAAAATTTTTAATACCTATCTTTAAAAATAATGCCTCTCTAAAAAATTCAATTGAATCTAAAAGAAATTGCTCATAAGATACTCCAGATGAAAAAATAGAATCAAGAACACAAATTAACTCTTTTACATCTTCACTAAGAATGCTAACTGACAACTTTTCCAAAAATTCATCATTAGTTAAACCCATCTTGGATCTTATTTGATCTAATTTAATGTTAGAATCACTAAAAGAAACTATCTGATCAAAAAGAGTATACGCATCTCTTACGCTACCGCTACTTTTATATGCAATCCATTTTAAAGCTTCATCTTCATATTTAATATGATCTTCCAAACAAACCTTCTTAAGCATATTATAAATCTTTTCTAAAGATAAAAGCTTAAAACTAAAATGTTGACATCTGCTTTTTATTGTCTCTGGAAGCTTGTGTGATTCTGTAGTGGCAAAAATAAAAACAATATAATTTGGGGGCTCTTCAATTGTCTTCAAAAGAGCATTAAAAGCAGAATTGGAAAGCATGTGAACTTCATCAATAATATATATTCTATATTTAGAAATTGCAGGAGGAAACATTATCTCTTCTTTGATTTGTCTAATATCTTGGACCGAAGTGTTTGAAGCACCATCAATTTCAATAACATCAAGACTGCTGTCATTCTCAATAGATTTACAATTGCTGCACTCCCCACATGGCACAACTGTCGGACCATTCTTGCAATTTAAGCATCTGGCAAAAGCCCTAGCTGATGAAGTCTTGCCAACACCTCTTGGCCCTGAAAAAATATAAGCATTGGCTATTTTATTTTTCTCTATAGAATGCTTTAGAGTTTCAACAACAAAGTCTTGCCCTTCAAGAGAGTTGAAATCTCTGGGTCGCCTCTTAAGAGCGGTGCCTCTTGAAGACGCCATTAACTTTTTACCTCCCTATGCTTTAATAAGTTAAATATTAGTAAATATATAATATACAACATATTTATATCTCAAAACTACTGCTTTAAAAGAGCTAACAAAGAATTTTATGAAACATAAAAAATATCTAACAAAAAAAAGCTTTCTAAAAAGTATAATAAAACTGAAAATTTCAAAAAGATAAATCTACATCTTAACATAAAGCAAAGCATTGCATTTTGGCTCAAAATTAAACCTAAGACTTACGTACTCATCAAAGAAATCGCTTACCGCTGCTACCTTCCAGTCCTGACGGGATTCGGCAATACTTGATAGTACGGGTCCTAGGAATCGGAGAGAATGGGATTCGAACCCATGATACATTTTACTGTATACACGCTTTCCAAGCGTGCGCCTTAAGCCACTCGGCCATCTCTCCAAACTAACAATCTTTTCGTGTCCAAGAGGACTTGAACCTCCGACCTTAAGAATCGCAATCTAACGCTCTATCCAACTGAGCTATGGACACAAACAATTAATTTTTATTGTAATAAAAATTACTATTTATTACAATAAAAACATTCAACAGAAAATGGAGAAGTTGTGAAAACTAAAATAATCATTTTTTTTTCAATATTGTCTATTTTATCATGTTCTAAATCAGTCTCAAGTAAAGTTAATTTTGAATTTGAAATTAAAACCAAAAATATTAAAAAAAATGAAATACTAAAAAACAATAATATTATCCACATAGATGCAAAAATTCCCTTTATGGAAAATACAAACTTTGAATTTGAAAATCTTATAAAAAAATGGAAAAAAGATGTCGAAAATAAAATATCAAAACCCGAAAACTCTAAAAATGAATATTTTTATTTTTCTAACTTTACAATATTTAAAAATGAAAATATTGGCATTACGTCTATTTTATACAAAGAATCTTTCAGAGAAAAGGAATCAAACACTCTCTTGAGATATTATTCTTTAAACTTAAAAGGAAATAAAAAAATAGAAATTTCAGAAATAATATCAAAAGACCAGCTAGATTCTCTAATAAACGTATTAAAAGAACAGTTAAAAAGCAGAATTAAAAATTTTTATGTTAAAGAACAACACGGCCCAAAAGAATTGGGGAAAAAATTCACAACAATCTTTCCAAGATATAAGTATTACTTTAAAAATAACCAAATTATAGTTTTTTATGATCCATTCTCAATTGACTGCAATGGCTGCGATAAAATTGAGTTTCAATTCCCTATACATGAAAACACAGAAAATGAATATCAGCCAAATAAAAAACCTCACTCCAACTTTTAATACTTAAAATCAAATGCTAATTACGGAGAGGGTGAGATTCGAACTCACGGTAGGCTTACACCTACAACGGTTTTCAAGACCGTAGCATTAAACCACTCTGCCACCTCTCCAGAGCTAAAACAAATTTTAATAAATAAAGTACACGCTGTCAAGATTTAAATAATTACGGAGAGAATGGGATTCGAACCCATGGTCCCCTTTTAAAAGGACAACTTCTTAGCAGGAAGCCCCATTCGGCCACTCTGGCATCTCTCCTATAACATTAATACATATTATCTTAGAGATATTATTATTGTCAACCAAATCAATTATAAATATTAGTAATTTATTTTAAACTCTTTATAAGCTTCTATTAAATTTTGCAAATCCCCAATAGAAATGTCAATTTCGGGCAAAATACATGCTTCGTGCAAGATCTCTTGAACCATTTTTTCTTCATTGTTGCTAAATTTTAATTCAATGCACTCGTCTTTAATTTTCCAAATATATGTATTTACTCTCATATTGTGATCAAAAACAAAAACGGGATCCCTTAAATTTAAAGAATTATCAATAAAAAATAAATACTCTAAATACCAATTTACTCTTAAAGATACTGCAAATTCTTCAAGCAGAGTTTCAATTAACATATCCTCACTAGACTCAAGTAATTTTAAAAATTTTGAATACGGCTCTGGATTAAGTTCACAAAGTTTTTTCATGTAAAAATAGGCATCTTCAAGATCACGATTCCTAAGAAAAAATAAGGTTGCATATAAATATATCAAATCTAGGTTAGAATAATCATCAACCATTCTCTCAATAGACTTTTTAGGAGAAAATTTTAAAAGTTCCACTGTTGCAATATGCATATTGTAAATTGTATAAATATTGGGAAAATTTAAAATGGCTTTAACATATGATGTTGTGGCTTGAGTCATGTTGCCTATTTTATGAAAAATAGTTGCCCTATTGTGCCAAATATACTTAGAATAATGAGAATCTGTTAAAAGTTCCTCAGAAAGCCTAATTGCCCTGCTTACTTCCCCAATAGAATAGAAGTAATACATTAAATAATTAACAACAATAGCAAGATTGGCATCAAAAAAAATTTTATCTACTTTTAAAAAACTTGCTGCTTGAAGAGATTCACTTTTTTTTAAAATCCAAATATTAAGCTTAACTAGAGAATTGTTGTGATCCAAGTCTCTAGCCTCAAAAAATAATTTTAAAGCCTCGTCCTTGTTGCCCAGCATTTCAAATAAGACAGCACTATTGTTTAAAGCTTGTACAAAATCAGATTTTTGCTCTTTAGCTTTTAAAAAACAACTTAAAGCAAGCTCATATTCTTTTAAATTAAAATAAAAAACACCTAAATTATAATTCTCAAAAGGACCTAAATCATCTTTATTTTTTTCAATTTTGCCATAATCTATGAGTTTAACTAAAAAATTATATTCACTCAAAACAACAGGATAAGTATTTAAAACATACAAAAGAGCCTTATAATCTTTTTTCTTGAAATAAATAAGTGCTTTAAGTGCAAGAGAATCAAAATTCTCATCAAAAACATCTAAATTGTCAAGAGAACTTTTAAAATCACCATCTTTATAAAAATTTAAAGCCTTCTCAAAACTAAAGTTATTCATATTTTTTAAAAATCTCCATAGGCCTTACAGAAATTTCCTTTGAAAAAGAAGTATTATTAACACTTTTATCCAAATTATAAGCAGCAATACTAATATAATAAAGTCTTCCATCTTCAAGTCCTGTAATCTTAAAAGAAGTTTGATTTCCAACATCAATAGGAGAAGTTAAAACACTGCTGGTTTTTCCATGATAATTACCAGAAGCAACGCCAATATAAATGTAATACCCTTCAACATTGCTATTAACAACAGGAATCCATTCAATAAAAACCTCTCTAGAGCCTGGAATAACTTTTGTTATCACAGGAGGAAATGGCGCTGCTTCAGGAACGTAAGTAATTGACATACTATAAAGAGAAGGGCTACTTACAGAATCTCCACTAGGATAAAATTCAACTTTTATTTGAATATATTTTGATATCTTTGAATCTGGAAAATCTTTTTTAGGATCAAAATGAATCCACGCCCCAGTTAAATTTTTTTTAATATTCCCATGACTATCTGTATCATAAAATACCTTATTATCTAATCTGTAATAATAAACAATCTCTGTATCCTTAGGAACATTGGAATCAACATCAAAAGATAATACTTGAGAATAATATTTAGAAAGTTTAATAGGCTCTGTAATAATGTATCCCATATTCTTTGAAAAAAAAGCATTACTAACCTCTTCAAAGCTTTTATGTATTTCCAAATTTTCAACCGCACCAGTAAAATAAGTTCCCAAGGTAAAATCAATAAAATTACCAATACTTAATAAATATCCTGATCCTTCCTTCTTATTATCCGTTATATATTCTATTGCCTGAGGTTTAGAATCTATCAAATATTCAAGCATGCCGTCCTTTTGCCTATATCTTAAAGTATGCAAATGCCATTTCTTTGGAATAAAATCATCATTACTTTTCATTCTAATTTTGATAGGGCTTTTATTATCTTTTAAAAAGACATTGTTTAAAACCCAAACAAAATTTCCCTCATCACTTTCTAATCTAATAGACTGATCTACCCACAAATTATTAATCTTTTTATAACCATCCCAACTAAAAATAATTTCCCCTGTAACAGAAGTTGTTCGATATACCCAAAACTTAATAGTAAAATCAGAAACGGTATTGCCTGAAAAAAAGAAAGCTTTCTTTGTCAGCGGCTTAAACTTAACAGGATTTTGATTTGAATAAAAAATTAAAGACCCATTAGAAACATTTCGAAATTCATTTGAAACTCTCAAACTTTTTGCACTAACTAAATAATTTGAAGATGTGTCTTTTAATTTATTATCCCTTCCTATTTCTAAGCGCAAATCAATATTATTTAAATCTAAAACAGCTTTATATCTATCCAAATAAATGCCAAGCAAACCTCTCATATCCCTTTCAAAAGTAACATTGCTAGAATCTTGAATAAATTTAAAATTTTTTTTCGAATCAAGTATTAACTTCAATTCTTGAGATAAAAGAATAGAAAAGCACAAAAAAAATAGCAAGAGCATTAAAATTAATCTCATTTTTGACCTTTTATTTGTTATTATTAATATTTTTAAATACCTCAAAACATAAAACAAGCTGCATTATGATACAATATTATATCATAAGATGATTTTTAAAATCTAAAAACTACCTGACATTATGAAAGAGAGCCTAACAAGTTTATTCGAAAAAGTAATAAAATTGCCAACCACAAGCGGTTGCTATAAAATGCTAAATGAAAATAAAAAAATACTCTATATTGGAAAAGCAAAAAATCTAAGATCAAGAGTAAAAAGTTATTTTTCAAAAAAAAATAGCCATAAAATCAAAATATTAATGAAAAATGTAAAATCAATAGAAGTTATTACAACAAATAGCGAATACGAAGCATTGCTCCTAGAGTGCAATCTAATAAAAACTCACAAACCTGATTACAATGTCAAATTAAAAGATGGGAAAGGTTATCCCATGGTCAGAGTGACCCATGAAAAATATCCAAGAATTTTCAAAACTAGAAAAATAATTAATGACAAAAGCGAATATTTTGGACCATTTACCAACGTAAAAAAATTAGACCAAGTACTAGATTTTATTAACAAAACATTTAAAATTAGAAAGTGCAAAAAAAAATCCAATGCTCCTTGCCTATATTACCATATGGGACAGTGCCTTGGAGTATGCTACAAGGAAAACCTTGAAAAAGAATATCAAAAAGAACTAGATAAGGCAAAATCCATACTAAGCGGCAATATATCCGAAATATTAAGCCAAATTGATACCAAATTAAAACTTGCCATACAAAAAGAAAATTTCGAAAACGCTATCAAATTAAAAGAAATTAAAAGTTCTTTAATAGAAATTAATCAAATACAAATCGTTACAAAAACCAACAATTTAAACATAGACTATGTACATGTTCATCCAGGAGAAAATGTAAATACAATAATAGTATTAAAATACAGAAATGGGAAATTGGTTGAAAGAGATGCAAACTTTGATGAGAGTATATGTAAAAAAAATGAGCTGATTTTACAATTTTTGATTCAATATTACACATCTATTAATATGATAGTACCAGACAAAATTTATATTTTTATCAAAGATATCGACACTAAAAATGTTGAAAAACTAATAAATGAAATTAAAAATACAAAAACAAAAATTATTTACAAAGAAACAGAAGAAATTTTAAAAATAATGGAAATGGCCATATCTAATGCCGAATTATCTTTAAGAGAATACGAAAATAAAAGCACCAAAGCACTTGAGAGTTTAAAAATTTTTCTAGAAATGGACAAACTTCCCAAAATAATTGAAGGATTTGATATTGCTCATCTTAAAGGGCAAGAGACAGTGGCTTCTATGGTTACTTTTAAAATGGGAATACCCTTTAAAGAAAGCTATAGACTTTACAAGCTAAACTCGCTATTGGAAGGAGAAATTAACGACTTTAAGGCAATAAAAGAAGTAATCTCAAGAAGATATTCAGAAATAATCAATAACAACTTAGAACTACCTAATTTAATTTTAATTGATGGAGGCAAGGGACAATTAAATGCTGCTTTTTCTATCTTAAAAGGCTTAAAAATAGAAAACAAAGTTAAAGTCTGCTCGTTGGCAAAAAAACAAGAAACAATATTCTTAATAACTAACAAAAAAGGAATAAATCTGCCCCAAGGACATCCTGCACTTAGGATACTGCAAAATGTAAGAGATGAGGCACACAGAAAAGCCACCGGATTTAACAAAAAAAGAAGGGAAAAAATCACCCTATTTTATACAAAAATACATGGAATTGGAGAAAAAACAGCCCAAAAAATATTAAAATCAATTGGAACCTATAAGGATATATTACCTTTAAGTGAAGTCGAAATTTCAGAAAAAATAAAAGTAAATATGCAACTTGCAAAAAGAATAAAAGAATTTGCGGTAAAAGAAAACGCAATAAAAAATTATAATCAAGATAAATAAATTTTAAATTCAATTAAAATTTTATATAAACTCAAAATTAACGGTAAAATTATAAAATTTTAAACTAGATTATTATTTATTAATATTTTTAAAATAAAACACCATTTGAAATCCCAGGTGATAAAACCAAAAAAAGATCATTAATAAGCTTATTTCTAACCTGTATATTTAAAACATCTCCTAAAAGCTCTATTTTATAACTTTCAGAAGAACTTTTAACTACTCTAAAAAAATGAACAATTTCGGTGTAATCAAAATTATCCAATTCTCCAATAATTTCATTTATTAAATTGTCAAATATTTTTTTACGCTCTTTTTTTTCTAAATTTTTAATGTTTAAAGATTTCTCTTCAATTTTATTTAATTTGGCCAAAAATTTTTCTATCCCATTTTGAAAATTAATATTTTTAATAACAACTTCAAATTCAAAGCCCTTAAAAATATTTTTTCTACCTATTATCTCGTATCTTAGATTATTAAAAAACAAAGGATAAAAAATGAAATCATCCTTTGCCTGAGACTTTAACCCACGAATTTTTGCTCTCAGATCATCATCATTTGGAATATTTAAATAATTAAAAAATATTTCAGGACTGCTTTGAAAACTTTTAATAGAATCAAAAAACTCTATTAAAACAATTTCTGCCAATCTAGATTCAGATCTACAAGACAAAAAACAAAACAATACAATCCAACTTAATTTTTGTTTCATACATTAAAAATTAAATTTTGATTCCGCAGAATATTGCATTAAAAAATTATCATTAAGCTTTAAAATTGAAAATATCAAAAAGTACGACAAATTCTGATGAATATTTTTAGAATAAATTCTAGAATATAAATCAAACTTATATAAAATTTTCAAAACAATTTTAATTTCTGAAATTGAATAATTTTTAACTCCTACTCTATAAATTTTATTTAATGAAAAAAAGATTTTATTTTTATTTAATGCACTCTGTAAGCTACCACATGCACTATAATCTATTTGCACCTTTAACAATCTTTTAAATTGCCAAATAAGACTCATTAAAACATTGAGCAAATCTTCTCCTTGATCCAAAATAGATTTAATCTTGATCAAAGAATGCCTCATATCTTTTTTCAAAATTGAATTAAATAAGGAAAAGGGGTTTTCAAAGCGAATAAAACTAATCCAAGAAGTTATATCTTCCTCATCAATGGCATTGTTCTTGGCAAAAAGCGCAAAAGAATCTATATAAAATTTCAAAATTTTAGTATCTGAATTTAACATTAAAAGCATTAAGTTTATTGCAGAATCTGTAATTTTAATATTAAGATTAAAAAAATTTCTTCTTACAAATGTAAATTTATCATCATCAGAAATCTCATAAAAAACTTTTTTTATAATCTTAAGTTTATTTTTAAAATCAATGCTACATGTATTACTATTAGAAACAAAAATAACAGTTTTATTATTAGACTTTAAAATTGCATTGCATACTAGCTCTAAATCTTTTCCTGCTTTTAAAAGTTCAGACTCATAAACAATAAAAATTTCTTTTTTTTCAAAAAAAGAATTAGAAAATAGTTTCTCAGCAAATCCTACAGCCGATAGTTCTGACAAAAAAATTTTAGTAACTGAAACTTTAGATTTAAAAGCATTCATCTTGATTAACAGTTCTTTTAAATAAGCTTCTTTTAAACCTTGTTCATTACCCAACAACAAATAAACCACTTGCATTAAAGTAAATTATAATCCAAGTGCCAAATATATTATACTTAAGCTAGGAGGAGAATATGAAAGTTGCAATATTTACAGATACGTATATCCCAGAAAAAAATGGAGTGGCAACGTCAATAAAACAAATTAAAGAAGGATTAGAAAAAAATGGATATGAAGTTTACATATTTTGTCCAAAAGCCAAAGCACCTTTAAACGAAAAAAACGTTTACAGATGTTCATCTATTCAAATAAATAAAAAACTTGATGCTGTAATAGCTTTTCCCAACAAAAGAAAAATATCTAAAATAATTCAAAGCTACAAACCAGACATCATTCATACTCACTCCGAGTTTTCTATGGGGAAAATTGGAAAACAAATTGCATTAAAACAAAACATACCAATAGTGCACACGAGCCATACAATGTGGGATTATTATTTGCATTACTTGGGAATTTTTAAATATTTTATTAAACCCGATAAACTGATGCAAAAACATTATAACAAAATAAAACATTTTATTTACCCATCAAGCAAGGCAAAAGAAAGGTATTTTCAACTTTCAAATAATTCTAACTATAAAATAATTCCAAATGGAGTTGACAGAAAGCTTTTTATAAAAACTTTAAGCAAAGAAAAAAAAGATGAAATTTTAAAAAAACACAACATAAAGCAAACAGACAAAATAATCATCTTTGTTGGCAGAATAAATAAAGAAAAAAACATACATTCATTAGTAATACACTTAAAAGACCTTTTAATACAAAACAAAAATTATAAGCTTATCATTATTGGCAAAGGAAATGAAGAAAAGGAAATAAAAAATTTTAGCATCAAACATGCGCTTGAAAAACAAATATTGTTAATAGGAACAATTCCTTGGGAAGAAATGTGCTATTACTACAAAATTTCTGATATTTTCGCTAGTCTATCAAGAAGCGAAGTATATCCAATGACAGTAATAGAAGCACTAACTGCTGGAATACCTGCTATTTTAATAAATGATTATATATATAAAGACGTAATAAAAGAGGGAATAAACGGATTCCTAATAAAAAAGTACGAAAACTTATCTCAGTACATAGACAAAGTAATAAAAGACGATAAAATATTAAAAATATTTAAACAAAATGCAAAAAAATACTCTACTAAATTTTCAAGTCATTTTTTCACAAAAAAAATTGAAAATTATTACTCAGAAATTATTGCAGGAAAAAATCATTAATATAGCTTATCAAAAGGTATAAAACAAATTGGAAACTTAATTTTCATATCCAATAAAATATTTTTAATAGACTCCCCAATAAAATATTTAAAATCCCAAAAAACCTCTGTATTAACAAAAAATCGAACCTGCAAAACTATATAATAAGGGGTGTATTTTTTGACAATAAGAGTAGGAGAACAAATCTCAACATTAAATTTCTTATTATTGAAAATCATTAAATCCTCTATTTTATCTTTTAATAAACCAATATTCGTATCATAGGGAACTTGAAACGAAAACACAACCCTTCTTCTGGGATTTGCTGAAAAATTAACAACAAAATTGGATGTAAGCTTGCTATTTGGAATTTTAATAATTTCTTCGTCAAATGTTTTAAGTGTAGTAAAAAAAATTTGGACATCCTCAACCAAACCTTCAACATCTCCACATTTAATATGATCTCCACACTTAAAAAAATTAGAATTCAAAACAATAAATCCACTAACAAAATTAGATAAAATACCCTGAGCAGCAAGCCCAATGGCAATCCCCAATGATCCAAATACAGCAATAATAGATGTTATGGGCACCCCAAGATATGGCAATATTATTAAAATAATAACAAAGTCTGTTAATATCTTGAAAAAAGATTTTAAAAAGTTAAAAACCGTAACCTCTAACTTCTCTTCTAATCTAGACTTTTCTAAAGTCTTAAATAAAATTTTTCCCATTTTATTAACAATTAACTTTAAAAAATACCATAGCACTATAGCAATCGTAACTTTTAAACCATAACCTACCACACCCTCAATAATATAATTAAAATAATCTTGAAATATAAAAAACTCCTTAAACAAATTAAACTTTCCTTCCAAGCTTTACATAAATTAATTGAATTATAGCACAAAAAACAAACAAGCCTTAAAAGAAAAACCCTAATAAAAACAATAAGGCAATGTTTTAAAGCCACAACACAATATAACATTTTTTCATCGCTACCACTCAACAATAAAATGAACATTACAACAATATTTGTGATAGAATTAGTATTCAAAGGTTTTTACTAAATTTGACAAAACAAATGTATAAAAAGAAACAAAAAAAATTATATGAAATTCTGGACTTGTTTTTACTTGTCTTTAAAACAACAACACTTACAATTGGCGGAGGATTAATAATTATATCTGAGCTTAAAAAAATATTTGTAAAAAAAAGAAAAATAATATCTGAGGACGATTTTAACAAAATACTAGCAACATCAAATGTAATTCCTGGAGTTACAGCGATTAATTTTGTGTTCCTAGTAGGAAAAAAATTTGGAGGCTTTCCATGTGCACTTTTGCTTGTTGTTGCTGGAATTTTACCTTCCATTATTGCAATAATAATGGTTTTCCTTTACCTAAAATTAGTACCAGGCAACATACATGTTGAAAAATTTCTAGAAGGTGCAAAAATATCTTCAATTATCATAATGATAACCGTTGTTTTAAAATTTTCCAAAAAAATGTTGAATAATTCTATAATAAAATGGACAATATGTTTTCTTGTAATTTTTGCAATTTTTAAATTAAAAATAAGAATATCATACATATTGTTAATTTTCTTTTTAGTATACACATTTAAATATATAACAATAAAAAAAATATCAACTAAATAAGAAAAGGATATCAGTTGATTTTAATAAATTTATTCATTACATTTTTAAAAATCGGATTATTAAATTTCGGAGGCGGCAATGGAATTGCCGCAATAATAAACAACGAAATAATTAATAATAAACATTGGATGACAAAAAAAGAATTTGTCAATATGATTACAATATCAAGAATAACTCCTGGGCCTATTGCAACAAACATAGCAACATACGTTGGAATGAAAACTGCCGGAATTGCGGGAGCAATAACTGCTACAGTAGCGTTAATAACAGCTCCAATAATAATAATGATTATAATCCTTCTAATACTACACAAAATCGGCTTTTTAAATTACTGCCTAGAGAATCTAAAACCTATTATTGTTGCGCTATGGATAATTACAATAATGATTTTGCTTGAACATACATATTTAAAGATAGAAAACAACAACACAGAACTTTCGAAAACTCTGACCATTGTGGGAATTAATTTTTTTATTTTATTTTTTTATAATAAAATAAGTCCCGCATTAGTAATTATACTTAGTGGATTTTTTTATACATTAATATAAATATGATTAAACAAAAATTAAAGTTATCCCAAAATTTAAACTCAATTCAAATACAAACAATAAAAATATTAGGACTTAATCAAAAAGAATTAATAAAGCTTATACTAGACGAAAGCGAAAACAACGAATACCTAGAAATAAATTCAAATAAAATATTTTTTGAAACATTGAAAACATATAGGTTTAAAAAAATTTTTTATAAAGAAGCTGGAATGATAAAAAATCAACACGACATAGCTCTTGAAAAAATGCAAACAAATACTTCTTTAAAAGAACACCTTTTATTACAGTTAAGAATTCAAAGAATAAATGAAGATGAACTTAAAATAGGTGAAATGCTAATAAACAATCTAAACAGCAAAGGTTTTCATATAATAAACCCTTACGATCTTTTTAAAAAGGAAGAAAAAGCAAAAGTAAAAAAAATAATTGAACTTATTCAAAAATTTGATCCAATTGGGATTTGTGTCCCCAACATAATAGAATCGTTAATTTTGCAAGCAAAGCATCATAAATTAGAAACCAATATTATTAAAATTCTTGAAAAAGCAGATCTTCTTGAAAAAACTCAAGAAAAGTTAAAAGAAGAGCTCAAAATAAGAAGCAAAGAATTTAACAAAGCTTTAGAAATTATCAGACAAAAACTTAACCCCAACCCAACACTCGAATTTAAAGATCCAAACGACACTAATTTCTATGTCGATCCAGATATATTAATAATTAATCACAATAACAAATTTAAAATTAAAATCAAAGAAGTTAGTATCTTTAAAAAAGAACTTAAAAAGATAGCTAAAAATCCTCAAAAACAAAAAACAGCAAAGTGGTTAATCGAATCTCTACGATATAGAGATGAAATACTTGCAAAAATAGGAATAGCTATATATACATTGCAAAAAGAATTTCTAAGAAGAGGTTTTAAAAGCTTAAGGCCAATGAACTTGAGCATTTTGTCAGAAAAAATTAGTGTGTCAAAATCAACAATATCAAGAGCAATAAAAAATAAATACTTAAAATGCGAATGGGGTACAATATTAATCAAAGAGCTTTTTAGCTCTGTTGGTGGAGCAAAAACAAATGAATTTTCAAAATTAAGCATTAAGATAACAGTAAAAAAGTTGTTAGAAACAAATAAAAAGATGTCAGATGAAGCGATTTCTGCTATACTGAAATCCAAAGGAATCTCTATTTCTAGAAGAACAGTGAACAAGTATAGAAATGAATTGAAATCTGAGAAAGGGAGAACATATTATGGAACCTAAAATTCAAGCGGTTAATTATAGCTTAAATGAGAATGAAAAAATTTTTATTCTCAAAAAACTAGAAAAATTTGATACTCATATTAAAAAACATATTGATAATTTAAAAATTACAATTAAAAAAGAGCATGAGCTTTTTGAATTGGACGCACATATTCACTTTAATTGGGGAAAAATAATACACATAAGAGAAGATGGAAAAATACTTCTTAATCTTATTGATAGCGCAATAGCAAGACTTTACAAAACAGCAACTAAAGAGAAAGAGAAAAAAAACAACAAATAAGATAAATAAAAAATGCAAAAAGCAAAAATTAAGATAATAAATAAAAATGGAATACATTCAAGATCAGCAAACATAATTGCTGAATTAGCAAATAAAAACTCTTCCTGCGATATAAAAATAACAACAAAAGATGGCAGAAAAGCCAGCACAAAGTTCACAATCGAAATTATCATATTGGGAATAATATACAAAGAAAAAGTAAAAATAACAGCCGAAGGAAAAAAAGAAAAACTAGCAATTGTTAATTTGTTAAAATTTACTTTTTTAAAAGAGCTTGAAAAATGAACAAAAAAATTTTTTACACAACAATATTGATGCACTTGCCTAATCTTCTATTTTCATACTCAACAAAATACGACATTGAGGTAAACATGTCAGCTTTTGTCATGAGTCTGGCAATCATTGTAATCTCATCTATTTCAATAGGAAATCTAGTAGCTAAAATAGGAATTCCAAAAGTAATAGGACAAATAACAGCAGGAATAATTCTAAGTCCAAATGCCTTTGGAAAAATTCAAATACCTTTATTATTCCCATTAGGAATAACTCAAATTGGAGAAAATTATTTAATCAATGAAAAAATATTTGCAATTTCTACCATAGCTTCAATAATATTGCTTTTCACAGCAGGACTTGAAACTGACTTAAAATTGTTTATCAAATTTTTGCCACGCGGAGGAATTATTGGAATAACAGAGGTTGTTGGCACATTCACAAGTTTTGTACTAATGGCAAGCATAATTTTTAACGTTCCTTTAATAAGTCCAACCTCACTTTTTATTGGAATAATTGGAACCCCAACATCAGCAGGAATCGCAGCAAGCATACTTTCGGCAAAGAAAAAAATGAGCACCTCAGAAGGAGTGACAATAATTTCAACCTCAATTATTGATGATGTTCTTTCAATGCTTATGCTTACAAGTGTAATAGCTATATCAAGGTCTATATCAGATCTTGATATAGCAAGCTCGATCAAAACCATAATTCAAAACATAGTAATTTGGCTATGCTTAACTTTCTCTTTAATATACATATCAGAAACACTCTCAAGCCTGTTGAAAAAATTAAACAGTGTCACCTTAGCAACCGTAATAACGCTCTCTTTAGCCCTTACTATTGCAAGCATTTTCCAAAATTTAGGAATGTCTTTTGTTGTTGGAGCTTATGTATTCGGACTTGCCATGTCAAAAACAGACATTGTATACGTAATTCAAGATAAACTAACAATCTTTGAAAGATTTTTTATCCCGATCTTTTTTACATCAATTGGACTTATGTCAGATATTAATGAAATACTCTCAAAAGAAGTTCTTATTTTAGGATTAGCAATTAGTGCAATAGCAATAATTACTAAAAGTATATTTTGCTTTATTCCAGCACTCTTTTTGGGATTCAACAAACTTGGAGCCTTAAAAATTGCAACAGGAATGGTTCCAAGAGGAGAAGTTTCACTTATTATGGCAAATGTAGCATTATCTTCAGGATTTATTAGCCAAAAAATATTTGGAATCATAATAATAATGGTATTTCTGCCAACAATCGTTGCAACACCTATAATAAACTTTTTATTTAAAATAAATAAAAGTGGACTTAAAAAAGAACTCCCAACAGATCAAAATACACACATGTGCGTATCATTTGAATATGATAATTTAGCCAAAATTCTTATATGGGACTTTAAAAATGAGTTAAGAAAAGAAGGATTTTACACACAACAAATTAAAAATGATTCTTCACAATATATTAATGCAAGAAAAAACAATATATCCTTCTCAATAAAGCGAGAAGGTAGTAAAATCACATTTGAATGCCCAAATAATCACTTAATTATAATACAAGATCTTTTTAGAGAAACAATCTTAAACCTAGAAAAAATAACCAAAGAAGTTGAAACGGTCTCTCTAAGAGCAAAAAAACTAGATTACTCAATAAATTACGATAAAATCCTTAGCAATATCAAACTAAATAAAAGAATAAAAAAGGAAAACATTATTCTAGAATTAAAATCAAGTAATAAGGCTGATGTAATAAGAGAGCTTCTAAGCGTAATAAACATTGAAATTGACAAAGAAAGAATCTTCCAAGATTTAATGGAAAGAGAAAAATTAATTACTACTGCACTAAAAGAAGGTTTTGCCATTCCCCATTTAAAAACAAATTTAATATCAAAAATACATATTGCAATAGGAATAAGTCACGAGGGAATTGACTTTAATGCTCTTGACAAGAACTTAAGCCATGTTTTTATATTAATACTGTGCCCAGCAAAAGATTACGTTAGCTACCCCAGAATTTTAGCCTCTGTTGTGGGTAAAGTTGATTTGTACAAAAAAGAAATTTTAAATGCAAAAACAGACAAAGAAATTTATAATATAATAGTGAGCTGAATTATGTTTAAAGTTATCAAATGTAATGAATTGAATGAAAAATTGATAAACAAAAAAGTTGAAGTAAATGCTTGGGTAAAAAAAATTAGACATCATGGGAAATTTATCTTTCTAAACATAAGAGACAGATATGAAAAAGCCCAAGTTCTGGTAAACGAAGAATACCTTTTAAAGATCACAGAAAAAATAAAACTTGAATATTGTATTAAAATTCAAGGACTGTTGATAAAAAGACCTCCTAACATGATAAATGCAAATATGAAAACAGGACATTTTGAAATATTGGCAAAAAATATTGAAATTATTTCAAAGTGCAATGAATTGCCGTTTATGATAGAAGATGACAATAATGCAAGTGAAAACTCAAAACTTGAATATAGATACTTAGATTTAAGAAGAGATTCCTTGAAAAATAAAATCATTTTAAGATCTCAAGCCACTCATCTTATTAGAAATTTTTTAGTAAAAAGAAAATTTTTAGAGCTAGAAACTCCAACTTTTGTAAAATCAACACCAGAAGGCGCAAGAGATTTTATAATCCCATCAAGAATTCACAAAGGGACTTTTTATGCACTACCTCAATCTCCGCAACTTTACAAACAGCTTATAATGATAGCAGGATTTGATAAATACTTTCAGATGGCTCGTTGTTATAGAGACGAAGATTCAAGAGGAGATAGACAGCCAGAATTCACACAGCTTGATCTTGAAATGAGCTTTGTCAAAAAAGAAAATATTTTTAAATTAATAGAAAATATGCTTTTTTTAATATTTAAAAATTGCATTAATGTTAACTTACCTAAAAAATTCAAAAAAATAACATACAAAAAGGCAATGAACAAATATGGAAGCGACAAGCCAGATACTAGATTTGAACTTGAATTACAAGATATAAGTCGCAATCTAAAAAATTCAGAATTTAATATATTCAAAGATACTCTAAAAAACAAAGGCTCAATTAAAATTTTAATAGTAAAAAATAAAGCCGATAAGTTTTCAAGAACAAAAATAAATAATTTAGAAGAAATTGCAAAGCTTTATAAAACACAAGGGCTTTATTTTACAAAAATTGAAAACAATAAATTTTCTGGAGGAATTGCAAAATTTTTAAAAACAGAAGAGCAGAATTTAATAAAAACCTATTCTCTAGAAAATAATGACATAATTTTCTTTACAGCTAATAATAACTGGGAAACTGTCTGTAAAGCAATGGGTCAAATTAGACTAAAAATTGCAAATGATCTTGGACTAATAGATGAAAATAAATTTGAATTTCTATGGGTCTACGATTTTCCACTATTTGAATATGATGAAAATACAAAAACCTATTCACCAGCTCACCATATGTTCTCGCTTCCCAAAAAGCAATATATTGCCAATTTAGAAAAAAATCCAAAAAAAACTATAGGAGAAATTTACGATCTTGTTTTAAATGGTGTAGAGCTTGGCTCAGGTTCAATTAGAATACATAATAAAGAACTTCAACAAAGAATTTTCAACATAATAGGATTTCAAAAAGAAAAATCAGAAGATAGATTTGGATTTTTTCTAAAAGCATTAGAATACGGGCCTCCTAATCATGGTGGCATTGCTATTGGCATTGATAGACTACTAATGCTGATGACAAAATCAACTTCAATAAAAGATGTAATACTGTTTCCTAAGAATTCTTTCGCAGCAAGCCCTCTTGATAATTCTCCCTCTAAAATCTCAAATACACAACTCAAAGAACTTGGAATCAGTATTATTGCCGATGACACTTAATTTATAATGCAACTATGCCAGATGCCTTTAAAATTATAAAAATAACTAATCCGCATATTCTTTCAAGAAATTAAATCTCAAAGTTTAATTTCTTACAAACAACAAGTGATATAAAAACACATAAAGTCAATCTAAAACAAAATGCCTTTTTACAATTTAAACACAATTTTACTAATTGTTTAATCTTTAATAAAAACAGTTTCATAAACAAAGCATTTAATTTAATAATAATTTTAAAAATAAATTAATATATTTTATGTTCTGAAAAAATACACAAAAATAACAAAAAAAGATACATAATAAATAGTAAAAAATATATTAAACAATCAATAATTTTGTAATTCAATATAAAATATTATAATTAGAATAATAAAAAAGCCGCTCATAAAGCAGCTTACAAATAAAAATTAGTGAATTTTTACTTAATTCCTATTAATATTATTAAGATTTTTGCATGCAATCTTTACACGGTCTTTCATAGAAACTTCGGCTTCTCTTAACCAAACCCTTGGATCATAAAATTTCTTATTTGGAATATCACTGTCCTTACCATCTCCTAATTGACTTTGCAAACGATTTTCATTTTTTTTGTAATAATTTAAAACTCCCTCCCAGGCAGCCCACTGCGTATCTGTGTCAATATTCATCTTTACAACACCATAAGAAAGCGCCTCATTGATCTCATCAATTGTAGATCCAGACCCTCCATGAAAAACATAAGAAACTGGCTTGGTAATATTTACTCCTGTTTTTGATATGACATAATCTTGACCATCTTTTAACACTTTTGGAGTAAGTTTAACGTTCCCCGGTTTGTATACTCCATGAACATTTCCAAAAGCTGCTGCAATCTGAAAATTTGGGCTAACTTTTAAAAGTTCTGAATATCCATAATAAATATCCTCGGGGGTAGAAAATAGTTCATGCATAGCCCTATCTGAATTATCAACGCCATCCTCTTCCCCACCAGTAATTCCAAGCTCTATTTCTAAAAACATTTCAATTTTTGCCATTCTTTCTAAGAATTTTTTAGAAATTTCAATATTTTCTTTAATAGGTTCTTCTGATAAATCTAGCATATGTGAAGAAAATAATGGTTTTTTGTGCTGACTATAGTACTTCTCTCCATGCTCTAAAAGTCCTTCAACCCAAGGAAGCAAATTTTTAGCACAATGATCAGTATGAAGAACAACAGGAATACCATAATGCTCTGCCATTAAATGAACATGCATAGCACCAGAAATAGCTCCAGCTATTGAAACTCCTTGTGGTTTTTCCATCTTCAAGCCTTTTCCAGAAATAAAAGCAGAACCACTATTAGAAAATTGTATCATAATAGGAGAATTAATTTCTTTTGCTGCCTCCAAAACCGCATTAATAGAATTTGTTCCTATACAATTAATAGAAGGAATAGCAAATCCTTCCTTTTTACATATTTCATATAACAAATGTAGCTCCTTCCCATAAACTACACCCGGTTTAATCTTGTCTAAAACGCCCATTTATATCACTCCTTTTCTTTATTTTTTCTTTTATCAAATACCTATAATAAATTATACACCTAAGAAGTTGAGTTGAATTTAAATCAATAAATAATTATTAAACCAAAAACAAACATAAAATTTATTAAAAATCTATCATTTTGCACAAAAAAGACTAAAATCAAGCCTTCTTGGTAGGCTCTAACATTTTATACCACTGTGAAAATTCTTTTATTCCTTCTTTAATAGAAATTTTAGCCTCATACCCAACATCATTTTTAAGCTTCAAAATATCACAACAACTTTCCACAACATCTGCTTTTTGCATAGGCATATAATTTTTTAAGGCCTTTTTATCAAAATTTGCTTCAAGCTCGCTAATAAAATCTAACAGTTTGGTTGCATGTCCGGTTCCTATATTATATATTCTGTAAGGGAAAGAAGATGTTGACGAATTTGGATTTTTAACGTCAAAATTACAATCGCTCTTAGCCGGATTTTTCAACACTTTGTAAACACCTTCTGCAATGTCACTCACATATGTAAAATCTCTAGCCATATTTCCATTGTTAAAAATATTAATGGACTTGCCGTTTTTAATTCCATCTGAAAATAAATATAAAGCCATATCAGGCCTTCCATAAGTCCCATAAACCGTGAAAAATCTAAGCCCTGTTGTGGGAATATTAAAAGACGCACTATAAGCATGCGCCATCATCTCATTAGATTTTTTACTAGCTGCATATAAATTTAAAGGGTGATCCGTAATAGAATCTTCACTAGACGGCATATTTTCATTTATACCATAAACCGATGACGTAGAGGCATAAACAAAATGTTCGATTTTTTCTTTATAAACCCTGCACACATCCAAAACATTAAAAAACCCAACAATATTTATTGAAACATAGCTATCGGGATTTTCAAGACTATCTCTAATTCCTGCTTGAGCAGCCAAATGACAAACATGTGTAAACTCATGATCTTTAAAAAGCTCTAGCAGTTTATCCTTATTCAGGATATCAAGATATAAAAAAGATAAATTATTATATTTTTTACTCTTAATAATTTTATGCGTTTTGACATCCTCAGAACAAAATCCCAAAGCTTCTAACCTTTCATGCTTAAATTTGAGTTCATAATAATCATTTAATACGTCTATGCCTAAAACTTCATGCCCTTCTTCTACAAGCTTTTTAGCTACATGAAATCCAATAAACCCCGCAATTCCGGTTAAAAAAATCTTCATACTATTATTCCCTTTAAAATTCAATAAAAAACAACATCATTAATCTATTTTTTAAAACCAATATTTCTTTTCTGATAACTGCGAGAATTGTTGATACCACCCCTATTATTTCTAATATAAGAGATTCTTATTCTTTTTATATTTCCATCTCCCTCGCTTTCAGTTTTTATGTCACTATAACGATTTAAAGTTGTATGAATGATCCTTCTTTCAAAAGGATTCATTGATGGCAACAAAATAGAGCGCCTGGTTCTTTTGACTTTATGAAAAGAATTTATTGCTAAATTAATAAACCTAGATTTAAATCGTTCTCTATAATCTCCAATATCCAATATAACCCTATTAAAAGTACCATTTTCACCAATAAGCTTAGAGGCATAAACATTTGTTAAAAGCTGTAAAGAATCTAAATTTTTACCCTCTCGTCCAATCAAAATATTTGGACTATCTGTTTCAATAGAAATCTTAACATATCCACCTTCTTTGGGCTCTATTGTCAAATGTACAGAATATCCCATTTTAATTAGCATTTCTTTTACAAATTCTAAAATTTTATCACAAATTTTATCACCAATTTTAATTTCAAAACCGCCTTTTTTAACCTCCTTTACATGAGGAGAAACCCTTATTTTAATCATTTCTTTCTTAAATAAAAATCCAACTCTTTCTTTATCTAAAATTTCTACATCAAACTCACCTTCTTTTAATTCTAGATCTCTCATTGCTTTCTTTATTGCTTCTTGTTCGGTTTTTCCGTAAAATTCATAGCTCATATTATTCCCCCTTAAGACAAATGCATCTTTATATAGTATTGCTGCAAAATAGTAAAAATATTTGTTGTAATCCAATATATCAAAAGCCCTGATGGCATATTGTAAAGTATGAAAAAAAACATAATAGGCATTCCAAAATATAAAAATTTCTGCTGTGATCCAAGATTTTTTAAATCCATATTAGAACTAACAATTGTAGATCCCAATTGAGTAAACATCATAATAAAAGGCAAAATTCTAATATCGGTCCAAGAAACAAAATAAAGCTTATATCCAAAATGATATACACTGTCACCGATAGATAAATCATCAATCCATCCTGGAATAAAACTGGCTCCCCTTAATAAAAATAAATTATTTACAAGTGAATAAAGAGCAAAAAATATAGGAAGCTGCAAAATTACAGGAAAACACCCTCCTAAAGGATTAACTCCTTCTTCTTTATAAAGCCTTCCCATCTCTTCATTCAACTTTTTAGGATCATGCTTAAACCTTAATTGAAGCTCTTTCATTTTAGGTTGAAGCTTGGAAAGCTCCGCAGTAGCTCTAAATCCCTTAAACGTCAAAGGAAATATAAGTATTCTAACAACAATTGTCAAAAAAATAATTGAAAGTCCCCAATTAGGAATAACATCATAAAAAACTTGCATTACCATTTGCATAGGAACTTGAATTAAATACCACAAACTCTTTTCCACCGACATTCCAAAAGAAATATCAGACAAACCAAAGGTATTATCACCACTCTTGTCAAAAACATCTAGATATCTATTATCCTTAGGTCCAGCATAAATAAAAAACTCATCGCTAATATTTTTTTTATTTCTAACATCATTAATAATAAATGACTTAAGGATTCCTCTTTCCTTCTTAAACTCAACTTCCATATTTTCTTTAGAAACCAACACCCCAAAATACTTAGTACTAGAACCAAGCCATCTAGGATTGCTAATCCTTAGACCATCTTTGCCATATTTAAGCTTATTATCATAATAAATTATTTGAGATAAATAATTATTATATTGTAGCTTTGCTTTATCACTCAACCTTTCAATCTCAGAACTAAAAATAACTTTATAAGAATCAATATCAAATAAGTTATAATCTTCAAAACCGTTTACAGTAACTTTAAATTTAATCAAATACTCTTTTTTTTTCGAAAATGTATACTTCTTTACATATTCATAAGTTTTACCATTATTTTTAAAATAAGCTTTAAATTCATGATTAAAATCATCTATCTTTTTATACAAAAACAAATCTTCTACTAAATAGTCAAAACTAACATCAAAAAAAGTTTCATTTTTGTAATCAATATTAATTAAATCTGTAGGACCTTTTTCCAAATTTAAATGATTTTTAAGCTTTAATGAAACCAAATTTCCTCTAAATGTAGAAAAAGTAGCAACATATATATCCGTTTCTACAACAATATCTTGAGACTTATTAATCAAATTAAAGTTATTGCCCTTACTTGAAAACATCTCATTATCATCAAAGCTTTTATTTAAATCAAACTGCACTTCTTTGTCAGAAGACTTAGAACTTAAAATGTTTGAAGAAAAAATATCATTAATGAGCATGAAAAGACCTATTAAAAATAAAGACAAATAAACTGTCCTTAAAATTTTTCTACTTTGATTCACTTGTGCCCCTTCCACACCGTTAAAACCAAACTTTTCATAAGAGATTCAATATTAAAATAAGTCAAAGTTAACCCGTTGTGAGAAACTACAAAAATAATATCCAAAGCAATCCCTTCTAACAATTCTAATCTTTTTCTAAAAGCTTCTTTAAAAAGCCTTCTAATGCGATTCCTTTTAACAGATCCCCTAAAACCTTTAGAAAAGGTAACAAGAATTCTAGAATAAACCAAATGATTTGATTTATAAAACATTTTAAGATTAAGATTGCTAAATCTAATCAGATTGCCTTCTTTGAAAATTTTTTGAATTTCTATTTTTGATTTTAGACTAATATTTCTTTTTCTCATCAGAAACAGTTAATTTTATTCTTCCTTTTGCTCTTCGTCTTGAAAGAATAAGTCTTCCACCTTTAGTTTTCATTCTAGCTCTAAACCCAAATTTTCTATTTCTTTTTACACGACTGGGCTGGTAAGTCCTTTTCAAAACACTCCTCCATTAAAAACAATTTTATGCCACTAAGCTGAAAGTTGAACACTACCATGGTATAGCATATAAATGTGATTGTCAATAATAATTACTTTACCAAAACTTTTATATCTATTATTTTAATCCCCGTTAATTCTTTTATTGAATTTATTATCTTTGACTTATTGATTGATATGCTATATAAAATACTTGAATTGCTTACCTTAATAAAAAGTATCTGATCATTTTTAAAATCTAAAAATTTTACATCATCTGATAAAGCTTCAAATATCTGATTCCATTTATCAGCAATCAATAATTTTGAACTTATTTTTTTATTAACAAGCAAATTGGATTCTAAATAATCTTTAAGAACATTACCTATTTTTTTAAAAGCAGAATCACTCATAGCATTTTTTATACCACACTGCAAAAAACAATATAA
Organism: Borreliella bissettiae DN127; assembly: GCF_000222305.1. Lineage (GTDB taxonomy): Bacteria > Spirochaetota > Spirochaetia > Borreliales > Borreliaceae > Borreliella > Borreliella carolinensis. The sequence goes on along the minus strand of NC_015921.1, from coordinate 458,312 downwards.
AATAAACTTAGAAAAGCTTATTTTAATATTCAAAATGACATTAATAATTAACTTTAACCTAAAGACATCGGCATTATCAAGTGCGTAAAATTGAAATTTTCAGGTTCACTCAATTTTAATACATTGCCCGAATTAAATTGTATTTCTACCTTTGAAGTTTCAAAAACATTAATAGCTTCAACAAAATATGAAATATTAATAGCCATAACCTCATCTGCTCCGTCATACAGATAGTTGGGGTCTTTAATAAAAAATTCACCTTTTCTTCCAGTAATCAAATCTTCTCCAAGAAGTTTTAATTGAAGCTCAGAAAAAGTTAAAACCAACTTTCTTGATTTATCAACATACAAATTGACTCTTGCAAGTCTATCTTTTAAAATGCTTAGCGAAACCAAAGATTTATTCTTTTGTTCCTTAGGTATAATGCTCTTATAATCCGGATAATTCCCGTTAATCAAGCTACAAGCTATTTTATAATTATCGAATTCAACATAAAATTTTTTATCCGAAGACTTTATTTTAACCATACCTTCTCCTGACATAAGATGTTTCAAAAAATTAAATATTTTTACAGGAACTATAAAGTTCACATCTTCATAAATCATGACTTCTGTTTTACAGATAGACATTCTGTGTCCATTTGTAGAAACCAGTAGTAAATTAGAATCTTCATTTTTTGTAAAATACACACCATTTAATACATTCTTGGATTCATCAAGATGTGCTGAAAAAGCTATTCTATTTATTACTTTTTTAAAAGATTTTTGTTTTATTTCAATTTCAAAAGTGTAATCTTCATTAACCATATCATAATTGTAGTTTTCAATTTCTTCGTATGAAAAAGTGGGCTCTTTTAAATGATCCTCGTATTCTTCTTTCCCATCTTTTAACTCTTCCATAATTTCTAATTTACTATTATTTTCATTAAAAACTATTTTGATTTTCTTATAAAAACTAAATGCTTTTACTGCGTCATAAAAATTTGAAGCATTAATTAATACCTTAAAATCTGTTTCTGAAACAATTGAAATTGTGCTTTCAAAAAAAATATTTCTGTCTGTTGATTTAATTATGAGATTAGACTTTTTTACCTCTATTAACAATGCACTCCAAATATCGTTCATGTTCCTGTTCAATATTATTCCTTTTGCTTTTTCTATTTCGTTTATAATTTGATTTGTTTCGCAAATAAAAAATGTGTTATTTAGCATAATTCCTCCTTGTATATTTTATTACATTTTATCCTTGTAAGATTTCACAGATTTTTTATTTTTAGTTTTTATGAATATATAGTAGTAATAGTAGTAAGTCTCTGTTTGATTGTCTAATTGTATATAATGCTAAGTAAAATAAGGAAATACCTTGTTAAATTATAGGTTATTTTTTGTTGTATTTTTGATAAATTATTTGTTTCAATTGTTTAAAAGAATTCTTAATTTGTCAATTAGGTTTAATTTTTTTTTATTTTGTTCATAAGCTCTGTGATTAAATTGTTAATTTCTTTGTCATTATTTCTGTCTCTATCTATTTTATTTATTGAATAAAGCACTGTTGAATGGGTTTTCCCTCCAATAATTTTTCCAATTTCAATTGTTGATAGCCCTGTAAAATTCCTCAAGAGGTATGCATAAATATGTCTAGCTTTTGTTATCTCTGGTTTTTTGCTATGCCCTTCAATATCCTTGTGTGTAATTTTTAACTCTCTTAAGAGTATTTTTTTTATATTTTCAATATTAATTTTATTGCTTGATTCATTGGTTGTTTCTTTTTCGTAAATTATTATTTCTTTGATTATTTTTTCAACAATGTCAATGTCAATTTCTATATTGTCTAAATCTATATATGCTTTTAGTTTTGTTACGGCAGCTTCGAGGTCTCTTACATTTGTTGTAACTTTTTGAGCAACTAGATTTAGTATATTTTTAGGGACCTTTATGCCATCTTCTTCTGCTTTTTTTTCGACAATAGCTACTCTGAGTTCGAAATTGGGCTTTGATATATCAACATTTAATCCTCTTGTGAATCTACTTTTTAGTCGATCTGTAAAATTTGTAAGTTCGGAAGGAGGTCTGTCACATGTAAATACTAATTGTTTGTTATCTTCATAAAGTGCATTAAATGTGTGAAAAAGCTCTTCTTGTATTCCTTCTTTTTTTTGTAAGTCGTGGATATCGTCTATAAGCAGCATGTCTAAGTATCGGTACTTTTTTTTAAATTTTTTTGTTTCGTGTGTCTTTATGCTTTCTACAAATTCATTTAAAAAATTTTCAGCTGTAACATATAATATCTTAAGGTTATGATGCAATTCTTCTGTTTTGTTTCCTATGCTTTGAAGCAAATGTGTTTTCCCAAGCCCAACTCCACCATAAATTAAACATGGATTATATTTTTTCCCAGGATTTTTTGAAATTGCTAAGCTAGCATTGTATGCAAGTTTATTATTTGGCCCTATGATAAAATTTTCAAATGTATATCTTTTTTTAAGAAAGGGGTTTTTAAAATTTGTGGGCTCTTCTTCTTTAATGTACATTTTTATACGATCTTGAATGCTTTGAATTGGTTCTTTAAGGATTGTTTTTTCTTTAAGTTTGTCGAACTTTGGAAAAGTTTCGCTAAAAGCCATTTTTTTGATTTCTTGTTTGTCAGAATGGGTTTTGGGTTGTTGATTTGTAAATTCAATGACTACGGTATTGTAGCCATTTTTTGTGAGGATTTCTTTAATTTTTTTTGTAAATCTTTTTTCTATTTGATTTTTATGAAATAAATTTGGAGTAGATATTTTTATATTGTCACCTATTGATTCTAAAAAGCACAAATTTTCGAACCAAACATAAAACTCTTCTTCTGATAGTTCTTTTTTTATTTCTGTTAAAATTAAACTCCATATATTTTTTGATTTTTCCATTTTTTTGTCCTTATTGGTTTTAGCACTATACTTTCAACATTATATAGTATAAAGTTAGATTAAGATTCTATCTAAATTGTTTGTGAATTTTTAAAAGTTTTTGGTACTTTCTAATGTAATAGATATTATTTTTTTTTTAATGTAGAATTTATCTGTGTCTAGATTTTTATTGAATGAATGGAAGGTTTATGAATTATGTTGCTAGTAACATTCAGGTCTTAAAAGGACTTGAGGCTGTTAGGAAAAGGCCTGGCATGTATATAGGCTCTATTTCTGTTAATGGGTTGCACCATTTGGTTTATGAAGTAGTTGACAATAGTATTGATGAGGCTTTAGCTGGGTTTTGTGATAGAATAGATGTCATTATTAATTTAGATAATACTATAACTGTAATTGATAATGGGAGAGGTATTCCTACCGATATTCATGAAGAGGAGGGTATTAGCGCCCTTGAACTTGTTTTAACAAAGCTACATTCTGGTGGTAAATTTAATAAAGGCACTTATAAAGTTTCTGGAGGACTCCATGGTGTTGGAATTTCGGTTGTAAATGCTCTATCTTCGTTTTTAGAGGTTTATGTTAATAGGGATGGAAAAATTTTTAGACAAACTTTTTCAAAAGGTATTCCAACTTCTAAAGTAGAAGTTGTGGGGGAATCTTCTATTACGGGTACAAAGGTTACTTTTTTAGCGGATTCTGAAATTTTTGAAACTTTAGATTATAATTTCGATATTCTTGAAAAAAGGCTTAAAGAGCTTGCTTTTTTAAACGATAAAATATACATTTCAATAGAAGATAAAAGAATTGGTAAAGAAAGATCTTCAAAATTTTATTTTGAAGGTGGGATAAAATCTTTTGTAGATTATTTAACTAATGGCAGTAAAGCTTTTCAATCAGAACCTTATTATATTGATGGTTTTATTAATGATGTTATTGTTAATGTGGGGCTTAAATGGACTGAAAGCTATTCTGACAACATTCTTTCTTTTGTTAATAACATTAATACAAGAGAAGGGGGAACCCATGTTATGGGATTTAGAAGTGGACTTACTAAGGCTATGAATGAAGCTTTTAAAAATTCAAAAATAAGTAAAAAAGATATTCCAAATCTTACAGGAGATGATTTTAAAGAGGGGCTTACAGCTGTTATTTCTGTTAAAGTTCCAGAACCTCAATTTGAAGGTCAAACAAAGAGTAAGCTTGGTAATTCGGAGATAAGAAAAATAGTTGAAGTTGTTGTATATGAACATTTATTGGAAATTATTAATTTAAATTCTTTAGAGATAGACACTATTCTTGAAAAAGCAATAAAAGCTGCTCGTGCTCGTGAAGCTGCAAGAAAAGCAAGAGAATCAGAAAGAAAAAAAAATGCATTTGAAAGCTTGGCATTGCCTGGAAAATTGGCTGATTGTGCTTCTAAAAATCCTTTGGAAAGAGAAATCTATATTGTAGAAGGTGATTCTGCTGGAGGAAGTGCTAAAATGGGTAGAAATAGATTTTTTCAGGCCATTTTGCCACTGTGGGGGAAAATGCTTAATGTTGAAAAAACGAGAGAAGACAAGGTAATTACCAATGATAAGCTTATTCCCATAATTGCATCTCTTGGTGCAGGAGTTGGTAAAACTTTTGATATTACAAAACTTCGTTATCACAAGATCATTATTATGGCAGATGCTGATGTTGATGGATCTCATATTAGAACTTTGCTTTTAGCTTTTTTCTTTAGATATATGAGAGATTTAATTGAAAATGGTTATATATATATAGCCATGCCTCCTCTTTATAAAATAAAGTATGACAATCGTATTTATTATTTTTATGAAGAAAAAGAAAAAGAAAAATTTTTAGATTCTATTGAAACTAAAAATCGCAATAGTATTTCTCTTCAGAGATATAAAGGGCTTGGAGAGATGAATCCAACGCAGCTTTGGGAAACGACTATGGATCCTGCTAGAAGAAAAATGAGATTGATGAATATAGATGATGCTATTGAAGCTGAAAAAATTTTTGTTACTCTTATGGGAGATTTAGTTGAACCTAGAAAAGAATTTATTGAACAGAATGCACTTAATGTAATTAATCTTGATGTGTAATTGGAGCGTTAATGGCAGTTGGAGAAAATAAAGAACAAATATTAAATGTTAAGATAGAAGATGAAATAAAGACGTCTTATTTAAATTATGCAATGTCAGTTATTGTTTCCAGAGCTCTTCCGGATGTAAGAGATGGTCTTAAGCCAGTTCACAGGAGAATACTTTATTCTATGTATGAGATGGGACTTCGTTCTGATAAAGCTTTTAAAAAAGCTGGTAGAATAGTGGGGGATGTTCTTGGGAAATATCATCCTCATGGAGATCAATCAATCTATGATGCTCTTGTAAGACTTGCTCAAGATTTTTCACTTAGATATCCGGTAATACGGGGGCAGGGCAATTTTGGATCTATTGATGGAGATCCTCCTGCTGCTATGCGATATACTGAAGCCAAAATGGAAAAAATAACGGAATATATTGTTAAGGATATAGACAAAGAGACTGTTAATTTTAAGTCTAATTATGACGATTCTTTAAGTGAGCCTGAAATTATGCCCTCATCATTTCCATTTCTTTTGGTTAATGGCTCTAGTGGAATTGCTGTTGGAATGGCTACTAATATGGCGCCTCATAACTTAAGGGAAATTTGTGATGCTATTGTTTATATGTTGGATAATGAGAATGCTTCTATATTTGATTTGCTTAAGATAGTTAAAGGTCCTGATTTTCCAACTTTTGGAGAGATTGTTTATAATGATAATTTAATTAAAGCATACAAAACTGGCAAGGGAAGTGTTGTTATTAGAGCAAGATATCATATTGAAGAAAGAACAGAAGATAGAAATGCTATAATTGTTACAGAAATACCTTATACGGTAAATAAATCTGCACTTCTTATGAAAGTTGCATTTTTGGCAAAAGAAGAAAAACTGGAAGGACTTTTAGATATAAGAGATGAATCTGATCGAGAAGGCATTAGAATAGTTCTTGAAGTTAAAAGAGGATTTGATCCCCATGTTATTATGAACTTGCTTTATGAATATACTGAATTTAAAAAGCATTTTAGTATAAATAATTTAGCTCTTGTTAATGGTATTCCCAAACAGTTGAATTTAGAAGAATTATTATTTGAATTTATTGCGCATAGAAAAAATATTATCGAAAGACGTATTGAATTTGATTTGAGAAAGGCAAAAGAGAAAGCGCATGTTCTTGAGGGATTAAATATTGCTTTAAATAGTATAGATGAGGTTATTAAGATTGTTAAATCGTCTAAATTAGCAAAAGATGCAAAAGAGAGGCTTGTTTCAAATTTTGGTCTTTCAGAGATTCAGGCCAATTCAGTTCTTGATATGAAGTTGCAAAAACTTACAGCCCTTGAGATTTTTAAACTTGAAGAGGAGCTTAATGTGCTGTTAAGCTTAATAAAAGATTATGAAGATATTCTCTTGAATCCAGTAAGGATTATTAATATTATAAGAGAAGAAACTATTAATTTAGGTTTGAAATTTGGCGATGAACGTCGAACTAAAATAATTTATGATGAGGAGGTTTTAAAAACTAGTATGTCGGATTTAGTGCAAAAAGAAAATATTGTTGTTATGCTTACAAAGAAGGGTTTCCTTAAAAGACTTTCACAAAATGAGTATAAATTGCAAGGTACGGGAGGAAAAGGTCTCAGTTCGTTTGATTTAAATGATGGAGATGAGATTGTTATTGCTTTGTGTGTTAATACTCATGATCATTTATTTATGATTTCAAATGAAGGAAAGCTTTATTTAATCAATGCTTATGAAATAAAAGATTCTTCAAGAGCTTCAAAAGGTCAAAATATTAGTGAGCTTATTAATTTGGGAGATCAAGAAGAAATATTAACTATTAAGAATAGTAAGGATTTTACTGATGATGCTTATTTGTTGCTTGCAACTGCAAGTGGAAAGATAGCCAGATTCGAATCTACAGATTTTAAAGCAGTAAAGTCACGAGGTGTTATTGTTATTAAACTTAATGATAAAGATTTTGTTACAAGTGCAGAGATTGTTTTTAAGGATGAAAAAATAATTTGTCTTTCTAAGAAGGGTAGTGCGTTTATATTTAATTCAAGAGATGTTAGGCTTACCAATAGGGGTACCCAAGGTGTTTGTGGAATGAAATTAAAAGAGGGTGATTTTTTTGTTAAAGTTTTGGCGGTTAGAGAAAATCCTTATCTTTTGATTATTTCTGAAAATGGGTATGGAAAAAGATTAAGCATGTCTAAAATATCTGAGCTTAAAAGAGGAGCCACTGGTTATACTAGTTATAAAAAATCTGATAAAAAAGCGGGTAGTGTTGTTGATGCTATAGCAGTTTCAGAGGATGATGAAGTTTTGCTTGTAAGTAAACGTTCAAAAGCTTTAAGAACAGTAGCTGGAAAAGTATCTGAACAAGGCAAAGATGCTAGAGGAATTCAAGTATTGTCCCTTGATAATGATAGCTTGATTTCTGTTTCAAAATTTATTAAATAAAGAATTGGTTTTTCTTATTTAAGAATGTTCCACGTGGAACATTCTTTTTTTATTCTTAAATTGTAATTCAATATTATAACCTGGTAAAATTTTGTGTTGTAGGGGGTTATGACAATATGGATGGAGTTTTTAAAATGATAGATATTCATCTTTTAGATATTGATAATGATCAGCCAAGAAAATCTGTTAGTCTTGTTGAATTAGAAGAACTAAGTATTTCTATAAAAGAAAATGGTATTTTGCAACCTTTAATTGTTTGTAAAGCAAATGATAGATATAAAATAATAGTAGGAGAAAGAAGGTTTAGAGCTGCTAAACTTATTCAGATGACAAATATTCCTGTTATCGAGGTTAGCATAAAAGAATCCTGTAGAGATTTTATGCCTTTGGTTGAAAATATTCAAAGAGAAAATTTTACGCCTGTTGAGGAGGCTTATGCCTATAAAAATTTAATGAATAAATATTCTTTAACTCAAAAGGAGTTGTCTGAGAAAATTGGCAAAAGTAGGACCTATATTTCAAATTTAGTGAGAATTTTAGATCTTGAACAAGAAATATTAAATGCAGTACATAGGAAAGAAATTTCTTTTGGGCATGCTAAAGTTATTTTATCCTTAAAAGATAAGCAGGATAGGTATAATCTTTATTTAATGATATTGAAAAAAAAAATTTCTGTAAGAGATGCAGAAAAATATGTTAAAAATTTATACAAATCCATAGTAAAAAAAAGAGAACTAGAACAAGATCCTTTTTTAAACAACATAAAAGAATTTTTATTTGATAAAATCCAAACAAAAATAGATATTAAAGGGAATCAAAATAAAGGTAAAATAGAGATAGAGTATTTTACTTCTGGTGATTTAAGAAGGATTGTTTCTTTTTTTGGTCATATTAGCTAAATGTTTGTATAATTTAAAGATTGTAAAATATCTTTTCTTAATTTTATGAGAGTTTTTATTTTTAGGTATTTGGCACAACACATAAATTTTTTAAGTTTGTTTTAAAATTGTTTAGTTTCTATAAAAAATATTAAGCTTTAAATGAAGGGCAAAGTTTATATTTAGTTATACATAACAAAATATAAAAGTAAAAAATAATTTAATATTTGAAAAATGAATAGTAAGAATATATTTTATATATTCTTGTTGGTACAGCTCTAAAGTTAGATAAAATTATTTTTAATATATTTTATTTTTTTCTTTATTTCTAAAATAGAATGAAAAAATAATTTTAAGTTTTCTTGCTTTAATTTTTTAAATTCTATATTTTTAAATTCTTTTATATTTTTTAATATGAAATCCAGCCCTTCTTTTATGTCGGTTTCATATTTTTCGTTTTTTTTAATTAATGATTTGTTTGTATCCCTTAAATCAAAATTTTTTTTATAAACAATTTTAAATTCTTTTAAAGAATTTATTTTGCCGTTTAGAACTTCGGCTTTTAAAATAGAGGGACAAGATTTTTTGGATATTTCATATGATAATGATAAAGGTAATTTTTCTATAGTAAGTTGCTTGTCGGAATTTTCGATAAGCAGATTGTATCTTGATATTAAAGCGTAAACCTTGTCTTTTTTGAATCCCATGCTTTTGAACCACTGATAAAAAAGTCCATTATATTGATTATTTCCTTTTAATTTGTCTTGAGCGTCTTTAAGTATCTTTCCAATTTTTGTATAAGTGTTGTTGAAAATATTGAAAATTTCATATTGCTTTTTTTTTAAAAAATCAGAAATATCTTTGTCTAGCTTATTGTAGTCAAAGCTTTTTCTTTCAATTGAAATAATTTCTTTTTTTTCAATATTTTCTGAATTGTTCGAAGATGTTTCTAATTTTTTACCCATTAGAAACATTAAAGTTTCTAAATTGTCAGACATGGTTATTCCTTAATTTTGTTTATTATCTCTTTTGAGAGTTCTAAAAAATCTTTTGCAGCATTGCTTTCTTTATCATATTCATATACAGGCATTTTTGCTTCTTGCGATTTTGAAATGCTTATATTTTTCCTTATTTTTGTATTTAAAAGTTTTTCTTTAAAAACTTTTTTTAATAAGCTTATATATTTTTCTTTACTTTTATTCCTTATGTCGTATTTATTTATAAAAACACCCGTAATTTCTAAATTTTTATTTATTTGTTTTACAGTATTTATTGTATCTATTAGTTGATTTATGCCCTCAAATGCAAAAAATTCCGTTTCAATTGGTATTAACAAATAATTGCTTGCAATAAGGGCATTTATAGTTAATATTGAAAGTGTAGGAGGGCAATCGATGATAATAAAATCATATTTATCTTTTTCATACAGCGTTAATGCATTTTTTAAAAAATTTTCTCTTGAAAGTTCATTTATTAATTCTTTTTCTAGCAAAGCTAATTTGATACTAGAAGGAATTATGTCTAATTTAAAATGATTTAAAGGCTTGACCTTTATTTTTTTATTAATTAGTTCATAACTTGAGTTTTCGGCTATATTCTCCGAGGTGTTTGTGCCGCTAGTGGAGTTTCCTTGTGAATCAATATCTATTAGAAGAATTTTTTTATCAAGCAGGGTCATTGAATAAGAAATATTAATGGCGCTTGTGGTTTTTCCTACGCCCCCTTTTTGATTGATTACAGATATTATTTTCATATAAATTTTCTCTTTTTATTTGGTTTTGTTTTTATATTTTAAAACATAAATGATAAAAATAATAATACTTTAAATTAGTTTTTAAATATTTGATTATTTGGCATGCATATTATTCTTTATGAAACTTTGAAATTTCTTGAATTAAGCCATTTTCTATAAAAAATTCTGATATTTTTTGCTTATTGTTTGTTTTGAATTTAATTGAAGTGTTTATTTTGTTTGAAAAGCTTGAATCTATTATTTCTATTTCAAGTTTATTTTTCATTTTTAATAGTGAGTTGTATTGGTTGTAAGTTAAATTTAAGTTTAAAATTTCTAATTCTTCTTTTTCTATCATAGATGTATTATTAATAACCTCTTTGGCAGACTTGTAATATGCTTTGATTAATCCCCCTCTGCCAAGCAAAGTGCCTCCAAAATATCGCAATGTGATTATTAAAGTATCAGTTAAATTATTATGTATTATGGCATCTAGTGTTGGTTTTCCAGCCGTTAAATTAGGCTCTTTGTCATCGCTCATTCCATTTAAGAACGAGTTCTTATTTCCTATTCTAAATCCATAAACCACATGCGTAGCATTTTTAAATTTTATTTTGTATTTTTTAATAGTTTTATTTATATCGTCTTTTTTTTCAATGTTAAAAATATATGAAACAAAGATGGATTTCTTTATTTCAATTTTAGAATTACTATTACTTTTTGGCACTAATATCATATAGCATAAGTATACTATCTTTTTAGATATTGCAGTATTTATTGTTTATGTATATTATTAATAGTGTTTGTTTTTATTATTGATTGTTATAAATATCCAGAAAAGAGGTAAAAATGATATCAGGCTTGAATCCAACATTAAGGTTATTCAAAGATCATAAAATACTTTATTCTAACATGGAAAGGGGATTAAAGCCCCTTTTAGAAGTAGATAATTTTATCAATAAATATATCCAGAATAAAGAAGGACTTGAAATTTATGATAAAGTTGTAGGCAAGGCAGCAGCCGTTATTATTTATAATATAGGGCTTCAAAACGTTCAAGCCGGGGTTGTTTCTCAACCCGCAAAGGATTTTTTAGAAAGCAGAGGAATAAAAGTGGCTTATAAAAAATTGGTAGAAAAAATAAATGACAGGGTAGAAAGTTTGATTGAAAGCTTGGAAAATCCCGAAGAGGTTTATAAGTATATGATTAAAAGAGGCATTATAGTCAATAATTTATAAATTATGAAAATAATTGAGCTATGTTTGAGCTAGCTACGTGATTTTGAGTATACAGTGATAATTAGGGCTATATTGTATATTAATATTATTAAATTCCCCCAATTTAGGTAAAAATTGCTTTTGTTATAGTTAAAAATCCAAATTCCAGCGTAAATACCTAAAAATCCTCCTATAGAAGATGTAAACATGATTAAATTAGGTTCTATTGTATGTTGATTAATTTTGTTTTGATTTTCTTTAGCATCAGGCTGTTCGGTAAATTTGCTGTCAATAAAAATCATGGCAAAGCCTGCAAGAGTGATACATAGAAAATAGATCATAAATATTTTTCTAATTAATGCAAACATAAATTTTCCCTTTCTTTTAACTTTTAATCATTAATACTTAATGATATAACTAAATGTAATACAAAAGCAAGTATTTTTATAGACATATAAAATTTAGCTTGTCTCTTATTCTTTTATTTAGTGAATGAAGGGTTTTAGATTTTTATCATTAAGAAAAATGCTTTTAATATATTTATTTATGTTTTTTGGAGGAATTAAAAGGAGTCGTGTTATATATTGTTGGTACGCCAATAGGCAATTTAGAAGATATTACTTATAGAGCAATTGATGTTTTAAAATCGGTAAATGTTATCTTTGCAGAAGATACGAGAGTCACTAGTAAACTTTTGTCGAGATATAAAATTAACAAAAAAATGATTTCTTGCAATGCTGTAACAGAAAACAAGAAGATAGGTTTATTATTGGATTATTTGGCAAAAGGAGATTCTATTGCTTTTGTTAGTGACGCCGGTACTCCGGGGCTTAGTGATCCTGGTAGTTTATTGGTTGCTGCTGCTTTTAGAGAAGGATATAAAGTTTGTCCGATTCCCGGAGTAAGTTCTTTTAATACAATTGTAAGTGTTAATCCTTTTAGAGATAAGTCGGTGTTTTTTGAGGGATTTTTACCTAACAAAGGTCTTAAAAGATTTAAAAGAATTGCTGAGCTATATAAAAGGGGAGATGCTTTTGTTCTGCTTGAATCTGGCCATAGAATTTTGAAATTGCTTGTTGAAATTTCTTCTGTTAGTTTAGACGCAAAGGTTCTTATTGGTCGCGAGATGACAAAAGTTTATGAAGAATATCAAATTGGCAAACCTTTAGAATTAAAAAAATATTTTGAATTGAGCAAGGATAAGGTTAAAGGAGAGTTTACTATTTTAGTCAGCAGAAGCCGTTCATAATAAATGTTTTCTACTTAGATTTCAAGAATTTATTTATTGTTGATTTTATCTGATTAATTTATTATGCTATACTTGAATTTTGATAGGGGTTTTTATGAAGATTTATTTAGCTTCTCCATTTTTTACCGAAGAGGAAATTAAACTAAGGGATGAGGTTTTGAAATTTCTTGAAGAGTTTAATTTAGATGTGTTTTCTCCAGAGCATCATGCTGTTAAAAAGATGGGATTGCTTGAGAAGGTTGATGATAACTTTGCAAATAGAGATATAAGAGAGAAGATAAGAGAAATAGATTTAAAAGAGCTAGTTAGTAGCGATATTGTTTTGGCTTTGGTGAATTATGTTGATGCGGGTACGGCCTATGAGAGAGGTTTTGCCTTTGCTAAAAAAATACCAAGTATAGATTTTTTTAAAGATAAAAAAGATTCTGATTTTTATAATTTAATGTATAGCGACTGTGCTGCTGCTTTTTCTAATTATAAAGATCTTAGGGAAGGAATTTTGACTTTTAAAGAATTGTGGATTAAGTTTAAAGGAGATAATGAAAATTTCAGAACCTTTTTTGATTATTTAAAAGCTAAATTGGGAAATAAATTAAAAAAAATTTTTACAACTTTGCCTGTTAATGAAAAATGTGGTTGTTAATGCTTTTAGCACGGTTTATTAATAAAATTTATTTTTTTATATTTTATATTAATAAAATAATGAAAAGGTATTGACAATATATTTCTTCTTTTGTTAAAGTATTAAAGGTTGAAATGATTATTGGAAGATGAGAGAAGGGAAGAGTTAAGTAAGGTTAAAAGCCAAAAGAATAAACAAAACCTGTTAATTTTTTTAAATAAAAAAATAAGAATAACGAAGAGTTTGATCCTGGCTTAGAACTAACGCTGGCAGTGCGTCTTAAGCATGCAAGTCAAACGGGATGTAGCAATACATTCAGTGGCGAACGGGTGAGTAACGCGTGGATGATCTACCTATGAGATGGGGATAACTATTAGAAATAGTAGCTAATACCGAATAAAGTCAATTAATTTGTTAATTGATGAAAGGAAGCCTTTAAAGCTTCGCTTGTAGATGAGTCTGCGTCTTATTAGCTAGTTGGTAGGGTAAATGCCTACCAAGGCGATGATAAGTAACCGGCCTGAGAGGGTGAACGGTCACACTGGAACTGAGATACGGTCCAGACTCCTACGGGAGGCAGCAGCTAAGAATCTTCCGCAATGGGCGAAAGCCTGACGGAGCGACACTGCGTGAATGAAGAAGGTCGAAAGATTGTAAAATTCTTTTATAAATGAGGAATAAGCTTTGTAGGAAATGACAAAGTGATGACGTTAATTTATGAATAAGCCCCGGCTAATTACGTGCCAGCAGCCGCGGTAATACGTAAGGGGCGAGCGTTGTTCGGGATTATTGGGCGTAAAGGGTGAGTAGGCGGATATATAAGTCTATGCATAAAATACCACAGCTCAACTGTGGACCTATGTTGGAAACTATATGTCTAGAGTCTGATAGAGGAAGTTAGAATTTCTGGTGTAAGGGTGGAATCTGTTGATATCAGAAAGAATACCGGAGGCGAAGGCGAACTTCTGGGTCAAGACTGACGCTGAGTCACGAAAGCGTAGGGAGCAAACAGGATTAGATACCCTGGTAGTCTACGCTGTAAACGATGCACACTTGGTGTTAACTAAAAGTTAGTACCGAAGCTAACGTGTTAAGTGTGCCGCCTGGGGAGTATGCTCGCAAGAGTGAAACTCAAAGGAATTGACGGGGGCCCGCACAAGCGGTGGAGCATGTGGTTTAATTCGATGATACGCGAGGAACCTTACCAGGGCTTGACATATATAGGATATAGTTAGAGATAATTATTCCCCGTTTGGGGTCTATATACAGGTGCTGCATGGTTGTCGTCAGCTCGTGCTGTGAGGTGTTGGGTTAAGTCCCGCAACGAGCGCAACCCTTGTTATCTGTTACCAGCATGTAATGGTGGGGACTCAGATAAGACTGCCGGTGATAAGTCGGAGGAAGGTGAGGATGACGTCAAATCATCATGGCCCTTATGTCCTGGGCTACACACGTGCTACAATGGCCTGTACAAAGCGAGGCGAAACAGTGATGTGAAGCAAAACGCATAAAGCAGGTCTCAGTCCGGATTGAAGTCTGAAACTCGACTTCATGAAGTTGGAATCGCTAGTAATCGTATATCAGAATGATACGGTGAATACGTTCTCGGGCCTTGTACACACCGCCCGTCACACCACCCGAGTTGAGGATACCCGAAGCTATTATTCTAACCCGTAAGGGAGGAAGGTATTTAAGGTATGTTTAGTGAGGGGGGTGAAGTCGTAACAAGGTAGCCGTACTGGAAAGTGCGGCTGGATCACCTCCTTTCTAAGAGAAAGATAAACTAAGGCTAATTCCATTAACTCTTCCCTACTCTTTTCTTTTGATAAAAGGGTTTTTAAAACCAGTGTTATTTTTTAAGTTTAATATTAATTTATGTATTAAACTTTTTATTAATGATATTAAAGTGCTCTATTAAGTTTAGATCATTTTGGGGGTTTAGCTCAGTTGGCTAGAGCATCGGCTTTGCAAGCCGAGGGTCAAGGGTTCGAGTCCCTTAACCTCCATTTGGCATGTGCCCTGGATTGTGATTAAGCATGTTTTCAAGAACTTTGTTAAAGTAATTATTTGAAGATGAAATAGAATAAGTTAGAATTTCTAGGTTAAAGTTGGAATCTTTTAATACTAAGGAGAATGCCTAGGAGCAAAAGCAAACCCCTTATAAAAACTTGCGTTGTGACGCTCAATCATAAGGATTAAATAAGATTGCATTTTTAAGCAGTTTATTTTATAAACACCCCACATTCATTACTAACTTTTAATTGGAAATTAATGTGGGGCGTTTGGCGTGATGTTTGGGGGGCAAGTCTTGTAGCTAGCCACAACTCTTGTTATCGTTACCACTATGTAATGATAGGGATTTGTATAAGATTTTGGCTATAAAGCGGAGGGTAAGGCTTGTGTTTAAGTTATTGCTCTTATGTCCTACGCACATGTTTACAATGTCCTGTACAAATCGAAGAGAAACGGTGATTTGAAGCAAAAGCTTAAAGCGGGTTTCAGCATGGACTGCATTTTGAAACTCGACTTCATGAAGTTGTAATCGCTAGTAATCGTATATTGGGATGATACGATGAGTACGTTCTCAGGCACTTGTACACCGCTTGCCCGTTACATCGTCCGAGTATGGGGATGGTTCTCCGAAGTATTATCCTAACCCGTAAGGGAGAAGGTATTTAAGGTCCGTTTGGGGAGAGAAATGAGGTCGTAACAAGAAGCTCGTACTTTCCAGTATGGCTTGGATTAGCCTCTTTTAAATAGAAAGATAAATTAAGGCTAATTTTATTGATTATTCTTTTTGCTTTTATTTTTATGAAAAAGTTTTTGAAGTTGAGGTAAATTTTTAGTTTAAAATTTAGAAAAAATAAATCTTTAACAAGTGTTTGGTAGTATTCAGCTTAATATTTAATTAAGATTTGTTTAATAGTAAGTACAATTTTAGATTTTAGGGTTTTTACATTACTAACTATAGCTTAAAGTAATATTGCCGCACTTAAAACAATGAAATACATTGGGACCAGGATGAGTTGAACATCCGACCTCAGGTTTATCAGACCTGCGCTCTAACCACCTGAGCTATGATCCCTTAAACATACAATTCTTTTACAAATTTTATTTAAATCTTATGACTTTGTCAATATCTCTTATACCTTTAAAAGACATAAGAGATATTGTGTATAGTTTATAATTTTTTACATATTTATCAATGTCCTCTATTTTATATTTTAGATTAGCATTTTCATATAAGATGATTTAAGTTGAATCAGTTTAGCTCTTTAAGTTTTTTGGATTAAAAATCTAAAAAACTTATTGAACTATGTATTTATTGGATGATTAAATTATTTTAGTTTTTATTTTTATTATGGGCAATATGCTTGTATGTTTTGCAGGTATGTTTTGGCAATAATTTTTTTTATTATTATCTTGTTTTAAAATTGGGTTTATGGATCGATGTTTTTTTTTGCAAGATGCTGCTATCGTTGCAAAGTTATTGCTTGGTAATTTGTTGATCAGAAAGATCAACAAAGAGGAAGTGGTTACCAGAATTGTTGAAACAGAAGCTTATATGGGGATAACAGATAGTGCCTGTCATTCTTATGGTGGCAAGATAACAAATCGCACAAGTGCTATGTATAGCATTGGGGGATATTCTTATGTGTATATAATATATGGCATGCATTACATGTTTAACATTGTGACTGCAGATAAAAATAATCCCCAAGCTGTTTTAATCAGAAGCGTAGAGCCCATTTCTCCATTATTGGGGGAGAAAAGTATTCTTACCAATGGTCCTGGAAAACTTACAAAATTTTTAAACATTGATTTAACTTTCAATAAAGTTGATCTTATTGGGAATAATGAGCTTTTTTTACAAAGGGGCATGAATCTAGATTTTAATATAGTTTGTTCAAAAAGAATCAATATTGATTATGCAAAAGAGAGTGATATAAACAAGCCTTGGAGATTTTATATCGAAGATAACAAATTTGTTTCAAGGCGTTGATTTTCATTTAAATGTATTTTTAAAAAATTTTAAAAATTTAATATTATTAAATTTGATTATTTTATTCTTTAAAAGTAATTTATTGAGAATAAATTATTTGTGATAGTATACTTTACAAGAGAGATTTATATATGAATTCTAATTATAAAAGATATAAAATGCTGGTTTTTGACCTTGATGGCACTTTATTGAACAACAATCATGAGATTACTTTTTTAACCCTTGAAGTTCTTTTGGCTTTGGAAAAAGATTTTAAAATAATTATTGCAACCGGTAGAAGATTAAGTGAAGTTAAAAATATTAGGAATCAATTAAAAAAAATTAGTGTTAATGAAAATTATCTTGTAACGGCGAATGGGGCTGAAGTGTTTTTGCAAGAAAATTTAATTTTTAGACATGCAATGAGTTATGGCTTAGCAAAAGAAATTCTCAAGATACATAAAGACAATGTTGATGTTAATCTTTATACTTTTGATACTTGGTATTCTAATGCATATGTTAAAAGTCCTATTATGAAACATTTTATTAGGGATTTGGGCTTAAATGTTACTATTGGAGATCTGGCTAAACTAAACGTTGACTCTGTTTCTAAGATTGTTTATTATTGTGATGATTTGGCAATTCTTAATAAACTTGACAATGAGATTAGGGGTAAGGATTTCAAGGACATAAGGGTGTTTTTTTCTTCTAAAGATTTATTAGAGGTTACCAATATTAATGCTAATAAGTATAATGCTATTGAAAATATTGCTTTTCTTGAAAGTATTCCATTGTATGATGTTTTAGCTTTTGGAGATAATAATAATGATTATGAGATGCTCAAAAATCTTGGCAAAGGGGTTTTAATGAAAAATGCCAATGAATTTCTTAAAATTAATTTAGCAAATAACGAAATGACAAAATTTAGTAATGATGAGGATGGTGTTGCTAAGTTTTTAATTGATTTTTTTGAGCTTAATATTAAGTATTAATTTGTATTCGAGTGTTTAATGTATTTGTGTTATTTTTAGCAGAATTTTCTATTTAAAATATAAATTTTTTATTTATAATGTATTTTTGTAAATTTATTTATTAAAATATTAGAATAAGTATTGACATGGATTAAACAAAGATATATATTATTTTATGTTGTATAAACAAATTGGCAAAATAGAGATGGAAGATAAAAATATGGTCAAAGTAATAAGAGTCTATGGTGAATGCCTAGGAGCTTTAAGGCGAAGAAGGTCGTGGTAAGCTGCGAAAAGCTTGGGGGAGAAGCAAACATTTATTGATCCCAAGATTACCGAATGGAGTAATCCAGCTAGCAAGATGCTAGTTATCTATTATTTAAATAATAGAGGCGATACCAGGGGAAGTGAACCATCTAAGTACCCTGAGGAAAAGAAATCAAAGAGATTCCCTTAGTAGTGGCGAGCGAAAAGGGAGTAGCCCAAACTTTAAATGTGTCAAGCTGCAGAGCGTTGCATTTATGGGGTTGTAGGACGTTTAAGCTTAGTCTGTGATAAGCAAAAAAGTTACAAAATATTTATATAGAAGAATAATCTGGAAAGATTAACCAAAGAAGGTGATAGTCCTGTAATTTAAATGTAAATATCTTTTTAAAATGTTCCTGAGTAGGACGAGGCACGAGAAACCTTGTTTGAAGCTGGGGAGACCACTCTCCAAGGCTAAATACTAAAAAGCTACCGATAGAGAAGAGTACCGTGAGGGAAAGGTGAAAAGAACCCCGGGAGGGGAGTGAAATAGAACTGAAACCGTAGACTTACAAGCAGTCAAAGCCGCAATTAATTGCGGTGATGGCGTGCCTTTTGCATAATGAACCTGCGAGTTATCATGTCTAGCAAGATTAAAGCATAGAAGTGCTGGAGTCGAAGCGAAAGCGAGTCTTAAAAGGGCGATTTAGTTAGATGTGGTAGACCCGAAGCCGAGTGATCTATTTATGGCCAGGCTGAAGCTTGGGTAAAACCAAGTGGAGGGCCGAACTCTAGTCTGTTTAAAAAGGCAGGGATGAGCTGTGAATAGGAGTGAAAGGCTAAACAAACTCGGAGATAGCTGGTTCTCCCCGAAATGGATTTAAGTTCAGCCTTATTTTAGTTTAATAGAGGTAGAGCACTAATTGAGCTAGGGCCTGTCAAAGGGTACCAAACTCAGTTAAACTCCGAATGCTATTAAATGATGAATAGGAGTGAGACTATGGGCGATAAGGTTCATAGTCGAGAGGGAAACAACCCAGACCAACAGCTAAGGTCTCAAAAATGTGTTAAGTGGAAAAGGAGGTTTAGGTACGTAAACAGCCAGGAGGTTGGCTTAGAAGCAGCCATACCTTTAAAGAGTGCGTAATAGCTCACTGGTCGAGTACTTAAGCGCCGATAATGTAACGGGGCTAAGCACATTACCGAAGCTTTGGATCTTAACGAAAGTTAGGGTGGTAGGGGAGCGTTCTGTAAGCCAGAGAAGTTAAACTGGAAAGTTTGATGGAGGTATCAGAAGTGAGAATGCAGGTATGAGTAACGAAAAAATGGGTGAGATCCCCATTCGCCGAAAACCTAAGGTTTCCTGGGTAAAGGTCGTCTTCCCAGGGTTAGTCGGCCCCTAAGGCAAAGCTGAAAAGCGTAGTCGATGGGAAACGGGTTAATATTCCCGTACCTCTTATAGTTTCGATGGAGTGACGCATGAGGTTAACTACTGCTAGGCGATGGTTGTCCTAGTTTAAGCATTAAGGTGATGATCTTAATAGGAAAATCCGTTAAGAGAGCTAAGATGTGATGATGAGTGCTATTTAGGTAGCATGAAATGTAGGTAGTCAAGGTGCCAAGAAATAACTTCTAAGGTTAGGCTATAAGGGACCGTACCGCAAACCGACACAGGTAGGTGGGATGAAAATTCTAAGGCGCGCGAGAGAATCCACGTTAAGGAACTCTGCAAAATACGTACGTAACTTCGGAATAAGTACGACCTAAGCAATTAGGTAGCATAAAAATGGTCCAAACGACTGTTTACCAAAAACACAGGTCTCTGCAAATCTGCAAAGAGAAGTATAGGGACTGACACCTGCCCGGTGCTGGAAGGTTAAGAGGAGATGTTAGTTTATTCGAAGCATTGAATTTAAGCCCCAGTAAACGGCGGCCGTAACTATAACGGTCCTAAGGTAGCGAAATTCCTTGTCGGGTAAGTTCCGACCCGCACGAATGGTGTAACGATTTGGACGCTGTCTCAACGTGGAGCTCGGTGAAATTGAAGTATCGGTGAAGATGCCGATTACTTGTGGTTAGACGGAAAGACCCCGTGAACCTTTACTATAGCCTGGTATTGAGATTTGATTAAATATGTGTAGGATAGGTGGGAGACTTTGAAGCTATCTCGTTAGGGGTAGTGGAGTCAATCTTGAAATACCACCCTTGTTTAATTAGGTTTCTAACTTATAGAAATATGAGGAGAGTGCCAGGTGGGTAGTTTGACTGGGGCGGTCGCCTCCTAAAGAGTAACGGAGGTGCGCAAAGGTTACCTTAGAGTGGTTGGAAATCACTTTGTAAGTGTAAAGGCATAAGGTAGCTTAACTGTAAGACTGACAAGTCGAACAGATACGAAAGTAGGTCTTAGTGATCTGGCGGTGGCAAGTGGAAGCGCCGTCACTTAACGAATAAAAGGTACTCCGGGGATAACAGGCTTATCCTTCCCAAGAGTTCACATCGACGGAAGGGTTTGGCACCTCGATGTCGGCTCATCGCATCCTAGGGCTGGAGCAGGTCCTAAGGGTATGGCTGTTCGCCATTTAAAGCGGTACGCGAGCTGGGTTCAGAACGTCGTGAGACAGTTTGGTCCCTATCTGCCACAAGCGTTGGATATTTGAGAGGAGCTATCTTTAGTACGAGAGGACCGAGATGGACGAACCTCTAGTGTGCCAGTTATCCTGCCAAGGGTAAGTGCTGGGTAGCTACGTTCGGAAAGGATAACCGCTGAAAGCATCTAAGTGGGAAGCCTTCCTCAAGATGAGATATCCTTTAAGGGTCCTGGAAGAATACCAGGTTGATAGGTTAGAAGTGTAAGTATAGTAATATATTAAGCTGACTAATACTAATTACCCGTATCTTTGGCCATATTTTTGTCTTCCTTGTAAAGACCCTGGTGGTTAAAGAAAAGAGGAAACACCTGTTATCATTCCGAACACAGAAGTTAAGCTCTTTTTCGCTGATGGTACTGCGAGTTCGCGGGAGAGTAGGTTATTGCCAGGGTTTTTATTTTTATATTTTAAATCTTGATTTTATTTTATGTTTTTTAAATGTTTGTTAGTTTTTTTGAATGTGTTATTTAAATAACATAAAAAATAAAATATATATTGACATGGATTAAACAAAGATATATATTATTTTATGTTGCGTAAACAAATTGGCAAAATAGAGATGGAAGATAAAAATATGGTCAAAGTAATAAGAGTCTATGGTGAATGCCTAGGAGCTTTAAGGCGAAGAAGGTCGTGGTAAGCTGCGAAAAGCTTGGGGGGAGAAGCAAACATTTATTGATCCCAAGATTACCGAATGGAGTAATCCAGCTAGTAGGATGCTAGTTATCTATTATTTAAATAATAGAGGCGATACCAGGGGAAGTGAACCATCTAAGTACCCTGAGGAAAAGAAATCAAAGAGATTCCCTTAGTAGTGGCGAGCGAAAAGGGAGTAGCCCAAACTTTAAATGTGTCAAGCTGCAGAGCGTTGCATTTATGGGGTTGTAGGACGTTTAAGCTTAGTCTGTGATAAGCAAAAAAGTTACAAAATATTTATATAGAAGAATAATCTGGAAAGATTAACCAAAGAAGGTGATAGTCCTGTAATTTAAATGTAAATATCTTTTTAAAATGTTCCTGAGTAGGACGAGGCACGAGAAACCTTGTTTGAAGCTGGGGAGACCACTCTCCAAGGCTAAATACTAAAAAGCTACCGATAGAGAAGAGTACCGTGAGGGAAAGGTGAAAAGAACCCCGGGAGGGGAGTGAAATAGAACTGAAACCGTAGACTTACAAGCAGTCAAAGCCGTAATTAATTGCGGTGATGGCGTGCCTTTTGCATAATGAACCTGCGAGTTATCATGTCTAGCAAGATTAAAGCATAGAAGTGCTGGAGTCGAAGCGAAAGCGAGTCTTAAAAGGGCGATTTAGTTAGATGTGGTAGACCCGAAGCCGAGTGATCTATTTATGGCCAGGCTGAAGCTTGGGTAAAACCAAGTGGAGGGCCGAACTCTAGTCTGTTTAAAAAGGCAGGGATGAGCTGTGAATAGGAGTGAAAGGCTAAACAAACTCGGAGATAGCTGGTTCTCCCCGAAATGGATTTAAGTTCAGCCTTATTTTAGTTTAATAGAGGTAGAGCACTAATTGAGCTAGGGCCTGTCAAAGGGTACCAAACTCAGTTAAACTCCGAATGCTATTAAATGATGAATAGGAGTGAGACTATGGGCGATAAGGTTCATAGTCGAGAGGGAAACAACCCAGACCAACAGCTAAGGTCTCAAAAATGTGTTAAGTGGAAAAGGAGGTTTAGGTACGTAAACAGCCAGGAGGTTGGCTTAGAAGCAGCCATACCTTTAAAGAGTGCGTAATAGCTCACTGGTCGAGTACTTAAGCGCCGATAATGTAACGGGGCTAAGCACATTACCGAAGCTTTGGATCTTAACGAAAGTTAAGATGGTAGGGGAGCGTTCTGTAAGCCAGAGAAGTTAAACTGAAAAGTTTGATGGAGGTATCAGAAGTGAGAATGCAGGTATGAGTAACGAAAAAATGGGTGAGATCCCCATTCGCCGAAAACCTAAGGTTTCCTGGGTAAAGGTCGTCTTCCCAGGGTTAGTCGGCCCCTAAGGCAAAGCTGAAAAGCGTAGTCGATGGGAAACGGGTTAATATTCCCGTACCTCTTATAGTTTCGATGGAGTGACGCATGAGGTTAACTACTGCTAGGCGATGGTTGTCCTAGTTTAAGCATTAAGGTGATGATCTTAATAGGAAAATCCGTTAAGAGAGCTAAGATGTGATGATGAGTGCTATTTAGGTAGCATGAAATGTAGGTAGTCAAGGTGCCAAGAAATAACTTCTAAGGTTAGGCTATAAGGGACCGTACCGCAAACCGACACAGGTAGGTGGGATGAAAATTCTAAGGCGCGCGAGAGAATCCACGTTAAGGAACTCTGCAAAATACGTACGTAACTTCGGAATAAGTACGACCTAAGCAATTAGGTAGCATAAAAATGGTCCAAACGACTGTTTACCAAAAACACAGGTCTCTGCAAATCTGCAAAGAGAAGTATAGGGACTGACACCTGCCCGGTGCTGGAAGGTTAAGAGGAGATGTTAGTTTATTCGAAGCATTGAATTTAAGCCCCAGTAAACGGCGGCCGTAACTATAACGGTCCTAAGGTAGCGAAATTCCTTGTCGGGTAAGTTCCGACCCGCACGAATGGTGTAACGATTTGGACGCTGTCTCAACGTGGAGCTCGGTGAAATTGAAGTATCGGTGAAGATGCCGATTACTTGTGGTTAGACGGAAAGACCCCGTGAACCTTTACTATAGCCTGGTATTGAGATTTGGTTAAATATGTGTAGGATAGGTGGGAGACTTTGAAGCTATCTCGTTAGGGGTAGTGGAGTCAATCTTGAAATACCACCCTTGTTTAATTAGGTTTCTAACTTATAGAAATATGAGGAGAGTGCCAGGTGGGTAGTTTGACTGGGGCGGTCGCCTCCTAAAGAGTAACGGAGGTGCGCAAAGGTTACCTTAGAGTGGTTGGAAATCACTTTGTAAGTGTAAAGGCATAAGGTAGCTTAACTGTAAGACTGACAAGTCGAACAGATACGAAAGTAGGTCTTAGTGATCTGGCGGTGGCAAGTGGAAGCGCCGTCACTTAACGAATAAAAGGTACTCCGGGGATAACAGGCTTATCCTTCCCAAGAGTTCACATCGACGGAAGGGTTTGGCACCTCGATGTCGGCTCATCGCATCCTAGGGCTGGAGCAGGTCCTAAGGGTATGGCTGTTCGCCATTTAAAGCGGTACGCGAGCTGGGTTCAGAACGTCGTGAGACAGTTTGGTCCCTATCTGCCACAAGCGTTGGATATTTGAGAGGAGCTATCTTTAGTACGAGAGGACCGAGATGGACGAACCTCTAGTGTGCCAGTTATCCTGCCAAGGGTAAGTGCTGGGTAGCTACGTTCGGAAAGGATAACCGCTGAAAGCATCTAAGTGGGAAGCCTTCCTCAAGATGAGATATCCTTTAAGGGTCCTGGAAGAATACCAGGTTGATAGGTTAGAAGTGTAAGTATAGTAATATATTAAGCTGACTAATACTAATTACCCGTATCTTTGGCCATGTTTTTGTCTTCCTTGTAAAAACCCTGGTGGTTAAAGAAAAGAGGAAACACCTGTTATCATTCCGAACACAGAAGTTAAGCTCTTTTTCGCTGATGGTACTGCGAGTTCGCGGGAGAGTAGGTTATTGCCAGGGTTTTTATTTTTATACTTTAAGCCTTAAATTTATTGTGTATATTTATTTTTATACAGGGATAAAACTATTGTATTTTAATAAGGAAATTTTAAAATAAAATGAAAAAAGCAAACTTTTTAAGTACTAATTTTTTAATTTTACTTTTGGTTTGCTTTGTCAATGCCAATTTATTTTCCAAGGATTTTTTCAAGTTTAAGCTTATAGATCAATTTTTTCCTTTTTACTATAGGAATAATAAAGGAGAATATGAAGGGCTTATTTTTTCTATTTTAGATAAATGGGCAAAAGATAATAATGTTGATATCAGAGTTGAGCATATTGATAATTTAAATGAAAGTGAAATTGAAGACGAAGCAATATATTTAGGATTGACTTATAACACAAAATTAAATGATTTTTTTTATTTTAAAAATGAGCTTGTTAGGAGCATTTCAATTTTATTTTCTAAAAGCTCTAATAAGAAATATAAAAATACCCATTCAACATTTTTATCCAATTTTAATATAGGAGTTATTAAAAATACAATATATGAAGATATCTTAAGACTAAAAAGTGCTAACACTATTTTTTTGGCTGATAGTTCTCAAGAGTTAGTATTGGCTTTAAAAAATGATAAGGTTGACTATATATATGGTGATTGTAAGACTTTACATTATATTGCAAAGCGGTTTTTAGGTGAAGACCTTGTGATTTTTCCCGGAGATGTTTTTTATAGTATCAAAAATAGAGTGGCTATTAGTAGAAATGCACCTGAAATAGTAAAGACTTTGAATTTAGATTTGTTTTCTTATTTGATGAAAATGCCCGAAGAACTTATTATTTCCTTTTTAGATAGTACTTCTAAGGGAAATTTTGTTGATGTTGGTTTATATAATGATTATCCCCCTTTGAGTTTTATTAATTCACAGGGAAAATTATCTGGCATTTTAGTGGATTTGTGGAATCTTCTCTCAAGGCAACATATCTTTAAGCCCATTTTTAAGGGATTTCCCAAAGAAGATATTAAGAAATCATTAGATGGAAAGTCAGTGGGCATTTTTGGAGGAATTATTAGCAATGATAGTGTATTTGAAAATGTTAATTATGTAGTAAGTAAACCAATATATCCTCTTAATTTTAAATTTTATTCTAAAGACCTAAATAGTAATGCTGGTCCAATAAACTCTCAGTTTATTGATTTTAATTTTAATAACATTCAATTAAATAAGAATAAAGATATTGTTAATAACTTTATAGATATTGTTAATAATTCATATGGATTTATAGAAAATTCAATAACAACAAAATATTTATTAAAATTAAATGGATATAACGGCAGATTAAAATCTTATGATTCAATTTTTAATAAAAATAGGTTTTTAGTATTAGCTATTGATAACAGGGTTTACAAGGTTATTAAATATATTCTTAATTCTATATTTGATGATATTTCATTTGAATCTTTGCTTCAAATAGATAAAAATTGGTTAGATAAAGAAGAGATTAATAGTTCTAGAATAAATAGTTATAAAATTATGAATAAGGTTAAATTTAATATAGAAGAAAAAATTTGGTTATCAAAAAATAATAAATTAAATCTTGCTGTTAAAAATTGGTATCCAATAGATTATGTTGAAGCAAATAATTATAAAGGAATAAATCAATTTTTGCTTGATAAGATTAGAATGTTTTCAGGTTTGGAATTTAACATAATTGAAGCGCAAAATAGTTTAGATCTTAAAAAATTAATCAAATCTGGAAAAATTGATATGCTAAATACTAATGCAACCGATTCAAATTTAGAGAATGTTTTCAATATAAAATTAAATTCTCGAATTCCACTTTATATTTTTTCAAATAAAAAAAGGGTGCTTCCATCTAGAACTTTAGAAAGGTTTGCTGTACTTGAATTTTTATATAGTAAGAATTTGACCTCTAATATTAAATCAAAGCTTATTCTGGTAAGTAGCTTTAAAGAGGCCCTTCTTCTTCTTTATAAGGGAAAGGTAGATGGGATTATTAGCGATGAGTATACAGCTGCTGCTGTTTTTGAAGAATTAAATATTGTTGATGTTGAGAAACTTCCTACTTTTAGAGACTTGGCTTTTGATTTGAGTCTTGCTATTTATAATCAGGATTATATCTTAAAAGAAATTATTCAAAAAGTTGTTATGCGTTCGAATGTTGGCAGTCAGATGTATTTAAATGATTGGAAATTTGATATTTATTATAAATCCAAGGGTAGCAGGGTTAATAATTTCAAATTTCTAGTGTCAACAGTCATTTTATTTTATTTTACTTTTTTAGGATTTGTAATAATATTTATGTTTAGATTATCATTTGAGCAGAAAAGAAGATATTCTTTTGTGATGAATGAAAAAAAGATTGCGGAAGCTGCCAATGCTGCTAAAACCATTTTTATAGCTAACGTCAGCCATGATATTCGTACCCCTATTAACGGAATAATGGCGGCTACTGAGCTTTTGGATACAACCATTCTTACAAATGCTCAAAAAGACTATGTTAGGATGATAAATTATTCATCTGATTCTTTGCTTTCTTTAATTGATGATATATTGTATTTGTCTAAAATAGATGTCAATGAATTATACGTTGAGAGTCAAGAGATTGATTTAGAGAGTGAAATGGAAATGGTTTTAAAAACTTTTCAATCTCAATGTGCAAAGAAAAATATTGATTTATTCTCTTATTCTAAATCTATTTTTAAAAATTATATAAAAGGCGATATTGTAAAAATTAAACAAGTTTTAATTAATTTAATAGGAAATGCTTTTAAGTTTACAGATGATGGTGTTGTTGTTTTAAACTATGAAGAAGTATGTAGAACAAGAGCCGATGGCAATAGGATTTTAGTTACAGTTGAATTTAAGGTAATAGATACAGGCAAGGGTATTGAAAAAGAGAATTTTTCTAAGATATTTGAAATATTCAAACAAGAGGACGATTCTTCTTCAAGGGTTCATGAGGGTGCAGGATTGGGATTGTCAATATCTAGAGAGCTTGTAAGGCTAATGGGTGGCCTTGGCATTGCTGTTGATAGTAGGGTGGGAGAGGGCACCACTTTTTCATTTATGTTGCCCTTTGTATTGGGCGGTGAGCTTAAAAATAAAAATTTGTCAATAAATAGATCTCAATCAATAAATGATGATAATAAAGTATTAAATGTGCTTTTAAGTCAAAAAGCTATTAAAATTTTTGAACACTGCTCGATTTTATTGGGATGCTCTTCTAATGTGCGCTACGTAGCGTCTTTTGAGGATGCTTATAAAGTTTTCAAGGAATATCCTTTTTATAGCTTTGTTTATGTAAATGTAAATAACTATAATATCCAAGAGAGTATTCGATTTGCCAATAATATTGAAAGACTAAGTTCTGATGTGCAAATTATTTTTTTATTTTATTATTTAGATAATAAAGCTTTGAAAAATTTAAAATATATGTATGTTAAAAAGCCTTTAATGGGGCTTAGTATATGCTCTATTTATAAAAAAGAGCGTAACCCAGAAATGGATTTTGAAGACTTGGTTCCAATAGATAGTGCTTTTAAGATAAAAGAACCCATTAATGTTTTAATAGCTGAAGATAATCAGGTAAATCAAAAAGTGTTGAGAGATATTCTTGTTGTAATAGGCATTAATGAAAATTTTATTGATGTTGTAGATGATGGAGTAAAGGCTTTAAAATCTTTAAAAGATAAAAAATATGCTATTTCTTTCATTGATATACGAATGCCAAGATATGATGGATTTTCAGTGGCTAAAGAAATTAGAAAATTTGAAAAGGATAAGAATTTAAAACCGTGTGTTTTGGTTGCTGTGACAGCACATGCTTTACAAGAGTATAAAGACAGGTGTCTTGCAAGTGGTATGAATGATTATATCTCAAAACCAATACACATAAGTTCAATTAAAACTATATTAAAAAAATACTTGCAATTTGAAGTTAATGATATTTGGAAGAATGAAGATTTCAATCAACTTGTTAGTTTTCCTAATCTAGATGTTAATAGAGCTTTAAAAGAGTTAAATCTTTCATATGCATCATATTCTGAATTATGTAGAGGGCTTGTTGATTTTATCTCTATTAATATTATTGATTTAGAAAAAGCTTTTGATGAGGAAAATTTGTCTTTAGTTAAGGATATATCTCATTCAATCTCTGGAGCTCTTTCTAATATGCGTAGTGAATTGTATAAAGATTTTCAAAAAATTGAAACAAGTAAAAATTCAATTGATGAGTTGAAAAAAATGTATTTTTTTGTAAAAGATGATTTATGTCAACTAATAAGCGACATAAAGGAAAATGTTTTAGTTGAGTCTAAGATTGTTAGTGAGAATAAGCTATACTTTAAAAATAATGATCAATTTTTAAGCCTTCTCAATAAACTTTTAATTGGTATTAAGACTAGAAAGCCAAGAGAATATAGAGAAATTCTTGAGAGCATTGACAAGTATGTTTTAGACGATAATATTAAGGTATTATTTAGTGATCTTCGCAGGAATTTAAGACTATATAGATTTGCTGAGAGCTCTAAGATTCTTGAAGAGATTATTGAAATGCTTAATAATAAGAGATATTAGCAGTGGAAATGATAATTAAAGATAAAGCTTTTGAAGCAGAGAGCCAGAAGCTTTTAATTGTGGATGATTCTCCTACCAATTTAGATTTATTGGTAAGTATATTGCAAGATGCTTATGAGATTGAGGTTGCAACAAATGGGTTTGATGCTTTAAAGCAGGTTGAAAAAGATAGTCCAGATCTTGTACTTCTTGACATAGGACTTCCAGATATTAGCGGCTATGAGGTATGTAGAAAGCTAAAAAGTGATCCTGATACTAAAGAGATTCCTGTAATTTTCATTACTTCAAAGAGTTCTACAGATGCTCAACTTGAAGGATTTAACGTTGGTGGAGTAGATTATATTTTAAAACCTTTTAATAGTCGAATAATTGATGCTAGAGTTAAAACGCATCTTGAATTAAAGAGGTTAAGAGATTATTTTAAAAGCTTGTCTAGAATTGATGGGCTTACTCAAATTCCAAATAGAAGATTTTTTATGGATAAATTTTCTAAGTCGTGGATGAAGGCTTTAGAAAGCAAAGAAATAATAATTGTTGGGATGTTGGATATTGATAATTTTAAAAATTACAATGATAATTATGGTCACACAAATGGTGATGAATGTCTTAAATTGATCGCTAAAGCTCTATATAAGGTTTCTTTAAAATATAAAATAGATGTTGCTCGATATGGAGGAGAAGAATTTATTTTTTTTTCTGTTAACAAGAGTTTGAATGAAATGATTGGCATTATTAAAACAATGATTAATGATATAAAGTGCTTAAGAATAGTTCATGAGCACAGTAGTGTTTCTAGCATTGTGACTGTTTCAATTGGCCTTGCTCAAGAAATTCCTATTGATAATAATTTTACCAATATCATAAAGCTTGCTGATCGCAAGCTTTATGAGGCTAAAGTTTCTGGAAGAAATCAGTTTAGATATTAAATTTATATTTATTAGACTTTAGTATTTATAAGTTATAGAAATTCCAATGGAATCATAATAAAAATAAGAATTGCCAGTTGCTATTCTTTTTGAAATATCAGCCAGTCCAGCTGTGTTACTTGTGTATGTAGGGTTTGTAGATAATTTAAATTGAAGGCCAAGTGTTAAAGGTTTGATAACTTCAAAATTAGCAACAATAGAAATATTGTGATAAAAAATGTCACTTCCCCAGCCCTTGTTTTTCCAAGAGCTTATGTTTCTTTCTTTGCCAATTTGTGTTTTTCCTTCGTAAAGTAGCCCTATAGTGTTAAGAGGTATTGGCATTTTGTAAGCTAAAAGAGCGTAAGGTTTTATTAACATGCCATTTATATTTTTACCATCATCTGCTTTATATTTCCAAAGTTGGCCGTTTTTTGCATGGGGATTGATTAAGTATGTAAAATCATTTCCAATAACTGTAATAATATGTGTCCATTCTCCTTTAAAAATAGCGTTTAAGTCAAATTGGAATCGTCCCCCGGCTGTTATTTCTGAATAAAATTCAACAGCATTTGAATATTTTCCATTTTCAATGTGTACACCAACTCCCTTAAATCCAAAAGCTTGCCAACCTATACCAAGTTCATTTGATGCATATAAATTTAAAAAAGCAATAGGAGTAAAGCTTACTTTACTTTTAAATGAGACACTTACAGGAGATAGTCCAATATTTAAATCTATGTCTATGCCATTATTTTTAAAAAATATAGAATTGGGATTGTGCAAAGCTTTAAAATTTTTATAGTAGCCTAAATATGATATTAGTTTTATTCCCCCCCAATAGTTGACTGGAATTGTTAAACTTGGTTTAATATTTTGGAAGCTAGGTTGTTTAAAGCTTCGCGAAAAGTTGCTTCCATTTGTTCCCAGCTCGTGGGGAGGATAATAAGCAGATTGAAAATTAAGGTAAAAATATTCATTATTGAATTCTAAGTTCTGTTGATCTTGAGCAAGAATTATTTTTGCTTGCAAAATTAACAAGCAAAAGCAAATTTTTTTTAACATTTTTATTTTGAATACCTTTTCCATTTAATTTTTTTTAACATTATTTTAATTATTTGTTTTCTCATTTCATCAATCTTAACTGATGCATCAATATTGTTAAGTCTAGAGCATTTTGAGTAAAATTCTATTAATGGTTTTGTTTGTAATTTATATTCTTTAAGCCTTGTTTTTAAGGATTCTTCTTTGTCATCTTCTCGTTGGTAAAGATCTCCTCCGCAAACATCGCAAATACCAATGTTTTTTGTGGCTAGGGTATATATATTGAAAATATTATTGCAAGATTTGCAAATTCTTCTTCCCGAGAGTCTTTTTATTACCAACTCTTCATCAATTAAAAAGTTTATTATTTTTACATTTGGCAAAAATTTGTCAAGAGCTTTGGCTTGACAAATATTGCGGGGAAATCCATCTAAAATAAAATCTTTGTTATTTTTAATAGATTTAATTTTATCTTCTACTATTTTGATTGTAATTAGGTCAGGAACCAGTTCTCCCCTTTCAACAATTTTTTTTATTTCTTCCCCAAGAGTCGTAGAATTTAAAATATTTTCTCTAAATAAATCTCCTGTTGAAATATGTTGGTATTTAAATTCATTAGAAATGATTTTTGAAATAGTCCCTTTTCCAGAACCTGGAGGACCTAAGAATACAAGCCCCATATATACTCCTGTGTAAATATTTATTATTTTAAGGGTTTATTTGAAAACATTTAATAAAAATTTAAGTCCTACAATTGTTCCAATTGTAGATCCAAGGTTTACAAAAAGCACTATTAATAGAATTCTTGTAACTTTGTTTTTGAAATATCCTTTTATTGTCGACAATTCTTCTTGTAGATTTTCAAAATCTTTGACCTTTGGTTTGTTTATATAAGCTTCAACAAGTCCTGCCACCATGCCTGTTCCTATGAATGGTATTAAGGAGAATATTGGAGAACCTACAACAGCTGTTAAAATTGTTAAAGGATTGGATTTTAATAAAATGGATGCGATGCCTGAAAAAAGAGAGTTAGATATTATCCAAAGCTTTAAATTTTTGTAAGCAAAATCAAATCCCTTAAAGTAAAAAGAGCTTACTATTAGTAAAATGATTGAAATTGCAATCAAGTAGGATAGCATCTTGCTGAATGAAAAATGTTTTTTAGGGACTCTATCGAGTTCTTCAACGTTTATTATTTTATTATTTTGACTTATTTCTTTTAAAGTTCTAATTATTCCGTTTACATGACCTGCGCCCACAACGGCAAGAATAATGCCTGTTCCTTCAAGTATTTTGTTTGTAATAAATTCATCTCTTTCATCAATTAAAACTTTTTTTACTTTGGGTATTTCTTTGGAAAGTTCTTCCATTATTTTTGAAAGAGCGTCTTGTTCTTTGAGTTTTTCAATTTCATCTTTTGTAATTTTTGCATCTGTTAGGGAAAAAAGGCTTGAGATTATTTTTGCTTTTTCAAATATTGGAATAGATATCCAAGCTCTTTTTAGAGTTGTCTCAATTTTTCTGTCAGCAAGAATTAGTGGAATATTGTGTTTTTTAGCTTTTAAAATAGCTGTTTTCATTTCTTCACCAGGCTTTATTCCCTGTTCTTTTGCTAATTTTTTTTGGAAGTTGCTAAGAATTATGTTTATTATGAGAAAGAAGGCCCTTCCTTGTTTTAAGGCTTTATCTATATCTAAGTTTCTCCATTTTTCATTTTCATTAGTGTTTAAGATCGAATGGTAGCGAGCCTCATCAAGTTCAACGGCAATATAGTCTGGCTTTAAGATTTCTATTAAATTTGCAGTATCTTCTGAGCTTTTTTTTGACACGTGAGCAGTTCCAAGTATATATATTGTTTTATTGTGTATATTAAATTTACTTACATGAGAAAAACAGTCTTCTGTTTTGGTGTTTTCTTGTTTATTGTCCAAAAAATATTCCTTGTTTAAAAAATTTAGCTATTAATTAGTATAGCTTTTAATAATTTTACCATATGGTTTAGTGGAACTATATAGTCTATATTGTTTTCCTTTATTGCTATTTTTGGCATTCCAAAAACCATGGAACTTTCTTGGTCTTGCGCAATAGTTAGTCCCCCAGCTTTTTTTATATCTCCAATTTCTCTTGATCCGTCATTTCCCATTCCAGTCATTATTAGCGCAATTGCCTTGTCTTTTGCAATCTCTGCTATAGATTGAAACAATACTCCAATAGATGGTTTGTGACCATTTATATGTTTGCCATCGAGGGTTTGTATTTGATAGTTACCGTAGATTTTTTTGATTTTTGTATGATATCCGCCTGAGCTAATGTATGCATGTCCTTGCTTTAATATTTCGTTATTCGTGGCTTCTTTTACGTTTATTTTGCAAAGATTGTTAAGATTTTTTGCAAATTCTTTTGTAAATCCTTTAGGCATGTGTTGAACAATTATTATTGGGGGAAAGCTTTCAGGTATTTCTGGTAATATTGATTTTAAGGCTGCGGGGCCTCCTGCTGATACTCCAATTGCTATTATGTCAAATTTTCGCAGTTTAAGTTTTTTTATTTCTTTTTCATTTAATATTTTTTCTTTTGCATGTTCTTCAAGTTGGGTTAATGAAGAAATATCATTTTTGTGATTTAAAAAAAAATTAGCTCTTTCATAGTTTTTTGTATTCACATCTTTATTGCAAACAATTTTGTTTTTTATAGATATCGATCCATAGGCCAAAAGCAAATTAATAATTTGTTCTTTTTTGATTTCATGTGATTTTTTATTTTTAGATACTAAAATAAGAGCATCGGCGCCCTTTAAAGCGGCAATATTTATTAGGTTTTGATTTGAAGAAGTGACGACAATTGGTATTGTTTTGGTTATATTGTTTTTTTTCTCCAAAAATAGAATATCTTTTATATTGTTTTCTTCTAAATTCATTAATATTACTTCAGGGTTATGTTTTTTAAGTTTATTTGTTGCAAATTTGCCATTAGAAGCAGTTGCAATGACTTGGAGTTTTGGAGACGAATTGATAAGGTCTGATATAAGTTTTCTCTTTACAGCAAAGTATTCTATGACAAGTACAGAAATTTTTGTTTCCACCGTTACTTTTTCCCTATTTTATTCTTGTTTAATTATAACTTATATTTATTTTGTGATTTAAATTTTTCTTTTTGGCCGCTAGTATCTTTTTTTTCATATATTATTGCCCAAGGTGTTTTTAAAAATTTAAAAGGAAGGTTGAGCCCAAAAAGTGATTCTGAGTGCCCTATAAATAAATAACTGTTTTTAGACATATTGTTGTAAAACTTTTTAAGTACTTTAATTTTTGATTTTTCATCAAAGTATATTAATACATTTCTGCAAAAAATAACATCAATTTGTGAAAAATTACTTTCAAAGTTTAGGTTATGATAGTCAAATCTTATATGATTTTTAATTTCATTTTTAATTTTATATCCGTTTGAATGAGGATATATATAGTGCCTGTATTCTTTAGGAATATTTTCACATTTATTTGATGAATAATATCCTTCTTTTGCTATCATTAAAGATTTTAAGCTTAAATCAGAGGCAATAATAACAAAATCTATTTCTTTTGGAAGCTTTGATTTGAGTACAAATGCTAATGAATAAGGTTCTTCTCCTGTTGAGCATCCTGCAGACCAGATAATAATCCTATTTTTTTCTTCTGTGTTTTTAATATTAATTAAATTGGGAATTACAAATTTTTCAAAAGTTTGAAAATGTAGTGAATTTCTAAAAAATCTTGTTAAATTAGTTGTGACTAAATCCAAGAAATATTCTTTTTTTAATTTTTCACTAATTATTAAATTATAAAGTTGTGATGGGCTTTCAAGAGCAAGATCTCGTACTGCGTCATTCACTCTGCTTTGAAGAACAAATTTATTTTTTTCATCAAAACGAATTCCACTGTTGTTATATATAAAGTCGCAAAATTTTAAAAATAGTTTATCTTCAATTTCTAGCATTTTTGGGAACCCGATTAATTCTTCTCTTTATAAATAAGTATTACCTATTTATAATAAATCTCTAGGTAAGAATATTTTTTTTGAAAAAAAATTGTAAAATTAATACAAGTAATTTTATTATAAGGCATAGTTTTATAAAAATGTTTTTGTTTATTTTAATTTATTTGCAATAATAAATGAGGAATTTAATGAGTGTTGGAAAAAATATTTGCAAATGTCGATTTAATATGCATTTAAAAAAATCAAACGATGTTTAATAGGATTAAAAGAACAATTCTTAGAGAAGATATTAAGTATGAAATTTTTAGAAAATTTTTTCATGTTTTTAGCGTAATAGTTTTGGTTTTTTATGGAATAAATTTTTGGATAGGACTTGTTTCTAATATACTTTTTATGATTTTATATTTAAGTTCTGAAATTTTTAGAATTACTAACAAAAAATTACTTTTTTTTGAAAATATTTCAAACATAATATTAAAATCAAGAAAAATATTGCCTAATAAAGTATCTTTTTCGCCCGTTTTTTTGTTTTTAGGCATATTGATGTCATATTGTTTGGCTATGCATCCTTTTAATTACATTGGAATATTTTCGGTATGTCTTGGTGATGGATTTGCAAGTCTTGTTGGAAAGTTAATTCCTTCTTTTAAGCTTGTAAATAATAAAACGATTTCTGGAAGTTTTGTTGTATTTTGTGTTACTTTTTTTTCATATTATTATTTTTTCCCTTATTTAACAGTAGCTTTAATTCTTGGAATTTTAGCAGTATTGGTAGAGCTTTTTGATTCTGCTAATTATGATAATTTATTTTTACCACTTGTTGTTTCAATTTCGTCCTATTTTTTAACTTCCTTTTTTTATAGCCAGTAAAAGAAAATTTTTCCTGATTTTTTTAAGTAGATTGGTATGCCAATTGAGATTGGGAGAAAGGCATAAGGTATTTTTAGTAAATTCAAGTAAATTCCGCTTAATATTAAGAGCATTGAAACAAAAAGTAAAAAATAATCAAAGCTTTTTTTTCTTAAAAAGGCTACTATAAAGTTTGTTAAAATAAGCAATAAGAATGCGTCTATGTAAAATTTTGTACTTTCGATTTTAAGAATGCCGTGGTTTTGACTATTTTCGTACGAATTAATAGGCATTGTGTAACTATATATGCAGGCAAAGATCAAAATAATATAAATTGTGTAATGTATTGATTTTATTTTGAAATCGCATATATATAAACTTAGAAAAAATAAATTTAATAATGAAAAAGTGTTTACAAAAAGGATAAATTTTGTAAATAAATAATAACTTGAATTTAGGTTATTTTTTAAAAAAAAATCTTCAGAGACCAAAATAGGTTCTAATGTATATGAACTAATAAAACAATAGAAAAATATAAATTGTATATTGTTGGTTCTTTTGTAGTTAATATATGACCACAGCGAGCCTATGATTCCAGCAATAAATATGGCTAATTTATTAACCAATATTATAAAATTATTATTGTAAATTTCTAGAATATAATTTTGATAATTTTCATTATATTTTATTTTATAAGAGAAAGTCAGTATAACTAGTGTTGCTAAAATAAAAATTATAAAAAGAAAGAGATTAATAGAAGAGTTTAACTTTGCAAATATTGATTTCATTTAAATTTCCAAGAATGCGTGTTTTGTATTTTTTTAATCTTTTTTTTGATTTTTGAATCAAGTTTTTCAAAAAAATCTATTTTTGTTTTTTTTTCAATTGAATCGACGCTAACAACATAATTTTTCAAATCCAAGTCTTTTGCTTTTTCATTTGGGATAATAAAAGAGATTATATCATAATAATTATTATTAATTGCCAATACTATTTTATAAAAATTTTTAGGTATCAAAATTTTGTTTTTGCCAATAAATCCTTTATTTTCTGTTAAAATTCCAGCGCTAATGATATATATATATCCTTTTGAGATTGCCCATTCCCTTACTAATTTTTCAAGTTTTAGCCAAATTCCAGAATTGAATTCGCTTTTTTGAGGTGACATATTTGATAAAAAATATGTATCTTTCATTGCATTTTCAGAAAAAGACATGTCTGCAGAACTTACTATGTGTCCTCTGTCGTAACCGCTTTTAAAGTAATCTTCAAGTTTTGGAAAAGTGCCCCTGATGTTGGTGTCTTCAAAGAATTTGGTGCTCCTTTTAATTTTTTTTGATTTTAACAAAGTTAATGCTAGTTCTACCATTTCTCTTTTAAGTGGATAAGCAGCCCATTCGGATTGTCTTGCGCTTTCAGCATACCCTAAGGTGTAGTGTTTTTTGCTTATTATTTGAGTAGTAAGATATCCTTTTGGTATTAATTGGGATTCTTTTATTGGAATAGATTTTGTAATGGTAATGTATTTATTTTCTATTATTTCTAAATAGTCAGAAATTTTGTGTTTAATTTGTTTTAAGGCTTTGGGATTTAAGGAAAAAAATAAAAATCCTGTTAGGCATAAAATATAGCAGTAAAGAAGAAATTTTGACCTTTTTTTCATGTTTCCAACTCGTTTTCGTCCTTAAAATTATATCTAATAGTGAAATCAAAAGAAATGTTAAATGTATCTAAAAATAAAAAATCAATTTTAAAGTCCACCCCCATTAAAGGAATTGCCTTTTTAGAAGAAATTTCAATAAACATATAAGGCTCTATCACATAAGGCAATTTTTCGTAAAATCGAATGTCTCCTATAAAATTTGTAGATAGGTAAAAACGACCACCTATGCCAATGGTAGCTGAAAAATATTTTGTTTTTTTAATTAAGTTTGCAATGTGCCAGTTTATTCCTCCCCCAATATAAGATTTAAAGTATTGCATTTTTTGGGGGATATTAAGGCTTTCTTTTGTTAATATCATAGCAACAATTAAAAAATCAAAAGTATTATTAGAAAATGTATAATAGGGTCTAAAAATAAGGTGTTTAATATTTGAATTTAGAAAAAATCCAATTCCAATTCCAATTCCTGTTGAGTATGTGAATCCTCTTTCTGGGCTAAAAAAATTAGAACTTTGTTTGAGTTGATTATTTTTTTCATTAGCATTGTCTTCTTCGTTTACAAGTGCATTTAAAGTGGGAATGATAAGCAATGTTAAGAAAATACAAATGTTTGGATTTTTTTTCATAAACAGATTATTTTAAATAATATAAAAATTGTTTTTCCTTTTCAATATTTTCAATATTATTACGTGTATTTGTAGAGAATTTCCCGGTTAGCTTAAAAAATATTTTTTATATTAGGTGGCTGTAGTATGCTATTTTATTGTATATTATACAATATGTTTAATTACTAGGAGACCACAATTATGTTTTTTAATTTTTTGAAAAAAGATCTTGTATTTATTTTGCCAGAAGTAAATTCAAAAGAAGATGTAATTGATTTTTTAGTTGAAAAAGTCAATGATAGGGGATATATAGACAATAAACAAGAGTTTCTTCAAGGAATTCTTGATAGAGAAAAGATAGGTGACACTTCTTGGGAAAATGGGGTTGCAATTCCTCATTTTATAGGAGATGTTGTTAAGACCAGTTTTATTTCGTTGCTTTGCATTAAGGGCGCTGGGGTTAAGTGGTCTGAAGAGAATCCTCCTGTTAATTTAATATTTTTGATTTGTATGTCAAAAAAGCAACAAGGTAATGAGCATCTTAAGGCGATTGCTTTTATAGCTAAACTTTTTGAAGATGATGCTTTTCAAAATGCTTTAAGCGGGTTTGTTACTACTGATGACATTTATTATTATATAGAAAATGTTCAAAGAAAAGCCAAAGAAGAGGTTTTTGGAGCTACAAAAGCAGAAAAAATAGTAGCCGTAACTGCTTGTCCTGTTGGAGTTGCCCATACATATATTGCAGCAAAGAAAATTGAAAATGAAGCTAAAAAGCAGGGTTACAGCATTAGAGTAGAAACTCAAGGATCTATTGGCATTGAAAATGCCCTAACTGAAGAGGAAATTAGGAATGCAGCGGTTGTAATACTTGCTGTTGATAAGGATATTGATGAAAAGAGATTTGAAGGTAAGAGAGTTTATAAAGTTTCAACTGTAAAAGCGATAAACAATACAGAAAATATTATTAATGAATCTTTTAATGCGCCAGTATTTAAAAGCAAAGATTCTGGTGCTAATAGTGCTTCTAAAGCTTCGATTGTAACCGGCAAGGGCAGTTTTTATAAATATTTAATGAGCGGAGTATCTCCAATGATTCCTGTTGTTGCAAGTGGGGGAATTTTAATTGCTCTTAGCATTGCTTTTGTTGGGATTGGTCCTGATGGGCCTAATTTTTCTGAGCATCCATTTTATAAGCAGATTGCAGATATTGGTTCTGTTGCTTTTGGGCTGATGCTGCCTGTGCTTGCTGGTTTTATTTCAATGTCAATTGCTGATAAGCCTGGTCTTGCGCCCGGTCTTGTTGGCGGAGTAATGTCTGGAAATGTAAAAGCAGGGTTTTTGGGTGCAATATTTGCAGGGTTTCTTGCAGGCTATGTTGCAAGGTTTTTAGCAAGAAGATCTGTTCCTGAATGGTTAAGGCCCGTTATGCCCATATTTGTAATTCCACTAATAAGCACTATTATTGTTGGTTTTTTTATGTTGTATGTTGGTGTTTATGTTGGAGAATTTATGGGGGTGCTTGAGAGTGGGCTTAAATCTTTACAGAGTAATTCAGAAACGTTTGGCGTGTTGGGCAAAATTTTCTTAGGCTTAGTATTAGGTTCAATGATTACTGTTGATATGGGCGGGCCTTTTAATAAAGTGGCATTTCTTTTTGGTGTAGGACTGATTCCTCAAGTGCCAGAAATAATGGGAATGGTAGCAGCAGCAATTCCTGTTCCTCCTATGGCTATGGGGCTTGCAACTTTTTTAGCGCCTAAATTATTTGAAAATGAAGAAAAAGAATCTGGCAAAATAGCCTTTTTAATTTCATTTATTGGTATTAGCGAGGGGGCTATTCCTTTTGCTGCTAGTGATCCTGGACGAGTAATTCCTTCAATAGTGATGGGGGGGGCTGTGGCAAGCATTATTGCTGCTTTTTTAGGTGTTGCTAATCATGCTCCACACGGAGGACCAATAGTGCTTCCTGTTATTGATAATAAATTTGAGTTTATTATTGCAATTGCTGTTGGAGTTGCAGTTGCAACAGCTTTGGTAATTTTTTTGAAATCTTTAAAATTAAAGGAATCTGAATGAATGAAGATAATATTTTTTTAATGAAAAATAATATTAAAGAATATGATTGGGGAGGAATTAATTTTATTCCCAATCTTTTGGGCGATAAGATTGATGGAAAGCCTAAAGCTGAAATGTGGCTTGGAGCACACAAGACATTTTCTAGCAAGATTTTATATAAAAATGAATATGTTCTTTTAAGTGATTTTTTAGAAGACCATAAAGAGCTTTTAGGCTGTGATGACGAATTTCCTTTTTTATTTAAGGTATTGTCTGCAAATAAACCTTTATCTATCCAAATCCATCCTTCTAAAGACATTGCCTTAAAGGGGTATGAATTAGAGAATAATAAAGGGATAGATATTAATGATCCTAAAAGGATATATAAAGATAAAAACCCCAAAATTGAACTTATATATGCCTTGAGTGATTTTTATGCACTTAAAGGCTTTTTACCTTTGGGTGAGATTAAAAAAATTTGTGAAATGTTGAGATTAGGTTTTGACTTTCAATCACATAAAGATTTTGTGAAGACCATTTTTGATTTGCAAGCGCATGAACTTGAGAAGATTATTGAAAAGGTTTTAAAAAATTTGGATCTCATTGATAATTTTAGGGGCTATTGGTTTAATGAAATTTACAATATTTATGGTATAGATGTAGGACTTTTAGTGTTTTTGGGCATGAATATTTTAAAGCTAAAGCCGGGAGAAGTTGTTTATACAAATAGTCAGGAGGTTCACGCATATCTTAAGGGAGAATGTATCGAGCTTATGACTAATTCCGACAATGTTATTAGGGCCGGTCTTACTACCAAGTATATTGATAAAGAAGAGATGCTAAGAGTTGGTCAATTTGAGGAAGGAGAGTTGTCATTTCTAAGTCCTGATTTTCAAGATAATTTTAGCGTGTTTAGACTCCCAAATACTAATTTGAAACTGATTCAAAAAAAAATGAATGAGAACATTTGTATGAATAGAAATAGCGCAATGATCTTGCTGGTTTTAGATGGGTGCGTGAGTATAAATAAATCCTTAAACCTTAAAAAAGGTGAGAGCATATTTATAGGCAAAAAAGCTGAAAACTTGTTTGTTGATGGGGATGGTCAAGCTTTTATTGCTGGTTTTAATTAAAATTAAGCTTGCTTATGAGCTTAATTTTAATTACCAATTAATTATTTGGTTAATTAAATGCAAATTTTATGAATCCAAATCCAAAAAAATTGAATTTAATTCCTTCAAATAAAATGCTTGGTTTTGTTAGCAATATTGTTGGCCCTAGTGCAGGATAAATTTTAAATCCTATGGATAAATTTTTTGCAAAGTTATATTCCATTACAAAAGGAATTCTTATAACTGCACCTATTCTCTCATAATCCGTTTCTTCTTCTTCATCAGGAGGTATAAGGGATGTTTTTGACCAATCTGCACCTATCCCAATGCCACCGCCGATTTTCATATATTGTCCAATTTGTTTTTTAAAAATAATATCTATTCCGCCGTTTAGATAATTTTCAAAATTGTTTGACTTAAGGCCAATAAAACCCCCATATCCAAAATCAATATTTACATAAGGAATTGTAATTATAATGTTTGCAATAGGATCTCCTATTCCGATACCCATTGAAAATAAGTCATAACTTTTTTTTTCTTTTATGTCTTTAAGCTTTGCGATGCAGGTAGTTGAATCTTCTTCCTTGCTGCATCTGACCATATAATTGTCAGATGCAAAAGAAAGGTGTACTACACCTAATATTAATGTTAAAATATGTATTTTTTTAAAATTTTTTATCATTTATTCTCCATTATATGTATATTTTTATAAAGCCCGTGCCTAAGAAATTAAATCTAGCTCCTTCAAATGACATTGGACTGCCAAGTAGCATGGTTGTTCCAATAGTAGCAACAGCTTTAAATCCAATCACAATATTTTTAAGAAAGCTGTACTCTATTACCAAAGGTAGCCTTACCACAATCCCTATTCTATTTTGAAGAGAAGCTACTTGTTGTGCTTCATTCTCTTCCTCTTCTTCAGTTTTTTCATTCGATTTTTCAGGACTTCCTTTTGACCAATCTGCACCTATTCCAATGCCCCCAGAAATCATAGTGTTTTTATGTATTTCATCTTTAAATAAAAGATCTACGCCCATCACAACATAGGGCAAGAAATTGTTGGGTTTAAGGCCTACGAATCCTCCGTAGCCAAGGTCTATGTCTACATATGGAACAGATATTGTAATGTTTGTAAGTGGATATCCAATTCCAAAACCTATGCCAAATAAACGGCGTACAGACTCTTCTTTTGCAAGAAGTTTGTCAAAATCAAAGTCATCTTCGGTTATACTTTTGCTTTTTGATTGGGCAGTTAATAAGCCCGTTGTTAATATAAGTATTATTGTTGCTAATAGCATTCTCATTGAAATTCTCCTTTTTTATTTTCAATTTTAGATATTATTTTTACAATATTTTTAATAAAGCATAAAAAATTAAAAATATCGATATTTATTTGCTTATTTTGATAGCAAAACTTTATTGTTAAATTTTTTATTGTTTTGTGTATCAAAGTTTTGGTTATCAAAAAATTTTTAATCACAAATACAGGTATTATTATACTACTTGACTGTATATTGATGTTAATCTTGTTTGTTTGTATAGGATTTTTGGAAATATATTTTTGTGGTGATTTTTTGGCCTTTGAAAAAAATATAAGTTTATTAATTTGCAATAAATAAGTTTTTTTGCAGTGTTTTATCTTAAAGCTCTTGAAAAAAAACTTTATTTGCCCCAAGGCTTTTGAAGTTAATTTTAGGCTATTAATTCTTTTTTTCAAAAATTTATCCCAAAAATTTGAATATTAAATTTTTAATCTATAAACAAATAGTATATCAAAGTTTTGAATTTGAAATGTTGTTTTGATATTATTTTAAGTAAGAGTAAATTAATTATAAATAAGATTTAGTACATAATTTATTGTTATTAAACTTATACGAAGCTTATGATTAAACTGTATATTGTTTTTTTTTATTTTTTTTCTTTTTTATTGGGGTTTCCAGAAAATATTTTTTTTAAAAATTTAGGATTTTCTAATAATGATAAATATTTTATGTTTGGCGAATATGGTTTTGAAAATGGATATTATTACTCTTCTGCATACTTTGTTGATGTTGTTAAAAATAATTTTGCAAACTCTGGAGTACATTCTAAAATTTTTAAGGAGCACATTGAGTATTCAGATAGTTATGATAAAAGTCTTTATGAGCTTTTAAAGATGATTAATTTTAAAGTTAAAGAATTTAAAATTAATCATTTAAGAAGAGGGCGCGAAATTTATTTTTATGTAAAGAGTGAAATTCCAGAAACAGATTTTTTAAATTTTGTTGATTTTAAAACAGGAAACGAATATCAAGTTTTTGTAAATAAAGATATTAATTCTCAAGAACTTTCCTCTTCTTTTAATATTTTTTTATCTGTCAGATATTGTAATTCAACTCTAGAAAAACATTTGACTGTTGGAAGAGGAAATTATTATAGAAAGAATGTTATTGATTACAGAATAAGAGAGATTGTTTTATTCCCAAATGAAGATGGAATTGTTTTTGTTTTGGAAAAAATCATGTTAAATTCTTATGGGAATAGGTATAAGCGCTTTACGGTTGAAGTTAAAAAATATTGAATATAATTGTTTAGTTTTTAAAATAAGTGCAATGTTTTATTAAGGATAATGTATGAGTGATTTTATAGCATCAAAAGAAGATGATTATTCTAAATGGTATTTAGATATAGTTCAGAAAGCAAAGCTTGCTGATTACAGTCCTGTAAAAGGATGTATGGTAATTATGCCTTATGGGTATTCTATTTGGAGCAAAATTCAGAGTGTACTTGATAAAAAATTTAAGGAGACAGGGCATGAGAATGCATATTTTCCCATGCTTATTCCTTATAGTTTTTTAGAAAAAGAAAAGAACCATATTGATGGATTTTCGCCCGAGTTTGCTATTATTAAGGATGCTGGTGGAGAGAGTTTGGTAGAGCCTTTAGTTATAAGGCCTACTTCTGAGACAATTATTTGGAATATGTATAGCAAGTGGATTAAGTCTTACAGAGATCTTCCTATTAAAATTAATCAATGGGCAAATGTTGTTCGCTGGGAAAAGAGAACAAGGCCTTTTTTGCGAACTACCGAATTTCTGTGGCAAGAGGGGCATACTGCTCATGCTACTGAAGAGGAGGCATTAGAAGAAACTTTACTTATTTTAGATGTATATAAAAGATTTATAGAA
Source organism: Borreliella bissettiae DN127 (assembly GCF_000222305.1). Taxonomy (GTDB): domain Bacteria; phylum Spirochaetota; class Spirochaetia; order Borreliales; family Borreliaceae; genus Borreliella; species Borreliella carolinensis. The sequence continues at coordinate 413,729 of NC_015921.1, read as the reverse complement.
GACTATTTAGCTATTCCGGTTTTTTGTGGTAAAAAATCTGAAAAGGAAAAATTTGCGGGCGCTGTTTCTACTTATTCAATTGAGGCATTAATGCAGGATAAAAAAGCACTTCAGGCCGCTACATCCCATTATTTAGGTTTAAATTTTGCAAAAGCATTTGATGTGAAATTCCAAGACAAAGATGGTAAGATGCAGCATGTATTTGCTAGTAGCTGGGGTGTTTCTACTAGATTGATTGGTGCTTTGATTATGGCTCATTCTGATGAGAAAGGTTTGGTTTTGCCGCCTCGCATTGCTCCAATAGAAATTATTGTTATTCCTATTTTTAAAAAAGAAGATGAAATTAATAAAAAAATTTTGGATTATTCTGATTATGTTGTGAGTACTTTAAAAAAAGCAGAATTTAGGGTTGAAATTGATAAGGATATTAGAAGCACTCCAGGATTTAGATTTTCATCTGCTGAGTTTAAAGGAATTCCAATACGCCTTGAAGTAGGGATAAATGATGTTCTTTTAAATTCTGTTACTATTTCAAGAAGAGATAAAGACAAAAAATTTAAGTATCAAATATCACTTGATTCTCTTATAAACAAGGTCAAGGTAGAACTTGATTTAATGCAAAAAGATTTATTTGAAAAAGCATTGAATTTTAGGACCTTAAATACCAAGGAGATTTTTAGAAGCAACAAGGATAGTTATGAGGTATTCAAAGCTCATGTGAATGATTGTTCTGGATTTGTGCTTTCTTGTTGGTGTGGTGGTTTGAATTGTGAAAATATTATTAAAAATGAAACTAAAGCTACAATAAGATGTATTCCTGATGATTTTAAAGCCAGAGATTTAACGGGTATGACTTGTATTTATTGTTCTTCTAAGGCCAATTATTTTGTTTTATTTGCCAAATCTTATTAATTTGTTTAGCTTTAATTAATTTTTTCTTGATCCTTCAGCTCTTTGAAATTTATTATATGAATGATTGCAATGTTAAAAGCAAAGTCGATTAGTAAGGCTAAAGAGATTAATATCGGCAGCATTGGCGTTATGTTAGAAACATTCAGCTCTATTCCTTTTGTATAGGTAGAGCAAAGCATTGTAATTATATAAATTAGGCTATTTGGTATATGGGGAAATGCAAATACAAAAAAAAATGATAAAGCGCTCATATAGCTTATTTCATAGATAGAAATGGGCAAGCTAGAATATGATTTTAAAATTATGAAAAATGATATTACTGAAACAAAAATAGTGCCAAATTTAGATACAAAATTTATTAAAGGTATATTTATAATTATGGATTTTTTTATATTTATTCTTTCATTTTTAATATCTTCTATTAATATTACATAAGGGGAATAAGAATCTTTTGCAAGTCCTGAAAATATTATGTTTTCAAATGATACAAGTATTCCCTTATATATTATTTTAAAACTTTTTGTTAATCTATAACTAATTGTTGGCAATATTACGAATAAAATTATAATTGTCCATGCCAAAAAGAATGTTATGCTGTTTGTGTAATTTTGGTAATCTTTAAAGTTTTTTAAGTTTGCAGCATAATCTGCTGTTATAAAAATGATTCCTATATTTAATATATTTACAATAAACCCATTTGCATGGTAAAAAAGATTAGATGCGCTTAGCATTAGCTCTCTGGCTATTCTTCCTTTTTGTTTTGCATAGTAAAAGCTTGTACCTATTATTATTGAAATCATGTATATGCTTAGTAGATTTGGATTACTAGATGTAAATATCTTGAAAATATTTTTTGGAAAAAATGTTTCTAGTAAAGCTTCTTTTTCAAAAAAATGTGTATTTTGTATTGTTTTTTCTAGTATTGGAATTCTTTGCGGAAGATATATTGTTGCAGCTATTATTGATACAACAACTCCAAATATGTTAGTTAAAATTCCGTAATAAATTGTTTTGCCAAAAAGCTTTTTAAAGTTTTTATTTTCAATAATATTTTCAATTCCTAATGGAATTGAAAATATTAAAAAGGGAATAAGAGACAAATATGACAATCTTATAAAAGCATGTGATAAAGAGCTATAAATCCCAAGAGGGAAAAATAATCCTAAAAAGATTCCAATAGGCAGAGTGAAAAAAAAATTGATTTTTATATTCATACGACTTCCCCTTTCAGAGATTTAAGGTACACTGTGTATAATAAATAGTACTAAATTTTTTTGTAAATATAAACTTTAGAGTTACAATTGTACTTGTGTTGTTATATTGCTTGTGGGTGTTTTTGGGGGTTTTTTGTATAAATATCCTGATTCTGTAGATACAGATTTAGATTCAAGATTGCCTAATATTTCAACTTTAGAAGAGCATGATAAGAATTTTTTTACTAAAGATTTTTATAAAAATCTTATTTCAAGCAGTAAAGAAATTGGTTTTAAGCTTCATAAAGTTTTAGTAGATTATTTAAATCCACAGTCGGAAGAGGTTGATAGGGTTTTGAAATATAATCAAGTGATTAACATTTATTGGTCTTTTCTCAGGTCAATTGCAAAAAATATTTCACAATTGACTATGGAGCAGAAAATTTTATTTAGATTTGCTGCCCTTATTCCAAATGCACTTGGATCTGAAATTCAGCTATTGATTTCAAAAACCATTTGGGACAATCATTATAATGAGTCTTTTATTTATTTTGATGAATGGCTTTATGGGGTTAATAGTTTTAAGCTTAGTAGATTAGCAACCGATTTGCCAACGGATAATTTTAAAGAAGAAGATTTGGAAAAAATTTTACTTAATAAGAAAGAAAAACTTTTGGCAAATATTGATTTTGCAAAAAGCAGTCTTAAGAGAACTGATAAAATCAGAGAAGAGGCTCTTAATAAGTTAAGAAGTATGTTTGAATTTTTGTTTTTAAATAATAGTCAAAACGATTTAACCTATATGACTGAATACGGAGTTCAGAGTTCTTATCCCAATTCAATTTTAAAGCCTTTAAATTTTGCTAGTAATTATGTTGATGATCTTATTAAATCAAATCGAGATATTAATGTTTTTATTAATAAAATTGAAGACACTAACAGAGAGCTTTTAGAAATTCAAAATAAAATGAATAATATTGGGATGTCTGTTGAATCGGCTATTGCACATGATGAAGTTGAAGTTATCAGAAGCGCCAATAAACTTGCAATAGGGCCAAGAGGTAATCATTTCCCTATTCTTTTGAAAAATAATATAGTTGCTAACCCTCAATTTTTTGGAAGCAGAGAAAGAATTATGCAGCTTGTTTGGGAAATTGAAGATATTCAGCCCAGACTTTTTCAAAAAGCGTATAGAGGAGACTTGCTCAGAGTAGTTCCTTATTTTATATTAATACCTTCTTATGGTGATAAAGGAATTTGCTGGGAATCGATTGATGTTAAAAACAGAGCAAATGGCCGGGGTAAAGTATTAATCCCTATGTATGCTAAAAACTTAAGAAAAGCGGTTATTTTGGGTATTGGTGATTTTGTTTGGGAACTTGCAAAAGAACAAGCTTCTTTTAGATGGATGGAAACAGGAATTACAGGTCAATATTACGATTATTATGTTAAATTTATTAAAAAGGGAAATGTTAAAAATTTTTTTCTAGAAGATTATTTTCTTTGGATAGAAAAAGAAAGTAAAGGAATTCAAAAACTTGAGAAATTGGTGCGCGGCATAATGTGGAGAAATTTACCCTTTTCTAAAAATTTAAAAGAGTCACTTGCTAAAAAATCTTTTATATACAAAGACCTTATTGATAAAGATAAAAATATTCAAGTATCTGATGGGTATTAAATTTATTTTCTATTTTACTAAAATTCGAACTATTTCTTTGTTTTTAAGCGTTTTAAGTTCTTTTTTATAATTGTCGTCAATGTAAATTTTTTTCTTTTTCAGATATTTAATTAATTTTATATTTTCTGTTTCTATTGCGGCTTGCATTGGTGTTTTTCTATTTTTAAGTGTGGAACTTAAATCAGCTCCGCTTTCTTTTAAAAATTCAAATACTTTTTCGTTGTTAGTATATATTGACCAAAATATTGGAGAATAACCGGTATCATCTATTTGATTAAGGCTTATTCCGTAATCCACCAATATTTTTATGATTTCAAATTCATTGTTTATTATTGAAATTGAAATTGGAGATATTTTATATTTAAAGTTTATTTCTGCTCCAAGATTTAGTGCAAGTAAAACCCCCTTTTTATTGTTGAAAAAAACAGATATTAGAAAAAGTTCATTTTTAACTTTTTCTAAACTTTGTAAGATTTCTTTGTCGTTTATATTTATTGAATTTATAAATTCATTTAAAGTGTCTTTATCTTTTTGATATTCCTTACTATTGAAGACATATAAATTTTTTTGCAATTCTTTTACTATTGAAGTGCTTGTATTAATATTTATTGAATTTAAATTCATTATTATTTGTAATAATAGTAAAAGTATAATGAATTCTTTTTTCATGTTTTGCGAGTTTTATATTCCTTTAATAAAGCGTTTAATTTTAGACGATTGCTTTTTAAATAGGCATTAAATTAACATTTATTATAGGGCATTATAAGATTATTTTTCAACATTTTTGCGTTTACAATTGTAAGTTATGAAATGATTTTTATGATTTTTTAAATATTGAGTTTATACTAAATTTTAAATTTAGGCTTTAGGTTCGTTGTTTTGCTGTTTTTGTATTGATTTTAATATAAAATGTGGCCATGTTAAGTTGGTATTTATAAGAATTTTGACAATTTTTTAAATTGAGGTGTGCATTTTATTATGTACAATTTATATTGTAAAATACTCTTATGAATCTATTGGCCGAAATTGCTAAATTTATTTTGATTTTATTTTTGTATACTTCTTGTAACCAAAAACAAAGCGAAATTCAAAATCTTACTTATCTTTTAAAGTATTCTAATAAGAATAGATTAGATAAATTTCTTATTATTGATAGGGTGGTTAATATATATGTTGCAAATAAAAATTATGAGGACGCTTTAGAAATTGTAAATAGTGGAATTATTGATGATGAATCTAGAGAATATTACCCTTTGTATCTTTATTTAATGGGTAATATTTATAGTTCCATGGGAGAAGATTTTGTAGCTTTTAGTATTTACAAGCGTGTTGTTGATAATTTTGATGATTATGTTTATGAAAACTGTTCAGTGAAAACAAGGGCGGCTAAAAAGATTGTCAATTTAAATATTGATTCAATCGATAAAATCAATTATTACAAATTTATATTAAATACAGGGATTGATAATTTAAATAATGAGGAAAAGGGTAATTATTTTTATAATCTTGCATTAAGTTTGGAAGATGCTCAAGATTACGATGAATCTTATTTTTACTATAAAAAATTTCTTTCAATTCCAAGATCACATTTAAAAATAGATTCTAGAGACTATTTTAATGTTGTTACAAAAATTAATTACTTTAATAATCCAGAGTTTGTTGTTTATAGAAATTTAGGAGATTTAATCCACGATGTTAAAAATTTTATTCTTTCTGGGAATACTTTTAAATTGCTTAATATAAGAGATAAAAATAATTTTTTTATTCAAAGCTGGGATCAAAAGGGTGGAAAGAGCAATTCTATTAATACTAATAGCTTTTTAACTACGATGATTAGGCTTGGAGGGAGAAGGAAAAACGGAATACAATTTGCAAAGCATCTTGAGGCAGATTCTAGTGATGATATATCTTATCTTGAATCAAGCGGATGGGATCATATTCGGGAATGGTATTTTGTTTTTAAAAGAATTGTTTATCCTAAAGATCCAGAAATTAATAATGGTTGGACTTGGATAGGTGTATATTTAGGTAAAAAATAATAGGAAGGAGATAATGCATTTTATTAAGGTTCTTTTTAGTTATTTATTTCTACTTTATTCTAATGTTTCTATAATAAAAGATGAAGCCGCTGAGACAAGTGTGCATAGAATAATCGATTGGGATAGGAAGGTTATTTGTTTTGACATTGTTAAGGAAATTAATGAAAATGAATTTAGACCAGTAGGCTTAAATACGGCGTCTAAATTAATAGCAACCATTAATGATTTTAAAGACACTTTAATAAGAGAATCTCTTTTTAAGATAATTATGGATTCTGAAAATACTTTTAAGAATTATTTTGACTTGAATCCCAGCTTAATACTTAATTTTTCAGGTCCCAATAGTATTTTGAAAAGATCTTATATAAAATATTCAGAAGATTTAAGAAGTTTAACTGTTAGGTATGAGCTTAGTCTTTTCCCCGATTTTATAAATTTATTTTTTTCACATGAAAAGCCTTATAAAGCTTTTTATCCATTGGTAAATTCTGATGTTGATAAAACCGATTATACAGGAATTGTGATTTATGTAGGTGAAGTTTACAATAATGTTTCTGGTTCTAAAAAATTAGAAGACTCTTTTTTTATCAAAATTTATGATGAAAACATTAGACCATATTTTGATAAGAGAATGGTTTCTTCAGAGGCTTTGAAAAAATGGGGAATGCTTGAGTATAGCAATGATGTTCTTTATAATAATAAAAATAGGGTTGGACATCGTCCTTTAAAGTTAGTTGCCAAAAGTATTTATGGTAAAAATAATACAGATATTATACTTGATGAGCATTCTATTAATAAGTTGTTTTCAAATAGTAACAACATTAAACTTTTGCAAGATGGAAAACTTGTTGTAATAAAATAAGAAAATTAAATTTAGTACTTGTTTTTTTCCAAACAATCCACTAAGATAATAAAGAGTTTTATAGGGAATTAGTGCCCTTATAGCTCAGTTGGTAGAGCACCACCATGGTAAGGTGGGGGTCGTCGGTTCAAGTCCGATTGGGGGCTTTTGTTGGTAGTTAGGAGTTTTGTTGTATGGGTAAAAAGAAGGGCAAAGGAGCTGTTGAGCTTATATCTTTGATTTGTGAAGAGACAGGAATTAGAAATTATACCACTACTAAGAATAGACGCAATAAGCAGGAAAAGTTAGAGTTGATGAAATATTGTCCAAAATTGCGAAAACATACTCTTCACAAGGAAGGAAAAATAAAATAATAAATAATAGGTCAGTAGTTCCAACGGTAGAACGACAGTCTCCAAAACTGTATGCTGGGGGTTCGAATCCCTCCTGACCTGTTGTTAGAATTAAAGTGAGGCTTTAAAGTGTTTAGGTTTATCAAAGATAGTATCTTAGAGCTTAAGAAGGTGACGTGGCCTAAGTATAATGAAGTGGTTGGAAATGGAAAACAAGTTTTTTGGCTGGTATTATTTGTTTCAATTTTCTTGGGTATAGTCGATTATCTCATGTTTCTTGTTGTAACTTATGTATTTTAGTTTTATTGTAAGAAGGGTAAATTATGTCTAGAGCTTGGTATGTAGTTCAAACCTATTCTCAATATGAGAAAAAAATAGAGCAGGACATAAGACTTTTAATAAGCGAAGGTGTTTTTGGCGATGTAGTGTTAGATGTTAAGGCTCCTATTGAAAAAGTAGAAGAGATAAGAAATGGCAAGAAAAGAATAAGAGAGAGAAAAATTTGGCCAGGCTATATTCTTATTGAGCTAGATCTTCCGGAAGTAGGTTGGAAAGATGTTGTTGCTAATATTATCAAAGTTCAAGGTGTTATTAATTTTGTTGGTGTTAGTAAGGGGCAAAAGCCTATTCCCATTAATGATGAAGAAGTAAAAAGTGTTTTTATGCTTACTGGTGAGATTAAAGCAAATAAATCCATTTTTATGCTTTATGACTTTGAAGAAGGAGAAAGGGTTAGGATTAAGGGTGGACCTTTTGACTCTTTTGAGGGACTTATTAGTTCTATTGATTATGAAAGAAAGAAATTAAAAGTTGCAGTTCAAATTTTTGGAAGATCAACGCCTGTTGAAGTTGATTTTCAACATATAGAAAAGATTTAAAATTTAATACTAATGGGAGCTTTGAAGGCGTTATTACCATAAGGAGATGATATGGCAAAAAAAAAAGCAATTTCTTGGATTAAATTACAGGTTCCAGCTGCTCAGGCGGCTCCAGGAGCTAAAATAGGGCAAGCGCTTGGTCCTCATGGAGTTAGTGGTCCTCAGTTTGTAAAAGAATTTAATGAGAGAACCGCAAAGATGGATCCTGGCATTGTGGTTCCTGTTATTATTACTGTTTATAGCGACAAAAGTTTTTCTTTTATTATAAAGACTCCCCCAGCTTCGATTTTAATTAAAAAAGCTATTGGGATAGAATCGGGATCTAAAAAATCTAATACAGATAAAGTTGGAACTATATCAAGAGAAAAGTTGATGGAGATAGCAAGAATTAAAATGCCTGATTTAAATGCAAAGTCAGAGTCAGCAGCGTTTAAAATTATTGCAGGAAGTGCACGTTCAATGGGTGTTGAGGTGGAGAAATAATGTCAAAAAAGGGTAAAAAATATATTGAAGCTTTTTCCAAAGTAGATAAGAATAAATTTTATAACATTGAAGATGCAATTTCACTGTTGAAAGAAATTAAATTTGCCAAATTTGATGAAACTATAGATATATCTATTAACCTTAATTTAAAAAAGAATCATACTGTTAGAGACACTATAGTTTTGCCAAATCAGTTTATGAAGCCAAAAAGAATACTTGTTTTTGCAAAAGGTGATCGAGCAGATGAAGCTAGAGCTTTTGGTGCAACTTATGTTGGCGATGATGATCTTATAGATAAGATTAAAGGTGGTTGGGATGAATTTGATATTGTTGTTGCAACTCCTGATATGATGAAAGATGTTGGAAGACTTGGCCCTATTTTAGGGAAAAGGGGGTTAATGCCCAATCCAAAGACCCAAACAGTCACAAATAATCTTAAAGATGCAATCAACAGTCTTAAAAAAGGGCGAACAGAATTTAGAGCAAATAAAAATGGTGTAATAAGCTTTTCTTTTGGTAAATCTTCTATGGATAATGAAAAGATAAAAGAAAATTATGAGGAATTTATCAAGGAAGTTGTTAAAAAAAGACCGAGTGACTTAAAGGGAGCTTTTATAGATAGTATTTATATTTCATCTACTATGGGGCCTTCTATAAAAGTTAATTTTGTTTGGAGGTAACATTATGATTGCAAAGATAAATTCTAAAAAGTTGGAAATGTTTGATTTATTAAAACAATTTGTAGATAACAAACAAAATCTTTTTTTCTTAGATTATAGAGGCTTAAATGTAGCTCAGTTGACAGAACTTCGCAATAAAATAGAGAGCGAACATGGAGCATTAAAAGTTGTTAAAAACAATATAATGAAGATGGTTTTAAAAGAAAAGAATATTAATGTTGTTGATTCTTGTTTGGTTGGCCCTACGGTTGTTGTTACTGCATTAGAAGAGGCTAATGTAATAGCAAAAATTTTTTATGATTTTGTAAAAAGTAGTACTTTAAAAGTAAAGGGCGGTTTTGTATTAGGAGAGTTTTATGATGAGGCTAAAGTTCAAGCTTATAGCAAACTTCCTACCAAAAAAGAATCTATTTCTTTATTTGCTAGCGTGTTAAAAGCGCCAGTTTCTAAGCTTGCAAGAACATTGAAAGCTTTGGCTGATGTTAAAAATTAACATGGCAGTGTTAGTCTTAATTTTTGAGTGCATGCTATCACTGTAAAATGAAAATATATAAGGAGTTAATATGGCACTAAATAAAGAAGATATTTTAGCCTGGCTTGAAGGTGCAAAAACTATGGAAGTTGTTGACCTTGTAACAGCTATTGAGGAAAAGTTCGGAGTAACTGCAGCTGTTTCTGTTGGTGTGGGGGGAGCTGTTTCAGCAGGTTCAGCTGATTCTGAAGAACAAACCGAATTTGATGTAATTCTTATGTCTTTTGGGGATAGCAAAATAAATGTTATAAAAGAGGTTAGAGCTATTACGGGACTTGGTCTCGGAGAAGCTAAGGCGTTAGTTGAAGCTGCTCCTAAAGCTATTAAAGAAGGTCTTTCTAAGTCAGATGCTGAGGAATTAAAAAAGAAACTTGAGGCAGTTGGCGCAAAAGTTGAAGTTAAATAAAAAATTAAAAATATATCAAAGTTGTTATATCCCGCATGTCGTTATGATATGCGGCTTGTTATGTCTTAAAAAAGGAGTCTTTTAATGATAAAAAGAGTTCATCTGGGACAAGGAAGAGCTGATGAGATTTTAGACCTACCTAACCTGATAGAAATACAATTAAATTCTTATGAAAAATTTTTACAACTTGATAAATTAAAAAATAAAAAACCTTTACTTAATGAAGGCCTTGAATCTGTTTTTAGAAATATATTTCCCATCAAAAGTGGAAATGGCGATGTTGCTCTTGAGTATGAAAGATACTATATAGAAAATGATGCACTTAATTTTACAGAAAAAGAATGTAAAAGAAAGGGTCAAAGTTATGAGGCTGTTTTAAAAGTAAGATTGAATTTGCAATTTTTGACTACTGGGGAAATAAGGCAAAAAGACGTATACATGGGAACTATTCCTTTAATGACAGAAAGGGGCACTTTTATTATTAATGGGGCTGAGAGGGTTGTTGTTTCTCAGATTCACAGATCCCCAGGAGTTGTTTTTTATAAAGAAAAAGATTTGTATTCTGCTAGAATAATTCCTTATCGTGGTTCTTGGTTAGAATTTGAGGTTGATTCTAAAAAAGATTATCTTTATGTAAAAATAGATAGAAAAAAAAGAATACTCATAACTCTTTTTTTAAGAGCTTTGGGGTTTGATACGAGAGAAAAAATAATAGAAACTTTTTATAACATTAAAAAAATTAAAGTTGAAGACGATACAAAAAGAGATCTTCCAGGGCAATATTTAGCCAAGAGTATTAACATAAGAGAGAATATGTATTATCGAGCAGGAGATAAGATTACTCTGCAAGATGTTGAAGATTTTTTACAAAATGGAGTAAATGAAATAGAGCTTGTTGATTTTGATGGTTATGATGATATTCCTGGAAAATGCTTTGTAAGTTCGAATGTCATTTTAAATTGCCTTGAAAAAGAGGATGCGTTTTTTGCTTTAAAGGATGGATCTAAAGAGCTTTCAAAAGAATCAGTTATGCTGGCTGTATATGGCTCTCTTTTCCCCGGTGAGCCAATATCAATTGATAATGCTGAAAACGATTTAAAAACTATATTCTTTTCTGAGAGAAGATATGATCTTGGACGTGTAGGGCGCTATAAACTTTCTAAAAAATTTGGATTTGATGATTTAAGTACGTCAGTTTTAACTATGAATGATATTGTTAACACCATATCGCATCTTTTAAGAATATATGAAGGCCATGATGTTCTTGATGATATTGACCATTTGGGAAATAGAAGAGTTCGTTCTGTTGGGGAGCTTCTTACTAATATATATAAAGGTGCTATGTCAAGGGTTGAAAAAATTGCTAAAGATAGAATGTCTAACAAGGAAGTTTTTAATTTAAAGCCTCAAGAATTAATTAGTGTTAAACCTGTTGTATCTGCTGTTAAAGAATTTTTTGCAACCAGTCAGCTTTCACAGTTTATGGACCAGGTCAATCCTTTGGCTGAACTTACTCACAAAAGACGTCTTAATGCTCTTGGGCCGGGAGGACTTTCAAGGGATAGGGCAGGATTTGAAGTAAGAGATGTGCATTATACTCATTATGGCAGAATGTGTCCTATTGAAACTCCTGAAGGACCGAATATTGGGCTTATTGTTTCTTTGGCCACCTATTCCAGGGTTAATGATTATGGGTTTTTAGAAACCCCTTATAGGAAAGTTGTTAATGGAGAGGTGACTGATCAATTGGAATATTTGTCTGCTATTGATGAAGAGAAAAAGTGTATTGCTCAGGCTAATGCTGCTTTCAATTCTAATGGAAAGTATCTTGAAGATTTAGTTTCTGTTAGAATTTCTGGTGATTATACTACAACAAGCCCTACAAACATAGACTATATGGATGTTTCTCCTAGGCAGTTAATTTCAGTATCTTCAGCGTTAATTCCTTTTCTTGAGCACAATGATGCAAATCGAGCGCTTATGGGGTCTAATATGCAAAGACAAGCAGTGCCCCTGCTTTTCCCCAAACCTCCTATTGTTGGTACGGGCATGGAAAGTGTTGTTGCAAAGGATTCAGGAGTCGTGGTTAAGGCTAAAAGAAGTGGGGAAGTTATTCTTGCAACAAGTAGCAAGATAGTTGTTAAACCTTTTGAGGCAGAGAATTCTAAAGATTTAGATGAATATCATATTGTTAAGTATGAAAGGACAAATCAAGATACTTGCTTTAATCAATCTGTTTTAGTTAAAGAGGGTCAAAAGGTTGAAAGTGGCGAAATAATAGCTGATGGCCCTGCTACTAGATTTGGGGAGCTTGCTCTTGGCAATAATTTATTGCTAGGAGTTATTCCTTGGAATGGATTTAATTATGAGGATGCTATATTGATTTCTGATAGAATTGTAAAGGAAGATCTTTATACATCTATTCATATCAAAGAATTTAGCATAGAGGTAAGAGAAACTAAACTTGGTCCTGAGAAGGTTACAGGAGATATACCTAATGTTAGCGAAAAAATACTAAACAAATTGGATGAAAATGGGATTATACGGATAGGAACTTATGTAAAACCCGGTGATATTTTGGTTGGCAAAGTTACTCCAAAGTCAGAAGGAGACATTACTCCTGAATTTAGGCTTTTAACTTCCATTTTTGGAGAAAAAGCAAAAGATGTTAAAAATAATTCATTAAAAGTTCCTCATGGTACTGAAGGCACAGTTATTGATGTTCAAAGGATTACTAAAGAGGATGTTGGCAGTCTTTCTCCTGGAGTTGAGGAAATACTTAAAGTTTATGTTGCCAAAAAAAGGAAGCTTAAAGAGGGCGATAAAATGGCTGGACGACATGGCAATAAGGGCGTTGTTGCAAAAATTCTTCCTGTTGAAGATATGCCTTATCTTGCGGACGGAACCCCCCTTGATATATGCTTAAATCCTTTAGGAGTTCCATCTAGAATGAATATCGGACAGTTAATGGAATCTCAATTGGGTCTTGCTGGTAAATATCTTGGTGAATCTTATAATGTTCCTGTTTTTGAATCTGCTACAAATGAACAAATTCAGGAAAAATTAAAAAAAGCGGGATTTAATCCAACTTCTAAAGAAATTTTATATGATGGTTATACAGGAGAGCCGTTCGAAAATGAAGTAATGGTCGGGGTAATTTACATGCTTAAACTGCACCACCTTGTTGATGATAAAATGCACGCAAGATCAACAGGCCCGTATTCTCTTGTTTCTCAGCAACCTCTTGGGGGAAAAGCTCAATTTGGTGGGCAAAGACTTGGAGAAATGGAGGTTTGGGCTCTTGAAGCTTATGGTGCAGCGCACACTCTTCAAGAACTTTTAACAGTTAAATCTGATGATATGTCAGGCAGGGTTAAGATATATGAAAATATAGTAAAAGGTGTTCCTACTAATGTATCAGGGATTCCTGAGTCTTTTAATGTGCTAATGCAAGAGCTTAGAGGGCTTGGTCTTGATTTGTCAATTTATGATGATGCTGGGAATCAGGTTCCTTTGACAGAAAAAGAAGAAGAATTGATTAATAAAAGCTAAGTTTTTGGAGTTTTTATGAAAGAGATAAAAGATTTTGAAAGAATAAAGATTAAAATAGCATCTCCTGACCAAATTAGAAATTGGTCTTATGGGGAGGTTAAAAAATCCGAGACTATTAATTATAGAACTTTAAGACCCGAAAAGGATGGGCTTTTTTGTGAAAGGATTTTTGGCACTACAAAGGAATGGGAATGTTATTGTGGTAAATTTAAATCGGTTAGATACAAAGGTATTATTTGTGATCGTTGTAATGTAGAGGTTACCCATTTTAAGGTTAGACGTGAAAGAATGGGGCATATTGAGTTAGCAGCTCCAGTTGCTCATATTTGGTATTACAAATATATACCTTCTAGGATTGGGCTTTTGCTTGATATTACAGCATCTAGTTTGAATTCTATTCTTTATTATGAAAAATATGTAGTAATTGAACCGGGTGATACTGATCTTAAAAAAATGCAGCTTTTAAATGAAGATGAGTACATAGAGGCTAGAGAGCGATATGGTATGTCTTTTAATGCTTCAATGGGAGCCGAGGCTATTAAAACTCTTCTTGAAAATCTTGATCTTGATGAGCTTTCATCTAAGCTTAGGATTCAAATGATAGATAAAGATGATAAAACCGATAAGAAACTCTTAAGGCGTCTTGAAATTATTGAAAATTTTAAAATTTCTGGCAATAAGCCGGAATGGATGATTATGGAAGTTCTTCCTGTTATTCCCCCAGAGATTAGGCCAATGGTTCAGCTTGATGGAGGGCGTTTTGCAACATCTGATCTTAATGATCTTTATAGAAGAGTTATAAATAGGAATAATCGTTTAAGGAAGTTGCTTCTTCTTAATGCGCCAGAGATTATTGTAAGAAATGAAAAAAGAATGCTTCAAGAATCAGTAGATTCTCTTTTTGACAATTCTCATAAAAGAAAGGTTGTCAAAGGATCATCTAGTAGGCCCCTTAAATCACTTTCCGATGCATTAAAAGGTAAGCAGGGAAGGTTTAGACAAAATCTTCTTGGTAAAAGAGTAGATTATTCTGGTCGTTCTGTTATTGTTGTTGGGCCTGAGCTGAAGCTACATCAATGCGGATTGCCTGCAAAAATGGCTCTTGAGCTTTTTAAGCCTTTTGTGATAAGGAGACTGATTGAGAGTGAATCTGTTTTTAATATCAAAAGAGCAAAGAATTTAATAGAGCAAGAAGTTGACGAGGTATGGCAAATTTTAGATCTTGTTATCAAAGAGCATCCTATTCTTTTAAATAGGGCACCAACTCTTCATAGACTTGGAATTCAAGCTTTTGAGCCTGTGTTAGTTGAGGGCAAAGCAATAAAATTGCATCCCCTTGTTTGTCATGCATATAATGCTGATTTTGATGGTGATCAAATGGCGGTACACGTACCCCTTACTCCAGCAGCACAAGCTGAAAGTTGGGCTTTAATGCTTTCAACAAATAATCTTTTAAATCCTGCTAATGGGCATCCTATTGTTTTTCCATCCCAAGATATCGTTTTGGGCCTATATTATTTAACTATGGAAAAAAAGAATGTTGTTGGAGAAGGTAAAAAGTTTTTAAACTTTAGCAATGTTATTCTTGCCATAAATAATAGGAGCTTAGATTACAATGCTTCTATTTATGTAAAAATTGATGGTGAATACAAAAAAACTACAGCTGGTAGGGTTATATTTAATGAGGCTTTGCCCAATGGAATTGAATTTGTAAATAAAACTCTTAGTGATTTGGAGCTACAAATTTTAATATCAAAAGTTTATGTAGTTCATGGTTCTTCTACTGTAATTGAAATGCTTGACATTATCAAGGAGCTTGGCTTTAAGTATGCTACTAAGTTTGGGTGCACAATTAGTATGAGCGATATTATTGTTCCTGATGAAAAAAGAACTTATGTAGAAAGGGCAAATAAAGAGATTGCCAAAATTCAAAATGATTATGCCAAAGGTGTTATTACTGGTGAAGAGCGATATAATAATGTAGTTTCTGTTTGGTTAAAGACCAACGAAGAACTTACTAATAAGATGATGGAAATTTTAAAGAGAGACAGAGATGGATTTAATGTTATATATATGATGGCAGATTCTGGTGCTAGGGGCAGTAGGAATCAAATAAGACAGCTTGCTGGTATGAGAGGATTAATGGCTAAAACTTCCGGGGATATTATTGAGCTTCCAATTATTTCTAACTTTAAAGAAGGTCTTTCTGTGATAGAGTTTTTTATATCTACAAATGGAGCAAGAAAAGGCCTAGCAGATACTGCTCTTAAGACCGCTGATGCTGGATATTTAACTCGAAGATTAGTGGACATTGCCCAAGATGTTGTAGTTAGAATAGAAGATTGTGGAACTATAAATGGAATAAAAGTTGAGACTGTAAAAAATGGCGAAGAAATATTAGAATCTTTAAAAGAAAAAGCTGTTGGGAGTTATTCTATTGAAAGAATAAAAAATCCAATTACCGGTGAGATTGTTTTAGATGCAAATGAAGAAATCTCAGAAGCTAAAATAGAGTTATTAGAAAAAATTGGTATTGAAAAACTTGTGATTAGATCTGTTTTAACGTGTGAAGCTGAACATGGTGTTTGTCAAAAATGTTATGGTAGAGACTTTTCTAAGAACAAGCCTGTTAACATTGGTGAGGCTGTAGGAATAATTGCTGCTCAGTCCATAGGTCAACCCGGTACTCAATTAACCATGAGAACTTTTCATATTGGTGGAGTCGCTCAGGCTGGTAGTGAGGATGATAAAATATCTTTAAAGAATGCCTTTATACTTAATGGCATAGAAGGTTTTAATGTTAAAGTTGACAGCGGAATTCTTTTCACGAGAAAAGGAACTTTAAAAATAATCAATGTTTTTTATGAGGAAAAAATTAAGAACATAAAAGAGATTAAAGTTTTAGATTCTCAAAGAGTAATAAAAGGAATTCCTTTGTTTATTGATAAAAAGGGCACAGAGATTCTCTCTTCTTATATTGGTTATGTTAAATTAAGAGACGATAATTTTTTCATAGTATCAGAAGAGCAAGAAGTTGCCTTGAAAGCGGGCACAAAGCTTGAAATAGAGGTTGGTGATTATGTTGAATCAGGCAAAGTTATTGGCACATTTGACCCATTTGCAGAGCCTATTATTGCAGAGGTTAAGGGTAAAATTAAATTTAAGGATATTATTTTAGGAACTACTCTTAAAGAAGAAATAAATACTGAAACAGGCAATGTTGAAAAAAGAATTACAGATAATGTTTTTGAATCTCTTGATCCTAGAATTTTTATTATTGATAGTAGTGGCATGGAGGTTACATCTTATGTATTACCAGGGGATGCTTATCTTCAAGTTGAAGATGGTCAGAGTATTAATATAGGAGATACTATTGCAAAACTTTCTAAGGGTTCTGAAAAAACTCAAGATATTACAGGAGGATTGCCCCGTGTTAATGATCTTTTTGAAACAAGAATTCCTAAGAATTTAACTGAAATGGCTAAAGTAAGTGGAATTGTGCAATTTAAATCAATTCAAAAAGGTAAAAGACTTATTAATATTTTAGATGAGTATGGGGTTGAGCATAAACATTATATTCCAGCCGGCAAGCATCTTTTGGTTAGAGATGGGGATGTTGTTAAAGCAGGAGATATGCTTTGTGATGGTAGAATTAATCCTCATGATGTGCTTGAAATTTTAGGTGGGATTAGTTTGCAAGAGTTTCTGTTGGCAGAAATTCAGGATGTTTATCGAAAGCAGGGTGTAAGCATTAATGACAAACATATTGGTGTGATAATCAAGCAAATGATGAAAAAAGTGAAGATTGTAGCAGTTGGTGATACTAATTTTGTTTATGGGCAAAAGGTAGATAAGCACACTTTTTATGAGCAAAATAGAAAAGTAATCGAACAGGGCGGTGAGCCGGCAATAGCAAGTCCAATTCTTATAGGAGTAACTAAGACTTCTCTTAATATAGATTCTTTTATTTCCGCAGCGTCTTTCCAGGAAACAACAAAAGTATTAACAGATGCTTCAATTGCTGGAAAAATAGATGATCTTAGGGGATTGAAAGAAAATGTTGTAATTGGACATTTAATTCCCACTGGGACTGGTATGGGGCTTTATAAAAAAATTAAAGTCAGTGAAAATATCGATTATGAAGCTTAACTTGAAAATAAGTTATATATTTGCTACCATTTTATTAATAGTTTCAAGAAAAGGAGAGCGTTGATAAATGCCTACAATTAATCAGTTAATTAGAAAGCCTAGAAAAAGTCAAACGGAGAAGACCGCATCTCCTGCACTTCAAAATTGTCCTCAAAGAAGAGGAATTTGTACACGTGTAATGACCGTAACTCCCAAAAAGCCTAATTCGGCTTTAAGAAAAGTAGCACGTGTTAGACTTTCAAATGGATTTGAAGTAACAGCATATATTCCAGGAATTGGTCATAATTTACAAGAACACTCTGTGGTTCTAATTAGAGGTGGTCGAGTTAAAGATTTGCCTGGTGTAAGGTACCATATTGTTAGGGGTGCTAAAGATACCCTTGGTGTTAATAATAGGAAAAAGGGTAGATCTAAGTATGGAACAAAAAAGCCTAAAGCTTAACTGAAAGGTGGATTAATATTAAATATGTCAAGAAAAAATAAAAAAATCAAAAAGAAAATTTTTGTTGATACTAGGTACAATTCTAGAATTGTTGCAAAGTTTGCAAACAGAATGATGTATGATGGAAAAAAATCAATAAGCGAGAATATACTTTACAGTTCAATAGACTTACTCGCTGATAAACTTGAAGAAAGCGATAAGATGGCTGTTTTTTATAAAGCTTTAGATAATATTAAGCCGTTGGTAGAAGTAAGAAGTAGACGGGTGGGTGGTGCTACATATCAAGTTCCTGTTGAAGTTAGAGAAGAGAGAAGAGAAGCTTTGGCGATGAAGTGGATTATTTTTGCTGCTAGAAAGTCTAGTGGTAGGTCTATGAAGGAAAAGTTGTCAAATGAACTTTTAAATGCATATAATTCTACTGGAGCTGCTTTTAAGAAGAAAGAAGATACTCATAGAATGGCTGAGGCGAATAAGGCTTTTACTCATTATAGATGGTAAAAAGACACCTTTTAAAGGTGTCTTTTTTTGTTTATATGCTGTGTATTATTAAAACCATTTTTTGTATTTTTTTGTTAAAAGTAAGGAGGGTATTTTTGTGTTAAAAAAAGTTTATAATTTTATTATTTTTTTGCTTATTGTTGCTTGTTCTGGCTCTGATGATGGTAAATCTGGGGCAAAAACAGTTTCGCTTATAGTTGATGGTGCTTTTGATGATAAAGGATTTAATGAAAGTTCTTCTAAGGCGATAAGAAAATTAAAGGCTGATTTAAATATAAATATAATTGAAAAAGCATCTACAGGCAATTCTTATTTAGGAGATATTGCAAACTTAGAAGATGGTAATTCAAATTTGATTTAGGGGATTGGATTTAGATTGTCAGACATTCTTTTGCAAAGAGCTAACGAGAATGTTTCTGTTAGTTATGCAATCATAGAGGGGGTTTACGATGAAATTCAAATACCCAAAAATCTTCTTAATATTAATTTTAGATCTGAAGAGGTGGCTTTTTTAGCAGGATATTTTGCTTCAAAGGCTTCTAAAACGGGTAAGATCGGATTTATTGGAGGAGTGAGGGGAAAAGTTTTAGAATCTTTTATGTATGGATATGAGGCTGGTGCTAAGTATGCAAATTCTAATATTAAAGTTGTCTCTCAATACGTTGGTACATTTGGAGACTTTGGACTTGGCCGTTCAACAGCGTCTAATATGTATCGAGATGGGGTTGATATCATATTTGCAGCTGCAGGACTTTCTGGTATAGGAGTAATTGAGGCCGCAAAAGAATTGGGGCCCGATCATTATATTATTGGAGTCGATCAGGATCAATCATATCTTGCTCCTAATAATGTTATTGTTTCTGCTGTAAAGAAAGTTGATTCATTGATGTATAGTTTAACAAAAGAGTATTTAAAAACTGGAGTTTTGGATGGGGGCAAGACCATATTTTTTGGGCTTAAAGAAGATGGACTTGA
This sequence comes from Borreliella bissettiae DN127, assembly GCF_000222305.1. Taxonomy (GTDB): domain Bacteria; phylum Spirochaetota; class Spirochaetia; order Borreliales; family Borreliaceae; genus Borreliella; species Borreliella carolinensis. The sequence goes on along the minus strand of NC_015921.1, from coordinate 394,118 downwards.
TTTGGTTTTAAATGAAAACTTAAAATCAAATTATTCTGAGATTTATGACAAATCATTGAAAATCGGTCAAAGTATAATGAATGGTATAATAAAAGCGCCTTATGACAAGGCATCTTATGATAAGTTTGTTTTGCAAATGGAAAATTAACTCGATTTTTATGAGTTAATTTGTGGAAAATCTTTTTAATTCTTTAACCTTTAACTATATTTTAGAGAGGTTTTTAGTTGTTGTAAGTTTTAATTTAAATTAATCTTGCAAAAGGGTTTAAATTTGGATATTGTGGTGATGTAGGGAAAATAATTTTTCCTACTACCGTGTTTTTATTAATGCTAGAAGTATCTTTTTAAGTATCTTATTGAATTTTTTATTTTATAAATAAAGAATACTACTTGTTAGTAAAATAAAGTTAATATTTTTATTTTAAAAAAAATATAAATTTTTTTAAAATAAATTTTGTAAGGAGAGGATTGATTTTGTTTAAAAGGTTTATTTTTATTGCTTTATCTTTATTAGTATTTGCTTGTTTTAAATCTAATAAAAAGTCTGTTAAATCTGACAAAGTTGTTGTAGGTGTTTTAGCTAATGGTAGCTTTTATGATAAGGGCTATAATCAAAGTGTTCATAGCGGCGTTGTAAAACTTAGAGATAATTTTGGAGTAAAACTTATAACTAAATCTTTAAGGCCTTACCCTATTGAGGGTAAAAGACTTCTTACTGCTAGTGAGGCAATGACAGAGGATGCTTATGAGGTTCAAAAAAATCCTTTAAATCTTTTTTGGATGGTTGGATACGAATTTTCCGACTTATCTGTTAAGCTTTCTTACGAACGTCCAGATATTTATTATGGCATTATAGATGCTTTTGATTATGGCGATATTCAAGTTCCTAAGAATTCCTTGGCCATTAAGTTTAGAAATGAAGAAGCTGCATTTTTGGCTGGGTATATTGCTGCTAAGATGAGTAGAAAAGAAAAGATTGGATTTTTAACAGGCCCCGTTAGCGAATATTTAAATGATTTTAAGTTTGGTTTTAAGGCGGGAATTTTTTATGCTAATCCTAAATTAAGATTAGTTTCAAAAAAAGCGCCCTCTCTTTTTGATAAAGAGAAAGGCAAGGCAATGGCTCTATTCATGTATAAAGAGGATAAAGTGGGCGTTATTTTCCCAATAGCCGGCATAGCTGGTCTTGGAGTTTATGATGCTGCCAAGGAGCTTGGACCTAAATATTATGTTATTGGCTTAAATCAAGATCAATCATATATTGCACCTCAAAATGTTATTACTTCAATACTTAAGGATATTGGCAAGGTTATTTATTCTATTTCATCAGAGTATATTAATAATGGAGTTTTTAAAGGCGGCATTGTTATTGATCGGGGCTTAAAGGAAGGAGTAATAGAGGTTGTTAAAGATCCTGATGTTTTAAATAATAGATTAGTTGATGAAGTTATTGATCTAGAAAATAAAATAATAAGTGGAGAAATTATTGTTCCTGATAGTGAATATGCATTTGATTTATTTAAATCAAAGTTATAAACTACTTAGGTATAGCTTTATTTGTAAAGGGGGAATAGTTTATGAATAGATTACTGTTGTTGATTTTGTTTGAAGGTATTATTTTTTTATCTTGTAGTGGTAAGGGTGGTCTTGAGAGTGAAACTTCTAAGGTATCTTTAATAATTGATAGAACTTTTGATGATAAATCTTTTAATGAGAGTGCTTTAAATGGTGCAAAAAAAGTTAAAGAGGAATTTAAGATTGAGCTTGTTTTAAAAGAATCTTCAGCTAATTCTTATTTATCTGATCTTGAAGGGCTTAAGGACGCGGGTTCAGATTTAATTTGGCTTATTGGGTATAGATTTAGCGATGTGGCAAAGGCTGTTTCTCTTCAAAATTCCGATATGAAATATGCAATTATTGATCCTGTTTATTCTACTAATGATTCTGTTCCTGCAAATTTAGTGGGTATGACCTTTAGAGCTCAAGAGGGTGCATTTTTAACAGGTTATATTGCTTCAAAGGTTTCTAAAACAGGTAAAATTGGATTTTTAGGGGGAATAGAGGGAGAGATAGTAAACGCTTTTAGGTATGGTTATGAGGCTGGTGCTAAGTATGCTAATCAAGATATAAAGATATTTACTCAGTATATTGGTAGTTTTGTTGACATTGAAGCTGGCAGAAGTATTGCAACTAAAATGTATTCCGATGAAATAGACATTATTCATCATGCTGCAGGCCTTGGAGGAATTGGGGCTATTGAGGTTGCAAAAGAACTTGGTTCTGGGCATTATATTATTGGAGTTGATGAGGATCAATCATATCTTGCTCCCAATAATGTTATAACATCTACAACCAAAGATGTTGGTAGATCTTTAAATATTTTTACATCTAACTATCTAAAAACCAATACTTTTGAAGGTGGCAAATTAATAAATTATGGCCTTAAAGAAGGAGTTGTGGGGTTTGTAAGAAATCCTAAGATGATTCCCTTTGAACTTGAAAAAGAAATTGATAGTCTTTCTAGCAAAATAATCAACAAAGAAATTATTGTTCCACATGATAAAGAAAGTTATGATAAATTTCTTAAAGAATTTATTTGAATAAAGAATCGATTTATATGTTTTATTTTTAGGCATAAAAAACACATTGGTTTTGTTCGAATGATTTAAATGGAGAAATTTTCTATATGAGGATTGCGATTTTTATATTAGGCATTTTATTGACTTCATGCTTTAGTAAGCATGAAGTAGAATCTGGTTCAAGAAAAATTAAGATATCCATGTTGGTAGATGGTGTTCTTGATGATAAATCTTTTAATTCTAGTGCTAATGAGGCTTTATTGTGCTTGAAAAAAGATTTTCCAGAAAGTATTGAAAAAATTTTTTCTAGTGCTGTTTCTGGAGTTTATTCTAGTTATGTTTCAGATCTTGATAATTTAAAAAGGAATGGTTCAGACCTGATTTGGCTTGTAGGGTATAGACTTACAGATGCATCTTTATTGGTTTCATCAGAGAATCCAGAAATTAGCTATGGAATAATAGATCCTATTTATGTCGATGATGTTCATATCCCTAAAAATTTGATTGCTGTTGTTTTCAGAGTAGAGCAGGGTGCTTTTTTGGCTGGCTATATTGCAGCTAAAAAAAGCTTTTCTGGCAAAATAGGTTTTATAGGGGGAGTAAAGGGTAGCATAGTAGATGCATTTCGCTATGGCTATGAAGCTGGCGCAAAATATGCTAATAAAAATATAGAGATTATGAGTGAATATTCCAATTCTTTTTCCGATGTTGATATTGGTAGAGTCATAGCTAATAAGATGTATTCTAAAGGAATAGACGTAATTCATTTTGCAGCTGGTTTAACGGGGCTTGGCGTTATCGAGGCGGCAAAAAAACTTGGCGATGGTTACTATGTTATTGGAGCCGATCAAGATCAATCACATCTTGCTCCTAAAAATTTTATTACTTCTGTTATAAAAAGCGTTGGGGATGCATTATATTTGATTACTAGCGAATATATTAAAAATAATAATGTTTGGGAAGGTGGAAAAGTTATTCAAATGGGATTAAGAGATGGTGTTGTTGGTTTATCTAATGCGAATGAATTTGAATACATAAGAGTTCTTGAAAGAAAAATAATCGATAAAGAGATTATTGTTCCTTGTAATCAGGAAAGATATGAAATTTTTATAAAACAAATATTAAAGTTATAGACTTTTTAGATAGAAAGATTTTAATTTTCCAGTTTTTAATTTTTTTAATTATGTTATATTTATTGTGTTATAATAAATATAACTACATTTCTATTGTTTTAGAGGATTTAGCATTGAATAAAAAAATGTTTCCCAAAATTTACTATTATGATCAAGACTTTATTGATATTTACAATAAAAGTTTATCTTGGATTCAAGATAAGGTTATTTTGCAAAAAGTTACAGATAAGGGTAAAAAAGATAAAAATTATTATTCGGAAAATTGCGATTATATAGATCAAATGCAAGCTTGTATGTCAAGCTTTTTTCTTGTCTATAGTAATGGGGAATATTCATCTACATTTGCAATTGATAAATTTTATCAATTGCAGGAAGAATCAGGTGCAATCAGAGCTAGATATGACAATAACAATGCTATTATTGATCTTGATGAGAATGAAGAGAACATTGGATTTCCTATTTTTGCGTGGGCTGAATATAACTTATATCATAAAACAGGAAATAAAAAGAGAATTTCTGAAGTTTTGCCAATTCTTGATAAGTATTATAAATGGATAGAGAGTAAATTTTTAAAGGAAAATGGTCTTTATTCAATTGATGTAAATAAAATTTTTTATAAAAACTCCCCAAGAGTAGATGCATATTACCCTGTAGATTTTAATTCATTACAAGTTCATAATGCATATTGTATTTCTAAATTAGCAGACATTTTAAATGATAAAAATTTATCGCTTGAATACAAAAAGCGATTTTTTTCCCTTAAGGTCAAAATTAATTCTTTAATGTGGAGCGAAAAAGATGGATTTTATTATGATCTTGATGTTAATGAAAATATTCTTGAAATTAAGACAATAGTGGGATTTTTGCCAATGCTTTCCGAGATTCCCAGTGAGGACAGAATAGAAAGAATGATTTTTTATTTAAAAAGTACTAAACATTTTGGGACTCCAAATCCTTTTCCAACACTTTCTGTTAGTGAGCCAGGTTTTAGTGAGGATGGTAATGGATATTATGGGTCAGTTTATACTTATATGAATTTTTTTGTGATCAAAGGCCTTGAATATTGTGGTCGTGCAAATATTGCAAGAGAATTTACTATAAGACATTTGTATTATATATTAGACACTTTGATGCCTTTTAATAAAATTAAAGGGCACATTTGGGAAGCTTATAAACCCATGCAAGAAGGACCTGCATATTTTGATTCTAATAAAAAAACTTATACTGAGAAAGGTCTTATTTGTTATCTTGCTCTTTTTAGTATTAGTTTGATGATAGAAAATATTATTGGGCTTACAATTAGTTTGCCTGATAAAACTGTATATTGGAACATACCCACTCTTGAGATTATGGGGATAGAAAGCTTATCTCTTAAAAAGAATCAAACTACAATAATTTGTAATAAAGGGAAAAGAGGTTGGGAAATAAAAATGGAATCTGAGAAACTTTATTATTTTACAATAAATATATTAAATAAAAAAGAAAAAACCCTTCCTATTCCTTCAGGAAGATGTTCTATGTTGTTGGATAAGCTTTGATGAATTAGATTCATTAAATGTCTTGTAAAATTTAAATTTTTGGGGGCCTTTTAATGATAGATATTGATGAATTGAGAATTTTTCTTAAAGAGAAGAGTTATTCTAAAATTAAAGAAAAATTTTTAAAGCATGACTCCTTTGATATTGCTGAGGCGCTTAAAAAACTTAATGGAACCGAATTGATTTTGCTCTACAGATTTTTGCCCAAAAAAATAGCAGTTGAAACTTTTTCTAATTTTGACCAATCTACAAAAAATAAATTAGCAAATTCTTTTACCAATAAAGAAATAAGTGAAATGATTGATGAGTTGAATCTTGATGATGTTATTGACCTTTTAGAAGAAGTTCCCGCAAATGTTGTTCAGAGATTTTTAGCAAGTTCTACAGAAGAGAATAGAGAAATTATTAATAAATTTTTGTCTTACAGTGATGACTCTGCAGGTTCGATTGTAACAATTGAATATGTTGAGCTTAAAGAAGATTTCACAGTTGGCAGAGCCCTTGATTATATTAGAAGGGTAGCTAAAACCAAAGAAGATATTTACACTTATTATATTACAGATGATGAAAAGCATTTAAAAGGAGTTATAAAGATTGAAGATTTAATATTGGCTAAAGATGATGTTATTCTATCGTCAATAATGAGAAGTAGTGGGTTTTATATTGTGGGAGTCAATGATGAGAAAGAAGATGTTGCACTTCTTTTCCAAAAACATGATATTACCAGTGTTCCTGTTGTTGATAATGAGGGAAGAATGATAGGGGTTATTATTATCGATGACATTTTAGAGGTTATTCAGTCTGTAAATACTGAAGATTTTCAAATGATTGCGGCTGTTAAACCTTTAGATACATCTTATCTTGATACTTCTATTTTAGTTATGACAAAAAATAGGATAATTTGGCTTTTAGTTCTTATGGTGTCTTCTACTTTTACAGCTACAATCATTTCAAATTATCAAAATTTAATGTTGTCTTTAGTGGTTTTGGCTAGTTTTATTCCCCTTTTAATGGATACTTCAGGCAATGCCGGCTCTCAGGCATCTGCTTTAATAATTCGTGAACTTGCTCTTGGTACTGTTAAGGTAAAAGATTTTTTTCAAGTGTTTTTAAAGGAAATATGTGTTAGTATTCTAGTGGGAGCAATTCTTGCTGGTGTTAATTTTTTAAGAATTGTATTTTTTGTAGCTCCAAACCATCCTGATAAGTTTAAAATAGCTTTTGTAGTTTCATCTTGCTTAATGGTAAGTTTGACAGTAGCAAAAATATTGGGAGGTCTTTTGCCCATTGTTGCTAAAATTTTGAAGTTGGATCCAGCACTTATGGCAGGCCCTTTAATCACTACGATTGCAGATGCTATTACTTTAATAGCTTATTTTAATATAGCAAAATGGGTTTTGGTTAGTTATGTTGCTTAAATTTCATTTAAATATGTTGATTGGTATTTTTTTATAATAGGACATTTTTAATGTATAATTGTATTTTTTGTAAAATAGTAAACAAAGAGCTTCCTAGTTATAAAGTTTATGAGGACGATTTGGTTTTAGCATTTTTAGACATTAATCCCTTAACTGTTGGGCATACTCTTGTTATTCCCAAAGAACATAGTGAGAATTTATTGAACATGGATGATAAATTTAGCGAGAGAATTTTAAAAGTATGTAAAAAAATTTCAAATGCTTTAAAGAAAATAAATTCAAGCATTTATGGTGGAATAAATATCTATTCTGCTTTGGGGGCTGGTGCGGGACAAGAAGTTTTTCATACTCATTTTCATATAATTCCAAGGTTTAAAAATGATGGTTTTGGTCTTAAGAGAGGTAATAAACTTAATCTTGAAGTTGAAAAATTTAAAGAGTTGTCTATGCAAATAAGTATGAATATTTAATTTTATTTTGCCAAAAAGGATTCTTTATGAGAAGAAACTTTTTATTCTTTTTTGTTTTTATGCTTAATACATTAGGAATTTATTCAGGAATTCCTGGTTATCTTAATGTGTACAGTGGAATTGGGGTTGGTGTTGATAATTTTACTCAAGATTTATTCTTCTATGAAAGACTTAAGTATCAATTTTTCAGTGGAGTTGGGGTTAATGTTTCTCAAAATTTAGCATTTGGTGGAGAATTTAATTTGGATATTAAATTTTTACCAAGCCATACTCCTTACACCGATGAGATTATATTTATGTTAAATGATAAAGCATATTTGAGGCATTCTATAAATTATTTCATAATAAAAGATGTTACATTCTCATTGAGAATGTATGGTAATTATTTCTTTTTATCTTATACCCCAATGTTTAGTTTAATCTTTTTCACAGGTTTACAATTTTCATACATTGGTGCAAAAATTTGTTTTATGGATTCAAGTGATTGGACATTGCTGGATAATTTTGTTTTGGGAGTAGACATTGGAGCTAGAATTAATATAAATTTTATTTTTTTGGAATATACAGTCTCTCCAATTTTTTACAACAAACCTTTACTTTTAAATCAAATGCATAAAGTAACATTAGGCTTTATTTTTCAGTATGATGTAGCAACAAGGAATGAAAGCGAAATACTTTCTATTTTATAAATTTTATGAGCTTAAGGATATTTTAAATTTTCTTCTTTGATATTGTTTAATATTTGCAAGTATTTAGAAGATTCATATTTAGCCATATCAAGGTTGTGTTCTTTGTAATTTCCGCATTCCTTATCGCTTGCGCCCGGAATAGGCTCTGAAAAATTTACGATTTCGGAAAAAAGCCATGATACTAGATCAATAAGATCTTTACTTTCATAGTCTCCAAAAATTATTAAGTAAAAACCAGTTCTGCATCCCATAGGACCAAAATATACTATTTTTTCGGTCCAAACTTTATTATTTCTAAGCAAAGTGGCTCCTATGTGTTCTATTGTGTGTATTGCTGCGTTTTCAATTATTGGTTCGATGTTGGGAGCTTTGATTCTAATATCTATTGTAGTAAATATTACATTTTCAAAAGTGTCTTTCCTTGAGACATATATGCCAGGGTTTAGTTTTGTGTGATCTATTGTAAAGCTTGTTATTTTTTTCATTTTTTTAGCACTGTTTGTATTTTTTTTACAAAATCTAATTTTTCCCATTCAAATTCATTTTTTCCAAAATGGCCATAAGTGCAAGTTTTAAGATATATGGGTTGTTTTAATTTTAATTTTTCAATTATGCCGCTGGGAGTTAAATCGAAGTTATTAACAATAAAATTTAATATTTTGTTTGCATATTTAGGATTAGTTATCCCCGCGGTTATTTGAATAGATATTGGATTTTCAATTCCAATTGCATATGCGAGCTGTAGTTCAAATTCTTTAGAAATTCCGGCTGCCACCATATTTTTTGCGATATATCTTGCCATATAGGCAGCCGATCTGTCTACTTTTGTGGCATCTTTTCCGCTGTATGCTCCTCCCCCGTGTCTTGCAAATCCCCCATAGCTATCGGCAATAATTTTTCTTCCTGTAAGACCAGTGTCTCCGGTAGGCCCCCCAATTACAAAATTTCCGGAAGGATTAATGCAATATGCAGTATTTTCATCAAGCATTGATTTGTCTTGAATGGTGGGTTTGATAATTTCTTCAATTATTGTTTGTCGTATTAGTTCTTGGGAGATGTTTGGATCGTGTTGATGAGAGACTATTATATTTTTTATTTTTATGGGGTTTCTGTTTTTATCGTATTCAATAGTAACTTGAGATTTTGAGTCAGGCCTTAACCATTTTATTGCTCCTGATTTTCTAAGACTGCTAGCTTTTTTTAGAATTGAATTGGCAAGTTCATAAGGAGCTGGTAAAAAATTTTTTGTTTCATCGCAGGCATATCCAAATATTATTCCCTGATCACCTGCTCCAAGGGTATTGGATCCCTTTTTTTCAATTGCGTTTACAATGTCACGCGATTGATTGCCAACAGCGTCTATTACTGTTATTGTTTTGTAATCAAGCCCATAATCAATATTTGTATAGCCTATATCTTTGATGATGTTCTTAGCAATTTCTTTTATATCTATGTGTTTTTTTACAGGACTATTTATTTCTCCTGCTATTACTACTAAGTTTTGTGCAATTATGACCTCGCAAGCTACTTTTGCATTTTTATCTTCTTTTAATATTTCATCAAGGATGGCATCAGAGATTTGATCTGCAATTTTATCTGGATGTCCTTCAGATACAGCCTCAGAAGTTAAAGTTTGGTTAGCTGCTATTATTTTATTCATATTAGCCTAATAAGTTCCTTTATCATTTTGCTTGAATTTATTGATGATGTTTTTAAAAATTTATTAAAGTCTATATGGTTATCTTTATTTTTTGGTAAATCAGAAATTGAACGAATGATTATGAATGGTATTTTAAATATGTGCGCTACTTGAGCTATTGCAGCTCCTTCCATATCTACAGCTAAAGCATCTTTGAAATTTTTTTTAATTGTTTCAAGATTTTTTTCATTGTCAACAAATTGATCTCCTGTTAGTATTAAGCCAATGTGGGTATCAATGTTTAAAAGTTTGTTGTCGATAATATTGACTGCTTTTTTCAGTAATTCTTCATCTGCTTTAAACTTTTGTGGCAAATTGGGGACTTGCCCTATTTTGTGTCCAAACTTGGTTAAGTCGAAGTCATAGTATGCTGTTTCTGAGGATACTATAATATCTGATATTTTAAGGTTAGAGTTTTCTTTTATTCCCCCAGAACTTCCAGAGTTTATTATATGAGTGATTTTATATTTAGAGATAATTTGACTGCTCCAAATTGCTGCGTTAACTTTGCCAATTCCTGTAGTTAAAGAGATTACATCTTTTCCTAAAATTTTTCCTTTATAAATTTTTTTATTTTCTAAGTAGTCATTTAGTACAATTTCTTCTTTGTTATCAAGTATTTTATTTATTTCTTCTGATTCTTCTTGCATAGCTGATATTATCAAAATCATATTTTTTCTCCTTTTAAATGTTTTATATAATATCTATTAAAGAATATTTATTTTTAATTAGCTCTATTTCATTTTGATTGAGTATTTTTTTTATTCCTGTGTTTGTGTTTGGTATAGATTGAACACTGTGTTGCTCATTTTTGTCTACAACTTTTCCATTTTTTATTATGTGGTTTATGTATGGGAGATTTGGGTTAGAATCATCTATATCTACTATTTTGGCTATAGAATTGTCATTAAGCTCTACAATAAAGTCTAAAGGACAAGAAGATATTGCATTGATTATTAACTTCAAAACCCTTTTGTCAAATTTTTTGTCAGCATCTTGAATTAATTCAATAATAGATGCTCCAGAATTAAAAGATTTTTTATATGCCTTGTCTAAAATGATGGCAGAATAGGCGCTAGCGGCGCCTATTATATTTGATTCTATGCTGATGTTTTCACTTGTTAATCCTTTAGGATAACCAGTTCCGTCTAGATTTTCTTTATGTGTTAGAAGTGTCAAACATATTGATCGAGACAAATTGCTCGTTGAAGCTATTTTATAGCTTATTATGGGATATTTTTTTATTATTTCTAGTTCTTCATCAGTTAATGCTTCTTTTTTTTCGCTAATTTTTGTTGGAATAAATAAAAATCCTATTTTGTGTAAAAGGGCAATACTACAAAGTTCTACTGTTTTATAGTTATTTAGTCCCATTTCATTGCCAAGGGCCACTGTTAAGATAGCTGTATTTACTGAATGAATAATGTGATAGTTTTCAGAAAGCTTGGGGATTCTAAAATATTTGATAAAAATTTTTTTCTGTTTTTTGTAAAATTCTATTACTTTTTTTACAGTAGGCATAATGTCTTGGTAATATATTTTTTTATTTCTTTTGCAATTTTCATAGATTTCTTCTAAATTGCTTATTATTACATGATAACTGGAAATAGCCTCTTCGTTGAATTTTTTATGTATTTCTTCATATTCTCTTTTAACAGAATCATTATTGAAAAAATTTTTTCTCTCTTTAATGTATGACTTTAAATTCCATTTTTCAATAAGCTCAATATTTTTGTCTCCAATAAATGCATTCTCAGGCCAAACTAAGAATTCTTTGTCTATTAAATATGATGAATTTTTTATATTTTTGATAATGCTTTCAAAATTTTGCATTTATTCCCTTGAAATTAAGCCTTATTAACCATGTATACCATATTATTTATTAATTGTCCATCTATTAGTATAATGTATTTATTATATCTCAATTTTTGAATTAAGCTTTTTTGAAGAGATTTTTATGGTAGAAAAAATACGCTTAGGTTTTAATATTATTTTTCTTGGATTATTTATTTATTTTCTGGCAATTTTAAGATTTCAAATGAAATTAAGCTTCATTTTGTTTAATTACCAATTTATTTTGATTTATTTTTTATTGGTGATTGTTTTTAATGTTATTTATTCCCAATATTTTTTTTCAAGATTGTATTTTATTTTAAATGGGACGGAAGATACATTTACTTTTTTAAAGCTTAAAATGGTTCGTAAAAAGCTTAAAAGTGTTTTTGAAATATCTATTCTTCTTAGGTTTATTTTAATAAAACAAGATAAAAAAAGTCTTGATGAGCTTTATTTTTATTTAAAAGACACCAGATTAAAGCATAAGACAATAATGGAGCTTTATTCCGTTCTTATTAGCTTTAGAGAAAAAGAAAAGGCTTCTAGTTTGATTTTAAATTACAAGTGCAGTAGAAATAAGTGGGTGAAATATTGCGAAGCTCTTAGTATGTTGTCATTTGAAGAGTACTCAAAGCTAAAAGAGTTGGTAAATTTTTTAGATAAGTTTTTTTTGAAAAATGATATTTTTACTATTTATTTCTATTATTTATTGCGCAAATCAAAAGCATCTTTTGATTTGCTTGAAAGCAAAAAAATTGAAATTAGAAATCGATATTATAAATTAAAAAACAGGATAGATTCTAAACATACAAAACTGCTTGGTTCAAATTTATTTTTTGTTGTTTTTTATTATATTTATGATTTTTCTAAAAAAGATGTTTTTTATTAAAGGAGTTGTGTTTTGAGTATAAGGGTTCGTTATGCACCCTCTCCAACGGGTTTGCAACATATTGGTGGGATTAGAACAGCTTTGTTTAATTATTTTTTTGCAAAGTCTTGTGGAGGTAAATTTTTACTTAGGATTGAGGATACAGATCAGAGCAGGTATTCTCCAGAAGCTGAAAATGATCTTTATTTAAGTCTTAAATGGCTTGGTATTTCTTTTGATGAAGGTCCTGTTGTAGGAGGTGATTATGCTCCTTATGTTCAGTCTCAAAGAAGTGAAATATATAAGCAATATGCTAAATATTTAATTGAATCTGGGCATGCTTATTATTGCTATTGCAGTTCTGAAAGGCTTGAAAGGATTAAGAAAATTCAAAATATTAATAAGATGCCCCCTGGATATGATAGGCATTGTAGAAATTTAAGTAGTGATGAAATTGAGAATGCGCTAATTAAAAAAATCAAACCCGTTGTTAGATTTAAAATTCCTTTAGAAGGAGATACGAGTTTTGATGATATTCTGCTTGGAAGAATTACATGGGCAAATAAAGACATTAATCCTGATCCTGTAATTCTCAAGTCAGATGGATTGCCGACTTATCATCTTGCTAATGTAGTTGATGATTATTTAATGAAAATTACCCATGTATTAAGGGCTCAAGAATGGGTTTCCTCAGGTCCGTTGCACGTGCTTCTTTATAAGGCTTTTAAATGGAAGCCGCCTATTTATTGTCATCTTCCAATGGTTATGGGAAATGATGGTCAAAAATTAAGCAAAAGACACGGATCAACAGCTTTAAGACAGTTTATTGAAGATGGGTATCTTCCAGAAGCTATTATTAATTATGTTACTTTGCTTGGCTGGTCTTATGATGATAAGAGAGAATTTTTTTCAAAAAATGATCTTGAGCAATTTTTTTCAATTGAGAAGATCAATAAATCTCCTGCGATTTTTGATTATCATAAGTTGGATTTTTTCAATAGCTACTATATTAGAGAAAAAAAAGATGAAGATTTGTTTAATCTTTTGCTCCCTTTTTTTCAAAAAAAAGGGTATGTTTCTAAGCCTAGTACTTTGGAAGATAATCAAAAATTAAAGTTATTAATTCCTCTTATAAAGAGTAGAATTAAAAAATTAAGCGATGCTTTAAATATGACTAAATTTTTTTATGAAGACATTAAATCTTGGAATTTAGATGAGTTTTTAAGCAGAAAAAAAACAGCCAAAGAGGTTTGTTCTATTTTAGAATTAATAAAGCCTATTTTAGAAGGATTTGAAAAAAGATCGTCAGAAGAAAATGATAAAATTTTTTATGATTTTGCCGAGAGCAATGGTTTTAAATTGGGAGAAATTCTTCTGCCTATTAGAATTGCAGCGCTTGGCAGCAAAGTCTCTCCGCCGCTTTTTGATTCTTTAAAGTTGATAGGCAGGGCTAAAGTTTTTGAAAGAATAAAATTAGCACAGGAATTTTTAAGAATAAATGAATAGCTATTAAGGATATTTTTATGGTTAGAATGGAAGATATTATTTCTCTTGCGAAAAGAAAAGGGTTTGTATTTCAGTCTTCAGAGGTTTATGGAGGCCTTTCAGGAGCTTGGGACTATGGTCCTTTGGGAGTTGAACTTAAAAAAAATATAAAGAGAGAGTGGTGGAAGAGCATGGTGTATTTGCATGAAAACATTGTAGGTTTAGATAGTGCTATTTTTATGCGCCCTGAAATTTGGAGAGCATCTGGGCATGTTGATGGTTTTTCGGATTCTATGGTTGATTGTAAGGATTGTAAAAGTAGATTTAGAGCCGATTTTATTGATTTGTCAAAAAATTGTCCGAATTGCAAAGTTGGGAATAATTTTACATCTCCAAGAAGTTTTAATTTAATGTTTAAGACTCATATTGGAGCAGTGGGGGATGGTTCTAATGAAGTTTATTTAAGACCTGAGACAGCGCAAGGAATTTTTGTTAATTTTAGAAATGTTTTGGATTCTTCAAGGCTTAAGATCCCTTTTGGAATTGCTCAGGTAGGTAAAGCGTTTAGAAATGAGATAGTTACTAAAAATTTTATATTTAGAACTTGTGAGTTTGAGCAAATGGAAATGCAGTTTTTTGTTCATCCCAATCAAATAGATGAGTGGTTTTGTTATTGGCAGCAAAATAGAATGAATTTTTTTATAGAAAATCTTAAAATTAGGCCTGATAGATTAAGATTTAAGGCTCATGATTCAACTCAGCTTGCTCATTATGCAAAAGCCGCATTTGATATTGAGTATGAATTTCCTTTTGGATTTCAGGAAGTGGAAGGTATTCACAATAGGGGTAATTATGATTTAACTCAGCACGCTAAATTTTCTAACAAGCCCAAAATATTTGAGTATCATGATTTGTTAACAAAAGAGAAATATGTGCCTTATGTTATTGAAACTTCTGCTGGTCTTACAAGGTCTGTTTTAATGACTCTTTGTGATGCTTATTCTGAGGAAGAGCTCTCAGATGGAGACAGGCGTATTGTTTTGCGCTTACACCCTAAGTTGGCTCCTTACAAGATTGCTATATTCCCTCTTGTTAAAAAAGTTGAGCTTATTGAAGTTGCTAGAAGAATTTATATGGAGCTTTGCGATGATTTTCATATATTTTACGATGATGGTGGAACAATAGGTAAAAGGTACAGACGTCAAGACGAAATAGGAACCCCTTATTGTGTAACAATAGATTATGATACCCTTGAGGATGAAACAGTTACTGTTAGAGAAAGAAATAGTATGACCCAGAAGAGAATTTTTATTAATGACTTATATTCATACATTAAGACAGAGATTTTAAATTATAAAGAGGATTTTAATAAATGAATCTTGCTTTAAGTCTTTTACATAAACGCGGATTTTTAAAGCAATGTACATCTTTAAAAGTTTTAAGTGATTTAATGGATAGAGAAAAAATAGTTTTTTATGTAGGAGTTGATGCAACAGCTAGTTCTCTTCATATTGGCCATTTGATTCCCTTTTTAGCAATGATGCATCTTAGACAACATGGGCACATACCAATTGTTTTAATTGGAGATTCTACAGCAAAAATAGGCGATCCTTCTGGAAAAAGTGAGATGAGAAAGATTTTATCTTCAGAAGAGATTAGCAATAATGCCTTATTTATAAAAAATCAACTTCAAAGAATAACTAAGTTTACTTCAGAATGCTTTATTCATAATTCAAATTGGCTAGATAATCTCAATTATATTGAATTTTTAAGAGATATTGGCATGCATTTTTCTGTTAATCGTATGTTAAGCTTTGAAACTTATAAAAGAAGGCTTGATTTTGGGCTTTCATTTATTGAGTTTAATTATCAACTTTTACAGTCTTATGATTATTATATGCTTAATAAAATTAAAAATTGTCGACTTCAAATTGGTGGGGATGATCAGTGGGGGAATATTATCTCAGGGGTTGACCTAATTAGAAAAAAAATTGGATCAGAAGCTTTTGGGCTTACGTTTCCATTAATTACAAGAAGTGATGGGAAAAAGATGGGCAAATCAGAAAAAGGTGCTATTTATCTTGATTCCAATCTTTACAGTATTTATGATTTTTATCAGTATTTTAGAAATACTTCAGATTCTGATGTAAAAACTTTTTTGTATCTTTTTACTTTTTTACAAGAAGATGAGATCGAATTAATTTCAAATTTTAAGGGGAATTCTTTAAATAAAGCCAAAGAGATTTTAGCTTTTGAGATAACTAAAATTGTTCACGGAGAAGCGGAAGCTTTGAAAGTTCAAGAGGCAGCTTTTGCTGCATTTAGGGGAAGTGGAGATAGAAGCAATATTCCATTTTTTAAATTTAGCTTTTCTAATTTGGAAGAAGTATTGTTGGTTGATTTAATGCTAGATTCAAAAATTGTGCCCAGCAAATCAGAAGGCAGAAGGTTGATTGACTCTGGAGGTGTTTATATTAATGGCAAAAGGGTAGAAAATCAGAACCATTTTCTTGCTAAAAAGGATTTTAATAACAATGAAGTTGAATTAAGAGTAGGTAAAAAAAATTTTTTACGAATTGTTTTATAGTTGATTTTGGATGTATGATAGAAGAGCTTTAAATTGTTTATTTTTTAACACTTTTTTGTTTTTCATGGAATCTAAGCATCTTGTGTTTACAGAAGAGCACATTTTTTATGGGCTTATTAAAAACGATAAAGTTAGAGAACTGCTTAGTTTATGTGCAATTGACTTTTATAAACTTAATAAACAACTAGAAGAATTTTTTAGTAAACTTCCCTTAAGAGTCAATTATATCCCAGACTATGTTTCTAGTATGGATTATTTGTATGAAGATATAATTAGTGTTCTTTTTTTTTATAAAAAACCTTATAAAATACAAGAAAAAGATTTATTGTGGGTGCTTGTCAAAAAAAGAAAGAATAGCATTTTAGATGCGCTGCTTAGCTCAGGGTTTAATTTAACTATTTTTGACAAACTTATTGAAGTTCATGACTATTTGGCTTTAAATACTAAATCTGCCTCAGGCGACAGTGAGTTAATTGCAGAATATATTCATAGTAATGTGCCAAAAAAGAAAGGAGGCTTTCATATTTTTGATGATAAGCGTGATAAGTTGGATCAAAATAATATTTTCTTAGAAAGTAAAGATTCTATTGGCAATTTTTTAACAAACGTTATTGATACTTTGGATTTAAAATACAAGCCTTTAATTGGCAGAAATCGAGAATTATCTCGGTTAATCCAGGTGATACTTAGAAAGCACAAAAGTAATCCCATTTTATTTGGAGAGCCTGGTGTTGGAAAAACAGCATTAATCCAAGGTCTTGCATATAAAATAAAAACAGGGAATGTTCCAAATGATTTAATAGGATATGAAATCTATTCTCTTGATATTGGCAGGCTTCTTTCAGGCACTAAATATAGGGGGGATCTTGAGAGTAGGGTGAATAGGGTTTTAGATTTTTTAAACTCAAGAAAAAAAGTTATGCTTTTTATTGATGAAATTCATATGATAGTAGGGGCAGGGGCTACTTCATTTGGTAGTATGGATATTTCCAATTTGTTGAAGCCCATTCTCACTTTAGGAAAAATTAAATTTATTGGGGCTACTACAGAATATGAATATAGAAAATTTTTTTTAAAAGATAAGGCTTTAATGAGAAGGTTTCAGAGCATAGAGCTTAAAGAGCCCAATTTTGAAGATGCTTATAATATTTTACAGGAGATTAAAAAAGATTATGAGAAATATCATAATGTGGAATATACAGATGAGGCAATACGGGCTTGCATTCTCATGTCTCAAAAATATATTAAAGATAGATTTCTTCCAGACAAAGCTTTTGATATTTTAGATGAACTGGGTTCTAAGTTTAAGCTTGAAAGCATAAAAAGGATTATAACAAAAGAAGATGTTTGTAATCTGATTAAATCTATTGTTGGTTCTAATATTTTTAATTTTGAAGAGTATGATAGCGAATTATTAATTAATTTAGAAAATAGAATAAAAAAGGAACTTATTATACATGATAACTTAGTATTTGATTTAATATTAAATATTAAATTATTAAAATTCAATTTGCTTGCCAACAGAAGTACTATTGGTATATTTGCCTTTATTGGTGCTTCTGGATCAGGAAAATGCAAATTGACGAATATTTTGTCACAAGAGTTTAAAATTCCAAAGTTTAGTCTTAACATGGGTGAATATAGTGATTTTAATTCTCTTGATAGATTGATTGGGCCTGTTTTAAGTAATGAAGGGTATTATGAATCTACTAGGTTTTTCAAATTTTTAAACAAATCTTCTAATTCTATTATTTTCTTATCAGATTTTGATAAATGCGATAAAAGGGTTTTTGATTTTTTTTTGGAGGGGTTTAAAACAGGCAAACTTTTTGATGGTCTTGGGAAAAAGGTAAGTTTATCAGAAAGTTTAATAGTAATAAGCCTCAATGTTGAGAGCAAGGAGCTTAATAGTATTGGCTTTAAAAATAAAATGATGGGGGAAAATGATTTTAACTTTATATTAGAGAAGAGATTTTCTAATAAGTTTTTAGAGTTAATAGATCATGTGTTTGTATTTAAATCTATTGATGAGTTAGATTTTGAAAAAATCATTTTTAATGAACTTGATTGTTTTGCAAGAATATTAAGAGGTAGAAAATTTGATGTTTTTTTTGAAAAAAGCGTTGTTGATTATATTCGAGAAAAGATCTATGGAAAGGGCTATAGCTTAAAAAGTGTTAGAAAATTTATATTCAAAGAGTTAGGAAAACTTTTAATAGATGAAATTCTTTTTAAGAAAATTGAAAATTCTGGTAAAATAAAAATCTATTTAGATGAAACAATAAAATATGAGTTTTTATAAGGTTATAGGGAGTATTTATGAAAATATCAGTAATAGGAGCAGGTGCTTGGGGAACAGCTATTGCAAAGTCTTTGTCAGATAAATTTGATTTTAATATTTTTTTATGGGCTTTTGAAGAAGATGTTAAGAATAGCATTAATAATGATAATATTAATGCCAAATATTTAAAGGGAATTAAATTGCCAAAAAATTTAGTTGCAAGTTCAGATTTGTTTGAAGTTGTAACAATGTCTGATTATATTTTCATTACAACGCCTTCTCTTTTTACTGTTGATATTTTAAAAAAATTGAATCAATTTTTACATTCTTTAGAGATAAAGCCAAAGCTAGCAATACTTACAAAAGGGTTTATTACTTTTGATGGTAAAACTCAGACTGTTATTGAAGCTGCCGAGAGAGTTATGAGAGGATATAAAGACGAAATTACTTATATTGTTGGCCCAAGTCATGCTGAGGAAGTTGGACTTGGCGTGATAACAGGTCTTGTTGCGGCTAGCAATAATAGAGAAAATGCATATTTGTTTATTAACTTATTTAGTAAAACTTCAATTTCTTTATTTTATAGTAATGATGTTTTTGGGGTGCAAATAGCAGCAGCTTTAAAAAATGTGTTTGCAATTGCATTTGGAATTTTGGATGCTTATAAATTGAATTATCCTAATTTAATAGGTAGTAATACAGAATCATTTTTATTTTCAATATCCTTGAATAATATAAAGGACATTGCAATTGAGCTTGGGGGAAGAAATATTGAAACTTTTTTATTTTTGTCTGGTTCTGGCGATTTAGATGTTACTTGTAGAAGCATGTTTGGGAGAAATAGACGATTTGGCAATGAAATTGTGAGCAAAAATATTTTAGAAAACTTTCTTGGTATAGATGATTTGATAAGCAATATTGAAAAAATTGGATATTTGCCAGAGGGAGTTTTGGCTGCGAAATCAATTTTTTCCTTTTTTAAACAATTAAATCGTGATCTTAATTCCAATAGTTTGTTAAGCGTTATATATAAAATTTTGAATAAAGAACTGGAGCCTAAATCTGTTATTGAGTATATGAGAGATGTTAGACAATAAGTTGAACAATAAAATAAAGCCTCTGCAGAGGCTTTATTGTTTTTGATCATTCATCATATATAAAATTTTATTATAAACATCTTCGATTATTTCAAAATTCATTACAACTTCTGTAAGTTCATTAGATTTGATAGTTCCTATTATGTTGTCATTTTTTGTTAAATCGTCTCTTTTGACTAAAGAACTGCTGTCTACTAAAATTTTTATTCTTGTTAGATCTTTTTGTATATTTTTAATATTTTTAATTCCTCCAAAGCATTCTACAATATGCTCTGCTACTTTGATTTTATTTGTTTTTTCTAAATCTACCATAGCAATTTTATTCCTTGTAGAAGGCTTTATATGCTAAGTAAGCATTGTATAAATCAAATTTAGAAGTTATTTCCATTGGAGAATGCATACTTATAACAGCAGGTCCCATGTCTATTGTTCTTATTCCATAGCTAGCTAAAAACTTGGCAACAGTTCCACCGCCGCCTTCTTCTACTTTTCCAAGAGTTGCTACTTGCCAGTCTATATTGTTTTTATTTAATAATTGCCTAATATAAGAGACAAGTTCAGCATCAGCATCGCTGGCCATACTTTTTCCACCATGTCCTGTGTATTTCATTATGGGTATTCCATAGCCAAGTTGGGGAGCATTTTGTTCGTCATGAACCGAGCTGAATAGTGGGTTTATTGCTGCGCAAACATCAGCAGAAATGCTTTTTGAATTCCACAAAGCTTTTTGTACGTGAAGATTGCTGTATTCTGATTTTTTAATTTTAAAGATCATATCAGAAACAAAATATTCAAGATATCTTGAGTCTAGTCCGGTTGAACCTGTTGAACCAATTTCTTCTTTATCTACAAGAAAGCAAATGGCTGTTTTGTTTGGAGTCTCTTCAAGATCAAATATGGATTCTAGCGAAGTGTAAACACATATTTTGTCGTCTTGTCCGTAAGCGCCAATTAAAGCTTTGTCAAATCCAACGTCTTTTGCTGTTCCTGCAGGCACTATTTCAATTTCTGATGATACGAAATCTTCTTCTTCTATTTTGTATTTTTCTTTTATTAGTTGCAAAGTTGCCATTTTGACTTTATCTTTTTCTTTTGTTTCGATTGGCAGGCTCCCAATTAAAATTTTTAGATTTTCACCCTCAACAATTTCATCTGATTTTTTATTTCTTTGTATTTTTCTATCAAGATGAGGCAAAATGTCGGGAATTATAAAGACAGGATCGTTTTCACTGTCTCCAATATTGATTTCAACCTTTTCTCCATTTTTTAAAAATACCACACCTCTTATTGAAAGGGGTGTAGATAACCATTGGTATTTTTTTATTCCCCCATAATAGTTGGTTTTAAGAAATGTAAGTTCGTTTTCTTCAGATATTGGTGAAGGTTTTGCATCAAGTCTTGGTGAATCTGTGTGAGAAACAATGAAATTCATTCCATTTTCAATAGGATTTTTGCCAATAATAGCAAAAGCAACAGATTTTTCTCTACAGGTGTAAAAAATTTTATCGCCTGGCATTAAATTTTTTTTCTCTTCAGCGTTTACAAACCCCAATTTTTTTGCTTTATCTAGGGCATAGGCTGTAACTTCTCTTTCTGTTTTAAATTTACTTATAAATTTTTTGTAACTTTCGGAAAAATTGAAAATTTGATTTTTTTCTTCTTCATTTAAAAGTATCCATGGATTTTGTTTTTTCATATTAATAAGACCTCCTGTTTCATTTTAACATTTTAATTGTTTTTAAAGTGTGTACAAAATAAATTATTTATTGTAAACTTACTTTTAATTTTAATATGATTAATAAATTATAAGGGAGAATTTTTATGTATAAAAATGGTTTTTTGAAAAACTATTTGCTATTGTTTTTATTTTTTTTAATAAGTGCCTGTGCTTCAAAAGACAGTTCAAATGAATATGTTGAAGAGCAAGAAACGGATAAATCTGCTAAGCTTGATGATTCTAAAATAGATGAACATACTATTGGGCACGTTTTTCATGCTATGGGAGTAGTTCATTCAAAAAAAGATCGAAAAAGTTTGGGAAAAAATATAAAGGTTTTTTATTTTTCTGAAGAAGATGGACACTTTCAAACAATACCTTCAAAAGAGGGCGCAAAGTTAATAGTTTATTTTTATGACAATATTTATGCAGGAGAAGCTCCAATTAATATCTCTGGAAAAGAAGCGTTTATTTTTGTTGGGATTACCTCTGACTTTAAAAAGATTATAAATAGTAATGTACATGGTGCTCGAAGTGATCTTGTTGGCACCTTTAAAGATCTTAATATTAAAGATTCAAAATTAGAAATTACAGTTGATGAGAATAATTCAGATGCCAAGACTTTCCTTGAATCTGTTAATTATATTATCGAAGGTGTTGAAAAAATCTCACCTATGTTAACGAATTAATTTATATTTTTGATTTTTTAGGCTTTAATTTAGATTAAAGCCTATTTTAAAATCAAGCTCTCAAGCTCTCAAGTCCTTTTATTAAAATTTCTGCTGTTTTTACGTTAGTTGCAAGGGGTATTTTATGTACATCGCAAAGCCTAATAAGAGCTGACACATCTGGTTCGTGAGGCTGGCTTGTTAGGGGATCTCTAAAGAAAAATATAGCCAAGATATTTCCTTCAGCTACTTCAGCTCCAATTTGCTGATCTCCTCCCATAGGTCCCGATTTATATTTAATAATCGTAAGATTAGTAGCTTGTTGGATTTTAGATCCTGTTGTTCCTGTTGCAATAAGCTTGAATTTGGATAAGAAGAGATAGTTTTGTTTGACAAAATTTACCAAATCTTCTTTTTTTTTATCATGTGCAATTAATGCTATTTTTTTTTCCATCACTTTTATTCCTTTTCCAATGTAAAATAATTTTTATTGAAATTTAATAAAATTTAGTCATAAGTATATTTTTAGATTTCAATTTTTTTAGAATTTATATTGGTTCTGGTTTGTGCCATAAAAATCCTTGCCCATAGTCTATTTCTAGTTCATTTATTTTTTTTAATATTTCCTCATTATACACAAATTCGGCAATAATTTTTATATTTTTTGTATCTGCTATTTTTTTAATAGATTCTATTATTACAAAATCTATTTCACTAGAGTTTATTGCTTTTATGAAAGATCCGTCTATTTTAAGTAAGTCTATTGGTAGTGTTTTAATATATGAGAGTGATGTATGTCCGCTTCCGAAGTCATCAAGTGCTAGTTTGATTCCAAAACTTTTTAATTCTTGAAAATATTTGTTTATTATTTCAAAATTTTCAAGAATTCCAGTTTCTGTTATTTCCAAGCATATATTTTGAAGTGGGATTTGGCTTTTCAATAAAGTATCTCTTAAAAAGATTCGAAAGTTTTGAGATTTTAGTGAATAAGGAGATATGTTAATTGAGAAAATGTGAATTCCATTTTTTGATACAAAGCTTTTGTATTCTCTTAAAGCCTTTTTAACCACCAATGTATCAACCTCAACAGTTAAATTATATTTGTCTATTAAGTTAAAAATTTGATTGTTTGGAATTGGTCTGCCCATGTGGTCAAAAAGTCTTGTCAAGATTTCTATTTTAGGCTTTAAGTTCTTTTTAAGTGGATTTATTTTTTGATAATAAAGAGTAAAAAAATCATTTTTTATTGCTTTGAGTATATATTGAAAGATTTTGTTTTGATTTTTTAAAATCACCGCTTCTGGCAGTTCTTCTTTGTATATAGTGGGATTAGAGTCTTTGTATTCCGACGATATTTTTGTAGCCATCATTAATTTGGGGATTTTTAATTCTAAGTTTTCTTTTAAATTTACCTCTATTATTCCAATATTGAATTTAAATATAATAATATCTTCTTTTTTAAATGCCAATGCAATTGTTTTTTTGATTTTTTGGGCAATTGAGATTATTTGCTTTTCACCACCACTTGTGCATATGATTACTATGAAATTGTTGTGTTTTAGTTTAAAAATATATTCAGAGTATAATGACATTATTTTTGAATACATTATTTTAAGTATTTTTATATTAAGCTTTTCTTGATCTTCTTTGTATTCATATTCTGCTGTTAGGGATACGTCTAAATTAAGCAAATATATTCTTTTTTTTTTATAAATATCCATATGGTTTACTAGTAATTTTTCAATTTCTTTGGCATTTTGAATCTCGTCTTGCGAATCAATAATTTCTAGGTATTTATAGTTTTCTATTTCGTTGGGGCTTGATATTTCTTTAATTGTTATTAATTTATCGATATTGTTTTGAGCGATTGTGCTAATAAATATATCTACATGTAGTTTTTTGTTATTTTTTAAAGTTAAAAGACAATCGGTTATTAATATATTTTTAAATTCAGGAATAGAGTTTGTGCGGTAACTTAAATCTATTCTTTCTAATTTTTCCCAATCTCTGATATCTATGTCGGTTACTTTTATTATATTTCCAGAGGTTTTCATTGGAAGATTAAGATTTTTACTACCTTTTTCATTGATATAAATAATTTCATTCTTGTTGTTTGTGATGATTACTATTTCTTTTATGAGCTCTGATAAATTTAAAAAGAAATCCAGAGTTGTGTTTTTATTGTCGCAAAATAGCTTTTTTTGATGTATTAAGCTTTGTTTATATTCTAATTCGCTTATATCTTTTATTATTTCAATATGATTAAGTTTTAAGTATTCATCATCAAATTTTTCATTGCTAATTATAATAGAATGTATTTTGTTTGCATTTTTTAATCCATTTGCAATGTTTATTGAAAAATCTATTGGTTTTTCATAATTATAAATAATAGCGAATTTAATATTATTTTGTTTTACATATTCGCTGTATAAAGCTTTTTCAGATTTTACGATTTGAATTAAGTTAAAAATGGATTTAAGCTTTATGAGATCTCTAACATCAATTTCTTTTTTAGAGATTATAACTGAATTTATATTTTGATAATTATTAACCCCGTTCATTTTATTGGCTTGCTCTTTTCTTAATTTTTGAATGCCAAATTGGTAGTATTTTTTATTTTTTTATCTGCAATTTTTTTAGTTACTATTATCCAGATTAAGCCCGAGAGCATTAGTGTTAGTGAGAGGATTTGTCCCATTGATATGTTTAAAAAGGAAAATTCAGACAAACTTTTAATTGGCTTATAGTTTATTATAAATCCAAGTTCTTTGTCTGGCTCTCTTAAATATTCAATAAAGAATCTGAAAAAAGCGTAAAGCATTACATATACACCAAAAATAAATCCATCATATTTTTTGATTTTTCTAAATAAAAACCACAGCAACAGAAAAGTTACAGGCCCTTCGAAAAATCCTTCAATAAGTTGAGAAGGTATTCTTGGGAGGTTGATTAGCAGATCATGAGGCGAAATTTCAAGCCCTACTGATGATGCAAATTCTTTTACACCCGGCATATTTGTGTTAAATGGTTCTGCATTGGGAAATATTATTCCCCCTTTCATTACTCTTCCATAAAGTTCTGCATTTGCGAAATTAGCAAGTCTTCCAAGTATGTATCCAGAAGAGAAAGCTATTGATCCATAGTCTGTTAGTTTTAGAAAATATTTTTGAACATTTGTATTTTTAAGCTTTGTATTTATTATGATTAAAGGAGCAATTATTGCCCCTAAAAAACCACCATGGATGGCCATACCTCTAAAGCCTGTAAAATTCCAATTTTGATCGAATGGCAAAAGGATTAACCAAGGATTAGAATAATAAATTCCCGATTTATCGTAAACCAAGGTAGATGCCAATCTGCCTCCTAAAATTGCTCCAAGTACAAGTGAGAACATGAATGTTTCATAATCTTCTTTTTTGATATCAATGTTGTCTGATTGTATTTGATACCAAATAAACTTGTAAGAGATTAGTATGATTAAAATATAAGATAGGCTATACCATGTAATTGGTATGCCTTGAATCACTTCAGGATGTAACCAACTTGGGTAGTTTATGTAATTTGGCATTAGACCTCCTTAGCCTTTTCAAGCTTTTCAAAAAGCTTTTTTTTAAATAACATATTTTGTTTTCTTAAGGTTTCGATTTCTCTTTTCTGAGATTTTATTATATCAATAATTTCGCTACTTTCTATTGTTTTGTTTTTTATTAACGATTCAAGGTATTCAATTTTTTCAATGTATTCTTCTTGAGCTTCTTTTAGTACAAAATCATAACTTTCATTTAAATCTTCTTCGTTTAAAAACTCAGCATCATTTGTTAAATCTTCAATTTCGATTAATTTTTTTGCAATTTTTTTTATGCTTTTAGAGGTTGGGCTTGTGGGCTTGTATATAGTGATGGGGATTTTGCTGTTTAAAGCTTGATCAACCATTTCATCTTTATAGATTGCTCCAATACTTTGTAAATTTATGCTTAAATAGTTTTTTGCCGATTTTATTATTTTTTCGGTTTTTTCAATGTCTTTGGGAGCTTTTAGCATATTAAATATCATAAAAGGACTAATTGTCTTAAACAATTTGTTAAATTTAAAATAATTTTCAGGATCTTCGCTTTCAAGCTTTAACAGCAAATTAGGTATATAAACCCTTTGAAGATCGATTGAATTTTGTTTTATTGTTATGAGAATTTCATTTCCTTTTGTTCCCCTTTTAAACACGCTTGATAACAGTCTAAATATTATATTTTTAAGAAATAAATATGCATTCATTGTGGCTGTTACTGTTGGTGTTGTTACTATTACTCCTCTTTTTGACATTAAAAAAAAGTCTATGATATTAAAAGCTGTTCCTGCTCCAAGATCAATCACTAAGTAGTCATATTTTAAAGATTTTAAATTTTTTATTATGGTTTTTTTTTGAGAAGCAGCTATATTAGCAAGTTCTGGAATGTCAGAATCTCCTGCAATGAAGTTTAGATTTTTAATTCCAGATTGAATAATAATGTCTGAGAAATTAATCTTTGTTTTTAAAAACGTCCCTATGCTTTTTTTGGGTATAATGTTTAACATTGAATGCAAATTTGATGCTCCAAGGTCAAGATCAACAAGTAATACGCTTTTTCCTTCGTTTGCCAGGCAAATTGCTATGTTTGTTGAGAAAAGGGATTTGCCAACTCCCCCCTTACCACTGGCTACAGGAATAATAATCAAACTTTACTCCGGGTTTTTTATTTTTGCTTTAATTAGTACTAATATTGTTGCATTAAATGCTAGGTAAATTACCGTAATTCCTAAAAGTATGGCCAGAGAGGTTTGGTAGACGTATACTTTAAAAGTAAATCCTAGGATAAATAATAATAATGTTAATATTATTTGGAATACTTTAGTTATTACTATGGTGCTGTGAAGAATTTTAAATTTTTCGTAGATAAAGTAATAAATTGTTAAATTGGCCATGAAAAATTCAGGTGAATATAAGATAAATGTTAACATAAACTTTATGGAGTAATTATTAATGAAAATTAATTTATTAATGGCTTGGTATAATAATGCTAAAATTAAAAGGCTTTCAAGAATTTGTAAAACAACAAGTCCTGCTCTGTAAAGGCTTTGTCTTTTTTTAGGATGTGAGTTTAACATAGTTTTAAAATATTATATTATGGAAATAAAATCAAGTTTTAATTTTTGCATTAGGAATGAATAAATGAAAAATAAATTTTTAATATGTGTATATTTTTTATTGACTTTAGGTATAAGCTCTTTAGTAATTGTTGAATCTATTTTTGCTTTTGATGAGTCTAATAATAAATTATCAAGATCAAATTATGAGCAGATGATGATTCAAGCTTTTGAATTTGTAAAAGAAAATTATGTTGATCCTGTAAGCGATGAAGTAATTTTTGAAGGTGCTTTAAAAGGAATATTTCAAGCCTTAGATGATCCTTATTCTCAATATTTGACAAAAAAGGATTTAGAAGAAATTTCAAAAACAACAGTAGGAGATTATGTTGGCATTGGAATTTCTATAATAAAAAAAATGCATTCTCAAGATAAGGACGAGGCAAAAAATCTTGATCCTAATAGCGCTTGTGTTTCTATTGTTACACCCTTTGAAGGGGGCCCGGCTTATAAGGCTGGAATTAAATCTGGAGATTGTATTACCGCTGTTGATGGCAAGAGTGTTTATTCTATGGAAGTAGATAAAGTTGTTGATCTTTTAAAAGGCAAAGAGGGCACAAAAGTGAAAGTATCTATTCTTAGGGGAAAAAATTTAACATTGAATTTTGAACTTACAAGAGAAAAGATAGAAATACAAACAATCAAGTATGATGTTATTAATTCAGATATTGGTTATATAAGAATAGTAAGCTTTAATCCACACACCTCTGTAGATTTTAGAAAAGCTTTAGATAATCTTAAGAATAAAAATATTAAATCTTTGATTTTAGATTTAAGGCTTAATACTGGGGGATATTTTCAGGCAGCTATAAAAATGGCGGATGATATTTTATCTAAAGGAATTATTGTTTCCACAAAATCAAGAAATTCTAGCAAGCCTATTGATTATAAGGCAAGTTCAAAACAAGTTTTGCCCGCAAATATAAAAATTGTTGCTTTAATAGATAGATCATCAGCCTCAGCATCAGAGGTTTTTGTAGGAGCCTTAAAAGATAATAATAGAGCCTATATTATAGGGGAAAAGTCTTATGGCAAGGGGCTTATTCAGCATGTGGTTCCTTTTTATACTGGTGGATTTAAAATTACAAGCTCAAAATATTATACTCCATCTGGAAAGAGTATTCATAAGGTTGGAATTGCGCCTGATTTGGAAATAAAATCCCCAGATTTTTCTGAGGAAGAAGCATTAATATATAAAGAAATTTTTGATAAAAAGCTAATAGAAGGCTTTTTGAAGGGTAAAAAATCCATTACAGAACAAGAGATTGATGTTTTTGTTGAAAATCTTGTCAAAGAAAATCCAAAATATAAAATTGATAAAGAATTTTTAGGCAAGTATGTGTTTTTTAATTACTATCAAGACAATAATAAAGAATTGCCAATTTATAATTTACATTATGACAAAGCTTTAAAAACAGCTTGTGAGTATTTGTCTAAATTGGGTAATTAAATTGTGAAGCAAATTGTTTTGGATGAGAGTGAGAGTTGTTTAGCAGGCGATTTTATTATTGTTAAAGATGCAAGAATATATCATCATCTTGTTAATGTAAGACGACTTAAAAAGGGCGATAAGCTTAACATTCTTTTAAAAGATAAGGAATTAAGGGTTTCAGAAATAGTAAAGATTGGTAGTAATTTTATTAAATTTACTACCAATAAAATAGATAAAATTGAAAAAAATAATTTTGAGATAGGTATTTTTATTTCTAGTTTAAAGGGTAAGAAAATAGACTTGGTGTTAAGACAGGTTGTTGAGATTGGAGTTTCAGAAATTAATATTATTAATGCAGATCGTTCTGTATCTAAAATAGATATAGGCAATGCATCTGCCAAAATTTTAAGATTTTCAAAAATAATAGATGAAGCTTTAAAGCAAAGTGGTAATAAAATTGTTCCTAAAATTAATTTTTATAATAATTTTTTTCATTTACCTTATTCTTGCACTACTAGATATTATGTTGCTCATCCAAGCGGAATGATTTTAAGCAAGAATGAAAGTTTTGACAATTTTGGCAAAATTGGAATTATAATAGGTCCTGAAGGATGCTTTTCGGAGTCAGAAATTGTCTTTTTTAAGGAGAAAGGTTTTAATTTTGTAAGGTTTAATACTCCAATTTTACGAGCAGATACGGCCATTGTTTATTCACTTGCTTATTTTAAGGCATTGTTAGGGGATTATAATGGCTAATTTAAAAGATATATATTCAAAACCAGACAGATTTTATTTTTTAGGTGTGCCTATAGATGTTTTTGATAGTCGCAGCAAGCTTATAAGCAGATTTGCCTACCTTTCGGGGCACCCTTATCATTCAATAGTAATTTTTATTGGGCTTAAAGCTTTTCTAAAGGCTTTAATTTTTAAAAAGTTTAGAAATCACATTAAAAATTCTTCTCTTGTTTTTTTAAATTCCAAGATTGTAAGATTTTTTTGTAGGATTTTTAAAAGAGTCAATATTGACTGTTATGATTCAAATACAGTTCTTCTCATTTTAATGGAAATACTAGAAAATGCCCATAAAACATGTTATATTATTGACAAGGATAAAGTGATTTCAAAGAAAAAGTTTTTAAGACTGAAAGAATCTCATAAAGAAATTAGTTTTATTGGGTATTATGATTTAAAAGCTGTAAAGAGAAATAAAGAGATGTTTTTTGCAAATATTAATAAACTTACTCCTAGTGTGATAATAAGCTTTTGTAATGATAGATATCTTGAAGATTTATTTTATGAAAATAAATTTAATATCAGAACCAATTTAAGCGTTTTTTTATGAGCTTTTAAATTATAATTATCTATATTTTATGAGGTAAGTATGGCATTTTTGCTAAATCAATCAGTAGTTTATCCAATGCACGGAGTAGGTACGATTAAGGATATTAGGACTAAAGAGTTTAATGGTGAGATTATTGATTACTATGAAATATATTTTCCATTTAATGATATGATTTTTATGGTTCCTGTTGCTAAAGTTGACGATTTTGGAATTAGAGCTTTGGTTAGCAGGGAAAAGGTAGAAGAAGTTTTTGATGTTATTAAAGAGTTTGAAGGTCAAATAGATTCAAAAAAAATAAAAGATGGTGGTCATGAATTTTATAAAAAAAGCGATATTTTAGATACAGCAAAGTTATATAAATTTTTATATAAAAAATCTACTCAAAAGGAACTGCCCTTTTACGAAAAAAGGATTTTGAATGATTTTGAGTTAATATTGGAACACGAGATTAGCTTAGCTTTGCAAATTAGCTTTGAAGAGGCTAAGAAGAAGATTAAAAATATTTTGGTCGATAACAAAAAGGCTTAAAATTTTTCAATTTTCGAGGGGGAGGATTTGCTGTGTTTGATTCGTTAAGATTGATCTTTTTAATGATTTGTAGATTTATCTTAATATTTTGCCTTTTTTCTTTAATGTTTATATGTACATTTTATTTAAAATATAAGTTTTTGTATTTTAATTTTTCTATTTTTAGCTATAGCCTTTATTACAATGCCTATATTTATTCTTTCCCTTTATCTCTTGTTGTTACTTTTATGAGAATATCTTGTTCCTTTTATGGGATAGTTTTAAAATCAGCTAGAGAGACTTCCTATTTTTATTTTATTATCTTTGTTCTTATTTTATTGTTTTCTTATTTAGGATTTTTGGTTAGTCATAGTTTTCATTCTTACTATATTAATAGTAATAGAAATGATACTTTTGTCCTTAAAGATGAGGTTGTTCATTTTTTAAATGATAAAATAATATTTTCTAGTAATAAGCCTGGATTTTATGGTTTTAATGGGGTTTTAATTGTCTCAGAGAATGATAAAGGAGATAAAGGTTTTTCTTACCAATCAAATCTTTCTGATTCTAGTAAGATTGATTTTGTTGAGAATAATTTTTTAGAGCAAAAGATTTATAATAATTTTGTTGATTTTCTTTTTGGGGATTTAAAAATTTTGAATAATTTTCTACTCTCACTCAATTATTTAAATTTAATTTTCAATATATTGGGAATTTCTTTATTGTTATTTGCATTTTCTTATGTTTTTAATCTTATTTTTTCAAATAGTTTTGCAATGTTTCTTTATCCCATTTTTATTATACTTTTTTTAAAAATTTATAATGTCTATTCGATTGAGTTTCCCAAGATTTACAATGTAATAATAGGAAAGAGCATAATCTCGGATTTTATTCCTTTTGTTTTTTGTGTTTTAACTTTCTTTTCTACCTATTTATTTGGCTTTGTTTCAGAATATATTAAAATCAGCAAAGATTTAGACAATAATTTATATAAGGGTAGTTAATTCTTAAGGCTTATGAAAAGAGAAATATATGCATTTTTGAGCAATTTTATTATTTTTCTGTGTTTTTTCCTAGGGTTGCTCTTTAGTTATTCATATTTTTTTGGAGAAAATTTTTTAGAAAAGCATAGATTAATAGCAACTTTTTTTGATTCTATGTTGCTTTTTTATAAGTATTTTTATGGATTTTTTATTTTTATTGTTTGCATTTATTTTGCTTTTTTTGCTCAGCAAGAAATAAAGATTTATTTAAAATCGTATAATGGATATTTATTTTCTAGGCTTTCTACATTTTTAATATTGTTTTTTATTATAGGCCTCTTTTTTGCTTTTATATTTAATTTAATTTTGCCACATATAATTGCTCAGAGAAATGAGTATAAGTTTAGTTACGACAGATATAATCTTCTTGAAAGTGAAGCAAATGAAATATCTCTTAAAATTAAAAATATAGATATAAGCTTGTCTGCAAATAGATTTTTTTTATCTTCTGATTTGACAGATTCAATGAAGCAAAAAAGAAAGCATCTTGAAAATTTGATTAGAATATATGATAAAATGCGAATTATTTATGTAAATAATGAAGAGCTTTTAACAAATTATTATTTAGTGAAATCTGAATATAGTAAAATTCCAAGTTATGACGTTGATTTAGAAAAGGTTAAAAAAACTTTTTCTAAATATCCTTTGCAAAGCCTTAAAAAGCAAGATTTTTTCAATATTGTCAATGAATTTATTTCTCAAAATGATTATTATACGGCGAATTACTTTGCTTATATTGCTTATGTTGCAACAAAAGATGATAATTTTGTTGCGCTTTTAAATTTGACTTTAAAGTTTATTAATGAAAACAGGAATTTCGAAAAAGAAAAAATGCAGTTGATTTCTGAAGAAAAACAAAAAAACTTTTTATATCTTAATACTGAAAAATTTAAATTAGCTTATTATGGGTTTTCAAATCTTCATAAGCTATTGCCCAATGATAATGAAATTTTGAATTATAAAAATAAATCTCTTGAAAAGCTTAGGAAAAGATATCTTTTTTTTGATGAGATTGAAAAATATTTTGAATATTACGGAATAAACGATGTATTTTTATTGCAACCAGATTCTAAGAGAGGTTTTTATGATTATATTTATATGCAAAAAGTTGTTGCCTTTAATAATCATTCTAAAATAATAAAAAATTTTGAACTTATTAGATTTAATAAGACAGGAAATGTTATATTGCATATTAAAATTCCATTTGCTACTTTGAAGGGTAATTTTGTGTATCAAAATGTTTTAGATAAAGACAATGAGCAGAGTGAAATTACTCTCACCAAAGTCCTTATGTCTACTAATAGTTTTGATACAAATGTTTTAGAGGTTGTCAGAATTAATGAAAATGTAGAAAATTTGGCTTTATTTTCAAATTTTACTGAGTTAGGATTTTTTTTAAAAATTCAAAATTTGTCAAGCGCTTTTGATAGGGTTGCTATATTAAATTTGAAATTAATTAATATTTTTTCCTTAAGTTTGCTTTTGCTGATTTCTCCTATTTTGCTAGTTTTAATGGGAGCGGTTTTTATCTCTTTGTTTTCTAAAATAGAATTTAATTTCAATTCCAAAATTATGATTTTTCTAGTTTCATTAATGATAGCTATTTTCTCAGGGATTGTTTGTCTTTTTGTAAATTATTTTCTAATTGTTTTTATCTCGCTTCTTATATATGTTTTTAATAGCGTGTACGCATCGTTAGCTATTCTTTCTGTGCTATTGTTTTTTCTTATTTTTAAAATAATTGTTGTAAATTACAAGGAAAAACATATTTAATTTTTATTTTTTTTTAGATTAAATTTAGAGAAAAACCAGTCATTTATTAGTAAGTTTTCTTTTTCAATTGTTTTTTTGCTTAATACATAAGAATGGCTATTGATTTGAGTTTCGTCAATAATAAAAGGAGATATTCCATCAATTAAATGTTTTATTTTTAAATTTAATTCTTTATAAAGAGTAAAACCATTGGCAAATCCAAAACACATATTTGATTGGGAATGATTTTTAAGTCCAATTAGGCTTATTTGGGTTTTTTTATTCAAGATCCAGTTTATAAATTTGTTAGTTAAAATAGATGTTTCTAAAATGCCAATAAAATTTGGGTTTGAGATAACAATTTCATTGTTATTGTTAATTAAATATGAAAATTTTATTTGTGATTTCTCTTGTTCGCTTAGACTATTGTAGGAGGCTATATCGCTCAATCCGGCTATTAAAAGGGATTTTTTATTAAGCAATATTTTGTTTAGCTTTAAGTAACCGTATTTATTAAAGAAATCTTTTTGCAAATCCATTTGTTTTGTATTTAAAAATGATGAGAAGTATTCTAGCATTTTTAAAATTTGATTCTCATTATAATTTAATTGATTCTTTTCAAAAGAAAATCTCACATTATTTATTTGAGAAATCACATAAAATAAATTGTCAGAAACATAAGGAGATATAAAAAATTTTCCGTCTTTAATGAAATTTTCGTATTCTTCTTTTAAATATTTAGTGTTTATGTATTTTTTAATTTGATGTGTATTTTTATAGATTAAAATAGGAATGTCAAAGCTTAATGGAATAATTTTTTGGTTAAATTGCTTGAAAATATGTTTTAAGATAGGATAATCTGGATTATAATTGATTTTTATAGATTTAAAATGGTTGGCAATATTTGTGTTGCCAATGTTTTTAGAAATAATTATTTGTGCATTTTCTTTTTCTATTGTTTGCAGATCAATGTTATTTCTAAATTTAATTATAAAATTTAGTTTATTTTCTATATTAAATTGATTTATATAAAATGGTATTGTTTTGTTGTCAGTTAGTACAACTATATTCTTATTTGTTGAACAGCTAGAGCTAATTAATAAAATTGCTGTTAGTATTGGATTTTTTATTCTCATAAAATTATTCAAATTTTTTCTTTTATTTTACAATAAATTATGTATAATTTTTATAGTTATATTAATTTTCATGTTTAATTGAAAAATAGAGTAAGGCAGCTGAAGAGTTTTTAGGGGGATGATGAATTTGGGTTTATTTGATTTTATACTTTCCATGTTTAGTATTAATAAAGAGCTTACTTCTGAGCAAATAAAGCAAAAAAGGTTAAAAGAAGTTAAAGTTAATTTAAGCAGAGTAAGTAATTTTTTTAATGCTTCAAAAATTCAGGCCTTACCTCAATTTTCTAGATTTCTTTATAACTTTTATAAAATTTTTTCTCCCTTAAGGCCATTTGCGCAAAGATATAAAAATTCTAATAAAATTGTTCATTTTGTTGTTGAAAAATATTTAAATGAAAATCAGAAGAAGTCTTTAGATTATATTTATTCTTTTTCTGCAAGTGATAACATAAATTTTGCGTCGGATCTTCCCAAAAATTTACATAATAATTTATCTTATTTGTTTAAAAATATAACTCAAGAACAAATTAAGTTGATAGATGAAACTTATGAGGCTTTGAATAATTTTTTTGATTTAGTTTTATATCAATATCATTTGGTTCTTAAAAATTTTGACAACTTGCTTCCAGAAGATGATTTTGTGTATAGACCTAGATTTAGCTCTATAGGTTGTGGAGTTATTATAGATGATCTTAAAGATTTGCTAGAATGTATTTCTTGCATTAAGAATATTTCTATTTGGAAAAATCTTTATGACATTATTTTAGAAATTTATGGGAACAAAGAAGATTTTCCTATTAAATCGAATGCCTGGATTAAGATTATTTCTTCTATTTTGGATATAAATAAGAGTAAAGAAATTTTATATCTAATAAGATATGTTAGTGGGGATCCGGATTATTTTCCTGTTTCTGTTGGGCAAAAACCTAATCCAATGGCAAGAATGTTTTTTAATGATCTTACTAAGCATGTTGCCAATGAAATTGAGAAGGTTAAAGTTTTGCAAAAAAATAGCAAATCTAAAATATTAGCCGAACAGCTTTTCCCAGGAATATCTTTTTTAAATTTGGATAATTATACTGAAAAAATGAATGAAAAGATTGTATCTAAAATTATGAGTACTACAGGTTATATTTATTGTGAGCTTTTAGTTTATTTGAAAACATATACCATTTATTTTGTTAAAAAAGAGCTTAACGATATTATTAATTTACTTATTATTAAAGGACAATGGAAGCTTATAGAGCTTTCAAGAGAAATGTCTAATGACATGCATGCTTTGATTAATATTTATGCAAGTCTTATTGATTTTGATTCTAATTTAGGAGAGCATGGTGGTTATGGTAATAGAATAAATGCATTGTTGCATAGAGCTTCTTTGGGGGATAAATCTTCAGAGAAATTATTGTTAAATATAATAGCAGATGTTAATAAAAAGGCTTTTGTTATATCAAGCGAGTATTATTCCAAAATATATGCTATTGAGCAGCGTTTGCAAGATTGTCTTTCAGACTATTCAAAAGTTTCTTTGGAAAGAGAGTTGATTTATAATTGGAAAGAGCTTGATATGGATCTTGCTAAAAGCTATGGAAACAATTCAAACTTTGGAGGTATAATGAAAAATATTTTGGGTAGTTTGGCTTTATTTTTAAAGTTAATGGATTTATATTTGGAGAAAAAATCATAAATGAAGGAGTGTAAAAATGGCTAGGAAGTGTGAAATAACGGGTAAAAAAACTATGTTTGGAAACAATGTTCCAAGGAAGGGGCTTGCCAAGAAAAAAGGTGGAGCTGGACAACATATTGGAGTAAAAACCAAAAGAACCTTTAAGGTTAATTTAATAAATAAAAAATTTTTTATTCCAAATCTTGGAAGAAGTGTTAACATCAAGGTTTCTGCTAATGCATTAAGAAGTATTTCAAAGATTGGGCTTGATGCTTTTTTAAAGAAAAACTGCAAAAGAATAGAAAACTTTTTATAAATTTTAATTTTGACAATTTTATCTTAGTAGAATACTGCTTGATATCAAGTATTCTGGTGAGTTAAATGTTATTTTTGAGTCTGTAAAGTCGAAATTTTTAAAAAGGCTTGAAATAGTCATGATTGCATTTATATTTTCTGGAAATATTTTTTTTGATTTATAGTTTTCTAGTATTAGGTTAAGATTAACCAATTCTTCTTCAAGAAGTATACGCTTTAAATTTTCTTCAAGCTTTAAGGCTTTTTTTATATTTGTAGATTTTGAAATAAAGCAAGATAGCAAAATAAATGAATTTTCTTCTTTGCTTATAAAAGGTTTTAAAAACTCACAAAATTTTAGTAAGTGCTTATTGTAAGTTTTTCCAAAAATTATTGGAATTATTTTTATATTTTCCTTGATGTTGCTAATAAAATTCAATGTAATTTCAATTTTATGGTCATTTTCGATTAATTTATCATCTATGTTAATAAAATTTAAATTTTTTAATAATTTTAATATCTGTAAGTTTACTTTAATATTTTTATTAAAAATTCTCCACACACGGTGATTGGATATATTAATTAAAGAATTGCTTTTTGCTTCAGAGATTATAAATACATTATTAGTTTGATTTGATATTATTTTTTTAAACAAACATTCATTTTTTAAAAAAAACTCATAATTTCCATAACCTGTTAGGATGGCTTTGTGAGTTTTTTTTTCTTCCAAATTAAATGATAAGCCGTTTGTCTTATTTGAATAAAATATGTTTTCAACCAGAGAGTTTCTAATTTGTTTTATATATTTCGTCCTTTGATGGCATCTTCTACTGTGTTTATTTCCATAAATTCTGTTCCTTTTTCAATATTTCTATTTGGATTGCCAGAAATAATTATTACAGTATCTTTGTCATTAACAATACTTTGTTCTTTTAGCATTTTAAGAGAAGTTACTACAAATTCAGTAGTTCTTTTAAAATTATTGTCTACAAGATTAGAATAAACTCCGTAAGATAATGCTAATTCTCTTGCCAGTCTCTCGCTATTTGTTGTAATAAATAATGGAGCACTTGCTCTGTAAGTCGCCATTATTCTTGCAGTTTTGCCCTTTAGAGAATCTACAATAATTGCTTTTACGTCTATAAGCTTTGTGGCATCAATTGCACATTTGATAATATAGTTTCTTGTGATGTTTTTATCGCAAAAAAGTTCATCCTTATATAAGGTCATTTTTCTGTGTTTTTCAACTTTTTTAGCAATACTTGTCATCATTTTTACAGCTTCAATTGGATATTTCCCGTAGGCAGTTTCTCCGGACAACATAATTGCGTCTGTGCCGTTTAAAATAGCGTTAGCTATGTCAGATACTTCTGCTCTAGTAGGTCTTGGATTTTCAATCATTGTATGAAGCATTTGGGTTGCTGTAATCACGGGTATTCCATATTTTATGCATGTTTGTGTTATTTTAAGTTGAGCAATGGGCACATCTTCTGCAGGAATTTCAACTCCCATATCTCCTCTTGCAACCATTATCCCGTAAGAGGCTTTTGCAATTTCTTCAATGTTGTCAATTCCTTCTTGATTTTCGATTTTGGATATAATTTTTACATCAGGATTTCCAGAAGCATTTAAAATTTCTTGAACATCTTGAATGTCTTTGGAGTGTCTTACAAACGAATGGGCAATAAAATCTACATTATATTTTGCCGCAAGCTCAATAAATCCTTTGTCTTTTTCGGTTACTGATTGTAGTTTAAGAGAAATTCCGGGAGTATTGATTGATTTTTTATTTTTAATTTGGCCGTCGTTTTTAATTTCACAAATTAATCGGTCAGACAATTTGTCAACAACAGTCATTTCAAGCTCACCGTCATCAATTAGCACCTTAGATCCTTGGGGTACTTCTTTAACAAATCCATCATAATTGGTTTGAAAGTTATTAGGCTCATTAATAGGAGAAGTTGAAATGATTACCTTGTCTCCAGTTTTTACAATAATAGGGTTTTCAATATTTGCTGTTCTAACTTCTGGTCCTTTTGTATCAATCATTAGAGCTATTTTATTTGAAATTTTTCTAACATTGTCTATTACTTTTATTGTATCTTCGTGTGATTGATGAGCAGTATTTAGTCTTATAACATTTACTCCCGCATCGTATAAATCTTTTATATGTTCTGGTTCGCATCTAAGATCAGATATTGTTGCTACAATTTTTGTTAACTTTGAAATCATAAAATTCTTCCTCCACTTTTATAAATTTTATGCTTTTTGTCTTTGAATAACAATATTTTGTAAAAAATTCAAAACTTTACTTTGATATAAGTAGTGTTTAGGTTTGATTTTTTAATTTTTTTATTAGATTTTCATCTAGCTTAATATGTAAATTTTTTTCTGCTTTTGGAATTACAAGGCCCAGTTTTTTGCTTTTAACCCTTCTTAAATTTTTAACCTGAGTGTAGTAAAGATCTGCCTTTTCCGATTTTTTTGCTAATTTTGTGTAAAATACGCATAAATTGCCAGCAGCCAAAAGGACATCAAGGCTAGGAGTTTTATTTTTTTGATTTTTAATAAAAACATAAGCCCCAGGACAATCTCTTGTGTGAAGCCAATAGTCATTTCCTTTAACGCAATGTCTTAAAAGTTCATCGTTTTCTTTTGCGTTTCTTCCAACGAGGATTTCAAATCCGCAATGGGTAAAATGCAAGCCTATTTTTGGCGCTTTTTCTTTTTCTTTGATAGCAGTTTTTTCTTGATTACATTCTTCTTCTGGGATGAAATTTTCGACTTTTAACATTGTTATTTTTGATTGAATTAAATTAAATTTATCTAGATTATCTTTTAATTGATTTTGTATGGTTTTAAAAGAATTTTTGCCTTTTTTATATGCTTTAAAATATTGTAAGGCATTTTCTTTTGGTGATAATGATTGGTTTAGGGATATTTTTATTATTTTCTCTTTATAATTTAAGAGGCTTATTTCTTTAATCCCTTTTTGTATTTTATTAATATTTAATAAAATCAACTCGCCTTTTTCTTTTTCTTTTTCAATGTTTTCAATCAGTTTAATT
Source organism: Borreliella bissettiae DN127 (assembly GCF_000222305.1). Taxonomy (GTDB): domain Bacteria; phylum Spirochaetota; class Spirochaetia; order Borreliales; family Borreliaceae; genus Borreliella; species Borreliella carolinensis. The sequence continues at coordinate 354,635 of NC_015921.1, read as the reverse complement.
TGTTGTTTTAATGAGTTTATTCTTTTTTCTAAAACAATTAATTCTTTTTTATATTTTTCAATAAGCAATTCTTTTGTATTGGTTTTTTTAATTTGATCATTAAGCGATTCGTAGTAATTTTCAAGAAATTCAGAATAAGATTTGTAGCTTGTATTATTGTATTCTTCTTTCAGGCTCATAATTTTTTTATCAGTCATTTTATTGCTTTCATGTATTTCTTTAGCTTTTGAAAAGATTTCACCCGTTGTTTCTTTTATTTTTGGTCTTCTGTAATATGCATCTAGTATTTTAAAGTTTGAGTTTGTAGCTATTATATTTGGCGAGGATGGCCACAATTTAATAAATAAGATAATTATTTCCTTTTTAAAAATTTCAAGAGAGATGATTCTTTCATTTTTCATCTGGAAGGCTTTTATAATTTTCCCATTGTGAATTTTTGATTTTAAGAAGTCAGAAAATCTTAATTTTAAAGAAATCTTTTTGAAACTTTTTTTTGTTATATGGAATCTTGTAGTGTTTGGATTTAAAGAGATTAGTATTTTAAATTTTGTATTGTCAATCTTATTGTAAAGCTCTAAAATTAAGCTTTTGTAATCCGGTTGTATTATTTTTGTTATTAAAGAGTTTGTGAAAGGAATTTCTTTAATCAAAGTATTTATTTCAGCGTAATTCAAAGACATTTTTATCAAATCCTAATTCTTTCAAGGTGTTTATACCTAAGCTTTAAATTTTTATTTTATGTATTAAACTATTACTATTAATAATAGTTTATTTCCATGATATGTAGTATTATGGAAATAAAGTTTATTGGCAATAAATAGTTTAAATGTAGTTTTGTTAATAGCTTAAGCTTATTAATAATAAGAGTTCATAGAATGATAAAAACATTACTTTTATTAGTTTTGTATCCCGTTGCTGTGTTTGCTCAAATATCTGCAAATCAATATTTTGAGGGAATTTATGCTAAATATCAAAATATAGAGGATATGCAAGCAACAATTAATTTTACTTTAAAGGGATTAAAGCAAACGGGTGTTTTGCTTTATAAGTTTCCAGACAAGTTTATTATTGATCTAGATTCAAATAATCAGGTTTTTGTAAGCGATGGTGAATTTTTGACTGTTTATGTTCCATCTCTTGGGACTTCTTTTAATCAGCAATTAGTAAAGGGGAGTAGTGGGGGAGGTCTTATGAAAGTTTTAAATAGTGAGTATAGCGTATCTTATACCAATTCTCCAAATCTAGAAGATCTTGACTCATCTGAGCCTGGAAAATATATTAAATTAACCTTTTCTAGAAAGCTTTACAAGGGGGCTGCTACTATTAATTCTTTTATTATTGCTTTTGCTCCAGATGGAATAATTAGAAGAATTACTGCTTTTCCTACTAGTGGTGGGCGTGAAATAGTTATTGATTTAACTGCTGTGAAGTTTAATGTTGGAATTCTTGATAGCAAATTTAAATATGATCCTCCAAAGTCTTCAAATAAGGTAGATAATTTTTTATATGATATTAAAAAAAATTAAGGTTTAAATCTATGGAAGAAAATGATTTTATTAAATTTGGGAGTTATTTGAGAAAAGTTAGAAATGGTAAAAATTTGACTCTTGAAATTGTAGCCGATGATATTAAAATTTCTGTTAAGTATCTTAAAGCTCTTGAAGATTCTAATATTGAAATTTTCCCAAACGAAGTTTTGGCTGTAGGGTTTTTAAGAACTTATAGCGAATATTTAGATATTGACTCTAGATTGATATCAACACTTTTTAAGGATTATAAAAGTAGACTTAATAATAGTTATATTGGGATTAGATCTGAAGATAAAATTTCAAATTTAGGATTTTTAGGTGATAATAAAGTTTCAGACAAAAAATTGTTTTTTTTCAGTTTAGAATCTTTAAGTATTTTGAAAATCTTTTTGGGCATTGTTGGTGTTCTTTTATTATTATTTGTGTTTTTTTATTTTAGAGAAGTGAAAGTTTATTTTAAAAAATTTTTCAAGCTTAGTCAGGATGAAAAGATAATTTCAAATATTCATGAAGTGTCTTTTGATAAAAAGAATTTTTGGAATGTTTCTCTTAAAGAGGGAGATTTTTTATCTTTAACATATGGTGATGATATTGTTAAATATAGAGCATCGTTTATTAGCGATGATTTAGTTATTGTTGATGAGTCTAAAAAAAGTAAAAACATTTTAAATTTAGGAGAATTTAAAGAGATAAATCTTGATGATAATATTAGGGTCAAAATTATTTATGAAAATTATTATTATGATAAGCTGAAAATAGCTCATATAAGTTTAGAGTCTTTTGCTTTAAATGTTAAATATGTTTCTGAAACTACTATTGACAGTAGGTTTAATATTTTAAATTGGCAGTTTGATGTTAAGGGAACTGAAAAACTACCAAGTAGCGATTATCTTACTCTGTATTCTTCTCAAAAACTTTCAAATGTTGATTTAAAAATCGATTTTTTAAATGATACGTTTTTTAGATATGCCGATGAAAACAATCTTTATGGCAAGTCTCTTTTTGCATCCAAAGGTATTCCTATTAATTTAGCTTTTGATAAATCTTTGATACTATTTTTTTCAAGACTTTCTGATGTTAATATTATTATTAATGACAGAGATATTACTTCTTTTTTAAAAGAGCAGGGAAAAGAAATTTTTGCTGTTCAATTTTTTTGGGTAAAGACGCCCTCAGGGTTTGATCTTAAGGTTTCTGAAGTTTATTAATAATGGATAAAATAAAAAAATTTTTTTCTAGCTTAAATACTTCTCAGGAAAAAATTGTTTTTAGTAAAAGTAAAAATCCAATGCTTGTTTTGGCGGGGCCTGGAAGTGGTAAAACAAGAGTTATAACTGCAAAAATTGTGTATTTAATCAAACATATGAATATAGATCCTAATGAAATTTTGGCTTTAACTTTTACCAATAAAGCTGCAAACGAAATGAATGATAGGATAAATGATCTTTTAAAATTTGATAAAAAACTTCATATTCAAACTTTTCATTCTTTTGGGTCTTGGCTTTTGAGAGCTTACTATAAGGATTTTGACAAAAATTACGATTCAAATTTTACAATTTGGGATACCAATGATGTTGTTAAATTTATTAAACAAATTGATCTTGCTCCAAATCTTGAAATGGCAAAACATATTGCAGCTTTGATTTTAAAAGACAAAGAAAATTTTTTCTTAGAAAAATTTACTGAATTTACAAAAAAGGAACATGAGTATATTAAAATTTATGAGGAAGAGAAAGCCAAAAATAATGCTTTTGATTTTTCAGATCTTATTATTAAACCTATTTTAATGCTGAGGCAGTCTAAATACCTAAAAGAATCTATTCAATCCAGATTTAAAGTTATTTTTGTAGATGAATATCAAGATACAAATTATTCCCAATTTTTATTTTTGAAAGAACTTTATTTGGATGGTATGTATTTTATGGTCGTAGGAGATGAAGATCAGTCTATATATTCTTTTAGGGGGGCTAGAATTGAAAATATTCTTGAATTTGAAAAAACTTTTTGCAATGTTATTAAATTTTATTTAGTGCAAAATTATCGCTCAAATTCAAATATAGTGAGCATTGCAAATCAGGTTATTTCAAAAAATAAAAATAGGTACGAGAAAGAAATAACAACTCAAAATAGTTCTTATAAAAGGATGAAATTTTTAGTTTTTCAAAGCACCTCAGATGAAGCTGAATATTTTTCTAATTTGCTTATTTCCAACGATATTCAGACAGCAATACTTTATAGATTTAATTCTCAATCTTTTCATTTTGAAACATCTTTTTTAAAGAAAAATATTCCATACAAGGTTTTAGGATCAATTAAATTTTATGATAGAGAGGAAATAAAAGATATTATTTGTTTGCTTAGGCTTTTTATAAATAAGAGGGATAAAATATCTTTTTTGAGAATGATAAACAAGCCTTCTAGAGGAATTGGAAAAACTACTCTAGACAAAATAATTAGTGCTTTAAATGATGAAGATGTTAATTTTAATTTGTTTTCTGCAAGTAAAAAGACTTTAAGTTTGTTTAAAAATAGAGTCAAAGAGTCTCTTTTATTGTTTTTAAATGTTTATGATGAACTGAGCAAAAAACTTTTTGAAGATAATTATATTAATTTATCTGCTTTTATTGAGGATGTTGTAATTAAGTTTGGCCTTTTAGATTATTATAAAAAATTTGATAAGGACGAAAAATTAAGAAATATTGATGAACTTGTTAATAGTGGAATTGAATATTCAGGCACATTTGAAGGTCTTGCTATATTTTTAGAAAATTCTTCACTTTCTCCTTTGATTTCTGGAGATTTTAAGTCCAATATACTTTTGTCTTCAATTCATGGTGTTAAGGGGCTTGAATTTGACAGAGTTGTGATTTCTGGGCTTGAGAAAGGTCTTTTGCCTGCTGAAATTGATGAATTAACAGAAGATAGGCTTGAAGAGGAGAGGAGGCTTTTTTATGTTGCAATCACAAGAGCTAAATCAGAGCTTATTGTTACCTTAAATTTAAGGCGAGCTTTTAGAGGTTCTTATAAGGGCACTTTGCCCTCCGTTTTTTTCCAAGATATTGATAAAAATTCTTATGACATTACTTTTATTCCTGAGTATTTAAAAGAGAATTTTAATAATTTTTTTATTGACAACAAAAGGGATATTAGATTTAATATTGGAGACTATATAATTTATAATGGAGAAAAGGGAATAGTTGTTGATAGTTGGTACCAAAGCAACTTGCAGTTTGTTAAAATTAGTTTGAGAAATGGTAAGAAAGCTATTTTGAGTCCTGAGTATATTAAAAAAATTATCAAAGTTTAGGGGTTTATTTTGAAAGATATACATTTAGAAAATAGTTTAAAATTAAGCTTAGTGACACTTAGTAGGGAGAGTGAAGATAAATTTATTTCAAAATTTGAGAAAGTTATTAAATTAGTTAATGAAATTTCAAATTTTGAGGTTCAAATTAATTTTGATGCAAATAAGAAAAAGATTTCTACGTTGCGCGAGGATAAAGTAAGATTTTCTCTTTCTATTGAATCAATTAAAAAGCTTAGTAATTCGTTTTTAGATGGATATTTTTCATCTCCTAAAATATTAGAATAGGGTAAGGTATTGGACTTAAGCAATTTAACTTTAACCAAAATTCAAGAATTAGTTTTAACTAGAAAATGTAAAATTTATGATATTTTGCTTGCTTATAAAAATAATTATGAATTAAATAAAGATATCAATGGATATATTGAATTTTTTGATGATTCTTTAGAGATTGCAAAAAAGTATGACGATTGTTTAAAAAATTGTGAATTAGAAGATTTGCCTTTAATTGGCATGCTTATTGCGGTCAAAGATAATATTTCAATTCAAGATAAATCTTTAACTTGTGCTTCTGAGATTTTAAAAGGCTATATTTCTCCTTATGATGCGACTGTGATTAAAAGGCTTAAGAAGAAAGGAGCAATTTTAATTGGTAGAACCAATATGGATGAATTTGCCATGGGTTCTACCGGTGAATTTTCTTATTATGGTGCAACCTTAAATCCTTTAAATAGAGAATATGTCATAGGTGGTAGTTCCGGGGGTTCTGCAGCTGTAGTTGCAGCTTTTCAAGCGCCTTTTTCGCTTGGTAGTGATACTGGAGGTTCTGTCAGGCTTCCTGCATCTTTTTCAGGAATTTTGGGTTTCAAGCCTTCTTATGGAGGTCTTTCTCGTTATGGGCTTGCATCTTATGCTTCTTCTTTTGACCAAATAGGATTTTTTTCTCATTCTATTGAAGATATTGCTTTGATTTTAAAGCATACTTGCGGATTTGATAAAATGGATTCTACTAGCGTAGACATCTTTGATGATTTTTATCCTTTAAAAATTGAGTCGTTGCAAGGTAAAAATTTAGTTGTAATCAAAGAACTTGGCGAGGATCTAATGGATAAAAATGTTGCAAGTAGTTTTGCCAAATTTAAATTAGACCTTTTGTCAAAAGGTGTTAATATAAAAGAAGTTTCAATAGAAGAGATTAATTTTATTCTATCAATTTATTATACAATTTCTCCTGTTGAAGCGTCCTCCAATCTTGCTCGTTATACTGCGCTTTGTTACGGAAAGAGAATCTCTGAAAGTTTGAGTCTTAATGATTTTTATTTTAAACATAGGAGCAATTTTTTATCAGAAGAAGTTAAAAGGCGGATTGTTCTTGGAAATTATTTATTATCGGAAGGGTATGATGTTAAATATTATTCAAAGGCTTGTGAAATTCTTCAAAATGTGATTATTCCTAAATTTAACAAGCTTTTTGAAAGCTGTGATTTTATTATTACTCCAACAAGCTTTGTTAAACCTTTTAAAGTCGGCTTGGATTTTGATGATCCTGTTAAAATGTATTATTCAGACATTTGTACTGTGATTGCAAATCTTATTGGAGCTCCGGCTATTTCGCTTCCGTATTCTAAGGATGAGGAAGGATTGTCGATCGGAATGCAAATTATTGGGTGCAGCAAGAAAGATTTTGAACTTTTAAGTTTTTCAAAAAATGTGATTAGGGAATTAGGATTGAATGGAATATAAATTAGTTATTGGATTAGAAATTCATATTCAGTTAGGTTTGAAAACAAAGGCTTTTTGTGGATGTAAGAATGAGTTTGGAGGAGTTCCCAATTCTCGTGTTTGTCCAATTTGCCTTGGGCTTCCTGGTTCATTGCCAAGTGTGAATGTAGAGCTTATTAATAGTGCAATTCTAGCAGGGCATGCCACAAATTCAAAAATTAGAAATATTGTTAAATTTGATAGAAAGCATTATTATTATCCAGATTTGCCAAAAGGATATCAAATCTCGCAAAATGATAAGCCAATTTGTGAGGGGGGAAGCTTATTAATTGAAGCCTCTTTTGGGCTTAAAAAGATTAATATTATTAGAATTCATATGGAAGAAGATTCTGGCAAGAGTTTGCATTTATTGGATAGTGAGAATCAAAGTTATGTTGATTTTAATCGTTCGGGTGCTCCTTTGCTTGAAATTGTTTCTGCTCCAGATATTAGCAGTGGGGACGAAGCAGTTGCTTTTCTAAGTTCTTTAAGAGAAATTTTTAGGTATCTTGATTTGTCCGAATGTAATATGGAGAATGGCTCTTTTAGATGTGATGTAAATGTTAATTTAATTGTTAAAGAGGATGATTTTGAATATAAAACTCCTATAGCTGAAATAAAGAATTTAAATTCTTTTAAGTCTATTAAATCTGCCATTGAATATGAAGAATTAAGGCAGCAACAGGAGTGGGTTCAATTTAGGAAAACCCTTGATAGTTGTGGTAAGCACACTAGAGGATTTGATGATAAGAGTGGGACAACAGTTATTCAAAGAAATAAAGAGACAGTATCTGATTATCGCTATTTCCAAGAACCCGATCTACCTTTAATAGAGATTGATGATACTTATATTGATAATATTAAAAATTTAAAGTTAATTGAACTTCCATTTGATGCAAGAGTTAGGCTTAAAGATCAATATGGGCTAAGTGATTTTGATGTTATTACTTTAACAGCAGATAAGCACCTGCTTAAATACTTTGAAGAGGCTGTTATTAATGCAAGTGAGCCTAAAAAAGTAGCCAATTGGATATTGTCTGAAGTTTTAAGCGTTCTTAATGATAAAGGAATTAGTGTTCTTGAATTTAATTTACTTCCAAACTATATTACAGAGCTTGTTGAATTTATTGTTGCTGGCAAAATAAGTGGCAAAATGGCAAAAAGGGTGTTTTCAGAGATGATGACTAGGGGAGTTTCTGCTTCTGTTGTTATAAGTGAAAATCAATTAGAGCAAGTAAGTGATAAATTTGTTATTAAACAGATTGTGCTTAAAGTTTTAGATGAAAATCCTAAATCAATTGAGCTTTACAAAAAGGGTAAAGATCATGCTATCAAATTTATGATGGGGCAAATAATGAAAAAATCTTCAGGAAAGATTAATCCTATACTTGCAAATGAAATTCTTTTAGAAAGTTTATCAAATGTATGATTTGCCTTTAATAGACAATTTGCCAGTGATTAAAAGGGCAAGATTTTTTTATCTTTATGATATTCATGGTAAGAGATATTTGGATTTATATTTAAATGGTGGTAAAAATTTTTTAGGTTATAGAGTTCAGGGCTTAAATCGACTTTTTAAACAAACTATGTCAAGGGGTTTGATATCTCCTTATCCCTCTGTTTTTAAAAATCAATTTGTCAATTTGGTATTTACCTTTTTTAAAGAGGCTGGGTCTGTTTATATTTTTAGGCTAGAAAAAGATGCAAAAGAATTTTTATTATCTTTAACTGGTAAAAATAAATTTTTTATGCCTTGGGAAAAAGAAGATGGAATATATGAGTTTAGAGTAGGATTTAGAAATATTAAGTATCCTATGATTTTCAATATTCCTTTGCCTGATTTTATGTCTGTTAGCATTGTTGTTATGGATAACCTTTCTAGAAAAATAGAATTTAAAGATAATTTTGATGCTGTGACTTTATCTTTAGCTAGACATACATTAAGCAAGCTTTTATTTTATAGGAAAAATATCGATGTTGATTTTAATTCTTTTGCTACATCTTTGTTTAGAGTAACTGATAGGTATATGTTTCCTCTTTATGATGCTTGTTATCATACTGAAATTTTTAATGAATTTCTCAAATTTGGTTATTTAATTAGTCCAAATTTTAGTATTCCATCTATTATTCCTTTGAAATTTTCTAAAGGAGATCTGGATAATTTTAAAAAAATTTGTTTTGCTCTTAAAAATAAGTTTATTGATGGACTTGACAGTGATCCTTACAAATAATACAATGAATGAGATTTATGCATAAAATTATAGTAAGGGTAATGTGCTATTATGAATAAAATAACCAATAATGTTACGATTTGGATCAAGCCAAAGACTGTTGAGAAAAAATGGTATTTAATTGATGCAGCAGATAGAATTTTAGGTAAAGTTGCTGTGGATGTTGTTAAAATTTTAAGAGGGAAACATAAAGCTTATTATACTCCCCATCAAGATTTAGGTGACAATGTTATTATTATTAATGCTTCTAAGGTTAGGCTTACGGGGAAAAAATATCAACAAAAACTTTATTATAGGCATTCAAGATATCCCGGGGGTCTTTATTCTGATACTTTTAGAACATTATCAGAGAGAAAGCCTTGTGCACCTCTTGAGATTGCTATTAAGGGCATGTTGCCAAAAGGTCCTTTGGGGCGCAATCTTTTTAGAAATTTAAAAGTCTTTCCTGGTTCAGAGCATACTCTTAAAGCTCAAAATCCTATAAAGCTGGAAGCTAATTTAGAGAGGTAAAATGAAAAAATCAAATTTTAGCAATGTTAATTTATCAATGGGAACTGGTAGGAGGAAATCTTCTGTTGCTAGAGTTTACATTAGAGAGGGTAGTGGCAATATTAAAGTAAATAATAGAGACTTTGACTCTTACATCCAACTTGAAAATTTAAGAACAATGGTTCTATCGCCTTTGGTTTTGACAAATACACTTGGAAAATATGATCTTTATATTAATGTTTATGGGGGAGGGATTTCAGGTCAATCAGGGGCAATAAGGCACGGCATTTCAAGAGCTCTTTTTGAACTTGATGAATCTAATAAGATGATTTTGAGATCTAATGGGTTTTTAACAAGAGATTCAAGGAAGGTTGAACGTAAAAAATTTGGACAGAAAAAAGCACGAAAAAGTTTCCAATTCTCTAAAAGATAATTTTATTTTTTATACATTTTACATTTTTATTTAATTAAAAAAAATCCCTTTACAGGGATTTTTTTTATATTTGTTTAATAGAATAAAAGACGCTTTTACCGTGGTATTCAGCAATTGTTTCCAATTCTTCTTCTATTCTTATGAGTTGATTATATTTTGCTATTCTGTCTGTTCTTGAGAGTGAACCGGTTTTGATTTGTCCTGTTCCAAGAGCCACTACAAGATCAGCTATTGTTGTATCTTCTGTTTCTCCTGATCTGTGGGAGACTATTGCTGTGTAACCTGCTTTTTTAGCCATTTCCACAGCTTCAAATGTTTCTGTTAGTGTTCCAATTTGATTGACCTTAATAAGGATTGAATTAGCAACTCCCATTTCAATTCCTTTTTTAAGAAACGAGGTGTTTGTTACAAACAAATCATCTCCAACAAGTTGTATTTTGTTTCCAATTTTGTCTGTAAGTTTTTTCCATCCATCCCAATCTTCTTCAGCCATGCCATCTTCAATTGAAATAATTGGATATTTTTCTACCCATTTTGACCAATATTCAACCATCTGTTCGGAAGTAAGTTCTTCTTTTGTTGACCATTTAAGTACATATTTTTTTGTTTTTGGATCATAAAGCTCGGATGTTGCTGGATCAAGAGCTATTGCAATGTCTTTCCCAGGCTCATATCCCGCTTTCTTTATTGCCTCTATAATCACTTCACAAGCTTCTTCATTTGATTTCAAATTTGGAGCAAATCCCCCTTCATCTCCAACAGAAGTTGCATATCCTTTGCTGCTTAGAATGCCCTTTAGCGTATGAAAAACTTCTGCTGCCATTCTTATTGCGTCACTAAAAGTTTTCGCTCCTACTGGCATTATCATGAACTCCTGAAAGTCAACAGAGTTGTCTGAGTGTGCACCACCATTAATAATATTACACATAGGTGTAGGCAAAATGTTAGCTTTGTACGCTCCAAGATATTGATAAGGCTTAAGTCCAAGATATTTTGCAGCAGCTTTGGCTGTAGCCATTGAAACTGCTAAGATTGCATTAGCGCCAAGTTTTTCTTTTGTAGGGGTGCCATCAAGTTCAAGCATTTTTCTGTCGATTGCAACCTGATTTAAGGCGCTCATGCCTTCAAGTTCTGGGGCAATTATGTTTTTTATATTTTCAATTGCTTTTAAAACCCCTTTCCCCATATATACAGACTTATCTCCATCTCTAAGCTCAACAGCCTCGTTAATTCCTGTTGATGCACCTGATGGTACGGCAGCTCTTCCGCAAGTTCCATCTTCTAAAATGACATCAGCTTCAACTGTTGGATTCCCTCTAGAATCAATAATTTGTCTGGCTTTGATTTCATAAATGTGAAAACCCATTTTTTATACTCCTTGAATATTTACTTTACTGTATGTTTTTAGTATAATGTTAAAAAGTTTAAATGTGTAGCATTTTACCAAAAGAATTATTATTGTGAGTTTTGCGTATAATCGATGAAAGAAAGGTGTTTGTATTTATTGGTTTTTGTAGCTTTATGCGTTAACAATCTTTTTTCAGATGATTATTTAATTTATGATTTTGATTTAAGTTTAAATGAATTTCTAGAAGTTTCAACAAGAAAAGACAATTTTGAGCCTATGGTTGATTCCAATCGTATATTATTGTTTTATCCTCCCAATAAGGAAATTAGAAAAATTTTTGCTGCCTTTGATTTTGATCAGTATTCTAAGAAATATTTATATAAAAAAAATGAGCATGGAGTTTTTTTTGTTAAGGTCAATATTCCTCATGGCACAAGCAATATAAAATATAGGCTTATTGTAGACGGTGTTTGGACTAATGATGAGTATAATAAAAATGTGGTTTATAATGAAGATTTAATCCCATTTTCTAAAATTAAGGTTGCTAAAGAAAAGTCTAGTTATATTTCTTTGAGAAATCCAATACAATCATATGATAACAATGAAATTGAAATTTTTTATATAGGTCGTCCCGGACAAATAGTTACAATAGCTGGTAGTTTTAATAATTTTAATCCTTTTTTAAATAGGCTTATTGAGAAAGAGGATAATAAGGGAATTTATACTATTAAGCTTAAAAATTTACCCAAGGATAGAATTTATTATTATTTTATTGATTCTGGTAACAAAGTAATAGATAAAAATAATGTTAATAGAATTAATTTATACTTCGTTGAGGGAATTGATAATAAAATAGATTTTGAAGTCTCCTATTTTGACCATAAGTAACTTTTAAATCATTTAATTAATTATTTATTCATTTCATCAAAAAGGTATTTAGATACAAAGTGATCTTTTTCTATTTCTTCAAGTTTTGGGTGTACTTGGGTTGATAAATGAATTTTTCTAATGTTTGCTAGAGTTTGTTCATCCAGTTTTATATTTTTATTTTTTCGTTTTTCGGGGTTGATCTCAGGAATTGATGCTATTAGCATTTTAGTATATGGATGAATTGGGTTTGAAAATAGCGTTTCTCTGGGTGCAAGTTCTAGGATAACTCCAAGGTACATTACGGCAATTTTATCACTCATGTATTTTACTACAGCAAGATCGTGAGAAATAAATAAATAAGACAAATTGAATTCTTTTTGCAGAGTTTTTAGTAGATTTAAAATTTGAGCTCTGATTGATACATCAAGCGCAGAAACGGCTTCGTCTAAAAGCAAAAGCTTAGGATTTAAAGCTAGTGCTCTAGCAATTCCTATTCTTTGTCTTTGTCCCCCTGAAAATTCATGAGGATATCTGGTTAACATGCTTTTATGTAATCCGACGATATCTGTTAGTTCGTTTACCCTTTTTTCTATTTCTTGCTTTGTTTTTGGAAGAATTTTGTTTTCATTGTATATTTCTAGTGGTTCTGCTATTATTTCCTTTATTGTCATTCTTGGATCAAGCGAAGTATGAGGATCTTGGAATACCATTTGCATATCTTTTTTTGTTTTTAAGAGTTCTTTTTTTGAAAGTTTGGTTATGTTTTTTTCGTTAAAGTAAATATTTCCAGAAGTTGGTGTGTAAAGTTGCATTATTGATCGAAGAGTAGTAGATTTGCCACATCCAGATTCTCCTACGAGTCCCAAAGTTTTATTTTTTTCAACTTCAAAGCTAACATTGTTTACCGCATTTACTTTTTGTTTGTTTTTCCAAAATAAAAAATCTTCTCCTGTTGTAAATGTTTGCATTAAGTTTTCTACTTTAAGAATTATTTCTTTTTTACTGCTCATTTAAAACTCCTCAGCGCTGGTTTTTGTGATCTTAATGGGGTTTTCTTTTATTGAATAAAGTTTTTTATTTGGATCGTGTTCTAGCGTAAGAATTGATTTTAAAAGCCCAATGGTGTAAGGATGTTTAGGATTGTTAAATATTTCCTCTACTGTTCCTTCTTCTACAATTTTTCCTTGATACATTACAGATACGGTATCACAAATTTCAGCAACAACCGCAAGATCATGAGTTATAAATATGGTAGAAGTATTGAATTTTTTAGATAGGTTTTTGATTAATAATAATATTTGCTCTTGGATTGTAACATCAAGGGCTGTTGTTGGTTCATCTGCTATTAGTAAGGATGGATGACAGCTAAGAGCCATAGCAATCATAACTCTTTGTCTCATTCCTCCTGAAAATTGATGCGGGAAATGTTTTATTCTCTCTTCTGCGTTTACAACACCAACAGTTTTTAACATTTCGATTGCTTTTTCTTTGGCTTCTTTCTTCCCTAATCCTTGGTGCAAGATTATTGTTTCTTCAAGTTGTGTTGATATTCTTAAAAATGGGTTTAATGAAGTCATTGGGTCTTGAAATATCATTGATATTTTATTACCTCTAATTTTTAAAAGTTCTTTTTCGCTAAGTTTTAGCAGATCTTGATTTTCAAATAGTATTTCTCCACTTTTATATACTGTTGTAAGTTCCGGCAATAATTTTAAAATAGCCATGCTTGTTACTGATTTTCCACTTCCAGATTCTCCAACAATAGCTCTAATTTCTCCTCTTTTTACAGATAGGTTAACATTGCTTACGGGATGGATTGTTGTATGTTTTAATCTAAATTCAATTGTTAAGTTTTTTATTTCCAATATATTATCTTTTTCCATTCAATTTCTCCTTAGATACTGTCTTTTGGATCAAAAGCATCCCTTAGCCCATCACCTAAAAAGTTCATAAATAATAGAAATATTGTCATAACTATAGCTGGAATAAAAACTTTCCATGGATATTCAACAAATGTTGCAATTCCATTTTGCACTAATTCTCCCCAGCTTGTCATTGGAGCTGAAATTCCAAGACCCAAAAAGGATAAAAATGCTTCGGCCATAATAAAGCTTGGAACCCTTATTGTTGTGAATATAACTATCATTCCAATGCTATTAGGGATTAAGTGTTTTAAGATTATTCTTTGATTTGTTGCGCCAAGAGTTTTGGCCGCTTGTATAAATTCTGAACTGGATAGTGATTGTACTTGGCCTCGTACAACTCGAGCTACTGTTAACCATGATACAAATGCAAGTGCTATGAATAATCCTATTATACTTCTTTCCAATATTGCCATTAGTATTATTACAATAAGTAAATAGGGCAATACATAAAGAATTTCGATTATTTTAGTTATTACCTTATCAGTCAATCCCCCAAAAAATCCCGCTATTGATCCAAGAATAGTTCCTATTATCATGGACAAAAAAGCCCCAATAAATCCTACAGAAAGAGAAATTTGACTGCCTTGTATTAGTCTTGCAAGCAAATCTCTTCCAAGATTGTCTGTACCAAGCAAATATACTCTTTTGTGTATTTTTACTTTCTTTTTATCTATAATTTGAACTTCATTTTCTATTTTTCTTTTTATGTCTTCGAGCTTTTTTAGTTCTTCTTCATTTATTTCTCTTTTTTCTTTTTTTGCTAATTTTTCAATAAATTTTTTTTCTTTATTATACCAGAGTTCTCCAGCAATCTGGAAAGATGGTGGCAAATCGGAATGCTCTACTATTTGAGTATGGTATTTATATATTGGTAATATTGGTTGTAAAATGGCAATTAAGATATAAAATCCAATTACAAAAAGACTGCCAAACGCCAGTTTATTTTCTTTAAATCTTGACCAAGCTCTTCTTTCAATTTTAGAATTGTTTTGCTCATTTTGTTTTTCAAGGCTATTCATTTTGATTTCCCCTTATATTCTTGGATCCAACATTTTATATATAATGTCTGATATTAATATAGAAATAAGTAGTATTATTGAATATACTAACAATCCTCCCATCAATACTGGGTAATCTCTGTTTAGTGCGGATTCTGTTATAAACATTCCCATTCCAGCAATTCTAAATATTTTTTCAATAACTACGCTTCCAGATATTATAGCAGCAAATGCTGGGCCTATGTAGCTTACTACAGGCAGCATTGCTCCTCTTAACATGTGTTTTATAACTATTTTTTTGAAGCTTAGCCCTTTTGCACGTGCAGTTCTTATAAAGTCACTCTGTATTATTTCTAGCATTGATCCTCTGATTATTCTTGCGAAAATAGCTACATTAGGCATGCTAAGAGTTATTATGGGTAGAATTAAATTTGAAAATCCTCCTCTTTCTGTAATCCATCCAGAGGTGTAAAGCAAACCCCATTTAATTGCAAAAAAGTATTGTAAAATTGGTCCTATTACGAATAATGGTATGGAAATCCCTAATATTGCTATTGATGTTATTATGTAATCTACATAAGTATTTTTATAAATAGCAGCCAATATACCTATTGGTATTCCTATTGATAGTGATATAATAAGGGATATTACTCCTAGTGTAAGTGATTTTGGAAATCCTAATTTTATATATTGATTAACTGTAAGATCTTTCTTTTTTAAAGAAGGTCCCAGATCTCCTTTGAGAGCATTTGAAATATAATGAAAAGCTTGAATATAAAAAGGTTTGTCAAGATGATATTTTTCCATCAATCTTGCTTTTACTTGAGGATCAATGGGTTTTTCAGAATCAAATGGACTTCCAGGAGCCATTCTCATTACAAAAAAGCATAGAAAAATTATTACTAGTAAAGTTGGTATCATTCCTATTATTTTTTTTAAAGTAAACTTTAACATTTTTGCTCCTTTGTGAATAGATATTGGCAACATTACATATTAGTCAATTATATCATATAGTCTTTATTGTTTTTCAAGCTGTAGTTCATAATTTTTGATAGAATAAGAGGCTTTTTGTATTATAATTAATAATTTAATTTTCAATAAAATGTATTTTTGATTTTAATTTTTTATTTAAAATTTTATTCTCTTGATTTGAGAAGAATTTTTTTGTGTAAGATTCTAAGTAAAATTATTATAGAATCTTACACATTATTTGTGTATTTTTGCTTTAAACAAAGCTATTATCTTAAGATTTAGGCAGCTTTGCTTTTATATTAGGCTTAAATATTATTTTTATTGATATTAAGCCTTTTTAAAAATTAATTATGCTTTGCATTTTTAATTGGTTTTAATTCAGAAAGATAATAAACCTCTGATACATTAGGGCTCCACCCAGTCCATTTATCGTTTCTGAAAAGATAGTGCCCAGAATATATGTATATTGGTGCGGCAGGGAAATCTTTTTCAATTATTATTGATTCTGCTTTTCTGAGTAATTGTTTTCTTTTTATAGGATCTTTTTCAAAATCCGATTCTCTGATGAGTTTGTCAAATTCTGGGTTTGAATATCTGTAGGATGCAAGTTGTGAATTTTCGCTTGTGAATATAGTAAAGTATGTGTGTGGATCTAAGTATTCCCCAATGCGCCCAACTCTTATTATTTCAAAATTGCCCGTATTTCTGCTATTGGTAAGAACAGGCCAATTTTCGTTAGTAAGCATAAGATTTATATTTAGAATTTTTTTCCATTGGTTTTGAATAAATGCGGCAATTTTTTTATGAGTTTCGTTTGTATTATATTTTAGTGTTAGCATTGGGAATCCTTTTCCACTAGGATATCCAGCTTTTGCTAAAAGCCTTTTGGATTTTTCAGGATCAAATAAAGCTAATTTTTTACCGTAATTGTAATTTTCAAGATCAGGGGTTATTTCTCTTGTAGGGACTGTACCATCATTTAGCACTTTGTAAGTTAAAGTTTCTCTGTCAATAGCTAGTGTTAAAGCCTCTCTAACTCTAACATCATCAAGGGGCTTTATTTTTGTATTAAACGAGTATAAATAAATTGCATTACTTTTGTGTTGATAATAGTCATTTTGTAGTTTTATTTCATTTACAATGTCTGGTGGGATGCTGTTAAAAATAGCATCAATTTCGTTGTTTTTGTACATATTATATACAGTCAGATCATTGTCAGATGTAATGTAGACAAGCTCATCAAGTTCTACTTCTTTTGCATTATAATAGCGGTCGTTTTTTTCAAATATAATTTTTTCATTAGGTAATCTTTTTTTTAATTTAAAAGGACCGCTAGTAACCATGTTTTCAGGGCTTGTCCAATTTCCCTTATATTTTTCAATAACGTGAATAGGTACTGGCATGAATGTGTGATGTAGAAGTAATTCAAGAAAATAGGGCTTTG
This sequence comes from Borreliella bissettiae DN127, assembly GCF_000222305.1. Lineage (GTDB taxonomy): Bacteria > Spirochaetota > Spirochaetia > Borreliales > Borreliaceae > Borreliella > Borreliella carolinensis. The sequence goes on along the minus strand of NC_015921.1, from coordinate 337,331 downwards.
GAGATGTAAGTGTTATTTCCAATGTTTTGCTGTCAATTGCCTTAATTCCAAGTTCAGAATCAGAGACTTTTCCATCAAAATACTCTTGTCCATTTTTTATTATTGATTTAAGCATGTCAACATGTGTAGATCCTGTTGTTTTATTTAAAATTCTTAAAAAAGATTTTCTTATCCCTTCAGCAGTAATTTCAACACCATCGCTCCAAACAAGGTTATCTCTTAGATAAAATTGGTATGTTTTTTTATCTTTTGAGGCTTCCCAATTTTTAGCAAGTCCAGGCTTTATCTTTCCCGTTTTGGTATTTAATGTCAAAAGTCCTGAGAATATTTGTTCTAAAATTCTTGCTCCGATTGTCTCATCTACCAAATGCGGGTCAAGCGATGAAGGTGCTCCTCCTATGTATACTTTAAATGATAATTTTTCTTTTTCTGAATTATTATTGCATGCAATTAAAGACACGGCAAGCATAAGCAGTGTTACTATTTTAAATTTTTTACCTATTTTTTTAGTTTTATTAAAGTTCATATTAACCTTTTCCCAAAATAAAATTATTTATAAATTTTAAGCTATCTTTTTTTTAGAATAAAGTCAATAAAAATCGTCCATAAGAAATAGATTAATAGACGATTTTTATTTGATTAAATTAAGTATTAATTATTTATTTTTTAATTTTAGTTGAGATAAATCAAATCTTTCTAAAATATTGGTATTCCAGCCTGTCCATTTGTCATTTCTGAAAAGGTAACTATTACCATATATGTATATTGGGGCTATTGGAAAATCTTTTTCAATAATTATTTCTTCTGCTTGTCTTAAGATGTCTTGTCTTTTTATTGGATCAAGTTCAAGATCGGATTTCTTAATAAGTTCGTTGTATTCTTGGTTTGAGTAATTGTGAGATGAGAATTGTGTGTATCCTTGTGTGAATATGCTTAAAAATGTCAAAGGATCAGCATAATCGCCTACCCATCCTGCTCTTGCTATTTCATAATTTCCGTTTGCCTTAGTATTTAAGTAGGTTGTCCATTCTTCGTTTTCAAGTTCTACATTAATATTTAAATTTTTTTTCCATTGGTTTTGAATAAATTCACAAATTTTTTTATTTGCTTCGTTTGTATTGTATTTTAATTTTAAAATTGGAAATCCTTTCCCATCTGGATACCCAGCTTCAGCTAGAAGGGTTTTTGCAATTTCAGGATTAAATAATTCTAAATTTTTTGTATAAGAATATGAACTAAAGTTGGGAGTTGCTCTTCTTGTAGGAGTAGTTCCGTTGTCAAGAACTTTATATGTAAGTGTTTCTCTGTCAATAGCAAGGGTTAAGGCTTTTCTGATTTTAACATTGTCAAGTGGTTTGATTTGCGTATTGAATGCGTAAAAGTATATGGCGTTAACAGCTGATGAGTAATAATCGCTTCTTAATTTTAGATCTTTGATTAAATCTGGTGGTATGGATCCAAAGATTGCATCTAGTTCTTCATTTTCGTACATTTTATATGCTGTTGCGTTGTCATTTGTTGTATAAAATGTAATCTCTTCTACTTCTACTCCATTTGAGTTGTAGTATTTATCATTTTTTTCAAAGACATATTTTTCGTTAGGAATTCTTTCTTTTAATTTAAAAGGTCCGCTTGTAACCATGTTCTCAGGGCTTGTCCAGCTTTGTCCGTATTTTTCAGTAACATGAATTGGTATTGGAATAAATGATTGGTGTACTAACATGTCAATGAAATAAGGCTTTGGCGATTCTAGTGTTATTTCTAATGTTTTTTCGTTAATCGCTCTAATTCCAAGTTCAGAGTCAGACACTTCACCATCAAAATATTTTTGACCGTTTTTAATTGCTGATTTAACCATTTCAACGTATTTTGAACCAGTTTCTTTATTTAAGATTCTAAGATAAGATTTTCTAATTCCTTCTGCAGTGATCGCAACTCCATCGCTCCAAGTGATTTTTTCTCTTAGGTTAAATGTGTAAACTTTTCCATCGGGAGAAATATCCCATCCTTTTGCAAGTCCAGGTTTGTTTCCTCCAGTATTAGGATCTCCTGTAACAAGCCCTTTAAACAATGTGTCTATCATTTTTGATGCAACATTATCGTCTGCTAATTGAGGGTCAAGACTGCTTGGCTCTGCCCCCAAGCTTATTTTAAATGATACTCCTTCTTTTTTTTCCTTATTAGTACAACAAAGAAAAGCTAGAAAAAATATTATTAAAAATAATGACTTTTGTAATTTCATAAATTTTTATACCTCCATTTTAAAGTTTGCTTTAAAATTTAATTTTAATTTAATCTTTCCGTAGATATTAATTTTAAATCTTAATTTTAAAATTACTTATTTTACTTAATTTTATTATTTTTTAGTTTTAATATCTTCATATAAATAGCTTTCTGCAATATTTGGTATCCACCCCGTCCATTTATCATTTCTGAAAAGGTAATGGGATTTAGGTATAAATAAAGGTGCCATAGGAAAATCTTTTTCTACTATTATCTCTTCAGCTTGTCTTAAAATGTCTTGTCTTTTTATTGGGTCAAGTTCAAAATTAGATTTTTTTATTAAAGCATCATACTCTTTGTTTGAATATTTGTATGCTCCAAAAAAATGATTTTCTGTTGTAAATAAGCTGTCTAAGAATGTTAAAGGATCAAAATAGTCTCCTATCCATCCCACGCTTGACATTTGGTAATTTCCAGTTCTTCTGCTTCCTAAAAATGTTGTCCACTCTTCATTTTCGATTTCTAAGTTAATGTTTAGTATTTTTTTAAATTGTTCTTGTAAGAATTCTGCTGTTGTTGGCCTACCTCCCGAGATTTTATATTTTAATGTGGGAAATCCTTTCCCATCCGGATATCCAGCTTCAGCTAAAAGTTTTTTTGCATTCTCAGGGTCAAATAGTATTAAATTTTTTCCATAAGAATAATCATCAAATTTTGGAGTTAGGTTTCTTGTTGGATCTGAACTTCCCTTTAAAACCACGTTAGTTAAAGTTTCTCTGTCAATAGCAAGGGAGATGGCTTGTCTAACTTTTAAATTGTCCAGTGGTTTTTTTGTTGTATTGAATGCTATGTATGCCATTCCGTTTTTTAATCCAGAGTAATAATCATCTCTTATTTTAATTTCTTCTAAATTATTCTTTTCTGCTCCTTGTAGAAAATCGATTTCACCGTTTATGTACATATTGTAAGCTACGCTACCTTCTGTTGGATAAAATATTACTTCATCAATTTCTACATTTTTTGCATTATAATATTTATCATTTTTTTCTATTACGATTTTATCATTAATTGATCTTTCCTTAAGTTTGTATGCGCCACTAGCAACCATATTTTCAGGATTTGTCCAATTTTCTCCATATTTTTCAACAATATGCATTGGAACGGGTATGTATGCTGTGTTTGTTAGCATATCAGGAAAATAAGGCTTTGGAGATTTTAATGTTATTTCTAGGGTTTTGCTGTCAATAGCTTTTATGCCAAGTTCAGATTCAGGTACTGTCTCATCAAAGTATTCTTGTGCGTTTTTTATTGTAGATTTTATTAAATTAGCATACATTGCAGCTGTTTTTTTATTTAAAATTCTTAGATATGATTTTTTTATCTCCTCAGCAGTAATGGCAACTCCATCGCTCCAAACTATATCTTCTCTTAGGTGAAATGTGTAAATGATTCCATCCTCAGAAATGTTCCAACTTTTTGCAAGTCCTGGTTTATATTTTCCGGTTTGAGAATCTTTTACTGCTAGGCCTAAGAATAGGTTTGTAATAATATTGCTACCGTAAAGGTCTGTTGAGAGTTGAGGATCAAGTGATGATGGCTCGCTTAAGTTTGATACTCTGAAAACTATTTTTTCTTTTTTAGCATTATTAATACATGCCATTAAAGAAAAAATTATTAGCATTAAGGCTATTTTTGTATATTTCATGGGATTTTCCTTTTTCAATATTTTATATATCTTTTGTTCTAATTCTTTATTAATCTTTTTTAATAAATTTTAATAAAGAATATTTATTTTGTTTTAATTTTAAATATATATATGCCTCCGATACTTTAATTTGTCTTGTATTTAAATTTTACTTTAATTTTTACAATAAAAAAAGTCTAATAGCCTTAATAGTTCTTAGTATTTATCTATTGTTACAAGCTAAAATTTTACTTTAATTTGTGTAGTAAATAAGGTATAATGGTTTGAAATGTTTTCAAAAAATGTATGCCTGTTTAATATTAGTTATTTATTGTTAGTCTTAGAGAGCTTTTTGTCTGTAGTAAATAAAATAATGTAACTAATGGTTAAGTGGCAACATAGAATGCTTTAAAGGGTTCTGGTTTTATGTTTGTACAAAATGAAAGTTTTGATAAATATTTTAAAGACATGGAAAGCGACTTTTTAAGTCAATTTAAGTCTGTTGAAAATGTTAATTATTTGGATAAATCTTATCGAAATGCAGATTCTAATAGTAGAAGATTAGTAGACAGGATGATAGAGAGGCTTCTCGAGAGTGGATCTACCATTGTTGGCATGCAAAATATTTTAGAACTTTACCAAAAGACTAAATCTGGCAAGTCTTCAATTATATTAATGGAGCATTATAGTAATTTTGATTTTCCTTGTTTTCAATTTTTACTTTATAAAATGGGTTACCGTGATATTGCAGATCATATTATTCCAATAGCTGGAGTTAAGCTTTTCAGAGATAATTTATTTGTTAAAACTCTTTCTTTGGGATACAATGCAATATTAGTGTATCCACCGCATGCATTTGTTGGGGTTGGTTTAGAACATGCTAGGCAAAGGCGTGTTTTTAATGCTAATTCTATGAAGTATATTTATGAAAAGAAAAATAGTGGGTACATTATACTTATTTTTCCTACCGCTACTAGGTATAGAAAAGGAAGACCTGAAACAAAAAAAGTAATTTTAGAAATTGGCAATTATTTTAAAATTTTTGATTATTATTTGATGATCGGAGTCAATGGAAATGTTTTAGAAGTTTCCGAGGATGGAGATATGTCCCATGATGTTTTTAAAAGGGACTCCCTTATCTATAATGCTGACAAGGTTATAAGCATTGTTGAATATAGGGATAAAATTTTAAACACCTTGAAAGATTCTCAGACAGAGATTACAAAGGAAGTTTTGGGTTTAAAAATTGCTGAAGATTTAGAAAATCGCTTTAATGTTCTTCATGCAGAAGGGCTTGAATTTTATAAAAAGAGCTTTTTATGAGCTAGGAACTTGATTGCAATATGCCTGATTTAGATAAGATAATACAGTTTAAAAGAGAAATATTAGATAATCTTTCTAATGAAAGATTATCTAAAGAATCTTTTGGCGTGAGTATGGAGGTTAAGCTTCCTGAGCCTGGAGAGAGTATTGTTCCTTGGATAGGTGAAGATCTTGCTTTAGAAGAAAATGATGATGAGCTTGATTTAAATTTTATGCTTGATGCTCTTGAGAGTGAGGATAAATTACCCTATTCTGACATTTTTAATGCCAAATTACCTTTAAGTGGTTCTGACTTGAAGGTTGATGCGGACTCAGAGCTTTCAACTTTGGATAACGATTTTGACGTTTCTTCTGGCGATTCTTTTGAGAATGATATTGACAAAGTTCTTGATGATAATTCTGTTGATTTAGAAATTGCTTCTAAGCTTGATTTTGATAATTTAATCAATTCTTCAGAATTAAGTTCTGAAGAATTGATTAATAATCAGAGTAATAATAATTTTTTTGAAGCTAGCAATGATTCTTCTGTTTCGGGGGATAGTAATTTTTTACAATCCAATGAATCTAATGAATTTAATATTGGTGATGTGGTTAATGGTAAAAACCAAACAGACGAACAATCAGAGATGTTTGCTGGAGACAGTTTGAATTTAGGTGCTGATGAGGATGATTTTGAAAATGTTGCAGATGATTTTAAATTTTTAGAGTATGATCAAAATTCAAATTTTAAACGTTTAGAATTTAAAGTTAATTATCCATTATTTTTAAAACATTTAAATTCCTATCCTAGAAATTTAAGAATTGCAATTGCTGAGGCTTTAACCAAGGAGAATGTTTCAAGGTTTAAACTTGAAGCGTTAATTGACCTTGTTGAAAAAAATACAAAAAGGTTAAAATTTATTGCTAAATTTGTAGGGGATATTGTTGGGCGATCTATTAAATTGCCTTTAATTTATTTTAAGGCGGAAGAATTTAGCAAACTTCAACAAAAATTAAGTTATAGAGTCTCAAGGGCTTTGCTACCTTTGATAAAAATAGCTTCCCTTTTTGTTGTTTTAGTTTTAGTTTCTTTGTACTTTATAGTAGATGTATTATTTTTTTATGTTGCTTCTGAGAGCAAGTATAAAGAGGGCATAGAATCTATATATGCAAATAAAAGAGAGCTTGCAAAAGCTATCTTTAGAGATGCTTATTATATTAGGCCCAATGATAAATGGTTTGTCAATTATGCTAAAGCGTTTGAAGACGTTAGAGATTTTGATAGCGCTGAAGAGAAGTATGAGGAGTTGTTTACGATTGAGCCTTTTTCTAAAAATTCTACAAATAGAAGGCGAAAAAAGTTTAATAAGGAAGGATATATTGCGTATGCTTCTATGAAAATTGGTATTGGAGAACATTCTGAGGCTAATTCAATACTTGATGAGATTATATCTTATGATCTTTACGATTATGATGCCTTGGTATTAAAGGGAGATAATTATTTTAAATGGGCTAAGATAAATTCTAATTACTATAAAGATAGTATTAATAGCTATACGGTTGTGCTTTCTAAATATGGACAAAAAAAGGAAATTTTATTTAAACTTTTCAATGCTTATATTGAGGCTAATTTAGATACTGAGTCTAACAATGTTAATAATTTTATTAAGTCAAATGAAATTGTAGATATTGATGAAGTTGTTTATACAAAATATGCTAAAAAGCTTGTAGACAAGTATATTTCTCTTGTTACTTATAATCAAAGAGCAAATAATCTTGCTATAAATTTAAATTATCTTAATGGGCAAACAAATTTATTGAATAAGGAATTTTCTGATTTTAAAAGAAATGATGGTAGAACTGTTTTTAAGCTTGACAATAATGTTAATATGAATTCAGAGATTGAATACATTCTCAGAAAAATATTAAATAAAAGTCCTAATTACGACAGGGCGCTTTTTGAAAGTGGAAGATATTCGTATTACATAGGGGATTTTAAGAAAGCCGAAGTTTATTTACTTAAAGCATTAAATAGTTTTAGGCATAAAAATTCAATTGAAGATGCTGGGGACAAGATATTGGCTTATAAAATTTTAGCAGACATTTATGAAAAATCTCGAGATTCTCTTAGGGCTAGCAATATTATTGGTTTGGCCTTGAGTGATTATTCTTTTTATAAAAAACACAATCTTATAAAAGGATCTAAGGAGATTTCTTCAATTTATGAAAAGCAAGGCGATATTCTTAGATCTTTAAATGACTTTAAGTCTGCGATATCTTCTTACAAATTGGCAATAAATGAGGGTGTTGATTATCCAGATGTTTACTATAAAGTTGGACTACTTAGTTACAGAGAAAATAATTATGATGATGCATTGAAATATTTATTTAAAGTAGAGAGCATGGCTGGGTTTTCAAGTAGTAACGAAGTTTTAAATTCTATTGCCTTGACTCTTTATAAGATAGGAGATTTTTTAGCTTCTAGGAGCTATTATTTAAGGGTTATGCAGAATTTAGAATTAGAGAAGGCCAATGTTTTAAATTTTAATCCCAAAGAAAATGATTATCATAAAACTCTTTTGTTAAAAGAAATTGAAACTTATAATAATCTTGGGGTTGTAGAAGTAATGGCTTCTTTTTCATCCATAAGAGATGCTAAACTTTTTAATTCTGGAGTTAGTAATTTAAGTGAATCAGTTAGGATTTTTGATATATTAAATAGAGATGAAGATATGGTAAAAAGTGTTAAAAAAGATCTTGCTAGTTTAAATCTCAGGAATATTTTTAAGAATAGTTTTTCTAAATCAAATGTTTTATTTTATGAAAATTTATCTGAAAAACTTTAATTATAGATATTATTCATTGGTTTTGAGGTATTTATGAGGGCGGCTTCCTTATGAAGAAAATTTTTTTATTTCTTTTTATTAGCTTTTATTTGTTTGGATTTGAAGATGGTTCTTTAAAAATAGGCATTGATGATGTTTATGTTGAGGCCCATGAAGAGGGATTTCATCTTTTTATTAGAAAAAAACCTGCAATTAAATCAGTAATATTGACAGAGTCTTTTGAAATTCCCGATAAGAAAAAAGATGTGGCTACTTATTCATTTCGTACATTAAGTTATAATAAGGTTAATGGCGATGAAATTCGGATTTTAAATGGAAGAGTTATTAAGAATAAAGAACTTTTATCATTGACATCTTCCACCCCTGTTCCTAATAAAAAGTTTGGAGAAGCCTTTCATATATTGATTCCAAAAAAATTAAAATATGGATTTCCAAATTTTTCAACAAGAAGTGGTGAGATTGACTTAGAAATATTAAAAAACAAAAAAGAGCCCTTTTGGTTTTCTATAAGATCTTTTGAGAAAAAGTATAATGATTATTTGGGTAGATATCAAGACAATGCTTATGAATTGCTTTTCAAGGATAACCAAAAGCATGGAAAAATTGAATTTAATGAATTAAAGGACACTTTTACAAAATTTTCAGATGAAGTTGTTATTGCTAATAATGGCATTGATATTGTTGATAAAATAAACAAAATTTTAAAAGATTCAGAAGATTCAGTTTATGATTTAGATTTAGTGCTTGTTATTGACGTTACTGACAGCATGAAAAGCAATATTGAGATTTTAAAAGAGCATTTGTTTTCAATAATAGAGCCGCAACTTCAAAAGTTTAAGTCCTACAGGATAGGTCTTGTTTTTTATAAAGACTATCTTGAAGATTTTTTAACCAAAGCTTTTGATTTTAATACTATTCCTTATTTAAATAATATTCTTAAATATGTTAATGTTGGTGGCGGGGGAGATTATCCAGAAGCTGTGTTTGAGGGGATTGATGCTGCTGTGACTCAATTTGATTGGCGGGCAGAAAGAAGATTTATTATTGTTATAGGAGATGCGCCTCCTCATGAGTATCCAAGAGGGTCTGTTGTTTATAAAGATGTTATCAATTCTGCAAAGGAAAAAGATATTACAATTTATGGAATAATATTCCAGTAAAAATTTTATTTCTTAAATTCTTATTTTTTATTATTTTCTATTTTATTTAATATTTTTTTAGCTAAAGGTTTAATCCATTTAGGCATTTCCATATTATTTGCTATTAACTCTTGAAAGATTTTTTTTGCTTTTTCTGTTTTGTTTGTTGTATAGTATATGAATGCAATTTCATATTTGCCAGTAGCAACTATATTTGGATTGTGAGCGAAATTTTGAATCATTTTTTCGTATGCTTTTAAAGCAGAGTTATAATCATTAACATTGATAGCTTTTTGAGCCTCTCTGAGATAAATTCCATAAGGAGTTTCTTTTGTTAATTTTTCTAAATTAATTGTATAGCAGGAAATAAATATTAAGTTTAGCAATATTAGCTTTTTCATTTTTTGTCTCTTTTAGAATATTTTTATTATTTAATTTTATTAGATATAAAACAAGAAAGCAAGGCCTTTGGCCTTGCTATATGATCGTTTTTGCTTATTTGGCAGGAATTATTATCTTCCAGTTAGAATGAATTAGATCTGGATTTTGTATTTTTTGTCTGTTGGCAAACCAAATTTTTGGCCATAAGTAAGGGTCGTTGTATAATTTTTTAGAAATGCCCCATAAGGTATTGCCTATTTTTATTACATAAAGCTCACTGCTTGCATTGCTTTGATAAGCTTCAAGGTATCTTGCAGATTCTAAAAATAATTCATTAGCAAGTCTAAAGTTTTTTACGTTTTTAGCTTCAACCCCCTTTTCCCATAATGTTCTAGATCGTTCAATAAGTTCTAATGTTTTGAATTGTTCTTGAGGTTTGGAATTTTTTGCTATTCCTACCCTTTCTTCGTATGCTAGTACTATTGGAATTGAAGTTTCTGCATCTCCAAGAAGATAAGTGTCTTTATTAGTATTTAAAAGGTTTAAGTGACTGTTTCTTTCTTTAATAAATGCTCTACCATTCCATGGAGATGGCTTTATAAGCTTATTATTGCTATAAATTGGCAAGTTGGAAGCCGCTTCAAGCGCTTTTAATTGTTTGTACATTCTCTCATCAGTTTCTTTTAAAGCTTTGGCTTCTTTAGCATTTTTTGCTGCTTGTTGTGCTCTGTTGAAGGCTTTGCTATACATGTCAAGGGCATTGTCAAGATCGTAATTTTTATATTTTCTTGTTGCTTCAAAATATAAGTTATTTACTTCGTCGATTTCCAATGGAATCCATATGTATGCCTCATTTGCTTCTGCATCGTTTAGATACTTTTCAATATTTTCTTTAAGGTAATTTGTTTTTTCTTTTTTTTCCCGCGTTTCTTTTATTATTGTTTTGTATCTTTCAAGTACTTTAAGAGCAATTTCATTTCCCTCTATTGCTTTTTTTTTAAAAAAACTTTGTTTCATTGCTTCTTCTAATCTTTCAGCTTCATTAAACTCTTTGGAATAAAAAAGATGTCCCCGTTCTTTTATTAGTTCATTTTTAATGTCTTTTATATCTCTTAATTGAAAATTTTTATTATCTGGTTGTGCAATTTTAGCATTTTTACTCTCTCTTGATTCTGGAGGCGTTTTGCATGCGATAAAAGAGATTGCTACTACAATTAGCAGCAGCGATATTAATTTATTCTTTATATTCATAAATACACCCTTCTAATAACTTGGCTTCTATTATCTTTTTAAAGTAAGAACCTCTAAATATTAAAGTTCTTACTTTAACTATTTTTATTAGTATAGCAATTATAGTATGTCAATAAAAACTTAATATTTTTAATTCTTAAATTAAATTATACTTCTTTTTTGCTATTGTTCAAAGTGTAATAAATTTATGTAAAACAAGGTATAATTAAATTTATAAGTTTTTCAAAGATCAGGAGAACTATATTTTTAGAATATATCATTATATCCTTTTAATATTGCTTTCAAGTGGAGCTTTATTTTCTCAAGTGGCAGTTGTAAAAGAAATAGAAGGTAAAGTTAATGTTGTTAGAAATACATTTCCTGTTAAGTTGGATTTAGATGACGAAATTTTTGAGTATGATTTTATTGAGGTTGGAGAAAATTCAAAGCTTAAAATAAATTTATATGAAATAAATGGTATTTCTGCAGATTTAATTTTTTATTCAAATACAAATAGTTTTGTGTTTTATTCTTCTCTTAAAGATTTGCAAGATGCAAAAGTGTATTTATTTAGAGGAAGTGTTGATGCTGTAGTTTATAACATTGTTAAAGGATCTTCATTTTCTGTTGTAACAGATAATAATCTGTTTAAAGCTGAAAATACTGCAAAATTTTATGTCAATAGCGATTATTTTAATAATTTTTTTATTAATGTTTATAAGGGTAGAATCAGGCACATTAATAAAGCCGAATATTTAATTTTTCCTAATTCCAGTCTTTTGCTTTTTAATGGAAACTCTTTTTTACACAAAGTTAATGAAGGTACTCTAAATGGTATTAATCAAAATTTTATAAGGATGGCTAAAGATAATTTTATGTCTTTAAATAAAAGGTTTTTATATTTTTTTATTTTAAAATATATTGAAGATAGTTTTAGATTTGACTTTATGTATAATTATTTAATAAAAGATTTTAAATTTAATTCTATATATTCAAAATGGAGCTTGGAAGATAAAAATTATAAATTTGGTAACAGGGTTGATATGATTAAAAATGTTAATTATTTAAAGGGTAGAATTGGAGTACTTTTTAATAATTTTGTTGATTTGGCTAATAGGTTTTATTTTGTAGATGATATTTTGAAATATTTTTCTACTTTTTTCGATAATTCAATAACTGTTCACGGCCCCATTTCAAAATTTTTAAAAGATTACAAAACCAATAAAAATGTTTTAAAAAATAAGTTTTTTAAAACAATCCATTCTCTAAAGATGTATTTAAGACGCTCAAATGATGATATTACTAGCAATTTAAATGCTAATGAATTGTATTTATTGCGTCCTGGAGAATTTTAATTTTTATATATTTGGCTTTATGTTAAAGTTATTTGTTAGATGAAATGATATACAACGGAATTTAAAATTCACATTCAGAATTTGCTTAATATTTTATTAAATTTGGGCTCAAAAATTTTTTGCCAAAATTTTATAATAAGGGGAGAGATGTGTTTTTCAGGTGTTCGGATAATTAATTTTTTAATTAGTTTTGGCGGCTTTATTTTTTATGGCTAGTTATTGATATTTTTTTTCTTTGACTTTTGTGGCATTAAGGCGAATTTAATAAACAATTAATAAAAGGATATTTTATTTGTATGAGTAAAAACGTGTTTTTTAAAGGGTTTTGGATTTTATTTACGATATTTCATTTATATTTATTTGTTTATTTAATTTTTTTTAAGAAGCAAAAGGTTGATATTTCTAATAAAACTAATATTGCTTTATTTATTCCTGGTGTTATTTCAGGATCTCCATCTTATAAAGAAATGTATGATTCTTTGTTTGAATTTAAAAAAAAGCATGAAAGTCTTGAAATTAAAGTTTTAGAAGCTGGATTTAATCAAAGCGATTGGATAGAAATGCTTGAAAAACTATTAACCTCAAAAAAATATGATTTTTTAATAACTACAAATAATGCTATGCAAGACATTGTTGACAGTGTTTCAAGTAATTATCCCCATACCAAGTTTCTCATTTTTGATTCTTTGGTAAAAAATACCAACAAACAAGTTTATTCAGTTTCTTATAATGTTGCAGAAGAGGCATATATTCTAGGGTATTATGTGGGCCTTTTTTTAAAGGAATTTATTAAATCTGGCTTTGGGAATGCTGCTTTGATTGCAGGTCAAAATTATCCTGTCATGAGTGATTATATTTATCGTTATTTCAAAAAAGGCATTCTTGATACTGGCATGAGATCTGAGGTTTATTATCGAGTTTTGGGCAATTGGCATGATAGCAATTTAGCTAAATTGCTATCAGACTCTTTAATTAAAGATTCGGGGGCTTTGGTAATACTTCCTATTGTGGGGCCTGCTGTTGAAGGAGTGCTTTCTTCTGTTAGAGAGAGTAATGTTTTTGCGGTTCTTTTTGATAACGAAGATTATTTGGACAGTAAAGAAAATATTATTGGTTCAGGAATTACAAATCAAAAATATTATGTTTCATATATTTTAGATAAGGCCCTTAAGTCAGAGATTAACTATGGAAGTTCTGATATTTTTGGTATAAAGCATAAAGGAGTTTTATTTAATATTTCGAATGTTTTTTATTTAGAGGAAACCAGTCAAAAGTTAAAAGAAGATCTTTTAAAAAAAATAGAAGAGGTTAGTGAAAAGGGTATAAAAATTAATTTGGAACAAAATTAATGATAGAGTTTAAAAACATAGTTAAGTATTTCCCAGATATTGATAAACCTATTTTAGACAGTATTAATTTAAAAATTGGGGAAGTTAAAATTTTTACAGTAGTTGGTAAAAATGGAGAAGGAAAGAGTACCCTAGCCAAGATTATTGCTGGACTTATTGAATTTGATACTGGCGAAATATTGGTAAATGGCATTAAGCAAAAAACTTGGAATGTAGATAAAGCTCAAAATAACGGCATTTATCTTGTTTCTCAAGTTCCTAATTTGAAAATGAATTTAAGAGTATGGGAATATTTGAGTATATATTGGTTTGGTTATGCATTTTTCATGCCAATGAATAAATCTAAGACCTATAAATATTATAGATGGCTTATGCAATTTTATAAAATTTCTTTTGATTTAGATAAGAAAATTAAAGATTTAAATATTAAAGAGATTTATTTTCTACTTATTATTGCCGCTCTTAAAGAGAATGCAAAAATAATTATTTTTGATGAGAGTGCTGCTTATTTTTCTCAAAAAGAAGCGCAAGCTTTTATAAAATTGCTTGTATTGCTTAAGAAATCAGGAATTGCTTCTCTTTTTATTACCCATAGTGAAATTACAGATGCTGTAAAATTTAGCGACGAATTTATTGTTTTAAAAGATGGAAAGTGCTTTAGAACAATAAACAAGGAATCGATTTTAAGCAGGCTTGAATCCTCTAGTGATAAGATGTTTTTTGTAAATATTAATTTTAATAAGTTTGAAAAAGATCCTATTAAGTTCAATCTGTTTTTCGAAGATTTTTGGAAATATGATGTTAGCTTTTCTTTAAATAAAAGGGGTGTTTTAGGAATAATTGGTGAAGAAGCTATAATTAAAACTTGGGAAAAATTATTTTTAGGGGAGCTTGTTTTTGTTGGGTGTATAAAAATTGATGGTATTAGATATGAGCGAATAAATATTTTTGAGTGTAAAGCGGGGTTTTTACCTTTAGGTATTGGCAATTTATTCCCCGATAATAGCAGCATATTAGATAATTTTTTGGCTAAATTTATGAATTTTGAAAATAAAATTTTTATCAGGCAATCTTACATTAATCAGATTAAAGATTTTTTTAAAAAGAAAATGGAATTTTATAGTGAAGAGAAAATATATAAAATTCTTTATTCCAAATCTTTGGCATTTTCTGGAGGAACTTTGAAAAAATTTGCTCTTTACAGAGAGATGTATATTGCAAAAAGTTTTTTAATTTGTTTTTCTCCTTTGAGCAATTTAGATCACAAAGCTTATAATGAAATGTCTGTTGCTATTCGTAATTATTCAAAAGAAAAGCCAGTTCTTTTGATTACTTCAAATTTAGATGAATTATTTTTACTCTCTGATAACATTTTAGCAATGAAAATGGGAGAAGTTTTGTTAAACATATCTAGAGAAAAGATTAGTAAAGAAAAATTAAAGGAATTGCTATTTTTATGACCTTATTTAGAAATAGCTTTATGGCATTAATTTTTTCTTTTTCGATATTAAGTATTAGTTATTTTTTTGGTGATTTTTTCCAATTTTCTTATATTAAGATGATATCTTGGCGCTTTATTTTATTTTTAATCATGGCCACAGGCATTGCCACTTGTGCCAAGAGTAATTCATTAAATCTTGGCAATGAAGGTCAGGTTTATTTTGGGGCATTTTTCGTTTATATATTTTCAAGTTTTTTTGGATTTACCTATTTTAATTTTATATTTTGGATATTTTTAAGTTCTTTTTTTGTAGGACTTTTGGGGCTTATTCCCTTTTTTATTACTTTTTTTTTCGGATTAAATAGCGCTCTAACAGGTCTTTTAATATCTTATGGAAATCAAAGATTGGTAGATGGATTTATTTTGAATATGTTAAAGACAGGTAGTTTGTCGAATCAGACAAAAAGGATTAATAGTTTATTTGCTTTAGATTCATCACTTATTTACTTGGTTTTGTTTGGTGTGTCAGTTTGGCTTTTCTATGTTTTTATGCACAAAAAAACTATTTATGGGCTTCAGCTTGAAATATTAAGCAATAAAAAAAAGATAGATATTTTTTTTAATATAAATGAATTTAAATATAAATTTTTCGCTGTATTTGGCAGCGCTTTTTTAAATGGTCTTGCAGGTTCTATGTTTGTAGTGTTTTTTAAACCGTATTTGGTCTTAGGGCTAACCTCAGGACTTGGTTGGAGTAGCCTAATTGTTGCTGTAATTTCAGGATTTAATTATATTTATGTATTATTTTTTAGCCTATTGTTTTCAATATTAATCGAATTTAATAATTTTCTTAATATAAATTATGACTTTAAGTATGAATTTATTGGTCTTTGTCAATCTATTGCAATTTTTTTATCTTTGTTTTTGATTAAAGTTAGGAAAAAATAGATGTTTGGTATTTTTGAACAGGCTCTTGTATTTTCGTATTTAGCACTTGGAGTTCTTTATACAGAAAAAATAGGGCTTTTAAATGTATCTATTGAAGGCATTTCGTATCTTTCAATATTTTTAACGTCTTTTTTCATCTATTTGGGATATGGCATTTTTATGTCAACTATTTTCACTCTTTTTATTAGCTTTTTGTTTGGATTTTTTTTATCTTTTGTAGTAAAGAAAAATTATGATATTTTTATAGCAGGAATAGGCATTAATATTTTTTGTTATTTTTTGGTTGATTATTTGATGAAGAGTAATTTTAATTTTATTCCTGGTTTTACTTTAAATTTATCTGGAAATTTTGAGATTTTTGTTTTTATTGCTATTTTTTTTATTTTTTTATTTATTACTATTTATGTTATAAGTTATTCAAGAATTAGAGCAGTTTTTGAATTTATCTCTTCGGGTAATTATGAAGACATTTTGGGTGAGAAAATAAGCAATCTCTTTAAATCTTTTGCAATTTTTGTATCAATTTTCACGGCAAGTCTTGCCGGTTCATTTATTGCGGTAAGTCTTAATGCTTACTCTTATAATTTAGGATTAAACAATGGTTGGCTTGCTGTTTGCATTCTTTATATTGCATTTTCAAATCCTTTGTTAATTTTCCCAATTTCTTTTTTGATAGTTTTTTTTGAATATCAATTTTTTCGCACCCAAGAGTATGTAAATTCTTATTTTTCTCTTTCTTTTCAATTTTATGTAGCAATAATAATAAATATATTGGTTTCGTTGATTAAGAGAAAAGATAGACCTTAGTTTAAGTTCTGCATGTTGTGTTTTGAATTGTTTTTAGGGTGTTGATTTGTAGATATAATTCTTCTAATTTTTTTCTATTAAAATAATAGAAGGGTATTTGTTTTATTATTTCTAAATTATTTAAAAAAATTATAAACAATGTGTCGTCATTTAGTGCTAATTGAAACGTTGAGGATAATATTGTATTAAATGCTGCATTTTCATTGTTTATAAAATGATAAATACTTTTTTTAAAAAGGGCATCAATTGCTATAAATATATTTTCTCTGAACAATTCTTTACCGCTTTGGAAAAATTTAATTATGTAGTCCATTGAATTTTCAACTTCTCCTATTAAAAAGTAGGCCCAAGAGATATCTAAAAAGTTCTTTTTATCTTTAAAGTCTATTATTTTTAAGTAATCCTCAGATTTAATAATTGCTTTTTTCCAGTTTTTATTTAAATATTCTAATTCTGATAGCAAAAGATGAGCATCAACTTGATTTTGATCTATGTTAATTATTTTTTTTAGACTTACTATTGCTTTGTTATATTTTTTTAAATTTTTTAGCAACATTGATTTTTGATAAAGTTTTTCTATTATATATTTGCTTTCTTGTTCATTAAGTTTTAATCTTGATGTTATTGTAGCAGAGTAAATATTTGCTATTAGGCCATAAAAAAGTGCCATTATGATTGTTTTTCTCATTATATTCCTTCTTTTATTTGTTCAATAGTATCTATTAGTAGATTTTTATATTTATTTTTTAGCGGGTACAAATTGAGTTCGGTTTTAAATTCGTTTAAATATTTTAAGGCAACAATAGTTGAGTTTTTTATTGATTTTGATGAATTTATCATTTCCGTTAGTTTAAATATTTCTTTTCTTGCTTTAGTAGTTTTGGTATTTTTTATTTGATTAAATTTTGAAATAATTTTTGGTTCAAATTTTTTTTCTTGTAAAAAATAAATTATTGGCAAGCTTTTTTTCCCTTCAAGCAAATCATCTCCGAATTCTTTACCATTAATTTTATTTTTAATGTTTTTAATATCGTCTATTATTTGAAAATAAACACCAAGCTTTAAAAATGTACTGTAAATTTTTTTAGCTTTGTCTTCATTATTTGTAAGTATTGCAGCTAGAAAGCTAGCCATTCCAAAAAGTGAAGCTGTTTTTAATTCTACTAAAGAAATGTATTCTTTAATGCTTGGGATGTATGATTCATTGTGAAATTTAATATCAATTCCCTGTCCCAGGTGGAGATTTGAAAGAGTTGTAAAGAAATTTTCGTAAATTAGTAATTTTTGATTTTCTTTTAAATTTGATCTTTCTATTAATTTTGCAGGTAAAAAATAAATTAAATTGCCAGCATTTATGCTGTTATCTATTCCATAGATTAAATGTATTGCTGTTGTGCCTCGTCTTTTTAGCGAATTGTCTTCGATGTCATCAATAATCAAGCTTCCAGAATGAGGAAGTTCAAGCAGTAAACTTAATTTATAGATTAATTTAGCATTTTTTTCTTTTAACCCCAATGCATATGCCAAAAGAATCATTATCATTGGCCTTATTCGTTTTCCACCCCTATTAATAATTTCAATTGCTGGCGCTTTAATATAATCAAGGGTATTCTTTTTTATTTTAAGAGTAAATTTTAAATCGTTATCTTTGAATAAATTTAAAAAATTAGTTGTTGAAAAGATTTTATTAATATTTTTTTCAATATTTTTTAAAAATAGTTTATTTTGCATAATAAGAATTATAATGAAAAAGTATAATAAAGTGTATTAAAGGGATTGATGTGTATCGCTTGGATGATGAATATTCTAGAAAAGCTAAAAGAGAAGGATATTTGGCAAGGTCTGTATATAAGTTGATAGAAATTAATGAAAAATTTTCTTTATTTTCTTCTGGCAATGTTTTAGATATTGGCGCGTCACCCGGCAGCTTTTCTCAATATGCTTATAAAAAGCTTAAAAGAGGGGTTCTAGTATCTGTTGATATTAATGATATTGGTCTTAGATATGTTGATAATTTTTATTTTATAAAGGGAGATATATTTTCAGATGATACATTTTTTAAAATTAATACGTTTAGACCCTATAGTCTTGTAATTAGCGATGTGGCTCCAAAGACTACTGGAAATAGACTTGTAGATACCAGCAATTCTTTTAACTTAAGCATGAGAATAATAGATTTATCGCTTGAAGTTTTACTTAAAAAAGGAAATTTGCTTGTTAAAGTTTTTCAGGGAGGAGACGAGATGCAAATTTTTAAAAAATTTGAAAAATATTTTAAATTTGTAAAAAAAATTAGACCCAAGGCTGTAAGGAAAAATTCTTTTGAAATTTATTTTTTAGGTAAAAGTTTTGGCAAGTAGCAAGTTAATCAAATTGTTATAAACAAATTTAAAGGTAAAAATATGTTTAGAAAAGAAAGTTCTAAAGGCGCAAATTCACAGCTTCAAGTTGCAGGTTTTAAAATAGGAAAAGAAAGCTATGGGGTGTCGATAGAGCACATTAGAGAAATTATCAAAGTTCCATCAGAAGGAATTTATGCTATACCAAATGTTCCTGAATATATTATAGGTATTTATAATCTTAGAGGCAGTATTATTCCTTTAGTTAATTTAAATATTAAATTTGGGGTTCCTTCTATTTCAAAAACCGAAGAAGATATGCTTTTAACAGGATACTTAATAGTTAAGATTAAAAACAAACTTTTAGGCATTTTTGTTGATAGAGTTCTTAAAGTTATTAGCTTTGATGAATCTAGGGTTCAAGAACCTCCTGCTACTTTACAAACTTTAGATAGAAAATATATATCTGGAGTTGTAAAACTTGAAGAGACTGATAATCTTGAGAGTGAATATTTAGTATTAATTGATATCGCAAAAATTTTTGATAAATGCGAATTTGACGATATTCCTTATAAAGATCAGCATGAAGAATAAAGTTCTTATTTGCATTAATACCTTAAAGTCGGGAGCTAGTATTTTAGGCAATGATATTAAGGTTTATTTAGAAACCAAGCATTTTGTTGAGGCAGTTTTAATAGATGTTGGTGGACCTTTATTTACTTTTCCAAAAGAAAATTTTCTTTTTTTAATAACTTTAGGGGGGGATGGTACAGTTCTTTTAGCTGTTAATTTGCTTCTTGAAAATGAAAATATTGATATTCCAATTATTTCAATTAATATGGGCAAGGTGGGGTTTTTAGCAGATATTAAGATTGAGGATTTTAAAAAAGTCATAGATAGATTTTTTAATAATTCTTTTGTTATTAATAAAAAATTTTTACTCCATGTGATAATTTATCAGCAGGGTAAAGATTTAATTTCTAAATATGCTTTAAATGATATTATTATTCGATCGAGCGTTCTTAATAAGATGATTTATGTAGATCTTATGGTTAATTCTGAGAGTTTTTTATCATATAAAAGTGATGGGATAATTGTATCTACTCCAACAGGCTCAACAGGATATTCTTTTTCAGCAGGGGGCCCTATTTTAGAAGCAGATCTTGAGGGATTTTTACTTACTCCTATTTCTCCGCATTCTGTTTATAATCGTTCTTTTGTGTTTTCTAAATTAAGTAAACTTTCTATTTCTTTTTCAAAGGAATATTTTATATCATCAGCATCAATTTTTTTGGATGGAATTAATTTTGGTTCTTTCGGGGTTGATGTTGTTTTTGAATTTAAAATTTCTTCTCGAAGCTTGAATTTTGTCTCATTTTGTACGGATACGTTTGTTAAGAGATTAAAAAACAAATTGTTGTAAGTTCAATGTTTTTTTAAACAGTGTTCTTTTTAATAAAAGTTTTTCTTGGTTATGTTTAGTTTGATTTGATCTAATCGTTAATAAGGCTAGAGGGTTTTGCATGTTTTAAGACTTGGTAATTTTAAAAATTAATTAAAATTTTACATAATTTATTATAAGTATTTTAATGTTTTGTTTATTCGCAGAGTTAATGTTTCAAGGGTGTTTTTTATAAATTTATAACTTGTTAAAATATTTAATATGTTTTTTGCTAAAATCAATATATTGGATAGCTGATAAATCACCTTTGTATGAGTTAGGCAGGTGTTTATGGATTTAATTGATAATGAAAATTATAAAAAAATAGTATATATTAATAATCTTATTTTAAGGACTTTAAATGATATAGCAGCTATAAAAGAGACTGGCGAATTTACATCAAATGCTAAACTTTCATTTAATCTTGTTGATTTCAATTTAAATGTTTTAAGTTATATTTCTTCTTTAAATTATTTTTATACTAGGCCTAGATTGAAAGTGAATTATTCTATAAAAAAAATTTTGTCTGGATTGATTTCTGATTTTAGTTTAGTTATTAGTCCTGCTCTTAGCATTACCCCAAGGGAGTTAATTGAAATGCCCCAGGCTCTTAATTTAAATCCTGAAGAGAGATTTTTAATTGTTAAAAAACTAGGCTATTTAATTGATTTGGCTAAAATTTTTAGCAAAAAAGATTCTAAAACTCTTGTTTTTCTTGAGGATATGTATCTCAAATTTATTGTTTTTTCTAAAAATATTATTGATTTTAGAGATTTTTCTAAGAATTTAAAACTTGAGAGTCCTTATTATAAATTTCAATTTGAACACCTTGTTAAAGTGTTGGAACTTTTAGAAGAAGGGGCTTTTATTTTAAGGGGCAAATATGAGATTAGTGGATCTCATGAATTTGGACTACATTCTCTTGCGTATCTTGAAGCTGGAAGAGCTTTGGCTACTATAGCCTCTCAAAAAGAAGCTGCTGAAAAATTTTCAAGGTTTCATGGAGTTTGGTCTTCAAAGTTTAGTTCAGATTTAGTTAAAGTAAAATAGATAAATTAAGGTGGGGGGAAAGTAGTTACATTGAGTTTTAATGTAGAAGAGGGTACTATTAAGATCAAAAAATTAAAATTTTTTTTGATCTTAAGTTTGTTTTTATTATTTATAATTTTGATTGATTTTTTTATAAGATCTACTATGAATGTATCTAATTTTTATGATTTTAAGAATTTTAAAAATAAATCTGATTGTAGAAATATAAATTTGAGCAAGAATGTTTTTGTATCAAATAAGGTTTTAAGTCTTAATTTCAAGGAATCTTGTTATTCTCTTTTAAGTGATAACCTAATAAGCTACTCAGACTATTATTATGTGCTTTTTAATTCTGGGGAAGATTATTCTGTTTTTTCTGTTAAAAACAATAAATTTCTATTTACACTCAAGCTAAAGGATTTTGTTTTTGCGATAAATAATTTAATTTTTACTTTAAACAATTTATATAAAACTTTAGAGGTTTATGATTCTAGTGGGAATAATATACTAATGCTCAATTTTTTATCTTCAATTTTAAGTGTGGACTACAATAATGAAGTTTTGGTTTTGGGGCTTTCTAATGGCGAGATTCATATATACAAACAAGGTAAAATAATTTATATGGAAAATTTTTTAGAGAGAAAATTTCCAACATATTTTGTTAAATTAAGCTCTGATAATAAATATTTGGTCTCACTAAAAGGTAATTCTGAGTATTTTTTAGAAATAATTGATTTAGAGAATAATTATAAAAAAATTTTAGAATTAAACAATTTAACTATTAATAGTTTTGAGACTTTTATAAAAATAGATGATTATCATAATTTGTTTATTGAAGGCAAAAATTCACTTGTGGTGATAAATATTAAAAATGGTAGAATATTTAAAGTTGAAAATAAAAATTCTATTTTAAGAGCGTCATATAATTATTTTCAAAATGTTTATAGAGTGTATTTTTATTCTGAGAGTGAAAAAATTATTAATATAAAAACTTATTCTGCAAATTCTTTTAAATTGTTTGATAATATTTTTATTAAAGATGAAATAAGCTCTTTTGTTGAATTTGAAAAGGGACTTTTGTATTTTAATAATAATAATGATTTAAAATACTTGGGATTGGCGCAGTGATTTTAATTATTTTTATATTTTTCTTTAATATTTTGGATTTGTATTCATTTTTGGAATTTAGAAATGATGAAAAGTTTGCTTTAGTTAAAGATTTTGGTGTGTTGGATAATAATAAATTGAATATTGGAGTAAGATTAAGGCCCTTGGAAAAGGCCGTATCTGTTTTTTCCAATAATTATAAAATTTTATATTCAAAAAATAGTTTAAATAAGGATAGCAGTATTTTAATCATTTTTGATAATGATTTAAATTTGAATTTAGAGGTTTTTGGGGGGTTTTTTTATAAGCTTGGAAAGATTTTTTTAAAAGATGAAAATAGCGTTATTGATTTAGTAGTTAATGATCCTAGTACTAAAAAGATTGTCAATCCTTTGTTTGTTATCAAAAATTGGAACAATGTGGTTGCTGAGACAGTTTATACTTTAGGCGGGGTTTTTTTAAAGGGAAAGGGCGATGATGAAAGATTGGAATTGTCAAAAAACATAAATTTAAATGTCGATTCTGGTCAATACAGTCTTTTGTTATATTTTCATACACAAAAAGCAGAATCTTTTGAAAATTCTCTTAAAGGAATTTATTATTTTGAAGCTATTTTGAATAATAAAAACATTTTTCGTTCAGATTTTCAAAATATTTTTTTGATTAATAATACACATACTTTAGCTCAAGAGAAAAATTATGGATTAGATATTTTGAATATTAAAAAAAATGGGGGATGTCTTAAGATAAATGATCTTAATTTTATTAAGGGCAAGAATGAGCTTAAAATAAAATATGGCGATGTTTATGGAAATGAAAAAAAAATAATTTATAGGTTTAAATTAAATGAATAATAATGCTTTTCATTTCCCAGTACTTCTTGATGCAATTTGTAAGCTTATAGAAGATTTGCCCGTAAAAAGTGATTTAATATACATTGATTCTACCCTTGGAGAAGGTGTTCATGCAAAAGCGATTCTTGAGAAATATGACTTTTTAAGTTTGGTTGGAATTGAAAGAGATCCCCAAATTTTAGAAAGAGCAAAGCAGTTTCTTCTTGTTTTTGAAAAGAGAATTACATATTTTAATGATTGGTTTGATAATTTTTTTGTCAATTATCCTTTAAATGTTAAAGCCAATTTTATTTTAGTTGATCTTGGTATTTCTATGTTTCATTACAAGGGTAGTAAAAAAGGATTTTCTTTTCTTGAAGATGAACCTTTGGATATGAGACTTTGTTCTTCTTCTTGCAAAATTAGTGCAGCCGAGGTTGTAAACACTTTCAGTAAATATGACCTTGAAGCTTTAATTTATAATTTAAGCAATGAACATTATTCTAGAAGAATTTCTAAAGCTATTGTAGAATATAGAAAAGTTAAAAAAATACAAACCACAAAAGAGCTACAATCCATAATAAGCAAAGTTTATCCTTTTTCAAAAGTTAAAATAAATCCATCTACAAAAACTTTTCAAGCGTTAAGAATTTATGTAAATGATGAGCTTGCTAGGCTTAAAAGGAGCTTGCCTTTTTGGGTAGAAAATTTAGCCAAAGATGGAATTTTAGCTATTATTACGTTTCATTCAATAGAAGATCGTATTGTAAAAGATTTTTTTAGAAGTTTGAACTGTGATTTGTATGCTAAGATTTCAAAAAAGCCTATCATTCCAAGTTTTGATGAGATTAAAAAAAACAAACCCTCAAGGAGTGCAAAACTTAGAGTTGTAAAAAAATTATGAATAGCATAAGTAAGATTGAATTTAAAGTGTATTGTATTTTAATTTTGATACTAACAGTTATATTATGTTTTAATATTTACTTAAATTTCAGATATGTTGTAAAGCTTAGAGAATTTAATCACTTAGACAATGAACAGGAAACTATTATTGATGATAATTTAAGATTGCTGACAGTAATATATGAACTTGAAAATATCGATAGAATAGAGAGTTTTTGTTTTGGAGAATTAAATTTGGAAAAAAAAGCTAATGAAGATATAAATATTTTTGTTGAGTAAAAGATTTTAGAATGAGGTTTGAGTGCGTATAAAGATTAAGGATATTTTAATCTCTTCTAAAGATGTGAAATTTGTGGGGAATATAAAAAATATTGAAAGAGTGGTATCTTTTTACTCCTTAGATAGCCGAGAAATAAAGGATGATAATATCAGTGGTAGTCTTTATTTTGCATATAGGGGAAATAAAGTAGATGGATTTTCTTTTGTTAAATATTTAATTGATTTGGGTGTTAAATGTTTTGTATGTTCAAGAGATCATGAATCTGAGTGTGTTAAATATTTAAATGATAATGAAGGGTTAGTTTTTTTGCTTACAAGTAATGTAATAAAACTTCTTCAAACTTTAGCATCGTGTTTAATTGAAAAAACAAGCTTTAAAAGAATTGCTATTACAGGTAGCAATGGTAAAACTACAACTAAAGAGATGCTTTATAGTATACTTTCAAAAAAATTTAAAACTTACAAAACTTGGGGTAATTTAAATTCTGACATTGGGCTTCCTCTTAGTATTTTAAGGGTAGAGGGCAATGAAGAATATGCTGTTTTTGAAGTTGGAGTTAGTTATGTTGGAGAAATGGATCTTTTATCTCAAATTTTAAAACCAGAAATTGTTATTATTACGAATATAAGCTATGCACATATGCAAGCCTTCAAGGATTTGCAAGCTATTGCTTTTGAAAAGAGCAAAATAATTGGCAAAAACATTGAAATCTTTGTTGCAAATGAAATGAATGATTATTGTGGTTATCTTGAAAACAGAGCAAAAATCGCAAATCCAAATGTTAAAATCGTTTATTTTGATTTTGAAAATCTTAATATTAAATCATTTTCTTTTTTAGAAGGGAAATTTTCTTTTGATTTTGTTTACAAAGGGTTTGAATACTCTATTTTATTGCTAGGTAGGCATAATATTTTTAATGCAATAGGGTGCATTAATTTAGCTTTATTTTTAGGAATGAAAGAAAAAGAAATAAGAGAAGGGCTTATTGAAACTGCTTTTCAAAAGGGTAGGGCAGAAATTTTGACAAAAAATGGATATTTGATTTTAAATGATTCTTATAATGGCAATATGGGTTCTTTTATGGCCTTAAAAAATATGATTTTGGATCTTAATATCCAAAACAAAAAATTTATAGTTCTTGGGTCTTTTAAAGAGCTTGGGGGATTTGCATACAAAACGCATAAAGATTTAATTCAAGAGGCTATTTTAATGAATTTTGATAAAATTTTTCTAATAGGTGAAGAATTTTTAGATGTTAGGGATTCTGAGAATTTAGTTGAAAAGTGTTTATATTACTTTAGCGAGTTTGATAAATTTATTGATTTTTTTTTAAAAAGCTTGGAACCTTCAGTTTTTATTGTCATTAAAGGTTCAAGATTTAACAGACTTGAGAGAATTTTAAATTATATTTAGATGATAATGGGGTTTTTATGTTTTACCTTTTGGGTTTGCGCTTACTCAAATATATTACTTTTAGAATGGCTTATGCTACAATTTTTGCATTTTTACTTTCTTTGATTGTGGGCCCTTATATTATTTTAAGGTTAAAAAAATTAAGAGCCGATCAGATTTTAAGAGAAGATGGCCCTAAAAGACATTTGAGTGAAAAAGCAGGAATTCCTACTATGGGAGGCATTCTTATTTTTTTTTGTGTTTTTATCTCTTTAGTATTTTGGAGCAACATTTTAAATGTTTATTTTTTGATTATGGTTTTTGTTATGTTTGAGTTTGCTTTTTTGGGCTTTATAGATGATTTTTTGAAAATTAAAAAGAAAACCTCAGATGGACTTAAAGCTCGATTTAAGATTTATGGTCAAATAATATTTTCTTTTTTTTCTGTTGGCATTCTATATTATTTTGGTGGTGAGCATGTTAGTATAATCTACTTTCCTTTTATTAAGTCTTTTCAAATAGATTTGGGGATATTTTACATTCCTTTTGGCATGTTTATTTTAATTTCTGCTTCTAATTCTTTTAATTTAACAGATGGGCTTGATGGTCTTGCAATTGGTTTGAGCATAGTTATAACAGGAGCTCTAATAATAATTGCGTATCTTACAAGCAGAGCTGATTTTGCAGCTTATTTGCATATTCCAAATATTAAAGGTTCTGAAGAGCTTGTAATATTTCTTGGGGCATTGCTTGGGGGTAGTTTTGGATTTTTATGGTTTAATGCCTATCCTGCTAAAATTATGATGGGAGATACGGGTAGTTTGGCTCTGGGTGCCATTCTTGGAATGGCAGCTTTGATTTTAAAAAGTGAAATACTTTTTTCAATTCTTGCGGGTGTTTTTATTATTGAAACCATGTCTGTAATTATTCAAGTCCTTGTTTACAAAAAGACTAAAAAAAGAGTATTTAAAATGGCCCCACTTCACCATCATTTTGAAGAGCTTGGGTGGTCTGAAATGCAAGTTGTTATTAGATTTTGGATAATAGGGTTAATATTTGCTATAATTGCTTTAAGCACGATAAAAATCAGATAATTATATTATGGTTGTAGAGATAAATTCACTTAGGACATGCTATTTACTTGTTTTGCTACTATTAGTAGCCTATGGCCTTGTAGTTTTTTATACTTCTTCCTTTTTCTTAAGCTTAGAATTGACAGGTAATCCAAATTTTTTATTTTTTACAAGACTTAATTATCTTTTTTTAAGTTTTATAGTTTTTCTTGTTTTTGAGAGAATTTCTTTAAATTTTTTAAAAAAATCAATATTTCCTGTATTGGTTATAACTCTTTTTTTAATTATGGCAACTTTTTTATCCCCAAGTATTTCCGGAGCAAAGAGATGGATATTCCTTCAAGGTGTTAGTATTCAACCTTCTGAGATTTTTAAAATATCTTTTACTATTTATCTTTCAGCTTATTTGAGTAAGTTTGATCCAAGAAAAAACGGTGGTATTTCGTACTGGATAAAGCCAATGTTGATTTTTGCAATTTTTTGGGTGTTAATAATTTTGCAAAACGATTATTCAACAGCTATTTATTTTGCCACTCTTTTTTTTATTGTTTTGTTTGTTTCTAATATGGCATTTAGTTATGTTTTTGCTATTGTGATTACTTTTTTGCCAGTTTCTGCTATATTTTTGATGCTTGAGCCTTATAGAGTTTCTAGAATTTTTGCTTTTCTTAATCCTTACGACGATCCTTCTGGAAAAGGTTACCAGATAATAGCATCTCTTAATGCTTTAAAAAGTGGAGGAATTTTAGGTAAGGGGCTGGGAATGGGAGAGGTAAAACTTGGAAAATTGCCAGAGGCCAATTCGGATTTTATTTTTTCAGTTCTTGGAGAAGAATTGGGATTTTTAGGTGTTTTGTTTGCCATAAGCTTATTTTTTTTGTTTTTTTACTTTGGTTATTTTATAGCTATTCATTCTAATAGTAGGTTTAAATTTTTTATTGCATTTATTTCAAGTCTTGCAATTTTTCTTCAAAGCATAATGAATATTTTAATTGCAATTGGTCTTTTGCCTCCCACCGGGATAAATTTACCGTTTTTTTCGTCTGGGGGATCTTCTATTATTGTTACTATGGCGCTTTCTGGCCTTATTTCAAATGTTTCAAAAAATTTAAGTAATAATTGATTGGATTTTCCCAGCAGCGTAAATTGAGTTAGGTTATGATTTTTGAGAGAAAATTTTTAATTAAGTATATATATTTCTTGACGTCTTTAATTTTTTTTGAAATAATAATTATTATTTTTGCATCTCCTTATTTTTTGATTAGGTATATTAGTATCAATAATGATATTTCTCTTTCTAAAGAGGATATAATTAAGATTTCAGGAATCAAGCCCAATACATATTATCATAATGCTAATGTTAGAATATATGAGGAGAATCTTAAAAAAGATTTAAGGGTAAAAAATGTTAAGGTTGATCTTAAGTTTCCCAATAAAATTAATATTAAAATAGAGAAAAGAATACCCGTTGCTGTTGCTTTAGAAAACGCAAATGGTAGTGTTACTTATTATTGTATTGCATCAGATGGTGTAATTTTGGAAAAAAGTAAGCATTTAATTTATGATTTACCTATAATTAGCGGATTAGTTTTAAGTGACAATAATGTAGGAGATTTTCTAGAGGATAGAATGCTTAATATTGTAAGAGGCCTTGATTATCTTAAAATAAATCAGAAATATTTGTATAATTTAATATCAGAGGTCAATTTTTTAAAATTGAATTTCTATGATTATAATGTAATTTTGTATATTAAAAGTATATATAATAAAATATTGATAACAGTTGATATGGATTTAATGGATGTGATGCATAAAGTGTTTCTTGCAGTTAATTTACTTAAAGGAAAACCCGGCGTTATAGATTTAAGAAGTGGTGATATCATTTTGTTAGGAGAAAGTTAGTGTCTAGGAATTTGATAGTAGGTTTAGATGTTGGGACTTCAAAAATTTGTACTGTTGTTGCTGAGGTAAATTTAAATGATCAATTAGAAATTGTTGGAATAGGCACTAGTATATCAAGAGGAGTTAGGAAGGGAGTTTTAATAAATATTGAAGCGGCTCTTGATTCAATATCTAATTCTATTGAGGCTGCAGAGCTTATCTCGGGATGTGACATTGCGTCACTTTCAGTTTCTATGTCTGGAAGTAGTGTTGAGGGAACCAATTCACGCGGTGTTGTTGCAATAAATTCAAGAACAAGAGAGATTAACGAAGAAGATGTTGAAAGAGTAATCGAAGCAGCAAAGGCAATTGTTATTCCAATGGATAGAGAAATTCTTCATGTTATTCCCCAGGAATTTATTGTAGATGGAATACCCCATATAAAAAACCCAATAGACATGATGGGTATTCGTCTTGAAGGAGAAGTGCACATTATTACGGGTTCTAGTTCTTCTAGTCAAAATTTAGTCAGATGCGTAAATCGGGCTGGCTTTGCTGTTGATGAGGTTGTTCTTGGGAGTTTAGCTTCATCTTATGCAACTCTTTCTAAAGAAGAGCGCGAGATGGGTGTTTTGTTTATTGATATGGGCAAAGGGACAACAGATATTATTCTTTATATTGATGGCTCTCCTTATTATACAGGCGTAATTCCTATTGGTGTTAATAGAGTGACTCTTGATATTGCGCAAGTTTGGAAGGTTCCCGAAGATGTTGCTGAAAATATTAAAATAACAGCTGGCCTTGCTCATCCGTCTATTCTTGAGAGTCAAATGGAAACCGTAATTATTCCAAATCTTGGAACTCGACCTCCCCAAGAGAAAAGTAGAAAAGAGTTGTCTGTAATAATTAATTCAAGACTAAGAGAAATTTTTGAAATGATGAGAGCGGAAATACTTAGGCGCGGACTTTATAATAAAATTAATGGTGGGATAGTTTTAACAGGTGGAGGAGCTTTATTCCCAGGTATTTCTAATTTAATAGAAGAGGTGTTTAATTATCCTGCAAGAATAGGTTTACCAATGAGTATTAATGGAATTGGGGAAGAGCATATAGATCCCAAGTTTTCTTCAGCTCTTGGCCTTGTTCTTTATAAGCACGAGCAACAAAAATTCAATAAATTAAAGAAGGTAAGCAGTAAAGTTAAAAGAAAAAATAAAATATCTTCAAAGTTGAAAGGTTGGTTTTTGAAAGAATGGTTTTGACCAATCATGGAGGAAGCGTTAATGAAAGATTATAATATGATTGATAGCCATACAAGAAGATTTGATTCTACTACAAATCCTACAATTCTTAAGGTGATTGGTGCAGGCGGAGGAGGTAGTAATGCTGTTAATCGTATGATTGAATATGGGGTAAGAGATGTTGAATTTATTGTGGCCAATACCGATCTTCAGGCACTCCAAACTTCTATTGCTCCCATAAAAATTGCTCTTGGAGCAAAAGTTACAGCAGGACTTGGTGCTGGGGGAAAGCCTGAGATTGGGCAAGCTGCAGCAGAGGAAGACATAGATGTTATACGCAACCATCTTTCTGGTGCCGATATGGTGTTTATTACTGCTGGTATGGGAGGTGGGACAGGAACTGGAGCAGCTCCAGTTATTGCGCAAGTTGCAAAAGAGCTTGGTATTTTAACAGTTGGAGTTGTAACAAAGCCTTTTAAGTTTGAAGGTCCTAAGAAGCTGAGACTTGCTGAGCAAGGAATAAATAACTTAAGGAAGTCTGTAGATACATTGATTATTATTCCAAATCAAAAGCTTTTAACTGTTGTTGACAAAAGGACCACCATTAAAGATGCTTTCAAGCGTGCAGATGATGTTCTTAGAATGGGCGTTCAGGGCATTGCAGGGCTTATTATTGAGCATGGAGAGGTTAATATTGATTTTGCTGATGTTAAAAGCATTATGCAAGGTCAAGGCGATGCTTTAATGGGAATAGGATATGGCAAGGGTGAAAACAGAGCCGTTGATGCTGCAACTTCTGCTATTAGTAATCCACTGCTTGAAGAAGTTCGCATTGAAGGGTCTAAGGGACTTCTTGTTAATGTTACTGGTGGAGATGATTTTTCATTGCTCGAACTTGAAGAGATTATGGGAATAATCACGGTTAGTGTTGATGATGAGGCTACTGTAATATATGGTCATGCCATTAATTCAAATCTTGAAGATGAGATTTACGTTACAGTTGTTGCTACAGGTTTTGCATCTAAAAAGCAAAAAGAAATTTCAAGTGCACCAGAAAATAATACCCTAAGCTCTAAAGAGTTTGATACTTTAATGTCAGGCAATCAAAATATTCCTTCTGGATCTTATGAGCAACAAGATTCTTCTTTTGCGGCAAAAACCAAAAATGTTAATTATTTTGATGATGACATTGATGTTCCAACATTTCTTAGAAATTTAAATAAAAAAAGTAGCGATGATTAGATGAAAATTTTGTCGTTAATAATTTTTGTTAATTTATTTTTATCTTGTGGTAGTGAGTCTAAAGAAAAATCAAATCTTGGCCTTAGATTAAGAGAATTGGAAATTTCAGGCGGCGGATCTGAATCTAAGATTGAACTTTATAAAGAATTTATTAAAAAAGAAGATAAAAATATTTTAAAGATAGTTAATTCTATCGATAAGAAAGCCAGATTTTTTAATTTAATTGGTCTTGAATTTTTTAGGCTTGGTCAGTATGGACCTGCTATTGAATATTTTGCTAAAAATTTAGAAATCAATCTCAATAATTATTTATCTCACTTTTACATAGGTGTTGCTTCTTATAATTTAGCTAAAAATTTAAGAGTAAAGGATGAAGTTGAAAAATACATAATTCTTGCTGAAAATTCTTTTTTAAAATCACTTTCAATTAGAGATGATTTTAAAGATTCTCTTTTTGCCATTTCTAATATGTATGTATATGATCTTGACAAACAACTTGAAGCTAAAAATTATTTAAACAAACTTGATGATATGGGTGAGGACTATTTTGAGTTTTTCATGTTAAGGGGCGCAAATTATTATTCGCTAGGTGATCTTGGTAATGCTATATTGTTTTATGATAAAGCTAGTAAAAAGGCTTCAACTGAGGAGCAAAAAGAAAGTGTTTCTAGGATCATGAGTAATTTGAAGTAATTATTTATGATGAAATTGCTTTATATTGATAATTTGAAATTTTTAAAAGGCAAAGAAAAATTAAAACTTTTTAATAACTTTGATTTTAACGATGTTATTAAATTGACCCAAAGCGATATTGAGTCTTATCTTCTAAAATCATTTAGAAGATTGTTTAAATTGCCCGATTTAAAATTAGTAGAATTGCAAGAAAAAGTTATTCAAAGGACAAAGGCCAAAGTTGCTATTTTGGGATCTAAGTTTTATCCTAATAAGCTTAAAAGAATTTATGACCCTCCTTTTGCGATTTACTACAAAGGCAATTTGCCAAATTATTCTTCATTGTCTTGGGCCGTTGTTGGTTCTAGAAGAATTAGCAAAGCTCTTGCTGAGAGAACAAGAGAATTTTCTTCTCATCTTGCAAAAAATGGTGTTGAGGTTGTTTCTGGATTTGCAATTGGGGCTGATATTGAGGCCCATATAGCAGCAATAAATGAGAACAAGAGGACATTTGCCGTTATTCCAACAGATATTGATAATATTTATCCTAAGCAAAATCGAAAATATGTTTTTAAGCTTTTAGAACAAGGCGGAGGAATAATTACTGAGACTTTACCATTTGATAAAATTCAAAAGTATTTTTTTGCTAAAAGAAATAGATTGGTCTCGGGCCTCTCAGATGCTATTTTTATAACTTATGCGCCTTTAAAATCTGGAGCTTTAATTACGGCCGAACTTGGCCTTGACTTGGGACTTGACATTTATGTTTATGATTTAGATTTTTGTGGTGCTGGAGCCGTAAAATTGTATGGTTGTGGCGCGCAAGAGATAAAAACTGTTAAGGATCTTTATGATTTATTAAACATTAAATATGTAGATTCCAATAATATTGAAGATGATTCTAAAGAGTGTTGTGATTATAAAAATGTGTCTGATGTTCTTATTGGAGAGCTTTTAAAAGAGATATATAAATAGGGGGTAATATGGGCTTTAAAGGAACCACAGTTATTGCAATAAAAAAAAATGGTAAGACTGTGGTGGCAGCAGATGGACAAGTAACTTTTGGACATACTGTTTTAAAGAGTAATGCTGTTAAAATACGAAAATTGCTTAATGGGAAAATTTTGGCAGGATTTGCAGGGTCAACATCTGATGCAATTACTCTTTTTGAAAAATTTGAAGAAAAAATCAAGGCAAAAGGTGATGGTTTGATTGACATTAAAAGGGCAGCTGTTGAGCTTGCAAAAGATTGGCGTTCTGACAAAATACTTCATAAGCTTGAGGCTATGATGCTTGTTGCTGATTCTAACAATATTCTTTTGATTTCTGGCACCGGTGATGTTGTTGAGCCTGAAGAGGATGTTATTTCAATTGGCAGTGGTGGTAATTATGCATATTCAGCAGCGCTTGCTTACATGGAGAACAAAAAATTAAGTGCTTTTGAGGTTGCACTTAGATCTTTGAAAATAGCAGCAAGAGTGTGTATATATACTAATTCTAACATTGTGCTTGAGGAGATTGAAAATGAATAAATTAGAGGAGCACCACATAGTTCCCAAAGATGTAGTTGCAGAACTTGATAAATATATAATAGGTCAAGATGAAGCTAAAAAATTAGTATCAATTGCTCTTGTTAATAGATATATAAGGTCTAGACTTCCAAAAGAAATAAAAGATGAGGTAATGCCTAAAAACATTATTATGATTGGGTCAACTGGCATTGGAAAGACCGAGATTGCAAGAAGACTTTCTAAATTAATCAAAGCTCCTTTTATTAAAGTTGAAGCTACGAAATATACTGAGGTTGGTTATGTTGGCCGTGATGTTGAATCTATGGTTAGAGATTTAATGGGCATTGCAGTTAATATGGTAAAAGAAGAGATGTATAGCACTGTAAGAGATGATGCTTTAGTAAGAACAGAGGAGAGAATAGTTGAGAGTCTTTTTAAAGGATCTGGTAATTCTGAGAATATGGATCCAAATGAAATAAAGGCAGAAGAAAAGGTAAAAGAAAAACTTAGAAGAAAGCTTAGAGCAGGCGAGCTTGATAATACTACTATTGAAATACAAATTTCTAGTAAAATGCCATTTTCCACAATAGAAATATTTACGGGCGGTAATTTTGAAGAGATCGATATGGGAATTGGTGGTTTGCTGGGGAATATATTTGATAGAAAAAAGAAAAGAGAATTGAAGATTAAAAAGGCAAAAGAGATAATATTAGCAGAAGAGCTTGAAAAATTGGTCGATCACGAAAACATTTCAGATATTGCAAAATCTAAAGTTGAAAATATGGGAATTATTTTTATTGATGAGATTGATAAAATAGCTGCTAAGAATAGAAGTGGCAATGATGTGTCCAGAGAAGGTGTTCAAAGAGATATTTTGCCAATTATTGAAGGTTCTAAAGTTAATACAAAATACGGAATAGTTGATACTTCTCATATTTTATTTATTGCAGCAGGAGCATTTAATTTGGCCAAGCCTTCTGATTTAATACCCGAGCTTCAAGGAAGATTTCCGATTAAGGTTGAACTTAAGAGCCTAAGCATAGACGATTTAAAAAAAATTTTAAAACAAACAAAAAATTCTTTAATAAAACAATATGTTGCTATGTTTAAGGTTTATAACTTAGATTTAAAGTTTAGCGAAGAGGCTATAGATAGAATTGCAGAGCTTACTTTTAATATGAATCTTGAGAATGAAAATCTTGGTGCCAGAAGACTTCACGGTGTAATGGAAAGAGTGCTTGCAGATCTTTTTTTTGAAGTGCCTGGTAGTAAGTTGAAAAAATTTGAAATAAACTTGGACTATGTTAATAAAAAAATACAAATTAGCGAACAAAAAGATTTAAATTATTATATAATTTAGTTAAAAGCAATTTTAAACAGAGGAGGGTTTTAATTTGAATGATTTTGAAAGGTCTTTAGATTTCTCACATAGGTATTTAGATGTTCTAAGTTTAAGACAAAGCGTTATTTCTGATAATATAGCAAATGTAGATACTCCAAATTTTAAAAGAAGCAAAATTTCTTTTGAGTCAGAGTTTGAAAAGGCTTTTTTAAATAAAGATAAAAATGATCTAAGCTTAATTAAATCTAGTGACAAGCACTTGTCTGGGTTTAAAAATCTAAAATATTCAGATGTCAAGCCGCACAGAGTTCTTGACCATTTTTCAACTATGAATAATAATGGCAATAATGTTGATATCGATTCTGAAATTAAGGCACTTGTACAAAATCAAATGATGTATCATCTTATGACTAATGTTCAGGCGCATTATTTTAAAAGTATAAATATTGTATTAAAATAAATTAATATTTTAAGGAATGTAAAATGGGATTATTTTCAAGCATTAATGTAGCTTCAACGGGATTAACTGCACAAAGGTTGAGGATTGATGTTATTTCTAATAACATTGCAAATGTTTCTACTTCTAGAACTCCTGATGGTGGACCTTATAGAAGGCAAAGGATTATTTTTGCACCAAGGGTTAATAATCCTTATTGGAAAGGGCCTTTTATTCCGGATTATCTTGATAATGGCATTGGTCAAGGAGTTAGGGTTGCTAGCATTGAAAAAGACAAATCTCCATTAAAGTTAAAATATGATCCCACTCATCCCGATTCAATAGGTTCTGGGGATAGAAAAGGTTATGTGGAGCTTCCCAATGTTAATTTAGTTGAAGAAATGGTAGATATGATTTCAGCTTCTCGTGCTTATGAGGCAAATTCTACTGTCATCAATAGTAGTAAATCTATGTTTAGAAGTGCATTAGCTATACTTCAAGGCTAAAGGAGAGATTATTGGTGAGAACAGATGCTTTTTTTAAAGATAATAATGTCAATTTGGTTAAAAAAAATCCTTTGCATTTTGATGCGAATCTTTTTAGTTCTAAAAGTAATGCCAAAGACAATGATATTGAAACCTTTAAGGATGTTTTAATAAATTCGATTACAGATGTCAACAAAAGCCAATTAAATGTTTCTAAAGTTACAGAACAAGCTATTCTTAGGCCTAGTAGCATTGATGTTCATGACGTTGTAATAGCAATGTCTAGAGCGAATATGAATTTAAGCCTTTTAAAGGCCGTTGTTGAGAGAGGTGTGAAGGCTTATCAAGATATAATCAATATTCGTTAAGGAGCCATAAGATTTTGAGCAATTTTTTTACTAAATTTTTTGTTTCAGCAAAAGGAATCTTCAAAAAAGCTAGTACAGTTCAGAAAATAGCCTTAGGATTGATTATTTTTTTTGTGATTCTTGCGTTTGTTTTTTTAATAGGGTTTTCTACTAAAAGACAAAGCATTGCTCTTTTTGGAGTTGAAATTAAAGATCAATATCTTTTAGACAGAATATCGCAAAGACTTGACAGAGAAAATGTTAAGTATTTTTTGAGTTCCGATGGAAGAATTTATTTAGATGATGAAAAGCTTGCAAAAAAAATGAGAGCAATTCTTGTCAGAGAAGAGCTTGTACCTGTTCATATGGATCCATGGGCTTTATTTGATATTGATAGGTGGACTATTACTGATTTTGAAAGAAGCATTAATCTTAGAAGATCTATTACAAGAGCGGTTGAACAGCATATTGTAGCTTTAGATGACGTTGATGCTGTTAGTGTGAATCTTGTTATGCCCGAAAAAGCTCTTTTCAAAGAGTCTCAAGAGCCTGTTAAGGCATCTGTTAGAATTACTCCAAGACCTGGTTCGGATATTATTACCAATAGAAAAAAAGTTGAAGGACTTGTTAAGCTTATTCAGTATGCCATTGAGGGTCTTGAATCTGATAATATTGCTATTGTTGATAATAGCGGAACAATTTTGAATGATTTTTCTAATTTAGATGGAATAGATAGAATAGACTTAGCAGAAAAAGAACGTAAGTTAAAGCTTAAGTATGAGGCCATGCTTAGGGGTGAAATCGACTCCGCATTAAGCAAAGTTTTGTCAGTTGATAGATTTATGATAGCAAGAGTAAATGTAAAGCTTGATACCTCAAAAGAAACCACAGAGTCTAAAGAGTATGCTCCTATTGAGCTTCAATCTCAAGATCCAAAAGCTTCTTATAATACCAGAAAAGTAAGCGATTCAACTATTATTTCTTCTCAGACTCAAAAAAAAGAGTATCAGGGTCAAGGATATAGTCCTTGGGGACCTCCTGGGCAGGAAGGCAATACTCCTCCTGAATATCAAGATTTAAGTGATATTACTGGTAAATATAATGAGTCTCAAGAGATCAAAAATGTTGCTTTGAATGAAAAAAAATCTACAAGTGAAAAAGAGCCCGCTAGGATTGTGGGCGTTTCTCTTGGTATTTTCGTGGATGGTATTTGGAATTTTGTGTATGACGAGAAGGGAGATTTCGTAATAGAAAATGGAATGAGAAAAAGAGAATATAAGCCTATGGCATTGGAAGAAATAAAAAATATTGAAGATGTTTTGCAAAGCTCTTTTGAATATAAGCCAGAAAGAGGCGATTCAATAACGGTTAGAAATATATCTTTTGATCGTATGAATGAATTTAGGAAAATAGATGAAAATTATTTTGCAAGTGAAAGGTTTAAATATTTTTTATTTATTGCAAGCATAGTATTTTCATTATTAATTTTAGTATTTACGATATTTTTTGCTATTTCTAGAGAGCTTGAAAGACGAAGACGTCTTAGAGAAGAAGAATTGGCAAAGCAAGCACATTTAAGACGTCAACAAGCCTTAATGGATGGTGGTGACGATATTGGCGTTGACGATGTTGTTGGTGGGATTAGAGAAGGCGATGAGCTTCAAAGCAATGCTGAGCTTTTGGCCAGAGAAAAGCCAGAAGATGTTGCTAAGCTTATAAGAACATGGCTTTTGAAAAACGCGTAAAAGGTAGTAATTGATATGGAAGAAAAGAAAGAAAAGGAGATTCTGGATGTTTCTGCTTTAACAGGTAAGCAAAAGGCCGCTATTTTGTTGGTTTCAATAGGTTCTGAAATCTCTTCTAAAGTGTTTAAGTATCTTTCTCAAGAAGAGATAGAGTCTTTGACATTTGAGATAGCAAAGCTTGAGACAATTACTTCTGAGCTTAAAGATAATGTTCTTTTAGAGTTTAAAGAATTAATGATGGCTCAAGAATTTATTCAAAAGGGCGGAATTGATTACGCAAGAGAACTTCTTGAAAAATCTCTTGGAACTCAAAAAGCAGTTGATATTATTAATAATTTGGGTTCTGCTTTACAGTCTAGACCTTTTGAATTTGTAAGAAGAGCAGATCCTGCAAATATTTTAAACTTTATTCAACAAGAACATCCCCAAACAATTGCTTTAATCCTTTCATATCTTGATCCTCAAAAGGCTTCTTTTATTCTCTCTAGTTTGCCCACAGAGGTACAGACCAATGTTGCAAGAAGAATTGCATTGATGGATAGAACTTCTCCTGAGGTTGTAAGGGAGGTTGAGAGAGTTCTTGAAAAAAAACTAGCTTCTCTTTCTTCAGAAGATTATACATCAGCAGGAGGAGTTGACAATGTTGTTGAGATAATTAATATGGCTGATAGAAAGACGGAAAAGTTTATTATTGAATCTCTTGAAGAAGAAGATCCAGAGCTTGCAGAAGAGATTAAGAAGAAGATGTTTGTATTTGAGGACATAGTTTTGCTTGATGACAGATCTATACAAAGGGTTTTAAGAGAAATAGATGGTCAAGAGTTAGCAAAAGCATTAAAATCTGTAGATATTCCTGTCCAAGAAAAAATTTTCAAAAACATGTCAAAAAGAGCAGCTTCAATGCTTAAGGAGGACATGGAATTTTTGGGACCTACTAGGCGAAAAGATGTTGAGGAATCGCAGCAAAAAATTGTTTCTCTTATTAGAAAATTAGAAGAACAGGGAGAAATAGTTATTTCAAGGGGTGGTGAAGAAGATGTGCTTGTCTAATAAAGGAGTTTTGTTTGCCTAAGGTTTTATATAAATCATCAGAAGTTGATAATTTAGTAAAGTTTGAGTTTGTTGAGATAG
Organism: Borreliella bissettiae DN127; assembly: GCF_000222305.1. Classification (GTDB taxonomy): domain Bacteria; phylum Spirochaetota; class Spirochaetia; order Borreliales; family Borreliaceae; genus Borreliella; species Borreliella carolinensis. Next base: position 298,196 of record NC_015921.1, on the reverse strand, counting down.
CAAAGCCTGTTTTTGAATCTTTGGAAATCAAAGAGAAGGAAGGCAAGGTTTATGACATAGACAGTCAAATCACAAATCTTAAAGAAGAGTTACAACTTTTAAGAGATGAAAAATTACGACTTGAGGAAGAGCTTACTAAAAGGCAAGAGCTTGCTAAAGAGGAAGTTCAAATTGAATCTAAGCGGCTCATTGAAGAGGCTAAGGCAAAGGCCAATGAAGTATTAGAGGCCGCCAAGCAAGAGGCAGATCTTTTGCAAAGAGAAGCTATTTATAAGAAAGAATCTATTGATGCTGAATCTAATGCTGAGATTGAAAGATTAGCAAGAGAGTATGAGGAAAAATTAAAAACAGATCTTGAGATGACAACAGCTAAAGGAAGGGAAGAAGGATACAGAAAAGGTTATGAAAGTGGTTTTGAAGATTTTGACAAGGTTATGAGAAAATTGCATTCTATAATGGCATCTTTGATCGCTGAAAGGAAAGGTATTCTTGAATCTTCGAGTGCTCAGATAGTAAGTCTTGTTATGCAAATTGCAATTAAGGTTATTAAGAGGATTACAGATTCTCAAAAAGATATTGTTTTGGAAAATGTTAATGAAGTTTTAAAAAGGGTAAAAGATAAAACACAGATTACCATCCGCGTAAATCTTGATGATTTAGATATTGTTAGACATAAAAAGAATGATTTTATTTCTAGATTTGATGTTATAGAAAATTTAGAGATTATAGAAGATCCCAACATAGGTAAAGGTGGTTGTATAATTGAAACTAATTTTGGAGAGATTGATGCGCGCATTTCTTCTCAACTTGATAAAATAGAGGAAAAGTTTAAAAATTTTTCGTTATTAAGTTAAGTATCTAAAGGAATTTTAGTGAGCAATTTTTTTGAAAATTATTTAAGACAAGTAGATGACATTGAAACTGTTTCTTTTGTTGGCAGGGTACAAAAAATAAAAGGTCTTTTAGTTGAAAGTTTGGGACCTCAGTGTGCTATTGGAGATTTGTGTTTAATTGATCAAAGAAATGATAAAAAGGTATGTGCTGAGGTTTTAGGATTTAATGGTCCTTATGTTAGCCTTATGGCTTATGAAGGATTTAGCGGGATTGAGGTTGGAAATAAAGTCTATTCTTTAAACAAAGGGTTAGAAATAAATCTTAGTGATGAGCTTTTAGGAAGAGTTATTGATTCTCTTGGCAGACCCATTGATAATAAAGGGTCATTTTTGAACAATAGCTATAAAGAGTTAATTTTTGAAAAAATTAATCCAATTAATAGAAGTATTTTTGAAGAGCAAATATTAACAGGGGTTAAAGTTCTTGACGGGTTTTTGCCAGTCGCAAAAGGGCAAAGAGTTGGTATTTTCTCTGGTTCTGGAGTTGGTAAATCTACTTTGCTTGGCATGATTGCAAAAAATTCAAATGCAGATGTAAACGTTATTGCTTTTATTGGGGAAAGGGGTCGAGAGCTTAATGAATTTATTGAATATGAACTTGGTGAAGAGCGTTTAAAAAAAAGCGTTTTAGTTGTTTCAACTTCTGATGAATCGCCCATATCAAGGTATAAGGGAGCTTATGTTGCTACTATGATAGCAGAATACTTTAGGGAGCAAGGCAAAGATGTGGTTTTGCTTTTTGATTCTATTACTAGGTTTGCAAATGCTAAAAGAGAGATGTCTCTTTCTTTAGGAGAGCCTCCAGTAGCTAAAGGTTATCCACCTTCTGTTTTTGTTGAAATTCCAATTTTGCTTGAGAGATCGGGTTTTAATGGTAATGGAGGAAGTGTTACTGGGTTTTATACTGTTCTTGTTGAGGGAGATGACTTTACAGAACCTGTAGCTGATAATATTAAGGCTGTTTTGGATGGTCACATTATTTTAGACAGAGATTTGTTTGACAGAGGAATTTATCCTTCAATAAATGTTTTAAGTTCAACTTCAAGATCTATTCATAGAATAATGAGTTCAGAAAAACAAAAATTAATTTTGAAAGCTAGAAATTTATTGTCTATTTATAAAGATTATGAAGATCTTATTAGAACAGGAATTTATCTTAAAGGATCTAATAAGGATGTTGATTTTGCAATTTCAAAGTATCCTAAGATTATTGATTTTATTTCTCAAGGAATAAATGAAACATTTGATTTTGAAAATTTAGAAGATGAAATAAAGGAAATATTATCTTGAATGATTTAAACTTTAGAAGACAAAAGCTTAATAAAATATTGACAATTAGATCTTACTTTCGAAAACTAAGCGAGAGAGACTTAATGAATATAAATAAGAAAATTTCAAAAATAAATCAGTTTTCAGATGGAATTCCTAATCTTTTAAAAAATCTGAATAACTTTAATGATCTTTACATAAGAGGGTATGTAGACTGTTTAAATTATAAAAAAACCCAAAATTTTAAAATTCTTGAAGAGCTGAGAAAGCATTATAACGAGTGTTATGATATTTACGTGAATAAATATAGGCAAGAAAAAAAGATTAAGATATTAATAAAAATTTTAAATAATTCTATAATTAAAAATAGAGAAAAAAAGGAAAGTTTATTGCTAGATGAGCATGTAAATTATAAAGTTTGTCAAAATCTAAGGAATGAAAGTGAATAATTTTTTATCGTTCTTTTTTAGGGTATTTTTTTTGTTATTTATAATTGTTGTGTTATTTTGCTTTGTGTTATTCTTTATTGATTTTCTTGGAATGTATAATACTAAGAGATATTTCCCCGAATTCGTAAGAACTAAATTTTTAGGAGAAGCTTCTTTAGTCTTTGATCATAATTCTAATATAATTCTTGATGAAGCTAGACTTGTGAAGGAAAGAGAAGCTATTGATATTAAGAATCAGCAGATTGAAAAGCTTAAAGAAGACTTAAAGTTAAAAGAAGACAGCTTAAATAAGCTTGAATTTGAGCTTAAACAAAAGCAGAAAGATTTAGATTTAAAACAAAAGGTAATAGATGACATTATAAATAAATATAATGATGAGGAAGCAAATATTTTGCAAACAGCTGTATATTTAATGAATATGCCACCAGAAGATGCTGTTAAGCGGCTTGAGGATTTAAATCCTGAGCTTGCAATATCTTATATGCGAAAAATTGAAGAGCTTTCCAAAAAAGAGGGCCGTTTATCAATTGTTCCTTATTGGTTGTCTCTTATGGATTCTAAAAAAGCTGCTATATTGATTAGAAAAATGTCTGTTAGTTCATTGGAGTAGTGTTTATATGAGTAATTTATTAAATTTAAGTAAAGCTTATGGTAACAAATTGAATTTATTGAATACAATTAAAGGGTTAAATTTAAATGTTTCTAAAATGGAATCTAGAGAAAATTCGAGTTCTTTTTTAAATGTCTTGTCTTTTGAATCTAAAAAATTAGCTAAAGCAAAATTTATGATATTTGATTTTTTAAATTTTTTTAAAGACAATGGACTTATTGCTAAAAATTTAAAAAAATCACCTTTAGATAAATCCCTTTTTTTAAAAAAACTTGAAAATGAGGCTTTTGTTTCCGATTTGAAATCTTTGATTGCCAGAATGAGTGTTTTTGTAGATTTTGAAGGTTTAAATAGCATTAAAGAAAGCTTATCATCTAATTTTGATTTTCTCGGCAAAGAAAAATTTTTTGAAAAAATCGAAAAACTTTGTGTATCTTTTAATGATTTGAGTTCTTTTTTGGGGTTTGATTTTTTAACTGCTTTGATTGATGATTATTATAATCAGATAAGCTTAAATGATAAAAAGGAAGAAAAAAATGTTATTAACATTGATGTGAAAAATTTCAAAAAGAATAATGGTGATCATAATGATTTTGTTTTTTCAAAGTTTGGCTTGAATGCAATTGATGGTCAAAATTTTGTTGATAGATATAAAGTTAAAGAAATATCAAACGATTTTTTAAATGGCTTTGTTGAAGAATTTGCTAATTATAATATAAAAAACGCCAAAGAGTTTGAAGGTTTTGATTTTGTCAGTAGCTTAAAGCCTGAATGGAATCTTAAGATTAATAAAAATATTGTGGATAAAGCTAAAGTTGTGTTAAAATCGAATAATACAGGAGAGATTAAGTTGGTTTTAAAGCCCAAAGAGCTTGGTAGTATACGAATTAGTTTAAATCTTGATTCGAATAATAATTTATTGGGAAAGATTGTAGTGGATAATCAAAATGTTAAAATGCTTTTTGACCAAAATATGCATTCATTAAATAAAATGCTTGGTGAGAGTGGTTTTAATGCCAGCTTAAATCTTTTTCTTGCGGGTGAAAATTTAAATTCTTTTTCTAAAGATTTTAAAGATGGCCCTAAGGATCAAAATTTTCATTTTGGTTATAATAAATTTTTTCAAATTGAAGAAGAAGTTGAATTTTCTTACGATGTAGATAAAAATGTTAATTTAATTGTTTAGAGGGTGGAGTTAAATGAATAAAATGAACGGTGTTGAAAGTATTTTTAATTTAGATATTAGCAGTAAAATTAAAAAAAAAACAGATTTTAATGTTGAGAATATATCTAATAAGGTTAATCTTGGTAAGGATGATTTTTTGAAGTTGCTCATTACTCAACTTAGGTATCAAGACCCTACAAATCCAATGAAGGATAAAGAATTTATTGCTCAAATGGCGCAATTTTCGTCTCTTGAGCAAATGACTAATATGAGCAAGTCATTTGAAAAACTTTCATCTTCTTTAGGAATAAGAAAAGATTTGGATTTATTAGGTAAAGTAATTAAATTTCAGCATGGTGATGGGGAGATTGTTGAAGGTCGTGTTACAAACATTAAGACAGGCGCAATACCTCAAGTTATGGTTAATGGTAATTATTATGTATATAAAAACATATTATCGGTAGGTTTGGAGGAGTAATTATATGATGAGGTCTTTATATTCTGGTGTTTCTGGGCTTCAGAACCATCAAACAAGAATGGATGTTGTTGGTAACAATATTGCTAATGTAAATACAATTGGCTTTAAAAAGGGAAGAGTGAATTTTCAAGATATGATATCGCAGGCTATTTCTGGGGCTTCTCGTCCTACTGATTCTCGTGGTGGGACTAATCCCAAGCAAGTTGGATTAGGTATGAATGTTGCCTCAATTGATACTATTCACACTCAAGGAGCTTTTCAAAGTACTCAAAAAGCATCTGATCTTGGGGTTAGTGGTAATGGATTTTTTATTTTAAAAGAAGGTAAAAATTTATTTTATACAAGAGCCGGCGCCTTTGATGTGGACTCTGATCGACATCTTGTAAATCCTGCAAATGGAATGCGAATTCAAGGCTGGATGGCAAGAGATTTAGAAGGTGAAAAAGTTATCAATACAGCGGCTGATATTGAGGATCTGATTATTCCGATTGGAGATAAAGAGGGAGCAAAGTCTACTAAAAACGTTACTTTTGCTTGCAATCTTGATAAGAGATTGCCTTTAATTCAAGAAGGTGCAAGTCCTGCAGATATTGCACGTGGAACTTGGGTTGTCAATAAGTCATTGTATGATAGTTTTGGAAATGTTAGCACGCTTGAACTTAGGGTTGTAAAAGATTTAAATACGCCTAATTTATGGAATGCAACGGTGTTCATAAATGGCGAGCAAAATTCAAATTTTACACTTGGGTTTGACAATGAAGGAGCATTGGCGTCTTTAAATGGCCAACCAGGCCAAAAAGGAGATATTCTTCAAATTCCTATAACATTTAATGTTTTAGGCGCAAATGTAGGTGAAGTTGGTGAGCAGCAAACTGTAAATTTGAAATTAGGAACAGTTGGAAGTTATACCGATTCAATCACTCAGTTTGCTGATTCTAGTAGCACAAAGGCTATTATTCAAGATGGATATGGCATGGGATATATGGAAAATTATGAAATTGATCAAAATGGTGTTATAGTTGGCATTTATTCAAATGGTATAAGGCGAGATCTTGGTAAAATTGCTCTTGCTTCTTTTATGAATCCCGGAGGACTTGCGAAATCAGGTGATACTAATTTTGTAGAAACAAGCAATTCAGGTCAAGTTAGAATAGGCGAAACTGGACTTGCTGGACTTGGCGATATTAGATCTGGTGTTTTAGAAATGGCCAATGTTGATCTTGCAGAGCAGTTTACAGATATGATAGTGACCCAAAGAGGATTTCAAGCAAACGCTAAAACCATTACTACTTCTGATCAATTGTTGCAAGAACTTGTAAGATTGAAAAATTAATCTAAGATTGTTTTTTAGCATATGATTTTTGTAACTAAGCTTAATGGTGATGGATATTATTTAAATCCTTATCATATTGAAAGTATTGAAGCTAATCCTGATACTACAATTCTTCTTATGAACGGTAAGAAGTTAATTGTGAAAGAAAAAGTTGAAGAGGTGGTCAATAGGATTAAGTTGTATAGGAAAGAAGTTGCTTCTTTTGAAAAAATTTTAGGAGAAGGAAATGGGGGCGTTGAATTATGAATTTAGCTAGTATAATTGGGTGGGGAGTTGGATTTGGAGCTATTTTAATTTCTATGGCATTTACCCCCACAGGACTTGGTGTTTTTTGGGATTTAAGCTCTGTTTTTATTACTGTTGTTGGATCTTTTTCTGCTCTTATGGCTTCTTCAGAAGTTATTGCTGTAAAAAAAATTCCAACGTATTTGGGATTTTTCTTTAGAAGAAATTCATATGCTAAGATTTCCATTATAAAAATATTAGTAGAGCTTTCAGAAAAGGCCAGAAAAGAAGGTCTTTTATCTCTTGATGATGAGCTTGAACAAATAAATGACCCATTTTTTAAGTCAGGAATGAGGCTTGTTGTTGATGGTGCAGATCCTGAGGTAATTAGAACTATGCTCTATTTAGAGCTTGATCAAATGCAAGAAAGGCATAAGGTTGGCTCAGATCTTTTTAAAACTTGGGCAAAGCTTGCTCCAGCTTTTGGTATGACGGGTACTCTTATTGGGCTTGTAGCTCTTCTTGGCAATCTAGAAGATAAGTCCGCGCTTGGTTCTTCTATGGCTGTTGCTCTTATTACAACTCTTTATGGAACTATAATGGCAAATTTAATGTTTATTCCTGTTCAACTTAAGTTGGAGAAAATCGATTCTGAGGAAGCTGCAGTAAAGACAATGATAATTGAGGGTGTTTTATCGATTCAGTCTGGAGATAATCCTAGAATTTTAGAGCAAAAATTAATGACGTTTTTGACTCCCAAAGATCGAAGCCAGCTTAGTAGTAGCATTGGGGGTGAATAATGGCTTTGCGAATTAAAAAACCTTCAAAATGTGATGATGGTGCCCCAGATTATATGTTGACTTATGGAGACATGGTTACTTTACTGCTTGTGTTTTTTGTTACAATGTTTTCATTAAATGATATTATTTTTCAAGAAAATGTAATAAGGATAATGTCTGCTTCTTTCACGGGTGCGGGATTTTTCAAGGGTGGTAAAACTTTAGATTTTAGTAAATTATCTTATTTGAGCAATAGTTTTATGTCTTTACCTTCTACTGTGCGCAATAAACAAGCATCTCAGACTGCTAAAAATAAATCTATGATTGAATTTATTGAGAAGATTCAGTCTAAAAATATTGTGGTTAGACAAGAAGAAAGAGGTATTGTGATATCTCTGGCAGCAGATGCATTTTTTGATTCTGCTAGTGCAGATGTTAAGCTTGAAGAGAATAGAGATTCTATTCAAAAAATAGCATCTTTTATTGGCGTTTTAAGTTCTAGAGGCTATAATTTTAAAATAGAAGGGCATACAGATAATATTGATACTGATGTAAATGGACCTTGGAAAAGCAATTGGGAGCTTTCGGCTGCTAGATCTGTTAATATGCTAGAACATATTTTAAACTATTTAGATCAATCTGATGTTAAAAGCATTGAAAATAAGTTTGAAGTATCTGGTTTTGGCGGAAGCAGGCCTATTGCAACAGACGATACTCCTGAGGGCAGAGCTTATAATAGAAGAATTGATATATTAATTACTACGGATGCATCTTTAAGTTTCCCTAAGGAAATTAAGCAGTAAGTAATTCTTTTTAACTGTGAATAAGAAATTAATAGGAGGAATTTTATTATGCCTAATAAAGACGATGAAAATTTAGATATGGGAGATTCCAATATTGGTAGAAAAGGCGGTTTATTGCCCGATATTATAATAAAAATCTTGCAAATACTTGCAATAGGAATATTTACTGTTGCAATAATGATAATTGTTTCTTATTTTGTTTCTAAAATGGTGGTAAGCCAAAGTGGAGCTCCTAGCGATTTTCCAGTTTTTTCTAATGAATACTTAGGAAAGCCACCTATGCTTATATGGTATGAAAGTATAGATGAGATTAGAGGCAATACTTTAGATGTTCCTCCAAAAACTTTTGTTGTAAAGCTTGCTTTAGGGTATGCAGAGAATAATGTTAATATTCTCAATGAGCTTGGAAGGCAAAAAGTGCGCTTAAAAGATATTATTAGAGAATATTTTAGCCAAAGAACTGGTCAAGAAATAAAGAATGAAAGTCAAATAAAAGCAGAAATTAAGGCAAGAATTAATAGTATTCTTAGAAATGGAGAAATTAAAGAAATAGCATTAACTCAAATTGATATTTTTGATATGTAATAAATTTAAAGGAATTTTAAATGGCAAACAATCCAGGAGCTTTGTCTCAAGATGATATAGATAGTCTTTTAGAGTCTATTAACTCGTCTGAAAGTTTATCCTTAGACGAATCCCTTTCTAATGTCATATCTAGTCCTACAGGCAAAAAGCAAAAAGTTAAGGTTTATGACTTTAAAAGGCCAGATAAATTTTCAAAAGAGCAGGTTAGAACAGTTTCAAGTTTTCATGAGGCATTTGCCAGATATACTACAACCTCACTTTCTGCTCTTTTAAGAAAAATGGTTCATGTTCATGTAGCTTCAGTTGACCAATTAACCTATGAAGAGTTTATTAGGTCAATACCCAATCCTACAACTTTAGCAATAATAAATATGGACCCTCTTAAAGGATCTGCTATTTTTGAAGTTGATCCAACCATAGCATTTGCTATAGTAGATAGGCTTTTTGGGGGAGATGGAGACACGATTAAAGATAAAAGTAGAGATTTAACAGAAATTGAGCAGTCTGTCATGGAAAGCGTTATTATTCGTATACTTGCCAATATGAGGGAGGCTTGGTCTCAGGTGGTTGATTTAAGACCAAGATTTGGGCATATTGAGGTCAATCCACAGTTTGCTCAAATAGTTCCTCCTACAGAAATGATTATTTTAGTAACTCTTGAGGTTAAAATAGGAAAAGTAGAAGGGCTTATGAATTTTTGCTTACCTTATATTACTATAGAACCTATTGTTTCAAAATTATCAACAAGATATTGGCATTCTTTGATTGGGGTTGGAACTACCAGTGAGAATCTTGATGCTTTGCGTGAGAAGTTGGAAAATACAGCAATGCCTTTGATAGCAGAAATAGGAGAAGTTAAGCTTAAAGTAAGAGAAATTTTATCGCTTGACAAAGGCGATGTTTTAAATCTTGAGTCTTCTCTAATAAATAAAGATTTAACTTTAAAAGTTGGTACTAAAGAAAAGTTTAAATGTAGAATGGGGTTAATGGGGAATAAAGTTTCAGTGCAAATTACAGAAAAAATTGGAGATATAAAGGGTTTTGATTTATTGAAAGAGCTTACAGAAGAGGTTGAGTGATAGTTATTTTATTTATTTAAACTTAAATTATTAAGAGGTTAAAATTATGAGCGTAGATGAAAAAAGCGATAATGGAGAAAAACCAGAAATAAAAGGGGTTAAGCTTCCTGATTTAATTGATACTTTGCCAGAAGGAGTTGATCCTAGTAATTTTGGGCTTTTAATGGATGTTTCTATGCAGCTTACTGTAGAGCTTGGAAGAACAGAGCGCAAAATAAAAGACATACTTGGTATGTCTGAGGGCACGATTATTACTCTTGATAAACTTGCCGGTGAGCCTGTGGATATTTTAGTAAACGGTAAAATAGTTGCCAGGGGCGAAGTAGTTGTAATTGATGAGAATTTTGGAGTTAGAATTACTGAGATAATTAAAACTAAAAATGAATAATAAATTTTTATTTTTAGTTTTTTTAGCGTTTTTTAATTTTTTTACATATGCTAATTCACAAGAGCAGCTAAATTCAGTATCTGATGGCTTAGAAAATGAATCTGGTTTGCCAATCTTTGAAGATGATAAGGCAAATTTTGCTAACAATGGTAGCGCTCAGGCAGTTTCTCTTTTTAATATTTCGGATTTGGTTAAAATAGTTTTATTTTTACTTATTGCTTTTTTTATCTTTTTTTTATTAAAGAAGTTGATTTTTTATTCAAAAAAAAGCAAATATGAACAAAATTCTAATTTAATTAAGGAGCTTGTTTTTTACGAGATAGATGTTAAAAACTCAATAAGAATTATAAACATATTAGACAATGTTTACATATTGTTAGTTTCTAGCAATTCTTCTACTTTGCTTAAAGAGATTAAATCTGAAGAAGAGCTTGAGGATTTGAAACTTAGGCTTAGCAAAATTAATAATTCTGCTAAGAAAGATTCTTTTCAATCAATCTTTAAGAAAATGTTACTCAAAAAAGAAGAGATTCCTTTTTCTGGGAATGATTATGTTAAGCTTGAGAAGAAAATTGAGACTTCACTTAAGGATAAACAAGATAGATTAAAAAAATTTTAGAGGGTTTATTTTGAGAAAGTGTTTTAATTTTTTTTTATTTTTTAGTGTAACAAGCTTATCTTTTGCTCAAACAAAATCTTTGCAGACTAATAATGGGCTTAATTTTCCGTTTTTAAATTTTGACAATATTGGTGGTTCAGAAATAGCTTTTTCTTTGCAGATTTTAATTCTATTAACCATTATTACTCTTTCTCCAGCGTTTTTAGTTTTAATGACTTCGTTTTTGCGAATATCCATAGTTTTGGATTTTATTAGGCGTGCTTTATCTCTTCAACAATCTCCTCCTACTCAGATAGTAATGGGCTTGGCTTTATTTTTAACCATTTTTACCATGTGGCCAACTTTTAATTCTATATATGAACAAGCTTATTTGCCTCTTAAAGAGTCAAAAATAAATTTTGATGAATTTTATAACAAAGGAATTGCCCCTCTTAGAATTTTTATGTATAAGCAGATGTCTGATGGGCGTCATGAAGAGATTAGGTTATTTATGAGTATGAGTAATTATAATCGACCAAAAAATTTTAGCGAAGTACCAACACATGTTTTAATTGCAGCTTTTATTTTGCATGAGCTTAAAGTAGCTTTCAAGATGGGAATTTTGATATTTTTGCCTTTTATAGTTTTAGATATTATTGTTGCCTCTGTTTTAATGGCTATGGGTATGATAATGTTGCCCCCTGTAATGATATCTTTGCCTTTTAAGCTTATTCTTTTTGTAATGGTAGATGGTTGGACTTTAATTACTAGTGGTCTTATTAAAAGTTTTATGTAAGGTTATATATGACTGCAGGACACATTCTTTATTTAATTAGAATTTCTATTGAAAACATTATTATTTTATCAGCTCCAATGTTGATTATAGCTCTTATAGTTGGTCTTTTGATTTCAATTTTTCAAGCTATTACTTCAATTCAAGATCAAACTTTAAGTTTTATTCCAAAGATTATTGTTATACTTTTAACTATTGTGATTTTTGGTCCTTGGATTTTGAATAAGCTTATGCAGTTTACTTATATGATTTTTAGTCAATTGCAAAATGTTTAATTTATGCTTAATTGTACTATTGGGATAAAATTTTGAATTTGAGTTTTTTGGTTTTAAAATCTTTTACAATTTTACCTGTGATGGTTAGAATTTTTATGTTTTTAAAATTTTCTCCATTGTTTTCAACAATAAAAATTGGATATTTTAATTTTTTCTTTTCTTTGATTCTCTCTGTAATTGTTGTTGAAAAGATTCAAATTATTTATCCTTTAGACAATATGCTTTCTTTTACGTTAATTTTATTAGGAGAAGCTATTTTAGGCCTTATTCAAGCATTTTTTGTTAATATAATTTTTAATGTTTTTCATTTAGTTGGATTTTTCTTTTCTAATCAAATTGGGCTTGCTTATGCAAATATTTTTGATGTTTTTTCAGAAGAAGAAAGCATGATTATTTCACAAATTTTTGTTTATATGTTTTTGCTTTTGTTCTTATCAAGCGATTTTTTACTTAGGTTTTTTGTGATTGGCATACATGATTCTGTTTTAAATATTAGGGTTGAACATTTGGTCAATATGAGAAATTCAGAATTTATCAAGCTTTTGCTTATGTCTTTTGGATTTCTTTTTGAAAAAGCGTTATTAATTTCGTTTCCAATTTTGTCTTTGCTTTTACTTTTTTATTTGGTATTGGGGATACTTTCAAAGTCATCACCCCAAATTAATTTATTAATAATTAGTTTTTCAACCTCGCTATTTTTAGGGTTATTAATTTTGTATATTGGATTTCCAAGCTTAGTAATATCTGCAAAAAGAGTTATTGAACTTTCCCTAGATTCTCTTGCTAGTTTTTTAAAATTGTTTTCTAGAGTTTTAAAATAATGACAAAAGATGAATTTTTGATTAAAAGTTGGTATATTCCCCTTGATTTTTTTTCTGCAGATGATGAGGGAAGAACCGAATTACCTACTGACCAGAAAAAGCAAAAGGCAAGAGAAGAAGGACGGGTATTAAAGTCTACTGAAATTAATACTGCCGTTAGCCTTTTGTTGTTATTTGCATTGTTTTTTTTCATGCTTTCGTATTTTGCTTTAGATTTAATAGCTGTTTTTAAAGAGCAGGCCAGCAAGCTTCCTGAAGTTATGCGTATGAGTATTTATGCTATGGGTTTTGCATATATTAGATCTATCCTGGGTTATGTTGTTTTGTTTTTTTTTGCATCCTTAGCCGTTAATTTTTTTGTCAATATTATTCAAGTAGGCTTTTTTATTACTTTTAAATCTTTAGAACCAAAGTGGGATAGAATTAGTTTTAATTTTTCCAGGTGGGCAAAAAATTCTTTTTTTTCAGCAGGGGCTTTTTTCAATTTGTTTAAAAGTTTATTAAAAGTTGTTATAATATGCTTAATATATTATTTTATTATAGAAAACAATATAGGCAAAATTTCTAAGCTTTCGGAATATACGCTCCAATCTGGGATTTCTATTGTGTTGGTGCTTGCCTATAAGATATGTTTTTTCTCAGTAATGTTTTTGGCAATTGTAGGGGTGTTTGATTATTTGTTTCAAAGGTCTCAGTACATTGAGAGTTTGAAAATGACAAAAGAAGAGGTAAAGCAGGAACGAAAGGAGATGGAAGGTGATCCTTTGCTTCGATCTAGAATAAAAGAGAGAATGAGGGTTATTTTAAATACCAATTTAAGAGTAGCTATTCCTCAAGCAGATGTAGTAATTACAAATCCAGAACATTTTGCAGTTGCTATTAAGTGGGATAGCGAAACAATGTTAGCTCCAAGGGTGCTTGCAAAAGGTCAAGATGAAATAGCTCTCACAATTAAAAAAATTGCAAGAGAAAATAATGTTCCTTTAATGGAAAATAAGCTACTTGCAAGAGCACTTTATGCTAATGTTAAGGTTAATGAAGAGATTCCAAGAGAATATTGGGAGATTGTTTCAAAAATTCTTGTGAGAGTATATTCTATTACTAAAAAGTTTAATTAGAGGTTCTATTGTTGGATGCTAAAAAAAATTCTATATTAGGGTATTTGGGACTTAATAATAAGTCTGATTTAATAATTTCGGTCGGATTGATATTTGTTGTTGCTGGATTTATTTTGCCTCTTCCCGCAGTTATTTTGGATGTTTTGATTACGGTTAATTTAGTAATAAGTCTTTTAATTATTTTAATTGTTCTTTATTCTAAGAGATCTCTGGATTTCTCTGTTTTTCCCACATTGCTGCTTGTGATGACTATTTTTGGACTCGTTCTTAATATTTCTTCTACCAGGTTAATTTTAACTAAAGGTATAAATTTTGATGGGCAAATGATAAGAACATTTGGGACATTCGTTGTGGGTAGTTCTGGAATTCAAGGACTTGTTATTGGATTTATAATATTTATAATAATTATTGCTGTTCAATTTATTGTAATTACCAAAGGAGCAACAAGGGTAGCTGAAGTTGCAGCTCGGTTTGCTCTTGATGCACTTCCTGGCAAGCAAATGGCCATTGATTCTGCCTATAGTTCTGGAAATTTGACAGAAGAAGAGGCTACAAGGCAAAAAAACGATTTACAATCCGAAGTAAATTTTTATGGGGCAATGGATGGAGCTTCTAAATTTGTATCAGGAAACGTTAAGGTTGGATTTTTAATAACCCTTATAAATATTCTTGGTGGTTTGTTGGTGGGAATAACTTTGCAAGGTCTTAACTTTAGCGAAGCTCTTAATAATTATGTTTCATTAACAGTTGGTGATGGGCTTGTGTCTCAATTGCCGGCTCTTTTAATTTCAACGGCTACAGGCCTGATTGTTACCAGGTCGATTTCAAAAAATAGTTTTGGTGGCGAGATTTTTGAGCAATTCACAAATCATTTAGGAATTTATTGGATTGTTTCTGGGTTTTTGTTTTTTTTAGCTTTTCTTCCTGGATTTCCAACCCTAATTCTTATGTTTTTAAGTTTGTTAATTGCATTTTTAGCGTATTCTCTTTCAGGAATAAGACAAAAAGAAGAAATAGAAAAAAAAATGAAACTCGAAGAAGAACAAGCGTCAATTTATTCAGACAAAGATGTTGCGCCTGTTGTTCCGCTTGATCCATTGGCTCTTGAGATTGGATATAATCTTGTTCCAATAGTTGATGATACAAAAACTTCTGAACTGCTTGATCGTATTGTTAAGATAAGGCGTGAGATTGCATTTGAATTTGGAATAGTTGTGCCTAAGATTAGAATAGTTGATAATATGCGGCTTGAGCCCAATGCTTATTCTTTTAAGCTAAGAGGAGTTGAGGTTGGGCGAGGCGAGATTAAGCTTGGAAAATTTTTGGTGATAAATGTTGGAATTGATTCTGGAATAGATGGAGATCTTGTTAAGGATCCTTCATTTGGACTTCCTTCTCTTTGGGTAAATGATGATGGGCGAGAAACTGCTGAAAAATTAGGATATACTGTTGTAGATCCTCCTTCGATTATTGCTACTCATATGACAGAGCTTATTAAAAGACATTCTTACGAAATTTTGACTCGTCAAGATGTTCAAAATACCCTTGATGTTTTTAAAAAGGATTATGGGGCTATTGTTGAAGAGGTTCTTAAGAATTTTTCAGTTGGCGAGATTCAAAGAGTTTTACAAGGTCTTTTAAAAGAGCAGGTTTCAATTCGCAATTTGGTTACAATTTTTGAAACAATTGCAGATTTCACAAGTATTACTAAGGACATATTTTTCTTGATTGAAAAATGTAGGCAATCAATTGGAAGGCAAATAGTTAGTGGATATTTAGATTTAAATTCTGAGCTTAATGTAATAACTTTAAACCCCGGTTTTGAGCAAATAATAATTGATTCT
Organism: Borreliella bissettiae DN127; assembly: GCF_000222305.1. Classification (GTDB taxonomy): domain Bacteria; phylum Spirochaetota; class Spirochaetia; order Borreliales; family Borreliaceae; genus Borreliella; species Borreliella carolinensis. The sequence goes on along the minus strand of NC_015921.1, from coordinate 282,691 downwards.
CGTGTAGAATCTAATCACGATCTTATAAGTTCAATTGATCCTAATTTAAAAACCAAATTTATTTATGAACTTTTCAAAATTGTAAACGAAGTTCAAGCAGAAGGATTTTATCCAGTTGTTCTCTCAAGCGAATCGTCAAGACCTATAATAAAAGTGATAACAAGTAGAGAGATTCCAGATCTTGTTGTTATGTCTGTTTTAGAGGTTCCCCAAAATATTAAAGTTAATGTTCTTAAAACAGTAGAGGTTGAAGAATAATATATGGTTCAGTATTTTACAGAAAAAGGTCCAACTTATAATGAAGTCATAGAGATAATTAAGAAAAAATATGGTAAGAATGCTAGGGTTATGACTTATAAAACCGTTCCTCATGGAGGAATTTTAGGTTTATTTAGCAAAGATTGGGTTGAAGTTTCAGGTTATGTTAGATATGACATTGGTAATCAACAGATTAATGTTGAAGATGAAAAACGAAAAATTCTTCAAAGTATTAAAAGAGAAGAAAATTCTTCAATTGAAGATGTGCTTAAAGAAGTTAAGTCTCTTAAAACAGAACTTGCTCATAAAAAAGAAAATATTAATCATCCAACAATTACAAAAATTGAAGACATTTTAAGGGAAAATGATTTTTCTGAAAACTATATTAAAGACATTAATGAGTTTATTAAGAGAGAATTTAGTTTGTCAGATCTTGATGATTATGAGAGGGTTAGAGAGGATGTTGTTTTGTACATTGCAAAGACAATTAAATGTTCAGGATCTATTATTGATAATCTTAAGAAAAGGGTTTTTATTTTAGTTGGTCCAACAGGTGTTGGAAAGACTACCACAATTGCAAAACTTGCGGCAATTTATGGTATTAATGGGGAATCTAAGAGTTTAAATATTAAAATTATTACTATTGATAATTATCGTATTGGAGCTAAAAAACAAATTCAAACTTATGGTGATATTATGGGTATTCCGGTTAGAGCAATTGAGTCTTTTAAAGATTTAAAAGATGAAATTACTGATTCAAAGGATTTCGATCTTATACTTGTTGATACAATTGGTAAAAGTCCTAAAGATTTTATGAAGCTTGCTGAAATGAAGGAACTTCTTAATGCTTGCGGAAGAGATGCCGAATTTCATTTGGCTGTAAGTTCTACTACAAAAACATCAGATGTCAAAGAAATATTTCACCAATTTTCTCCTTTTAATTATAAAACTGTGATTTTTACCAAAGTGGATGAAACCACTTGTGTTGGAAATTTGATAAGTTTGATTTATGAAATGAAGAAAGTAGTTTCTTATGTTACGGATGGGCAAATTGTTCCTCATAATATCAGTGTTGCAGAACCACTTACTTTTATTAGAAGAATAAATGGCTACAGAATAAGTGATGACTCAGAGTTTATTAAGAAGATAAAAAGTAAATCTTATTATTAAGGAAAGTTATAATGGAAGATCAAGCTCAAAGTTTAAGAGATATGATGAGATTAAACGGTAAATTTAATTTTTCAGTTGATGAGAAAGTTCAAAACAGTAAAACAAGATTTATTGCTGTTAGTAGTGGCAAAGGTGGTGTTGGTAAAAGTAATATTGCAATTGGACTTGCTCTTAAATATTCTGAGCTTGGTAAAAAGGTATTAATACTTGATGCAGATATTGGAATGGCTAATGTTAATATTTTGCTTGGAGTTATCCCCAAGTATAGTATATATCATATGATTGCTCAAAGTCGTGATATTAGAGAAGTAATAACAAAGACCGAGTACAATATTGATCTTTTAGCCGGTGCTTCTGGTACAATGGAGCTTTTAGATCTCTCTGATGTTGATGTTAATAAATTTATAAAAGAATTATTAAAAATATATGAATATGATATAGTTGTAATAGATACTAGTGCTGGAATTTCAAGGCAAGTTATTTCGTTTTTGCTTTCTAGTGACGATGTTGTTATTGTTACTACTCCAGAACCTACTTCTATTACTGATGCTTATGGAATAATAAAGGTTTTGTCTTATAAGATGGAGAATTTAAAAAATTTAAGACTTATTGTTAATAGAGTAGCTAATGTTAGTGAGGCTAAGGGAGTTGCTAAAAAGGTTATAGATATTTCGGGGCAATTTTTAAATTTAAATATTGATTATTTGGGTCATATTTATGAGGATCAAAACATTAGAAGTTCTGTTTTTAAGCAAAAGCCTTTTGTTTTGGTAAATCCAAATAGCAAAGCTAGCTATTGTCTTGATTCTATTGTTGCCACCCTTGAGGAGGTTTCTCTAGATAACAGAAAAAGAAGAGGGGTTATAGGTTTTATATTAAGATTTTTTGGTGTGGAATAAGACATTATGTTTGTAAGCAGGGAATTAAAGTATATTTTATTAGCTAGTGTGTCAGCACTGTTTATGTCAGCGGTTTTAGGTTTGTTTTGTGGCTTATCATTTTTTACAATCTTAATTAGATCTTTTTTACAGTTTGTATTTTTTTTTATTATTGGACTTTTAATTGAGTTTATCTATAAGAAATATTTATCGAATCTTTTTTCAACGGAATTGTCTGGTGATATGGAAAATAAGCTTAAAGATGATAAGAAAAGTGACAAGGATTTTAAAGAGAATCTTAATTTTCAAAATAAGAATTCTCTTTATGAGAAGTCTCAAAATAACAGTGGTAGTGTTGATTTTATAGAAGAGGTTAAAAAGTATAAATTTGATACTGAAGACATGAGTAGGGGGAGTGACAAAAATAAAAAAATTTCATTTATTGAAGATAATGATCCTAAAGTTGTTGCAGATGCTATTAAAACTTTAATGAGCAAGAAGGAATAAATATGGATGACAGGGCTATAAATTTTTCTGAACTTTGTGATAAGATGCGATCTTACTTAGAAAGAGAAAGTCATGTTGATTTGATGGAAATAGAAGCAGATACCCTTGAAGAGGCCTTAAATGATGCTTCTTTGGAGCTTTCGGTGCCTTATAAAGAATTAGATTATGAGATTTTGTCAAAAGGTAGTAGTGGTATATTGGGATATGGAAAGAGAAAATGGAAAATAGTTGCCTATAGAAATTCTTCTAGCAAGCCTAAAGTGTCTCTTGATTCAAAAAATGATTCAGGCAAAGAAGAGGTGATTTCATCAGATGGTGAATTTTTTATCAGGAAATCTTCAAAAGGTGTATTTCTAAAGGTTATCTCACCAAAGGGACAAGGAATTCCTATTAATTGTCAAGATGTTATTTCTAAATTAGAATTACATAGCAATATTGAAAATTTCAATAAAGACATTGTGAAGGGTATAGTTGAGAATGCTAGTGGATATTATGAAAAAATTGCTGATTTTGAATCTGATCCTTCTGAAAATGTCACAATGATGGTTCAAATATCAGAAAATTCAATGTCAGTTACCATTGAATTTACGGCGCCTGGAATTAATGGAGCTGAAATTTTTGCGCAAGATATTTTTAATATTCTTAGAAAATATGGAGTAATAGATATTGCAATACTTAAGGATAAAGTAGCAAAATTTGTGGATTATCCTGTTTATGGCGAGCCTGTTGAACTTGCAAAAGGGTTAGAGCCAGTAAAAGGCAGGGATTCTTATATTGATTTTATTGTTGATGAAAATAATAGGCTTGGTGAGTATGAGGTTTCAAGCATAGGATTTAGAAATGTTATTGAAGGCGAGGAGTTAGCCAGAATTATTCCTTTTGGTAAAGGTATAGATGGTTATACCGTTTTTGGCAAATTTTTAAAATCAGAGAGTGGACAGGATATTAATTTTATTTTGGGCGAGAATACTTTTAAAGATGGCTATAAAATTCGGGCAAAATGTAATGGATATATGTCTGTTTCAGACGGTGTAATATCTGTTCATAATATTTATTTAGTCAAAGGTGATGTTGGGCCTGCTACTGGGGATATAGTAAATAATGGGATGGTTCTTGTGCAAGGCAATGTTTTGGACGGATACAATATTATGGCCAAAAGTGGAATAGAGGTGAAAGGATTGGTGGGCCGGTGCAATTTAAAAACGGATGGGTCTATTATTTTTCATAGTGGCGTGAATGGTAAGGGTGATTCTAAAATTTATGCTCGAGGTAATGTTAGGGCTAAGTTTTTAGAAAATGTTACTTTAAATTGTGGCGGGGAAGTTGAAGTTTTAAGAGGTATTGTGAATTCTTCAGTTTCTTCTAAAAAGAGAGTTCTTTGTATCGGTAAAAAATCAAAAATAGTTGGTTCTAATGTTTATGCCAAAGAAGAGGTTAGGGCTTATTCTATAGGTTCTGATAGAAGTTGTGAAACTTGCATTGATGTTGGCTATGATCCTGAAATTAAAGATTTATTAACTAGATTTACCAGTCATCTTGAAAAGATTGAAAAGCGATTAGAAGTTTTAACTAAAGATATTGTTGCTTTAAAAAAGAATATTGTGCTTATTACAGATAAGGCAGAAAAATCCTTAAAGATTGATAGTTACAATGAATTTGTTAATGAGAGTAAAATTCTTAGAATGGAAATAAAAATGATAGAGGCTAAGCGAATTGATTTGCAAAATGAGCTTGAAAATACTAAGATAGAGGGTAAAGTTTCTGTTGAAAATATAGCTTGTTTAGGTGTTAAGCTTTATATTAAGAATGCTTTTTATGAGCTTTCAAAAGATTACAACAATGTTACTTTTGTAGAGGATGATAATTATATTAAAGTTATGACCTATATTCCTTTTAAGGCTAGGTGAATGATCTTTAATATAGGGATTTGTATATGGATACATTTGAAGTTTTTAAGATTTCTGTTGTTGGATCTTTTAAAGCTAGACAATTTTTAAATGAAAGTGAAAAGCGTAAAAAATTAAAAATTAATCAAAATGCTAGGTATAGATTTTTAAGAGATTGTCATACTGACTCTGAGGTTAGCAATGTGTGTGTAGTTAGCAAGGTCGAGGATAATTATTTACTTTCGTTTCCAGTTAAAAAAAATAAGAATGAAGAGAAGGTAATGCTTAGTTTATATTCTGATAAATTTGAAGATCCTAAAATTGGCAAAAATGTTAATATTAAGAGATAAAATGTTTTAGGGTTTTTATATGTTTATTGTTTTTTATCTTATTTTAATTATATTTATGTTTATATATTTTCATGTGTATGTTAATTTGAAAATAAAATCTAATAGCATACTTAGAAAGTTCAAAAGTGAGGTAGATAAAACAATTATTGAAATTAATCAAGCTACAGATAGAAATATAAATATTATTGAAATAAAAATTGAAAGTTTAAATAGAATCATTAAAGAGGTTGACGAGAGAATTGAAATTCTTGATCAGAGATTGTTAGGGTTTAACAGTACTATTCCTGGTAATAGTCCTTCTAGCTTTGGATCGAAAAGTGATGGAATTTATAAAAGCAATTTGGATTATTCTATGCCTACTATTGAAAAAAATATAATAAAAGAAAGTTATAATGTTCGCAATCAGATTATTTTACTACATGAACAAGGCATGTCTTTTGAAGCTATTGCTAAAAAGTTTAAATTAGATCTAGGTGAGGTTGAGTTAATTATTTCAATACATAGGGGAGGTATTCATGAAAAAATGGATAGGTATTGATCTTGGAACCACAAATACTGTGGCATCGTATTTTGATGTTAGTTCTAAGATAATATTAAATGAAATGGGTGAGCGAATGACTCCTTCCATTGTTTCTTTCTCAGATAAGGATGTTTTTGTTGGAAGTGCCGCTAAAAATCAAATATTAGTCAATCCACAAAAAACATTTTATGATTTTAAGACCAACATAGGTTCTAATAATTTTTATAAAGTAGATGACGAATTTTATAGAGCAGAATATATTTCAGCACATTTGCTCTCTAGTGTTAAAAAGAATGCTGAAAAATTTTTAGATGAAGAGATTGAAAATGTTGTTATAACAGTTCCTGCATATTTTTCTGAGATTCAAAGAAGATGTGTTGTTGAGGCTGCAAATGTTGCTGGTTTGAATTGTAAGGCTATACTTAATGAACCAACCGCAGCTGCTATTGCTTATGCCTTTGAAAGACAGATCGATGGAATTTTTCTTATTTATGATCTTGGGGGTGGAACTTTTGATGTAACTCTTATGGAAAAACAAGGCGACACTTATACTGTTCTTTCGGTTAAAGGGCAAAGTCGACTTGGAGGTAATGACTTTAATAAAATCATTGAAAAGCATGTTTTAGATAGTTTTAAAAATGAATGTCCTGATTTTAATCTAGAAGATATTTTTCTTCTAGAGCAACTAAGAGAACGAATTGAAGAGGGTAAAAAAAATTTATCTATTATGGAAGAGGTTGATATTACTTTGCTTTTCCTTGATGGTAAGCATTTAAATTATAATCTTAAAAGGGATGAATTTAATTCAATGATAAGTGAATATATTGACAAAACTATTCAGTTGTCTATGGAATGTATTGCTGATTCTGGGGTTGATATTAGTAGTGTTTCAAAAATCATACTTTCTGGTGGTTCAACAAGGATTCCCTTAATTGAAAAAGTTTTAAAGGAATCCTTTCCTTCTGTTGCAATTTTAGATGCTTTAAATCAAGATGAGGTCGTAGCTATTGGCGCAGGTATTCATGCTTTTAGTCTTTCTAAAAATGACTCTGTTATCAAGTTTAAGGATGTGACTCCTTATTCTCTTGGACTTGAGATAAAAGACAATGAATTTTTTACTTTAATAGAGAGAAATGCTGCTTTACCAATTTCTAGGAGTAAACTATTTACGACTACCAATGATTATCAAGATGAAATTGAGATTCACATACTTCAAGGTGAATATAAAAAAGCCTCTTTGAATTATTCTATAGGTAGGTTTTCTTTTGGCAATATTCAAAAAGCTTTAAGAGGAATTCCTAAAATAGAGGTACTCTTTACTTTAAATGAAAGTGGTATTTTGAGTGTTAATGCTAAAGATTTAGAGACCAATTCTTCTAATTTTATTGAAATAAAAATTACAAGTTCATCTGACAATGTAGCAAAAGAAAGTCTTTCAAGCACTTTTACAAGTATTATTGATTAAAAGCTTAAATAAACAAAGATATTTTTTAAAAGTAATAAATTATTTTTCCCAATATGTTGTCAATTTTTATAAATCCATAATCTCTTGAGTCTAATGAGATCTGCTTGTTTTCTCCTATAACTAGATAATGGTCTTTAGGAATTTTTTTAGTATTTTTTTTTAAAATATTTTCATCTATTTTAAAGTTTAAATCATGTATGCATATTTTATTTTTTTCTATTTGTTTAAATTTTTCTCCTGGAATTGCAAAAATTTTTTTAATGGCAATTTTGTTTGTTATGGGGTCTGTAATAAGTACCATTTCATTTTTTTTGGGTTTTTTCCATAATAAAAGGTATTTTTGGCGGTTTTTAAGCCTAATTCCATATGCAAACTTATGATTTACAATCCAATTTTTTTCAAATATTGTTGGGCTCATTGATTCGCCTTTTACTATGTAAAATGATAAGAACAACTTTATTAGGGTTATTAAAAATAAGCAAGCGGCTAAAATCGACGCTAGTTCATATTTGTGAGCTTTAAATATTCTCATAACTTTTAAACGATGCTTTCAGTCAAATGCAATTTTCTATTGTATAATGAAATAGCATGTTATGATTATACCAAAAAAAAAACAAAGGGTAGAAAAACGTAAAAAAAATTTTTTATTCAATAGTAAAAAGAATGTTAATTTTGAATTAAAAGATTTTGCAAATATTTCTAATATTGGCAAAAGAAGAAAAAAAGGTTTCAAGTTTAAGAACTTTTTTAAAAAAAAAATCAATTTTTTTAAAAAAGTTTCTTTATTTTTTTATAATCTTAAAATCCAAAATATTAATCATTATGAATATAAATATTATTATAAGAGCTTAAGAGAGAAAATTTTTGATATCTTTAGTGTAAAATTCGATTATAAGCTTATTTTTAAGCTTAATGCAATAATCTTTGTTTTTATATTAATATTTTATATTAATATTTTTTCTTATTATGGTTCGTATGTTTTTTTAAATAGGCTTTCTTTACCCAAAGATTATTTTATTGATACATTTTTATATTATAGCGATCAAGATGTAGCTCAAATTAGTAGTTATTTGCCCGAATCTAATGTTTCTTCAAATGTTCCTGGATTTAAAAAAAATTTTGTATTAAAGGTATTTGATCATAAAATTAAGCCTGGAGAAACGCTTTCACATGTTGCAGCTAGATATCAAATAACTAGTGAAACTCTGATTTCTTTTAATGAAATTAAAGATGTAAGAAATATTAAGCCAAATTCAATTATTAAAGTTCCTAATATGAAAGGAATTGTTTATGTTGTTAAGAAAAATGACTCTATTTCATCTATAGCCAGTGCTTATAATGTTCCCAAAGTTGATATTTTAGATTCTAATAATCTTGATAATGAAGTGTTATCTTTAGGGCAAAAATTGTTTATTCCCGGGGGAAGATTGCCCAAAGATTTTTTAAAAGAGGTTTTAGGAGAGACTTTTATTTATCCTGTGCAGGGTGTTATTACTTCAGGATATGGTTATCGACCAGATCCTTTTACAGGAGTTATTAGTTTTCACAATGGAATAGATATTGCAAACTTAGCTAATACCCCTATTAAAGCTTCAAGAGAAGGCATTGTTGTAACTGTGGGATTTAATGCGGGAGGGTACGGAAAATATATTGTTATTTCTCACAGCAACGGATTTCAAACTTTATATGCACATTTGAATTCTTTTGCCGTTAAGGTTGGTAAAAAAGTTTCAAGGGGATCGGTAATAGGTTATATGGGGAGCACTGGCTATAGTACAGGCAATCATTTGCATTTTACTATTTTTAAGAATGGCAAAACTGAAAATCCTATGAAATATTTAAGATAATATTTTTTCATGTGTATTTAGATATGTTAATTTTTTTAAGTATTTGAGTTAGTTTTTTGCCTTCTACTAGATCAATAAGTCTTCCTTCAATCATTTGTTTTGCCTTTAAAGAGAATTTTGATGGAGCAATACAGAGTCCTTTTATTTTATTTTCTTTTATTTTTGAAATGAAATCTTTTAAGAACAATTCACCAAAAGTATCTTGTTCAGTTCTTACAAAGCGCACTATTAAATTTTCTTCCCATTGATTGTTAGCTAGGTGAAAGTTTATATCAATAAATTGTGTTGTTATTTCGTTTATTTTGGAATCTCTTATTTGAAATTTATTTAAATATAGTTTTAAAATAATTTCATTTGCTATTTTTTCAAAATTTTCTTTTGAGCTGCGTAAATATATTCTTAAGGCTATATTTTCGTTTAACCTTTTGCTAAATTCTAATTTTTCTTTAATATTTTTGTAATTTGGATCAATCTCTTCAACTTTGGTAAAAGCTTCTGTAGCTTTTTGATAATTTTCAACAGAGATTTGGAGTTCTCCAAGATTATAAAATAATTCAAGGAAAATTTTTTTAGGCAAGTCAGGTTTTACTTTTATTATTTCTTTAATATTTTGTTCTAATTTTTCTAATTCTTTATTTTTTGAATTAATCTCAGATGTAATTAATAAGGCTTCATAAATCATTCCGTCTTTTTGTTTTATTTTGTTAGCAATTTCTATTGCTAAATGGTCTTGATTCATTTTTGACAAAGACTTAGCATATGCCAAAAGAGCTTCAATGTCGTCTTGTATATTTTTTTTTATATTGTTGAATATCATAACAGCTTGTCTATAGCTTTCCAGATTAAATAAAGTTATTCCTAGGTATTTTAGGACATCTTTATTATTTTTATTAAAATTGTGAACTTTTTTAAGATAGTAAAGAGCTTCTTTATACATTTCGTTTTTTAAAAATGCTATGCCAAGATAATAATTTGCATCCTCATCTGTTTTTTTTATCAGAAAAGCTTTTCTTAAATATTCCAAGGCTTCTCTGTTAAAATTTCTTTTAAGATTATAAAATCCATAGCTTAAAAAAGCTTTAAATGTGTTTATTTCTTGACTTATTGGGTTGTCTTCTATTAATTGGCATAATTTTTTTGCATATTTTATTCCATTTTCATAGTCTTTATTTTTATAGTAGTAATTATTTAAAATTTCAAGTGCACCTATTTCGTTTGGATTTGTTTTTAATAGAGAAATTGCTCTTTCGATTAATTTTCGTGTTCTCTCATCATCTTTTTTGATTTTTCCCATATTTTTACCTATTGTAAGTTTTAATGCTATTTTAAAAAATAAAAATACTAAAATAAATACTGTAAATGAAGAGATTAATATAAATAGTGACAGCACTTGTATTGCTCCTAAATTAAAAATATCTCATTAATTTGCATCATCATAGTTACTTTTAATAAAAGTTATTTGCTTAAAATAAAAGTAATTTGTAAGTTGAATATCACATTATTTATATTATATTATAGTTATAATAATAATGATAACTATAATTAGTGCATAAGTTTGATTTCAATAAAATTAACAAAGCAAAGAGGTTATGATTTTTGAAAGGGTTTTTAGCGATAAAATTATCTAATAATGAGTATTATTCGGTTTTAAATTTAGATGATAGTTCTGTTAAGAGAATAATATTGGGCAAGGTTGAAGGTGATACCAGTATTAAGTTGAATTTTTATGTTAGTGAATATGAAGATTTTTCAGATCCTTTTTTAGTTGGTTCTTTTTTCTTAGATAATTTAAGAAAGGAAAGTTCAAGTATCAATGTTTATTTTAAAGTTATGGATGAAATACTTTATGTTTATAGTGAGTCTGATGGGATTCAAGATAAATCGAAGTTTGATTTAAGTCTTGTAGATTTTAATCAAACTTTTAAAGGATCTAATAGGGATAACCCTTTAAATGATTTTAAAAGTAACATTGGCAATAATTTGTCTGTTGAAAATTTGGGTTCTGGATTTGATTTAAATTTTGAGGAAAAAGATGATTTTGTCAAAAAAGATGTTTCTGATGTAAGTATGCCTACTATTAATTCTTTGGATCTAAAAACCGAAGAAGATCAAAAAATTGAAACAAATGATTCAGATTTTGATGATAATGACGATGATAGTCTTGTTGATTCTAAAGAGCTTAATTTAGAAAATGAAAAAATCAAGCATATTGACAAGAGATCTTTAAATCTTAATAATTTTGAGTTTCAAAAATTAGAAGATTCTTCTTTAGAGGAAGAAGAAGATTTGCGTGATTTAAGCGTTGAAGACATTATTGCAGATATTGATAAAGAGTTAATAGATACTTCAGATGAAGATGTTGAACTAGATCTTAGAGAAGATTTTGAGAATGATGAGATGAAAAATGGTTTTAAATTAAATTCAAGTGAAGGAGTGGTTCATTCTCCTATGTTGTATTTGAGCCTTATTTCTCTTTTTCTTTTGATATTTTTTTCTTTGTTTTTAGTTTTTTCAAAAATTTTAAAGCCTAGAGATTTTGTTTCATATTACTTTGAATATGGTAAAAAGAGAATTGAGAGATATGAAAAAGATCAATATATTTAATAGAAGTTCTTTCGTATTGCAAAATTTTCTTTTTCTTTTTTTATTTTTAAGTTTGGTTTCTTGCTTTGCAAAAAAAGAAATCTTGGGCCCTAATTTTATTAGGGCGCATTCAAAAGAGTTTGATTTAAATAATTTAAATTGGTTGTGGAATTTTGATTATTCAAAAAAAAATTTTGACAAGCATTTTAATATAGATCCGAGTTCTTATATATATGTTGCTTATTTATTTAAAAAAATAGGATTTGAAGAAAAATTTGTAGAGTATATGAAAAAGGCTATAGCTAATGGGGATAGTATTGCATCCCAATTTGCTGGAATTAAGCTTATTGAATATTTTAACTCAATAAAAGAATATTTTGCATCTGAATTGATTGGGGAGAAGCTTTATAAAAAATACGAAAATAATAAATTTATTATCTTAGGTTACTTTAAAAGTCTTTATTGGCAAAAGAAAAACGATAAGGCACTTAGTCTTTTAAATAAGCTTGATAAGATGGAATTTTCTGATTATCAGGAAAATGAAAATATTTTATTAAAAGCAGCTCTTTATCTTAATCTTTCTAATATAAGTGAGTCAAAAATATATTTTAATGAACTTTTTGAGAATTTACCTGCAAATTATTTACATGTAAGAGCTTATGATTATTTTATTATTGAAAATAAGTCTAAATACTTTGGTGCAAATTTTTTAAATCTTGTTAGATTTAAGTATGAAGTGGCAAATGGCAATTTTAATAGTGCAATAAATATATTAAATAAAAATGGTTTAAATGATTATTATGACAATAACATTGTATTAAGTGATATTTATAAGGCTTTTATTAGTTCTGGCAAAGTTTCAAATGCTTTAACATTTTTTAGTAAAATAAAGAGCAAATATAAAAATTATTATTTAGGTATTTTAAATCTTAGAGAAAAAAATAATTTAGGACTTCTTCTTTTAAAAGAATATCTTGAAGGCTTAAATCTTAGTAATGAGATTAATAGGCTTGATTTGCTTAATACTGCTTTTAGCAATTTAATTTTTACTAAGAGTGCAAGAGATTATTTCGCCGAAAGCGTAGCCAAGTTTTATACTGAAAGCGATAAAAAAAATTCTACTTTTATTAAGATTTTAGAAGATTATATTTTAGAATCAATTCAGCTTGAAGACTATGGCAATCTTTATAAACTTTATTCTAATGCTCAAAAAGTTATTTCTAATTCTATTTTATCTAAGCTTGCTTTTATTAATGCAAGGCTTATTTATCATAAATTAATTAAACCTGGTGTAAGCGGAGAATATAAGAATCTTTTGCATTCTGCTGTTAATTATGATAAATGGTCTTATTCTTCATTTATGAGCAGATACTTGCTAGATCAAAATATTGATGAATTTTTTACAGGTGGGTCTAATATTAAATATGAGCAATCGGATTATGAGATTTTTTTGGAAGGGTTTTTAAAATTCAATCTTTGCAATTATGTTAGAGGGTTTATTTCTGAAGATTTTAGGAATGGATATAAATTTTCACTCGATTTTTATCGAAAAGTATACGATGAACTTTTAAAGAGTGAAAATTACTACGATGCAACTCTTGTGATTAATTATCTTGTAAATCAAGATGAATCGGCTTTGATGGAAAATGATTATAAAAGGCTGTATCCTTATTTGTATGGATCTTTGGTAGAATATTGGTCTAAAAGGCGAGGGCTTGAAACCAGTGTTGTATTTTCTTTAATAAAGGCGGAGAGTAGTTTTGAGAAAAATGCTGTCTCAAAACCAGGTGCTGTTGGCCTTATGCAGGTTATGCCATCAACAGCAAATGATATTTCTAAAGAACTTAAGTATTTTAATTATGATTTAAAGATTCCAAAAGATAATATAATAATTGGAACATATTATTTGAAAAAAAGAATATCTACAACCGGCAGTCTTTATAAGGCTCTTGCATCTTACAATGGAGGCATTGGCAATGTTAGAAAGTGGGAAAAAAGTTATGGACATTTGTCAAAAGAGCTTTTTATTGAGGCAATTCCTTTTAGTCAGACTAGAAATTATATTAAAAAAATATTGGTTTATTCGGTATTTTATGACGCTTTGTATGAAAAAAAGGGAATGGATTCGGTAATAGTTAAAATTATGGGCGAATTTCCCAAAAATTAGTGTGGAGCATTTAATGACAAATATTTTAAATGCAATTATTTTGGGTATTGTTCAAGGCATTACAGAGTTTTTGCCAATATCTAGTTCGGGACATTTATTACTTTTTAGGCATTTTATGAATTTAAAGCTTTCAATAATATTTGACATTTATTTACATCTTGCAACAGTTTTAGTGATTATTATTTACTATCGCCAAAGGATTTTAGAGCTTTTTTTAACTTTTATTAGATTCTCTTTAAGAAAAACTGGTAAATCCGATTTAGAAAATTTAAAATTAATGCTGCTGATATTAATAATAACTATTGTTACCGGAGTTGTTGGAATTTTTATTTCGAAATACGAGAGAATGTTTACATTGCCTTTTGTTTTAATTAATTTTATTATAACAGGGATTTTAATCTTGATGCTAGAATTTAATTTTTTAAAAATTGATTTTAAAGGCAATATTTTGTTAGTGGGAATTTTTATGGGGCTGATGCAGGGCTTAGGTGCATTCCCGGGGATCTCTCGTTCAGGAGTTACAATCTTTTCTGCTTCGGTTATGGGATTTAATAGAAAAAGTGCATTTGAAATTTCATTTTTATCTTTAATTCCAATAGTTTTTGGAGCGATTTTGTTAAAACATAAAGAATTTTATGATATTTTTATGGTTTTAAATTTTTTTGAAATAAACTTAGGAGCATTGGTTGCTTTTGTTGTTGGTATTTTCTCAATAAATTTATTTTTTAAAATGCTTAATAACAAAAAGCTGTATTATTTTTCGATATATTTATTTGCACTTTCAATTATAAGTTTGTTATTTTTTTAGAATATGAAAGATTTTTATCAGTATTTTCAATTTTTGTTTTTTTTCATGCTTTCAGTTATTTCTTTTTCTCTTTTTGTAGCATTGACTCCTTTAAGCAATGTATTTATATTTTTTGTTTTTAATTTATTAGGACAAATACTTCTTAATGTTTTTTCATTTTTATCATTTTATTTAATAGTATATCCAATTGTTAATTGGTACGCTTATAAAAAACATATTTTTACTAAACGATTTGTATTTAATTGGAATTATACCGTAATATTGTTTTTCACTTTAATATTTTTAATAAAAATTAATTCTAATGTTGAAAAATCTTATTTTATTAAGATATTTCTTATTAATTTTGGTATAGTATTGGGGAATTTTTTTATTTTTACCCTTTTAATTTTAGAATTTGTTGTTTGGATTTACTTGAATTATGTCTTTTTTAAAGATATTAATTTTATTTTAGATGCTTTTAAGTTTTTAGAGTTTAAGATTAAAATTTTGTTTGAAAATATATTAAGTTATTTCCCCTTTTCAAATTCATTAGATGTAAAAAAAGATATTAAAGTTTATGGAGATTCTGCAGATGATCTAAAAGATTCTCAAGGTTTTGATGATAAAGAGAATATTATTAATGATGAGGAATATCAAGCTTTATGGTCATTTAGCGCTTTTTTAAGAAACAATAAAAAACCTTCCAATATTAATTTAGACAAAACTGTTTTTGAAGGTTCAGATCTTGAAGAAGCAAGCCCTTTAAATAAGGAGACTTCAAATGATAGCGCTTTAAATTCAGATGAAAATGTAGATGAAATTGATGGGTCTTGTGAGTACAAATATTTAGACAATCTTGAAGATAATAAGTTAATTCTTAGTGGAAAAGTTAAAGCCTGTGAGATAAGGACTAAGGGCATAATTAGTCAAGTTGCTACTTCTCATGTTTATAACGAAAATGTATCTTTGAATAAAAAGAGCGATTCTTACGTTATTGATATTTCAGTTTTTGACCAGAAAGAGATTAAAAATGATGTAGAGGATATTGAGTATGATAAAGAAATTCAAAAGCAATCAATGATTCTCCAGGAGACATTAAAAGAGTTTAATATTAATGCCAAATTAATTGATATTATTAAGGGCCCTGTTGTGACAATGTATGCTGTTCGTCCAGATAAGGGAATTAAGCTTTCTAAGATTACTTCTATTTCTGATAATATTGCCTTAAGGCTTGCGGCTATTAGGGTTAGGATTATTGCTCCAATTCCTGGCAGAGAAGCTGTAGGAATTGAAATTCCTAATAAAAGGCGTGAGTTTATTTTGATTTCAGAGATAATAGACAGCAAGGAATTCAGAGGTGATTTTAAAATTCCTTTTGCTCTTGGAAAAGAAATTAGTGGTGAAAATATTGTTTTTGACCTTGTTAATTCTCCACATTTATTGATAGCTGGTGCAACTGGGGCGGGTAAATCTGTTTGTGTGAACTCGTTAATTGCTTCAATTATTTTTTCAAAATCTCCAGATGAAGTGAAATTAATTATGATAGATCCCAAAATAGTTGAGCTTAAACTTTTCAATGATATTCCTCATTTATTAACTCCAGTTATTACAGATGTCAAGAGAGCTTTAGAAGCTCTTAGATGGTGTCTTGATGAAATGGAGAGAAGGTATGTGCTTCTTGATAATTTATTGGTAAGAGATATTTCTTCTTATAATAAAAAAATAAAAGATGAGAATTTAAATTTAATGGTTTTGCCATATCTTGTAATAATTATTGATGAATTTGCAGATCTTATTCTTTCTGCAAGAAAAGATTTGGAAAATTTAATTTCTAGGCTTGCTGCAATGGCTAGAGCTGTGGGGATTCATTTGGTTCTTGCAACCCAAAGACCCTCAGTCGACGTTATTACGGGGGTAATAAAAGCCAATTTTCCTTCAAGGATTTCTTTCATGGTAGCCAGTTCTATGGATTCTAGAATAATTCTTGGTTCTTCTGGTGCTGAAAAGCTTTTAGGAAAAGGGGATATGCTTTATATTAGTTCTTTAAATCCTTTTCCCCAAAGAATTCAGGGCGGATTTTTAAAGGAAAGAGAAGTTTATAGACTTGTTGAAGAGGTTAAAAAATTCGGTTCTCCTAATTATATTGATGATGAAATATTTATTGATAGCGTAAAAGAGCCAGATTTAGTTGCTCTTGGACCTTCTGATGAACCAATGTTTGATGAAGCTCTTGAGATTGTTAAAGTTACAAGAAAAGCATCAGCATCTTATCTGCAAAGAAGGTTGAAGATAGGCTACAATAGAGCAGCTAGAATTATTGAAATTATGGAAGATATGGGATATGTAGGACCTGTTAATGGATCAAAACCAAGAGAGGTATTAATTTAAAATAAAGAGATATCCATTTGAACATCTCTTGTGATCTCTATCTATTAGTTTTTTGTTTTAACTTTCTTACTTTTTTTGCTTGTTTTCTTTTAAAAGCTTTTTCCTTTTTTACACGTATTGTGGATGGTTTTTCATAGTATTCTCTTCTTTTCCATTCGCGAATAATTGCTTCTTTTTCAATCATTCTTTTAAAACGTTTCAATGCTTTTTCAAGATTTTCATTTTTGTCCACAGTGACTGTTACCAAAAAATCACCTCCTTTTACTCTATTCTTTTAATATTATTTATTATTTTATTTTTGTCAATAAGCATGTCATTTAAAAGGAAATCTGGGTTTATTGCTATGCCATTAATTCTTACTTCGAAGTGTAAATGAGGGCCTGTTGAGAGGCCTGTATTTCCAGTATGTCCAATATATTCCCCAGCACTAACTATTTTATTTTCACTTATTCCTAATTTTGAGAGGTGAAGGTAAATTGTGAATACGCCCGGTAAATGTTGTATTATAAGGGTATTGCCCGTTAGCTCTCTATTTTGTGCAAATACAACTTTTCCTTTACCAGCAGCAAAAATTGGAGTATTTTCTCTTTTAAATGGGGCATAATCAATTCCATTGTGCATTGTATAATTTGAAATTTTTTTGCTACCTTGCATGTAAAGCCTTAAATCTCCGTATTGGCTTGTTACAATATATTGATCTTTTATTGGTTTAACTAAAGCATCATAGTGGTATATTGTTGTGTCTCCAGTATTGCCAATAATATTCCACAAAACCAAAGCCTGTTCTTTTTGTTTTATTGATTTTTTTTGGGTTATAAGCTTGGCTTTTTCTTTATTAAAGCTAATTTTTGTTTTTTTGAAGTTAAATTTTTTTATTTCTATTTCTTTGATGTAGCTTTTATTTTCGAATTCTATTTGAATTTTTCTTTTACCCTCTTTTATCATTGGTGTAATTCCCATAAATGCTATGTAATAAATTTTACTTCCCACTGTAAATTTAAATGGAGAAGAGCTTATGATTGGATTTTTATTTGTGCTTAAAAGTGATAAATTTTTAAAATTTTCGTTACTTGCAAAGTATATGTAATCTCCTTGAAATGCCTCTTTTTTATATTGGACTTTAGGAACAGTATTTGTTATTTCTGAATTTATATTTTCTATTCCTAGAATACATAATATAAGTAAAACTTTTTGTATTCTATGCATTGATTTGAGTGCTCTTTTTTATGTCTATGATTTTCAAAATTTTTTCCTTAGGACAATAAAAATCTTCATTAACTGTAAAAATGATGTCTAAGTATTGATCTTCTTTTATATCCAATTCTTCTATTGTTTTTGTTCCGTTAAAAAAAATAGCTTTATAGTAATCGTTTTGTGATTTAATGCGCATGTTTATATGTTTTGAGCTATGATTTTTGTCAATTATTTTGAGTTCTTGAAGATAAGCATTTTTCATCATTAAGATTGGCTCTCTAAATTCATAGCCATAAGGTTCAAATATTTCTATTGTTTTGAAAAGAGAATCTTTTGTTAAATTCTTTGGAAGAATGGCATCTATTAGTATTGACTTGTTTTCATCAGTAGATTCATATTCAACTTTTGTAGTTGCGTATTCCAATTCTTTAATAAAGTCTTCTAGTAAATTTTCATGCAGCGTAAATCCAGCAGCAGCTTTATGCCCCCCCGAATTTATTACTAAATGGGAAGGTATTATTGATATTAGTGTTTTTGAATTGATTTTATTGTTTGATCTAATTGATCCTTTAATAATATTGTCTTGCTTTGTTAAAAAAATAGCAACTTTTTGGTAGTAAGCAGAAAGTCTAGTTGCAATTCTAGAACTTATTCCTTTTGGGGTATTTTTATCATAGCAGACTATGAATTTATCGTTTTTAAAAATAGTATTTTTATTATGCGAATTCCAAGCTTTTTCTTCTTTGTGTTTTCTCAGTTCGTTGATTTCTTTTATTTCTTTAAATTTATTTTCTATTTGATTAATGTCGTTAGTTAGTAAAAAATTTATTGCAATATCTGCTTTTTCAAGCCTTCCTGTTGAGTTTAGTATTGGTGCAATTCTATATGCAACATCCATTGAATTTATATTTGGTTTTGTTAATATGTTTGCATCTTTTAATAGATAGTTAATAGACATTCTCTCTCTTAGTGCGATTTCTTTAAGCCCTACTTTTAGGATTATTCTGTTTTCATTAATAATGGGCATATTGTCCGCTATTGTTCCTATTGCAACAAAGCTAAGTCTTTTTAGACATTTTTGGAGCAAATTTTTGTTAGTTTCAAAAATTACATTGTAAAATATATAGTAAAGCTTGTCTTTAATCTCAACTTCTTTATATTTGAAATATTTAGTTGCTTGGATTAAGTCAGTTAATGTTTTTTTTCTAAAATTTGGATATTTTTTTATAAAATTTTCACTAATATCAATTGTGTTTATGTTTATATCTCTTGCGAAGTGTTTATTTAATAATTGGTCTTGATCTTCTTTATTAAAGATTACTACGTATTTGTTTTGTACAAATTTTTCTAGTTTGTTTGAGTTAATTAAGGGTTCATTGTTATTATTTAATTTTAGATATTGTTTTAGAATGTAGTTGTTTATTTCTATTGCATGAAGAATAATTTCATTTTTTGTGTTTTCTAAGAATAAAAATACAAGATTTTTAGAATAAAGGTCTGTAAAGGACATGCTAAGAGCAAGGCAAGTTTTAAAACTTACACAACATCCCGCTATTTCTTTGAATGGATATTTGTCATCTTTTAAGTGAGGATTTATAACTATGCTTTCAGTTTTAAAGTTTTCGCTTGGAAGATGGTGGTCTGTTATTATTATTTCTATTCCTTTAGAATTTGCATAATTTATTTCTTCAATGCTAGAAATGCCATTATCAACAGTTATTATTAAAGAGATTTTTTTTTCTAAAGCTTTGTTGATCAATTCATTTGAAAGTCCATAAAATTCTCCATTTGAAGGTATTTTATAGCTTACATTAAGCCCAAAGTCTTTAAGAGTTTCATACATTATTATTGTTGCGGTGATTCCATCAGCATCTTTATCTCCAAAGATTAATATGTTTTCATTATTTTTGATTGCTTTATTAATTCTGTTTATAAATTTATCTATATTTTTTAATAAAAATGGGTTGTGTAATAAATTTACACTGTCTTCAAGAAAAAACATAAAATCTTCTTCTTTGATTTCTCGTTTTATGAGTAAAGTTGCTTCAAAGGTATTAATATTATATTGCTTGGCAATGCGAGTTAATTCTTGGGCTTGTATATTAGTTTCTTTTTGTTTCCAAATTTTCATTTACTTCTCTAGAATTTATTTTTAATCGATTTTTCAAGGATTCTTCTTTACTAACTTCACCATAGATTAATTTTAAGTAGTAGCATTATTTTTTTTTATTGAATGGTGTAGTTTTAGTGGATTGTAATTTTTACTGTAATCCAAATTCATGGGCATAATTTTAACTGTGTAAATTCTCATTTTATCATTTTATAATAAAAAAAAATATTATTAAATGAATTTCCATAAAATATTTGTTTTGTTATAATTAGCTTAGGAGATTTCAAGTTTTATGGATAAATCTAAGAAAGCTAGGTCAGGGGATAAAAAAAAAGAAAAAGTTGTAGCTGGAATTTTGCCTCATTCTAATAAGCCCGCAAGAGTTCCTTTAATAGCGGTTCCTTCTCACCCAGTTTTTCCGGGGATGTTTATTCCTATTGTTATAATCTCTGATTCTGATATGAAAGCAATCGATTATGCTATGAAAGGCAATGGAATCATTGCCTTGTTTGTTTTGAATGATAAATTTTTAGGGAAAAACAACAATAATGCTCAACAGAAATTAATTATTGATTATAGTAAAGATATTTATTCTGTTGGAGTTACTGGAAAGATAATAAAAAAAATTAATCTTCCGGACGGAGGTTACAATATATTTGTTTCAACTTTTGATAGGATTAAATTTGTTAAAGTTGTTCTTAATGACAAGTTTCCCATAATTGAGATTGACTATTTAAAGCAAATTCCAGTTAGAAAAGATGATGTTCAGTCAAAGGCAGTTTACAGTAGTATTTTGCTTAGAACTAAAGAAATATTTGCGCATAGAAAAATGCCGGAAATTCAATTAAATATGGTTAATATTGAGGATAAGGGAAAACTATGTGATATTGTGGCCAGCACTATTTCATCTTCAAAAAATGATCATCAAATAGTTCTTGAAACTTTAAATGTAAAAGATAGGCTTAAAAAAGTTTTAGAACTGATTTATGAAGAGCTTAATTTAATTGAAATTCAAAATAAAATTGCTAAAGGCATTCAAGAGAGATTAGAGAAACAGCAAAAAGAATTTTTCTTAAAAGAACAGCTTAAGGCTATTAAAGCCGAACTTGGCATAGGAGATAAAAAAAACAGCGATTTAGAAAAGCTTAAAACCAAGCTAAAGGCTTTAGAGTTAAAGGGAGAGCCTTTAGAGGTAGTTGAAAAAGAGTTAGAAAAATTTTCACTTCTTGAGACAAGTTCGGCTGAATACATTGTTGTTAGAAATTATCTTGAACTTATTACTGAGCTTCCTTGGCGAGATTTAAAAAAAAATTTTGATAAATTAGATTTGCAAAAATCTAAAAAAATTTTAGATAAAACTCATTATGGAATGAACGAAGTTAAGGATAGAATTATTGAATATATTTCTGTTCTTAAATTAAGAAAGACTCAAAAGGGGGCGATTATTCTTTTGGTGGGACCTCCTGGTGTGGGGAAAACTTCTATTGGAGCAGCTATTGCAAAGGTTTTGAGTACCAAGTTTTTTAGATTTTCTGTTGGTGGAATGCGTGATGAGTCAGAGATTAAGGGGCACAGAAGAACTTATGTTGGTGCTTTGCCTGGAAAAATTATTCAGGGCTTAAGAATTACCAAGACAAATTCTCCTGTTTTTTTAATTGATGAGGTGGATAAAATTTCATCTTCAAGTTATGGAGATCCTTTTTCGGTTCTTCTTGAAGTTTTAGATCCTGAACAAAATGTTAGGTTTAGAGATCATTATCTTGATCTTCCTTTTGATATTTCGAATGTATTTTTTATTTTAACCGCTAATTCTGTTGAAACAATACCAAGACCTTTGTTAAATAGAATGGAGGTTATTGAAATTTCTGGATATGTTGATAACGAAAAAATAGAGATTGCAAGAAAGTATTTAATTCCCAAAGTTTTAAGTGAAAACGGAGTTGATAAAGATTCTTTAAAATTTCAAAGTTCATCCCTTGTTCAAATTGCTCAAGAATATGCAAGAGATAATGGGGTGAGAAATTTTGAAAAATATTTAAACAAAATTGTAAGAAAGGTTGCTAGAAAGCTTATTGAGAATACTGAAGTTAAATCTTATCAAATTTCCAATGACAATCTAGAAGAATATGTTGGTGTGCCTGTTTTTAGAAAGGAAAGTATGCCTAATGCTATGTATTCGGGGATGGTAATGGGCCTTGCTTGGACAAATTATGGGGGTTCAACTTTAATGATTGAGACTGTAAAGACAGAGTCCAAGGTGGGTGGAATTAAATTGACAGGTAGACTTGGGGATGTTATGAAAGAATCTGCTAATATTGCCTATACTTATGTTAATAGCATTAAAGAGGATTTGAGTATTAGTAAATCTTTTTTTGAAAAAAATATTATTCATTTACATATTCCAGAAGGAGCTACCCCAAAAGATGGGCCTTCTGCGGGAATTACAATAGCTAGTGCTTTTATTTCTCTTGCTCTTGATAAGGTTGTTAGACCTCATTTGGCTATGACAGGAGAACTTTCTCTTACTGGGAATGTAATGATGATAGGGGGTCTTAGAGAAAAAATAATTGCAGCAAAGCGTAGTGGTGTTGAGCATATTATTGTTCCTAAGGCAAATAGAGTTGATTTAGAAGAGATTCCTATTAACATTAAAAGCGGCATCAATTTTTATCTTGTAGATAATATGCGCGAGGTCATTAAATTATTATTTTAATTTTTTAAAATTGTTGTTTGAGTCGAGTTTTACTCTAGGTTTAAATAAATGAATTAATAATGGGAGAAGAGTTAGCGATGCAAGAGATGTTGTTAGCATTGTAAAAGCAATTATTGCTCCAAGAGTTGATATTATTTTATAAGACGAAAATGTTAGAGTTAAAAATCCTATTCCAACAGAAATGGAATTTGCAAATATTCCATTAAATACACTGGGAATTGATTCAAGAAGTGCAGTTTTGTAGATTTGGTTTTTTTGGTATTGTAAAATAAACGTATTGAAAAAATGAATTGAATAATCTACTCCTACTCCCATGCTTACAGATGCAATTGTTGCTGTTGCGGGGTTTAAGGTTATCCCAAATAATCTCATTACAGCAAAGTTTAAAAACACTGACCATGCTACTGGGATTGCAATAATTATTCCGGTTTTTATAGATTTGAAGAAAAACATAAGTAGCAGTGTTATTGATCCAAGAGTTGTTATAATGTTCATAACCTGTTCTTTTACCATTGTTTTAGCTATTAACACCTTATCATAAACCCCTGAGAAATGATATTTATTATTTTTCGTATATTCATTAATCGTTTTAATAGCATATTTTTCAAATTTTTTTATTCCTTCAGTTGAGTTGTCTTCAATTCTTACTATGATAGATATTAATGACCAATCCTCATTAATGTACATTTTTTTATTGTCTTTAGTCCAATCGCTTCTATCTACCAAGTTTATTAGTTTGTTTAGTATAATTTTGTTTTCAGGCAGTTTATACTCTAGTGGAGATTCTTTTTTAATTTTAAAATTTGTAAATTTTAAAATTCCATTAATAGAGCTGGATTGAGTTTTTGCAGAGAATGCATCAAGTTTATCTGTAATTAAGTCTAAGGTTTGCATTGCTTTAGCATTTTTAAATTCACCGGGTTTTCCTTCAAGCTCTATTTTGAAAATCGATATTCCCCCCATTTCTTTTTGCATTAGGTTTAATGTTTTTTTTACACTTGTGCTTTCTTTAAAGTAGTCTTTTTCATCAAAATTGATTTCGATTTTTAAAAGACCTACAAAAGAAATTCCCAGTATAATGAGGACCATTATAGAGGATATATATTTTCTTTTTAATATAGATTTTGTTATTTGTGTATTTAGTTTGGCAAGTTTTTCAAGGAAAAATATTTTATTTAGTTTATTTTCTTTTTCTTTTTCAAAAGATCTTTTTTTTGCAAATGGGATTAATGTTATTATTCCAGGTAAAACAGTTAATGAGATTATCATTGAGATAATGACTCCAATTGACATGAAAATACCCATTGTTTTGTAAGCATTAATTGAAGAGGTTGTAAGAGATAAAAATCCAAATGCAGTTGTAAGAGATGTTAGCAGAATGGGTGTTTTGAGTCTTTTAATTATTGTTTTTATGGATTCTTTTGAGAGTTGTTCTTTTTTTATTAATTTAAATATTTCATTTATTATGTGTACAGCATTGGCGCATCCGATTGAAATAAGTAAAACAATCATCGAAGTTTCTGGCACTGTAATAGGGGATTGTACAAGTCCTTTAATTCCAAAAGTCCAAACCAATGATAATAATGCAACAAAAATAGGAATTAATGCGCCAATTAGATTTTTTATAATAAGATAAAGTGAAATTATTACTACAAAAGTAGCAAGAGGTCCTAAGATCTTGAAGTCTTCAACCATGTAGTTTAAGATTTTTTCTCTTACTATTAAATCTCCTGTAAGATATAACTTTAAATCATCAGTTTCATATTTTTTAATTGTTTTTTCCATCTCATCAAGTTCAGTTTTTAAATTTCTACTGAAGTTAATTTTGTCACTCTCTGTTGGGATTATTATGAAGTATATTAAATTTTCTGAGTTGCCCAAGAATGTGTTTTTTACAAATGGAGTTGACTTTATTTTATTTTTTATTTCTTCTATATCTTTATCTGTGTAGATTTCTTTTTTAAATTGTGGGAAATAAGAAAATATGCTTGTAACTGCATTTGGAGATACTTTTAAAATTCTGGTTATTTCATCGATTACGCTGTTTATTGTTTCAAAATTTTTTTTATTAAAAATATTTTTTTTATCTTGAAATATTACTATTGTAGATAAAAGTGAATTACTTTTGTCAATGTCTATTAAGCTTTCAGTTTCTTTAGTTTTGGGTATAAGTTTTAAGATGTTTGCATCGAATTTAAGATTTTTTAAAAAAAATCCTAAAAAGATAGTAATTAGGATAAATATTGTAAATATAATTCCTTTATATCTAATGCTTAGACCTTCAAAGTCCATATCATGCCTCTTTTTTACTTTATCACTATGTTGACAAGCTTGTTTTTAATTACAATTATTTTTACTATTTTTTTATTGAATAAATTTGATTTTATTTTGCTATTTTCCATTGCTATTTCTTTTAGTTCTTCTTCGTCTGTCTCTTTGTTTAGTAAAATTTTGTCTTTTATTTTTCCATTTATTTGTAAAACAATTTCTTTTTTATCTTTAATAATAAGGCTTTCATCGAATTTTGGCCATTTTGAATTTTTGAATAAACTCGGAAGCTCTCCAATGTATTCCCACAGCTCTTCTGCTAAATGAGGTGCATAGGGAGATAAAATAATGATAAATGGCTTAAATATGTTTAAATAATTTTTTTCATACTTTAGAAGTTCATTTATAAATATCATCATAGCAGAGATTGCCGTGTTAAAATTTAGGTTTTCTGTGTCTTCTGTGACTTTTTTTATTACTTTATGTAGTTCAGATATTATTTCCTTTGGAGGATTGTCTTTTGATAATTCTTTTTCTCTTAAGTTCCAAATTTTGTTTAAAAATCGAAAAACACCAATAATGCCTTTAGTGTTCCAAGGTTTAGAATCTGTTAGCGGCCCCATAAACATTTCATAAATTCTCATTGAGTCTGCTCCAAATTCCTTAATGATGTCGTCTGGATTTATTACATTTTTTAAAGATTTTGACATTTTGGCAATTACTTGGGTTACTTCTTTGTTATCTTTTTTGTCAAAAAATTTATTGTCTTTTTCTACAACTTGGTCATTAGGTATTAAAACTCCATTTTCTTTTTGATAAGAGAATGATGTTATTATGCCCTGATTTATTAGCTTTTTAAAAGGTTCTTTGGTATTTACATACCCTAGATCATAAAGAACCTTGTGCCAAAACCTTGAGTAAAGCAGGTGCAATACTGTATGTTCAGCTCCACCTATGTATAGGTCAACTGGCATCCAATATTCAATTTTTTTTTTGTTTGCAAACTCTTTTGGATTTTTAGGGTCTAGGTATCTTAAATAATACCAACAAGAGCCTGCCCATTGAGGCATTGTGTTTGTTTCTCTTGTAAGATCCATTTCTTTTACGTTTACCCAGTCTTTAATTCTTGACAGTGGAGATTCTCCTGTTCCAGAAGGTTTATAGTTTGCAATTTCTGGAAGCTTTAAGGGAAGATCATTTTCCTCTAAAGGTATTGCGTTTCCAAGTTTATCAAACAAAATGGGGATAGGCTCGCCCCAGTATCTTTGTCTTGAAAAAATCCAATCTCTAAGCCTATAGGTAACTTTTTCTTTCCCTTTTTTGTTTTTAGTAAGCCATTCTATTACTTTTTCTTTTACCTCAGAATTTTTAAGATTATTAAATTCATTAGGAGAATTTATTGAAATTCCATCATTAATAAATGCTTTTTCTAATATTTCATTTTTCCCCGATTTTGATATCACAGGTAAAATTTTTAATTGATACTTTTTAGCAAATTGAAAGTCTCTTTCATCGTGTGCTGGAACGCCCATTACAGCTCCGGTTCCGTAAGTTCCCAGTACGTAGCTTCCAACCCAAATTGGAATTTTTTCATTTGTTATTGGATGAAATGCGTAAGATCCTGTAAAAACTCCCGATTTATCTTTTTCAAGGGAGGTTCTCTTAAGATCACTTTTGAGTTCTTCATGTTTTACATATTTTAAGACATCTTTTTTAAAGTTGTTTTTTGTTATTTTTTCTATTAGTTTATTTTCCGGTGCTATTACTAAATATGTGATGCCAAAGATTGTGTCTGGTCTTGTTGTAAAAACTTTGATTTTATCGCTGTGACCTTCAATTTCAAAGTCAATTTCAACCCCTGTTGATTTGCCAATCCAATTTCGCTGCATTTCTTTTACAGATTCAGGCCATTCTAATTCTTCAAGGTCGTCTAACAATCTTTCAGCATACTTTGTAATTTTTAAAACCCACTGTTTTAAATATTTTTTTTCGACTTTGTAAAATCCTCTCTCAGATTTTGGTCCGTCTGGAGTTTGAATGATCTCTTCATTTGCTAGCACTGTTCCAAGTTCGGGGCAGTACCATACAGGCATTTCTTTTACATAAGCTAGGCCTTTTTTATATAATTGCAAGAAAATCCATTGTGTCCATTTATAGTAATTTTCCTCGTGCGTTCTAATTTCTCGATCCCAATCATAGGCAAACCCCAAAGCTTTTATTTGTTTTTTAAACTTGTTAATATTTTCTTCTGTACTTTTTTGAGGGTGAGTTCCTGTTTGTATTGCGTAATTTTCAGCAGGAAGCCCAAAGCTATCAAACCCTATTGGGTGAAGTACATGAAATCCATTCAAAAGCTTGTATCTTCCAAATATATCAGTGGCTGTGTATCCTTCTGGGTGGCCAACATGAAGTCCGTTGGCAGAAGGATAGGGGAACATGTCAAGTATATATAATCTTTTTTCTTTGGGAATGTTTGGATCTTCTTCTACTTTGTATGTTTTGTTATTATCCCAAAATTCTTGCCATTTTTTTTCAATTTTTATGAATTCGTATTTAGACATTTGTCCTCTTGAAAATTAACCTATAACAACAACTTATTTTCTAGTATCTTTTTAGATCCTATTTATGTTAATTTTATTTAATAAGCTGCTAATAATTTTGATGCTGTGAACTGGACTTGAACCAGCACGGGCTTGCGCCCACTAGCCCCTCAAGCTAGCGTGTCTACCACTTCCACCACCACAGCGTTATTAACCATTATATTTTTTATTTTAAATTTTTGTCAACTTTTTTCTTTTTTTTAATTACGCAGATTATTATTATTGTTGCTATTAAAGTAATAAATATTGCAAATATAATTATTTTTATTTTTGAAAATATTATTTCAAATGATTGTCCTAGTTTAAAGCTTAGGGTAAAATAAACGATTACTGAGAGCAAAGTTGCAAAAAAGTCAGAAACAATAAATAGATTGGATTTCATATTGCCCATTCCTGCTGATATAAATATTGCGTTTCTAACTCCAAAGGGTATAAATCTTCCTATAAATAAAGTTAATACTCCGTATTGACCATAATAGTAATTTATTTTGTCAAGCAGGTTATTTTCTTTTTTGTTTTTAAACAATTTATTTCCCATTAATTTTCCAATGTAAAAAGATATTATGTCCCCAAGATAGGCTCCCCAAAAAATTCCTAAAAATATTAATACAGTATATTCATTTTTTCGGCTAGATAAAATTCCCCCCATTAGTACTATTGCATCCTCAGAAATAGGAACATTAAGCCCTGCTAAAATTAGTAAAGAAAAAAATACTATTGGGGAATAAGCTATGTTTGAATCAATCGATTCTATTATTGTGTTTATATACATTTTTATCATCTATTTTTTGTTTTATAAGTTAAATATATGCTTGCTAAAGTTAAATATGCAAAGTAAAGGATAAGAACCGTTTTTGCTATTTTTAACGTTGTTGTGGACAGCTCTGAAAATATTGATACAACAAATATTAAGCAACTTATTATTGTTATTGGTATGGTAATTTTCCTTAATTCTTTGGTTTTTGATGGATAAATAAATTTTATTGGGATAAAGCTTGTTATAATACATATTGACATTGTAATAAGATTTGTTATTTGTTCCATTTTAAAGATTATGTTTAATATCACAAAGAGATTCCATAGGGAAGGAAATCCCCTAAAGTAGTTATCATTTGTTTTTGCATCTGTTCTTGAGAATTGATAAGCTGATGAGAGCAAAATTCCAATGCAAATGACGACTTTATATTTTTCTTCAATAAATTCTCCTAAATAAAAAAATATAACAGGTATGAATGTATAGTTTATGTAGTCTGTAATATTATCAAGCAGAGTGCCATCAATTTCAGGTATTAATTCTTTAACTTTAAGTTTTCTTGCCATAGTTCCGTCAATTCCATCTATTATAAGTCCCGTTACTGTTAGCTTTAAAAGAAGAGAATAATCACTATTTACAATTGAAATTATTGAGTAAAGTCCTACAATCAAGCCAGATGCTGTAAAAATATGTACAAGCCAAGCTAAAATCAAATTGATATTTTTCACAGTAACTCTCCTTTTATTGGAATATTTTCTTTATCTCTTCAAGTCTACATTTGAAAATGTTAATAGTGTTTTCTATTGGTGCTTTTTTTGTTAAATCTACGCCGGTAATATTTAAGGAATCTAGTGGGTATTTGGAACCACCCGTTTTTAAAAATTTTATATAATTTTCTACTGCATCTTTTTTATTTTCTTTAATGTCTTTGTATATTGAAAGAGCAGCTGCAATGCCTGTAGCATATTGATACACATAAAAGGGTGAATAAAAGTGAGGGATTCTAAGACATTCAAGGGGGCTTAATTCATCAAATTTTAGGCTAGGTCCAAAGTATTTTTTTAGCAAATTCATATAAGTTTCTGTTAGTGTTTCTTTTACTACAGGCTCTTCTTTACTAATCATTTCATGAATAATGTACTCAAATTCAGCAAACATTGTTTGTCTAAAGAATGTTGAAATCATGTCGTCAATTTGTGTGAGTTTTATATATTTTATTTTTTTAGTATCGCTTTCGTTTTTAAGCAAATATTCTGCTAATATTTGTTCGTTTATTATTGATGCTATTTCTGCTTCAAAAATAGAATAATTGTAGTGCGGGAATGGGTTATTTTTTATGCTAAAGTAAGAGTGCATTGAATGCCCTGCTTCGTGTGCAAGCGTAAACATATCTCTTATTGATTCGTCTTTGTAATTAAGAAGTATATAAGGTTTGCCGTTGTATGATCCTGCGCTAAAAGCTCCCGATCTTTTTCCAGTATTCTCGTATTTATCAACCCACCTTTCTTTTAAAAGGCCGTTTCTTAAGATTTTTGTATATTCATTTCCTAGTACCTCTAAAGATTTTAATATCTTTTCACAAGCCTCTTCAAATGAATTTTTAAATGTTATTCCTTTTGTTAGTGGTACATAAACATCGTAGTGATATAGATATTCTTGGTTTAAAACTTTTTTTCTAAACTCATAATAGTCATTAAGCACAGATAAATTTTCATTGACAGTTTCGATTAAATTTGTATAAACTTTTTTATCAATATTGTTTGAAAAGAGTTGCATTGAAAAAGTATTTTGAAACTTTCTTGTCTTTGCAATAAAATGGCTTTTCTTAAAGTCTGATATAATAAGATTGGCAAGTGTATTCTCATTATTTTTGTATTTTTGATAAAATCTTAAAAAAGCTTCTTTTCGTATTTTTTGATCTTCGTTTTGTAGAAATAGCGTGTAGGTAGAATTGGTTAAAGGGTGTCCATTAATTTCTCCAAATTCCATATCGGCATTTGTTAATGCTGAGAATATGCTTTGATAAGATGAATAAAGAGGGGTGTAGTTAGCAAGTATTTTTTCTTCTTGTTCGCTTAAAATATGACTTTTTTCTCTTAGTATTTTTTCAATTGCAATTTTTTTATCCTTAAGCTCCGGATCATTTATCCAAGCTTGAATTTTTTTTTCGTCTGTTTTTAGTATTTTGGGCATGAAGTATGAGGTAGCATCAGATACTTTTGTAGATAAATTGACACATATAGAATATATTTTATTTGAATCTGTATTGGTTACATCTGTTTCTAATTGAAGCATTGAATAGTAAGAGACTTTCTCTAAATCTTCCATGATTTCGTAGTATTTGTTTAAAGTTTCTCTAAACAAATCAAAATTTAATTCCAGTTTTTCATATTTTTTGAATTCTTTGGTTTTGATTTCAATAGTATTGATTGCTTTTGTATATTCTTCTTCATTTGCAAATAGAAAAGATAAATCCCATTTATCATTCTCATTAATTTCATTTCTATTTATCACTAAATTCTCCTCTATCTTTTTTTATTGTTTTTAAAGAAATAATAAGTCGAAATTTTATAAACATTGTGCTTTTTATTTTACAATAAAGTCTAAACTTTATATATAAAAAGCCTTTAAGATTAACTATTGAATAAATATTCTAATAAAAATTTTTTAAATTTTAAAAATGCTATTCCTCGATGAGATATTTTATTTTTTTCTTCAAGTGTTAAATCACTAAGTTTTTTATTATTTTTAGTTAAAAATATTGAATCATAACCAAATCCATAGTTTTGTTTGTCATTTAAACTTAGGGCAATTTCCCCTCTAATAATTCCTTCAAAATTTAATATTTGTCCATTTTTTGATATATAGCTTATGTTGCATATAAAATATGCTTTTCTGTTTTTCTCATTTTTCATTAAGTCTAAAATTAGTTGATTTTTTTCATTAGTGCTTAATTTTTTACATACTTTATAAGTATCGTATCTTTTAGAGTAAATTCCAGGCTCCAAGTTTAGTGCCTCAATGCACAGCCCAGAATCTTCTCCGAAAACGTTTTGATTTTTATTTAAAATTTCAAACAGTGCTTTTGCTTTAAGCAAAGAGTTTTCTTTAAATGTTTTTCCTGTTTCTTTTATGTTAAAATTTTGAGGGACTATTAAGTTTAAATTAGGTATATCTAATATATTTTTTACTTCATTTATTTTATTTTCATTTGTTGTTGCAAAAAATAGTGTTTTCATCTATATAATAATAAAGTATTTATGAGTTGAATTGTATAATTATATTGGTTTTAAGTATTATTCTTTTTAATTTTGTGTATTTGTTAAGTATTTTTGTACCAGGTTTTTATCGAAAAATTTGGATTTTTGTCTAAGGTATTAAAATAAATTTTTAATTTTTTTGTTTGAGCATGGTAATTTTTGATAAGGTTTGTTATGAAGAAAAGAATTAAATTTAAGATTATTTTGGGTTTTAAAGGAATTTTAAAGTTTTTTTTAGCTATTTATAATGCTTTGTTTACAGCCCTTAAAGTTATACATTCTTTTTTTAAGCAAAATATTAGCTTTATTATTATTCCCCATGTTAAAGGGAATGTAAAAAATATTAAGATTTCTTTTTTGACTTTATTTTTCTTTTCTACTTTTTTTTTAGGCGGTTTTATAGGGTTTGTTTTGCTTGCCGTTAATTATGTTACTCTCTCATCAATTGTCAAATCCACAGAGAAAAATTATTCTTTAGCAGAATCTGAGATTGAAGATTTTAGAAATACAGTTGTAGAAATTAATTCTGTTGCAAAAAATTTTTCTAAAGTTTTAGATGAGCTTAAAACTTCTTTAAAAATTAATTCTAATGGCATTGATTTAAATAAAAATAAACTAGATGGAGATCTTTCTGATTTTATTGATTTGCAAATTTTGGAAGCTAATTCAATAAAAGAGCTTAGCGATCTTAAAAATATTAAAAGCAAAATAGAAAGTTCAATTCCTCCTCTTAAAAGCATAGTTAAGGTCTTGCACGCTCAAGATAAGCTTTTAAATGATATTCCTTCTCTTTGGCCTCTTGCTGGTGGAGCTGGAATTATTACTTTGCATTTTGGCCCCGCTATTGAGCCTTTTACTAGGCAGTGGTATATTCACAAAGGTATAGATCTTGGGGGAGTTAGAATTGGAACTCCTATTGTTGCAACTGCTGATGGGGAAGTTGTTAGAGCAAGTTATCAGTCAGCAGGCTACGGCAATTTTGTTCAAATTAAGCATAAGTATGGGCTTGCGACTCTTTATGCACATATGTCGCGTCTTAATACTTCTAAGGGGTCTTATGTTAAAAAGGGACAGATAATTGGATTTATGGGGCAGACAGGTTATGCAACAGGCCCCCATGTTCATTATGAGGTTCGTGTAGGTTCTCAAGTTATTAATCCCGATATGTATTTAAATTTAGCAACAGGAGCTTCGAAATAGATGTTAAATTTTTTGACTGTGAAAAAAGAAAGAAAAGCCCCGTCTTTGTTTATTTTTGATGAAATAAAAACAATAGTGGGCGTTGGTGATTTTTTTAAAGGAGACTTGGTTTCAAATAATTTTATTAGGCTTGATGGTGATTTTATGGGCACTATTAGCTCTACGAAAAGGGTAATTATTGGAGAGAGTGGTAGAGTTAAATCCAGCATTGATGCTAATGAACTTGTTATTTCTGGAATGGTTGTGGGTAATATTTATGCTAAAAGCAAGATTAAAATATTTGCATCGGGGTGTGTTATTGGAAATATTTCTTGTAAATCGATTGAAGTTGAAGAGGGCGCTATTATTGATGGGTATATGGATATTGGTGCTGAGTATCTTAGAGCTCCTGAAAGAAATACATTTTTTTATACTGGCTCTTACAAGGTCAATGAAGATCTTTTAATTGAAATCAATAAGGAACATCAAGAAGAAAAAAAATCTTTTCAACTTTTAGAAGGCGAAAATGATAAATATTTTTCAAATGTTGTGAACAAAATAGATGAAAGTAAATAATTTGATTGCTGGGGTATTAAATCTTAATTCAAAAGATTATAAAAAAAGTGGTAAAAAGGTGTCTTTTGATAAGAACAATCTTTTTTCTTCGGTGTTTCAGACTGAAAGTGTTAAAGAGGATAAGCATTTTATTTTACTTGAAAATGGAGAGTTTAATCTTGATTTAATTAGAAGTATGTTAGATGAAATTAATGAGACTGGCGAGAGACTTTTGAGTGAGCCTTCCAGGCAAAATGTGATTTTTTACAAAAAAGTTATTTCAGAGTTTATATCCATTATTATATCATCCTCTGTTTGCTTGAAAGAACAAAAAGGGGGAAGTTTGGGAGATCCTAAGCGTCCTAAGTATAGAATTATTAAAATTATTAACGATAAGTTGGACAGACTTGCTTATTCTGTTTTACAAAATCAAATGACTCAGATTAAACTTTTAGATAGCATTGAAGAGATTCAAGGTTTGCTTGTGAATTTGCTAATGTGAATTGGGTTTAAGGATTTTGATATTTTAAGTTTTAAATTAAAAGGGATTGTTAAACAATCCCTTTGTTTAGTAGCATAAATTAAATTAATTTTAAATTATATATTTTTTACTTATTTCTAAAAAGCTTTTTATTTGTTCATTTTTCCACTCTTCAGATTTATTTAATTTTTTCATCATTATTTCAGCAACTCTAGGAGCAGCCTCAATTGTGGCTTGAGGATTTAAAGGCAGTGATCTTGTTCTTCTTGCTAAAACATCTTCAATCGTTTTGGCTTGTTCAAAGTCAATTGAAAAAGCTATTTGAGCTTCATTTAAATCTAAGTTTTCGTGTATCTTTTTGTCAAAACCCCGCATATTTTTTAGAATTTCAAAGTCACTGCCATAAGCTCTAAAAGGTTCAGGAATTTTCATCGCCTCTTCTTTTTTAAGATAACCGTGTAACTTTAAATCTTCTGTAGTTGGTGCACAATTTGGTATTAAATTTTTTTCTATTGCCTTAAGCAAGGTTTTTTCTGCCATTTTTCTGTATGTAGTATATTTGCCCCCCGCTATTGTAATAAGATTTGAATCTGATATAAATATTTTTTCATTTCTTGAGATTTTTGAAGTGTTTCCCTTAGCTTTTGGATCCATTATTAATGGCCTTATTCCGGTGTATACGCTTTTTACATCAGATTTTTCTATTTTAATATTTAAATAGCTATTTAAATTATTTATTATAAAGTCAATCTCTTCTTCAAATCTTTTAGGTTCTTCTTCTATTTCTTTTATTGGAATGTCAGTGCTTCCACAAACAACACTATCATACCAAGGAATAGCGAATAAAATCCTATTATCACTAGTTTTAGGTATTAATATTGCATGATTTTTGGGAAATTTGTCTTTTTTGATTATTAAATGGCTACCTTGGGAAGGTTTGATAATGTTTAAAGCTTTTTCATCATCCAACCTTCTTATTTCATCTGAAAATATTCCTGTTGCGTTTATTATACATTTGCTTTTTAATGAAATTTGTTCTTTTGACAATTTGTTTTGTATGAGAACCCCCGAAAGTTTTCCGTTTTCTTTGTTGAATTTTTTAAGTTCTGTATAGTTAAGAGCAATACCCCCTTTCTCTGTAAAAGTTCTTAACAATGTTATTGCCATTCTAGCATCATCGAATGAATCGTCGTAATATAGAACAGAGCATTTAAGGCCTTCTGCTTTAATATTAGGAGCTTTTTCAATGGTAGATGTTTTGGACAGTAATTTAGTTTTGTATTTGGCTGTTTTTTCTTTACCCATAAGATTGTGGTAATAAATTAATCCAAAATAATAATAAGGTATTTCTAAAACATTATAAATAGGAGTGATAAGTGCGCATTCGTTAATTAAATGGGGTGCATTTTTCTCAAGAATGGCTTTTTCGTGTAAAGCTTCTTTAACTAAAGAAATATTCCATTGGGCCAAATATCTTACTCCGCCGTGAATTAATTTGCTTGACCTAGAGGAAGTGCCTTTTGCATAATCAAATTTTTCTATAAGTATTGTTTTGTATCCCCGTGTAATTGCGTCTACTGCAATGCCAAGCCCTGTTGAGCCTCCCCCAATTATTATAAGATCAAATTCTTGATTTTCAAGATCTTTTAATTTTGTTTCTTTGTTATTATCCATGAAATTTAAATATTCCTCCATTTTGGTTAATTTCTTTTCTTTTTAGTTAAATACTAGATTTAAGAAATTCGAAAAGTCCATTTGTTTTAATTTTATTGAATAGCACTATAGACCAATTGCGCTGATAAATTTTTCAATTTTTTGTGATTTTTCTTTAGATTTAATATGATATTAATCATTTTTTGTATTACTTCAATGAATTGGACCTTTTTATAAAGTTTGGGCAGTTTATTTCTTGAATGCATGCACAATATCAATAGATATTCAAAGCCTTGTTTTGAACTTTTATAGACCATTAGAATTCTGTATCCAGGATTTTGATTTTTCAATTGCTCTGTTCCAATTCTCAAGAAGCATTTCTTTTTGATTTTTAGGCATTGAAGGTTCAAATATTTTATCTACTTGCCAAAGGCTTATAATTTCTTCTGCACTTTGCCAATAACCTGTTGCAAGTCCTGCAAGGTAGGCAGCCCCAAGAGCGGTTGTTTCTGTTATTTTTGGTCTTACAACTTTGCATTCTAAAAGATCAGCTTGAAATTGCATTAATAGATTGTTTTGACTTGCTCCCCCGTCTACTCTTAATTCTTGAATTTCAAAGTTGGAAATGGATTTTTTCATAGTATTTAGTATATCAAAACTTTGAAATGCGATGCTCTCAAGAGCAGCTCTTGTAATGTGAGCTTTTGTTGATCCTCTTGTTATTCCGATGATTGTTCCTCTTGCATAAGAATCCCAATGGGGTGCACCAAGCCCAACAAATGCTGGTACAAAATAAACCCCACCATTATCTAAGACAGAGCTTGCTAATGCTTCTGCATCTGAGCTTTTTCTGAAAAATTCAAGACCGTCTCTTAACCACTGAACTACAGCTCCGCCAATAAAAACACTTCCTTCAAGAACATAAGTTACAGATTTTTTTCTTCCCCATGCAATTGAAGTTAAAAGCTTGTCATGGCTAATGATTGGTTCTTTTCCGATATTAACTGTTAAAAAGCAGCCAGTTCCATAGGTGTTTTTGGCCATACCTTTTTTAAGACAGGCTTGTCCAAATGTTGCTGCAAATTGATCTCCAGCGATTCCTGCGATAGGAATTTCTGCTCCAAATAGTGATTTGTCTGTTTTTCCATATATTGTAGAACTTTCTTTAAGTTCAGGCAAAATTGCTTTTGGAATATTTAATATGCTTAAAAGTTCATCATCCCACTTTAATGTTTTAATGTTTAATAATAATGTTCTTGAAGCATTAGAGTAATCAGTTGCATGTTCTTTTTTTTGAGTCAGATTCCACAATATCCATGTATCTATTGTTCCAAAGCACAATTCGCCATTTTCAGCTTTTTGTCTGGCGCCTTCTACATTATCCAAGATCCACATTATTTTTGTTCCGCTAAAATAAGAATCTAGCACCAAGCCTGTTTTTTCCAAAATAATTTTATCTTTTCCTTCGTTTTTTAATTGGTCACAAATTTTTGCAGTTCTTCTGTCTTGCCACACTATTGCATTATAGATGGGCTTTCCTGTATTTTTTTCCCATACAACTGTGGTTTCTCTTTGATTAGTTATTCCAATAGCATCAACTTCATTTGGTAAAATTCTTGCATTTGCCATAGCTTCTGTTATAACTCCAAGTTGTGACCCCCATATTTCGGTAGGATCATGTTCTACCCAACTTGGTTGTGGATAAATTTGAGTAAATTCTTTTTGAGCAAATCCTTTTATGTTTGCATTTTTGTCAAATACCATTGCTCTCGAGCTAGTAGTACCTTGATCAATAGATAAAATGTACTTCATAGTTTTTTCCTTTTTTCTTTAATAAAGATAAATATCTTTTCTTTTAGTCTTTGTTATTTTTTAGTGTAAATTCGTAAATTGTGGCTCCCAAAATTGCTCCAATTATTGGGCCAATTATTGGTACAATAAATATGCTTAGATTGTTAAATCCATGATTTTTAAATCCAGCAAATAAGAGCAAAAGTCTTGGCCCCAGATCCCTTGCAGGATTAATAGCATAACCGTGCATTCCTCCAAAACTTATTCCTATTGATAAAACCACTGCTCCTATAATAAATGGAATAAATGGGTTATCATTGTATTTTTTTGTAAAATCTCCAACAACAGAAATTAAAAACATTAGCAAAAAAGTTCCAAAAATTTGATCAATAAATCCAGGCAAAAATCCAGGAACAGCAGGGAAGGTTGCCATTATTCCTTGAGTATTTTCAAGCCCAGGGTCCATTTCTATCCATTTAGGATAAAATACGACAAGTGTCATTAATGCGCCTGTAAAAGCCCCTAATATTTGCGCTACAATGTAATGCAAAAGTTTTGAAACAGGAAATTTTCCAGTACTTGCTAATCCTATGCTAACAGCTGGATTTAGGTGTGCTCCGCTTATTCTTGCTGCTGTATAAATACCAAAAGTTACACCCAATCCCCATCCAAATACTATATTTGTATATCCGCCTTTTATTATTTCTCCTGGTACTTCGGGGCTTGAGGGGAATAATACTGTCATTGCCACAGATCCAGTTCCTAAAGCCAATAGGATGAATGTTCCCAAAAATTCCGATATAAATTCTTGGAATTTTGTATAATTCATAATTATATCTCCTTATTTTTATAACAATTTTTATTTTTTATTAAAAAGTTTTAATTTTTAATTTTTGAATCAGAATACATTTAATTTTTTAATTAAATATCATTGTGTTTTTTGCAAGATGGTTAGAATTTTTTATATTTTAGTCTTTTTTACTAAAAATAATTAATTTTTTTAATAAAAGTTTTATTAAAATTATATTTAATATCTTATTTTTAATTAAGATTAATGTCAATAATTTAAAAATTTTAATTTTTAAATTGTGAATTTCTTTTCTGAAATTTGTTTAAGGATTTTTTATTTTATATTAAAATTTTTACATTGGATTTTTTGATTAATGAAGTTTTATTCTTTAGTAATTCTTTTTTAGTTTATGTGTGAATTTATTTAAGTTATTTTGGAGGTAGACTTGGTGATTGTAATAGAAGGTTTAATTGGGGTAGGAAAAACTACCCTTGGAAATATTTTATCAAGGGAGCTGGAAGTTCCTTTTTACAGTGAGCTGAATAATGATTTTACTTTGGCTGTATTGGACAAATTTTATAAGGATAAATCCAGATGGGCATTTCCAGTTCAAATTAATTTTCTTAATGAGAGGTTTAAATTAATAAAAGGTGTATTTAGAACAAAAGGGGGCATATTGGACAGATCTATTTATGGTGATTGTGTGTTTGCGTCTCTTTTAAATTGTGATGGGCACATTTCTGATGAGGAGTATAAAATATATATCGATCTTCTTGACAATATGCTTGAACATTCTCAGCGACCAAGTTTGCTTGTTTACCTTGATTGTAGTATTGATGAGGTTGAGCGCAGAATTAAAAATAGAAATAGAAGCTTTGAAATGAATATTCCAAGGGATTATCTTGAGGGGCTTAATAGGAAATATTTAAAGTGGTACGATGAATATAACTTGTCTTCAAAAATAAAATTTTCTTACGATAATATAAATATTTTTAGTGAAGAAGATAAGAATAAAGTGATTTCTTTAATTAGAGATAAACTTGTATTATAATTATTTATAGTGGATTGACATTCTTTTATTTTAAGGTTGAGTGTTAATGGAGGTTCTTATGAGAAGATTATTTCTTCTGTATTTTTTATGTTCTTTTGTTTTTTTGAATTTGTTTGCTCAAGGTAGTTCTTCTTATGTTGATAAGCAAAAAGAGCTTGCTATTTTTTATTACGAGGTTGGCCAAAGATATATAAACGTTGGTAAAGTTAAAAAGGGAAAGCTTTTCCAAGCAAAAGCTTTAAAAATTTATCCAGATTTGAAAAAGGGAGTTAATATCAAGCTTGCAGTTAAAGAGCTTGATGCTAGGATTAAGGATGACAATTCCAAGGTTGTTATGCTTGAAGATGTTAAGCTTGAAGAGATACCTGGAATAGTGCACGAAAAAATAGAAATCAATGAGTTTACAAATGCTCCTAAAATAGAATACATTGCTCAAAAAGAGAGAATCAAAAATCAAGATAAAATTATTAAGTTTCAATTTGGAAAGTTTGCAAGAGCTTTAATTTCTAGAAACTTTGATTTGTTTGATTCTGTTATTGCAAATAAAGTTAATGTCATGGGCCAATTTGAATCAAAAAATGATTTTATATCAACTTTATCAAGCGCTTCATCCAAGGCTGATGCTGATGAGTTGGAGTATTTATCAGTTGATGATTATTACGATTTAAAGTCTTTAAAAATTTCAAAATCAAACGATACTTCTTTTTCTGTTAATGTAAATGCCAAAAAAAATGATGTTACTAAAAATTTTCCATTTTGGAAAGAACGTCAGACTTTAATTTTTACTAAAGAGGACGATAATAATTGGTTTTTGTCTTCTATAAATTGAAATCTTAGTGTTGTAATTAAAAACATCATCACCAATATATGTATAAACAAGTCTCCAATTTTTTCATAAATGGTTGTAAATGTTGGGGACAGTTTTACGGTTGATAATAAGTATCCTTTTTTAAAAGTTTCTAATCTTTTAATGCTTTCTCCGTATTCGTTGATAACAGCAGTAATTCCTGCGTTTGTAGCCCTAATAGTTTTGATTCCGTTTTCAATGCTTCTAAATTTAGCCACAACAAAGTGTTGCCATTCTGCTGAATTTGTTTTTGACCAAGAGTCGTTTGAAAAATTTAGCAATGTATTAGCGCCTTGAGTTTTATAAAACCTTGAAAGTTCTGGAAATGCATCGTCATAACATATTAAGGGAGCAAATTTAAACTTTTTCAATTTTAATATTTCAATTTTATTTCCTTCGATCTGTCCTAAAATTCTAAAATTTTTTAAAAAAAAGTTTTTTACAAATTCATATTCGTAAAATGGAATTTTTTCTGCAAAAGGGACTAAGAATATTTTAGAGTATATGTTTGCAATGTTAAGGTTTGGCTCTACCATATAAATAGAATTTTGTTGAATCCCTATGGTTTTGTTCACATTTGAGGGGGCTCCAATAGCAAATGGGATTTTTCGTTCTTTTATAAAATTTTTAAGCTCATTATGCAAGTCAGAGCTTTTAAAGTATCGATCTTCTTCGCCAAAAGGATAG
Organism: Borreliella bissettiae DN127; assembly: GCF_000222305.1. GTDB lineage: Bacteria > Spirochaetota > Spirochaetia > Borreliales > Borreliaceae > Borreliella > Borreliella carolinensis. Next base: position 241,952 of record NC_015921.1, on the reverse strand, counting down.
GTTAGTACCCCTTCGCTCCAGATTACAAATTCTATTTTTGGATTTTCTTTTAAAGCTTGTTCTGTGATTTCAATAGAATCTCTTATTCCCTTTTTGTCATTTCCTGGCAACCATGGGTCAGTGTTAAGTTGAATAGCTGCAATGTTTAGGCTGTCTATTTCTTTTGCTAATAAGCTTTTTAGCTCTGTTTTTTTAAACATTCCGTAAATAAAAGATGCTGTTATTAATAATGTTGGAAGTGTTATGTTTAGCAAATTTGTTTTGTTTTTATGGATTAGAAAGTCTGCAATTCCCGAGTTTAAAAAGTAGACTACAAATGATACAAAAAATACGCCAAAAATGTCTGCTACTTGAATTAAATTATTGAAGTTATTTACGGTAAAAGCCGCAAGTCCCCAGGGATATGCTAAAAATCCAATTGATCTTGAGTAATCATAAAATGTAAAAAGCATTGTTATGCTCATGGCTTTATTTTTAAAGCTTTTTAAAGAGTAATAAAGGAAATAGCCCAAAGTTAATGAATATGGAATGTACCCTATTACCACCCCGATGAATGTAATCCATCCAAATGCATGAAAAAATCCAAGCCAAAAATTTTGCAAGCTGTTGGCTATTATGAAGTAAAATACTGTTAATCCTATTAATGTTTTTTTATCTTCTAGTTTGCTTAAGGCTATAAAAAGTGGTACATAAGCAACAAATCCCAGGATTGAGTATCCGGTTTCTTTAATTTCATTTGGAATTGCAAGTGTTGTAAGAATTCCTGAAAATGCGGCTAGGTAAAAGCATCTAGTTTTCATTTTTCCCCTTTTTTACTATTATTAGTAACATAATGATGTAATATGTTTAACATTATCATTAATAATTTTATATGATAGTATTAATTTTTTTGTATTATTTTTTGGAAAATTTACGCTTATAATAGGTCTTTAAAGAGTAAAGGGGATTATGTTAGTTTTTGGTTTTATTGGTTTGTTTTTTTTAAATATTTTTAGTTTGCATGCTCAAGGAATAGTTACCAATAAAGATGCTCAAGAAGAGTTTAAATGGGCTCTTAATTCTTATAATAATGGAATTTATGATGATGCTCTTTTATCTTTTAAAAAAATTTTAAGCTTTGATCCTAATAATCTTGATTATCATTTTTGGACTGGTAATGTTTATTATAGATTGGGTTATGTTGAAGAGGCTTTAATGGAATGGAGAAATTTAAAAGATCAAGGCTATAAGGTTCCCTATCTTAGACATTTGATTTCTACTATTGAGCAAAGGAGAGGTATTTTTTCAAATTATGAACTTAATTTTAAAAAACTTGTAAAAGTCGCTTCTCTTGATAATTCTATTTATAAAAGGCCTCACGGGTATCAGATTACATCTTTGAGGGCTGATAAGTACGGCGGATATTATGCTGCTAACTTTGTAGGTAATGAAATATTGTATTTTGATGTTAATAATAATGTTAATACTTTGGTTAAAGATGGTTTTAGTTATTTAAAATCACCTTATGATGTTGTTGAAGCTAATAATTTGCTTTATGTGACTCTTTATTCAAGTGATGAAATTGGTGTTTATGACAAGGTTCTTGGAGTTAAAAGGAACTCTATTGGGAAAAAGGGTACAAAAGATGGCGAATTGCTTGCTCCTCAGTATATGGCTATTGATAAGAGAAACTACATTTATGTAAGCGAATGGGGAAATAAAAGAATAAGTAAGTTTGGGCTTGAGGGCGATTTTATTTTGCATTTTGGCTCTAGGACTTCAGGTTATAATGGTCTTTTGGGTCCCACAGGCATTGCGTATTTAAATGAAAACATTTATGTTGCAGATTCTCTGAGAAATACCATTGAAGTTTTTGATACTAGTGGTAATCATTTGTATTCAGTTTTTACTGCTATTGAGGGAATAGAGGGGCTTAGTAGTGATTTTGTCGGCAACAATGTTATTGTATCCTCAAAAGATGGTGTTTATAAATATAATATTGCTAAAAAGACAATTACAAAAATATTAAAAGCAGACAAAATGAATTCTAAAATTTCTTCATCTATTTTGGATGCTAATTATCAGATGATTGTCTCAGATTTTAATAATGCCAAAGTTTCAGTTTACAAGAGTGATTCAAGTCTTTATGACAGTTTAAATGTTGATGTTAGGAGAATAGTTAGGCTTGGGGGGCCTAAAATTTACGTTGAGCTTAATGTTAGCAGCAAAAGCGGATTACCAGTTGTTGGACTTAAAAGTGAAAATTTTTCAATTTCAAATGAAAATTATTACATTGTCAATCCTAAGGTAGCGTATAATGTAAATGCTTCAAAAGACATTAATATAGCAGTTGTTTTTGATAAATCTTCTTATATGAAAAAATATGATCTAGATCAAATCGTAGGTTTGAATGCTTTAATGGAGTTATCAAAAAATAAAAACTTTAGTTTTATAAATGCAACAAGTGTGCCTATTATAGATAATATTGAAAGCTTGACAAATAGCATTAGAAACACAAGTTCTCTTGGCCCTTATAGTACAGATGCTGTAAAAACAGACGTTAGTTTGAAGTTGGCAGGTTCTGGGCTTATGTCAAAAAGCTCAAGAAGAGCAGTAGTTTATTTTAGTGGTGGTATTTTAAATCGTAAAGCTTTTGAAAAGTACTCTTTAGATACAATAGTAAGCTATTATAAAAATAATGATATAAGGTTTTATTTAATATTATTTGGCAATGATCCTGTTAATAGTAAGCTTCAGTATTTAGTTAATGAAACAGGCGGTGCTATAATTCCTTTTTCATCTTATGAAGGAGTATCTAAAGTTTATGATTTAATTTTAGAACAAAAAACAGGTACTTATTTGCTGGAATATTATTATCCAGGCCCCCAAGAGCCCAATAAATATTTTAATTTATCTGTTGAGGCAAATATAAATCAACAGACAGGAAGAGGGGAGTTTGCATATTTTATTAATTAGATTGCTTTTTGATTTTATTAGAGGTTTAGGTTATGAAACTTAATGCGGGGATTGTGGGACTTCCCAATGTGGGTAAATCTACTTTATTTTCATCTTTGACATCATCTAATGTTGAGATCGCGAATTATCCTTTTTGTACCATTGAGCCAAATATAGGAATAGTAGAGATTCCTGATGAAAGGCTTTTAAAAATTGCAGAGTGCATTATTCCAGGCAAAATTATTCCTGCTGTTATGGAATTTGTGGATATTGCAGGCCTTGTCAAGGGAGCATCAACAGGCGAAGGGCTTGGCAATAAATTTTTGGCTAATATTCGCGAAGTTTCTCTTATTGTTCATGTTGTAAGATGTTTTGAAGAAAAAGAGGTTATTCATATTAATGATGATATTAATCCCAAGAGAGATATAACTACAATTAATGTTGAGCTTTGTCTATCTGATCTTGAAACTGTTCAAAAAAGTCTTCAAAAACAAGAGAAAAATGCTAAAAGCACCGATAAAAAAATTAGTGAATCCTCTAAGGCAATTGTTTTAATGTTAAAAAGACTTGAAGATCATTTAAGCAATATGAATCCGGCTGTTGAGTTTAAATTTGATGATTTTGAATACAACTTTATTAGATCATTAAATCTTTTGACTTTTAAAAAAGTTTTGTATGTTTGTAATGTTGATGAAAATTCACTTAGCGGCAATAAATATACAGATATTGTAAAAAATATTGCCTTAAAAGAAGGAAATGATTTTTTAATCTTATGTGCCAAAATTGAATCTGAGCTTGCTCAAATAAAGGATATATCTTGCAAAAATGAAATGTTAGAATTATTTGGAATAAATGGTAGCGGCCTTGGTAATTTAATTAAAAAAGCTTATTATACTTTGGGTCTTAGAACCTATTTTACAGCGGGTTTGCAAGAAGTTAGAGCTTGGACATTCAAGCAGGGGATGAGAGCACCTAAAGCTGCTGGAATAATTCATAGTGATTTTGAGAGAGGTTTTATTAAAGCAGAAGTTTATTCTTGTGAAGATTTATTTAAACATCAAAATGTTCAAAAACTAAAAGAGAAGGGGCTTGTTAGAATTGAAGGCAAAGAATATATTGTAAGAGATGGAGATGTAATCTTTTTTAAATTTAATGTATAGATTTATTTTTATATTATGCGTAATTTATTTTCCAATAATGTGAAATTAATTAGTTTGTTTGTTTTTAATAGTGTGATTTGTTTGCTGTATTTGTTTTTCTATGATGCAAGTTTTTTTTATTTTGTTCTGGCGCTTCTTTTAGTAAATTTTTTTGTAATTTTTTTTTATTTAAGATATTTTTGTACTGTTTCTTTTAAAGGATCTAAAATTTATTATAAAGGTATTTTTTTAAGTTATAATTTTGATTTTGATTTTGATGATATTATTTTGTTTGAAAAAAGATTATCAGACAATGTTTTGATTTTAAAATTAAAAAATAAAAAAAAGATTAAGGTTTGTTTTTGGACTGGTAATGGTTCAAGTGAATTATTCAAAGAACTTAAAATCAAAAGAAAAGATTTGTTTGTCCCAAAATTGGAAAATTTTCCATTAAGATATTATTTGTCTTATACATATCTTTTCATGTTTTTAGCTCGCATTATAATTGGTTTATTTGTTTATTATATTTCATTGAGCAATATATTTATTTTTTTATTTATTTGTTTGATTGATATTAAAGTTTTATTAGGGGATTTTTCAGTTATTAGCAATATGGTGTTGTTTTACGAGTTTAGAAAAGATTCAATTTGTGAAAGGAAAATTTTTAAAAGTGAAATTTATTTTTATGAATTTTTTGAAAAAATTTTTATTGCTAGAGAATTTGAATTTAACAATGAAAATTATTTATGCTTTTTGTATAAAGGAAATCATCAAACAAAAAAAGTATATATTTTGAATAAAAAAATTTCTTATTCCATGCAAAAGGTTTTTGAATATATTAATCAAAACTATTGCACCAAATTAACTTAAGCCTTGATTGACTATATTTAAATTAGTTGATATATTAAAATTGTTGTTTAATAATATGATTAAGGAGTATAACTTGAGAAAAAATGCATCTGCATTGAAGCGCTCTCGTCAAAATTTAAAAAGAAAGATTAGAAATGTAAGTGTAAAAAGTGAATTAAAAACAATAGAAAAACGCTGTATCAACATGATAAAAGCGGGCAAAAAAGACGAAGCTATTGAATTTTTTAAGTTTGTTGCAAAAAAACTAGATACTGCTGCTAGAAAGCGAATAATTCATAAAAATAAGGCTGCTAGAAAAAAATCTCGTTTAAATGTTTTGCTGTTAAAGTAAGGAAATTAGTTTATGTCTTTTTCAAGAAGACCAAAGGTTACTAAGTCAGACATTGTTGATCAAATATCTTTAAATATTAGAAATAATAATCTAAAATTAGAAAAAAAATGCATAAGACTTGTAATAGATGCTTTTTTTGAAGAGCTTAAAAGTAATCTTTGTTCGAATAATGTTATTGAGTTTAGATCTTTTGGTACATTTGAAGTTAGAAAAAGAAAGGGGCGTTTAAATGCTCGCAATCCTCAAACAGGGGAATATGTTAAGGTTTTGGATCATCATGTTGCTTATTTTCGTCCAGGCAAGGACTTGAAAGAGAGAGTGTGGGGTATTAAAGGTTAAATGCCGGTCAATATTGTAGATTCTTATAAATGGGATTGTAAGCTGGATTCTAGTTTAACCTTTAGAGGAAAATTAAAATTTGAAGGAACTTTGTATCTTGATTCTTCTTTTGAGGGTGAAATATCTTCGAAAGGAGGTGTGCTTTTTATTGGTAAGAACAGCAAGGTTATTACCAATGTGGTAATTTGTGATACATTAATAGTGGAAGGAATTTTGAAGGGCAATGTTAATGCTACTAGTAAAGTTTATTTAAACAGCGGTTGTAAAATATATGGGGATGTAAAAACAAAAAAAATATTTATTAATGATAATATAATTTTTGATGGGAAGTGTGAAATGATAAAGTCTAATGAAATTGTAGATTTATTTTCTTTCACCGTTTCACAAATAAAAGATACTTTGCAATAGGGTCAGTGTTTTTATTAATTAATAATAAGTAGATTTTTATAAAATCCTTTCTTAAAAATTTAATTCTTAGAGGAAAATATGGATAAAAAAAATGGTGGATTTGATTTAGAAAGTGAAATAAGGCGGTTTGATGTTTCTAAAGAGTTTAAGATAGAAGATAATTTGAAAAAAAAAGTGGTTAAAGTTGTTGCTAAAAAGGATTCTGCATCTAACTTGGCAAAATCTGCAGATTTAAGTAGCGCAAAGGATTCAAACGGTGTAGTATTTCCTGAATTTGATTATGATATTCCTTCTTCAGGTTTAGAAAATAATTTTAAAACTTTAGAGCAAAGTAATATCATCAAGTTTTTTAATGGTAAAGATTATGTAGAGATTGAAAAACTTTATGATAAGCCAATTACAGAGGTTAGAAAAATTGTTGAAGGTCTTGGGACTAATCATACTATTGCTGTAACAATGAAAAAAACAGAATTAATATTTTTATTAGTAAAAATATTAAGCGAGAATAATATTAATGTTTTATTTACAGGCGTGCTTGATGTGCTTAGTGATGGCTATGGGTTTTTGAGAACAGCATCAAATTCTTATCTTTCAGGAGGCAATGATGTTTACGTCTCTCCTTCTCAGATTAGACTTTTTAATTTAAGGACAGGCGATATTTTATATGGCCAGATTAGATCTCCTAGAGATGGTGAGAGATTTTTTGCAATGGTTAAAATTAAATCTATTAATGATCAAGATCCTACATTTGCTCAAAACAGAATACCTTTTGATAATTTAACCCCTCTTTATCCTAATATGAAATTGAATCTTGAATATGAAAATTGCAATATTTCTACAAGGCTTATTAATCTTTTTTCGCCTATAGGTAAGGGACAAAGGGCTTTAATAGTTTCTCCTCCAAAAGCGGGAAAGACTACCTTGCTTCAAAAAATAGCTAATGCAATAACTACTAATTATTCAGATGTTATTTTAATGATATTGCTTATTGACGAGAGACCAGAAGAAGTTACAGATATGATTCGTAGCGTTAAAGGCGAAGTAATTGCATCTAATTTTGATGAGCAGGCTAGTAGGCATGTTCAGGTAGCAGAGATGGTTATTGAAAAGGCAAAAAGGCTTGTTGAAAACAAAAAAGACGTTGTTATTTTGCTTGATTCTATTACAAGGCTTGCAAGGGCATATAATCAAACTATGCCAACTTCTGGTAAAATTTTATCGGGTGGGGTAGATTCTAATGCTCTTCATAAGCCAAAGAGGTTTTTTGGATCTGCTAGAAATATAGAAGAAGGGGGAAGTTTGACTATTATAGCTACCGCTTTGGTTGATACCGGTAGTAAAATGGATGAGGTTATTTTTGAAGAATTTAAAAGTACCGGCAATATGGAATTAATTCTTGATAGAAGTTTGGCAGACAGAAGGCTTTTCCCTGCTATTAATATTAAAAAGTCGGGTACCAGAAAAGAAGAATTACTTCTTAGTGAAGAGGAACGTTCTAAGATTTTGCTTATTAGAAGAATACTCGGAGGTGTTGATGATTACGAGGGAGTTGAAGTTCTCATAGAAAAGATGAAAAAAAGCAAAAACAATGAGATTTTTTTAAAGACAATGAGCAATGGTAATTAAATAAATTGACATTATTTCTAATGTCAATTAAACTTTATTGAAGATTAAGAGGAAGGTTTTATGAGAAAAGATATACATCCTAAAAATAATTTAGTGGTATTTAAAGACGGATCAAATGGAGCAATGTTTTTAACCAGGTCTACTCTAAACTCAAAGGAAACTATTAAATATACTGATGGAAAGGAATATCCATTGATCACTGTGGAGATTACAAGCAAATCCCATCCTTTTTATACTGGCCAGCAAAAATTTGTTGATGCAGCAGGGAGAATTGATAAATTTAATAAAAGATATAAAAAGTCCTAAAAATTGGGGTTTTTGTATAAAATTTTGATAAATATTAATAAATTTTTTTCACACTATATTCTTTTCCTATTAATTTTTCTAGGTTATTTTTTTCTTCTTCGTATGTTTGGTTATTTACTAAAGATGCAATGCTGTTGTGTTGTCTTATTTGTGTTAGAATCTTTGCAGATATTTCTTTAATATCTTGCGGTGTAATTGTAAAGTAGGCATTTCGAATATCTTGTCTTAAGTTGTCGGTAATATTTAGCATTTTTCTTCTATAGCTTTGTAAAGCTTCTGTAGCTTTAGTTTTTATATAGATGTTAGTCCCTATTAAACCCACCAAATAGGTATAAATCTCTTCATCCGTCATTTTATTATTAGCCAATTCTTCTAAGGCGTTTTCGAAAGCCTGGTACGTTTTGGTGAAATTGGGATCTCTATAGGACGCAAAAGAGAAGATTCCATTAGCGATTGATGCACTTGCTCCGTATGCACCCCCCATTACCCTTATTTTTTCCCAAAAAATTCCACTTCTTAATACATGTTCTAGAAAGTTTGCTTTTGGATAATTCTCATCGTTGATTTTGTAACTGGGGAAACATATAGCATTAAAAGCTACTTTTGATTGGATGATCATTATTTCTCTCAATGTTTTGTTGTTTGTATCAAGATTGAGCAACCTATCGTAATAATTGCTCTCTTTCAGGCTTTCTTTTAGATTGAAAAATTCATTTTCTAAGTTTTTAAGAATATCATCAGTATTTCCCATTATTAGTGCAGATAGATTATTTTTTAAAATTATTTTATTTTTTAAATTGTCTAATTTATTTGCAATTTCTTTTAAAGATTCTGTATCGGTTTTTACTTTTTGCCAAAATTCTCTACCTGTTATTCCATTTTGCAATTCTTTTAAATATTCGTTTAATTTTAGTTTTGATTTGGACCTTAACATTGCCAAAAGATGTCCTTTGGGAATTAATAGGGCTTTAAAATCATTTTTTAAGCTTAGTGTTATTTCTTTTAATCTCTCATAATCATGAAAGTTAATATTTGTTAAAATTTCTTTTATCAGTTCAAATGATTCTTTAACTTTATTATTAAAAGATTTAAAGCTAATATTAAATGAATTTAAAATATTCCCATCAATATCCTCGTCGTAACTCTCAGATATATTTATTTGTCCTAAAGTATTTTGGATTTTATTGTTAATGTCTATGTAAGAATAATTTTTTGTAGATAAATCTTGGAGAGCTCTTTTGAATAAAGATAGGTATACATAATCTTCTTTTTCTAAAAAATTTAGTTTAAAAAATAAATTTACATTAAAAATATTGTTATTCTTAAATTTGAAAGAATGTAGATTTAGTTCTTTTATTTCATTAAGATTCAAACTTTTTTCTATTTCTTTTGGCAAATCTTCTATTTTTAGTAAGGGAAGTTTTGCTATATCTGCTTTAGAGTCTTTTTTATTTTGGTATTTTTTAAACTGATTATAGTCTTTTTTAAATTGTAAAAATTCTTCTGGATTTTGTTTGAGTTCAATTTCTTTTGCCATTAATTTTTTTTCAATTTCTTCTTCCATTTCCTTTTCTGTGTCGTGTGATGGAACAAAGCTTATTAATGTATGGTGATTATTAAATATTAGATATTTTTCAATTAAATTTTCGAAGTAATAAATTCCTTTTTCCAGTTTATTTGTAATTTCATTTATATAGTAGCTTGTTTGCAACGTTTTGATTGGATGCAGGCCATTTAGCCAGCCTTTGAGACTTTTTATCATTAAGGCAATAGGGAAATTTTGTCCCTTTTCTTCTTTTAAAGCAAATTCGTAGCCAAAAAGAATTCCTTTTATTAATTCTTTTGGGATTTTATTTTTTACTAAATTTTTAAGCTCGCTGAAAACTAAATTTTTAAATTCTTTTTCTTTGTTTTCAACAACATTTTGGAGTCCAAATGAGAAAACTGATTCTTTTAAATCTGTATTGATTCCGCTAATATGGGCTATGTCTTCACCTATTCCGCTTTTTAAGATATTGACTGTGAATGAACAAGAATCATCCAGAAGTATTTCTGAGAGAATTTCAAGACCAATGCTGTCTTCAATATTGTTAATTTCTGTGCAAAGCCAATTTATTGTGTATACCCCAAGAGAATTGTCGTTTTCTTTAGGAATTTTGTATGTTAATTTTTTCCCCTTATCCCATCTTTTAACGTTTTTTATGTCAATATTAACATTGCTTTTTTCTTTTTTATAAGGCCTTATTATGTATTTTTCAATGAAATTTAGATTTTTTTCAGTTTGAGTGTTTCCGCATAAAAATATTTTGCAGTTTTCAAGTGTATAGTATTTTTTATAAAAATCTAAAAAACTTTCATAGGTAAGATCAATAATATTTGTTGGGATTCCGCCCGAATCGTATTTATATGCTCCTTCTTCAAAAAGAGAACTACTTGCTATTTCGTTTATTAGAGAATTTTTATTTGAATAGCTACCCTTCATTTCATTAAAGACAATTCCAGATACTTTAAAATCTTTTGGATTTATGTTGTATCCTTCTTGCATAAATGATTCTTTTTTAAGCAATGGGTTAAATATAGAATCGGCATAGATATTAAATAAATTAAAGTAGTCTTTTTCAATTGTTGATGCTGCTGGGTAGATTGTTTTGTCTGGGAATGTCATTGCATTTAAAAATGTATTTAGGCTTCCCTTTAATAGGTAAAGAAATGGATCTTTTATTTTATATTTGTTAGAGCCGCAAAAAATTGTGTGTTCTAAAACATGCGCAACTCCAGTATTGTTTGAAGGTATTGTTTTGAAAGCTATGCAAAATGCATTTTCTTTAAAAGAATCACTTTTTAAGTGAAATACTTCAAGACCGCTGTCGTGTTTAAAATACAATCCTTCTGCATCATGTTCTTCTAAATAAGTTTTCGAAATTAGTTTGAAAATTTTTTTCTTTTTCATTTATGTTTTTAATCCTTACTTTACAAATTGTGCTATTTCACTTTCATTAAATTCAAATATGTTTGGCAGATCCTCTGTGTCGTCTAGTTTAAATGTATATTCAGGGAATTTAATAATAAGGTTTTTGTTTTCAAAGTAAATTACTGCCTGTTGTAAATCAAATAATAATTCATTAGGTAAAATTTTTTCTTTAATTTTTTTTATAAAAAATGGAAATGCTTCGTCTGTTTTAATTATGTCGTCGATGTTATGAATATAATTTCCTTTATCTTGAATGTAATAGCTTCTGTAATTTGTAATAGGGCTGTCATTGATTTCTTGAGTTGCAATAAGTATTATTGTATAAATATTGTATCCATGGTGAATTTCATAGTCTATTTTTAAGTTGAATTTTTTATTCTCAGGTTTAAGCTCTTTACTAACAATTTCAAGTCTTGCTACAATTTGGCTCACATATTCATTAAGCTCGGTATTTAATTCTTCAAGATTTCCTTTTTCTTTTCCCTCAATTATTAATTTAGGGATTCTAATATTGTATTCATAAAATTGTGATTCTTCTTTTGAGCTCATTGAAGTTATTATTAAAGAATTCATTTTATTGCTATTTAAGCCAATATCTTTAAAATTGATCTTGGTTGATTTTTTTGTACATCCGTTAAAAATCATTAATGTAGATATTAACATAAAAGTTGTTTTTATTGTTCTTAGACTTAGCATGCGATGATTTCTCCCTACAATATTTATTCTAATCCTGTTATAAGATATTATATAATAACCTTGATATGAATTAATATTATTTGTAATTTTGTTTAAAAATTTTACTTAAGATATATCTTAGGAGATAGGATGCTTGATCTGAAATTTATTAGAGATAACCTTGATCTTGTTAAGAGAAGTATTAAAGCAAGAGGCCTTGTTTTAGATATTGATAAGTTAATTTATCTTGATGATAAGAGAAAAAAAATAATTACCAAAATTGGTGAACTTAATGCAAAAAGAAATGAAAATTCTTCTAGAATGCGAGAAAATCCCGATGAGGTTTTAAAAATTTCTTTAATAGAAACCGGGAAGATTTTAAAAAAACAGCTTATTGATCTAGAAGAAGAGCTTGAAAGAGTATCTGTTGATTTTGACCTTGAAAATAAGCGGGTACCTAATATTTTGTCACCTGATGTGCCTATTGGTAGTAGCGAAGAAGATAATTTTGAAATAAAAAAAGTTGGAGTTGTTCCAAAGTTTGATTTTAAGCCAAAAGATCATTTAGAGCTTGGCAGAGATTTAGATCTTCTAGATTTTGACAGAGCACGTGAGATTAGCGGGAGTAAATTTTATTATCTTAAAAATGAAGCAGTTTTTTTAGAAATTGCTCTTATTAATTTCTCTTTAAATAAATTAAGAGAAAAAGGGTTTGATGTTTTTATTACCCCTGATGTTGCAAGAGAGTTTATAGTTGATGGAATTGGTTTTAATCCTCGTGGCAACGAAAGCAATATTTATAAGATTGAAGATACAGATAAATATCTTGTAGGCACTTCTGAAATTACGCTTGGTGGTTACTATTATAACAAAATAATAGATCTCACTTTGCCAATAAGAATGGCGGGGTTTTCGCATTGTTTTCGAAAAGAAGCCGGAGCATATGGGCAGCTTTCAAAAGGTCTTTACAGAGTTCATCAGTTTAGCAAGGTGGAGATGTTTTGTTTTTGCAAAGCAGAAGAATCTGGAGTTATCCATGATGAATTTTTGAGCATTCAAGAGCAAATTTTTACTGAGCTTGAAATTCCTTATAGGGTTTTAAATATTTGTTCTTTTGACCTTGGTTCTCCAGCTTATAAAAAATATGATATTGAGGCTTGGATGCCTGGAAGAGATGGAAAAGGTAGTTATGGGGAGGTTACCTCAACTTCAAATTGTACAGATTATCAGTCAAGAAGGCTTAAGATTAGATATAAAGATCAAGATGGGCAAAGTAAATTTGCACACATGGTAAATGGAACAGCAATAGCTACAACAAGGGTTATTATTTCCATACTTGAAAATTTTCAGGATCAAAAGGGAGGAGTTAGAATTCCTAAAAGTTTGGTTAAGTATACAGGCTTTGATTATATTCCTTTTAAGAATTAGAATTTAGTATTTTTTCTGGCAATGTTTCTATAGCTTTTAGCAATATCTCATGTTTTTTTAAGTTTTTCGGAAATGGTGCTGTTAAATTTTGTCTAAATTTTTTTGCTCCTTCTTTGGAAAATACTATTCCCATAAGATGCTTGAATAATACATTTATTGACAAATAATTTTCGTATTCTTTAATGTATTCTGCCATTTGCATCAATAAGTCTTTTCTTGTGAGAATTTCATCAGTTTCGTTTAAAAATTCTCTTGAGGCGTTTGCAATAAAGTATGGATTTTCAAATGCACTTCTCCCAATCATGACAGAATCAACAAAAGATAAGTGTTTTTTAATTTGCTCTGAGTTGTTGATTCCTCCATTTATTTCAATAAATAAATTTTTATTCTCTTTTTTCAGATTATATACAAATTCATGTCTTAATTTTGGAATATTCCTATTATTTTTAGGAGAAAATCCTTTTAATATTGCAATTCTTGCATGTACAATAAAATTTTTGATACCAAAATCTGAGATTATTTTGACAAAGCTTTTTACCTCAGAATAACTTTCATTTTTGTAATCACTAGGTAAAGGCCTTATACCCAATCTATGTTTAATTGAAATAGGCTTATTTGTATTTTCTTTCATCGTTTTTAAAATTTCACCTACTTGATTAACATTGCTCATTAGACAAGCTCCACAATTTGCATTTTGGATTTTTAGAGATGGGCATCCAACATTAAGATTGTATTCATCAAAATTGAAGTGTTTTTCAAGAATTTGAATAGCTTTAAGGGCATCATTTTTGGAGTTTGTTGCTATTTGAATTGCAATTGGAGAGTCTAAGGGGTTTTGCTTTACAATTTTTTTTACATCACCCATAATTATTGACTTTGCGGAAATCATTGGGGTGTATAATGTAACTTTTTTTGACAAAAGTCTTATTAAATATCTGAAATGCTCGTCTGTGATGTTTACCATTGGGGCTATTGATATTTTCCGATTTATTAACATTACATAATATGTTAGAATAAACGAGCCAATTTAACAATTATTTGTTCTTTTTTAGGGGGAATTGTTATATGCCTAGCGAAACCAAAGATTTATTTTTTTTAATACTTTTCCTGTCATCGTTAGTTATAATTTCTTACAGAATAAAAAAAGTTGGCATTAAAAATAGTAATTATATTGCGGTTAAGGGCATAGGCGGAAAAGAAATCCTTTTGGCATCTTTGATTTTGAATTTAGATTATGATTTGAATATTAATCCGGCTTATGTTCGCATTAAAGCAAATAATTTAAATTTATCCAAGATTAAAACTTTTTTATTAAATATTTATTATTATTTATATTATATGTATTAAGGGAAATTAAATGGAGTTTTTATATTCTGATGAAGAGAATTATTTAAAAGATAGATTTTTTGATTTTTTTAATATGAATGTAGATAAAGATAAATATACAAGTATTGGAATTTGTGGTGGCCGAAGTATAGTTAACTTTTTAAGTGTTTTTCTTGAACAAAATTTTTCTTTTAGAAGAGCACATTTTTTTTTAGTTGATGAACGGTGTGTTCCATTAGATGATGAGAATAGTAATTATAATCTTTTAAATAAGAAATTTTTTTCCAAAATGGTTGATAAAAATTTAATAAGCATTTCCAAATTTCATGCTTTTGTTTATAGCGAAATAGACGAAGCCACAGCTATTCATGATTATAATATTGAATTTAATTCTAGGTTTAATATTTTTGATTTTATTTTGATTTCTGTTGGCGAGGATGGCCACATAGCATCGCTTTTCCCTTCGAGAAAATTGTTGTTCTCAGAAGTAGAAGGTTATCAGTATGAATACAATTCTCCCAAGTTTCCTAGTAAAAGAATAAGCTTAACGCCTAAATCTTTGTTTAGTTCAAAAGCTGTTGTTTTGTTATTTATGGGCGATGGTAAAAAGCGTGCTTTAGAAAATTTTTTAGGCCCTAATAATTCTATTAATGAATGTCCAGCCAGACTTCTCAAAGAGCATCCCAATTTACTAGTTCTTACAAACATTAAAAGAGATGAAAGTTATGCAGGATCCTAGGCTTTCCAAGTATAAAAATGCTAAAAATTTAAGCAAAAAAACTGTTGAAGAAATTGATACTTTGAGTTTAAATAAAAATTTTTCCGATTCAGAGATTCAAGGCTCTATGCTTAGATCTTGGATAAGTCTTATTAAGGGTAATAAAAATAAAGCACCTGTTGAGCCTAAGTCCAACAATATTAATGATTTAAAGCCGGGGTTTATTCGAAAAGAGAGTAAGGTCACAAAGGTTGCAAAATATTTTTTGGCTATTGGGCTTGAAAAATCTGCAAAGATTATGTCTGAGCTTGATGATTCAGACATAATCTTGATTACCAGAGAAATTTCAAAGATTAGTTATATTGCTCCAGAAGAAAAAGAGCATATTATTAAAGAATTTGAAGATTTACTAAGAAATCAAAAAAGGTATGTTAAGGTTGATGATAACTTTGCTTATGAGTTATTAAATAAAACGCTGGGAAAATCTAAGGCAAAATCAATTTATAAAAAAGTTACTGGCAATGATATTTTTATTCCTTTTGATTATTTATCTCAAATTGAGCATGAACAACTTTGGGCATTAATTAAAGATGAGAATATTAAAACACTTGTTATATTATATAATTATTTAAATAAAGATCAAAAAAAGTATGTTTTTTCAATGCTAGAAGAAGAAGATAGAAGAAAATTTGTAAAAGATCTTGTCAAACCAAGGCAATTGAGCATGGAGACAATAGAGGCAATTTCAAATAAGCTTAAGGATAGATTTAAGATGCAGGGTAATCTTAAGACAGATAAACTTGATGGATCTAAGATTCTTGTTGATATTTTAAGCTATATGGATTCTAATGAAGAGAAAAATCTGCTTAATAATATTAATATGAGGGATTTAAATCCTGTTGTGGACAGCGAAATTAGAGAAAAAATATTTGATATCAATGTAATATTGAGAATCATGGACAATGATCTTCATAATATTTTAAGAGAGTTTACAGATAAAGAGATTGCAATTATTATTAAAGATAAAGCTGATGAGATTAGAGATAAAATGCTTTCAAATGTTTCAAAAAGGCGTAAAGAAATTATTTTAGATGAAGAAGCTTTTTTAGGAAAAATAAGTAAAAAAGATTTAAAAACTATGACAACAGTTTTTGTTAATTATATTAAAAATTTAACTTTAAAAGGCGATTTAATAATATATAGAAAAAATGAGGAATTTATTTAATGACACTTAATAAGTTGCGTAAAAAATATATTGATTTTTTTAAATCAAAAAACCATTTTGAAATAATGGGTAAATCATTAGTTCCTGAAAATGATCCTACAGTTCTTTTTAATACAGCCGGCATGCAGCCCCTTATCCCGTATCTTCTTGGAGAAGTGCATCCATCAGGAGATATGCTTGTTAATGTTCAAAAATGCCTAAGAACAGGCGACATTGATGAGGTTGGAGATTTAAGCCATTTAACTTTTTTTGAAATGCTTGGAAATTGGTCTCTTGGGGCTTATTTTAAAGAGTATTCTGTAAAGTGTAGTTTTGAATTTTTGACGTCTTCTGATTATTTAAATATTTCAAAAGATAGTCTTTATGTGAGTGTATTTGAAGGTGATCAAGAGATTCCGCGTGATACAGAGACTGCTAAAGTTTGGGAAAGCTTGGGTATTCCTAAAGATAGAATATATTATCTTTCTAAGGATCATAATTTTTGGGGTCCTGTTGGATCTAAAGGGCCTTGTGGGCCAGATACTGAAATATATGTGGATACTGGAAAGCCCAAGTGTTCTCTTGACTGTAATATTACATGTTCTTGTGGTAAGTATTTTGAAATTTGGAATAATGTTTTTATGCAATACAATAAAGACGAAAATGGTAATTACATAGAATTGGGTCGAAAATGTGTCGATACGGGAATGGGCCTTGAGAGAACAATTGCGTTCTTGCAAGGCAAATCTTCAGTTTATGATACAGATGCATTTATGCCCATAATAAAGAGAATAGAATATATTTCTGGTAAAATTTATGGGCAAAAAGAAGATGATGATAGATGTATTAGAATAATTTCTGATCACGTTAAAGCAGCTTGCTTTATTCTTGCTGATAGTTCTGTTGTTTTTCCATCCAATTTGGGTCAAGGGTATGTTTTAAGAAGACTAATAAGGCGATCTATAAGATATGCAAAGAAGCTTGGAATAAAATCCCATTTTTTAGCTGATCTTGTTGACGCTGTAGAAGCTATTTATAGATCTTTTTATAATGAACTAACAGAAAAAAAAGATTTTATCAAAAAGGAATTGAGCACAGAAGAAGAAAAGTTTTTTAAAACTTTATCTCAAGGAGAGCAAGAATTTATCAAAATAACAAGAAATTTGCCTTCTAAGACTATTCCTGGCGATATTGCTTTTAAACTATATGATACTTATGGTTTTCCATACGAAGTAACAGAAGAACTTGCCATTGAGCATGGTTTTAACATTGATAAGTTGGGTTTTTATGAGCATTTTAAAAAGCATCAAAAGACTTCAAAAAAAGGGGGTGACAAAGTCTTTAAGGGCGGGCTTGCCGATTATACTTATGAGACCACTAAGCTGCATACAGCGACTCATTTGCTGCATAAAGCACTTCAATTGGTACTAGGTGATCATGTTAGACAAAAAGGAAGCAATATTACTGCTGAGCGATTAAGGTTTGATTTTGTTCATTCTGAAAAGATGACAGATGATGAGATAAAAAAAGTTGAAGAGATTGTTAATTTACAGATAAAAAATTCTTTGTCTGTAAAAAAAATTATAATGAAATTAAGTGAGGCTAGGGAAAAAGGCGCTATGGCTCTTTTTGGAGAAAAATATGATAATTTGGTGAGCGTTTATGAGATAGACGGATTTTCACTTGAAGTTTGTGGAGGGCCTCATGTAGAGAATACTAATGAACTTGGCACTTTTAAAATACAAAAAGAACAATCCTCATCTTCAGGTATAAGAAGAATAAAAGCTATTTTGATTGATAAGTAAATTACTTATTATTTGTTGATTTATTTTAATAGGAGACTTTATGATAAAATCAATTTTAGATTATTTATTGACTTTGCATCCTGTATTATTAGGACTTTTGGGTTCTACTTTCACCTGGTTTACTACAGCTTTTGGAGCTGCAGCTGTTTTTTTCTTTAGGAAGGTAGATAATAAAATAATGGACGCTATGCTTGGTTTTTCAGCGGGCATTATGATAGCAGCCAGTTTTTTTTCACTTATTCAGCCTGCTATCGAGAGAGCTGAGGAGCTTGGATACATTACTTGGGTGCCGGCTGTTTTTGGGTTTCTTGTTGGAGCGTTTTTTATATATATTGTAGATGTATTTGTTCCAGATCTTGATAAACTTACTTTTATTGATGAAGACTTAACTAAGCACGGCAAGAAAGATTTTTTACTCTTTACTGCTGTTACTTTACATAATTTCCCAGAAGGATTAGCAGTTGGAGTTGCTTTTGGAGCCCTAGCGTCTAATCCAGATGTTCAAACTTTAGTTGGAGCCATGCTTCTTACGCTTGGTATTGGCATTCAAAATATCCCCGAAGGAGCAGCTATTTCTTTGCCTTTAAGAAGGGGTAATGTTGCTTTAGCAAAATGCTTTAACTATGGCCAAATGTCAGGATTGGTAGAAATTGTGGGAGGGCTTATGGGTGCTTATGCGGTTTATTCTTTTACCCGAATTTTACCCTTTGCTTTGGCTTTCTCTGCAGGAGCCATGATTTATGTATCAATTGAACAACTAATACCTGAAGCTAAGAGAAAAGACATTGACAATAAAGTGCCAAGTATATTTGGTGTTATTGGTTTTACATTAATGATGTTTCTTGATGTTTCATTAGGTTGAAATTATCCAAATTTTCCGCTGATATATTCTTCAGTTTTAGTATTTTTAGGATTGAAGAATAGTTCGTCAGTTGAGCTTTCTTCTTCAATGCATCCATTAAGGAAAAATGCGGTTCTGTCAGATATTCTTCCGGCTTGTTGCATATTGTGAGTTACAATGATTATTGTGTAACTTTCTTTTAAGTTTATTATTAGCTCTTCAATTTTGCCTGTTGATATTGGATCGAGAGCAGAGGTAGGTTCGTCCATTAGTATTACATTTGGTTCTATTGCAAGAGTTCTTGCAATGCAGAGTCTTTGTTGTTGACCCCCTGAGAGACTTAAGGCATTTGTATTAAGTTTGTCTTTGACCTCGTTCCAGAGTGCAGATTTTTTTAGTGATTGTTCTACGATTTCGTCTAGTTTTTTTTTATCTTTTGTTCCGTGAATTTTTGGGCCATAACTTATATTGTCATAGATAGACATTAAAAATGGGTTAGGGGTTTGGAATACCATTCCTATTTTTCTTCTAAGCTCCAAGATATCGAAATTATTTGAATAAATGTTTTTTCCTTCATATATTACATTTCCTTCTATTTTAATGCCCTCAACAAGGTCATTCATTCTGTTGAGAGTTCTTAAGAATGTTGATTTGCCACAGCCGGATGGACCTATTAAAGCAGTAATGCTATTTTTTAGTATTTTAATATTTATTTTGTTTAAAGCCTTAAAATCTGTATAAAATAGATTTAAATTTTCTGTTTCTATTATAACTTCATTTTTTGGTGTATCTTTTTCTTTTATCACTTATTTAATCCTATATAATTTGTTTATTAAAAATTTTGAAGTCAAATTTATTATGAGTACCATTATTACGAGTATTGAAGCTGTTCCAAATCCTTTGTCCAGATGTCCTTCTTGAAATAACATCAGTAAGTGTACAGTTAGTGTTCTTGATGGTTCATTTAAATTTGTTGCAAGCCCCAAGTTTGTTCCCATTGTAAAAAGTAATACGGCCGTTTCTCCCAAAGCTCTTCCTATTGCAAGAACTATTCCTGTTAGTATTCCAGGAATGGCTGCTGGAACCATAACTTTAATTATAGTTTCTGTGTTATTTGCCCCTAAGGCGAATGAAGCATATTTGTATGATTTTGGGATTGTTTTAAATGCTTCTTCGGTTGTTTTAACAATCATTGGCAATATCATTAGAGAGCTTGTAATTGCTCCTGAGAGTATTCCTATTCCAAAAATTGGCACAAAAAAAATCAGTCCAAAAAGTCCAAAAATTATTGCAGGAATTGAGGAAAGGATGTCAACGCTCATAGATAGTATTTTGTAAAATATTTTACTAGAAGTGTATTCGGCAAGCATTATGCCGGTTCCTATTCCAATGCATATTGAAATAACAGTTGTTAGCAGTATTACATAAAAAGTATTTAATATTAAATAAGAAATTCCGCCATATGCACCAGAATCTCTTGGAATAGATAATATGAAATTTAAATTCAAAGGACTGCTTTTATCAAAATAATGCATTTTAATAAAGGGTGCTTTAAGATTTTGAAAATAATGCCAAGGTACAATTGCTAGTGCGCCTTCTGTTTTCTCTATAGTTGATATTATATTTTCTTCTTGATCAAGATTATATTTTATTATTTTTAATTTAATATCCTTTGATATTAAATTAACCCATTTTTCTTTGCCTTTAATGAGTTTTTCAACTTCATCAATACCCAATGTATTGATTATTTCATTTTCATTTTTTGTTAAAGTTTTTTTACCTATTAGGACCGACATAGTTTTTATTTTGAAAGCTTTAATGTTGGGATATAATTTAAAGTCCAAGGATTCGAATTCTTTTTTTGTTAAATAGCTTACAGAGCCTGTTGTGCTATTTATAGTTTGAAGTATTTTTTTTGTAGATGGTTCGATTTTTATGTATCTTTTATTAAATACATTGTTTTTGATTAGTGTTTTTAGAATAGCTTTGTTAGATATGTTGTCAATTGAACTGGCAATAGGTATAATATCAATCCCTTGATCTGAAATGCTTCCCCAGTGTGAAATTTTATTATTATATATGTTGTAAATGTCTTCTATTGAAATTTTGTCTGTATTGATATTTTTATTAACAATAAAAACAATTTGTATTTCTTTGTTGTCTTCTGTTTTAAATGGCACAAAATTTTGAGCTTTGTTTAAAAATAAAGTTTGTTTTTTTTTAAAATAAGATAAAGAGTTGTACAATACATATGCTATTAGAAAAACTAATACAGCTGTTAAAAAATATGCAATAAAATTAATTAAAAAGAAATAGAACTTATTAATTAATTTATTTATTTGAGGTTTGGTCACTTTTTCTTTAACCCTTTATTTGAAGATAGTATAAAATTTTTGAGTAAATTTGTAATTATTGAAAATAGCAATAATACTAAAGCTGTAGAAAATAGAGCTTCTCTATGAACACCTGAGGCGTATCCCATGTCCATAGCAATATTTACGGTTAGCGTTCTAATGGGAGAAAATACGTTTTTTATAAAAAGAGGAGAGCCTCCTCCTACCATTAGTACTGCTACTGTTTCTCCAATAGCTCTTCCTATTGCCAATATTGTTCCTGCTAAAATACCTCGACTAGCCGATGGTATTATTATTTTATATATCGTTTGCCAGTCTGTTGCTGCTAATGCAAGAGATGCAAATTTATATGATTTGGGAACGGCTTTAAGCGATGAATAACAAACGCTAATTATTGTAGGAACTATCATTATGCTTAATATTAGTGATGAGCTTATTAAATTGTATCCCAAATTGTCTTCTCTTTGAAAAATGTTTTTTACTAAAGCTGCAATAAATGTGCTTCCAAAAAATCCGTAAACCACACTGGGGATTCCTGCCAAAAGCTCTATTACTGTTTGTAAAAATTTTCTATAAAATCCTTTCGCTTTTTCAAGTAAATATATTGCAAATCCCAATCCAATTGGTAAAGCAATTACAATAGAAAAAAGTGTAGTTAAAAAGGAATTAATAATGAATGCTAAGATACCATAAGATTTTTGAATATTGCTAGTAGGATCCCAATTTGTGCTAAATAAAAAGTTTAAAATTTTAATTTTGTTATTAATAAATGGCGTTATTCCGGTTTTTAATATGAACAAACCTAAAAACAATATTGATAGAAAGCTTATTACTGCAGATATAAGAATAAAAGATTTGAAAATAATTTCAATTATTTTTCTTTTTGTCTTTAAGCTTAGATGCATTTTTTAAAAGAATCCCTTAAAGCTCATGTCAGTGTTAAATTGTATTATTTGACTTAATATTAAGTCAAGTATTTTTCCCTTTAATTTAATTATGTTTTTATCCCTAAAAAACCTTGTTCTTCAACAATATCTTGTCCGGTTGAGCTTGTCATGAAATCAATAAATTGAGTTACGCTTTTATCTTCGTATTTGTTATTTGTAACTATTATTAAATTTCTCTTAATGGTATATTTATTGTTATTTATTGTTTCTTTTGTAGGATATGTACTATTGACAGAAAGAATATTTAAACCCTTTTCTATTGAATTTTTTGCGTATCCAAGACCTATATATCCTATTGAGTGCGGAGTAAGGCTTGTTTTTTCAATTACCTCTCCATTAGATTTTACAACTATTCCGTCTTGTCTAAATTGAGCTTCTTCGTGAGTTTTAAATATTTTATTAAGAAGTAGATCTTTTATAGATGAATAAGAACCAGAAGAAGAGTCTCGATTAATAAAGTTGATTTTAGCATCAGGGCCTCCTACTTGTTTCCAATTTTGAATTTCTCCGTTTAGTATTTTAGCTAGATTTTCTTCTGTAATATTTGTAATTTTTATTTCAGGGCTTGTAATGAAAATTAAAGCATCATAAGCGAATACAGTTTCTTTTGCTCCCTGTTCAATTTCTTCTTTTGTTAAATCTCTTGATGATATTGCTATTTTGTATATTTTGTTAAATAGTCCGTTTATGCCAACGCTACTTCCTTGTGCATCGTATGTTACTTTAGTATTATTATTTATTTTATTATATCTTAAAATCATTTCGTCTAGTATTGGGCTTACAGTTGTAGATCCCCCAATTGATACAATTTTTTCATTGTCTTGATTTTTACAGTTGTATAATAAACTTGTTGATAGCATAAAAATTAAGATAATAAATTTTTTCATCAAGTAAACTCCTTTGTTTAAGTATATAATATCATTAATTTAAAATAAGTCAATTGTAAATTAACTTTATTGATTAAGTTATAATTGAGGAATAATAGCAAATATTTTAATTTTTTGGTATAAATTACTACTAGATTTGTATGTTAAGTTTTGCGAGGTATTTAAATGGCAGTAGTGAAATCTAGCGAGATTGAAAAAGGTTCTTTTTTGCTTATCAAGGGGGTTCCTCATATTGTTCTTGAGAGAGAATTTTCAAAAACAGGTAGGGGAGGGGCAATAGTAAGGTTAAAGCTTAAAAACTTGAAAAACAAACTTGTCATTAGAGAAACTTTAAAAGGAGCAGATACTGCAGAAGCTATTGAAATTTATGAAGTTAGTGCCCAGTATTTATACAAAGATAAAGACGTTTTGGTTTTTATGGATTTAGAAACTTATGATCAAGTTAGCTTGGATTTAAAAGAAAGTGCTAATTTTCAAGATAAGGTACTTTTTTTGCAGGAGTCGGAAATCTATTCTCTTATAATGTTTGACAATGTGGTTATTGATATTAAGCTGGCTCCAAAGATTGCTTTTGAAGTTGTAGAGGTTGAGGCAGCTGTTAAGGGCGACACTGTAACAAATGCAATGAAAAATATTACTCTTAATACAGGACTTGTAGTAAAAGCTCCACTTTTTATTAACGTTGGAGATAGGATTTTAGTTAATTCTGAAACTAAAGAGTATGCAGAACGGATTAAAAGTTAAATTAATATTGTTTTTTTGTTGTTTTGCTTTTTCTTGTGAAATGAATTATCCGGAAATAAAAGAGCTTGATTATAAGATAAATTATTATTTTACTGAAAATCGTTTAGATTACTCCATGAGTTTTGATTTTGCAATTAAAGTTCTAAATCCAAAAGATGTTTTTAAATTATCAATAGAGAATAAGAACACTAATGAGTTTATTCAAGTGATTAATAATGATTATAGCTCTTTTTTTATTGATTCTAACCTTGGCAAGGATATTCTATATTGTAGGGATTTGAGGTTTAATTTTTTTGATAAAACTTTTGAAGATTTTACTTCATGCGTTCGTCTTTTTGATAAGGGCATGAGGGTGTACAATAAAGAGCTTGTTATTTCTCTGAGAATGTCAAAGTATGATTTAGATGATGTTCACAATTATGTATATAAGTCTAAAGATATGGCAATGTTAAACAAGTTAAGCAATTCTAAAGTATTTTTTGTTAAAACTTATAAAGACAAACTACATCCTATTTCTTCGGTTGCTAAAATTGATTCAATAGATACCCTAGAGATTGATAAAACATTTGATAATTATATAAGCTTTTATTATGTCGAAAAAAATTCAAATCTTTTTTTTAAGGTTAATTGAAAAGATCAAATGGGCCCACCAGGACTTGAACCTGGGACCTACCGATTATGAGTCGGGTGCTCTAACCAACTGAGCTATAGGCCCTTAGCTTTAATTTATTATATTTATTTTTTATTCATTGTCAAGTTCATTTTGAATAGCTTCTATTTTAGAAGTTAATGCATCTAATTTGTTATTAATTTTATTTTTTTCTTTTGCTAGGATTTGCATTTTTTGTTGAATATTTTTTATTTCTTCTTGTTTTGTTGTTTTTATTAAATCATTATTTAAGTTTAATATTTTTTGATTTATTTTTTCTATTTTTTGGATTATTGAGCTGATTGCAGTGTTTTTAGCTGTAATTTTATCTTTTTTTGTAGTTTCAATAAATTCTTCAGCAATTTTTTTTAAAATATTTTCTTTATTTTTTGTAATAGCATTGATTTCGTTTTTTATTTTATTCTTTTTATATATTTTTTCTTTTTTGCTTGTAGATATTATTTCTTTTATTTCTTCTTTTATGTTTTTTATATTTGTTTTGATTTCATTCATTATTTTAAATTCTTTAACAACTACATTGTTTAATTTTTTATTTAATGAAAATTCATTTATTATGCTTTCAAAGTTTTCATAAGGATAATATTTTGTGAATACCCGCTTTTCAAATTCTTTTGATATTTTATATACATTTATCATATGGATGATATTGTTTATTGCTGAGTTGACTTTAAGCATTATTTTTTGTAAATAATTTTTTGTTTTATGTTCACTTGCTAATTCTATTTTTTTATATTTTTCAAGTTTCAATTTAGAAAAATTCATATTGTATTTTGATATTAATTCTAAATTTTGAGGATAAATTTCGATTATTGTTTTAGCAATTTCTTTAAGGTTTTTTTTATATGATTTACTAGTAGATTTATATTCTTTTTTAAGAATATAAATCTTTTTGTTTAAATTTTTTAATATGTTTTCAGTTTCTTCTGATTTGCTTAAATTGCTTTTCATTTGATACAATTCTTTTTCTACTAATTTTAAATTGGGATAGTGGTTTAAATTTTTTAATTCTACTATATTATTATTTTTCAATATTTTTCCAAGTTCAATTAAACTTTTTTCTTTTTCTATCTTTAACAAGTTGATTTCTGATTTGATTTTTTTTATCATGGGAACTCTGATTTTATTTTATGCTCTGGCAACTTTTTTTTCAAGATCAAACTTAGATATTTTGTAATAAATTTTTCGTCCATGAGGACAATGTTTGATTTCTAGTTTAAAAAATTCATTTATTAAAAATTTACTAAATTCAATGCTTAATATGTCATTTGCTTTAACAGCCTTTCTGCAGGCAATAGTTGCATATAAGTCAGATTCAAGAGAATTTATTGTTCTGCTTCTTCTTGATTGAAAAAAGTTAATAAGAGTATTTTCATATTGACTACAAATATTAGGAATAGATTCAAGTTGATATTTTTTAGAGCCTATTTTAGATATTATAATGTCCAATTTTTTGTATTCTTCTATTTCGCTATTTATAATTTCTTCTATGTTTTTATCAACTACTGTGAATTCAATTGGTATTAGAAGCTTTTGAATAGTTTTTTTTGAATTTCTAAGTTTTTCATATATTATTTTTTCGTGAACTGCGTGTTGGTCTATGAAGTAAATTTCATTTATTTTTTCAACGATTAAAAATTCAGAGAATATTTGTCCAATATAGTTAAACTTTATTTCTTCTTTTTCATTTTTATTTGGCAGTTCTTCAAATTCTAAAAAGTTGTCAGAGAAAATGTTTTCAATGTTTTCCTTAAGTGTTGGTCTATTTTGTATAATTGAATTGTACCTTTTAAGGTCAATATTGCCTTGTGGTATGGTTTTGTCTAGTTCTTTTATATTATCTTCTTTTTCTAAATAGTTGTTTTGTGGTATATCATATGTGTTGAATTTATTAAAGTTTTCTGGTTCGTTTATCATTTCTATTAAATGATCATCTTCTGTTAATTGTCTTTTTATTATTATGTCTTGGTAGTTATTTATGTTTTTATCAAAAAAATTATTAATATTGTCAGATATTAGTTTAAATAAAAATGGAAGATTGTAAAATCTTACTTCTTTTTTTTGCGGGTGTACATTAAAGTCAATATATTCAGGGTTTATTTCTAAAAATAGATAACATATTGGAAAGTTGCCAGGAGAAAGTATTCTGCTGTGCCCATTAGTTATTGCCTCTAAGAGATCTTTTTGATCGATAGGTCTTCTATTGACAAATGTTTTAATATGTCTTTTACTTTTTTTAGAAAAGTTATCTGGTGCTAAAAATATTTCTATTTTTATATTGTCATGTTCTTTTTTTAAGACTCTAAATTTATTATTTTCTATTACATTTCCATATACATTTTGAACCCTGTCAATTAACGATTCTTTAAAGTAAATTTTTCTTAGCTTTTGATTTAAATTAATTTCGAAATTGATTTCGGGGTGTGTTATTATTTTTTCTTCTAAAACTTTTAGACACATTTTTGTTTCAATGGGTTCTTGCTTTAAGAATCTTTTCCTCGCTGGGAAGTTGTGAAATATTTTTGTGACATCTACTATTGTTCCGTTTATGGCAGGTTGTTTTTTAAAGCATTTTTCAATTCCATTTTCTATTTCTATTTGATAGCTTTCATTGCTAGTTGTTGAGCTTGTTATTGAAATGTTGGAGCAAATTGCAATACTAGAGAGAGCCTCTCCTCTAAATCCTAGAGTTTCTATTTTTCTTAAATCTTCTTCTGATGATATTTTTGAAGTAGTGTGTGGTAGATAACAGATTTTTAAGTCCTCTTTACTTATTCCGCTTCCATTATCTATTATTAAGATTTTGTGAATTCCTCCCTCTTCAAGAAAAACCTCAATTTTAGTAGCTCCAGAATCTATTGAATTGTCTAGTAATTCTCTTAATATTGAACACGGTCTGTCTATTGATTCTCCTGCTGCTATTTTTTGAACCAAGTATTTATCTAAGAATCTTATTTTGTTCATTGAAATTTATATTCCTATTATTTTTTTAATATTTTCATTTTTTTTGTAATTTGGAAATTTTTTTATAAGTTCTCTTAATGTTTGATCATTGTTATTTTCATTGTATTCTATTATTCCTAGTGCATGTAAGGCTTCTGGATTGTTTGGTTTTAATTTTGTATATTCTCTTAGAAGGTCTTTAGCTCTTGCATTATCATTAATTTCAATTAGGGTGGTTGCAAGATTATATTTTGCTTCAATATCTGAATTGGTTATCGCTTTTTCAAAAATTTCAATTGCTTTTTGATAATTTTTTTCTTTTTTGTAAAGTATTCCCAGATTGTTTAAGGCTAATTTATTATTTTTGTTTATTATCTTTTCAAGAGTTGAGATTGCTTGACTTTTATTTCCCGATTTTTCGTATGCTTTTGCTAGGTTTATATAGGCTGAAGTATTTTCGGGGTTTTTTTCAATTACCAGGTTGTAAAGTGATATAGCATTTTGGTAATTTCCTTTTTTAAGATTTATAGATGCTTTTAAATATAGATATTCACTTTTTTCTGGATTTAAATCGATGGCTTTGTTTATTATTTCAAGAGATTCTTCAAGTTTATTGTTTTCAAATTTTGATATTGACAGGTTGTAAATAGCAATTTCGTTAGGTTTTTTTGCATTGGCATTGAAAAAATTTAAATATTCTTCACTTTGTTTGAAGTTGCCCAAGTTGTTTGAGACTATTCCAGCTTTTAATGCATAATTGGGTTTTTTGTCGAGATTGTAGGCATTTTTAAAGCTTGCAAATGCTTGTTGCATATCGCCATTTTTTTCTTCTGCTATACCTTTTTGGTAGTAGGCAGTGTCATAATTTTTATCAATTTGTATTGCTTTCTCAAAAGATTCTATTGCTTTTTTGTTTTTATTAAGCATCATTAAAGCTATTCCTTTGTTATTATGTGCTTTTTTATGTTTTGGGTCGAGCTTTATTGTTTGATCAAATGATGCTATTGAGTTTTGATACTTTTTAAGCTTGAATCTAATGATTCCGAGTTTATAGTGATCTTCTTGGGTATTTGTGAGTTTGGTAATTTTTTCGTATGCATTTTCTGCTTTTAGCAAATCCCCATTGTTTTCATAAGCTTGAGCTAAAGTTTTAGAGGCATGGGCGTCATTAGGATTGTTTTTTAAGAATTCGTTTAGATCGTTAATTGCTTGTTGACGTGTTTTTTTGTTTTCAAGATCAACGGGTTTTATTGAATAAACCTTAGATTTAAGGTCCTCCAGGTATTGTATTTTATTAGCTTGAGCTAAAGTTTTAGAGGCATGGGTGTCATTAGGATTGTTTTTCAAGAATTCGTTTAGATCGTTAATTGCTTGTTGACGTGTTTTTTTGTTTTCAAGATCAACGGGCTTTATTGAATAAACCTTAGATTTAAGATCCTCCAGGTGTTGTATTTTATTAGCTTGAGCTAAAGTTTTAGAGGCATGGGTGTCATTAGGATTGTTTTTCAAGAATTCGTTTAGATCGTTAATTGCTTGTTGACGTGTTTTTTTGTTTTCAAGATCAACGGGTTTTATTGAATAAACCTTAGATTTAAGGTCCTCCAGGTATTGTATTTTATTAGCTTGAGCTAAAGTTTTAGAGGCATGGGTGTCATTAGGATTGTTTTTCAAGAATTCGTTTAGATCGTTAATTGCTTGTTGACGTGTTTTTTTGTTTTCAAGATCAACGGGTTTTATTGAATAAACCTTAGATTTAAGATCCTCTAAGCGCTGTGGTTTCTTGTTTTCTTTATTTAATTGAAAAATTTCTTTCTTGTAAGGTTCTTTTGGTACATTAATTAGATTTGGTTCAATGTCTTTTTTTATTAAGGTTAATAGTAAATTTGAAGCTTCTTTATTTTTTAAACTTTCAATCAACTCATTTACTTTTTGAAATTTGTTGCTTAGGCCTTTTTTAATTAATTCTTTTAATCTGTTTTTTCCAAGTGTGACTTTGCCAGTATTAATATTGTCTAATATTTCGTAGAGCTCTTTTTTTATTAAGTAATTATATGGCCTATGAATTTTCTCTATTATTGCTTGACTGGGTGGAGGAAGTTCACTTTCTTTTTGGGAGCTTGAAGGATTTTTTTTCAAAGTTGTAGCATTACTATTGTTTGAGTATTTTCTGTTGTCTGGAGTTTTTAAAATATGCTCTGAAGTTTGTTCTTTGGAAGAATTTGTGTTTTGCGTATCATTTTTTATTTTTTGAGAGCTGTTTAAAATATTTTCACTATTTGATTTTTCACTTAAGTTTTTTTTTAGTTTTTCCAAATTAAATAAATTTTTTTGATCATTAACACTTAATTTGGAATTTGGAGATTGTATTGGTTGATCTTCTTCTTTCGGGTTTGTATTTGGGTTTATTTTTTCTGGGATTTTGCTTTTTTTAAATTCAGATATGTCTTCATCTTCAATGCCAATATCATCGTTTCTGTCAGAGTAGTTTTCTGTTATTGTGCTGTCTTTGATGTATCTATTGTTAAATGCTATATCAAAATTTTCGTTTACATTTGTTTTTGTATTGTCTTGGCCTTTGATTTTGTCTAAGATTTGATTTGCAGAGTCTCTTTGTAATTCGTTTGATTCAAAAGGACTGCTGTTGGCAATTTCTGCTAGTGTATTTGTAAGCATTGTAATGTCTTCATTTTTGGGGTATTTATCTTGCAGAAGTTTTGCAACAGAATATGCTTTTTTATAGTTTCGATCTATTACGCTATTTTTAACTTCGTTTAGCATTATTTCTCGATTTTTGTCATTTAATTTGCTTTGATATATATAGTAACCAAAGCCCCCAAATGATAGGATAAGTAAGAAAATTAAAAGCAATAATACCGAAAAATTTGTATGTTTTTTATTCATCTATGTATAACTCCTCTTGCCAATTAAGTTTTTCTAGCTCAATTAAAGAATTTGTTTCTAGGTTATCTTTAAAACTATCTTTAAGTATTTGATTTTTATCTTCTTTCGCGTATACAATATGCTCGGTTCGTCCTTTTAGGCTTTTGTCAAGTTTTTCAAGATTAATTTTTTCATTTCTTAAATAACTTATTAAAAGTAAAATGCTGTCTTTTTTTTCTGTTTTTGACCTAAGGGTAATAAATTGCGAGTAGTCGTGGATAGCCATAGTATAAGAATCCCAAGCCTTTTGGTATTCTTTTTCTTTAGATGTTATTTTGCCTTGTTGAACATAGGCATTAGCTCTGTTTAGTAGTGCGCTGTCATAATTAGGCCTGCTTTTAATGGAATTAGAATAATATTTTATTGCTAAAGGATAGTAACCTTCTCCTCTGTTAAACATTATGTTGCCTAATTCATAATATAGTATGTAATCGATTTCACCCCCTACCGCAATTCCATCAAGCAATGCTCCTTCTGCTTCTGTTAGTTGGTTATTTTCTCTGTACGCTATTGATAAAAAGTAATAGCCTAGTTGTACTTTTGGATATTTTTTAATAGCATCGCTTAGGGTTTCGATTGCTTGAATATAATTTTTGTTTTTCATCTCTTCTTTGCCAATTCTAATTAGTCTTTGAGAATATGCCAGCTTTGAATTAAATATTAAAATTAAAAATACAATAAAGATCTTGCAATTTTTATTTAAAAATAAATAAATCCTCATTCTTTTCCCATTATACTTAATTTAGATTAAATGTCTTTAGATTTCATAAGTTCTTTTTTAAAATTTATTTTTTGCTTCAATTTTGTTTTGAAAAAAGAAATAAATTCTAATAAACTGTTTTTTTCATTAGATTTTATCTTTCTATTGCCTATAAATTCTACCAGATTCTCATAATATATTAAATAGCATATTGCAGGGAATAATTTTTTCTCATTTTCATCTTCCAGTGTTTCAATAAGATCAAATTTTATATTCTTGAGAATAATTTTTAAAATCCTTGATCTTGTTTTTAGTGATTTTATTAAAGTATATGATTTTTGGTAATCTAGTTGGTTGGAATTTATTTTTTGTATTTTTATTATTTTTTTAGGTATTGTAATTTTATTTTCGTCAAGGTAGAGTAGTATGTCAGATATAAATTTGAAATGCTTATTTCCAATATTTGGATAAAAAGATAGAAAATATACAAATATTTGATTTTGTATTTCAAAGGTTTTGGATTTGAAAAATTCTTTCATGAGTTGACAAAAAATTTTTTTATCCTTTTTGTCAGCATAAATATAGAATGCAATCCACCCATAAGTTTCTATATTATGAGAATTTTTTTTGACATAATGCATAATAATTTCTAAAAATGCGCTTTTAATGTATCTTTCTTCAAAGATTGAGCTTTCGTAGGGGTTGAAATTTGTTTTGTCAAAAGATATAAAAAAATCTTCTGTTTGAAATTTTGCAGTTATAATTTCTTTTATTTTTTCTTTTATGTTGATTAATTTGTGTTTTTCAATGTATTCAAGTGCATCTATGAAAGATTCCCAATTGTTAGATATTTTGTCTTTGAAAAACCAAGTTAAATATTTTTTTGTTATTGTTTTTTCAATTACATATAAATAACACTTTAATGTGTCTTGAAAATCCTTTGGAGCGTATTGAGTAAAATCACTGAAAAAGTAATTGAAGTTAATATTTTTATTCGAACCTTTATAAAAAATTTCATTAAGACTTAAAGTTTTTAGTGCGCGCAAGTAGTTTAAAATTTCATTGTATTTTAGTGCTAGAATTTCTTCTTCCAAGTATTTATAATGTTTTATTAAAATTTTAATAAAAATGTTTTTACTCAAACACCCAACCGGCCAATATGTAAGTATTAGCATTCTTTTTAATTTTATTAGTCTACTTTCTTTATTTGTTAAGCTTGATTTAAAAACTTTTTGATTTTCCGGTTTATATTTTAAATTTTTATTTAATATATTTAATATTTTATTTTTATTTTTGTTTCTTACGGCTACCAAAATGTCTATTGTTCGTTCTAGGTTGTCAATGTTAATATTGCTGGAAAAATTTAATATAATTTGTTTGTAAATGTCTTTTTTTTCTTGAGAATAATAAGGGTTATTTTGTATTTCAATCAGTTTTAAAAAGTTGCTAGATTTTAGTTTATATGTTGTTCCTAATTTTTTGGTGTTGAGATTGGCTTCTTTGCTTATTTGAGCGAAATTTTTGCTTCTTACTATTTCTAATATCCATTTTTTAATTATTTCATTTTGAGTTTTTTTGTAGTAGTATTCTTCAAGTGAAGCATTTAATTCATTTTTTTCTTTTTCGTAATCATTGCTAATTTTTATAAGTTCAATTATTTCAGATTTTTCTAATTTGTAAAGCTGGGAAGAAATACTATATTTTAAAACTTTTTCTTCTATGTATTTATTTATATACTTTTTTAATGTGGCAAGGGAATCATAAAATTCTGAATCTTTTTTAATCGTTTTCATTTATTCCTTTTTTTATAATTTCCATTAAATTTTTATCTTTTTGGGCAAAATTTATTATTGCCTCTAAATAACCTTCAAGAGTTCCTATGTCAATTCTTTTTCCTTCAATATTTTTATATAATACTTTTTTTTGATCCATTAGCTTTTTTAAAGCATAAATGTGGTAGTATTCACCTTTTTGGTGTAGTTTGAATCCTTCTTCTAAATGTTCAAAAAACTCATAATTGTACAAAAATCTCCCAATAGATGCTTTATTACTGGGTTCACTTCCAATTTTTGGTTTTTCAACAATGTTTTTTACATGAATTTCGTCTTTGTAGAGTTCTATTACACCATATTTATTTATATTTTCTGGATTTTCAATGATAGATATTATGCTCTTTCCAGTTTTTTCATAAAGATTGATCAATTGTAAGCTTAATGGTGGATTTCCAATGCAAAGATCATCAGGGTAAGCTACAATCACAGGCTCTCTATTTATCCAGGGTTTTGCATAAAGCAGTGCATTTCCTGTGCCTAGCATTTCTTTTTGCCTTATGAAGCTTATGTTAATTTTTTTGGTTTTAATCTTATCTAATTCATCTTTTTTATTTTCTTTTAAAAAAATATTTTCAAGTTCAATTTCTCTGTCAAAATAATCTTCAAGAACTTTTTTTCGTCTTGAACTTATTAATAAAATGTCTTTTATTCCTGAATCGATAAATTCTTGAATAATATAATCTATGGCTGGTTTGTTTAAAATTGGTAGCATTTCTTTTGGAATTGTTTTTGTTATTGGTAAAAATCTTGTACCATACCCAGCCGCCAGAATAATGCCTTTCATATTTCTCTCTCTTGAAATAAGATTATAGCAAAAATTTAATTTTATATATTCATTGTTTTTTAAAATTGTTTTAAAATTTTTATTTATGTATGTAAGTTCGGGTAAATATAAAGGTAGAAAAATTTTGTTTCCCAAGAATGGTTCTGTTCGTCCTGTGATGTCTCTTGTTAGAGAAGCCTTTTTTTCTATTATTTTCAAGGATATTGTTAACTCAAAAATTTTGGATGTTTTTGCAGGGACTGGTATAATGTCTATTGAAGCTCTTAGCAGAGGGGCCAGTCTTGCTCATCTTGTTGAATGTAATAGAAAAATTAAAAATACATTAGTTAAGAATTTTAGTTTTGTTGAGGAATTTTATAAATTCTTTTTTCAAAGTGCAGAGGATTTTTTGGGTAAAAAAGATCTTTTTTATGATTTTATTTATCTTGATCCCCCTTTTAATTATAAAAATAAGGTTAATTTGCTTGAGATTATTTTAAAAGGTAAAATTTTAAATGATAAAGTTAGTATCATTATGCATTATCCTTCTGGTGAAGATTTAAAGATAAATACGTCAAAATTTTCAATTTATAATTTAAAAAGGTATGGGGGATCAAAACTTATTTTTTTGAGAATATTGTAGGATTTATTTTTTCCCATAACTAAAGAGAATGAGTTGAATTTCATTCTTATTTAATTCTGGAATACTGTTTTTTATTACAAAATCGTCCACATTTTTTAACGGATTTTTTTTATAATTTCCGTTTCCATCTTTTATTAAAATTTCTTTGTTCTCAAGGTCCATTATTATTTCTTCTATTTTGTAAGTTTGGGTTTTTTTGTTTATTATAGATAAATTCGGTGTAATGCCCATTTTGTATTCAATAACAGCAGCTTGAAAAAGATTTTCATTATTATTTTTTTTATTTACATCTACTATTTGCCCATAATCAAAAGGCGCAAGTATTGTTAAAAAATTTTCTAGCATGTTAATGTCAAATTTTTTGTTTTTTGTTTGTTCGTTTGGTTCTTTTCTGCTCCAGTAGTATTTTCCACTATTTTCTATTAGGAATTTAACAGCCTCTAAGGGATTAGTGCTTTCTTTTATTATTATTGGATTTACCAATTCGTCGTAAGTATCTACTATGCAAAAAATTCTAACAAGTTCATGGATAAATTTGTTGATTTTTAGCTGTGGATGTCCGGTAGCATCAAGGTAGTCTTTTTGTCCATTGATTATCATTTTTGTAATAGCTGAAATATCTTCCCGCATTCTAAATAAATTTTTAGCAATGTTAATATTTTTTTCCAAGTGTTCTATTTTTAATTTGTGCTGTTCTTTAAAATTTTTGTCTTTAAGGCTTATTTTATTCCCTATATTTTCTAATATTGTTATATGCATTAATCCTATTGAGTGTAGTAGCGATCCAAGTGCGGCTTGTAGTATCATGTCTTCTGCATAAAAAAATTCTGTAAATTCGGTATATTCAGTTTTATCAAGAAAAAATTTTATAGTTGAACGAGGTGCATTTTTCAAAGACCTTATTTTGTTTAAATTTGCAATTGTAATTAGAAAGTAAATTGTTGTATCGACTGAATGTAATAGTATTGAATCACCTTCTGTTTTGACTTTTCCTTTAAAAAATTCATAATCTCTTCTAGCGGAATATAAATATAATTTTTTTAAAGTTTTTTTATCTTTAAGGTTTTCTTTTGTTCTAAGTTTTTGAACATCAAAATAATGATATATTTCTAATAAAATTTTTTGCAAAGATATTATTTTATGCCTTGGAAGTATTTTAAAGCTTCCCTCCAATATTTCTTTCCAATAAATTTGATTAGGCTCAGCCTCCATTAATGTATTTATTTTCATGAGTGGTTTTTTGCTCTTGGTAATAAATATTGGGTCGTCTTCTTTGAAAGGCTTATATACATCTTTTAGATTATCTATTAACTTTTCTCTTAAATAGTTAAGATCATCATTTAAAATTTTTTCATTTATTTTTTTTATCAGGTTTTCATATGATTCATCTTCTTCTTTTTTAATTACAGGAATGTATGGTGTATTTCCTTTAGAAAGTATTTTAATGATTTTTTCATTTACTCTTGTGCCAAGTTTTGATAAGTTTCCTATTCTTGCAAAAATTATGTCTTGTTCGTTTAGATCTTTTATTTGCTTTATTTCTTTAAGTATCACTTTGAGATCCTTTTAATCTTTTAAATAAATGTCGCCGAGGAGAATCGAACTCCTGACACAAGGATTTTCAGTCCTATGCTCTACCAACTGAGCTACAGCGACAATTGCAATTTAAATAAATGTATGCTGCCGAGGAGAATCGAACTCCTGACACAAGGATTTTCAGTCCTATGCTCTACCAACTGAGCTACAGCAGCATTTTTATTCTAGTACCTTAATTTTTTCATAAGTATATATGTTTGTCAACTCTTTTCTTAAATTTTAACTTTTGGATATATTGCTAAAAAAATGATTTATAGCTAGCTTTGGGGTTTTAAAATGAGCAATTCTAAAAATTTAATTTATATAATAACAGAATTTATATTTTACAGGTATTTAAAGAAAAAATTTATACTAATAAACTTTCAATTTCTTTTATGAAGATATTGAAAGAAATCCATATCTGTTGAGAAAATTTTTCTTTTATCTTTTAATACTGCTTTATAGCTTTCCAATGCTTGCCAGAATTTGTAAAATTCAACATTTTTGCCGTATGCATTTGAATAGATTTTTGCAGCTTCTCGATCCCCTTCGGCTTTTATTTTGGCAGCAGTGGCTTTTGCTTCGCTTAATATTTTTAGCTTTTCTTTTTCTATGCTTCCAAGAATTTCTGTTTTTTCAGCCAATCCTATGCTTCTTTGTTCTTCTGCGATTTGTTGTCTTTCTGAAATCATTCTGTTGTTTACAGATTCAATAAGGCTTGGATCATAAGTAACTTTTCTTATTAGTACGTCTACAATTTCAATTCCAATATCTTTAGTATTGTTGTTTGCTATATGAATTATTTCTTTTTCGATTATCTTTCTTCCTTTTGTTATTTTATAAATACCGTTAATTTTTGTTTCTTGTGGGGTGAGCACTCCATTAGACAAACGTTGAATAGGATCATTTGAGCTTCTTATAATTTCAAGCAAAGGATATTTTGCAATAACTCCTCTAACAGCAGGTTCAATTGCTGCGTCAATTCTAATGTAAGCTCTACTCATTGTTTTTATTGTTGTATAAAATTTATTTATGTCTGCAATTTTCCATCTAGCAGTTGTATCAATCCATATCAATTGTTTTTCTTCACCCCCTGTTGGGATTCTTTGGGGTTCTCCATCCCATCTAAGAATGATTTTGGGAAATATTTGTACATTTTCAATTAATGGGATTTTATATTTAAGTCCGGCTAAACTTTCGGTTCTTTGAATTTTTCCAAGTCGAGTGGTTATTGAAATTTCATTTTCTTTCAAAATATACATTGGTTGGAAAATAGACAAAATAGCCAAGCAAACTATTACTGTAAAGGTTATAATTTTTGCAGTAGATAATAAAAGATTTATTATAAATTTCATTTATTTTACCTCTTTAAATGGTAGAAAATTTTTGAAGTTTTTGTCAATTAATTCAATGTTATCTTTGTTTTCAAGTATTTCTTTCATGGTTTCATTGTAAAGTCTTTCTTTTGTAATGTCGGGATTTTTTAAGTAAGCGTCTAGTATGGCATTAAAAATTTCTGTATCTGCTAATGCATTGTTTATTCTGCTTTCTTTGTATCCTCTGGCTTCTTCAATAACCTTTAATGCTTCACCTTTAATTTTGGGAACTATTTGATTAAATTCTTTTTTTCCTTCGTTTATGTATTTATTTTTATCTTGAATGGCAATGTTTACATCTTCAAAGGCCTCGTAAACCTTTCCTTTTGGGGGCAGAGCATTTCTAATTTGTACTTGCACCACGTCAATTCCTAAATTATAATTGTCTATTATTTCATTCATAGAAGATTTTACACCTTCTGTTACTCCCACCCGGTTGTCATTTATTATTTCAAAAATAGTATTATCCCCAATCAATCTATTCATTGATGACTTTGCAATATCTTTAATTGTTGTCTCAGGATCTTCTACTTTAAACTTGAATGAATAAGGATCTCTTATTTTGTATTGTACTAGCCATTCAATGTTTATTATATTTAAATCTCCAGTAATAATCATGCTTTCGTCATTTACATTATCATTTTCTCTAATATCGCTTGGAGATATTAGAAATCCAAATTTAATTTCCTGGACTATTTTTACGGGTACGATAAATTTTTCTTCAATTAATGGAATCTTGACATGTATCCCAGAATCAAGAGTTCTGTTAAGCTTGCCAAGGCGAAGTACAATTGCTTCTTCTGATGGCCCTACTATGAATATGTTTGCAATAACTATTATTGATATTAGTATTAAAGTAATAATAATTATTAAATATTCGTAAGTTTTGTTAAAAATTTTTTTTATGTCAAACATTTGCTTCTCCTAATGTTTTAAATTGCTTTTAGTAAGCGAATTTTGTCACTACTTTTTGGATTTGATAAAAGTTATTGTTTCGATTTTATTATTCTGAATTTCCTTAATAAAATATTATCCATCATTTGTTTTTACGGTTTCGTTTTTTGTTGGTATTTTGTCAAGTAGGTCTATTAAGTATCCCCCAATTGTATTTGTATATTCTTTATGCTTAATAGATATTCCAATTGTCTCTTCAATCTCATCAAAAGTAGTTTCTCCAAGTATTGAGTAAGTATTGTCGTCAATTTGAGTAATCAGGGGCTTTTCCTCTTTAATGTCGTATTCGTCAGATATTGCTCCGAAAATTTTCTCTACAATGTCTTCTATTGTAAGTATTCCTGAAAAACCGCCATACTCGTCTATTACGATTGCCATTATTTTTTGTTTTTTTCTCATAATGTCTAGTATGTCTTTTATTCTTTTGTTTTGTTGTACAAATACAGCAGGCTTAATAAATTGAGAAACGTTTTTATTCATATCTTTTTTATTGACTTCTATGAGGTCTTTAGCTATTAAAATGCCAATTATCTGTTCTCTGCTTTGTCCTTTGTATATGGGAATTCTAGAGTATCCTTCTTCTTTGATCAATTTGATTACATCTTTTAATTTTGATGAGCTTGAGAGTGAAAAAACCTCTGTTCTGTGAGTCATGATCTCAGAAGCCCTTACTTGATCTATGTCTAACATTTTTTGCATAAATATTCTAGAGTCATTTTTTAAAATTCCTAAACTTCCGGCTAAAGAGAGCATATTTTTTATGCTCTCTTTAGTCATTTGATAGCTAGCCTTAACTTTAAAGAGATTTAATATTTTTTTTATTATTTTGTTTATTATATATATTAGTGGAGTAAATATAAAAATTAATGGTGTTAAAAAAAATGAAGTAGATAGGGCAATGATTTCATTGTTTAGAATTGCAATTTGTTTTGGAAGTATTTCTGCAAAAATTAGAACGATTATTGTTATTAGACCTGTTGATATTGCAAGTGCGCTGTTTCCGTATTTTTCAAGTACAAATTTTGTTGTGAGTGTACTTGCTATAATATTTGATATATTGTTGCCGATAAGGATAGTAGTAATTAATTTTGAAGGAGATTGAACCAAATTGTACACCGATATTCCCGATTTTCCTTTTTTTCTTATGTCTTGTATCTGAATTATGCTTAATGAAGTATAAGCTGTTTCAGATGCTGAAAAAATAGCAGATAATATTATAAATAGTAGTATTACGATTAATTCTAGCATATATGTATTATTTTAATTTATCTTTAATAAAAATGCTTTAAGTTATGCCCTTAAGTATAAAAATATTTTTGACTTGACCTTAAAAGGCGCTGACCGGAATCGAACCGGCGAATCAAAGTTTTGCAGACTTCTCCCTTAGCCACTTGGGTACAGCGCCTTGTAACATTGCTTAGTTTATTAAAAAAATAGAAAATTGTAAATATATTTTCTATTGAAGCATAATTTTGAATTTCTTAGCTATTTTTATTAGTTTTATGTAAAATTTTAATGTATGAATAAAAAACTTAATGAAGTTTTATTAAAGTTAGATCAAAATTTAATAAAATGTGTGAAAGGTTCTCTTGATTTAGAAATATCGGGAGTTACTTATAGTTCTAAATTGGTTTTGCCCAGGTTTGTGTTTTTTGCTCTTCCAGGAATTCATTTTGATGGGCATGATTTTATTGAAATCG
This sequence comes from Borreliella bissettiae DN127, assembly GCF_000222305.1. Taxonomy (GTDB): domain Bacteria; phylum Spirochaetota; class Spirochaetia; order Borreliales; family Borreliaceae; genus Borreliella; species Borreliella carolinensis. The sequence goes on along the minus strand of NC_015921.1, from coordinate 202,006 downwards.
CAATTCAAAAGGGCAGCAATGTTATTGTGTGTTCACGAGATGTGGATTTTTACAGTCCTAATGTTACTTATATCAAGGTAGATGATTATAACATAAGAAAATTTATGTCTAATTTTTCAAATATTTTTTATGATGAGCCTTCAAAAAAGTTAAAAGTTATTGGAGTTACTGGCACTGACGGGAAAAGTTCTGTTTGTTATTATATATATCTGCTTTTAAAAAAAAAGGGCGTTAAAGTAGGGTTTATATCGACGGTATTTTTTGATGATGGGAGTGGGAGCTTGATTAAAAATCCCTACAGACAATCAACTCCTGAGTCTACAGAAATACATTCATTTTTAAGTAACATGGTTAAAAATGAAGCTCAATATGCAATTCTTGAATCTACTTCTCATGGACTTGACCTTGAAACAGCAAGGCTTATCGATGTTAATTATTTTGCAGTTGTTTTTACCAATATTGGACATGAACATCTTGAATTTCATGGTACAATTCAAAATTATTTGAATGTCAAGCTGGGTCTTTTTCGGTCTGTTAGTGATGCTTCTGGTTTTGGAGTTATTAATTTTGATGACGTTTATTCTTCTGATTTTAAAAATGCTGTTAAGAAATCTTTTACTTATAGCTTAAAAAGTAGTAAGGCAGATTTTTTTGTCAGTTTTATTGATGAGAAAACTAATTCTACCAGGTTTGAATTTTATCACAAGGGGATTAAATATTTTGCTAATGTTAACCTGCTTGGGAGTTTTAATGTTGAGAATGTAATGGCTGCTCTTATTTTGGTTTCTCAAATTTTAAATAGCGATATTCAAGACATTGTTGATAAGCTTATTTGCATTAAAAGTCTTGATGGGCGCATGGATAGTGTTAACTTAGGTCAGAATTTTTCTGTAATAATTGATTATGCTCATACCCCCGGTGCTTTTTCTAAACTTTTTCCTATTTTTAAAAGATTCGCTGCCAATAGATTGATTTCTGTTTTTGGCTCTGCGGGAGAAAGAGATGTTGAAAAAAGATTTTTGCAAGGGCAAATTGCAGATATTTATTCTGATTTAATAGTACTTTGCGATGAAGATCCAAGAGGCGAGAATAGTATGTGTATAATTAAAGACATTGCAAAAGGAATTGTTAATAAAGTTGTAAATCAGGATTTATTTTTTATTCCTGATAGAAAGGGGGCTATTGAAAAAGCAATAAGTCTTGCAAAGGCAGGAGATTTGGTTGTGGCTTTGGGCAAAGGGCATGAAAGTTCAATAATTTATAAAAATAGAGAAGTTTTTTGGAATGAACAAGAGGTAGTTAAAAATGCTATTTTAAGTTTAAAAAAATCAGAAAAGGAGAAGTGATGTGAAGAAAAATCTTATGTTAATATTTGGTGGCGTTTCTTTTGAGCATGAAATTTCTTGCAAATCTGCTTATAGCATTTATTTAGCCCTTTTAGATCTAAATAAATACAATATTTATCCTGTTTATATTGATAAATGTACAGGTGTTTGGTATTTATTAGATTCTGTTTCTAATCCCCCAAAGCCCATCAATATAGATGTTTTACCCATTGTTAGTTTATTGCCAGGACTTGGAATTTTTTCAAATAACAAAAACCTTGAGATTGATGTTGTTTTTCCCGTTGTTCATGGAAGAACCGGTGAGGATGGTGCTATTCAGGGAGTTTTAAAAGTCATGGATATTCCTTGTGTTGGCGCTGGTATTATAGGGAGCGCTATTTCTAGCAATAAGTATTTTTGCAAACTTTTGCTTAAAAGTTTTGATATCCCGGTGGTGCCTTTTATTGGATTTAGACAACACGATTATTTTTTAGATAAAGAGGAAGTAAAAAGAAACATAAAGGAGGTTTTAGGATATCCTGTTATTGTTAAGCCTGCAGTATTGGGATCTTCAATTGGAATAAATGTAGCTTACAGTGAAAATCAGATTGAATCTTTTATTAAAGAGGCTTTAAAGTATGACCTTACCATTGTAATAGAGAAGTTTATTGAGGCTAGAGAGATCGAATGTTCTATTATTGGGAATGAAAAGATGAAAATATTTTCTCCCGGGGAAGTTGTTGTGCAAGATTTTATATTTTATGATTATGATGCTAAATATTCTGTTATGCCCGGAAATTCTATTATTTTTAATATTCCTGCACATCTTGAGACAAATCAGTTGTTAAGCATTAAAGAATATGCATTTCTTGCTTATAAGAATCTAGAACTCAGAGGTATGGCGAGAGTTGATTTTTTTGTTGAAAAAAAAACAGGAACTATTTATCTTAATGAAATAAACACTATTCCAGGATTTACCGATATATCTATGTTTGCTAAAATGTGTAGTCATGAAGGTCTTCAGTTTAAAGACCTAGTGGATAATTTAATCGATTATGCTTTTCAAAGTTACATTAATAGGAAAAAAAGGATTAATTTTGAAGATTAATTTAGATTAATTTAATTTTAAATTTTTTAGATTTTCAATTTCTTTATCGTCTTTTAGTTTGAAGTATTCAAGATTTTTATATTTTTCTGCTTTAGGCAATATTCCTGAATATTTTATTTTGTAAGAGTAATTTATTTTTATATTTTTTACTTCTGTATTGTTAGCTTTATTGTAAATTTTAACTTGATTTTTTTTAATATGAATATTTGCAAATGCTTCATATGCTATATCGTCTTGAGATTTGAGGGTAAATGCAATTGTTGTTTTTTTAGAGTTAATTTTTTTAAGTGAAAAAATAATTTTATTAGCTAATATTTTATAAGGAGTATTGCTTTGATAAATTATTAGTTTAGATGCGTTTTTAAAATGCAGCTCGATTTGATTTGCAAGTTTTTGAGTAACCAAATCGATACTATAAACAGCTCTTTCTGCTATATCTATTTTTTTAAAATCAATATTTATTAACTCATCATCAGCTTCAATGTTAGTTTTTAATGTTTTTTCGTTTGCTTGTAAAGTTAGGTTAAAGTCATTTGAAATTATTTGGATAGGATGTTTATTGCCTTTTGGATATTCAATTTTTATTTTATTTATTTTTTCTGGAAAGCTAACTGTTTGTTCTATTTGTATTGCATGCTCTTTTTTATCAATATTGCTAGATATTATGATTGCGGTTATTAAAAAAAAAGTTGCAAGACCAAGTTTTTCAGCTTTTTTTAAATTTTGTTTAATTTTTGGGAGTTTGGATTTTAAATGTTCTGAGATATTAATAAATATGGTAGAAAAAAGACAAATTGATATTAGATAGCTTAGTGTGAGCGTATTTTTGATTGATGTAGTATTTTGTATTAATGTTATTAATGCAAAATTGATTATCCAAATGATTAATACCATTATTTTTCGAATAATAGTATTTTTATTTGGTTTTATTAACAATAAAATGCTTTTTATGATAATTATTAAGATAAATTCTATTTTAACAAACATTAATATTATTAGTTCAATAATAGAGGTTGATATTGCTAGGTATTTAAGTTGTCTGTAATTTAAATATATTGTGAAATTATATGTAAAAAGAGACAAAAGATTATGTATGAGTAAAGTTGAAAAAAAAGTTATTAGATATTTGGGATTTGTTATGCTGTAAATCGCTGTGTTTTCATAGCCCGAGAATATTTTATTTGTAAGCAATAAAGATAAATAAGCGCTTAAAAATAAAGTAAAAAATAATCTTACTAATTTGTAGTAATTATTTTTTACTTTTTTCATAACTAGTCCAGCTTCTTTAAATTTTCTAATAAATACAATTATAATTAAGTTATAGCAAATGTAGATTAATGCTATTAAAGCAATTTCATTAATTATTATTTTTTTAAAAGGCGTATCAATTACAATATAGTGTATTTCATTGGTATTTTTACTTTTGTACTCACCGATCAATGTTTCTTCAATTGATTTGTAAATTTCAAAAATAGTATTTTTATTTCCAGTTAATATAGGGTTTAAATTATTGTTTATTATTAAAAGGGGTATAGATTCATCACGATATAGATTGTATAAAGTGTTTAATTTTTTTTCAGTTATTTTTGATGTATTAAAATCAAGTTTATTTTTTTCAAAGGTTTTTATAATGGCTTTTAAAAATCCCAAATTTGTTTTTGAATTTGTTATAAAAGATTCATTTTCTAAGTAAATTTTATTTTTTATTTTATTTTCGTTTAACATTAGGTATATTGTATTTGTATTTTTCCCTAAATACTTGTTGCTAAGTAAAATTCTGCTACTAATTATTGTATTTTCTTCTAAAGAATCATCCTCAACAAAAAAAAAATTTATGTTGTTTTCGGGGTTAGTATTTTTAAGTTTATGCAAAAGCTCAATTGCAATTCCAATTGCTAAATTATTTTTTAAATTATTTTGTATTTTAATTGGAACGATTATATTATAAGTATTTATGTTTTTCCCTTTGATTTTAGAATGTATTATTTTTTGTGAATACCCAATAAATCCAATTTCTTGTAAAGAATATTCCATATATTTAACTTCATTTGTATTAAAATATTTTTTTATATAATTAAAAGTATTTATTATTTTTTCTTGTCTTTCATTTAGTTGATGAATTTTTCTAATGTGTGTTTTTATTCTCTTTTCAGCTTCTATGTTTGTAGTTTTATTGCTTAAATTGAATATATTTTTTCCTGTTTTATTTGGCACAATGGTGGAGCCTGTTGAGCCAAGCAATAATAATGATAACAATATATTAATTATCATAATTTTTAATATCTTCTTCTATTTGCATTATTTGTAAGATATTTGGATTTTCTTTTAAAGCAGAAATAATTTTTGTTATATTTTTGGCATTTGATGATACTATTATATTTGTTATTCCATGACCATTGCCGCAGTCTTCTATTTTTTCGCTAATAAGTCTTACGTCGTTGAGTGTGAAAATGTTTTCAAGATAGCTAAATATCCCTTTAAGTTCTTTTAAGAGCAAGATAATGTGATGCACTTTCCGAGTTGGCGTTGCTTCCCACTCAACTTCAATCAATTGGGTTTTTTTATAAGATTTAAGCTTTTGACAATTTTCATTGTGCACTATTATTTCGTCTTTATGTATTATTCCAATAATATCTTCACCTGTTGTTGGGCTGCATTCAGGGTCTATTGCAATTCTTTTTATTTTGGTTTTGGTATAAGCTTTAAACAAGCTAAAAAGCTTTCTTTGCTCTTTATTTGCTCCAACAAGATACGCAATAATATTGTTATCTACAAAAATTGTGTTGTCATTTTTGTTAAGCCACGATCTAATTTTTGATCGAGCTTTTTTTGTTCGTACACTGTTTAGCCATATTACATCTGGTTTTGAATCTTTTGACGTGAATATTTCAACAATTTGTTCGTTTTTAAGTGGTTTTGTGATTGAGCTTATTTTTCCATTTATTTTTGCATAAAGAGCTTGATCTCCAATGTCTGTGTGGATTATGTATGCAAAATCAATTGAATTTGATCCAAAGGGAAGTTCTACTACTTCTCCTTCTGGGGTGTAAACATATATGAATGTATTTAACAACTCTTTGTGTATGTCATTCATTGAATATTGGCTTTTGTTTGCCGATTCTTGTTGCCATTTTTTTATTCGGTTTATAAATGAAAGATCGTCAGCTTTAAGTGTGATTTGTTCTTTGTATATCCAGTGGGCCGCAACCCCATAATTAGCAATTCTGTCCATTTCTTCTGTTCGAATTTGTATTTCAATAAGCTGGTTGTCCTCAGGTATTCTTACAGTAGTGTGTAGTGATTGATAGTTATTTTCTTTTGGACTTGCAATGTAGTCTTTAAGTCTTCCCGGAATTGGTTTCCACACTCGGTGAACAATTTCTAATATTTCATAACATTCTTTTTGTTTTTTGCAAATTATTCTTATTCCTAGAGTATCAAAAATTTGAGTAAGCTTATTTGTTCTTGTTTGCATTTTTCTAAATATTGAGTAAAAGTGTTTTGATCTTACTGTAATTTCTGCTTCAATTCCGCTTTTTTGAAGTTCTTTTTCTATTGATAATTTGCCTTTGTATAATTTTTTTTCTCTTTCTATTTTTGTTTCAGATAAAAAATTTTTTATTTCTTTATAATCTTTAGGATAAAGATGCTTAAATGAAAGATCCTCAAGATATGTTTTAAGAGATGATATTCCAAGGCGTTCTGCTATTGGAACATAAGTTGAAAGGCAATCTTTTGCAATCCTGTCTTGTCTGTTTTTAGGCAAATAAGAGAGTGTTGTCATATTATGAAGCTTGTCTGCCAGTTTTATTATTATTATTCTAATGTCATGTGTCATTGCAAAAAACATTTTTGAGATAGTATTAGCCTCTTTTATGCTTCTTGTTTTATTATGTAAATCATGAATTTTAGTTACGCCGTCGATTAGGCTTAAAATTTCCTCGTCAAATTCTTTTACTATTTCTTCTTTTTCGATGTTTGTATCTTCAAGTACGTCATGCAGCAGTCCAGCAATAGTTGCTTTAAAGTCTAGTTGAAATTTGGCAAGAAATAATGAAACCATTATTGGATGAATAATGTAAGGCTCTCCACTTTCTCTGTATTGACCATAGTGGAGTTGTTCTGCTATTTCTAAAGCTTTGAATATGCTTTTTCGTTCAAATTCATCTTTGTAAGTATTCTCAACAGTTTTTTTAAAAATATTTTTAGCTTTTTCAAGATCATTTATCTTTATCAAGTGTGCAATCTCGTATGCTTGTATCATCCCTTTGTCCTAATATTAGTGCTCTTGCTCTCTTTTCAAGATCGTAAATTGTTTTTAAATGTGAAAATCCTTTTTTGATTGCAAAATCTTTCAAACTTTTTATTTGCCAAGGAGCCGATTCTATTATTATGAGTCCATTTGGACTAAGCTTTTCTTTTGCTTGGCTTAATATTTTTCGAGAAATATTAAGCCCATCTTTCCCGAATCCCAAAAGAGCTTTTGTGGGCTCTTTTATTATTTTATTTTTTATTTCTAATTCTTCTTTGTTTAAATAAGGAGGATTTGTAATAATTATATCAAGCTTTCCCTTTATACATTTTAACAAATTAGAGTGAATTATTTCTACAAATTTTTCAAGTTTGAGCTTTTTTGTATTTTTTTCAACTATTTGTAAAGCTTTTGTTGAAATATCCGAGAGTATTACTTTTTCTTTCATGTAATAGGCGATAGAAAGCCCTATGCACCCACTACCGCAGCATAAGTCTAATATTTTTTTAAATCTATTTTGTTGAATTTGAATTAAGGCTTCTTCAGCTAAACATTCTGTATCAAATCTTGGGATTAATACATGCTTGTTTAGGTCAAATTCAATTCCCATAAATTCTTTTTTTTGAAGTATGTAGTGAATAGGAATACCTTTTTTAATTTTATCTATTTGATCAAAAAAAAGCTTTTGTTCTTTTTTTGTTAAGCTTTTTTTTATATTTGCAATTATTAATTCTTTTCTAGTTTTTAAAATTAATTCAAGTATTAGTAGCGCTTCTATTGTATCTAAATTTTTGCTTTTAGCATAATTTATAACTTCGCTTACATTCATTGCTAGATATTGCTGCTTTTTAATGTTTGTTCTTGAAGTTCTATCATCAAGGGATCAAGAAGTGGGTCAAGTTCTCCTTGCATAAATTCTTCTAATTTATAAAGAGTGATGTTTGCTCTATGATCCGTTATTCTATTTTGAGGAAAATTATAGGTCCTAATTCTTTCAGATCTATCTCCTGAGCCGACTTGTTGTTTTCTGTTGCTTGATCTTTGTTCTTGTTTTTTGGAATCTTCAAATTCATAAAGCCTTGCTCTTAATATTTTCATTGCTTGATCTTTGTTTTTATGTTGACTTCTTTCGTTTTGGCACTGTACAACAATTCCTGTTGGTAGATGTGTTATTCTGACTGCAGAATCAGTTGTGTTGACGTGTTGTCCACCAGCTCCAGACGATCTGTAAACATCAATTCTTAAATCTTTTTCATTGATATCAATTTCAGTTTCTTCAATATTGGGTAGCACCGCTACAGTAGCAGCCGAGGTTTGAAGCCTTCCGCTAGACTCTGTTATTGGGATTCTTTGCACTCTGTGAACACCGCTTTCGTATTTTAATTTTTTAAATACATCTTTTCCTTTAATTTCAAAGATTATTTCTTTAAATCCTCCAAGTTCTGTTTCATTGAAGTTTATGATTTCTGTTTTCCATTTTTTTTTCTCTGAATATTTTATATACATGCTATAAAGATTGTTTGCAAAAAGAGCAGCTTCTTCTCCGCCTGTTCCAGCCCTAATTTCAATTATTATGTTTTTGCTGTCATTTTCATCTTGAGGCAAAAGTAGTATTTTTATTTGCTGTTCAAGATCTTCTTTTTTTTTGTCTAGATCAATTAGTTCTTGTTTTATCAATTCTTTCATTTCTTGCTGATCTTCTTCTTCCAAGATGGTTTTGGTATCATTAATTTGACTTAGTATTTTCTCATATTCAATTTTTTTAGTATTTATTTTTTCTAAATATGTATATTCTTTTATTATCTTTGAATATTTTTTTTGATCTTTAATTAGATTTATATCTTGCAATTTTTCTTCTATCAACTTAATCTTACTTGTTGCTGAATTTAATTTTTCTAAAAGCATTATGATTTCTCCTGAAAGATAGTAATAGTTTATATTAATTTTAGGTTTTTTTGTTAGACTTTTTAATAAGTTTTGCGTTGATGTCTATGTTTATGTTTTATTTTAGTATTTTTTTCAAAACTGCTTTAATGAAATAAATAGAATAATCTTGATTAATAAAAATCAATTATATTTTTTCATGTTTTTTTATATAATGAATGTTATTAAGTTGGATATTAAAGTTAGATTAGGTTTTGTTGTATTTATATATAAATTGAGCTTTACGTATTATTATTTGTGGTGTGTTTGAGGTAGTTAAAGTTATATCTTTGATAAACCGATTTAAAAGGGGTATTTATGTTAAATGAAAAAATTTTGGATGCTTTAGAAGATCTCTCGAATATTTCTGATGATCAGCTTCTTGATGTCACTGAGAAATCAAAAAGAGGATATCAGTTGATCAAAGAAGAAAGGCTTTCTGAAGCAGAAAGTTTATTTTCTGATATCCTTGAAAAGGATAATGAGAATAATTATGCTCTTGTTGGGCTTGGAGACATTGAAAGGAAGAAGAATAATTACGACAAAGCAATAGTTTATTATCAAAAATGTCTTGTAAAGCATCCAAGCAATAATTATGCTCTTTTTGGACTTGGAGATTGTTACAGAAATTTAGATAATTATAAAAAAGCCACAGACATATGGGAAGAATATTTAAAATATGATCCTGAGAATATAACGGTTTTAACAAGAGTTGCGGCTTCTTACAGGAAGCTAAAAAATTTTCAAAAATCTAAGCAAACTTATCTTAAGGTAATGGAATTAATGCCTGAGAATGATTATGCGCTTGTAGGTATTGGCCATTTGTATTATGACTTTAAAGAATATAAAGAGGCTTTAAAGTATTGGCTTAAAATGTATGAATTAAATCAATCCAAAGTTGACGTTAGAGTATTAACTTCAATTGGCAATTGTTATCGCAAGCTAAGGGAATTTACCAGAGGAATTTATTTTTTTAAAAAAGCTTTAGAAATTTCACCTAGCAATTTTTATGCTGTTTTTGGACTTGCTGATTGTTATAGAGGGAATAAGGAGTACAAAGAGGCTTTAAAATATTGGCTTGATATTATTGAAAAAGATCCAAAAAATAATTTGGTTCTTACAAGAGTAGGAGATGCTTATCGCTATTTGAATGATTATGAAAATTCTCAAATTTATTATAAAAAGGCTCTTGATGTTGATTTTGATATGTTTGCCATACTTGGACTTGCTCTTATTCAAAAGGATCAGGGTAAATATGAAGAAGCATTAATAGCCATTAAAAGCTTAATTAAAAATAATCCTAAAAATTCGGCATTGTATGTTAATGCTGCTGAATGTTATGAAGCGTTGGGGCAGATTGAGAATGCCATTGATATTTTGTCAAGCTTTTTACATCTTGGTATGAAAAATATTATTGTTATTGACTACCTTGCAGCTCTTAGGAAAAAAATGGAATGATGGACTCTTTACTTGAAATTGAAAAATCTATTTTTTTTGATAAATTAATAGATACCCATGTTCATTTTTATGAATTAAAGAAAAGATCTTTGGACGTTAATTACATTATTAATGAATGTTTTAAAAACGGCTTTTCTTATTTTCTTGATGTCGGCTTGCATCCTAGTGATTTTAATGATAGAAAAGATCTTTTAAGTCCTTTTTCTAATGTGTTTTTAACGGCGGGTATTCATCCTTTAAATTTAAGTGATCACTTTAAAGATGATATTAAACAGCTTGAAAAAATTTTGATTAATGAAAATGTTGTTGCTGTTGGCGAGATTGGCCTTGATTATTTTAAAGCAGATAACAAGAAATTCCAAATTAAAGTTTTTGAAGAGCAATTATATTTGGCTTATAAATATAAAAAGCCAGTTATTTTGCATATAAGAGATGCCTATGATGATGTCTATAATATTGTAAGGTCTTTAAATTTTTTAAATAGGGGTATATTGCATTGTTATTCAGGAACTTATGAGCATGCTAAAAAATTTATTGATTTGGGATTTAAAGTTTCTTTTTCGGGTAATATAACTTTTAAAAATGCACAATCTTTAAGGATTCTTGTTGGCAAGTTAAATACCAACGATCTTTTAATAGAAACGGATAGTCCTTTTTTAGCTCCAGTACCATTGAGAGGTAAAATTAATTCACCTTTGTTTTTAGGATATGTATGTCTTGAGATTGCAAGGATTAAAAATTGCTCTGTTAATGATGTTGCTATTGCAGTATACAATAGTTTTAAAGATCTTTTATTGTTGCATTAAATTTAATCATTTTTATTGTTTGTAAATGCTAAATTCATATTGGAAGTTATTTTCAATGTCTTTTACTATTTTTATTAAATCAGGCTCTTTAAGAGTGATTATATATCGCAGCTTAATGATTTTTAAGTCTTTTCTTGTATTGCCAATTAATACAAATTTTATATTTTTGAAAAAGGGCGAATTTGATATTTTTTTTAAAATAATATTATTATCCCTTAAGGAGAATAATATTATTGTGTTTATTTGAGGAGTAATAAATGTTTGCATATAGGATATGTTTTTTTCGTTTATTAGGGTAATATTAGCATTTTTTTCTTTGCCCTTTTTTTCCAAGTATTCAAGGTCTTCGCTATTTAGAGATTTGTCTCTAAATATTAATGTTTTTTGCAAGTTTATTGATTTTTCGTTGAGCAGAAAATCAATAGATTTTTTTAGAGAAAATTTTATTTTTGATAGATAAAAAATTTTCTCTTTTAAAATTTCGTTATTTAGTATTTCATTATTTGATTTGTGCGTTAATAGTATTTTTTTTGTTGTTTTAAGCTTGTCTTTTGCAATTTCTAAATTTTTATCATTTATAAATAGTATTTCATTTTTTATGAATGGAGTTTTTTGAATTTCAAAAAAATATTCAGTTGCATCTGAGAAAATTATTGAATAATTAAATTGTTTTTCAGTAATGGAAGATTTTTTGCATCCTTGTGTTGAAATTGCTAAGAGCACCATTATAGCAAGTTTTTTTGGGACAGACATTTTATTTCCTAGTATACTTATTATTGATAGCTATAGATATTAAAACCAATCCAAGTATTATTAGTGCATAGATTCTCATATTGGTTAGAATTAATGTTTTTAAAATTGCAATAAATAATCCTAAAAATATAATAGGAGAAAGAATGATTTTGTATTCTTTTACCGAGTATTTTTGGCAGTTTTTAATTTTCTTTTCAAAGATTGTGGCTGAAAATATTAGCTCTATTGCATTAAGTATTGGCAATTCAATATATTCATAGATTCCAAAAATTTTGCTATTTAGAATTATTATTTCTAAGTTTTTAGAAAAAATTAGTCCAAATGTGAAATATATAAGAGTTGTTAATTTTTTTTTAAATAAAGAATTTTCATTTAGAGTAAAAAAAAATATAAATATTAATAGTGGGAATATATAGTAGTATAAATGTTCTTTGATAAATATTGAAATTCCCAGACTTATTCTTGATGTGTAATCTAATTCAAATGATCTGTATAGAATAAATTCCTGAGTTAAATAAAGGAAAGAAAACATTATTATTGCAAGAAATATTGCTAAAACATGGGCTTGGGTATTTTTTGTTTGACTTTGTCTTAACTTAATATCCATATAAATTTGTAATATTAGCGGTAGACTTATTAATAAAAATAAACTCATTGTAAGTACAATTCTACTTTTAAACGTTTTTTAAATCAATTGATTGATTAAAAACTTGTGTGATTTGGATATTTGTTTTATCAATGTTTTTAATTTTATTACTTTTTGTAAACATTATTCTTAGAATTTACTTTTTAGTGAATGTATAATAGAATTAAGTATTAATATTAATTATTAATTGATTTAGGAGTATATATTTTTTAAATGATAAATAGAAATGCCAATAGAGATAGGGATAGGTCCAGATCAAATGACAAGGAATTGAAAATTAATTACAGAATTAAGGCTCGTGAGGTAAGAGTTATTTTTGAAAATGGGACACAAGAAGTTTTATCGATTGAAGATGCTATTAAAAAAGCAAAGGAAGCTGGACTTGATTTGGTTGAGGTTTCTCCTAATGTATCTCCTCCGGTTTGTAAGATTATTGATTATGGGAAATATAAATTCCATCAAGAAAAGCGTCAAAAAGAGCAAAAGAAGAATCAAAAAGTAATTAAGCTTAAGGAAGTCAGAATGCAGCCCAAAATAGATGCTCATGACCTTGATTTTAAATCAAAAAACATTTTAGGTTTTCTAAAAGATGGAAATAAGGTTAAAGTTACAATAAGATTTAGAGGTCGTGAACTTGCTCACACATATTTAGGATATGGTATCTTGAATAGCATTCTTGAAAAAGTAGGGGATGTGAATTATGTTTTGGAATCTGCGGCTAAAATGGAAGGTAAAACAATGTTTTTGATTGTAGCACCTAAGTTTAAAAAATAAATATTAAATTAAAGGGGATGAAATGGCAAATAAAATGAAAACACGTAAAAGTGCAAAAAAAAGGTATTCTTTTACTGTAAATGGTAAAGTTAAGTATAAAAAACAAAATTTAAGGCATATTTTGACAAAAAAATCTTCTAAGCGCAAGAGAAATTTAAGAAAATCAGGCAATCTTTCTTCTTTTGAAGCTAAAAGAATTAAAACTTTATTACCTTATGGTTAAAATAATTTTAGGAGACAGATATGGCTAGAGCTAAAAACGGAACAGTGCACGTTGCAAGGCGTAAGAGAATTTTAAAAAAAACAAAAGGGTTTTGGGGTACAAAAAAGAGTAATTATAAAAAAGCTAAGGATACCTTAAGAAAGGGTATGATGTATGCTACAAGAGATAGAAAGGTTAGAAAAAGAGATTTTAGACGCTTGTGGATTTCAAGAATTTCGGCTGCTTTAAGTGATACTGGGGTTAATTATTCAAGATTTATTGAGGGTTTATTGAAGTCTAATATAAAAATTAATAGAAAAATTTTGTCTAATTTGGCGATTGAAGATGTTGAAGCTTTTAAAAAAATTGTTTTAGAAATAAGAAGATGAAAAATCAAAACTCCTGGGAGGTTTAATTTTAAGAATTAGAGTTATTTTTTTGCGACATCTCATAAAATTTAGGAATTTGAAGATTTTTAGTCAATGATAGCCAAAAGCAATTCAGAGGTTAAGAATAAAAATTCCGCCTTGAAAAATAGCGCTAAATAAAAATGTTCTTATGTTGGCTTTTTGGGAGTTTAATTTATTTTAAGGATTATTATTGTGCAGCTTATTTCTCTTAATAATATTGAAAAGCAAGAGAGCTTTATACACTATAGAAATGTATATTTTGCTGATGTTGTTTATAAGTATAATGACATCTTGGAAATCAAAAAAGTCAAATTTGTAATTGAGGCTACACCCTTAGGAAAAAAGCATGTAACTATTGATTTTATAGATTTTTTAAATTATCCTGTTTTAAAGCTAATGGTTGCAATTAAAAGGCATGTAATTGATTTGGAGTTTAAAGGTAAGCTTCCTTGATTTTAGAATTTAAATCAGAAAAAAAAATGATAAATTTTTCCAAATCTTTTTTTTATCCTTTACCAATTGGTAAAATATTTGCTTTAAGTGGTGATATGGGATCTGGAAAAACTAGTTTTTTAAAGGGACTTGCGCTTAACCTTGGAATTTCTTATTTTACAAGTCCAACTTATAATATTGTTAATGTTTATGATTTTGTAGATTTTAAATTCTATCATATTGATTTATATCGGGTGTTTTCTTTAGAAGAATTTGAGCTTGTTGGGGGATTAGAAATACTTATGGATCTTGACTCAATTATTGCTATTGAATGGCCACAAATTGCTTTGAGCATTGTTCCAAAAGACAGATTATTTTCTTTAACTTTTAAAATAGTCGATTCAGGCAGGGTTTTAGAATTTAATGATTAATACGCTTGCATTTGAATATTCATATAAAGCATTAATAGTTTATTTTAGAATTAATAATAAAAATTATTCATTGGTTAAACTTAAATCAAATTTTAATTTTAGTGTTCCAAAAATTTTCAATGATTTTATAATTAAAAATAATATAGATCTTAATCAAATTGAATTAATTATAAATTCTTGTGGTCCTGGTTCTTTTACTGGCCTTAGAATTAGTTTAAGTTTTGTCAAAGGTCTTGCTTTGGGTCTTTCTGTTCCTTTTGTCAATATTTCCACATTAGATGTTTTTGCAAATTTAGTTAAAAACAGTCCTAGTGTAATTGTATTAACTTTTACCGCAGGTAAATATTTTCTTGGGCATTATAAAAATTGCGAATTGATGGGGAAGATTTTGTGTTTTTCTAAGGAAGATTTGTTTTCTTATTTGAATCAGATTGATCCAAATTCAGTGCTTATTGGGAACAATCTTGAGAATGTTTCCAAAGAGTCCAATTATAAATTTAAAATCATTGAAAATTTAAGTTCGTTTGGAAAAATTTTGACAGAACTTGGGATAGCTAAATATTTAAAAAATTGCAAAAGTGATGATATTTTGTCAGGACCTCTTTACATAAGACAAAGTGATGCAGAGATTAATTTTCATTCTTGAAATAATGATTGAATAGGCTTTTAATTTTGCTTATATTATGCTTATCTTTTAGTAGTGATTTTTTATTTTCTTCTATAATAAATTCATAAATTTCAGATCTAAATATTTTAATGTTTTCAGGGGCTTTAATTGCTATTTTAACAGTATCCTTTTTTATCTCTAATATTAAAACTTCAATGTCAGAGTTTATTTTAATACTTTCATTTACTTTTCTTGACAATACCAGCATCTTTATTCCTTGAAAACTTTATGGTGCAGTGAGTAATTTTCATTTGTGCAGATAGCTTGTTTTCCAAGTAATTTTTTTTTGTTTATTATGATTGGTGCTTTTAGATTAGCTGTAATGTCTTTATAATCATTGACATGCATATTAATTATACATAGTATAACTTTTTCATCTTCTGCTTTTGCTTTAATATCTGACCAATCTTTTTCCTCGATACTTGGCAAGTATTCGCTTAAAAAATTAAAAGGAGATGTTACCAAAAAACTTACGTCTTTATTGATGGATTGCATGATAGAAAAAGGCTTATACTTAGAGTCTTTTATTATAAATTTTTTAATGTTTTCAAATCCAAGTATTCCTTCTGGAAAATCAAATTCTATACTTTTTTCATCGATCATTTTATTTTATAAAATCCAATAAAGTTGTTTGCATTATTTTAGCAGAGATTCCTATAGATACTTGATAAACTAAGCTTGCCATATTTAAATTAGTTATTGCTTTTGTTACATCAAGATCTGTGTATTGAACCATATCTTCTTTCATATCCGCAGCCTCTTTACTTATTCTTTCGTAGCTTCTATCAAGTCTATTTTCTTTTGCTCCAAGATCCGCAACGGATATAAGTAGTCTTTTTAAGCTCTCGTCAATTTCTGCTAGACTTCTGCTTCCAACAAGCTCTTCTTTGTTATTGTAAAGTGTGTCTCTAAGCTCAATAAGCGCATCGAAAATAGACCTGCTTCTTACCTCTGTGCTGCTAGAAAGGTTGTAAGGAGGCAGTTTGGTATCATTGTTTTTGGTAAGTATTCCAAGTGTTTGTAAAACATTTGAGTCTTTTTCTTCTGTTATCCAAATTTGGTGTGGAGTTGTAGTTTTAATAGACAATGAGTTTAAAACCGGATCAATGCTTGCTTCAACAGGTGCTGAAGATTCATTGATTTTTGCAACAATGTCAAGTGCAGTATCTCCGGCTGTTAGTCCTATCTCAACATTGTCAATATAAATTTTTGCATTTTCTTTTACGGCAAATCCATTAGTATTTATTGATGAGATAATATTTTGGTTTTGTAAGAAAAATATTACATTCCCAGGATAATTATTTGACATATGAATGTCATTGTATACCTCTGTTTTTTTTTCAGCTTGGTTGCCGTTGTATTCTACTTTGATTATTTGAGGGCCTGCGCCGTCTTTGCTTGTTTTGCTTATTTTGTTCTCTCTGGTTACTTTAAACGCTTCGCTATCAATTTTGGTCCCCGAGAATATGCTGTATCCATCAGGCCCCTTAGCGTTTGCTATTGCAACAACATCTTCAAGCAAAGCGTTTACTTCTTTTGATATCATTTTTTTGTCATCTGACTCATAAGTTCCGCTTGCTCCCTGAATTGCAATTTCTTTAGCTCGTGTTAAAATATTTGTAAGAGATTGTAAATATCCTTCTGTATACCTTAGTTTGCCCTTAGAAGTACTAATATTTTTTATGTATACATTAAGCTTAAATATGTCGTTATCTAGCCTTATTGCGTGAGTAACGCCTGTTGGATCGTTTCTTAGTTTTACAATCCTTTTGCCGCCTTTATATAAGTTTTCTAAAATTTTTGTAATTTTAGACTCTTGCTCTGCTGTAGAGGTTTTGAAATTTTCATATGTTAATGGATGACTTACTCTATTTATCATTCTTATACTCCCATTTTATTTATTACTGTGTCTATTAGTTCAACAGAAACAGTGATAAATTTACTTGCTGCAATAAATGCTTGTTGAAATTCGATCATGTTTGCAAGTTCTTCATCTTTGTTTACCCCAGAAATAGACATTCTTAGATCTGTTAAATCTTTTAATATTTGAGATTGGCTTTCTTTTGTGATTTCTGAAACTTGCCCTTTTATTGCTATATTTGATGCTGTATTTGCAAAGTAATCATTTAGTGTTAAATTTTTGCCAATCATAATTTGAGAATTTCCAAAAGAGGAGATTCTCAATGCTGCTTGGTTATCTCCAATAGATATTTCATTCGTTGGATTTTTAATTCCTGATGCTATTTTTGATGGATCTGAGTCTATTATGTCTGCAACTTTTATCCATGCTGCAGGATTTTTTAGAGGTGAGATTGAATAAGTTGATTTGGGTGCTAATTTGTCTGTTGTGTCAATATTTTTGTAATCATAGGCCCCCTCAGGTCCAGATGCATTTAATATTCCCGTATATTTTGTTAGAAATAATCCAGAATCTTCTATGTGTTTAATTTTAAATGTTATGTTTTCATCTTCTTGTTCTTTAACCGCTTTGATTTCAAGTTTACCTTCTGAGTTAATTCTTGCTGTAACTTGTGCGTTGGAATTATTTATTCTATTTATTACATCTTGAACTGTATCTGGAGCATTGTAAGTTATTTCTACAATTTCATTGCTATTTGTAGCCTCAAATTTAAGAGTTCCGTAAAATCCCAATTTTTCTTCTGGAAATATTTCGTTTGTGCTGTTAATTTTGAAAATATGAACGGAATCAAACTGGCCATTTCCGTTAGTATCATATCTGCCTCGATCATCAGTTAGTTTTAGTTCTTGAGAAAAAAAGCCCCTTCCATTTTTTTTGTCCATTCCGTGTCCTGCTTCATGTATTTCGTTAACAATCTCTATAATGTTGGCAGCCATATTATTTAGTTCACCGATTTCATTTTTAATCTCTTCATCTCTTATGTTAAGCAAAGATCCCAACTTTCCTGTTTTAAGGTAAGCTTTGTCATTATTTGCCCATAAAATGTTCCATCTAGTTCTGGTGGGCCCGTTTGTAGCTTCTAGTTTAAATTCATTTGCAATTGAACCTTGTACGAGGTGTCTTCCTTCTGAATGGATTAAAAATTCATTTGGATCTTGTTTGTTTTCAATTGACACACTTATTAAATTGCCTAATTTTTCAACCATTAAGTCTCTTGCATCCATTAAATCATTTGGATTGTCTTTCATTGCTTGGGACTTTGAAATTTGTTTATTAAGATTTGCAATGTTTCTAATGTAATTATTTGCCTCATCTGTTGTAATTTTTATTTCATCGTTTGCCATTATGTAAATTCTTTCAAGCGAATGGAATCTATTTCTTATTCCCTCGCAAAAAGATTTGCCTCTTTCCAGAATTATTTTTCTTTCTGCTAGGCCTTGTGGTTGATTTGCTAGGTCGTGCCAACTTTCCCAAAAATCATTTAATCTTTTTCTTATTGATTGATCCTCAGGTTCGTTATAAACATCTTCTAGCATTGATATAAACTTGTCTTGCGAATCCCAGTATCCTAGTCGGTGTGATTCTTCAATGATTCTTGTGTTAAGTAGTTCATCTTTTACTCTGTCTATAGACTGAACCACGATTCCCTGGCCCAATTGTCCTTGCTTTTTGGCTCTGTTTAATTGTGGAGCATAAAGAGGAATTTCGGTTTTCATTGTTACTCTTTGCCTTGAATATCCAGGTTTTGTAGCATTGGATAGATTGTGTCCAACTGTATTCATAGCATCTTTATGTGCAAATAAACTTCTTTTTCCAATTTCTATTCCTGAAAATGTTGAATCCACTCTAAACTCCTTTAAAGTTTTTTATTTATTAAAACGGAAGCTTCGTTTGAGCGTCCAAGTTTTGGCCCGTAAGGGTTTTTGTAAGTTACATTTTCTACGCTTTCTTGGATATCTTGAAATATTATTGCTAACATGTCAAGGGATGTGTTTACATAGTTTTGTATTATGTAATTTAAATTTTTGATATTCAGTATTCCAATTTTCAATTTGTGCAGATAGTCGTATATTTCTTGTTTGTAAATTGTAGTTAATTTTTCTACAGCTTCATAAGTTGACTTAAAGTTTTCATTTTTGGTGAATTTTTTCCAAATTTCGTCTCTTTTGCTTTCAATTTCTTTAAAACTTTCAAGTAATATTTTTGTTTTGTTTGAGACCTCTTTAAGCCCCATTTCATTTTTATTATCGATATTTTCTTTTATTTTTAAGTATGAATTATATATTTCTTCTACCAAGAGAAGTTCTTTTTTTAAAACTTCTTTTAGTTCAATTTCAAGTTTTGTTTTCATTTTTATAAAATTAATTATAAGCTATTATAAACATATTTACAAATCAATTTTGTCTTTTTTATTGTGTTATAATACATTAAGGTATGAGTAAGTTTTTTGAGAGAGATGATGATATTGTAGCTCTTGCAACTCCTTTTTTAAGTAGTGCTTTATGTGTTATTCGTAGCAGCGGCGCTTCTTCTATATCTAAATTTTCTAAAATCTTTTCAAATCCTTCAGCTCTCAATTCGGCATCTGGGAATACGATTCATTACGGTTATATATTAGATAATGAAAATGATTGCAAGGTAGATGAAGTTGTTGTTTGTTTGTATCGAGCACCAAAGAGCTTTACAGGGCAAGATGCTGTTGAAGTTATGGCGCATGGCTCTGTGATTGGGATTAAAAAGATTATAGATTTGTTTTTAAAAAGTGGGTTTAGAATGGCTGAGCCTGGTGAATTTACTTTACGGGCATTTCTTGCTAAGAAAATTGATCTTACAAAGGCAGAAGCAATTCATGAGATTATTTTTGCCAAGACTAATAAAACTTATTCTCTTGCAGTTAATAAACTTTCTGGTGCTTTGTTTGTTAAGATAGATACAATAAAAAAATGTATTTTAAATTTTCTATCGGCCGTTAGTGTTTATCTTGATTACGAGGTTGATGATCATGAGATTAGCATTCCTTTTAATTTAATTTTAAGTAGCAAAGCCGAACTTAAAAAATTAATTAACTCTTATAAGGTTTATGAAAAAATTGATCGCGGTGTTACTTTGGTTTTAGCAGGCTCTGTTAATGCTGGAAAGTCTTCGTTATTTAATTTGTTTCTCAAAAAAGATAGATCAATTGTCTCTTCATATCCAGGCACTACAAGAGATTATATTGAAGCAAGTTTTGAGCTTGATGGCATTTTATTTAATCTTTTTGATACAGCAGGACTCAGAGATGCTAATAATTTTGTTGAGAGATTAGGAATTGAAAAAAGTAATTCTTTAATAAAGGAAGCTTCTTTAGTGATTTATGTGATCGATGTTAGTTCAAATTTAACAAGAGATGATTTTTCATTTATTGATTCAAATAAATCTAATAGTAAAATATTGTTCGTTTTAAATAAGATAGATTTAAAGATAAATAAATCCATTGAAGAATTTGTTCGCTCAAAGGTTTTAAATTCTTCAAATTTAATAATGATTAGTACTAAAAATTTAGAAGGAATAGATATTCTTTATGACAAAATAAAGGCTTTAATCTCTTACGAGAGGGTGGAGATTGGACTTGATGATATAATAATATCGTCAAGTCGTCAGATGCAACTTTTAGAGAAAGCGTATGCTTTGATTTTAGATTTATTGAGTAAAATTGATCGCCAAGTAAGTTATGATATGTTGGCATTTGATGCTTATGAAATTATCAACTGTTTAGGGGAAATAACAGGAGAAGTTAGCAGTGAAGATGTTCTTGACAATATGTTTAAGAATTTTTGTTTGGGGAAATAAATATGGACTTTGACGCAATTGTTATTGGAGGGGGGCATGCAGGGATTGAAGCCGCTCTTGCTCTTTCAAGATTAAATTTTAAAACTTTAATGATTACTCAAAATTTAGACACAATAGGCAAGCTTTCTTGTAATCCTGCTATTGGTGGGCTTGCTAAGGGCAATATGGTTAGAGAAATTGATGCTCTTGGTGGTGAAATGGGCCGTATTATTGACTTTAGCATGATTCAGTTTAGAGTTTTAAACAAAAGTCGTGGTCCTGCAGTTCAAGCTCCGCGTGCTCAAGCTGATAAATTAATGTACCAAACCAAGGCCAAAGAAACTTTAGAACGTCAAGACAATCTTGATCTTTTCCAAGATACAGTTGTTGATTTTATTCTTAATTCTATGAGAAATGAAATTGAAGGTGTTGTTACAGAGAGAGGCAATAAGTTTAGATCAAGCGTTGTTGTGCTTACAACAGGGACGTTTCTTCGAGGTAAAATATTTATTGGGGAGTATAGAGCTGATATGGGCAGGCTTGCTGAATTTTCTGCTTATGGGCTTGATAAAACTTTGCTAAGCCTTGGATTTGAAATGGGCAGGCTTAAAACTGGTACTCCAGCAAGAATTCATAAAAAAAGTGTGGATTTTTCAAAGACCGAGGTTCAATTTGGAGATTCAGACATTATCCCCTTTTCTTTTTCAAATGGTAAGTTAGACAAATCTCAACTTTCATGTTATGTAACTTATACTAATAAAAAAACTCACGAAATAATTAGCAAGAATATGCATCTGTCACCCCTTTATTCTGGTGAGATTGTGGGAAATGGTCCAAGATATTGTCCTTCTATTGAGGATAAAATAGTAAAATTCAAAGATAGAGATAGGCATCAAATTTTTATTGAGCCTGAAGGGTTTAATACCGAAGAAATGTATCTTAATGGGCTTAGCTCTTCTTTGCCTGAAGATGTTCAGCAAAAATTGATTAACAGTATTGAAGGTCTTGAGCATGCTGTTATTACAAGGCCTGGTTATGCCGTTGAGTATGATTATATAAATCCAATTGAACTTTACCCAAATCTTGAGAGTAAAAGAGTCAAAGGACTTTTTATAGCAGGGCAGACCAACGGTTCTTCAGGATATGAAGAAGCGGCAGCTCAAGGGTTAATGGCTGGAATTAATGCTGCTCTTAAACTTCAAAATAAAAAGCCAATGATTTTAACAAGAACCAGTTCTTATATTGGAGTTCTTATTGACGATCTTGTTACCAAAGGCACTAAAGAACCTTACAGAATGTTTACCTCTAGAGCTGAGCACAGACTTAATTTAAGGCACGATACTAGCGACAAGCGTTTGATTAAGATTGGATATGATCTTGGGCTTGTTGATGAGGAGAGATATTCAAGATATCTTTTTAAAGAAAGGCGAGTTGAAGAGATAAAGGAGCTTTTAAAGCAAAGGCGTCTTAGCTTAAAAGATGTTGTTGATGAACAATTAAAAAAACATGTTAGTAAAGATTTTTACCATATTTTAAAAGATCCTTCTATTAGTTTGGATAATCTTATAAAGATTGATCCAAGTTTAAGTGATTCAAAAGTAATTTTGGAGCAGGTTGAATTAGATGTTAAATATGAAGGTTATATTAATAGACAAAAAGATTTGATTAAAAAACTTGATAATCTAGAATTTGTCAAACTTCCATTTGATTTTAATTATGAGATTATTGAAGGTCTTTCAAGGGAAGCCAGAGAGAAATTTTCCAAGGTTCAGCCAGCTACTCTTGCTCAAGCAAGTCGAATTCCTGGAATAAGAAGTACAGATATTACTGTTTTGTTAATATATTTTTCAAATCCTAAAAATAAGGTAGTTATAAATTTTTCTTTATGATAAGTGATATTGAATTTGCTTTGTCAGAACATAATTTGCAGTTTGTTTACAAAGATCTTGAGAAAATAAATTTATATATAAAGAGAATTTTGCTTTTAAATACAAGATTCAATTTAATTTCAAATAGTAATAGCAATTTTAGCTCTATTCTTAATTTACATGTTATAGATTCTCTTTTGGGATTGCCTACTGTTAAAGAGATTAATCCTTCTGAAATTCTTGACGTTGGAAGCGGTGCTGGATTTCCGGGTATTGTTTTGTCTATTTTTGATACTTCTAGGAAATATTATCTTTTAGAGAGAAGTAAAAAAAAGTCTACTTTTTTGAAAATGATGAAATTAGAACTTGATTTAGAAAATGTAAAAATTTTAGAATATGAAATTGAAAGAGAAAAAAAGAAGTATGAATTTATTACAATTAGAGCTTTTAGAAGTATGAATGAATATGCATTAATTTTAAAGAATCTTTTAAAGAGTGGGGGATTGATTATGGCATATAAGGGTAAATTTGATAGAATTAACCTTGAAGTCAATCAGATTAAAGATTTATTTAGCAAAATAGAAATAAAGTCTTTAAATTCAAAATTAAGAGTAGACAGAAATTTGGTTTTGCTTTACAGATAATATTATTATCGTTTTAGTTCAATTTATATTTTAGAGTTGTTTTGACTAGGAGTATTATGAAGAGTAGTTTTCAGATAGATTCGGAAGTAGAGAATGCGTTACATTTGATAAATAAATTTAGAAGAGAAGTTGCAAGCAGGGTTCTTGGTCAAAAAGAAATGATAGATGCTATTTTAATGGGTCTTTTAACAGATGGGCATGTTTTGCTTGAAGGGGTTCCGGGGCTTGCCAAGACTCTTGCAATTCAAACCGTATCTGATGTTCTTGATCTTGAATTTAAGCGCATACAGTTTACCCCAGATCTTTTACCATCCGACCTTACTGGTAATATGGTTTATAAAAGTGCTACAGGCACTTTTAAGGTTAGAAAAGGTCCAGTGTTTTCAAATGTTATTTTAGCAGATGAGATCAATAGGGCTCCTGCAAAAGTTCAGTCTGCTCTTCTTGAGGCTATGGGAGAAAGACAAGTTACTCTTGGAGACGAAACCCACAGACTCCCAGATCCGTTTTTTGTTCTTGCTACTCAAAATCCAATAGAGCAAGAGGGAACTTATAATTTGCCAGAATCCCAACTTGATAGATTTTTATTAAAAGTTAATGTTCATTATCCATCAGTGCAGGACGAAGTAAGGCTTTTGAAAATATTTTCAGTAGATGGGCGCCTTGAGAATATTAAAGTTGCAAAGGTGATGAATGCTTATTCTTTGGCTGATATTAAGAGAACGGTTGGTAGAGTAAAAGTTGATGATAAAATAATGCTTTATATTGTTACTTTAATCTCAGCATCTCGCGAGAGAGATAAAAAAACTTATCCGTTTGCCAAATATATTGAATTTGGCGCATCTCCCAGGGCTTCTCTTAGTTTATTAAAGTGTGCTCGAGTTAATGCTCTTTATGAGGGGCGAATATTTGTTCTGCCAGAAGATGTCAAAGCCGTTGCCCACAGCGTATTAAGGCACAGAATTACACCATCTTATGAGGCAGAGGTAGAGGAAATGAGCATTGATGATATTATTAGAATGCTTCTTTCTGCTGTAGCGCTTCCTTAGGGAATAATTTTGAAATGATGCAAGATAATGAGATAAGTAGTAGTACTAAAACTAGAATAAAAGCTTTAAAGTTCTTTTCAAGAAAAATGCTTTCAGAGCTTAATTTTGGTGGTTATCGTTCAATTTTTAAAGGTCTTGGTCTTGAATTTCATGAATTTAGGCCGTATGAAGATTCTGATGATGCTAGATTTATTGATTGGAATGTGAGCTCAAAAGCCGATAGCATTTTTTCAAAGGTTTTCAAAGAAGATAGGGGAATGAATCTTCATCTTCTTGTTGATAATTCACTTTCCATGAGCTTGGGAAACAAGGTAAATAAAAAGGATGTTCAAGATTTGTTGGTTTCCATTTTTGCGCATATGGCATTTTTTAATAATGATAAAATAGGAGTTACTTTTTTTTCAAGTGGAACAGACAAGTTTATACCCTCTAGCAAGGGTCATTCGCACTTGGGATTGATATTAAGTGAAACGGTTAATAGAAATCTTAAGCCGGGTAGCAGCTTGGCTTATATTTTTAAAAATACAGCAGAATATTATAAAAAAAGATCTTTAGTTATAATTATTTCTGATTTTAAGGCAAATGCTTATTTTAAATCTTTAAATGTTTTGAGCAAGAGACACAATGTTATTGCTATAAGAATTTCAGATTTTTTTGATGAAAATTTTCCTAAAATTGGGACTTTGATTTGTGAAGATATTGAAACTGGAGAAAATTTTTTAGTTTCAGGGTTTAGCAAATCAACATTAAGTGGTTATAAAAACTATTGGACGCTTGATAAAATAAAATGGAAAAAAGAATGTATTAAAAAAAATATTAATTTTATTGAGATTGATACTAAAGAAGATGTTTTTAAAAAACTTAAAATTCTTCTTAAAAAGGGACAATAGATTTTGAAGAGAGTTATTTCAAATCTTTTTCTTTTTTTAACCCTATCTTTGTATTCTTATGAAATAAAAAATGAAATATTTATGCCAACTCGTTATTATGTGGGTGATTCTGTTGATTTTAAAGTTTCATTAATTTTAAATAATGGTGAAGAGTTTTTTCCTGTAGATTTTAAAGATATTAATATTAAAGATGAATTTGTTGAAGTAAATTCGATTAGTTTTAATGACACAACAAATGAAATAATAGTTAATTTTGTTTCTTTTTATATTGGAAGCAGTTCTCTTCCTTCTATTTATATTGGGGATGTAATTAGTAGTGGCAAGAGAAACAAGATTATTCTAAAGAATATAAAAATTAATACAGATAAACTAGTATCTAATAATTCTGATTTTAAAATTAAAAATATAGAAGGCGTTTTATTTATTCCTGGGACAAGCACCTATTTATTTTTATTTATTCTTGTTTTGTTTTTGATTCCTTATTTGATTATTAAACTTTTAAAACTTTTAAATCGGCTTTTGATTTACTTGATAGTTAAGCACAGACTTAGAAAGCCTTACAAAGTATTGCAGAGGCAGTTTGTTATTTTATCTAAATACGTTAGAGAGGGCGGAGATCAGAGTGCATTTTATAATTTAATAAATTCTTCTTTAAGAGTTTATTTATCTAAGAAAACCGGCTTTGATTTTAATGCGATTACTACAACAGAAATTTCTGTAATTTTGCAAGATCTTAAGGTACCTTATGAGATTCGTTCAATTTTTATTAATACGTTAAGACTTTCTGATTTTAGTAAATTTAGTGGTGTTGATTTAGTATTTGATAGTTTGTCGTTTGTTTTAGAGGATTTAAGAACTGCAGCATCTAATTTTGAAGAATTTAATAGAGGTGCTAATGTTAACATTTAATGAGCCTTTATATTTGTTTTTATTAGTCATTTTTCCTTTAATAATTTATTTTAATCATTTTTTTAAAAATAGAGGGGGCAAGATAAAATTTCCAATATCGCTTTATGGTAATTTTAACTCTTTAAAACTTAAGGACTATAGATTAAATTTTATGTATTTTTTTACTTATTCTTTTTTATATTTAGCTGCAATGGTTATGGTGTTTGCTCTAGCAGGTCCTTCAGTTTCAAAAAAGAAATTGATACATCTTAGTGCTGGTGCTGACATTGTCATTGTTCTTGACATATCGCCTAGTATGGGGGCCGTTGAGTTTTCTTCTAAGAATAGACTTGAGTTTTCAAAAGAATTGATTAGAAGTTTTATTTCTCAACGCGAAAATGATAATATTGGTTTGGTAGCTTTTGCAAAAGATGCTTCAATAGTTGTGCCCATAACAACGGATAGGGAGTTTTTTAATAAAAAGTTAGATGATATTTATATCATGGATCTTGGCAATGGCTCTGCTTTAGGATTGGGCATTTCTATTGCGCTTTCTCATTTAAAGCATTCTGAGGCTCTTAAAAGATCAATAGTGGTTTTAACAGATGGGGTTGTTAATTCAGATGAGATTTATAAAGATCAAGTGATCAATCTTGCTCAAGGTTTAAATGTTAAGATTTATTCTATTGGCATTGGAAGTTCTGAGGAATTTAGTGTTGATTTCAAATTAAGATCTGGAAAATTTTATCAAGGAAGTCTTAAAGAGGTTTATGATCCTAGTATGCTTGTTGAGATTTCAAATAAAACGGGGGGGCTTTTTTATTCGGTTAATGATGATTTTTCTTTTCAATTTGCAATTCAAGATTTTTCAAAAAAGGAAAATTTAGAGAGAAAAATCAAAATAGCTGTGGACAATAAAGATATTTATAAAGAATTTTTAGTTTTAGCGCTTTGCTTATTACTTATTTATTTTATTTTTTCAAAAATTTTCTTAAAAGAGATACTATGAGTATAAATAATTTTAATGCTTTATACTTTTTTTTAATTTTATTGTTTATTTTTTTTGTATGTGTTTTTGATTTTAGACGAAATATTCCATTTTTTAAAACCTTAAGCTTTATGTATGGGGACAATTCCTATATTCAAAATTACTACATTAAAAAAGTTCTCATGTCAATGTTTTTTATTTTTAGCTTGATTTTTTTAATTTTATCCATTTTGGATATTTCTTGGGGACAAAAAGCTGTTGAGGATGAGAGAAGTAAATTGAGAATTTCTTTTATTTTTGATATTTCTCGTAGTATGTTAAGTGTGGATGAAGGTAAAATTATTAATAGGCTTGAGAGCGCTAAAAATATGATTAGTTTGATTTTAAGTAATTTTGAGAATGCAGAATATTCTCTTACTATTTTTAAAGGCAAGTCTATATTGGCTTTACCTTTTTCTAAGGATAAAAATAGTTTAAATAAGATGTTAAATTATATAGATCCTGATTTAATAAGCTCTCCTGGGAGTTTTTTAGGAGATGCTGTTTTTAGTGTAGTCTCCAATGTGCAGGATGACTCTTATTATAATTTTTTAGTTATTTTAACAGATGGTGATGATTGGGGAGAAAATAATTATTATAGGTTTTCTAAATTTGTCAATAATTTAAAGTTGGAAAGTTTTGTGGTTGGGATTGGCGGGAGTAATCCCGTTTTATTTAATCAAAATTTAAGCATTAAAGATAAAAATGGAAATCTTGTTAAAACCGGGTTAAATGAAGAAAATTTACTTCTTCTTGCCTCTTCTCTTAAGGGATCATATTATAACCTGTATTTAAAAGGGATTAACTTTGTTGTCAATGATATAAGAAATGGTATAATAAGAAGAACGTCAAACGACATTATACTTGTTGATGTGTCAAGATATAAAATTTTTTTGGTTATTTCATTGTTGTTTATTTTTATGTATTTATTTGTCAGGATGATAAAGTGGGACGAAACTTTTTAGCGGTTTTATATTCTTGCTTTTTGTGTTTAGGTTTTTTGTCTTGTTCAAATGTCAAGTCTATGTCTTTAATGGCTATTGGCAATTATGAATATGTTAGAGGAAATTATCAAAATGCAATTTCAAATTATTATAATCTTGTAGATGATAAAAAATATTCTGCTTGGGGATATTACAATCTTGGCGTTGTATATTATTCTTTAGGTGAGTATGAAAGTTCTCTTAGAATATTCTCTTATGCAAAGAAGACCGATGATGTTTTTTTAAATTTTAATGTCAATTATAACGAGGGAATAATATACTATAATCAAGGACTTTATCATAAGGCCGAGATGGCTTTTAAGGAAGCTTTAAAGATTAATCCTGGCAGTTATAATGCTAAATATAATCTTGAGCTTGCAATAATAAAAAAACGAACGGTGCGTGATAGTTTGAATTCTTTAAGTGTAGAAAAAAGTAAAAATTTTGTTGAAAGTAATGAAAATTTTTTAAGGTATATTGAAAATCTTGAGAGGGTTGTATGGTTGAGAAAAATAGACGAGAATTTAGTTGTTCCAAAAGAAGATTGGTAATATTTTTTATTTATTTTTTTTCAATCGCAAGACTTTATTCGCTTACGGGTATTGATTTTATTAAAAATATTAAAGTTTTAAAGGGTGATAAATTTATTCAGATTGTAAGGCTTAATAATCCTTTGCAAGATATTGACATAAGTTTGCTAAAAGTTGAAATAAACAAAGAAGTTCAATCCAATTCCAATGTTTTATCAATATCCAGAACAACAGATAATAACTTTTCTTTTATTGAGATTAAAGTTGAATATCTTTTTGAGAGTTTGGGATTTATTAAGATTCCCCCATTAAAAGTAATTTATAAGGGTGATTTTTATCTATCTTCAGAAGTTGAAGTTAGTGTGCTAAGAGCGGATGAAATAAATTCTTTTGGGCTGCCGGTTGATTTATATTGGGATCTTGATAAAAAAGAGGTTTATGAATATCAAAGCATTGGGCTTGTTTTGCGCTCAAATTGGCTTTCAGATAGCAATTCTAATGAAATGTCTGGATTTTTGCCTGCTATTAAGGATGCAATGGTTGAAAAGATGCCTATATTTGGGGATATTAAATATAGAACTTTTCATAATAAAGAAATTTTAGATGTACCTTTTTATAACTTTGTGCTAACTCCTCTTAAGGGTTCAAAAAATGTTTTGATTCCTAGTTTTTCTTTTAATATTGATTCTGGCCTTGTTAGAAATACCCCTGAGCTTTTATTAAAAGTTAAACCGATTCCCGGGGAAGTTAAATCTTTAGCGGTAGGAACGTTTAGAATTGATTATGAGACTCCGAATTATTCGATCATTAAGCAAGATATATTTACTATTTTAATAAAAATTACAGGTCAAGGGAATTTCCCACATTTTTACTTTCCAGAGATTGAAACTTATAATTCTAAAATTCTTAATCAAAAGAAAAATTATAATTTTAAGCCCTCTAAAAGCGGATACAAGGGTAGTATTTCTCAAATTTATACAGTTAAACCTGATACTAAAGGTAGTGTATTTTTAAATATTAGTGATTTTAATTATTTAAATCCCGATAATGATACAGTTTATACCCTTAAAGGGAAAAAATTGAAGTACGAATATTCAGGAGAGTTTAATAATATAAACAAAATACAAAATAATGTAGATTCTGAGTTTAAACTATTATCTTATGTTGATATTTTGAATTACAAAAATAAAACTTTTTTATTTTTTGTTTCATACTATTATTTATTTTTGATTCCAGGATTTTTATTATCTTTAGTCATTTTAATTAACTATAAAAAATTTTTTGTAGCATCAAGTTTTGGACTGGTTATTTTAATATTGGCTGTTGGTATTAGTTTAAATGCTGTAAATGATGGTTTATTGTCAGAGAAAAATATAAATGATTTGATTGAAAACTATAATACTAAAAATTATGATGCTGCGCTTATCAAGATTGATAATATTCTTAAAAAATATCCAAATTATTCAGGACTTTGGTTAAATAGAGCTCTTGTTTTAAGTAAAATGGATAGAGATTTTGATGCTATTTATTCAGCTTATAAGGCATTTTTGGCTGCTCCAAATAATGAAGCTTCTTACAAGGTTATTGATTTGATTGAAGCTAAAAATGGGGTTACAGATAATGTTCGTAACAATAGTTTTATTTTTTCTAATATTTTTTTTATTATTAGCTTATTTTTGATTAATTTTTTAATTGTGTCTATTTCTTATAAATTTTTGGCAAAAAATTTGAAAAAAATAGTTATATTTTTACTTTTTTCTGCGACTTGTTTTACTATATTTGAAACATATTATTTTTATTCTGAGCAACAATCTGAGGTAGGAATAATTAAAGGTGATTTAGTTTCTCTTTATAAAGTTCCTGACAATTTTTCAAGGAGTTGGAGATTTTTAAAAGGAAATGCAAGTGTTTATATTCTTGACAGCAAAGACGATTTTGTTCTTATTGAAACAAGTTATGGGCTTCAAGGCTGGATTCACAAGAATTTTGTTGTGTCCTTAAAAGATGATTTGATTTAAAAAATAAATAATATTTAAAACACTTGAAATTTTTTAAAAGGGTTTAATTTTATTTTTCCCTGTATACTATCCTACCTTTTGTAAGATCATAAGGAGATAGTTCAACTTTTACTTTATCACCAGGAACTATTTTTATGAAATGTTTTCGCATTTTGCCAGATAGATGGGCAAGTACAATGTGCTTGTTTTTAAGCTCTACTCTAAACATGGTATTTGGAAGGGATTCTTTTACAACTCCTTCAGTTTCAATGGCTTCTTCTTTAATATTCAAAGCAACCTCCATAATTTTCTCTAATAGGATAAATTTTACATGATTAAACATATCATTTCAATTATTCTTTTTAAGAATAAAAGCATTATTTTTTGTTTACATTATAAGAAATTGTGTATATAATTACACGAAGTTTTTTAAAAATGTAATTTATAGGGAGGTATCATGCAAAAAGCTATTTCTGAGCATGAGTTTATTGAAGAGATAAAAAAATTTCTCTCGGCTGAAAAAAGAGAGATATTAGATTCTATTAAGTCTGTAGAAAATAGCAAAAAAGAAATAATTAATAATGACATGTATCCAAAGGATGTTGTCGACATTGCTTTTGATAATATGGATGGAAATAATCTTGAAGCGTTGGGTTTTGTTGAAAAGAGGAAGTTAAATTTAATAAATCAAGCTCTTTATAGAATTTCTCAAAATTCTTATGGTAAGTGTTTGGCTTGTGAAAAAGAGATTGCTAGGGAGAGGCTTTTAGCTATTCCTTATGCTTTTTTATGTATTAGTTGTCAGACAAAAAAGGAAAAAAAGAGCAAAAGATGATATACTTTGCTAGTTATTTAATATTGTAATTTCTACTCGCCTATTTTTAGCCTTTAATGGGGAAGATTTAGGATATTTTGGTTTTTTAGATCCCCATCCTTTAAATAGTATTTGATCTTTATCTTTTACTTTCATTTTTATTAAATAATTTCCAATTGCACGAGCTCTTTTTTCAGAGAGCTCGCGCATCTCTTCTTCTAGTCCAAATTGTTCGGTATGTCCTTCTATTAGTATGTTATTTTTTTTAAATTTTTCAAGAAGTTTAGCTATAAGGTCAATTTTTTCATATTCTTTTTGTAGTATTTGAAATGAGTTGGGATAAAATTCAATGTCGAAGCTCAAATTAATTCCTTTATTGTTTTTTTCAATGTCAATAGTTTTTATTTTTTTTTCTCGGATGTAATTTTCAACTTCAGTTTCAATAAGATTATCATTTGGAAGTTCAATTGAAACTACTTTGCCAAGAGAGTTTCCAATCATTTTAAAATGTTGGTTGTTATTTTGATTTATTTCAAATATGTATTTATCGCTGTATTTATATGTATTTCCAATTTCATTATCAAAATAAATTTTTTGGTCTACTTTTTGATAGAAAGAGATGTTTTTTACATTATATTGTGATTCATAATTCGAAAGAATTATGTGGTAATGTTTGCCATTGTATTCTTCTTTGCCCTTATATTCGTAGTTAACATTAAATTTTACAATGAAATCTTTTATGCCTTTGTCTATTTTTGACGCTTCTATATATTCTTCTGCAGGATATGTCCATTTTTCATTTATTTTGATTGGTGTTTTTGGAAATCTTGGAATGCCTCTAACAGAGGGTCTTTTTTGATTTGCTCCTATTATATATTCTCCTTGCTTATTTATGCTGAAAGTTTCTTCAAATTCTTCATTTAATAGGTAAGGTTCATTAATATTTTCTCTTTTTAAGATTCTAAAAAAAGCTTTAATGTTTGCAAATTTTTCTTTTGTGTCTTTTATTTCACTTGAAATCTGAATATTGGTTGTAGAGCTTGAATTATAGTGGCCGTTGAAATATATTTTTTGATTGTCTGTGCCCTCTAATCTAAACTTTGAGCCTTTAATGTATTTAAATTCAAAGATTTCAGAAGAAAAAGCTAAGCTTTGAACTAAAAATAATAGCAACAATGACGTAGTCGCTTTGTTATTCATTAATAGATTTTATCATAAAAGTATTTAATTTCTAAATTTTTCTTAAAATTGCTATTTGATATGTTGTTCTGAGCTGATATTTATTATAATTTATAACACAGTGGGAATTTGTTTAAATTGTTAATTAATAGAGGTTTTATATGAATTATAAAAAAATAAGGATTAATTTAAACTTAAAAAGAAAAAGTGGTATTTTGCTTAACATAAGCTCTTTACCATCTAAATATGGCATTGGAGATTTAGGCAAAGGAGCTTATAAATTTATAGATTTTTTGTTTACATCTTCTCAAAGTTATTGGCAAATGTTTGCTTATTCTCCTATTGATTTTACAAGATCCCCCCCTTATTCAATTTTTTCGGCTTTTGCTGGCAATGTTTATTATATTGATTTAGAAGCCCTTGACAAATTTATAGATTCAGATTTGAGCCTTTTAAAGGAAAATGAGACTAGGTATTCAGATTTAAAAAAATTAAGTTTTAAAGATAAATTTCTAAAAGAAGCCGCTTTAAATTTTATTAATAGAGCTTCGGTTGATGAGGTTAGAAGCTTTGAGAAATTTAAAAAAAAGTCTTCTTATTGGCTTTTAGATTTTGCAAGTTTTGTTGCATTTAAAGAATATTTTTTTAAAGAATCAAAAAATGCTTTTAATGTTCTTTTTGATAGAGGAATTCTTAAAAGAAATGAAAAAGATTTATTTAAATTAAGAAATATTCTTTCAAAAGAGATTAAAGTGCAAGAGGTGTTGCAGTATTTCTTTTTTTCACAGTTTCAAGCTTTAAAGCGTTATGCAAATGATAAGGGGATTGAGCTAGTTATGAACGTACCTTTTTTTATAGCGTATGATTCTGCTGATGTTTGGGCACACCAAAAATATTTTAAGCTAAGATTTGATGCAAGCAAAGATAAGGTTGCAGGAATTTCCCCAGATTATTTTTTAGAACAAGAGCAAGTTTGGGATAGTGCAGCTTATAGCTGGAATGTTTTAAAGAAATTTAAGTATGAATGGTGGGCAAAAAGGATTGGGGGTTTAAGAAAATATGTAGATATAATTAAAATTGATCATTTTAGAGGTTTTGTTTCTACTTGGGAAGTTAGTGCGGGTGAGACTTATGCTTTTAATGGGCTGTGGGTGAAGTCACCAGGGAGAGATTTTTTCAATTTTATTTTAAATGAAATTAAAGATTTAAAAATTTGGGTTGAAGATTTTGAAAATGATCTTGAAGATGTTTCGAGGCTAAGAGATTTTTTTAATTTTCCAGGAATCAAAATAATGAAGCTTGCCTTTGATTTTGATTCAGGCAATCAGAATCTTCCTCATAATTATATTAAAAATTGTATAGTTTACACAGGAATTAGTGATAATGACACAATACGAGAATTTGTTGACTCTTTAGATGATTTGCATAAAAAGTACATTTTTGATTATTTAAATACAAATGAAAATTTTGTTGTTTGGGACATGATAAGAAGTGCTATGGGCAGTGTTTCTGATAACGTAATAGTGCCAATGCAAGATTATATTAGTTTAGGAGATAAATTTAGGGGGAATGTCCCAAAAAGTACTTTAGATAATTGTATTTTTAGATTATTAGAAAGTGATTTAGATACTGCCTTGAGTCAAAATATAAGTTTTATTACAAGGCTTTATGGCAGGGCTTAAGATTTTTAGGAGCAAAGTTGTTATAAAATTTAAGTATTTTTGAATTTAATTGAGATTCAATTGGTCAAATAAAATTCACTATTATTTAATATTTTTTGATTTGCAAGTATCATGTATTAATGTATATGAAAATTTTTATCTATTGGATAGTTATTTTCTTCTTTTTTGTTTTTAAAGTTTTTAGTATATATCCATTAACTGATGAAGAATTTTTTAAAAAATATAGTTTATTTTTTATTCATAAAGGATTTTTAAGTAAAAATGTTAATGGGAAAATAACCAAAGTTAAAGTGAGTGGTATAAATTCTAGGTGGGTTTACCCTTTCCAAAAGCTTGTTCCTAGTCGAATTACCTCTATTTATGAAGATGTTTATTCTTCAAATTCATTTTTGACTACAAGCGACAATCTTTATGTTTCTTATGATTATTCAAAAAATTTTAGAAAATTGGTGGGAATAGATAAATTTAATAGCGATGCGTATATTACATCAAGTGCCTTTTCTCAAGGAGAGTATAAGCGTATTGCTATTGGAACCGCGATTCATGGCATTTATCTTAGTGTTAATGGAGCTGTTAGTTTTAAAAATTTAAATCGTTTAATTCCACAGATTTATTTAGGTGCGGGGTATTACGATATTATTAGTGCTATTGAATTTTCAAAAGAAGAGATAAATAATTTATATGTTTCTTCTGGAGTTTATGGAGATATTTTTTTAATTAGTCAGAAAAGTGGATTTATTAAAAAAATTTCTTTTCCTTTTAAAAAGCAAATAATACGTATTTTAGACTTATCTAGCAAGAATGTAGAAAAAATTTTAGTGAGAACATATGACAATCATTTTTATTCTTATATTAATGGGCAATGGGTATTTATTGGAAAATTATCTTTGCAAGATCAAGATTTTTTTGAAAAATCACAAAGAATGCGGCTTGCTAAAAATAAAGGGTCTATTTATTTGACAGCATATACATTGCGTAATAAGAGGGCAGTTGATGAAAGATTTAAATTTATTAAAGATTCGGGTATGAATGCCGTTGTAATTGATTTTAAAGATGATAATGGTAATTTGACTTATTCTAGCAAGCTTTCTTTGCCCAATAAGTTGAAATCTGTTAAAAACTTTATTGATGTTTCTTATATTCTTAAAAAAGCCAAAGAGCTTGGAATTTATGTTATTGCTAGATGTGTTGTATTTAAAGATGCAAAATTGTATTATTACGATAATTTTAAACATGCTCTTTGGAATAAAAGAACCAACAAACCCTGGGCTCATTTTATTAAAAAAGTTGATTCTAGTGGGTTTGTTAAATATGTGCAAGTAGAGCATTGGGTAGATATTTTTTCTCCGGCTACTTGGGAGTACAATATTTCTATTGCAAAAGAAATTCAATCTTTTGGAGTTGACGAGATACAGTTTGATTATATTAGGTTTCCATCAGATGGGCCTGTGTCTCTTGCAATCTCAAGAATAAATAAGCGCGAAATGCAACCCGTTGATGCTCTTGAATCTTTTTTGATTATGGCAAGAGAACAGCTTTATGTACCTATTTCAGTTGATATTTATGGGTACAATGGCTGGTTTCCTACTAATAGTATTGGGCAAAATATTGCAATGTTATCAGATTATGTTGACGTTATATCTCCTATGTTTTATCCTTCGCATTATACTGATGATTTTTTGCCAAGCTCTTTTTATTATACAAAAAGAGCTTATAGGATTTATAAAGAGGGGAGTGATAGAGCGCTTGCTTTTTCTTTAGGTGGGGTTGTCATTAGGCCTTATGTTCAAGCTTTTTTATTAGGAAAAGAAAGATTGGTGGATGACGAGATTTATTTGAAGTATTTAAAGTTTCAGCTTAAAGGAGTCAAAGAGTCGTTTGGTAGTGGCTTTAGTCTTTGGAATGCATCTAATGTTTATTATATGATTAAAGGCAGCTTAAAAGAATATTTAGATTCTTTTTAATTGTTGTTTCTTACAAAGGAGATTCGTTTGGAACATGTAATTCAATTTTTTTACGTAGGATTTGGGATTTTTTTATTGTATCTTGGTGGTGATTTACTTTTGAAAAGTTCAGTTAGCATTGCTACTTATTTAAAAGTTCCAACACTTTTAATAGGAGTTACAATAGTATCTTTTTCAACAAGCGCCCCAGAGCTTTTTACAAGTTTGGTGGCAGCTTTTAAGGGAAAAAACGAAATTGTTGTTTCTAATGTTATTGGTAGCAATATTATTAATATGTTGCTTGCTCTGCCTTTAGCGGGATTCTTTTTAAATATTAAGGCAGATTTTAAAAGACTTAAGCTTTCTTTTATGTTTCTGTTTTTATTAATGTTTCTTCTTTTGTTGCTTTCATTTGATTTTAGATCTTACTCTTTTTTTGTAACACCTTATAATCGCTTTAGCTCACTTATTATCTTAATTTTGTTTTTATCCTATCTGTTGCTTTTTTATAAAGAAGAAAAAGCACATGCCAACTTGGAAAATTCTTTTCAAGAAGGTGTAAGCAATTTAAATCGGGGTTTAAACTTTATATTTTTTAGTTTGCTAAGTTTTATTATTAGTATGTATTTTCTTTATTTGGGATCGAAATTATTGGTTGATGGAGCCCTTTACATTGCCAACAATGTTTTTAATGTTAGTGAAAAGTTGATTGGAATTATGGTTGTAGCTTTTGGAACAAGTGTTCCCGAGCTTGTTGTATCTCTTTTTGCAATAATTAGAAAAGAAGCAGACATTGCATTTGGTAACATTATTGGTAGTAATATTTTTAATATTGGGTTTATTTTGGCTAGTAGTAGTTTTTTCAGACCCATTTTGTTGCAAGATATTTATCTTTTAGATTTTAGTATAATGGTATTTATAACTTTAGTTTTATTTTTAGTGGTTAAATTTAAAGGGGTTTTTAGCAGGAGCATTTCTTTAATTTTTTTGCTTTTATATCTTTTATATAATTTAATGTTATTTAACTTTTATTGATTATTTGTCTTAATTTTGATTTGTTAATATATTTTTAATGTAATATGCTTTATTATTTAAATGTGATATAAGGAACAATATGAAAAAATTGCCAGAAATTTTTTATATGAGTAGTAAAGAAGTGGATATTTTGATTTCTCAATTAGGAATATCTTCTGATACCCAAAAATTAATTTTGAAAACTATTCTTTCTTATAAAAAGGAAGCTATAGATTATTCTTCTTTTATAGAAGAGCATTCTGTAAGAATAAGAGGTTTAAAAGGAGAGCTTGATTTTTTATTTCGCAAACTTTATGAAGTTAAAAGAGGAATAGTTACTAATAAAATAGCAATCGACGGAGAATTTTTGCCAGACAGCATAATTTTGACCGATGAGGCCAGCTATGATTTTTATTATTATTCTATTGATGATTTATTTTTAAAAACTTATATAGGAATAGAGCTTTTTAGTTCTTTGCTTACTGTTAAGAATGTAGAATCTAGCTTGCTGGTTTTTCAAGATGAATTTATAACTATTTCAGATTCAAATATTAACTATAAATTTTTTGAAACAAAATCACAATTGAAGGAAATATTAGTTTGGAAATCATTGATAATTCCATCGAGCAGGGCTTTATATTTTATTGAGTTTGTTAAAAAAATATTTTTTAATATTGCTTCTAATAATGTTGTAAAAGATGTTTTCGTTAGAATAAAAGGATTAAAGCTTATTGATTATGAGAAAACTTTAGAAGAGGGCAAGAATATTATTGGTGCTATTTCCAAGATTCTCTCTGGCATAATTGAAATCAAGGATGAAGTTCTTGGCAAGAAAGGAATTATTTTCTCAAA
This sequence comes from Borreliella bissettiae DN127, assembly GCF_000222305.1. Taxonomy (GTDB): domain Bacteria; phylum Spirochaetota; class Spirochaetia; order Borreliales; family Borreliaceae; genus Borreliella; species Borreliella carolinensis. The sequence goes on along the minus strand of NC_015921.1, from coordinate 163,731 downwards.
AAATTATTTTGTTTTTTTGGAGTTTCTTAATCTTTTTATTAAAAATGAAAAAGACTTAGAAGAGCTTAAGACTATAGAAGCTATTAAAATTGATGAATCTTTAAAAGCAATTGAAAAGACTTTGGAGTTTAAAAAAGGCCCAATTGATACAGAAGAGTTTTCCAGTATTTTAAAAGTTTATTCTGAAGGGCTAAATGATCCTGAAAATTTCTTGTTAGTTGCTAATATGTACTTTTTTGAATCTAAAATTCATGATATTTTACCAAAAATATTTCAAGTAAAAGAAAATTTTTATTTGTACAAACCTTTTGCATATGAGTTTTTTCTAGAAGAATATGAAAAGGTTTTACAATTTCTTAATAGTGAATTGAAGGCTAATATATTTAAAATTCTTAGTTTTGGGGATGATCCTTCGTCTATTTTTACAGAAGAAGGCTTAGAAGAAGTTCTCAATAGATTAGTATCTAAATATATTATGAATGAGTATTGCTTAAAAAATAAAGTCAAGTTTCTTGACCTTATTGTTTCTCATTTTAGAAGAGTTTGCAAAACACAAAGTGTTCAGGTTCATCTTAAAGATTTGATTAAAGTTGAAGCAGCTAAATATTTTAAGAATAGTAATGAATTTTTGCCATTATATAAAATATATAAACTTGATTTGTATTCGATTTTGAATGCTGCTTATAAAGATTTAAGTTTCTTTAAAAGAATTGTTTTGCTTTTGACAGGCAAGCATCAAAGCTATAAAGAGGCTTTGTCCAGATTGGATTTTAGAGCTGGTTTGAATAAAAGCGGGAGTGGTCTTTTTGATCCAAACGAAAGAGTTAAAAGACAGTTGGAAAAAATTAGAAAACAAAGAGAAGAAATAAAAGAGCAGGTTAGAAATTCTTACCCCAAAAAGGGCACAGCACCTAAGCAAACAGCAAATAAGAGCTATACAAAGCAAGAGCAAGATGAAGCTTGGGTCAAATTTAGTGATAGGATACAAAAAAAATAGCGTTTATGAGTAAGTGGATTTATTTGTTAAAATAAATCCCTTGGTTTTCTTGCTGTATTTTTTGAAGTTTGACATTCTGCATAATGCTTTATTTTTCCATTTTCAAATTTTGATTTCATTATGATTTTTCCTCCCCATCGACTTATTAGTTCTTTTGAACCCACTCTTTGAGCGTTTTTAGAAATTTTAGCCATTTTAAAGCTCCTTTTGATAGATTTATTGTATAATAAAATCTATCAAAATAGGGTTGATTTATCAAGGAATTTATTCATGTTATTTATAATATTTTTTATTAGTGCTTCTCTTTTTTCAAAAGAAGTTTATTATAGGTTTGCAGATTATTCTGCTAATTACAGTATAGTGGGCAAATATGAGATTACAAAAGAAGAATCTGAGGAAGAGTACGGATATAAATTTACTTATGATCGCAATAATAATCTTATTTTGGTTGATTATATTGGCAAACTTAGCATTTTAATGCCTTCTTTTTTTAATGCAAGCCAAATTAAAATAGAAAGGTCTAAGCACAGTGAAAGACGCATATTTCTAAATAGGGGACTTGCTTTCAAAAATAATAATAGTGTTTATATTGAACACATAGAATATATGAGTGATGGCAGGATTAAAAATATTTTTAATTATAATAGATCTAATGAAATGGTTAGGGATAAATATGATGTTTCTTATTACCATTTTTTATACGATAATGAGAGAGAGTTTAGTGTTTACAGATTTAATGAATCAGGAATTCAAATCAAAGATTTAAATGGTGTATATTTTACAAAGATTAGCTATGATCATGCTAAATTTGTTAAAACGGTTTTGTATTACGATGAAAATGGTTATATTGTAAGATCAAAAAATGGTACTTGTGGGTTTAGATTAACTTATGATGCTAATCATAATCTTATTAAAGAGGAATATCTTGATAAATCAGTTCATGTTGTTCCAAATCCATTTTCTGTGGCTACTAAAATATATCATTATGATGTTGATGGAAAGGTTATTGAGATTTTAAATTATGATATTAATAACAATTTGACTCCTGATGAAAATAATGTAGCAATTTATCGTTATGAATATTATTTTAAAGATAAAGATTGCTATTACAAAGAATATAATTATGACAATAATAATAATTTAACAGTCAGTCAAAATGGATATGCCATGAAGAAGACTATTTTTTATATCCAAAATAATGAGAAAAGGGTAATAAACTACAGTAATAAGATCAATAAAAACTATAATAGAGATATTCCGACTGTTTATGAGGAAAAGTATGAAATAATGGATAATTTTAAAGGCATTGCTATTTATAGTTATAAATATGATGATAATTTTTATCTAATAGAAAATATTTTTTTTGATAAAAATTTTAATTTAATAGCTGATTTTAAAGGCGTGATGATTTACAGATACTCTTACGACAAAGAAGGATTTTTGATTGCTCAAGAACATTTTGGTGGTGATTTTGTTAATCCAATAGATGATTTTGAAGGAGTTTCAAAGTATAAATTTAGTTACGATTCTAATGGCAATATGATTTCAAAGAAAAATTATTCTAAGGATGGGGTTTTGGTTGCTGATTGTAATTTTGTTTTTGAGTATTTATATGAATATGATAAACAAAATAGGCTTATTTCTCAAAAAAATTTTGGCAGTTTGGGACAATTGCAAGACGATATTCATGGAGTTAGTGTTTATAAATATGAATACAATAAATTTGGCAAAATATCAAAGCAGTCAAATCATGGTCCGGATTTGAGATTAAGAGATGATGTTGGAGGATTTTCAATTTATAAATGGATTTATGATTCTAGAGGTAATTTAATAGATTTTCAAAAATTTGATTCTTTGGGCAATTTAATTTAAGTATTTTTTTTTCTCATATTTGCCTATATTGCATAGTAATTCATAATTACTTCTTTTGGAAAATTTGCTCATTTCATCTATGCTTAATTTTTCTGATACAATTTCTACTTTTGAACCCGTTTTAACTTTTAGGTCTTTAGGAATTTCTACTATTGTTAGATTCATGCAAACTTTTCCTCGTATTTTACATTTTTTATTGTTTATTAAAAAATAAAAATCGTTACTTATATTTTGAGGTATTCCATCAAAATATCCGATTGGAATAATTCCTATTTTTATATCTTCTTTGGCTTGAAATGTGCCTGAATATGAAATTTTTTCACCCTTTTTTACATTTTTGATAAATATTACTTTTGAAAATAAACTTAATACAGGCTTAAAATTTAAAGCAAGTTTTTTGTTTTTTGATGATGGACAATAGCCGTAAAGAATAAGGCCTGGTCTTATCATATTAAATTGTGAACTTAGTTTGTAATCGATAATGTGTCCCGAATTAGAAATATGGACAAATTTGGGATTAATATTTTTTTGTTTTAGTTTTTCTAAAAAAAATAAGAATTGTTCTATTTGTTTTTGTGTGGTTTTAAAGTCTTCTGTTGATGGGAGATGTGAGCAGACCCCTTCTAGTTCTAGAAATTTTGAATTTTGAATATACGTGGCTATTTCAAGGGCGCTATCTATTTTTATTCCATATCTGTTCATTCCAATATCAATTTTTAAGTGAACTTTTAATTTATTTTTTTGCAATGCACATTCTTTTTCTATTAAAAATAGATATTCAAAATCAGCAACAAATGGTACTAACTCAAGTTTAATTAAATTTTTAATTTCTTTTTTATCCACTTTAATGTAAATTAATATTTTTATATTTTTATCAATTTTTTTAAGTGTTTTAGCATCTTCAATATTAGAAAGTCCAAAATAATTTATTTTTTTTGATTTTAAAAATTTAAAGATGTTTATAAGTCCGTGACCATAAGCGTCACCTTTTAAAGTGGCCACTATTTCTTTATTGCCAATTTTATTTTTAATTAAATTTAAGTTATGTTCCAAATTATTCAAATTTATTATTATTGTTTTGTTGCTACTCATTGTTTTATTATTATATATTTATCTCTCTTAGAGAAGTAGAGATCTTTTTTTTATTAATTTATAGTTTATTCTATAATGGGTATTGGGAATTTTGTTATTTGGTTACTTTTAAAATGTAATCTCAATTTTTTTTGAAAATCATTATATATTTTAGGGTTAATTCTAATTTCATATTTTTTAGTTTCTTTATTTATATTATTTTCTACTGTTATCGCTGCTAAAATATAATACCAGTTGTTATCTTTGTAATATTCTGCAATTGTTTTTGAAAGAGATTCAGTTCTTAATGTGCCAAATGAATAAGCGTCTTTTGCAAGTTCTTTTTTTGATTGCTGTTTTCCACTAGTAAGACTACTTAGTCTATTAATAAAATTGCCTTTATCTGGACTTAAAAATTCTAATTTTGTGATTTTGTATTTCTTGGAAGCCTCGTTTGATAGGTCAAATGAAATAATAGCAGAAGATCCGATTTTTGAAAATACATTTATAAATGAATAACTAATTCCAACAAGTTCTTGTATAAGGTCTCCATTTAAATCTACTAATTCCATGTAGGGCTGGCTAATTGCGACATCAACAGATGCAAGTAAAAAACTTTGTTTTAGTTTTTTAATTTCTGTTTTTATATTTTCTTTTACAATATAATTTTCATTTTCGAAGATATTAATTTCGTTTTCAGAAAAAATATTTTTAGCTAGAGAAAGAATTATCACCGTTAAAATAAATTTTTTAATGCTCATAAGATATTTCCTTTTGTTTGTATTTATATGTCTTCAAATAAATCCCCAGCTATGTCTTTTAATATAGAATTTTCTTTTAGTACTTCTTTTAAAAATTCAATAATTAATTTTGAATTAAGGGAAATTTTATAAATTTTAGTTTCTTGAGTAAGTTTATTTTTGACAGTTAAATCTGCAAGCATATAATTCCATTGACCATTTTTATATGTTAATTTAAAAGCATTTTTAATCTCGTCACTCATCAATATTCCAAATGGGTATGCAGTAATATATCCTTCTTCTTGTGAATTTTCAACAGCTAAAAGGGAATTTTTAAGCTCTAGGTTGGAACCAGCTGTTACAAGTTTAATATCTTCGATTTCATATTCTTTATCTCCATTTTTAGTTGTTTCAAAAAGTATTAATAACGATGCGTAATTACTATATTCATCATCCATTTTTATAGGGGATATTATATAAGAATATCCAAATTTGTTTTTAAATTCTGGTATTTCTTTTCCATATTCATCCAAGATTGTCATTGCCTTTGTTTTTATCCAAGTTACGTCATGACTACCATTTATGATTGGTAATTTTTTATTTAAAATTTTACCCGATATTAAATGTAATTTTTCATCGCTTATTGGCTTTCCAGTGCCGCTTTCTTGCTCTACATATACGGATTGTGAATTTTTTAAATGTAATTTTTTATCACGTATTGGTTTGCCAGTACTGCTTTCTTGATATACAGATTGTGGTTTTTTAAAAAAAGCGCAACTAATCATTAACATGGGAAGTATTATTAGTTCCAAATGCTTATATGTTCTAAATATCATTATATCTTCTTCCTTTATACCATTTACGGCCTTTATTGGGCCGGTAATTAAAATTTAAATTAAATCATAGTAATAATATTGAATGATCATGTCAAAGTCAAGTTGCTTTTTAGTAGTTTTGTTGAAAATTGTATCTTTATTTTTAATCTTGCAACATCTTACAACAAGGGTATTTCTGCTGCTAAAAAATGAATTATTCCTATAATGATTGATATAATGCCAATTAACTGCTGATTGCCTTCAAGTATTGATTTGAATTTTCCATATTTTTTATTATTTTGAACCTCTGTTGGTAATTTTTGTTTTAAAAACAAGATAAATCCAATTAAAAATAAACTTATAGCTGGAATCAAATTTCCAATTATTGGCAATTTGTAGGGCCTGATTATTTCAAGGGCACTGGTTATTAAAAATAATAATCCAAAAATGCTTTTTACCTTTTTGTTATCGTTTATTAAATTTACAAAATCTTCAAAAATTTTGAAAAAGCTCATTCTTTCTATTAATATTGGAAATGCAAGTATTATTCCCCCTAAGATGTTAAGCAAAACAGACATGAAGTATATTTGTATCATATTTTATCCCCTAGGTTTTATTCTTTTACTATAAAAGACATTATTATTGCCATTACTCTTTAGTATTATACTTAATAAATTTTCATTTTGATAGATTATATTAGCATATGTTGTAAAGTTTTTACTGCTTATGTAAAACATATTGCTTTCAGTTAATTTGCTGTCTAGATAAATATCTAGCTTGGCTTTTCCTAAGCTTGAAGTTTTTTTTGTTTTTATATTTATTTTTAGTGATAATCTGTCTTTGTCTTGTTTATAGCTTATTATCATTTTGATATTATTTTTAGTGTTTTCGTGATTTTGAATTCTAGGAATTAGAAAAATTTTGAAAAATAAAAGAATTATAACAAAGATTATTCCAATAATGATATGTTTTTTCAATTTTTTTTGGTATTTAATTTCCAGTTGTTGATTGCAATTAATCTTTTTCATTGTATTGACAGATTCAGCCCTCTTATAATTATAATTTTAATAACGCATTTAAATTCCACCAGTAAACACTAACTCCAGTTTTTCCGCCATAAAGTATGCTAAGTATTCCATCTTTAGATAAACTCTCAGAGAGAAATATTAAATTTGAAGGCTCAATTAAAGCTATTTGTTCTTTAATTGAGCCTTTGTCGTCTAATTTCCATATTAAATTGTTAGATAAATTTTTCATGTTAGTAGATGCTATTATTTTGTCTTTTTGTATTTTTATAATGTTGATAAAGCTTTCTTGTTTATCATCTAGTAAGTTTTTAGGAAGAACGATTTTGCTTATAACTTCTAATTCTTTGGTTTTTTTTAAACTCATTTTATAGATATATTGATCTTTAATTTTAATTCCAAGATCGTTTATATTTTCGTTGTCACCAATGTTTTCATAGTAGGTAGTTTTTACGTAAAGAGTTTTTTTGTTAACTTCAAAAAAAACCTTGTCTATTGAAATATTGTATTTTGTCTTTTGATTGTCTATTGTTTCTAGCAGGTTTTTGTTGACGTAAATTTTATAAAGTGGAGAAAATTCTTTATTGTAAGAATATATTATATAGCCTTTGTTATATATTGATATTATTGCAATATTGCCATGCTCATCAACATTAACATCGTAAATTTGTGGGAATGGCATTCCGTTTAAACCTTCTTGCCCCAAAATTTCTACAGACGAGTTTTTGTTTAGTATTAGTATTCTCATGAAGTAGGCAATATTTTCTTTTTGATTGAATTTTGATTTTTTATTATTTAATTTGTCTGCAACAATAATAAAATCGTTTAGCGGGTATATTGCTTGAATTCCTTCAAAATTTATTTTTTTTATTTTTAAATCGGTGTTTGTTTTAAATATTCCATTTTGATATGTCTGTATTAGTTTTCCGTATGAGTTGAAAATCATTAATTTATTTGTTTTTATTTCTGCAATGTAAACTAGCCCATTATATGTTTTTATATCAAATTTTGAATTTGTAAATTTGTTATTCAGAGGCATTATTGCACCAGGAAGTGTTCCAAATGGTATTTTGAATTGTTCTTCTCCCAGTTCGTTTAAAGTTTTAGTATTACATGATATAATTGCAAAAAACAGGCTTAATGTAAGAGCTTTATAGTGTTTTTTCATATTTTTATATTATTATTTAAAATGACTTTAAGTCAATTATTTAGGAGAATTAATACCTACCATGTTAAAAGCAGTACTTGAGACAACTATTGGCTCAAAAAGTAAAAGAGATTTAAAAGATTATCTTCCAACTTTAAGAAATATTAATAAGCTTGAGCGTTGGGCATTATTGTTGGCAGATGAAGATTTTTCAAAGGAGACAGAAAAGCTTAAAGATGAATTAAAATCGGGTAATTCTTTAGATAATATTTTGGAGCGAGCTTTTACTCTGTCTAGAGAAGCTGCTAGAAGGCGCCTTAAAGAAAGGCCTTATGATGTGCAAATCATTGCTGGGCTTGCTCTTCACAAAGGCAAAATAATAGAGATGAAAACGGGAGAAGGAAAAACTCTCTCCTCAGTTCAAGCAGCGTATTTAAATAGTTTGACAGGAGATGGGGTTATTATTGTTACTGTTAATGACTATCTTGCAGAGCGTGATTCCAATTGGATGAAGCCGGTTTTTGATCTTTTGGGTGTTAGCGTGGGGGTTGTTCTATCTAATATGGATTATGAGCTAAGAAAGGCTCAGTATGCCAGAGACATTACTTATGTTACAAATAATGAACTTGGATTTGATTATCTAAGAGATAATATGCGTTATGATCTTAATGAAAAATCTTTAAGAAAGTTTAATTATTGTATTATTGATGAGATTGATTCTATTTTGATCGATGAGGCAAGAACCCCTTTGATTATTTCAGGGCCAACAGAGGGCAACACCAAGGCTTATCTTGAAGTTAATTCTCTTGTATCTTTTTTAAAAGAGTGCTCCAAGGATTCTAAAACCGGTGATTATCCTTTAGAAATAGATGACCTTGATGGTGATTATACTGTTGATGAAAAGGCCAAAAGAATTTCTTTTACTGCTAAAGGACTTAATAATCTTGAACAACTTTTAGTTTCTAAGGGTATTATTAGCGGGTCTATGTATACTGATTCAAATTTTAATTATGTTCATTATATGACTCAAGCTTTAAAAGCTCATTTGCTTTTTTTAAAAAACAGAGAGTATATTGTTGGTGATTCTGGTGTTGAGATTGTAGATGAATTTACCGGGAGAGTTTTAACAGGGCGAAGATATTCTGATGGACTTCATCAAGCTATTGAGGCTAAGGAAGGAGTTAGAGTTGCTAATGAAAATAAAACTATGGCAACTATTACTTTTCAAAATCTATTTAGAATGTTTAATAAAATTTCTGGTATGACAGGTACAGCCGATACAGAAGCTAAGGAATTTCATAAGATATATAATCTTGATGTAGTTGTAGTTCCAACAAATAGATTGTTAGCACGAATAGATGAGAATGATACTATTTATTATACGGAAGAATTTAAATTTAATGCGATTACAGATGAGGTTTATAAAACTTACAAAAAGGGTCAACCGGTTTTAGTAGGAACTGTTTCTATTGAAAAATCTGAGATTTTATCAGCCATGTTTAAAAGCAGGGGGATTAAGCATGAAGTTCTTAATGCAAAAAATCATTCTCGAGAGGCATTTATTATTGCTGAGGCTGGAGCAAAACATGCGGTTACAATAGCAACAAATATGGCTGGTCGTGGTACGGACATTAAACTTGGGGGCAATATTGAACACAGAGTTAGGAAAAAAATTGGAACTAATGTAAGCCTTGAAGAATTTCAAGAGGCTGTTAAAAATGAGAGAGAAAATTACCTAAAAGATTATAATGAGGTTAAAAGTCTTGGTGGGCTTTATGTTATTGGCAGTGAACGTCACGAGTCAAGGCGAATAGACAATCAGCTTCGTGGGCGTAGTGGAAGACAAGGTGATCCTGGGCGATCAAGATTTTATGTGTCGCTTGAGGATGATTTAATGCGTCTTTTTGCTGGGGACAACCTAAGATCATTAATGGGCAAGCTTGGAATGGCAACAGGAGAGCCTATTACGCATTCTCTTTTAACTAAATCTTTGATTAATGCTCAAAAACGAGTAGAAGACAGAAATTTTGAAATTAGAAAGCATTTGTTAGAGTATGACGATGTTATTACAAAGCAAAGAGATTTTATTTATGCTCAGAGAAACTCTATTCTTGAAGATATAGCTATTAAGGATCGTATTCTTGTTGCTTTGGAAGAATATCTTAGTTTTTTAATTGAAGGGACAAAAAGTAGTACAGTATCAAATATTTTTTTAAATGAAGTAAATTCAATTTTTGCTTATATGCTTGAAAGTCTTGGTTCTATTGAAAATATCAATTCTCTTGATTTAAAGGCTAAGTTAATGCAAATAGCAAGGGAAAATTTAGATGAAAAGGAAAATTTGATTGGTAGGGATCTTTTTAATGGATTTTTAAGATATGAATATTTGAAAAATATTGATTTTAAATTTCAAGAACATCTTGCAAATTTAGACTCTTTAAGAGAAGCTGTTTATTTAAGATCTTATGCTAATAAAAATCCAATTACAGAATACAAAGAAGAAGGATTTTCAATATTTAGCGAGCTTATTAAAGACATTAAAGTTTCTACCATAAGGCGTGTTCTTCAGTTAAAATTGGATAGCAATTCTTCCGATTTTAAGTTAACAAAGAAGTCTAGGAATGTTAAATCAATTCATAAAGAACTTTCTGGAATTGTTATTAATGAGAATAAAAGTGTTTCTAATGTTCAGGTGGTTAGAAGTTCTCCTAAAATAGGTAGAAATGAGTCTTGTTATTGTGGAAGTGGAAAGAAATATAAAAATTGTCACGGCAAAAGTTAAAACAGGAGGTTTTTTATGTTTAATCTGCCAGAACTTGGTTATGATTATGATGCTGTTGAGCCTTATATTGATGCCAAAACTATGGAAATTCACCATAGCAAGCACCATAATGGTTTTGTAATGAATTTGAATTCTATTTTGGAAAAAATGGATAAAATTCATTTAACAGATGTGTCAAATATATTAAAAAATATTCATGATTTCCCAGAAGAATTTCAAACTTTAATAAGAAATAATGCTGGGGGTTATTCTAACCATACTTTATATTTTAGAACTTTAAGGCCGGGAAACAAGGATAATCTTTTTGAAAAATTTAAAGACGATATTAATGCAGCTTTTGGAAGCCTAGATGTTCTTAAGGCTAATTTGAAAGATACCGCGATGAAAATTTTTGGAAGTGGTTGGGCATGGTTAGTATTGTGCCCTGATAGAGGGCTTAAAGTGATTTCAATGCCTAATCAGGATAGTCCTTTAATGAAGTCTTATAAACCAATTTTAGGTATTGATGTTTGGGAGCATGCTTATTATCTTAAATATCAAAATAGAAGAATTGAATATGTTGATGCATTTTTAAAGGCTTTAAATTGGGAAGAAGTTTCAAAAATTTACAATGAAGTTGATAATTAGCCCCTATTTTATAAAGATTTTCAATCTTATATTTAGTATTTTACTTTAAAAATTTAATTAGTTTATTTTAAGTCATTATTAAAGTTTTCTCTTTCTATATCATTAAAGTATTCTACTGTTCCGACTTTTAATTCGTAAGTTGCGTTTTTGTCAGATACTATAATTGCGTTTTTATGTAGTTGAAGCGCGCTAATTGTCCACATATGATTAATGCTTTTTTCAATGGCATGTTTTAGTGCTCTTGCTTTGCTGTGGCCGTTTACTATTATTAAAATTTCTTGTGAATCCATGATTGTTCCAACTCCAACAGTTAGCGCACTTTTAGGAACTTTGCTCAGATTGCCCTCAAAAAATCTTGAATTAGCAATGATTGTATCTTGGGTTAAGGTTTTAATTCTTGTTCTTGATGTTAGGGAGGAGCCGGGTTCGTTAAAAGCAATGTGACCATCAGGTCCAATTCCACCTACAAAAAGCATGATTCCCCCGAAAGATTTGATTTTTTTTTCATATTCTTCACATTCTTTTTCAAGATTTAAAGCATTTCCATTTAGTATATTTATGTTTTCTTTTTTAATATCAATGTGAGAAAAAAAATTTTTCCACATAAATGAATGGTAACTTTGAGGATGATTTTTTTCAATTCCTATATATTCATCCATGTTAAAAGTTATGACATTTTGAAATGAAATTTTTTTATCTTTATTTAATTCAATTAAATTCTTATACATGCCAATTGGAGAACTTCCCGTTGGAAGTCCAAGGATAAATGGTTTTTCTTTTGTTGGAGAAAATTCTTTAATTTTTTGTGCTACGTGATTGGCTGCCCATCTTGATATGTCTTCGTATGTAGGTCTGACTATTAATCTCATTTTGATCCCCTTAAAATGGTTTAAAGTTATAGATTGTTAAAAATTATTTTAGATTCTACCATTGTTAACTTTAGATTAAAATCCTTATCTAAGACATTGATGCTTGCATCATATCCGTGACATATTAATCCCTTTTTATCAATATTTAGGATTCTTGTTGGATTGTAGGAGCTTGCTTGAACAGCATCGCTTAAGCTGTATCCGAATTCTACTAAATTTTTAAGACCTTGTATCATTGTGAGTGTTGATCCGGCTATTGTGTTGCTTTTTACGCTATGGAATAATCCATCTTCTGCAATATAAACTTCATCTCCGTTTGCAATTAGTTTTCCACAAGTTTGACAATTTGGAGTAAGTCCGTCAGTTACAAGGACTATTTTACTTATATCTTTAAGCTTTCTAAGCATTAAAACTAATTTTGGATGAATATGGTAGCCATCTGCAATAATTTCGCAAGAAACATCGCCATGTATTAATACTGCTCCTATTGCATTTGGATTTCTGTGGTCAAGTTTTGACATTGCGTTGAAAAAATGGGTTGTGTGAAGTATTCCAACTTGAAATCCCTCTATCATATTTTCATATGTTGCGTTTGTATGTCCTGCTTGAAGGTTTATATTGTTTTCAAGGCAAAATATTGCAAGTTCTCTCATGCCTTTAAGCTCAGGAGCAACAGTCATTGTGCTTATGTGTGTTTTTCTTTTGCCGTTTGATCCCGTAAATACCCCGCCAGCTGCATCTATTAGTTTTTGCATAACTTTAATACTAGGTTCATGAAGATGAGAAACAGGGTGCGCTCCTTTTTTTTCAGGAGAAAAAAAAGGCCCTTCAAGGTGAAGTCCCAAAATTTTAGCTCCTTTTTCTTTACCTATTGCTGCTGTGCAAGCTTTTATTGCTTCAATCATTTCATCTATTGGTCTTGGATAAATAGTTGGCAAAAATCCTACTACACCGTATTGAGCTAAATGTTCTGACATTTTAAGTATTGATTCTGTTGAACATTGATCTGTCCCATAACCGTGAAATCCATGAATATGATTGTCATAAAGACCAGGAGTTATGTAATTGCCTTTTGCGTCAATCATCTGGTACTCTTCCAGATCCATTTTTTTAAGTCTATCAGATGTTACAATATCAAAAATTTTATTGTCTTTAATCAGAACTGCCGAATTATCCAGTTTATCATTTCCAGTTAAAACGGATTTTGAGTTAAATAAGCAAAAATTTGGCATTTTTATGCTCCTTTTAATTTATTTTACTATAAACATTAATTTTTTTTAAAGTTTTTACTTTTTATACTTTTTTATTTTAAATTGTTTGGATGCTTAAAAGTTTATGTTTTTTTATTACATATTGTATTTTATTTTCAATTTTATTAATGATATAATTTACCCCGGAGGGCGTTATTTTGGCATCAGGATTTTTTGTTCCTGGACTTGAGAGTAAATATAATACTAAAGAAATTCGTGAATCCATGCTTAAGTCCGATAAAGCTAAAATTGATACTTCTTTCAAAAAACTTGAATCTTTAGAACAAGAAAAAAGTGCTTGGCAGTTAATTAATAGAAAAATCTCTACTTTAAATTCTCTTGCAAAAGAAATTACATCGCTTAACAGTCCTTTTAATCTAATGTCGGGAAATTCTAGCAATAGCGAGGTTTTAACCTTGTCTACTAGATATGGATCTAAGAATGAGACTCACAAATTAATTGTTGATCAAATAGCATCAGCTGATGTGTTTTTGTCTGCAAATTTTGATCCTAAAAAAGTTACAATTCCAGAAGGAGATTATATATTTTTAGTTGGCAAGAAGGAAATTAATGTAAAAAGCAATGGTAACATTGATTTACTTGTAAGGGATATCAATAACAAGGGAAAGGGTTTTTTATCTGCAAAAATAGTAAAAAGCGATAAAAATGGAAACAGTCGTTTTGTTTTGCAATCCTTAAAGGAAGGCAAAGAAAACAAGCTTGTTATCAAAGGAGAGGGATTGTCTTTTGCTAAGCAAATTGGAATTTTGAGTGAACTTAAAACTAATTTTAATCCCAGTCTTTCAGATATTGCTGTAAATCAATCTAGCAGTAATAATAGACTTGCTTTTGAGAACAATAGTCTTGTTTTAAATCCGCTTTCAGAAGTATCAATTGAAATTCCTGAAGACATTGAAATTACATCTAGGAGTAAAATTAAATTTGAAGTTAAATATTTTGATACAGACCTAGAAGAGCCTGATAGTAAGATTATTTTTAATCCCGGAGGGGCTACATTTAAGGATGCAAAAGTTGACAGTGAAGATAGTGTAGTTGATCTTGGATCTGATTTAAAAACTCCTTTGGAAAAAAAATATATTCAAATGAATATGGTTAAAATAAGTAGCAAGGGAGGTTCTTTAGAGCTTCCTTTAATAAATATTTCAAATGATTTTGAAGAAGTTGAAGTTGATGTTGGAGCTCTTTCCAATCTGGAAGAAATAAATATTGAAAATAAAGCAAATAATAAAGTAATTGTTATTAGTAATATTGAAATTTTTGACCCCAAAAATAGAGATGGTTATTTGCCAATAAATGCTAAAAGTTTTGCTGAGAATGCAAAAATTAAATTTGATGGAGTAGATGTTGAGAGAGATTCAAATTTTATTAATGATTTGGTTCCAAATGTGACATTAAGTTTAAAAAAAGCCTCAAGCGATGTGGTTGAAGCTAAAGTTGAACCCGATTATGAAGGGATTAAGAGGGTTCTTTTGGATTTTATTGGTGCTTATAATGAGGTTCTTGCTGAGATTAATATTGTAAGCTCCAATGAAGATCAACCCAGCAATCAAAAGTCTAATATAGTTGAAGAGCTGACATATCTTAGTGATTCTCAAAAAGAAGAGGCTTATAAAAATTTAGGTATTCTAAGGTCTGAATTTTTATTGAAAAATCTTAAGTCCAGACTAGAGTCAATAATTTTTAAACCTTATGTTACTAGTGATCCTAATTTTTCAATAATTAATCAAATGGGAGTGTTTACTAATTCTATTTCTTCTTCTGGTGGACTTTCTAGATATTTAAGGCTTGATGAGAAAAAGTTTGATGAATCAATTCGTAATAATATTGATAATGTTAGAGAACTTTTTTTATTTGACCTTAATGGGGACAGAGTATATGATAATGGAATTGCTAAAATGCTAGGAGATTGTCTGTCGCCTCTTGTGGCTTCCGGAGGAGTTATTTATAATAAAATAAAAAATTACGACTTGAAAATTTTTAATCAAAAAAATAAAGTTGAAGATTATAAAAAGAAATACGAAGATAGAGAGAGAAAAGTGGAGGGTGATCTTAATACCTTAGATTTTACTGTTAAGCGTATGAAAGATCAGGAAAATACATTAAGAGCTTTTGATTTTAATCAAAGAAATAAATAATAACAATTATTTATAATGCTATTGCTGTCTGTGTTTCTTTTTTTTAAATTTTTGTGCTATTCTTTTTAACAGGCAAAAGGATTTGCCAAAAATAAATAATTAAATTTAATCATGGAGGAATGATATATGATTATAAATCATAATACATCAGCTATTAATGCTTCAAGAAATAATGGTATTAATGCTGCTAATCTTAGCAAAACTCAAGAAAAGCTTTCTAGTGGGTACAGAATTAATCGAGCTTCTGATGATGCTGCTGGTATGGGAGTTTCTGGTAAGATTAATGCTCAAATAAGAGGCTTGTCACAAGCTTCTAGAAACACTTCTAAAGCTATTAATTTTATTCAGACAACAGAAGGAAATTTGAATGAAGTAGAAAAAGTTTTAGTAAGAATGAAAGAATTGGCAGTTCAATCAGGTAACGGCACATATTCAGATGCAGACAGAGGTTCTATACAAATTGAAATAGAGCAACTTACAGACGAAATTAATAGAATTGCTGATCAAGCTCAATATAACCAAATGCACATGTTGTCAAACAAATCTGCTTCTCAAAATGTAAAAACAGCTGAAGAGCTTGGAATGCAGCCTGCAAAAATTAACACACCAGCATCACTTTCAGGGTCTCAGGCTTCTTGGACCTTAAGAGTTCATGTTGGAGCAAACCAAGATGAAGCTATTGCTGTAAATATTTATGCAGCTAATGTCGCAAATCTTTTCTCTGGTGAGGGAGCTCAAACTGCTCAGGCTGCACCTGTTCAAGAAGGTGTTCAGCAAGAAGGAGCTCAACAGCCAGCACCTGCTACAGCGCCTTCTCAGGGTGGAGTTAATTCTCCTGTTAATGTTACAACCACAGTTGATGCTAATACATCACTTGCTAAAATAGAAAATGCTATTAGAATGGTAAGTGATCAAAGAGCAAATTTGGGTGCTTTCCAAAATAGACTTGAATCTATAAAGAATAGTACTGAGTATGCAATTGAAAATCTAAAAGCATCTTATGCTCAAATAAAAGATGCTACAATGACAGATGAGGTTGTGGCAGCTACAACTAATAGCATTTTAACACAATCTGCAATGGCAATGATTGCTCAGGCTAATCAAGTTCCTCAATATGTTTTGTCATTGCTTAGATAAAATTCTAATTTAATTGGTATAATTGGTACAAATTTTTAACAAAAGATCCTTTAAAGGGGTCTTTTGTTTTTTATTTTGGGTCGGCAAAAATTTAATAATTTTAGTATAATTTATAATGATGTGTTATGAAGTATAATGCAGGCTTATTGAGGAGTTTGCTTTGAGTAGGGTTGCTGTTAAAATCAAAGATTGTTATAAAGTATTTTCGTATTATGTTGACAAAAAGCAGATAAGTCAAGCTATAAAAGATTATGAAGATGGCAAAGATAGAATGCAAATCTACAAAGAATCTTCTATTTTTATTGCAAATGCCAATATTAATCTTGATGTTTATGAAAATGAAATTTTAGTTATTATGGGTATGTCTGGTTGTGGCAAGTCTACTTTAGTCAGGTGTTTAAACGGTATCTATAAAATAGATTCAGGATCTATTTTGGTAAATAATATGGAAATGAATGCTATAAATCGCAAAGATCTTTCTAATTTAAGAAAAGATAAATTTGCAATGGTTTTTCAAAACTTTGGACTTTTCCCTCATATGAATGTATTGAGAAACGTTACTTATGGACTTGAAGTTAAACATGTTCCCAGGAAGATCAGAGAAGAGCGTGCTATTGAGGTATTAAATCTTGTGGGGCTTGAGGATTCAAAATACAAGTATATTAATGAACTTTCTGGGGGGATGAAGCAAAGAGTCGGAATAGCAAGAGCATTAGTGGTTAATCCAGATATTCTTTTAATGGATGAGGCTTTTTCGGCACTTGACCCTTTAATTAAAGGAGAAATGCAAGAAGAACTTTTAAGGCTGGTAGCTAAACTTAAAAAAACAGTTGTGTTTATTACTCACGATTTAATTGAAGCTTTTAAATTGGGACATAGAATTGCTTTTATGAGAGATGGAAAAATCATTCAAGTTGGCAAACCTTTAGAAATTTTAGCTAATCCTAGTACAGATTTTATATCTGATTTTATTAAAAATTTACCTGTTTTAAATATTTTAAAAATAAAAGATATTTTAAAAGATGATTTTGATTTAAACTCTGGTAGTGATAATGGTTTAAATGTTATTATCAAATGTCAAGGTGAAAATTTCAGTTTATATGACAAAGTTCTCAATAAAAGGTATGATAACCTTATATCTTTAAATTTAGATTTAAATGATGAGATAAAAAAAATTGTTGAATATTTGAATAAGCAAGATTATTTAATAATAAAAGAAAAAGGAACTATTGTTGGTTATGTTAGTTTAAATGAAATCTCTGATTTATTATCAAGATAGGAATTTATGAATAAAGATTTTTTTATATTAAAAATAGATAATTTTTTTGATTTTTTGGTTGATAATTTTTCAATTTCTGATGGGGTAGGTTTTTCTAAAAGTATAATTTTTTTATATGAAAATTTGAAAAATTTATTTCTTTTTGTTAATCCACTTATTTTTATTTTGACTGTATGTTTGCTAAGTTTTGTTTTCTTAAAAAAGAGATTAATATTTTTAATTTTACCCGGATTCTTTTTTATTTTGTATTTTAATCTTTGGGAAGCTTCAATGGATACAATAGCTATTATATTTGTCTCTGTATTAGTTTCTGTTATTTTGGGAATTCCTATAGGTATTTTGGGGGGATATTTCCCAAAGTTTTATGTTTTTTTAAAACCCATTCTAGATTTAATGCAAGCAATGCCCCCTTTTATTTACTTGATTCCCGCTATTCCTTTTTTTGGAATGGGTACAGCCTCTGCTATTTTTGCTACAATAGTTTTTGCTATGCCTCCTGTTATTAGATATACAAGGCTGGGAATTGTTCAAGTTTCAGATGAAGTAATAGAGGCAGCTAAGTCCTTTGGTAGTAGTAATTTACGCATTCTTTTTCAAGTTCAGCTTCCTCTTTCTCTTCAGAGTATAATTGAGGGTATTAATCAGTCAATAATGATGGCGATATCTATGATAGTAATTGCTGCAATGGTTGGATCTTCTGGTTTGGGCAGGACTGTAATTTACTCTATAGAAAGATTAAATTTTGGTGAGGGTTTAATATCTGGATTAGCAGTTGTTATTATAGCTATTATTTTAGATAGGATTATGCAGTCTATTTTTATTAAATTTAGCTATTTGAATACAGATCATTATAGTGGAAAGAGAGAGAATAAATTTAAAAGATTTTTAGAAATATATAATAAATAAATGGAGATTATTTTATGTCTAAATTGTTTATTGGGTTTTGGGGATTGCTTGATGAAATGGAGATTTTTTATGAATAAACTATTAATTATCTTTTGTATTTTTCTTACTTTTTTGTCTTGTGATGAAAAAAAGAGTTCAAAGAATTTGAAATCGGTAAAAATTGGATATGTGAATTGGGGCGGAGAAACAGCAGCTACAAATGTATTGAAGGTTGTTTTTGAAAAAATGGGTTATAATGCAGAAATATTTTCAGTTACTACATCTATAATGTATCAATACTTAGCATCTGGAAAGGTAGATGGCACGGTATCTTCCTGGGTCCCTACAGCCGATAAATTTTATTACGAAAAGCTGAAAACAAAATTTGTTGATCTTGGTGCAAATTATGAAGGAACCATTCAGGGTTTTGTAGTGCCAAGTTATGTGCCAATTTCTAGTATTAGTGAGCTTAAGGGTAAAGGTGCTAAGTTTAAAAACAAAATGATTGGCATAGATGCTGGTGCGGGAACTCAAATTGTTACAGAACAAACGCTTGATTATTATGGATTAAGTAAAGAATATGAGCTAGTTCCTTCAAGCGAGAGTGTTATGCTTGCAAGTTTAGATTCTTCAATAAAGAGAAACGAGTGGATTTTAGTTCCTTTGTGGAAGCCTCATTGGGCTTTTTCTAGGTATGATATTAAGTTTCTTGATGATCCTGATTTAATTATGGGGGGGGTTGAGAGCGTGCATACCCTTGTTAGGCTTGGTCTTGAAAATGATGATTTTGATGCATATTATGTTTTTGACCATTTTTATTGGAGTGATGATTTAATATTGCCTTTAATGGATAGAAATGATAAAGAGCCAGGCAAAGAGTATCGCAATGCAGTTGAATTTGTTGAAAAAAATAAAGAAGTTGTAAAGACGTGGGTTCCAGAAAAATATAAGACTTTATTTGATTAATCTTTTTTTAAATTCTTTTAAAGATTTTGGAATAGGTGTGTATTTAGGAATAAAATCGTTTCCCCCTTTAAATAATGCGTTACACCTTATTATTCTTAATGTCATTAATATTAAGGCCGTTAAAAAGTTGTATTTTTTAAGGCATTCAATTGAATATTTTGAGCAAGTGGGTTTGTATATGCATTGTAGTCCAAATATTTTAGATAAAGTATTTTGGTAAATTTTTATTAAAAAAATAAGAGTATAATTTAAGATAAATAAAATTTTGAAAATGTTCATACTTAGAATTGTATTATATTATAATAATTAATCAAATGAATTGAAAATATTAATTAAGTTCTATAACTTTAAAGTTTTGATTTTTATTATAAGGGGGTTTCAAATTAAAAAATTTTTTTTAATTTTTATGACCGTCTCTTTTTCTTTTGCTGAAATTATTCAAATATCACCCAAACAAGCTGTAAATATGGCCCTAGAAAATAGCTTGGACTCAGAAAATGCTCTGTATAAAGAAAATATAAAAAAACTTTATAAAAATAATGCGTGGAATGTTTTTGTTCCAAATGTTAACCTTAGCTCTACACTTAGTAGAAATTCTTCTGCTTTGGGTGAACTTGAGAGAGATTATTGGGGCCTTGGGTTTGGGGTTGGAATTAATCTTTCTTTGTCTCCTTCTGTTTTAAAGAGAATGCAGTTGGTTATGTTGGAGTATGAAAGCGCAAAAATAGAAAAAGAAAGCGCTGTTCGCAATATTAAGCTAAATGTTCTTAAGTCTTACAATCAATTGATAGCTTTAAAGGGTACTTTAAAAGTTTTTGAGAGTCAAATACAAAATAGCAAACTTAAATTTGAACAAGCTAGAATTGCTTATAATAATGGGCTAATATCAGAAATAGATTTTCTTGATGCGCAGCTTAAGTATAAAAAATCTCAACCAGATTTGGATGGTCAGATTATTAATTTTGAAAAATCAAAAGAAATTTTCAAATTATTAATAGGATTAGATCCGGATCAAGATTTTGAAATTATTGGAGAGTTGCCAGATGAGACAATAGATTTTTCTTTATTTAATGAAGAATTAAATTTTAATGAATCATTAGAGATTAAGGATTTGAATATACGATTAAAAATGACAGAACAGCTTATTGGTTCGTTTTGGCTGGATACTTATTTGCCAAGTCTTTCTTTGTCATTTTCTTATTCTCCTTATAAATCATTTCATGAAAATTCTAAAGGTTTTTCAACTGGATTTTTAGCATCTTTTAGTTTAAATTATGGGTTAACTGAAATGTTTCCATTTTCAAAGAGTTTTACAAAAATACAAGATAACAACTATCAGCTAAAAATACTACAAAACAATGTTGAAAGTAAAATTAGGAATTTAAAATCTAATATTGTTCAAAAAAGAAAGGATATTAGAAGATATAAAGCGATTCTTGATGCTTCTAAAATTAATGTAGAATTAGCGAATAAAAATTATCAAATGGCATTTAATGCTTTTAATTCCGGGGTCATGGATCTTTCTAAATTGAATGATATTGAGCTTGCTTATAAGCAGAGCGATTTGAAGTTCATTGAAGATAAATTAAATTATGCCAATTCTATACTTGAATATAAAAATTTAATAAATTCATTAGACTAAGAGGTATTTTGATGAATTTGATTTTTAATATTAATTTTTATTTAAAGAAGTATTTTTTAGTTTTATTCTTAGTCTTAGTTGCTTGTTCGGGTAAGAACAAGCTAGGCGACACCAATAAGGAGAAAGAAGATACTTATAGATTTCCAGTAATTGCTATGAAGGTTAAAAGGGGAATCTTGAGTGATTATTTGTCTTTAAATGGAGATGTAGATACAAAAGTTAAAGCAGGCATTTTTCCAGACGCTGTGGGCAAAATAACTTCTTTGGGAATAAAACTTGGAGTTTATGTTCAAAAGGGACAAATAGTTGCAACTCTTGATCCTTCAAGGCCCGGTTCTGTATATTTGAAAAGTCCTGTAAGAGCGCCAATCTCAGGATATATTTTAAATATTACAAAAAAAATTGGTGAAACAGTTAATCCTCAGTCCAACATAGCAGTGGTAGGAAGGATAGATACAAAGCAAATTTTAACTTATGTTTCTGAGAAATACATTTCAAATATTAAAGTTGGAAATGATGCTATTATTGAGGTTGGAGCTTATCCTAATGAAAAGTTTAAGGCCAGGGTTTCAGAAATATCTCCTATTTTAGATTCTAAAAGTCGAACTATCGAAGTATATCTTACGCCTATTGGTAGCAATTTAGATAAACTGATTATTGGTATGTTTTCTAAAATCAAACTTATTACTAAACGTTTTAGAAATGTAATTAAGATTCCAAGAGAGGCTGTTGTTGAGAGAGAGGGCAAGAAATTTGTATTTAAGCTTGATTTAGAGAGTAAAAGTGTTCAAATGTTACCCATTAAGACGCTTTTTGAAATAGATAACATTGTAGCTCTTTCGGGCGAGGTTGAAGAGGGTGATTTAATTGTAGTAGAAGGTATGTCTGCTCTTTCTAATGGAACTCTAATAAATTTGGTAGATACCAAAGAGGGTCTTTCAGCTGAAAGCAATATTTAATTTATTGGGGGATGTGTTATGTTGGTAAAGAGAATAGTTAGCAAGCCAATAACAATGTTGATTTTATTTTCATTGTTAATGATGATAAGTTTATATACTTTTTCAAGATTAAAAGTAGATCTTTTGCCAGGGATTGATATTCCCCAAATAAGTATTCATACTGTTTATCCTGGTGCTTCTCCTAGAGAAGTTGAAGAGAGTGTTTCTAGAGTTCTTGAGAGTGGCTTGAGTTCGGTAAAGAATTTGAAAAATATATATAGTATTTCTTCTAAAGAAAGTAGCACTGTTTCACTTGAATTTTATCATGGAACCGATTTAGATTTAGTTTTAAATGAAATTCGAGATGCTCTTGAATTGGTAAAGTCTTTACTGCCCAGTAAATCACAAACCCCTAGAATTTTTAGGTACAATCTTAAAAATATTCCTGTAATGGAAATTGTTATTAATTCTGTAAGGTCAGTTTCTGAGCTTAAAAGATATGCTGATGAGATCATCAAACCTGGGCTTGAAAGGCTTGATGGAGTTGCAGTTGTTACTGTTAATGGTGGGAGTAAAAAGCGCGTTTTAATTGAAGTTTCTCAAAACAGATTAGAGTCTTATGGGCTTTCTTTGTCAAGAATATCTTCAATTATAGCATCTCAAAATTTGGAACTTTCAGCCGGTAATATATTGGAAAACAACTTAGAATATTTGATTGAAGTTTCTGGAAAATTTAAATCAATTGAAGAGATAGGCAATGTGGTCATAGCTTATAAGATGCCTGACATTTCTTCTGGCATAAATTCATCTCCTATTGAAATAAAACTCAAAGATATTGCTAATATTAAAACCGATTTTGAAGATTTGTCAGAATATGTTGAGTATAATGGATTGCCTTCAATTTCTTTGTCGGTTCAAAAACGTAGTGATGCCAATTCTATTGCTGTTTCTAATGTTGTTATGGGTGAAATAGAAAAATTGAAATTATCTATGCCTAAAGATATGAGATTAGAGATTGCTTCTGATAGTACTAATTTTATTAAAGCGTCCATTTCAACGGTTGTAAATTCAGCCTATTTTGGGGCCATGCTTGCAATATTTGTTATTTTCTTCTTTTTAAGAAGTTTCAGGGCCACAATAATTATTGGAATTTCTATTCCAATAGCAATTGTTTTGACCTTTTGTTTAATGTATTTTGTAAATATTTCCCTTAATATTATGAGTCTTGCAGGCCTTGCGCTTGGGATTGGGATGGTTGTTGACTGTTCAATTGTTGTAATAGACAACATATACAAATATAGGCAAAAAGGAGCAAAGCTTATTTCATCTTCCATTCTTGGAGCCCAAGAGATGATGCTGCCTATTACATCTTCAACTTTTACTTCTATTTGTGTTTTTGGGCCATTTCTTATTTTCAAATCAGAACTTGGAGTATATGGAGATTTTTTTAAAGACTTTTCATTTACGATTGTTATTTCCTTGGGGGTTTCTCTTTTAGTTGCGATTTTTTTGGTTCCTGTTTTAGCAAGCCATTATGTCGGTTTGTACACAAGTTTTCAAAAAAATATTAAGAATGCTTTTATTAGGGAAATCGATGCTTTTTTTGCTAGTATTTATTATTTTTTAGAATTTTTGTATATCAATTTATTAAATATAGTTTTAAATCACAAATTGATTTTTGGGGTAATTGTTTTTTTTAGTTTTATTGGTAGTTTGCTTTTAGGATTATTGCTAGATGTGACAACTTTTGCTAGAGGCAAAGAGAACTCAATTGCTATTAATTTAAATTTTCCCCATAAAACTAATTTGGAATATGCAAAATTTTATTCTAATAGATTTTTAGAAATTGTAAAAAGTGAGGCTAAGGGATATAAAAGCATTATTGCTACTTTACATGCTGATAGAATAACTTTCAATGTATTGTTTCCTCTTAAGGAAGAATCAAGAGAGGAGTTAACCCAAAGCATAGATTACGATGCTATTAAATATAAAATTATGAATCGTATTGGGAATCTTTATCCCGAATTTAATATTGAGCCTTCCAGTGGTGGTGCTCTGGGCGGTGGAGATTCGATTAAAATTAAAATTTCGGCCAATGATTTCGAATATATAAAAGATTATGGAAAAATTTTAGTTTCCATGTTAAAAAAGGAAATTCCTGAACTTGTAAATCCAAGACTTAGTATAAGTGATTTTCAACTCCAAATTGGCGTTGAGATAGACAGAGCTTTAGCTTATAATTATGGCATTGATATGAATACCATTTTAAATGAGTTAAAGGCCAATATTAATGGTGTTGTTGCTGGGCAATATGTAGAGAATGGACTTAATTATGATATTGTTCTTAAGCTTGATAGAATGGATGTTAAAAATTTAAAAGATTTAGAAAAAATATTTATTACAAATTCATCTGGGGTTAAAATTCCTTTTTCATCAATAGCCACCTTTGAAAAAACCAATAAAGCCGAATCTATTTACAGAGAAAATCAAGCTTTAACTGTTTATCTTAATGCAGGTATTTCTCCAGATGATAATTTAACCCAAGTAACTGCAAAGGTTGTAGATTTTATTAATAATAAGGTGCCTCATAAAGAAGGCATAGTGCTTAAGGTTGAGGGGGAATATAATGAATTTTCAAATATTATGAATCAGTTTAAAATAATCATTATGATGGCTATTATTGTTGTGTTTGGCATTATGGCTTCTCAATTTGAATCTTTTTTAAAACCTTTTATTATTATTTTTACAATTCCTTTAACAGCAATAGGGGTTGTGCTTATACATTTTCTTGCAGGAGAAAAACTTTCTATTTTTGCTGCAATTGGTATGCTTATGCTTGTTGGTGTTGTGGTAAATACGGGAATTGTTCTTGTAGACTATACTGGTTTATTGATCAAGAGGGGATTTGGCCTAAGAGAAGCAATTATTGAATCTTGTCGTTCAAGGCTTAGACCAGTTTTAATGTCTTCTTTGACCTCAATAATAGGGCTTATTCCAATGGCATTTTCTAGCGGAAGTGGAAATGAGCTCTTAAAGCCAATTGCATTTACTTTTATTGGCGGAATGACAGCCAGCACATTTCTTACTTTGTTTTTTATTCCCATGCTTTTTGAAATTTTTTCCAACATTGTTTCAAGTTTTAAATCTAAGTTAAAAAGAGTGACGTCCAATGTAGATGTTGAAAAATCATTCAAAATTGATAATTCAGCTAAAAGTAGTTATGATAATTTATTTGAAGAAGATGGAGAATGATATGACTAAATTTTATAGATATAGGATTGAAATAGTTTCTAATTTATCTTTAGAGCTTGATGTTTTTGAATGTATAGAAAAAATAGAGCAAGAGTTGGGAGAACCTATATATTATTCTAAGATAGAAAATGTTTATGGAAAAGGCAAGAAGGGAGAAAAGCATGGTAATGGCGTTTGGCCTGAAGAAAATTTTATTTTGATTATTTATACATCCAATCAATCAATTGTTGATCGATTAAAGGATATTGTAGATGATTTGAATCTTTCTTATCCCACGGAAGGGATTAATTTTTTTGTTTTGAAAAATTAATTCTTAAGGTTAAAATTTTATTTGCTGTTTTGGGTAATAAAGAAGTAGTTAATGATTTTTTGAGGTTTTTAATACAGGCGACTAAATTCATGTTGATAGGTTTGTGGACATTTTATTTCAAATGGATAAATATTATTTTAAAGATTTTGAAAATTATATTTTTTGTATTTATGAAGAAAAAAATAAGGAAATTTCTTAGAAAGAGTGTCAGATTGTTTTAATTTTAGATTTTTAATTATTTTTTTATTAAATAATTTTTTTTAAAAATTTGTTTTGATTTTTTAGGTTTTTATTTTCATTGGCTTTCTGTATGCTTTTTACAGGATAAGTCTTTATAAATAATCTTTATGAATTTATGGTTAATAATGATATAATAAACCATGTTAACTTTGTTAAAAGGAGGATTATATGTCAATAGCAAAGGCATTCTTTGAAGTGGCTGATCAGCAAAAAGATAAAATTGCTCAAATATATAAAGTTAGCAATGGATATGTCCATGTTACTTATGGCGACTTAAAAAACAATGTTTTAAAGCTTGCTTCCTTTTTAAAGTCAATCAATGTTAAGCATCAAGATAAAATATTTATTTGCTCTGAGAATAGAGCCGAGTGGACCGTGATAGATTTTGCAATTTTATCTTTAGGTGTCGTTGATATTCCAAAGGGTTCTGATGTTACTCTTTTTGAAGCTGAAATTATTTTTAACTCCGTTCTTCCAAGTGTAGTTATTTTAGAAAATTTAAATCTTCTTGACATGTTTGTTCAAATTAAATTTACAGCAAAGCCAATATTTATTATTATTGAAAATTTAAGCCAAGAAGATAGGTTGAAATATAATGATTTTGAGATTTATACTTATAACGATTGTATTTTATTGGGAGACAACTTAAGAAAAAATTCAGAAATTATTGAGATTGCAAATAAAGTTGATTCTAATGATATGGCAACAATAATATATACTTCTGGAACAACAGGCCATCCAAAAGGGGTAATGCTCAGCCATGCCAATCTTCTTTATCAGGTTTCTAGTTTTAGTTTAATGGTTGATACGCAAGTGGGACAAATATTTATGTGCATTTTGCCAATTTGGCATTCCTTTCAAAGGTCTTTCTCTTACAATATTTTCCTCAAGGGTATGGTTTGTTTGTTTTCTACCATTGTTCCAAGGGCAATGCTTGATGATATTAAAAATATTAATCCCCATTATATTGCAGCTGTTCCTAGGCTTTGGATTGCAATAAGACAAAATATTTACAAAGAAGTTTCTAAAAAACCGTTTATTTCTAGAATGATTTTTCATTTTTTTGTAAAATCGGCATTTCTTAGTGATATTTGCTATAGGGTGGTAATGGGGCTTTATCCGGACAACGGGTTTAGTTTATTTTTCCCTATAAAGAAAATTTTGGGAATACTTGGATTAATCTGTTTATTCCCTTTTAAAGCTTTGGGAAATATTTTAATTTTTAATAAGATAAATAAAATCTTAGGCAATAATTTTGTTGTTGGGATTACTGGTGGCGGGAGTATGCCGTTGTCTGCTGCTAGATTTTTTAATTCAATTGGCATTGAGCTTGCTAATGCTTATGGATTGACAGAAACT
Organism: Borreliella bissettiae DN127; assembly: GCF_000222305.1. Taxonomy (GTDB): domain Bacteria; phylum Spirochaetota; class Spirochaetia; order Borreliales; family Borreliaceae; genus Borreliella; species Borreliella carolinensis. The sequence goes on along the minus strand of NC_015921.1, from coordinate 136,372 downwards.
TCACCCGGAGTGGCTTCTAATAAGCATAAAAAAGTGATTATTGGGACTTGTGGTAAAATTTTGCCTGGAACTGTTGCTGAGATTAGAGACGCCGATGGGAATAAACTTAAAAAGCCCGGAAAGGGAATTTTGTTTGTAAAAGGGCCTCAAGTAATGCTTGGATATTACAAGGATAAAGAAGCAACTTGTAGGATTATTGGTCCTGATGGGTTTTTAAACACAGGCGATATTGCAAAATTATCTAAGGATAATGTTGTTCAAATTATTGGTCGAGAAAAAGATACAATTGTTTTGAATAATGGAGAGAATGTTGAGCCTGCTCCAATTGAGATTAAGCTTGAAGAATCAGCATTAATAGAAAAAGCGGTTGTTGTGGGTCAAGATCAAAAATTCTTAGGCGCTCTTATTCTTCCAAATTTTGAAGAAATAAATAAATATTTAGAAAGTGTTGGGCAAAAAATTTTTGATGCTAATAATAGACGTCAAATTATTGCAAATAATATTGTTCTTAAGGCCATAAATGATGAAATAAAAAAATTAATCAATAAAACTAATGGATTTAAGCCTTTTGAGCAGATATTAAAGTTTACTCTTTTAGAAAAACCATTTGAAGTTGGCAAAGAAATGTCGATTAAAATGGACATTAAGCGAAGCTATATTTTAAATTTTTATAAGAATGAAATTAAAAATTTATTTATTTAATTAACCCAATTATTTTAAATACAGTTCAAGCTCTGCTATATCTTCTAATTTTGTATTGGGGGATATACTTTGCTTGTAAACAAATCCCTCCCCATTTATTTTTATTTTCATAGTATTTTCATAGTATTTTAGTATGTCTATTGCCTCTCTTTTGGAAAGGTTGATAAAATTTGGCAAGTATGTTTTATTTGTATAATTAGTTGCAGTTTTAGGAATTTTGATTTTTGATGGCATTTTAATTTTTTTATATGCTGTTGTATTTTGTTGGTGTTCAATAAATTCTATTATTTCTTTTGCCATTGGAGCTGCTATTCTTGTTCCGTATATTATTTTTTTTGGGTATCTGTATACAATATAAATAATATATTTTGGTTGTTCTGTGGGGTATATTGCCAATATAGAGGAAGTATAGTCTTCTTCTGAGTATTTGCCTGTTTTTCTATCAATAGCCTGAGATGTTCCGCTTTTTGCAGAAATGTCAAGATTTTTAATTTTAAGATTTGGAATTCCGCCTTTATTTACAACCTCTCTCATCATTTTTAAAACTTTTTGTGCTGAACTTTTGGATATTACTCTTCTTATTTCTTCTTTATCAAATTCTTTAATATTTTCTCCTTTATCGTTGTTTATTTTTTTTATTATTCTAGGTTTTAACATTATTCCATTATTGCCTAGTATGCTTGCGGCTTGTAATATTTGAACCGCTGACACCCCTATTTCTTGTCCAAATCCAATTGTAGCTTTGCTTCGTCCTGACCATTTTGAATAATGATTTAAAAGTCCTTTTGTTTCTCCGGGGAATGGAAATCCAACTTTTTCTCCAAATCCAAAATCTAAAAGTTTTTTGTAAAAGTATTCATTGCTAACTTTTTCAGTAATGTAAGCTATTCCAACATTTGATGAATAAATTAAAATCCCTGTAGAGTCGATATATTTATAGGGAGGATTTAATGTTTTGATTGTAATTTTTTCTCCCGATGGGAATTGTTTTTGATATATTCCATTGTCTAAAAATTTTTCTTCTAAACTTAATTTTCCACTTTCTAATATTATAGCAACTGTAAAAATTTTATTAATGCTCCCTGGCTCATAGGTTAGAGATGAAGAAAGGTTTTTTCGTATTTCTTCAGGATATTCAGAGTAAAAGTTTGCATCATATTGAGGAAATTGAACCATGGACAATATTTCTCCATTTTGGGAATTCATTACCAAAGTAATTAAACTTTCAGGATTATTTTCTTTAAAGTATTTTTTAGCTATTTTGCTAACACCTTGTTGTATATCCATGTCTATTGTTAAGTATATGTTGTTTGTTTCTAGCTCTTGATTTAAAAATTGTTGTTTGGTTTTATCTTTTCCTAATATGCTATTTAGAGAAAATTCAATACCCTCAAGGCCAAGATTATCTGTTCCTACAAAACCAGTAATGTTACTTGTGGCATGCCTAAAGGGATAAATTCTTGTATAATCAGGGTATAAAGCAATATTGGAAAGTCTACCTTCAGCTTGGATTCTTTTTATTAAATCTGATTCTTCTCTTTTTATTTTTCTTTTTATATATAAAAACCCTTTGTTGGAAGAAAGCTTTTCTTTTAAAATTCTTGAGTCAATTTGGAGTATTGCGCCAAGAGTTTCAGATGTGCTTACAATATTTTCTATTTTTTGAGGATTTGTTCCGATTGAGTAGGACTTTGAAGAGAATGCTATTGGTTTGCCATTTCTATCATAAATTGCCCCTCTTTTGGCAATATCATTTGACTTTAAAGGTATTATGTTGTCTGGGCTGTTATTGAAAGCCATTAGTGTGAAATATTTGTAAATAGTTAGCAAAGTTATGCCAAAGAAGATTGTTAATATTGTTTTTATTCGATACTTGTTGTTAAGTATTCTTTTGGTCATGAATTTTGGACCTCTTAAATTATTTTATGACTATATGAAATAAAAAATTATTCATTTTTTTTTGTATCTATATTATTATATGTTATTATATTCTGAAAAAGTAAATTACTATATAGCAGAGGGTATAATATAATGGATATTAAAACTTTAAAAGGCTTTAAAGATTATTTACCGAAAGATTCTTTGATTCGAATTCATATTGTTAGGCAGATATTTAGTGTTCTTAATTCTTATAATTTTGACTTAATAGATACTCCAGTTCTTGAATATTCAGATTTGCTTTTGAAAAAGGGTGGGGAGGAAACCGAAAAGCAAATTTATAGGTTTAAAGACAATGGAGGCAGAGATGTTTCCATGCGATTTGATTTAACCGTGCCTTTTGCCAGATTTGTTGCTACAAATATTTCTGCTTTAAAATTTCCTTTTAGACGCTCTCAATTTGGAAAAGTTTTCAGAGGAGAGAATTCTCAGAAAGGTAGATACAGAGAGTTTATGCAATTCGATTTTGATATAGTCGGAGAAGATAGTTTTAGGGGTGATGCTGAGATTCTTTCTGTTGTATATTATGGACTTGAAGAGATTTTTTTGAATTTTATCGAAGGCATTAATAAAAAATTTATTATTCATTATTCTCATCTTGGTATATTGAATTCTTTTTTTGAAAAATTAGGACTTAAAGAAAAATCTATTTTTATTTTAAGAAATATTGACAAAATAGACAAAATAGGAATTGACAAGGTTAAAGAAGCGCTGCTTCTTGAGATTGAAAAAGAAGCAGTAGATTCAATCTTAAGTTTAGTGAGCTTGCAAGGTACTTTTAAAGATAAAATACAAGCTTTAAAAAGTATTTTAGGCGATAATGAGTCTGTCAAGAGAGTAGAAGATGTTTTTCGGCATCTTAGTTTGTTAAAAATTCAAGATTCTTTTAACTTAAATCTTAAAATATCGCGTGGGCTTGATTATTATACAGGGATTGTTTTTGAATCTGAGGTGTTTGGCAGCAATATGGGCAGTGTTTGTAGTGGGGGAAGGTATGACAATTTAGTTTCTTCGTTCTCAAACTCTATTCAAAAAATTTCAGGAGTTGGCGGATCTTTTGGTGTTGACAGAATAAAGGATATAATTGATCTTGAAAAGTTTAGTTATATTAAAATATTTGTCACTAAGGCTAGATCTAAAGTTTTGATTGTAAATTTAGACAGTGCTTTGCAAAATTATTATTATGAACTTGCTACTAGGTTTAGAAATCATGATTATTCTAAGGTTAAAAATATTTCTTGTGAAGTCTATTTTAAAAATAAAAATGGTAAAAATATTAAAGAGCAAATAGAATATGCTTTAAGCAAAGAAATAAGATTTTTAATTTTTGTTGGTCAAGAAGAATATAAAGAAAATAAAATGAAAGTAAGAGATTTAACAAAAAAAGAAGAATTGTTGCTTTCTTTTGAAGAATCAATAAATCTTATCAAATGTAATGAAAAGTTACTGTGTACCCCTTTTTAATATTAAATGTTAATTTTTTTTAAAATTTTAGCAAAGATATTAGGATCAATTTGCATTTTTATCTATTTTTCTAATTGTTATTGCATTTAAGGTAAGTTTGTTCTTTTTATATTCTATTTGTCCAAGTATTTCAACATTATCTTTAAAATCAATATCAATATCAAAAGTTGTTTTTGTTGGGATAATTCCTGAGAGTACATTTTTGTTGTATCCTACGTAAAAGTCAAATTGAATTATGTTATCTTTTTTTTCAATATTATTTACTACTCCTTCCCATTTTACATATACGTTTGAATATATTGATGGATCTTTTTTAATATCTTTTAGGTTTAGATGTTCATTAAAGCTAATGAAATCTGGTCTTGAAATAAAACTTGCAAGATTTTTGGCTTTTAGTTTTATTGATTCTGATGCATTTGAATTTAATATTTTATTTATTTCTACTCTTGCAAAATTATCTTTTCCCTTTTTTAAATAAATTTTGATTTTTTCGAAAGAATTTTTAATTTCGTCGCTGGTTAGTATTAATATGAATTGGCCTTCTTCATTTTTTATTTTTTCTTTGTTATTTATTTTAATGTCATCAATGTAAGCAGCAATATTGTTTAAATTTTTGTTTATTTCTGCTTTTAGATTTGCGGATGTTGGTGTTTTTTGTTCATAAAAAATAAAATAGATTGCTAACATTGAAATAAATACAATTCCCCCTATGATAATTATTATGATTAACTTTGTTGAATTTTTATCGGGTATTGCTTTAATTGTTGGGAATAATTTTTCATATAGGTTGTTATTTTTAAAAAAGGCAGAGCCTTTAATGGGATTTTTTCGAATAATTTCAAGAGACAGCTCTGATCTATCTACTTCTTGATTTTCTTCTATCATTTTAAGCCATATCTGAATAGCTTTTTCTTCTTTGCCTTGACTTACTAAAAGTATAGCAATAGCTTGTTTTATATTTGGTTCGCTTGGATTTAGGGTGTAAGCTTTTTTAAGATATGTTTGAGCATTGCCAAGGTTTCCAATGCGAAGATAAGACATTCCTAAGACATAGTGATACAAATAGTAATTTTTGAATAAAAAAATTTCTTTTTCTAGGAGTTTTATTGCCTGTGAATATTTTTTTGAATTATAGTAATAAATAGACTTATTGATAATTTTATTAGGTTCCATATATCTACTAGAATTTGACCCCACAATTTTCTTTTTAATATTATAATATAAGATTTTATTTTAAAAGAATAATAAATGAAATATTGTTATTTTGCCCTAATTTCTTGTTTGACTAAAAATTGATAAATGATATAATTAAATGAAGTGTAACGGGGGTTTGTATATATTGTTTAAAATGGTGGGGATGTGTCATCAGAAAGAATCGTTGAATTGATCAAAGAGATTTATTTAGATTTTAGAAAAGGCAATTTCAAAGAAGCTTTAATAAAATCCGAAGAGGCTCATTCTCTTGATTTTGATAATATTGAAATTCTAACAGCTTTGAAAAGTTCTGTGTATTGGAATGGTCAGGTTGAAAGCCTTGATAGAATAGGGCAAGATTATGAAAAGGCAGAATTTTTAATACGAGAGTGGAATAATTTTGCAGGACGATATTTGAAAAAGATGGGTTGTAATTTTTTGCAAGGTCGCAATTCTATAAAATATTTTGTGTTTCAGACCTGTCTTTATATATATAAAAATATATACAAAATGCATCCAGAAAATTTGGACCTTTTAATAAAAATTGCTAAGTCTTATAAAGGCATGGGAAATTATGAGAGAGCAATTAATGTTTTTTTGCAAATATTAGGGGATTTTAAAGATAACTCAGATGTTGTTGCAGAGCTTGCTGATTCTTATGCGTTGGTTGATGAAATTAAAGAGGCTAAAGTCTTATTCAGAGAGGCTTTTTTTATTAATCCTCAAAAGATAGATATATATTCTCTTGAGTCTGATATGATTTTAAGATTAATAGATCTTATTAAGTCTGACAGAAATATTTCAGATGATCTTATAAAAGAATGGATTCCTGTTTATGGCTCTCTTAATGGTGTTTTTAATATCAAAAGAGAGTTAAGGCCTATAGAGCTTGGACAGCTAAAGCAGTCTGTTTACAGTTTGCGCAATGAACTTAAAGAAAAGTCTTATAGATCAATAAATGAAAGCATATTGCTTCCAAGGCTTATTAATAAATATTTTTGGCTTATTGATCATTATGTAAGGATAAAAGAAGATAGGGCACGTATTGATGAGATTTTGTTATACATAAAAGAAATAGACCTAGGTATTTATCAACAGTATGTAAATTAGTTGCTTGATGCTAAAAAATCGATATTAGGAGAGTTTGATGTCTAATATTACTACCATAGAGAAATTAGATAGTATTTTACAAGAAGATAAGTGGACAAGAATAGTTGTTAATAATTATTCTCTTGCCAAAATAAAAGAATTAGATGATTTAATAGACAATATAATTGATGAAGGCTTAACGGAAGATGTGCTTGATATTTGTGGCAGGCATTTAAAGGATGTTAAAAAAAGCATAGCAGGTCTTTATATTTCTGGAATGCTTATATATAGTAGGCGACCTTTAAATGATATGAACTTGCTTGCCGTTATTGATTTGTTTTCTCAAAATTTAAAATGGGCTCTTGTTGAGCATATATGCAATGAAATGCTTTTAATTTCTGAGAATAAGCACGCTCTTTATACTCTTGCAAAAATATATGCTCAGAACAATGAAAATGACAAGCTTCCAAGTATTTGGACTAGAATTGTTGAAGCAGATATTGATGACACTGTGTTTGTTAGACAGCTTGCTACTTATTATGAAACTATTGATTTGCAAAAATCAATTTTTTATTTTAGAAAAGCTATTTATCGTTTTATTGATAAAAAACAAATGTCAGGAATCAGAGAAGTATGGGCCAGGCTTATTCATTATGTTTCGGACGACTTTGATTCTTTTTTGCTTATTTTACAAAAAATTGAAAAAGATCTTGGGTTTAAAAAGGCTATAGTTCTTTATGAAGATTTATTTGATCATTATTCTTTGACTGATAATGTTGATGAGACAATAGAAATTTTAAAAGGTATTTTAAAGCTTGATAACAAAAATCATAAGGCAAGAGAAAATTTAGTTAAATTTTTAAGAGAAAGATATAAAGATGTTAAAAATATTGAGGATTATCTTATAAAGTCTGATATTGAAAACTTAGATAAAAATTTTGTTGATGTATATTTAGACTTTGAAAAATATTTGTTTTTTGCAAAGGGCAATTTTGTTTATCATCAGACTTGGTCTGTTGGAATAGTAAGGGATGTAAATGATAACGGCATTACGGTTGATTTTGTTTCTAAAAGAGGTCATTTTATTGGGTTTGATATGGCGATGTCGGCTTTGTCTCCTCTTAGCAGAGAAGATATTAGGGTATTAAAGGCTGTAACGCCTAAAGAGGAGCTTGCAGATAGAGTAAAAAAAGATATTGAGTGGGCTATAAAGGTTATTATAAAAAGCTATAAAGCTATTGATTTAAAGGGAATAAAAAAAGAGTTGGTTCCAAGCTTGATGACTCAAAGTTCGTGGAATTCATGGAGCTTGAGGGCAAAGCAAATTTTAAAGGATAATCCCCATTTTGTTATGGACTCTAGCAAGCTTGATTGTTATATATATAATGAGAGATCTTCCAATTTGAATGAAAAAATGTATGATAAATTCAAGATTGAGAAAGATTTTTATAAAAGATACGAGATATTTATAAACTATTGTAATGTTAAAGGAATTGTTAAGGATTTGCATATTGAAGAAGAGATGCTTAATTATTTTTTAATTTATGTTAACAATTTTACAAAGGTTGATCATCATGTTATAAGTTCTTACGTTATTCTTAAATCTTTAGGGAATTTTTCTGAAGAATTATCATCAAAAGTTAATATAGAAAAAAATGTTAATTTAGAGTCTCTTTTAAAGGAGTATTCAAAAGGAATAGTGGATCTTTTTGATTCAATTTTGAATGCAGAAATAAAAAAAGAATTGGTTGTTTTAATTAAAAAAGAACTTAGCAATTGGATTTTATATTACAAAGAACTTTTTCCTCATTCTGTTAATAAGAGATTGGTTGAATCACTTTACAAAGAAGATCCCAGAGAAGTGGAAAAATTATTTAATTATGTTATAAAAAATTATAAGATTTATAAAGATGCTTATATTTGGATTTTGAAGCACTATAAAACTTATTCTATAGAACTTAGTTATTCAGATTCAGATCTTTTATCTAATTTGATTAAAATTTTAACAGATAGTGTTATCAAAATTAATAATAAAAATAATTCTGTTGCAAGTAAAAGAATTTATAAAATGGTAATTAATCTTTTAGTTAAAGATGGATATCTTAAATCGGTTTTAGAAGTTGCAAGAGATGAGGAACTTGCAAAAAGAGTTTATATGACTTGTTTTTATGTAAAAGATTTCCCCCCAAAGGATCTTTTAGAGATTAAATCTATAATAAGGCAATTGTTTGATTCGGTTGAGTTTGAAGATGAAAAGATGCAGCTTGCAGGCGAGAAAATGGAGATTGGATTTTTAACCATATTAAGTTCTTTGAACAAAAAGCAAAAGGAGCTTAAACATTTAAAGGAAGTTGAAATTCCAGAAAATTCAAAAGAAATTGGAAAAGCTCGTGAACTTGGCGATTTAAAAGAAAATGCTGAATATCATTCTGCTAAGGAAAAACAACAGTTTTTGACAAAAAGATTAAACTCCTTAATGTTGGAAATAGAGAATGCAAAAGTTATAGATACTAAGGATCTTCAAAGTTCTGTTGTTGGTTTTGGGACTAAGGTTATCATTTTAAATGAAGCTACAGGTAAAGATGAATCTTATTTAATACTTGGACCTTGGGAATCAAACCCCGATAAAGGCATTATTTCATATAAATCGCCTTTTGGAGAAAATTTACTTGATTCTAAAGAGGGTGATAGTCTTAGTTTTGTTATAAATAATACTGATTTTAGATATTTTGTAAAGAAAATAGAACCCATAAAATTTAGCTAGGAAAAATTCAAGAATGTCAAAGTTAAAGGAAAAAAGGGAAAAAGCTGTTATTGACATAGAAAGAGCAAATAAAGAGGAAGCTGTTGAGCTTGCAAGAGTTCAAATAGAAAAAGCTTTTGGGAAGGGAAGTCTTATTAAGATGGGAGAATCTCCTGTCGGAAAAGGTATAAAGAGTATGTCAAGTGGATCTATTGTATTAGATGAGGCTCTTGGCATTGGTGGGTATCCTAGGGGGCGGGTAATAGAAATTTTTGGCCCCGAGTCGTCTGGTAAAACTACTTTGACTCTTCAAGCGATTGCTGAGGTGCAAAAAGAGGGCGGAATAGCTGCATTTATTGATGCTGAGCATGCTCTTGATCCTGTTTATGCAAAAGCTTTAGGAGTTAATGTTGCAGAACTTTGGCTTAGTCAGCCTGATACCGGAGAGCAGGCCCTTGAGATTGCTGAGCATTTAATCAGAAGTGGTGGTGTTGATTTGATTGTAGTTGATTCTGTAGCTGCTCTAACCCCTAAATTAGAGATAGATGGAGAAATGGGCGATTCTCAGATTGGCCTTCAAGCAAGACTAATGAGCAAGGCTCTTAGAAAGATTACTGGCATACTTTCTAAATCCAACACTTGCATTATGTTTATTAATCAAATAAGAATGAGGATTGGTATTATGTTTGGCAATCCAGAGACCACTACTGGCGGAAATGCTTTAAAGTTTTATGCATCTCTTAGGCTTGAGGTTCGAAAGATAGAACAAGTAACTAGATCAGGCTCAAGTGATGATGTTATTGGCAATAAGATTAGAGTTAAGATTGTGAAGAATAAGGTTGCTCCACCTTTTCGCAAAGTAGAATTGATAATTTATTTTGGGAAAGGTATTTCAAAAGAAGCTGGTATTTTAGATTTGGCTATTAAGCATAATTTAATACAAAAAGCAGGTTCTTGGTATTCATTAGGAGATAATAAGTTGGGACAAGGAAGAGAGAGTGTTATTGATTATCTTAGTAAAGAAGTAGCACTTGCAAATGATTTGGATAAGAGGCTTAGAGAAATAATTTTTAATAATTTTGATCAAAAGGATGATAACCTCATTGAATTTAAAGAAGATGAATCTGAGTAATATGGAAAATTTAAATGTCTGAATTGGATAGTTACTCTATCAGCCTTGATAATTTTACGGGCGGAATAGAGCTTTTTTTTGAATATGTTAGTATGAATAGACATATTCTTAAGACTTTGAGTTTAAATCAAATAATTGAACAATTTATAGTTGTTTCAGGTGACCTTAATATAAGCATTAGAGGATTAATCGATTTTTTTTATCTTGCTAATAATTTGTTTTATTGGAAAACTCAAATTTTATTTCCACTGAAGCCTGAATACAAAGATAAAGCTGATCGCAAAGTTATGCAAAGATTAATATGTTATAGCAAGAATAGAGAAAATAAAAAATTACAATTAAGTGAAACGAAGAATTTTAAATTTTATGACTCAAAAATGATTGAAAAATTTATTTCTGGCGGTAGTGAGAATTCTGTTAAAAATATTAATTTTATTGCTAATGATAATAATAAAAGGAAAAATTTGAAGAGAAAGTCTGACGCATTAAAGAAAAAAGTTATTAATAAAAATTTTTTGTGTGATAAAAAATTTAAACCCCTTTGCAATAAATATGAATTGAAAATTTTTGAAAAAAAGATGAAAATTATTTCTATTTTAAATAAAGAGAGTAGTGTAATTTTTGATTCTCTTTTAGATTTAAATGCCGATAATTATTCTTTTGAGAGATTTTCTTATTTTTTAGTATCTCTTGAGTGCAAAATGCTTAATATTATAAATTTAGGATATTTGAATCATAAATTAGTGTTGTATCGAGGTTGTAAAATTAATGATTGCACTTAAAACCCCCAGAGTTCATGTTTTTTTAGCTGAAAAGGGAGTAGGGTCAAGAAGATTTTGCGAGGAGCTGATAAAAAAGAGGCTTGTAAGAGTTAATAACGCTATTGCTAAGCTTGGAGATAAAGTGGCTTTAGGAGACAGAATAATTTATAAAAAACAGATTTTTGTTTTTAAAGATTTTCAAAGTAATAATAAAATTTATCTAGCTCTTAACAAGCCTAAAAATTACTTATGTTCCAATTTTGATGTTAATGGAAGAAAGTTAGCAATATCTTTGGTTCAACCTTTATTTAAAGAGCGTGTGTTTTCAATCGGTAGGCTTGATTTTAAAAGCTCTGGACTTTTATTATTTACCAATGATGGTAAATTTGCAAATGATATTATTCACCCAAGGCGAAAAGTTGAAAGAGAATATATTATTGAATCAAAAAAAGATATTGATGAAAATTTGCTTATTTCTTTTAAATCGGGTATAAAGGTAAAAAAAGAATTTTTTAAATTAAAATCTTATGAAATTTTAAATAAAAATTCTGCTAGATTGATTTTAGACGAAGGGAAAAATAGAGAAATAAGAAAAGTATTTTTGAGCAAAAATATTTTTTTAAAAAAAATTCATAGAATTAGAATTGGCAATATTAATTTGGATAGTTTAAAGGAAGGTCAAGTAAAAATTGTTCCTTTGTCTAAGATAAATAGTTTAAAATCCAAGCTGGAGAAATTAAATGATAATAGCAATTGATGGGCCTTCAGCATCAGGAAAAAGCTCAATTGCAAGAGAGCTTGGCGTAAGGCTGAACTATAAATTTATCAGTTCTGGGCATCTTTATAGGATAATAACTTTAATTGCTCAAAGATCTCTTATGAGTAGTAGTGATTTTATTAGTGAGGATAGTCTTTTAGATTTGATTCTTGAGAATGATATAAGTTTTAATAATTCCACCTTTTTGCTTAATGGAGAGAATGTTGAAAATCAAATTTTAAATGATAAGATTGATTTTCAAGTTTCTTTTTATTCTTCTTATGTTGGAATAAGAAACATTGTGAATAAAAAATTGAGAGAGGTTGTTAAATTTAGCGATGATAATTATATAATAGAAGGTAGAGATATTACTACTGTAGTTTTTCCAGAATCTGAATTTAAAATATATCTTGATGCTTCTGTTAAAGTTCGAGCTTTGAGGCGATATGAGCAAAGAAATGGGAATGAGACTTTAGAAGAATTAGAGCGCACTCTTAAAAGAAGAGATGATGTTGACAAGAAAAAACAATATGGTAAGTTAAAATTATCAAAAGGGGTTTTTTACCTTGATACAAGCTACAAAGGATTAGACGATGTGTGTAATATTATAATAAAAAAGTTTAATTTGAAAAAAGTAAGAGAGAGGTGAGAATGGAAAATCAAAAAGATTTACAAGAAAATTATTTGAAAGTACTTGAAAGAGTAGAACTTGGAAGTCGTGTTTCTGGGACGGTTGTTAATATTATGAAGGATTATGTTCTAGTAGATATTGGTTATAAATCGGAAGGCTTTATCAAGATTGAAGAATTTGAAAATGTTCCCAAAATTGGTGATAAACTTGAAGCAATCGTTGTAAGAATGGGCGGAGAATTGGGTCTTATTTTAAGTGTTGAAAAGCTTGATTCTTTAAATTTTCAAGATAAAGTATATGAATATATTCAAAATAAAAAAGTAATTAAAGGCAAAGTGTTGGTTGAACTTCCAAATGGTTATAAGATTCAAATTAATGAAAATGTTTCTGGCTTTATGCCTTTTTATTTAAGCTCTAAGTCTAAGGATGAGAAATTAAAAAGAGGTTCTGTTGTTGAATTTTATATCCTTGAAGCAAGCGAAGCGGACGGTTTGAGACTTATTCTTGATAGGCGCACTTTAGAAAAAGAAAGAGATCTCGCTAAAAGAATAGAGCTAGTAAGTTCTTACAATGAAGAAGATATTGTTGATGGTGTTGTTGAGCGTATTACAGAATATGGTGCTATTGTAAAAATTAAAAATTTTGTTACAGGAATTTTGCATAAAAGAAATATTGCCTTTAATCAAGTTGAAAATATTGAAGATTTTGTTAGAGTTGGTGATAAGCTAAAGTTGAAAATTATTAAGATAAACCCACAAACAGGCAAAATGGAATTGTCTCTTAAGGCTTTAAAAGCAAATCCTTGGGATTCTGTGGATGTTAAATATAAAATTGATAGCATTGTAAAAGGGAAAGTTGTAAAAATTTTGCCTTTTGGGGCCGTTATTGAGCTTGACAGCGAATTGTCAGGATTTTTGCATATAAGTAATTTTTCTTGGATAAGAGTAATAAAAAGCCCTCAAGAATTAATAAAACTTGGCCAGATTGTAGAAGTTAAGGTTTTAGAGATAGATAAAGAAAATAAAAAAATATCCCTAGGTATTAAACAGATCAATGAGAATCCCTGGGAGAGATTGACCGAGAAATATCCTATTGGGAGAGTTGTTCAAGGAGTTGTTACTAATATTACAAAAGCGGGCGCTTTTGTAAATATTGAAGAAGGTATAGATGCTTATGTTAGCAAGTTTGATATTTCTTGGCTTGAAGAGATTGATCCTGAAGAATATTTCAAGATAGGTGATTTAGTTAATGGCAAAGTGCTTGAAGTTGACAGACGAAAGAGAAGTGTTAGATTAGGAATTAAACAGCTAGAAGAAAGTCCTTGGGAAGATTTTTCTAAAAGCTATAAAAAAGGCGATGCTATTGAGGTTGAGATTGTAGAGAAAAAATCAAAAGGCTTTCAAGTAAGAGTTTATAATAAAATAATGGGATTTATTAGTAAAATTCAATTGGGGGATACAAAAGAATCTAGTTTAGAAACTTTCGAAAAATTAAATGTTGGAGACAAACTTAAAGTGGTAATAACAAGCATTGACTCTAAAGACAAATCGGTGCTGCTCTCTTACAGGGAGTATGAAAATCAAAGATCAAGAGAAGAGATTTCTTCTTATTTGTTTAAGGGCAATGATGAGGAATCTTATAAGCCATTTGAAAATTTGCTAAAGAGGGATGAATAATGGCTAAAAATAAGCTTTTATTTTTCTTTGTTGCTATTATTTTTGTGTTTGTATCTGTTATTGTTGTTTTTTATAATTCTTTAGGTAAAGATTATGTAAAGAGTGGCGGAGAAATAGTAGAAAATCTTGAAAAAGATTTAAATGATTATTTAAAAGAAAATGATACCAAAGAGAGAGAGAAAATATTTCTTAGGATAAAGGAACTTATTGCAAAAGAAAAAGAAATTTCATCTTATTTTATTTCAAGGTTTTATTTGGCCAGAGCTGTTTATTTCCAAAGCCAAGCACAGTATGATGAGGCTATTAAAGATTTAGATATTGTTATTAAGGCCAAAGGTGTTGAAAGTGAAATTGCTTTTCTTAATAAAGCTGCAGTTTATGAAAAAATGGGATTAAAAGAAGATGCTTTGTTAGTTTATGAAGATCTTATCAATAGTACTAGTTTGAATTTTTTAAAGATAAGAGCTCTTTTGAGTAAGGCAATATTGATTGAAGAAAAAGATAAAGATCTTGCTGTTAAAGTATATGAAGAGATTGTTAAGTTCCCGTATGAAAATAATTTGTATATAAATATAGCAAATAATAAAATTTTAGAACTTAAGCAAAATTAATTTGTATATTTTGGGGGAGGTTTTATAATTTTTGTTATCTTATATTTTGTATTTTGTATGGGGTTTTTTGGGTGTGGTCTTGACAATATTTTAATACTTCCTTCACCAGAAAAGGTTGACAATCGAATTTCAAGAGATTCTGTAGCTTTTTTTTTACCAGCAGGTTATTTTTCCAATCAAGCAGCTGGTAAATTAAGAGGTTTTGATATATATTACAAATTTTACCCGGAAGGTGCCAATTATCACATAAGCAGTTTTCAAAAAAGCGTAGAAAAAGATTTTGAGGCCTTAAAGGGTGTTTTTGACAATGTTAGTGAATTTAATAATAGAGGATTTTATAAAATAAATTTGAGTTCTACTGTTTATTCGGGTAAACCTGTTTTTAAATTAAATAAAGAATGGGTAGATAACAAGTTGCCTTTATATTTTGAAATAAATTTTGGGGAATTAAGAAAGGATGTTCCTGGTGAGGCTTTTATTATTGTGAGAAATGGAATTACTTCTTCATCTGTTATTCTTGAAAAGAAAAACATATATAGGTCCTATATTGACAAAGGAGAATATGTGGGTTTTTCAAAATCTATTAAAAAGTCCAATTTTTCAGACAAAGAAAAAAGGCCAATTGATCTAAAACATATAAATGAGGATTTTTTTACAAAAGATATTGCCCCTAAGTATAATTTGGCAATTTTTGTTATGGGTGTAGGCAGCATTGTTGATGATGCTTATAGCGTTCTTATTAATCTTGGAGATTTGTCAGGATTTAGTTTATCTGATTAGTTATTTTTAAGGGGGAGCATGATAGTATTTTTTTCTCATTTAATTTTAACAAACATTGTTATTTCTTTTTTGGTAAGCTTTTTTGTTATGTTTTTAAACATATTGAATTTTAAGTTTTTAGTAGTTTATTTAATAAGCTTTTTAGGTGGAATTATATTTCTGTTTTTTATTCCTTTTTTCTATTCTGATTATTATGAAAGGCAAATAGATTTTGTTATTTATTTATTTCCTATTTTGGGGTCAGTTATTTTAATAGGTTTGATTAAATTCTCTGAAAGAAATAAGAACGATTTGTAAAAAAATGATTTTTTCAAGAGTTGGATATTAACTTAGCTTTTAATATTTTTTTTATTAATATAATTTGTTGATAATTTTATTAAAGGGAATAGTGTTCATTTTTAATGAGGTGGACTTATTAATTGTATTGTTTTATTATATTCTTATAAAAGAAGGGATAATTTCCGCCGTGTGTTTTCATGGTGAGTAAAAGAGAAGGATAATAGGAGGTTGATTTGGCAATTGTTACGATGAAGAGCCTATTGGAGGCCGGAGTTCATTTTGGTCATCAAGTAAAAAGACTTGATCCTAGAATGAAAAGATTTATTTTTTCCGAGAGAAATGAAATACATATTTTAGATCTTCAAAAGACTTTACAGGGCATTAAAGATTCTTATGAACTTGTTCAAAGGGTAATAAAAGATGGTAAAAAGGTGCTTTTTGTTGGAACCAAAAAGCAAGCTAGCGAGATAATAGAACAAGAAGCAAGAAGAAGTGATATGCCATATGTGAACAATAGATGGCTTGGGGGCATGCTTTCCAATTTTAATACGATTAGAAAATCTGTTCAAAAATTAAAAAAGCTAGAAAAGATGGAAGTTGATGGAACTTTTGATATGATAAGTAAAAAAGAAATTTCACAACTTAATCGTGAAAAATCAAAACTAGCTAAAAATTTAACAGGTATCAAGGATATGGAAACACTTCCTGGTGCCATTTTTATCATTGATCCTAAGCGAGAACAGATAGCTATTAATGAAGCTAGAAAATTAAAAATCCCCATTATTTCTGTGGTTGATACGAATTGTAATCCAGATGTTATTGATTGTCCAATTCCTGGTAATGATGATGCGATTCGTTCTGTTGCTTTGTTTACCAAAATAATATCTGATGCTATTTTAGAAAGTGATAAAGAGGTTGGTATTCAGATAATTGAAAATTTAAATGAAGAAGATTTGATGAAAGAAATTGAAATTAAAAATGACAAAAGTGATTCTATTGAAGAAGGGGGAGAGTAATTTATGAGCATTATTAGTCCTCAAGATGTAAAAAAACTTCGAGAAGAAACCAATGCCGGTTTTGGAGATTGTAAAAAAGCTTTGTCTGCTGCTGGTGGAGACTTTGAATTGGCTAAAAAGAAACTTAGGGAAATGGGAATTGCATCTGCTGAGAAAAGACTTGATCGAGATGCAAAAGAAGGCAGAGTATTCTCATATTCAAATAATATTCATGCTGGGCTTTTACTTGTTTCTTGTGAAACAGACTTTGTTGCTTTAAATCATAATTTTGTTAATTTTGGAAATTCTTTGATTAAGGAATTGGTAGAAAGCGGAAGAGATTCTTTAACTACTTCTCAAGAGTTAGAGCTTAAAAATTTAGCAGCTACAATAAAAGAAAATATTCAGGTTAAAAAAATTTTTATTACCGAAATTCAATCTAATGAATTTGTAAAAATTTATTTGCATGG
The DNA here is from genome assembly GCF_000222305.1 of Borreliella bissettiae DN127. GTDB lineage: Bacteria > Spirochaetota > Spirochaetia > Borreliales > Borreliaceae > Borreliella > Borreliella carolinensis. Next base: position 119,150 of record NC_015921.1, on the reverse strand, counting down.
TGAACAATCCAAGATTGGTGTGTTAGTTAAATTAAAAGTAGATGATTTTTCTAAAACCGAAGATAAAATGTTTCAAAATTTTGCCATGGATTTGACTTTGCATGTGGCCGCTTTTGCTCCTGTTTATTTGAGAAATGATGATGTTTGTCCAAATTATATTAAAGAGCAAGAAGAGATATTTACCAAACAATTAGAATTTAGTGGTAAGCCAGAAAGTATAGTCAAAGGTATAGTTGCAGGAAAAATTAAAAAACATCTTGCTGAGATTTCTCTTCTTGAACAAAGTTTTGTAAAGAATGATAAAATTACTGTAAAGGAAATGCTTGAAGAGATTTCAAAATCAATTTCAAGCAAGATAGAAATAGTTGAGTTTAAGTATTTAAGAATAGGGTAGATAATGTACTGCTTTTTATCGGCAAGGAGTAGTTTATATGGAAGATTATAAGGCTTTTCTAGATGAAAAGATGAGCAAAGTTCTTTTATCACTTGATAATGAATATAAAACGTTAAGAACAGGTAGAATTAGTAGTAATATTTTTGATAAAATTTTTATTCAATACCATGGCCAAAGAACACCTATAACTCAGGTGTCAAGTATTAGAATTCCTGAAGCAAGGCTTGTTGTTATTCAACCTTGGGATAAAAGTATTTTAAATAAAATAGAGCAAGCTATACTTAATTCTGATCTTTCTATGAATCCCTCAAGTGATGGCTCAGTTATTAGAATTAAAGTTCCAACTTTAACTAGTGAAAGGCGGCAAGAGATTGTAAAGCATGCTAAAAAAATAGCAGAAGAGCATAAAATTTCAACTAGAAATATACGACAGGATTTAAACAATAAGGTTAAAAAGCAAGAAAAAGAATCGGAAATTACAGAGGACAGTTTAAAAAGAATTTTAGATGATATTCAGAAATCTACAGATATTTATATTAAAAAGATAGATTCTATTTTAGAATCTAAAATTCAAGAAATAATGGAAGCTTGAATCCATGAATAAAGGTTCTCTTCCAAGTCATGTTGGAATCATTATGGATGGCAATAGAAGGTGGGCTTTAAGTAAAGGATTGCCTTCTTTGGAGGGTTATAAAGAGGGTCTAAAAAGAGCAAAAGAAATAGTTAAGCATTCTTTAAGGATAGGCATTAAGCATTTATCCTTTTATGTATTTTCTACTGAGAATTGGAAAAGGGATGCTTGCGAGATAGAAAAATTGATGTTTTTAATTGCTAACTACTTGAGAGCTGAATTTGATTTTTACAAAAAAAATGGAATAAAAATAATAGTTTCAGGAGATGTTGAGTCTTTAAGCGAGGAAGTAAAAAGTTCTATAAAAGATTCTATTAGCTTTTCTAAAAATTTCAATAACCTTATTTTAAATTTGGCAATCAATTATGGGGGTCGTAATGAAATACTTAGAGCTGTTAAAAAATTTGTTTCAAGTGATTTTGATTTAGATTCTTTAAATGAAAATACTTTTTCCAGTTTTTTGGACAATCCAGAGCTTCCCGATCTTGATCTTTTAATACGTACAGGTGGAAATATTAGAATAAGTAATTTTTTCTTATGGAGGATTGCTTATTCTGAATTGATTTTTTCAAATGTTTTGTGGCCTGAATATTATGACAATAGATATAGTAAGGATTTGGAATATTTCCAATTTAGAAAAAGAAATTTTGGGAGATGATTTATTGAGTAAGATTAATAGATTTGCTTTTTTTGCAAGGTTGGGAACATTTCTATTTTTTGTTCCTTTGATTTTATTTTTAATATTTTTTGATTTTAAAAATTATTTGTTCCTTAATATTTTAATTTTTATATTTAGTGGTTTTGCGGCAAAAGAAGTTAATGATTTATTAAAATTAAAATTCAAATCGTCAGGACTTTCGAGCATATTATCTTTTTTTTTGGGGTTTGTTCCCCCAATTTTAACGTATATTCATTTTAATGTTTTTTATTTAGGTATGAATTTAATATATTACTTGGTTATAGCTTTAGTTTTTAGCAATTGGATTGTTAATTTGGTGTTTATTAAAGAACATGAGATTGGAAATTTTTTGTCTCAAGCATCGTCAATACTTTTTATACTTATATATCCCGGTGCATTAATGTCTTTTACAGTTTCTATTACAACTTTACCTAAGGCGCCATTTTTAATGTTAATACTTTTTGCTATGGTAAGTGGAAATGATACTTTTGCATATCTTTTTGGTTATTTTTTAGGGAAAAACAGTTATCGTCCTACTATTATTAGCCCAAATAAGACATTAATGGGGTTTTTGGGGGGCATTTTGTTTTCTGTGTTTACTGCTATATTTGCAGTGGTTTTTAGATTAATAAATTTAAGCTATGGAGAATCTATTATTTTGGGCATTTTGATTGGAGTTTTTACCATTATTGGCGACTTGTTTGAATCGGGATTAAAACGAAGTGCTGGAGTAAAAGATTCTGGGAAAATTGTTCCTGGTAGAGGTGGGGCTCTTGATTCTATTGACTCTTTTCTTTTGACAGGCCCGATATTTTATTTATACTTATCTTAGTGATTTTTGGAGGGAATTTATGTATATTCTTTTTAGTGTGCTGGCTCTTAGTTTTATAATATTTATTCATGAACTAGGGCACTTTTTATTTGCCAAACTTTTCAAAGTTAAGGTTGAAGTTTTTTCTGTGGGTATAGGCCCCAGCATATTAAAGTTTAAAATTAATAATACTGAGTATAGACTTTCTCCAATTCTTCTAGGAGGATATTGTAAACTTAAGGGATTTGATCACTTAGAAAAGGAACTTAAAGCAAATAAAGAATTAAAAGCAGATAAAGATTCTTTATTTGGAATTTCACATTTTAAAAAAATTTTAATATATTTTGCAGGCCCTTTATTTAATTTGATTTTTTCATTTGTTGTTTTCATTTTCATCAGTATGGCGGGCGTTATATATTTTGATTATTCTTCAAGGGTTAGTGTTTTAAATAAAGATTCTTTTTTAAAAGATAAATTTAGAGACGGTGATGTTATATTAAAGGTTAATAATAAAAAAATCGAATATTTTTCTGATTTAAGAAAAGTTATTCCTGAGGAAAAATCTACAGTTACATTTAATGTTTTAAGGGAAAAAGAAAATATTACTTTTAAAGAGACTGTTGGTTTGCAAGATTTTTTAAAAGAAATTGGCCCTTGGGTTGATCTTGTGATATCAGATGTGGTTTTAAATTCGCCCGCTAAGATTGCGGGAATGAAGTCTGGTGACGAAATAATTAGCATTGATAATATTCTTTTGAAAAATAAAATAGATTTAGATGATCTTCTTAAGAATTTAAATTCGGATGCTGTGGAGATTAAGTTTTCTAGAAATGGAGAGATTTTTTCTTCAAAATTAGTATTTCATGATAAAAATAAGATGATTGGCATATATTTTTCACCACCTTTAAAAAGGATAGTTAAAGTAGAAAATATTTCAAGTGCCATTAAAAATTCTTTTTTTAAGGTTGTAAATGCTTTGCAAGACATTTTGTATTCTATTTTTTTATTAATAACAAATTTTTTAAATACCTCTAAGAGTATATCAGGCCCTGTTGGAATTGTAGGCATTCTCTCTTCATCTTATTCTTTAGGACTATTGTATTGGATCAATAGCATTTCTTTCTTGAGCTTAATTCTTGCTGGCATGAATCTGTTTTTTATTGTAATACCTATTTTTGACGGGGGACAAATTTTTATCAGCTTTGTTGAGCTTTTACGTGGAAAAAGATTTAAGGCAAAAACCATTTATTCTTTTTATAGCTTTGGTATTTTTTTGGGGCTATTTCTTTTTGGCTTGGGTCTTTTTAACGATTTGAAAGATCTTTTTAATATATTTTAATATATTAATTAAAAATTAGAAATATATTTTAGCATAAGCCAAAAGTGAGATGCTGATGCGATTATTATTAATATATGAAATACATCATGCATTTTCATGTTAATTGTTGGATTGAATTTTTTACTTAATGCGTATACTATTCCGCCTATTGTATATACTATTCCACCAAAAACTAGCCAAAAAAATCCTTTTCCATTAAGGGCCTTGTAAATGGGTTTAATTTTAAAAAGGATGATCCACCCCATGATTATAAATATAGATCCATTAAACCATCCAGGGCTATTTGTAAATATTGCTTTAAAAATGATTCCAATTATAGCCATACTCCACACTATACATAAGATTATTATTCCTGATTTGTTTGGTACAAGAATCGCACATGCAGGAGTATATGTTCCTGCTATTAGGATAAATATAGAAATATGATCAAATTTTCTAAATATTTGTTTTATTTTACTTCCTTTTGGAAATATGTGGTAAAGAGTGCTCATTACATATAATAGGGTCATTGAAAATCCGTAAATAAAAAATACAAGTGCATGTAAATCTTTTTTCTTAAGAGTAGATATTGTAACAAGAATTGTTGTTCCAATAATAGACAAGATAATTCCAAAAAGATGCGATATTGAACTAAAAAGTTCATTTTTTGGTATTTTGCTTGTATTAACATCGCTTAACGAGTAATTTTTAAGTTTATTTTCTCTAGACACAACTTCACCTTCGTTTTATCATTTATTTATAAAAAATATATAATACATTACTTTAATTGTAAGTTTTTCACAAGATCAAAATTAAATCTTATTTGATTTATCTAATCTTATTATTAGGCTTGTTTGATAAGTAGGTTTTTTTTTGCAAAAAAAGCTTTATAATAAATAGTGTTTGCTGAAATTAGCATTGGAGAGGCTTAGCATGATTAATTTTATTAAAATAATTAACTTTTCAAGTTTGCAAAAATTTTCTAAAGCACTGAGAGTGCCTATTTCTATTTTACCAGTTTCATGTATATTGATTGGTATTGGATCTGTATTTTCAAATTCTTCTAGTATTGTTTATGTTGATAAGATTTTTATTCAAGATGTTTTAGGTTTAATGAAGGCTATAGGCAATGCTATTCTTTTCAATATGCCTTTAATTTTTTCTATTGGAATTTCTATTGGAGTTGCAAGAATGGGGCAGGGAACAGCGGCTTTGGGGGGTCTTATTGGTTATTTAACATTTAATATTACTGAAAATTATTTTATTGAGACTTTCTCAGGACTTGTTGAAGCAGAGGCAATGTCTTCTGTGGGGCGTATAAATTTTTTGGGTGTTCAAACTTTAAATACGGGAATTGCAGGTTCTTTGGCGGTAGGCCTTGTAGCTGGCTATTTGCATAACAAATTTTATAATATGAAGCTGCCCAAGCCTTTTATTTTTTTTTCAGAGTGCCATTTTGTGCCTATAGTAATAATATTGCCTTTTTGTGTTGTTTTGGCGATATTTTTTTGTTTGATTTGGTCAAGTTTTGACAAGTTGATTGCATCTTTAGGTGTGTTTGTTTTTAAGTTTGAATATTTTGGCAGTTTTCTTTATGGATTTTTAAATAGGCTTTTATTGCCTTTGGGATTGCATTCTATTTTATCTTTTCCTTTTGATTTTACTTCTTTGGGGGGAGTAGAGATAGTTAATGGCAATACTGTTAGGGGTCTTAAGAATATATTTTATGAGCAGTTGTTAGACCCATCACTTGTTAAATTTTCATCAGGTTTTGCCAAGATTAGCAGTGGATTTTATCTCTCTATTATGTTTGGACTGCCTGGAGCAGCATTAGGGGTTTACAAGGGCATTGTTCATGAAGATAAAAATAAGGTTTCAGCGCTTCTTTTGTCTGGGGCTTTGACAGCTTTTTTAACAGGAATAACTGAGCCTTTAGAATTTTTATTTATTTTTACAGCGCCTTTGCTTTATTTTGTTCATGCTGCTTATTCGGGTTTTGCATTGTTGCTTGCTAATTTTTTTGATGTTACTATTGGCAATACCTTTTCTACTGGATTTTTTGATTTTTTTATGTTTGGAATACTTCAAGGAAATTCTAAGACAAATTGGATTAGTATAGTGCCTTTAGGGGTAATATTTTTTGCTCTTTATTATTTTACTTTTAGTTGGCTTTATAGATATTTTGATTTTCAGATATTTGTTACAGACGATCCATTTTTTGAAGGACAAGAAGGCAAGCTAGAGAGCCTTGGGATTGCTCATCTTTTAATTCAGGGTCTTGGGGGATTTGATAATATTACAAAGCTTGATGTTTGTTCTACAAGATTGCATGTAGATGTTGTTAATACTGAGCTTGTTGATGATGATTTACTTAAAGAGGCTGGAGTTCTTAAGGTAGCGCTTGTTAATGGCAGGGTACAGCTTTTTTACGGAACTAATGTTTATTATATTAAAAAGGCTATTGATACTTATTCTCCAAAGAGTCTTTTTGAAGCCAGTGTTATGGTTGCAGTTGATAATGTAAAAAAAGGCTTTAAGACTTATATTGAAATGAAAGAAGACAAAAAACTTGAAAAGCAAGGCAAATCGGGAAAAACTTATAAGATTAGCGAATTAGAAGAAGATTAAGAATTAAGATTATTTTTTAGTTACCTTTTGTGTTATAAAAAGTTTTTATTGTTGAAAAAAATTGGTCTCTTTTATATACTAACTAAGTAGCCTTTGTTGCATATTTTGCAATGCGATAGACCATAAGGAGTTTTAGTAATGATTAAAAGATATGAGGCATGTTTTTTGTTTAAAAGTGAAGAAATTGAATATAAAGGTTCTTTAGAAGAGGTTAAAAAATCTTTAGAATTTTTTGGTGCAACCGAGATTGTTAGCAATTTTATTGGAGAGAGAGCCTTAGAATATCCCATTAAAAAGCAGGCTAGAGGTCGTTATGAAATAATAGAATTTAATATGGAATGTAATAACTTAAAAGAACTTGAATCAAAGCTTAAGTTAATTAAAAATTTGCTTAGGTATATGATTTTGGTTAAAATAGTTAGAAAGATTAATACTAAAAAAATCAAAAGAAGAAATTTTAGAGAATTTAGAGATAATGTTGACAAAGATAGCCTTAAAGGCGCCTCTAAAGTTGAAACAACAACAGGTTCTGAAAGTACAGATGTTCAAGAAAAATAAGAGGGTTTTAAAGAGTGGCTGATATTAATTCATTGGTATTGTCTGGTAGGCTTACGAAAGATTCTGAGCTTTCTTATACAGAAAGTGGCATGGCTGTTCTTAGGTTTTCTGTAGCTAATAATAGAAGAATGAAGAAAAATGATGAATGGATTGATTATCCACAATATTTTGATTGTGTTATTTTTTCAAAAAGAGCCGAAAGTCTCAACGATTATTTGAAAAAGGGCAAACAAGTTGTGGTAAGTGGATCTCTTAAATATGAAAGCTGGCAAGATAGGAATACTGGTGATAAGAGAAGTAAAGTAAATATATTTGTAGATAATTTGCAAATGTTTAGTTCAGGTTCTAATATTGTGCAAATGCAAGATTCAGATATTAATAGTTTGACAAATCATAAAAAAGAAGATGTAGTTAAGGATATTGATATTGTTGATGATAAATTTAACGAAGATATACCTTTTTAATGGAGTTTAAGTTTATGTATAAAGATAGAGATGCAAATCAAAGAGATTCAAGATTTGAAAATCAGCAGGATGGTTTTAAGAAAAATTCAAATTTCAGATTTTTTAAGAGAAAGTCATGTAAATTTTGTGATTCTGGCAAACATCCTGATTATAAGGATTTTGATTTTCTTAAAAAGTTTATTACCGAACAAGGTAAAATTTTACCCAAAAGAATTACTGGAACTTCTGCTAAGCATCAAAGGCGTTTGGCATTAGAAATTAAACGGGCAAGATATATGGCTTTGTTGCCTTTTGTGAAAAAATAATTATTTAGGGGTAATTATGAAAGTGATTTTAAAGGAAGATTTTATTAATCTTGGAAAAGAAGGAGATACTGTAGAGGTAAGAGATGGATTTGCAAGAAACTATTTGCTGCCCAAAGGTTTTGCAGTTTTTTCAAATAAACATAATATTGAGATTTTTAATCAAAAAAGAAGATCAATATTAAAAAAGCAAGAAACCAAAAGGCAAATGGCCAATGATTTGAAATCTAAGCTTGATCTTGTTAAATTAGAATTTTTCATGAAATCTAATGATTCTGGTAAATTGTTTCATAGTGTTAACAGTTTAAATATTGCTGATGAACTTTTAAAACTTGGCTTTGATATAGAGAGAAAAAAAATAGATATACATCATGGGACTTTAAAGGCTTTTGGAACTTATGATGTGACAATTAAGCTTTATGAGGGTATTAGTTCTATTATTAAAGTAGAGATAAAAAAAGAAAAAAAGCAAGAGAATGAAAAGTCTTTAAATAAAAAGTTAAATAAAACAGATGAGTAGGTTTGGAAAGAAAGGGTGTAGTTTGTGGCTTTAGCAGCTTTTTCAAATTCTGCACTTCTTTTTAATGATGGTGCAGAAAAAGCGGTAATTTCTAGTATATTTTATAATTCAGATAAATTAGAGCAGATTGCTTTTCATGTAAGAGCTGATGATTTTTACAATGAAACTCACAAGTTGATTTTCAAAGCAATGGTTTCGCTTTATGAAAAAAGGGAAAATATTGATCCTATTACTGTTTTTGAAGAAGTATCCAAGTACGTTTCAAAAAACCAACTTTTGATTAAAAAAGATTTAATTAATTTGCCAGATTATTTGGATTCTCTTTCAGTTTATTTGCCAACAGATAGAACTATAAATGTTTATGCAAAAATTGTAAAAGAGCAGAGTGTTCGCAGAAGTATTTTAAATGTTTCTAAAGAACTTAATGATTATATAAGTGATTCTACAAAATCTATTAATGAGATTGTTGAAGAGTCTCAACAAAAGATTCTTTCAATTGAGTTAGATTATTCTAGTAAAAACCTTTATCATGCTAAAGTTATTGCAGAACGTGTTCATAATGAGATATATGAGCGCAGTATGAAGAAAAAAGAAGCAAATTTTGGCATTCCAAGTGGCTTTAGAAAGGTCGACTCTCTTATTGGGGGATTTAGAAATAGTGATTTTATTATAGTTGGTGCTCGTCCTAGCATCGGTAAAACGGCATTTGCTTTAAATATTGCTTCTGCTATAGCATTGAGAAAAGAAGGAAAGAAAAAAGTAGGATTTTTTTCTCTTGAGATGACAGCAGATGCTTTAATAAAAAGAATAATATCTTCTCAATCTTGTATTGATAGCTTTAAAGTTCAAAATAGCATTTTATCTGGACAAGAGATAAAATCATTAAATGATATTGTAAATGAGATTAGTGATTCTGAGCTTTATATTGAAGATACTCCCAATATTAGTTTGCTAACTTTAGCAACTCAAGCTAGAAAACTTAAGAGATTTTATGGTATAGATATAATATTTGTTGATTATATCAGTTTGATTTCTTTTGAAACAAAAAATCTTCCAAGGCATGAACAAGTTGCTTCGATTAGTAAATCTCTCAAAGAGCTTGCTAGAGAGCTTGAAATTCCTATTGTTGCATTATCTCAGCTCACAAGAGATACAGAGGGGCGCGAACCTAATCTTGCCAGCCTAAGGGAATCAGGAGCATTGGAGCAAGATGCCGATATTGTAATTTTACTTCACAGGGATAAGGATTTTAAATTTGAGTCTTCTGCTGAGGTAGAGCCAATAGAAACTAAGGTTATTGTAGCAAAACATAGAAATGGTCCTACGGGTAGAGCAGATATATTATTTTTACCACACATTACTAAGTTTGTTAATAAAGACCATCAGTATTAGTTGTTATTTAACCACTAATCCAATTCCTAAATAATTAAAGTTAATAGAATGTTTTTCAAATTTTTTTTCATCTAAGCTATAAGCTATAGGAATATAACTAGCTTTTGAATATATTTTGAAAATATATTCAGTATTGCGGTATTTTAGCATTTTGAACAAAAATCCTAATTCATTTTCAATTCCAACTTGAAGAATATTTTTTATTCTTATTGGTCTGAAGATGCTTTTAATATCTTGGTTATTTTGATTATAGGCAAAAAATAATCCCGAAATTATGTAAGGATTGAATGTTTTTTGTGGTAAAAATTCATACATGATGCCTGATGATAATTGATTTGTAAAGCTATTAGTTTCATTATAATTAGTGTAATAATTTGTTGATATTGAAAAGTAATTGTTGATGTTTTCATTTATTTTATAAAATAATGAATTTCTTATTTTTAATGGAATCATAATGTCAAATCCAAAGTAAAAATTATTACTTACAACATTAAATTCATTATTTGATTCTGATATTTTTGTGTATTCTTCAGGTGTAATGATTATTCCAAATCCTCCAACGCTTAAGAAATTTTCTTTGGTTGAAAAATTTTTAATGTTTAAATTATTGGTTATGAAAAAATTTTTAGAGTAAAATTGATAATTTATTCCAATCCCTGTTTCTGCTTCTTGTATTTTTGAATATGTTTTAAGGCTTTTAATTTGGTTTTGAATTTGAGAGTAAAATTTTATATCAAATCCAATATTTTCATTTTTTAACGTAATTCCAATACTGTTTTTGATAAAATAATCTGCAAAATAAGATAAATCCATATAATTTTCTAAATTTAAAAAATTCATGTATGAGTAATTTAGAGCAAAGCTTAAAAATCCCCTATAATTATAGCTATCGTAGCTTTTTATACTTGGAATTGGGCGGCGTTGATTTAAAATGAGATGAATTATGTTTTGCATTAAGTACCCTCCCCAGTCTCCAAATAATAAGTTTTTAACCCCAATCCCCAAATCTATTTCTCCAAAATTTTTTCCATTAATTAGCAATAAGATTGGGAAATAATACATGAAACCTATTTCAATTAGGTCTGTTCTACTTATTAAAGATTTTGGTGAGTCTTTGTAGCCTCTATAAGTTAACATGTGTGCTTCTAAATTGATTATAAAATTGTATTTTGAGGCATAGGTAAAAATTAGAGATCCACTTCTCAAATCATCAAAAAAATCGCTTAATGAAAATCCGAATCCATCATTTAGCATTTCAAAATAATATTTGTCAATACCTTCATTTTTGTATTGAATTGCATAATTATAAGAATAAGCTTTTAAAGCAGAAATTATAAATATTATTAAAAACTTTTTTTTAAACCGCATTTTAAAATTATAGCATTTTAGTTTATTTATTAAATAATTCAGATTAAATAGTTTATTTTTATTAAATAAACTTAGTTTTTATAGTGATTATTGTATTGTATAATTCAATAGAGTTTGCTAAGACTTTAGGAGCAGTTGTGATAAAAAAGGTAGCTATTATTGATGGACTTAGGACCCCTAATTTCAAGTTTGGAGGTTCTTTTAGGGGTTTGAACATTATTGATGAATCTTCAAAAATTGTTAAAGCTTTACTTGAAAGAAATAAGTTATGTGAAGTGGATGAGGTTATTATTGGCAATGTAATATCTGCAGGACTTGGTCAAAATATTGCAAGACAAATTGCCTTAAAGTCTGGTTTGGGCGATGCTGTGCCCGCATTTAGCGTTAATAAAGTTTGTGGTTCTGGCCTTAAGGCTTTGGAGCTTGCATTTAATTCTATTGCTCTTGGGGACAATGATATTGTTCTAGCTGGAGGGGTAGAAGATCTAACCAATTCTCCTTATTTATTACCCAGAAAGATTAGATTTGATGGCCTTAAATTTGGTAATTTTGGACTTGAAGATTCAATCCAAAAAGATGCTTTAATAGATTCTCTAAATTTTATTTCTATGGGGCTTACTGCAGAAAATCTCTCAGAAAAATATAAAATAACAAGGGAAATGCAAGATGCATTTGCATTTAATTCTCATGAAAAGGCATTAAAGGCAAGAAAACTTGGATATTTTGAAGATGAAATTTATCCCTTGACTGTTTTTGACAGGAAGACCAACTCTAGCCGGATTGTCTCAAGTGATGAGGAAATAAGAGATAATTTAACTTTAAATAAGCTAGCATCTCTTAATCCTGTTTTTAAAGAATCGGGTACAGTAACTGCCGGAAATTCCTCTAGTTTAAATGATGGAGCTTGTTTTTTAATTTTAGCAAGCGAGGAAAGAGTAAAAAGCTTAGGGATAAGCCCATTAGCTTATATTGGGGGATTTAAAAGCGTTGGTCTTGATCCACTTTATATGGGTTTTGGAGCTTATATGGCTATTGAAGGCATTATTAATAAATTAAGTTTAAACCCTAGCGAAATAGATTTGATTGAGGTTAATGAAGCGTTTGCAGCTCAAGCATTAAGCATTGAAAAGGCCTTGTTTAATAAATATAATATAACCAGTAATATTATTAATGTAAATGGCGGTGCTATTGCTTTGGGGCATCCATTTGCGGTTAGTGGTTCAAGAATTTTATTAACACTTTCTCGATCTATGAAAATGAAGAATAAAACAAAAGGAATAGTATCTATTTGTATTGGTGGTGGACAAGGAATTTCTAGTTTTTTGTATAGATGAAAATGTTTTATTAACTAGATTTAAATGTAAAATTTTGTTAAATTAGTGGGTAAGTGATTCGTTAATAAGAGGTTATGTTATGAAGAGTTTTTTATTTTGGGTAATATTGGGAACTGTGGGGATTAACTCTTTTGCTCAAAATACTCCTGTTGCTATTATTAATTTACATAAGAGTGAAATTATTACTAAAACCGGGTTTGATTCTAAGGTTGATATATTTAAAAAGACTCAAGGTAGAGACTTAACTGCTGCTGAGAAAAAGCAAGTTTTGCAAGTTTTAATAGCAGATGTTCTTTTTAGCCAAGAGGCTTCAAAACAAGGAATTAAAATTTCAGATGATGAGGTTATGCAAACAATTAGAACTCAATTTGGGCTTGTGAATTTTACTGATGAGCAAATCAAGCAGATGATAGAAAAACAAGGTACAAATTGGGGCGAGCTTTTGTCTTCAATGAAAAGATCTCTGTCTTCCCAAAAACTTGTTTTAAAGCAAGCTCAGCCAAAGTTTTCTGAAATCAAAACCCCTAGTGAGAAAGAAATTGTTGAGTATTATGAGGCTAATAAAACTAAATTTGTAAATCCGGATATTTCAAGAGTTAGTCATGTATTTTTTTCTACTAAAGATAAAAAAAGATCAGATGTTTTAGATCAAGCAAAAAATATTTTAAGCCAAATAAGATCAAAAAAAATTACTTTTGAAGAAGCTGTAAGAAAATATTCAAATGACGAGTCTTCTAAGGCTAAAAATGGCGATCTTGGGTTTTTATCAAGGGGTGATCAAGGCGCTCAAAATCTTCTTGGAGCCGATTTTGTGAAAGAGGTTTTTAATTTTAATAAGGGTGATATATCTTCGCCAATTGCTTCAAAGGAAGGGTTTCATATTATTAAGGTTACAGAAAAATATGCTCAGAGATTTTTAGGGTTGAATGATAAAGTGTCTCCTACTGCAGATTTGATTGTCAAAGATGCAATAAGAAATAATATGATTAATGTTCAACAACAGCAAATTGTTGTTCAAGTGCAGCAAGATATGTATGGTAAGCTTAACAAGTCTGCAAATATACAAATCTTGGATTCTAGTCTAAAATAAAACATATTTTTATTTATATAATTTTATTATGGATTTAATGCATGAAATTAGAGTTTTAGCTTTTCAAAAGATTTATAGCGTTGATATTAATCAAAGTGCAATGGATGATATTTTTGATATTTTTAATATTGAGGATAAAGGATTGGACATAGAAAATGAATCTATTAAATCGTTTTATTCTTCTTTAGTAAATGGTACTTTTAATAATTTAGAGCATATTGATAGTTTGATTGGGGATATTTCTTTGAATTGGTCTTTAGATCGTATGGATAAGGTTGATCTTGCAATACTTAGAATGAGCGTTTATTCTTTGAAGTTCCAAAATTTTAAAAATTCAAAACGTGCTGTAATTGATGAGGCAATTTTGATTGCCAAGAAATATGGCAGTAAAAACTCTTACAAGTTTATAAATGGTATACTTGATGCTTTACTTAAAAATATGGAGAGTTGTATTGAAAAAAAATAAAACTTTAGTGTTCATTTTATTATTCTTATTATCGGTTTTTTTAGGGGGTTTTTATTTATATTTTGATCCCAATATTTTATACTTTTTAAAAGGTGAGAAAGATTTTAGCAAGCTTATTATGGGGATTGATTTTTATATTGATAAAAAAAAATTCACTGATGCTAAAAAAGCAATGCTATTTTCATCATATTATGCTAATACTGAATTTAAATGGCTAGCTCTTGTTAAAAGAGCTAAGCTTTGGGCTTTAAATACAGGTGATTATCATCTTATGGGGGAGATAGTAAATCTTGGTGTTAAAGTTTTGCCGGGAAATTTGAAGTTAAGAGCTTTGGAAGTTTATTCTAAACTTAAAATTGGGCTTTTAAAAGACGCTTATAGAATTGCAAATCAATATCTTTTAAATAGCGAAGAATATCAAGGGCTTTGTGATGAAGTCTTTATTAAAAATTTAAGTGTAGATAATGGGGTTTTAGATTTTAACAAATTTATTGATAAAATCTATAAAGAAAAGGATGTTCGTATTTTTGAAGAGATAGGTTTAAATCTTAAAAATAATGCATTTTTAATAAATGCAATGCTTTTGTATATAGAGAAAAAAAACATAGATGCCGCTAAGCGTATACTTTTCAAAATTAAAGAAGACAAAAATTTTTTGAAAGAGCTTGCATATATTTCGTATAATCTTAATGATTTGGATTTTACAATTTCCAATCTTAAGTCCATTAAAAATGAAGAAGACCCCACTTTGCTTTTTTTGCTTGCTGATGCTTATTTCAAAAAAGGAGATATTAAGAATGCTAAAAATGAATATTTAAAGCTTTATACAAAATTTCCTAATTACAATGTTCTTGTTTATTTAAATCTTGCACTTATAGCTAATAGTGAGAATGATCATAAAAGAGCAATTTCTTATTTAAATAAGGCTAATGAGGTGTTTAAAGATAATAAGATAATAAATTATTATTTAGCAAACATATACTTTAGAATTAAAAATTATTTTAAAGCTAATGAAATTATAGCTAATTACAAGGAAGATCCGTTATTTTTTAAACTTTATTTTGCATTAAATTATGCAAATTCTAAGTATGAGGCGAAAAAATCTTATTTGTGGCGACTATTTTATAAGACTGAATACAATTCTAGTATTGCACAATTTTTGGCTTGGAATTTGCTGCTTTATTCAGATTTAAAGGACCTGGATTTATTTTTTAGAATTTATAATTTTTCTGAAAATAAACAGGATTGGTATGATTTTTATAAATTTTATTATTATTTTCTTAAGAGAGATTTTATTAGTTCAAAAAAGATAATTTTTGACAATAAATCTCAAAAATATATGTTTGGAATTTATTATAATCTTGGAGTTTTAAGCTTTTCTGAAAAAGATTATAAAGAAGCGGAAAAATATTTTAATAAAGGAATATCTTTATTGCCTAGTAGTTTTTATGATAAAGATTCTAGCACTAACCATGAACGTGAGCTTGTATCAAAAATCTACCTAAAACAGGGAATTAATTATCTTTATTTGGGAAAAATGGAAAAAGGCAAAGAGTCCATTTTGGCTTCTTATTCTTTTTACGAAACTGATGAAGGAAGGCTTTATAAAAATATGATAGATACACTCAGAGAAAGGAAGTTGAATTTTGACTAAACTAAGATTGAAATCTAAAGATGAGATTAAAAAAATAAAAGCTTCAGCAAACTTGCTGGCGCTTACTTTGTTAGAAGTTGAGAGAAATATTGTTCCTGGTATTAGTACTAAGGAGCTTGATTTGATAGCCTATGATTTTATTATTAAAAATCGAGCTAAGCCTGCTTTTAAGGGATATCGTGGGTTTAAGGGCACTATTTGCGCATCTGTTAATGAAGAGGTTATTCACGGCATTCCCGGAAAAAGAAAATTAGCTGTTGGGGATATTGTTAGTATTGATTGTGGAGTTATTCTTGATGGGTTTTATAGTGATATGGCAAAAACTTTTAAAGTGGGGAATGTAGATCCTGGTATTGACAAGCTTTTAGAAGTTACAAATGCTTCTCTTTACAAAGGTATTGCTGAAATGAAAGTGGGAAATAGAATTTTAGATATATCAAAAGCAATAGAAGGTTATATAAAGCCCTTTGGTTTTGGAATAGTTAGAGAATATACAGGTCATGGTGTTGGATTTCAACTTCACGAAGAACCAAGTGTTCCAAATTATTATGCACCTTTTTTTAAAAATATTAGAATTCAAGAGGGTATGGTTTTGGCTATTGAGCCTATGGTAAACTTAAAGGGGCACGAGGTTTCAATAAAAAGTGATGGTTGGACTGTTTTTGCATCTGATCTTAGTTGTTCTGCACATTTTGAACATACTGTTGCTGTTGTTGATGGATTGCCTTTAATTTTAAGTGAAGTTTAAATTTCAAATTAATCAAATATTTAAATATTTTTTGTAAAATCGAGTAATTATGTGGAGGTTATAAAAGTGGAAAAAAAGTTTTTTTCTGGATTTCTTCTTAGTTTTTTGGCTTTGGGTATTGGGTTTTTTATTGGAATGCATTATTTAGATTCTAATAGAAGCAACATTGTTTTTGCAGAAGAAAAGGACAATACAGTACGAGCCTTGCAAGATTCTTTTAGAGAAGTTTCCAAGAAAATTTTACCATCATCTGTAGAAGTTCATGCAACAGGTGTAATCAAGCAGAGTTTTCCTATTCCATTTTTCTTTTTTGATATGCCAGAATTTGATTCTGAGAGAAAGAGCAATTGGGCAGGGTCTGGAGTAATAATTGGTAGAGATTCTCAAAAAAAATCATTATTTTATGTGGTTACAAATAGTCATGTAGTAGATAAGGCAACCGAACTTGAGGTTGTATCTTATGATAAGAAAAAGCACAAGGCTAAGTTAATTGGCAAAGATGAAAAAAAAGATATTGCTCTTATTAGCTTTGAAAGTGACGACGCAACTATTAAAGTAGCTGATCTTGGAGATAGTGATAAGCTTGAAATAGGCGATTGGGTTATGGCAGTAGGCAGTCCTTTTCAATTTAGTTTTACAGTTACAGCAGGTATTGTAAGTGGTTTGCAGCGTTCTGCAAATCCTAATTTGCAATCAAGGAATTTATTTATTCAAACCGATGCTGCAATCAACAGAGGTAATTCAGGTGGTCCTCTTGTAAATATAAAAGGTGAGGTTATTGGAATTAATGCTTGGATAGCTTCAAATTCTGGTGGAAATATTGGTTTAGGTTTTGCAATTCCTGTTAACAATATTAAAAGTACTGTAGATTTTTTCCTTAAAGGTAAAAAAATTGAATCGGCTTGGCTTGGAATTTCTTTTTATCCGTTAAAGACAAGAGATTCTGAGGTGCTAAAAAGCTTGGGGGTTGAAAGTAATGATGTTTCAGCTGCAATTATTGCTTCTCTTTATCCAGGTTCACCTGCTGTTAAGTCAGGACTTAGGGCAGGAGATATTATTGTGAAGGTTAATGGGGTGTCCATGAGTGTTTTCCAAGATGTTACATCATATATTAGCGATTTTTATGCGGGCGAGAAAGTAAATGTAGAAATTTTAAGAGGTAATATCAAAAAAAATATTGAGATTGTTCTTGCTGTTAGACCTAAGGATAAAGAGCTTTCTTCTTCAAAGATGCTTCCTGGTTTTGTTGTGTATCCATTAGTTGAGGATATTAAAGCTCAGCTTAATTTAAGAAATTGGATTAAAGGTGTTGTTGTTGATTATATTGATAAAAATTTAGCACCAAATATTAAGATGAAGTCAGGAGATGTAATTCTTTCTGTAAATTCAAAAAGTGTTTCTAATTTAAGAGAATTTTATGATGCTCTTGGGGTTGGAAAAAATACTTATAAAATTTTAAGAGGAAATGATTCTTTTAAAATTTCATTTTAGTAAGTTTTAGTTTTGGGTTAAGAGTTGATCTTAACCCTTTTTTGTTTTATGCAATTATTATGCGTTAGTTTGCATTAAAATATTTTGATTAAATAAATTTTATTGTTATTAGAAAAGAATAAAAGGGATAAGTTTTAATTATGAAGAAATATGTTTCTTATGAAGAGATAAGAATTAATGGATTTAAGTTGGCTTATAAAATTTATAAAGATGGATTTATTCCAGATATTATGTATGTTTCTTTGAGAGGAGGAGCCTATCTTGGCAATATTATTAGCGAATTTTTTAAATTTGTAAAAGTAGATAAACCCCTTTTATATGCTGCTGTTGTTGCTAGATCTTATGATATTTTTAATGAGCAAAAAAAGATAATGATAGATGGTTGGACTTATGATCCAAAATATTTAAGGGCAGGCGATAAAGTTTTATTTGTTGATGACATTTTTGATACGGGGCGTACTATTGTTTATTTGAGAAATGAAGTTTTAAAAAAGGGCATAGAGAGTAAAAATGTTAAAATAGCAGTTTACGATTATAAGGATCATGGATTTGTAGATTATATTCCTGATTATTATGTTAATAAATATTCTAATCAAGAAGAATTAAATACTTGGATTCATTATGGAAATCATGAGCTGACAGGATTAAATGAAAATGAATATAAGAATAGTTTTAAATGTATAGATGATGAACTTAATGAGGTTTTAAGATTTTTGGCAAAAAATAAATCTTAATTATTGTCCTCTATATATTCTATTAAAGTGTATCCCTTTGTTTTTAGCATTTTAATAATTATTCCTAGATTATCTTTTAATATTGGGCCGATTAGCATATGAGTTTTTTCGGTTTTAACTGGGAATTTATTATTATTTTTAATTTCTTGAAAGTTATCACCTTTATAGCTAGGATAAACTTTAACATAGTTAGTTGTTGTAAGGTTTACAGCATTTGCAGTTTTTTGATTTATATTTTTGTCTAAATTTCTGTTGGGGTAATTAATTTTTTTTGATTTTTGTATGTATATATTGGAATTTATATTTTTTTCACTATTTGGATCTCTTTTTAAAATTGAATTTTTTTTTATTTTTGTTTCTACATTTGAAAATAATTCCAATTTATTGTTTAATTTTTCATCTTTTACTGAAAATAATCTTGTTACAAAAAGAAAGAGTAGCATTAATTTGTAAAGTTTTGTTAATTTCATCTTTTTGTTTCCTTTAGGTTGATTAAAAATAAAGATTTTTAGGGGTTCTTGGGAATGGTATTGAATCTCTTATATTAGATATTCCTGTTGAGTATTGCACCAATCTTTCAAGTCCAAGTCCAAAACCAGAATGAGGAGTCGAGCCAAATCTCCTTAGGTCAAGATACCAGTTTAGATTTTCAATGTTTAGGTTTAATTCTTTTATTCTATTTTCTAATTTTTGCAGGTCATCTTCTCTTTCGCTTCCCCCTATAATCTCTCCAATTCTTGGAACAAGTATGTCCATTGCTTTAACAGTTTTGTTGTCTTTATTTGCTTTCATGTAAAATGCTTTGAAATTTTTTGGATAATCAATGACCACTACTGGTTTTTTAAAAGTTTCTTCTGTTAAGTATCTTTCATGATCTGTTTGCAAATCTATTCCCCAGCAGGGCCTTGTTTCAAAATTTTTTTTTGAATTTTCAAGAATTTCAATTGCTTTAGTATAGGTAATAACCTCAAAATTTGAATTTATTACATTTTCTAGTTTTTTAATTAAGCCTTTTTCAATATAATTTTCCAAAAAATCCATATCTTGTGAGCATTCGTTTAAAATTGAACTTAAAAGATATTTCAAAAGATCTTCTGCTAGTGTAATATTGTCGGCAAGCTTATAAAAAGCCATTTCTGGTTCTATCATCCAAAATTCTGAAGCGTGGCGTGTGGTGTTAGAATTTTCTGCTCGAAATGTTGGGCCGAATGTATATATTTTAGATAAAGCCATCGCGTATGCTTCCCCGTGCAATTGCCCGGTGACAGAGAGAAAAGCTTCTTTTCCAAAAAAATCGTCTTTAAAATCAATATTGTTAAGTGCATTGTTTGGTTTATTAAATTTTAGTGTGGAAACCCTAAACATTTCTCCGGCACCTTCTCCATCATTTGATGTAATTATTGGTGTATTAATATAAAAAAAACCATTTTTTTGGAAATATTCATGAATTTTGTATGAAATTTTATTTCTTACCCTAGCAATAGCCCCAAATGTGTTGGTTCGTATTCTTAAATGAGGTATTTCTCTTAAAAATTCAAAAGAATGTCTTTTCTTTTGCAATGGGTAAGTTTCTGGGTCTGTTTCTCCGATTACGTTAAAATTATGTGTTTTTATTTCATAATTTTGACCTTTTGCGGGGCTTTCCACTAATAGGCCTGTTAACGATATGCTTGCTCCGGTTGTTAATTTTTTTAGATCTTTTTCACTAAATTGATTTTCTTCTTCATTTATTACAGCTTGAATTCCTTTAAGTGTTGAGCCGTCATTAATTTCTATAAATCCAATCTTACCATTACTTCTTTTTGTTCTAATCCAGCCGTTTATTGTAATATTGCTGTTTAAAATTGGCTTTTTTAAAATATCTTTAATGCTTGTAAACATTTTATTTATCACCCTAAATATTTATTAATATTGCTAAATCAATTTTATTATAACTTAAAACTTTTTTTAAAAAAAACATTTAACAATTTTTATTATTTTAATTCTTGATATTAACTTTGTTAATATTTATACTTTATTTTTTAGGGGTGATTATTATTTTGTAATGAAAAATTTCAAGAAAGTAATAATTGTTTTTGATTCAGGAATAGGGGGACTTTCTTATTTTAAATATATTAAAAGTAAAATAGGGGGATTTCAATATGTTTATATTGCCGATAATAAAAACTTTCCTTATGGAGAAAAAAGTCCTGAATATCTTTTAGAAGCAGTTTTGTTGTTAACTAAAAAACTTCAAAAAATCTATAATATTGGCGCATTAATTTTAGCTTGCAATACAATTTCTGTTAGTGTACACAATAAATTGAATTTTGTTTTTCCGGTAGTTTATACTTTGCCAGAGATAAGTTCAGTTTCAGATCTTGCTTTAAAAAGGGTTCTTTTGATTGCAACAAATACTACCCTTGAAAGCAAATTTGTTAAGGATCAAGTAAATATACACAATGATTTGCTTGTAAAATCTGCTGGGGAGCTTGTTAATTTTGTTGAATATGGAAAGAGGTACAAAAAAGATGCTCTTAGATGTTTGGAAGATTTAAAATTTGAAGTTGTAAATACTGGTAGAGAAATTGTTTTTCTTGGATGCACGCATTATTTGCATCTTAAGGCAATGATAGAAGATTTTTTAAAAATTCCTGTTTACGAGAATCGTGAATTAGTGGTACAAAATCTTATTAGATCAATGAATTTTTCTGAACATAAGGGTAATTATTATAAAAATGATGTTGATTTTGTAGATGAGTTTTATTTGACCGAAAATAAAAATTTAACTTTTTATCAAAATTTTTGCAAAAAATATAATCTCCGCTTTAAAGGAATGATAGTTTGAATTATCTTGAATTTGAAGTTATTTGGGGAGTGAATAATATATACTCTATTTTAGAGCTTAGCAGTAAGTTAATTTATGAAGGAATTTTTAAGGGTAAAGTATTAGAAACAGGTTGCAAGGAGTATAGTCCTTTAGTTCCAGGGGATATAGTCTTGGGGTATATTTATGGTTCTCGCAAGGTGTATATTGATAAGCGAGTAAATAGGAAAAATATTCTTTGGCGTTACAACAAGAAAGCAGATCTTAGGCAGACAATTGTTTCTAATATTGATAATGTTTTGATTGTAAGTTCTGCTAATTTCCCCGAGATGAAAAATTTTTTTATTGACAGAGTTCTTGTTGTTGCAGAAGAGCAAAATATTGTTCCTGTTATTGTAATTAATAAAATTGACAAAGGAATAAGTCAAAGGGCGCAAGAATTTTCTGAAATTTATGAAAATCTAGGATACAAAGTTTTAAAAACTTCTGTTAAAACTTCTGAGGGCATTAAAGAAGTGAAAGAGGTTTTGAAAAATTCAAGAACTTCTTTTATTGGCCAGTCTGGTGTTGGTAAATCTTCTTTGATAAATTTAATTGATTCAAGGGCTTCTCAATCGGTAAATGAAATTTCACATAAATATTCCAGGGGAAAGCATACCACCGTTTATTCGATATCATTTCATTCTGAGAGTGGAATAATAGTTGATACTCCAGGAATAAAGGAGTTTGGAATTGAAACATTGCCTTTTGAGAGTCTTAAGTATTATTTTAAAGAGTTTGAAAATTTTGCTAGTTTTTGCAAATATAAATCTTGTTTGCATGTTAGCGAACCTTGTTGTTCTGTTACAAGTTCTTTAGGCAATGGTATTTCTAAACTTAGATACGAAAGCTATTTAAAGATTTTGTCAGAGCTTAAAAATTATAAAAATTATGCAAGATAAGCAAGATAAATATTTAAAAAATATCGATTTTTATGAAATTTTATCTTTAGTATCTAAGTACGTTTCTAATCCAGACACTGTTGATTTACTAAGGAATCAAAAAATATTAAAAACAAGAGAAAGTTTAGAGAAAATGTTCTCCTTTGTAAGTCTGATTAGAATGCTTTTTGAGAGTTATAAAGGATATCCAAACTCTTTTATAAATGGTTTAAAATATCTTATTTCATTATTATCAAAAGAAAATTCAAGAGTTTCTATTGAAAATTTGAAAGATATTGTAGTGTTTTTAGATGAGATTTTAAGAATAAATTTATTTTTGCATAAAAATAGTGATATCAAGCATCTTAATGTTCAAATTTTATCTGATTTATTATTTTTAAACCCAGAACTAAAAAATTTGCTTAATGAATTGAAAGAACATATAGATGTTGATTCTCTTGAATTGAAAAGTGGTGTTGTAAAAGAATATGATTCGATTGAATTTGAAATTAAAAATTTAAATAGGCGAGTTGAAAATCAGATAAAAAGAATAATTAGTCTGAATGCAGAATATTTGACTTCTAATTTTGTTTATTATAAATCAAATAAATATACCCTTGCTCTTAAGTCTAATTTTAAAGGTAAAATTAAGGGCAATATTATTTCTATTTCATCATCAGGTGAAACATTTTATATTGAACCAAATGATATTTTAAACGATAACAATAGGTTAAATTATTTGAGTTTAGAAAAAGAAAGAATAATTTTAAAAATTTTACAAAATCTTTCTGCTAAAGTTCATAACGACATTGTTCTTTTAAATAATCTTTATAATAATTTTTTGTATTATGATTCTTTAAAAGCACGAGCGATTTATGGAATCAAAACTAAAGGGATATTCCCTGAGATTTCAAATATATTAAATATTTTTGATGCACATCATCCTTTGTTAAAGGATCCAAAGGCAATAACTTTTACTCCTTCTGAGAACCGTGTTGTAATTATTACTGGCCCTAATGCTGGTGGGAAAACAGTAACTTTAAAGACAATTGGACTACTTAGCGCAATGTTTCAATTTGGAATTCCTATTACTGTTGGTGAGTCTAGTACTTTCAAAATTTTTGATAACATTTTTATTGACATTGGTGATGAGCAGTCAATTTCTAATTCTCTTTCAACTTTTTCAAGCCATATGAGTAATATTTCTTATATTTTAAAACATACTACAAAAAATAGCCTTGTAATATTTGATGAATTTTGCTCAGGGACGGACATTGATCAAGGTCAGGCGCTTGCTATTTCAATTCTTGAATATTTAATCAATATTAATCCTTATGTTTTAATATCAACGCATTATAATGCTCTTAAATATTTTGCATATACCCATAAGGGTGTTATTAATGCCTCTATGCGGATGGATTTAGAAACGATGCAGCCCAATTATAATTTAATTTTTTCCATTCCTGGTGAAAGTTATGCGTTTAATGTTGCTAGTAGGGCTTTGATTGACAGGAGTATAGTAGTTCGTGCTAATGAAATTTATTCATCTCAAAAAACAGAAATTAATGAAATTTTAGAAAAATTAATAGAAAAAGAAAAAGATTTGCTTTTAATTAAAGAAAATATGAATAAGAAATTAATCCAAATAGAATTGCGAGAAAAAGAGATAGAAAATTTTCATCAAGATCTTTTATTAAAGGAAAAAAATATTGAGACAGAGCTTTTAAATGAGCAGAATGAATTTTTAAAAAATTCAAGAAAAGTTTTAGAAAATTTGGTTAGAGAGATAAAAGAGGGCAATATTAATGTTGCAAAGAATAAAGCTTTTATATCAGATTTGAAAAAAAATGTAGACCTTAAGTTAAATAAAGTAAATTCTCTTAACAATAAGAGAAATATGGCTGCAAATTTTAAAATAGGAGACAGGGTTAAGATACTTAATTCTAATGCAAAAGGGAAAATAGTTGAGATTTCAAAAAAGAAGATTACTGTTAATGTAGGTGCTTTTAATGTTAGTGTTTCTAGCTCAGAGATATCTTTGGAAAACTTTAAAGAAAAAAAAGAGGATGGTAAAAATTTTAACTTTTCAATTGATTATGATAAGGAGAATTTATTAAGTCTTACCGTTGATATTAGGGGCATGAGAGCCGTTGATGCTCTAGACTTTTTGAATAAGAAAATAGATAATATTATATTAAATGGCATTAATAAATTTGAGATCATTCATGGAAAAGGTGAGGGGCATCTTATGAGAGAAGTTCACAATTTGCTAAAGGAATTGAAGTTTGTTAGAAAATATTATTTTGCTCACCCTAGTGATGGCGGGTCTGGAAAAACTATAGTTGAGATTTAATTTAGGTGAATATATCAAAATTTAATGAATTTGAAAATGTATTGTTTCACATTTGCCTTGATGTTGATTTTGTGCTTGAGAATGAATTTGGCAATTCTTATGATATTCACCCCAACAGGCCGTTTAGGGGCAAGGCCGCGAATGGTCTTTTGGATGGTCTTTTTAGCGTTACAACAACTTTTACGTCGGGTTATGGATCTAAGTTTGGAAGAGGTTATTTGATTATTATTGAGATATTAACTTTAAATTTTGTTGATAGTGAATTTTGGGATAAGATAAATAAAAGGGGTATTGAAATCTTTAGAGAAGGACTTAAAAATAAATTTCCAAGCAAAAATCTTGATATAGTGCTTGATGGCAATGTTTATAAAATTATTGGGCCATTTTTTTAATGGTTGTATTATTTCTAATAATTGAGAATAAATATATTCATCAAAGAAATATTATTGCGTCAATTTGATATATTTTTTAATATTGTAAAATTTTTGATATTAAAAATTTATTGTATGCTTTTGAAAAGCTTTGCTTGCTAATAGGTGTTAAGTTATTATTTTTATGTTGTATGATAAGGAGTTTTAATGCAATTTGAAGTAAAGGATCTGATAAATAAAATTAAAAAAGATGGGCTTGAAGAAGCTGAGCGAGTATCTAGTGATATTATTTTGAAGGCTAAAAGAGAGGCAGAAGAAATAGTTGCTAGAGCAGAAGAAGCCGCTAGAGTATTAAAGGTAAAATCAGAAAAAGAAGCCAATGATTATAAATCTCATGCTCTTGAAGCTTCTCGTCAGGCCATCAGGGATTTAATTATTGGCGTTGAAAAGAATCTTAAATCTCTTTTTGAAAATGCTTTAAAAGATAATGTATCAGAAGTTTTTAGTGATAATAATTTCTTAGCAGAGCTTATAATTAAAATAACAGATTCATGGGCCAAGGGAGAAAAATTAGTTATTCAATTAAATGAATCTGATTTTTCTAGTTTAGAGCAGATATTAAAACTAAAGCTTGGCAATAAACTTAAGGAAGGAATGGAGCTTAGACCTTTCAGAGGCATAAGCAAAGGTTTTAAGATTCAAAAAAAGAATATTAGTTTGCATTATGATTTTTCAGCTGAAACTATTGCAGGCATTCTTTTTGATTATCTTAATCCAAGATTTAAGGAAGTTATAAAAGTGGTCTAGGAGACTTTTGTGTTGGATTCATATTATTATGTTTTATCTTCTTTGCCTTATATTGATTTAAAATCTTTGAAAAATTATAGTGTTTCAGATTTTTTGAATAATGTCGAAATTTCTTTAAGTAAAAAGGACTTTGATTTTTTAAAAGGGTTGTTAGAATTTAAGGTAGATAGGGGTAAGTCAAAAGTTATTGATCTTTTCTTTGATTTTGAAGATGCAATAAGATATACACTTGCGGTTTTAAGGGCAGAAAAATTGGGGTTGTCTAAGGATTTCTATTTAGAATCTACTTACTTTTCAAGTTACTATCTGAGTATTTTGAAAAATATCTGTTTGAAAGAAAATCCTTTTGAAATAGAATTAAGTTTTGATCTTCTTAAGTGGCAATTTTTAACTGATCTTGAGGTTGGGCATGAATTTGATTTTGAGAAATTAATAATTTACTTTTTAAAGCTAAGGTTATTTTTAAGGCATAATTTATTTAAAGAAAAATTGGGTATTCAAAATTTTGACAATATTTGTAAAAATTTAATTGATAAAACTAATGAAAAAGTTTAGAAAAGGAATTTAAATGAATACAAAAGGAAAAGTCGTTGGAGTTAATGGAAACTTGGTTACTATTGAGGTAGAAGGTTCAGTTTCTATGAATGAAGTTTTATTTGTAAAGACCGCTGGTAGAAATTTAAAAGCCGAAGTAATTCGTGTTAGAGGCAATGAAGTTGATGCACAAGTTTTTGAATTGACAAAAGGCATATCTGTTGGGGATCTAGTTGAATTTACAGACAAGCTTTTAACAGTTGAACTTGGGCCAGGTCTTTTAACTCAAGTGTATGACGGGCTTCAAAATCCTTTGCCCGAATTGGCTATTCAATGTGGATTTTTTTTAGAAAGGGGAGTATATTTAAGGCCCTTGAATAAAGATAAAAAGTGGAATTTTAAAAGAACCTCCAAGGTTGGAGACATCGTTATTGCGGGAGATTTTTTAGGTTTTGTGATTGAGGGAACTGTTCACCACCAAATAATGATTCCATTTTATAAAAGAGATTCTTATAAAATTGTGGAGATTGTAAATGATGGTGACTATTCGATTGATGAGCAAATTGCTGTAATTGAAGATGATTCTGGCATGAAGCATAGCATTACAATGTCTTTTCATTGGCCTGTTAAAATTCCTATTACTAATTATAAAGAACGACTTATTCCTAGTGAGCCTATGTTGACTCAAACGAGGATTATAGATACATTTTTTCCAGTTGCCAAGGGTGGAACTTTTTGCATTCCGGGACCTTTTGGGGCTGGAAAAACGGTTCTTCAACAGGTTACAAGTCGAAATGCTGATGTTGATGTGGTGATTATTGCAGCTTGTGGTGAGCGAGCAGGAGAAGTGGTAGAAACTCTTAAGGAATTCCCTGAGTTAATGGATCCAAAAACAGGTAAATCTTTAATGGATAGGACTTGTATTATTTGTAATACATCTTCAATGCCAGTTGCAGCCAGGGAAGCTTCTGTTTATACTGCTATTACTATTGGTGAGTATTACAGGCAAATGGGACTTGATATTCTTCTTTTGGCAGATTCAACTTCAAGATGGGCGCAAGCTATGAGAGAAATGTCTGGTCGTCTTGAAGAAATTCCAGGTGAAGAGGCTTTTCCGGCATATCTTGAATCTATTATTGCTTCCTTTTATGAAAGGGCAGGCATTGTAGTTCTTAATAATGGCGATATTGGATCTGTAACAGTTGGTGGTTCTGTAAGCCCTGCTGGTGGTAATTTTGAAGAGCCAGTTACTCAAGCAACTTTAAAGGTTGTAGGAGCATTTCACGGACTTACAAGAGAAAGGTCTGATGCTAGGAAATTTCCAGCAATTAGCCCTCTTGAATCTTGGAGCAAATATAAAGGTGTTATTGATTCTGAAAAGACGGAATATGCAAGATCTTTTTTGGTAAAAGGCAACGAAATCAATCAGATGATGAAAGTTGTTGGGGAGGAGGGCATAAGTAACGAGGATTTTTTAATTTATTTGAAATCGGAACTTCTTGATGCATGCTATTTACAACAAAATTCATTTGATTCTGTTGATGCTGCTGTAAATTCAGAGCGTCAAAATTATATGTTTGATATAGTTTATAACATTCTTAAAGCCAACTTTGAGTTTTCTGATAAACTTCAAGCAAGAGATTTTATAAATGAATTAAGGCAAAATCTTTTAGACATGAATCTTTCTTCTTTTAAAGATTATAAGTTTAATAAATTGGAGTATGCTTTGAATGAATTGATAAATTTTAAAAAGGTAATTTAGGGGTTTGGAGAAATACATATATGAAAAGAGTCTATAGTAAAATAGAGTCTATAGCAGGCAATGTAATAACTGTTACAGCTCAAGGCATTAAGTATGGTGAGCTTGCTATTGTGAAAGCAAAAGATACAAGTTCTCTAGCCGAAGTGATTAAGCTTGATCGAGAAAAAGTTTCTCTTCAGGTTTATGGTGGCACAAGAGGTGTTTCCACGTCAGACGAGATAAAGTTTTTGGGCCATTCAATGCAGGTTTCATTTTCTGATAATTTGTTGGGCAGAATTTTTGATGGTTCTGGAAATCCTAGAGACGGAGGTCCTACTCTTGATGATAGTTTGATTGAAATTGGGGGGCCTTCTGCAAATCCTACAAAACGGATTGTTCCTAGAAATATGATAAGAACGGGGCTTCCAATGATAGATGTTTTTAACACTCTTGTTGAATCTCAAAAATTACCAATTTTTTCTGTTTCTGGGGAGCCTTATAATGAGCTGCTTGTGAGAATTGCACTTCAAGCAGAAGTTGATTTAATAATTCTTGGCGGAATGGGGCTTAAGAATGATGATTATTTAACTTTTAAAGATTCCTTAGAAAAAGGTGGCGCTTTAAGTAGGGCAATTTTTTTTGTTCATACCGCTAATGATTCTGTTGTTGAATCTTTAACCGTTCCTGATATTTCGCTTTCTGTTGCTGAGAAGTTTGCCCTTAAAGGTAAAAAAGTTTTGGTGCTTCTTACAGATATGACAAATTTTGCTGATGCGATGAAAGAAATATCTATTACAATGGAACAAGTACCTTCTAATAGAGGTTATCCCGGAGATTTATATTCTCAGCTTGCATATCGTTATGAGAAAGCTATTGATTTTGAAGGTGCAGGATCGATTACAATACTTGCGGTTACAACAATGCCGGGTGATGATGTTACTCATCCTGTTCCTGATAACACCGGGTATATTACAGAAGGACAGTATTATTTAAAGGGCGGGAGGATAGAGCCTTTTGGATCGCTTTCAAGACTTAAGCAAATGGTAAATAGTAGAACTAGAGACGATCATAGGACTATAATGGATTCAATGATCAAGCTTTATGCATCTTCAAAAGAGTCTGTAGAAAAAAAGGCTATGGGATTTAATATGACCAAGTGGGATGAAAAATTGCTCAAGTATAGCAATATGTTTGAAAGCAAGATGATGGATTTGTCTGTTAATATTCCACTAGAAGAGGCTTTAGATTTGGGCTGGGAGATTCTTGCTAGTTGTTTTAGTCCAAAAGAAACGGGAATAAAAACAGACCTTATTGAAAAGTATTGGCCTAAAAAAGAGACTTATTGATTATGTCTAAAATTAAATTAACCAAAAATGATCTTAAAAAGCAAAAAGATGAACTTAAAATGTTTAAGAGATATTTACCTACTTTGCAGCTTAAAAAGCAACAGCTTTATATGGAAATTGTTAAAATTGAGAATTCTTGTAGAATTAAAAAACTTGAGCAACAAAAACTTAAGGAGAGTATTTCTAATTGGATTTCTCTTTTTAGCGAAAAATTTCCTTTTGAGAGTTGGATTCAAGTAAAAACAGTAGTCCAAAAGTCTTTAAATATTGCAGGGGTTGCAATTCCTATATTCGATTCTATTGAATATGAAGAGATAAGGCATGACTTACTTTTTACCCCTTATTGGGTAGATAAAGGGATTGAAATTCTTAAAATTGTGATTCAAATTGATGTAGAACTTAGAATTTTAAAAAAACAGATTGATTTGCTTTTAAAAGAGTTTCGAGTAACATCTCAGAGGGTTAATTTATTTGAGAAAGTTATGATACCAACAGCTAAGGCTAATATAAAAAAAATTAATATATATCTTGGAGATCAGCAAACCGCGGCTGTTGTAAGAGGTAAAATTGCTAAATCTAGTTTGATAAAAAAAAATAGGAACAGCTTATGATTGTAAAAATGAAAAAAGTTTTACTTTTGACTTTATCAAAATATAAAAAAGAATCATTAGAGATTTTAAGAGACTTTGGAGCAGTTCACATTAATTCTTGCAGCAAGAATTCAGAGTCTTTGCAAAAAAGCATTGATAATAGGCGAATTTTAACACAAGCTTTTTCTCTGCTTAGAGAAGATGGAGGCGTTAAAGCTTTAAAATCTTCTAATGGAAATTTTTTAGATATTGCAAAAAGCATAGTCAATTTAGGTAATGAAATTAAAGAATTTCAAGACATTAAACGATCTTTATTGCATGAAAGGAATTTGATTTCTGTTTGGGGAAATTTTTCTTTAGAGAATATTGACAAATTGAAAGAGTCTAACATTTATATTCAATTTTTTAAAATTCAAAAAAGTGAATATAAAAATTTATTAAGAGACCCTAATGTTAATGTGTTTTTGATTAAAAACGTAAAAAACACTTCTTATTTTGTGAGTGTTGGTGAGTTTGAGCAAAAAATTGAAATTGCTGATGAGTTTAAGTTTAATTATGATCTTAATTATATTAATAATAAATTAAAGGTTGTTGATGAGATTTTAGATCAAAAATTGACTCAAATTTCTCTTTTTAATAAATATATTGATATTTTAAGAGATGAGATAAAAAATTACGATCAAATAGTAGAGTTTGAGCAAGTTTTAGCTGATATGCAAACCGATTTTGAGGATTTTTCGTATATTACAGGATTTGTTCCAGCTGAAAGTCAAGAATCTCTTAAAAGCGCAGTTTTAAAAGCAGGTTTTGCGGTGCAATTTGCAGATCCTGAAGAAAATGATATTATTCCAACTTATATAAAAAGAAAAGGAATTGCCAATTTGGCTGCACCTATTTTTAATATTTTAGAGACAATTCCTGGGTATAAAGAAAGGGATATAAGTTTTATCTTTATGTTATTTTTCTTTGTGTTTTTTGGTATGATCATAGGTGATGCGGCTTATGGAGTGATATTTTTTTTGATAGGAATTTTGCTTAGTTTGAGTTTTCTTTTTAAGGGCAAGCCCTTAACGCCAGTTCATGGGTTAATATTTTATCTAAGTGTATCATCGATACTTTATGGCGCCATGACTGGGACTTGGTTTGGTAGTCCTTTAATTCTTGAAATGTTTCCTATTTTAAATTCATTTAAAGTTAGTTATTTGACAGAGAAAAATAGTGTACAAAATATTATCTTTATTTGTTTTTCAATAGGAGTTTTGCAAATTTCATTAGCGCATGCTTGGAATTTTTTAAGACAAGTAAAAGAAAAGCCTTATATTCATTCAATTGCACAGATTGGTTGGCTTATGTGTATATTTGGACTTTATTATCTTGTTTTGAATTTAATACTAAGTCAATCTCGATTTCCCATGCATAATGCTGTTTATAATGTAATATATTTTGGTGTTGTACTTGTATTTGTTTTTAGTAAGCAAGATGGCTCAAATTTTTTCAAGTGTATATTGAAAAGTTTTGGGGGTATTATAGAGCAGTTTTTAACCACTGTTTCGGGGTTTGCAGATATAATATCTTATATTAGACTTTTTGCAGTTGGGCTTGCAGGACTTTCAATCTCAGCAAGTTTTAATACTATGTCAATACCTTTGTTAAAATCTTCTAATATTGGTTTTGTAGTAGTTGGAATTATTGTTATACTTTTTGGGCATGTTTTAAATATAATGTTATCTTTGCTTTCAGTAATTGTTCATGGAGTAAGGCTTAATATGCTTGAATTTTCAAACCATTTAGGGCAAGAATGGAGTGGATATGCTTATAAGCCTTTTAGAAAAATGAAAAAATAAATAAAAAGGAGTACTTATGGATATAGGTTTAATAGGAGTTAATTCAGCTTTAACAATCTCAGCAATAGGTTCTGCGTTGGGCATGGGGGCAGCAGGTAGTGCTGCTATTGGAGCATGGAAGAGATGCTATATGCAAGGAAAGCCAGCACCATTTTTATTGATCGTTTTTGTTTCAGCACCATTAACCCAAATAATATATGGATATATTTTGATGAACACATTATATGAGGTAATGATGCAGACAAATCCATGGTTGTTGCTTGGAGCTGGTCTTGGTGGTGGGTTTGCTATTGCTGTTTCTGGATTTGCTCAAGGTAAAGCAGCAGCAGGCGCTTGTGATGCATTTTCTGAGACCGGGAAAGGATTTGCTACATATCTATTAGTTTTAGGATTAATTGAATCTGTTGCTCTTTTTGTAATGGTATTCTTAATGATATTTAAGTTTGTTTAATTTTGATTTATTATTTCTTTTAATATTAAATTTTCTCGTAATTTATGAGTTAATTTAATATATTTATTATTATGAGAAATGTGGTTTTATTGTTTTTTGCTTTGCCTTTTTCTATTTTTTCGAATTCTTCAAGTAATAAAAATTTTCCGTATTGGATTTTACTTGAAAAAGGCAGGCAATTTCTTTATTCTAAATCTGAATTTAGTAAATCTAATCTTACACAGGCTATTAATTATTTGCAGGAAGCTTTGCTTAGAAAGGGCGTTTATCCTGAAGCCAGTTATTATTTGTCAGTAGCTTATGGTATGTCTGGCAATGCTATTCTTGAAAAATTAAACCTTTACAAGTCTTTTGAAGACAAAGATTATTTACTAGATGAATCTTTTGAAAAAAAAATACTTTTTTCTTTAGCTAAAATGGCTGAACTTGAGAATAATTATGTTGATACGATAGATTATTTGAATGACATATTAAACAAGTTTTCAACTAAAAAAGATTATTACAGTTATCATGATTATTCTCAGGGCGAAAGTAGTATGTCAAATAATGAATTTAATGTTTCATTTTATTTAACTTCTTATTTAAAACAAGTAAGAGGAGCTTTTGGTATTGATTTTACTTTTAATCTTTACAGATTTAAAAACTACAATGTTATTGATACTCATCAATTATTGTCAAAAGTTTATTTGCGCTTAAAAGCTTATGAACTTTCAATTACTCATGGACTTATAGCCGCAGTAGGAATTTTAACAAGAATGTATGATTATGTTTGTTATTATGAACCTGTGTATCAGTTTAGAAATTTAAGGTCTTTTGTTCAAAAAATTAATGAGTATAAGGCAATAAAAAATGCTTTTGAATCTACAGATTTTTGGGAAATAGTTTATAATGTTGCTGCTGCTACTTATGCATATTCTAATGGCGATTATAAATTTAGAGCAATAGATACTTGGAAATTAATAGTAGATCTTGCACCAGGATTTTCTCCTTATATTGCGAAATCAAGAAGTCAAATTAAAAATTCTGTATATTTTAAAAAAAATAATTTTTAAATCTTGACTTGTAGTTCAGGGGGGGAATAGTATTAGTATTCGTAAGAAAAACTTTTGCATTATTGCACACATTGATCATGGTAAATCTACATTAGCTGATCGATTTATTCAAAAGGCTAAAATAATATCCGATCGTGATTTTAAAAGTCAAATGCTTGACAGTATGGATATTGAGCGAGAAAGAGGAATTACAATAAAAAGTCAGGCAGTAACAATTACTTATAAAAGCAATGACGGTGATTTTTATGAGTTAAATTTTGTAGATACCCCAGGCCATGTTGATTTTTCTTATGAAGTCTCAAGAGCAATTTCATCTTGTGAAGGTGCTCTTTTATTAATTGACGCAAGTCAGGGAATACAAGCTCAAACAGTTTCTAATTTTTATATGGCTTTTGAGCATGATTTAGAAATTATTCCTGTTATTAATAAGATAGACCTTCCGAATGCTAATGTTGATTTTGTAAAAAAGCAAATAAAAAATGATTTAGGATTAAATGAAGAAATTGCTATTTTGATTTCTGCTAAGAATGGAATAGGAATTGATGATTTGCTTGAAGCTATTTGTAAGTACGTGCCATCTCCTAAAGGAAGTGTTAAGGCCCCATTAAGAGCATTAATTTTTGATTCACATTATGATTCTTATAGGGGGGTTGTTGTTCATTTTAGGATTTTTGAAGGACAAATCAAAACAGGCGATAAGATTAGGTTAATGCATACTAATAGCGAGCATTTAATTGAAGAGATTGGAATTTTTAAAATATCACTTGAAAGAAAAGATAATCTAGAAGCAGGAGATGTTGGATATTTTATTGCAGGAATAAAAAATATATCAGATGTGAAGATTGGAGATACAGTAACCCTTTGTGATTTTCCCGCATTATCTCCTCTTGAGGGATTTAAAGAAGTTAAGCCTGTAGTATTCTCTTCGGTGTATCCGGTTGATGCCAATCAATATGATGATCTTTTAAAGGCAATGGATAGATTAAAGCTTAATGATGCGTCGTTAACATTTGAAAAAGATTCATCATCGGCGCTTGGGCATGGTTTTAAATGCGGATTTCTTGGTCTTTTGCATTTAGAAGTTATTCAAGAGCGCATTGAGCGCGAATTTAATTTAAATGTGATATTGACTTCTCCTTCTGTTAGATACAAAATAATCCCTAAAAAGGGAGAGCCTTATTTTATTGAAACCCCTGAGCAATTTCCTGGAAATGAAGCTATTGAAAGCGTTCTTGAGCCTTATATTAAGGCTAATATTATTGTCCCTACAGAATTTTTGGGGAATATTATGAGTGTATGTTTATTAAAAAGAGGAGTGCAGACAAACTTGATTTATCTTGATACTAAGCGTGTTGAACTTATTTATAAAATGCCCCTTTCTGAAATCCTTTTTGATTTTTATGACAAGATTAAATCTGTAAGTCGCGGATATGCTTCTTTTGATTATGAACTTTTAGATTATGAATATACAGATTTAGTAAGATTAGATATATTAGTCAATGGAGATAGAGTTGATGCACTATCTCAATTGGTTTTTAAAGATATTGCCAGAACCAAGGCTATTGGGATTTGTAAAAAATTGAAAGATGAAATAGCAAGGCAACAGTTTAGAATAGCTATTCAAGGCGCTATTGGCTCTAATGTTATTGCTCGAGAGACAATCTCTCCCGTTAGAAAAGATGTTACTGCCAAGTGTTATGGTGGTGATATTACTCGCAAGAGGAAACTTTTAGAAAAGCAAAAAGAAGGTAAAAAGCGAATGAAGATGGTGGGAAATGTTGAAATTCCACAAAGTGCTTTTCTCGCGGTTCTAAAATCCAATGATAATTAAATTTGTTTTTAATTTTTAAAGTCATGTGATTGGCAAAGCCCTTGAAAATGGGATAGAATATTTTTATCATTACTTATTTAAAATTAGTTGTATGTAGTTTTAAATTTATATGGAGTAATTTATGCTTAAGTCTAATAAAGTTGTTCTTATTGGAGCTGGCGGAGTGGGTTCAAGCTTTGCTTATGCTTTGACAATAGACAATTCGCTTGTACATGAATTTGTGATTATCGATGTTAATGAAAATAAAGCAAAAGGTGAGGTCATGGACCTTAATCATGGCCAAATGTTTTTAAAGAAGAATATTAATGTATTGTTTGGAACTTACAAAGATTGTGCTAATGCAGATATTGTTGTAATTACAGCAGGGCTTAATCAAAAACCTGGTGAAACAAGACTTGATTTGGTTGATAAAAATTCTAAAATTTTTAAAGATATTGTAACTAATGTTGTATCTAGTGGTTTTGATGGTATTTTTGTAGTTGCAAGTAATCCTGTAGACATTATGACTTATGTTACAATGAAATATTCCAAATTTCCTATTCATAGGGTTATTGGTACTGGCACCATTCTTGATACTTCAAGACTTAGATATTTTTTAAGTGATCGTTTTAATGTAAACACTCAAAATATACATTCATATATTATGGGTGAGCATGGTGACAGTTCTTTTGCTACTTGGGATGAAACAAAAATAGCAATGAAACCTTTATCAGAATATCTTGCTGAAGGCAAAATAACCGAACCTGAGCTTGATGAAATTCATAAAAAGGTTGTGAATGCTGCTTATGAGGTGATTAAGCTTAAGGGGGCAACCTATTATGCTATTGGACTTGGTATTAAGAATATTGTAAATGCAATAATCGGAGATCAGAATATTATTTTGCCAATATCTTCTTATATCGATGGTCAGTATGGGGGATTAGTTAAAGATATTTATATTGGAGCACCTGCCATAGTTTGCAAAGAAGGAGTCAAAGAAGTTTTAAACTTTAAGATAAGCCCTAAAGAGCTTGAGAGGTTTAACAGTTCTGCTAATCAGCTTAAAAGCTATATCGATAAAATAGAATTTTAGTATAAAGACCCCTAAATATTGGGGGTTTTCATTTTTCAAGCATATTTTCTCCGTTTTTTCTGTGTTCAATTGCTTCAAGTAAGGCTTCTCTTGAAATGTTTTTTTCTTCCTTTAAATCGGAGATTGTTCTTGCAATTTTTAGTATTGAATGTGTTGCTCTTGAAGATATGTTGAGTTTGTTTAGAATGTAAATCAAATCATTTTTTAAGATTGCACTTAATTCGCAAAATTTTTCGATGTGATCGGCATTAAGATCGGAATTTTTATTTATGTTTGCAAAATTTTCGTATCTTATATTTTGAATATTTCTTGCTTTTATTATTCTTTTTTTTATTTCGCTTGAACTTTCGCTTGTTTCGCTGAATAATTTTTCATTATTAATTGCTCTTGTTGGAACTCTAATATCAATTCTATCAAGCATTGCCGCTCCAAGTTTTTTCCAATAATTTGAAATTTCTTGTTGTGAGCAAAAACAGTCTGTATTTTTTTTCCCAAGATTTCCACAAGGACAAAGATTCATTGCAAGTATTAGTTGGAAATTGGCAGGGTATTTGAATAATTTAGAACTTGCCCTTGAGATTGAAATTGATTTGTCTTCAATAGGTTCGCGCAAAGATTGTAAGATAGATTTTTTAAATTCCAAAGCCTCATCTAGAAATAATATTCCGTTGTGGGCAAGAGACACTTCTCCAGGCAAAGGATTAGGGCCCCCTCCGATTATTCCCTCTTTACTGGCAGTATGGTGAGGATTTCTAAAGGGTCTTTGTTTTATTATCTTGCTGTCTATTAATTTCCCCGATATTGACCATATTCTATTTGTTTCTATAAGCTCTTTGTTTGTAAGTGGAGGAAGAATAGATTGGGCGCATTTAATGCTAAGTGTTTTTCCGCTTCCAGGTGGACCAAATAGCATGATGTTATGTCCACCGGCAATTGCTATTTCAATTGCTCTTTTTGCTCTTTGTTGTCCTTTTATATTCTTAAAGTCGTAATCTAAAATAGAATCTTCTTCAATTTTTGATTGTTTGGTATTTGTTCTTGGAGGAAGTATATTGCCGTTTAATTGTTCTATGATTTTTATAGTTTCTTTTAAATCTTTAACACCCCAAATATTCAAGCCATCTATTAGGCGGGCTTCTTCTAAATTTTCAAAAGGAACTATTGCAAATTTTATTTCCTTCTCTTTGGCAAGAGCAATTGCTGGTAAAACTGCTTTTATTGATCTTATTTTGCCATCTAATTGTAATTCTCCCAATATTAAGATTTCTAAATTTTTATTATCTTTGCTTTCTTGGATTTTAATAATGCTAATAGCAATTGAAAGGTCAAAAGCTGTTCCAAGCTTTTTAATTCCGGCTGGTGCAAGATTTATTAATATTCTATCTTTAGGAAAATTAAAATTTGAATTCTTGATAGCTGATTTTACTCTTTCTCTTGATTCTTTAATTTCACTCCCAGCAAGTCCTACAATATCAATTCCAGAAATTCCTTTTTTTATGTCTATTTCAATCTCAATTAGTTCTCCTTCATATCCGATTGATGAGTGTGAATAGATTTTCATCTAATAGCTCTCCTTAAAGGCTTGTAGTTTTCCAAACTATCTTTTAATGATTTGTATGGCAGTAAAAAACAGTCTTTTCTATTTGTATTTGTAAATACGTCAAAAATTCTTAAACTTGTGTCAATTTCATCTAGATTTTTAAAATCATTGTTTATCACTTTTTGCACGAAATTTAGGATTTCGAGTTTTGGTTTGTTATTGCACAATTTATTTAAAGCGTTGGCGCTTGCAAGTAAAACTATGCATCCAGATGCATGATGTTTTAAATTAAATTGTCCATTATTTGTTTCTATTATTTGGAATAAAATTTTATCTCCACATTTAGATTGATGCTTGAAATTCTGGGTTGTTTCTACTTTTATTACGTAATTATTTACTTTACTAAGCCTTATTAATTCTTTTTTAGTTTTTTCAGTGAGCATAATTTAATTTTATTTTCTTTGATTTATTAAATCAATAATAAAAGATGGTCCTAAAATTAAAGTTAATCAAAAATCAAATTTTTGATTAACTTTGTTAAGATCTTTATTTTATAAATTTTTATGAAAGCTCTTTTATTACTTTTTTTAATCCCAATATAAAATTATCAATTTCTTCTTGAGTATTATAAAAATAAAAGCTAATTCTTAAAAGATGGTTTTTATTTAAATTTTCTGGGAAAAATGCTACATATGAACAAGTTTTTCCGGCTCTGGTTGCTATTCCCATTGTATCTAGATAGGTTTCAATATCGTGGGAGTGAATATTTTTTACTGTAAATGATATTATTGAATTTCTTTTAAGATTTGTATTTAATATAAATTCAACTTCATCAAGCTCTTGTAATTTTTTTACCCCATATTCGATTAACTGCTGATCATGCTCTAAAATAAAATCCATAGAAATATTATTGATATATTTTATTGCCTCTTCAAGCCCGACAATTCCTGCAATATTTGGGGTTCCTGATTCAAATTTATTAGGAGCATCAGATGATTTGAATTTAATTTTTTCATTTTCTATAAATATTTCTTCTACAGTATTTCCTCCCAATTTTGAGCTATGAAGTTTTTCAGCCATATT
Organism: Borreliella bissettiae DN127; assembly: GCF_000222305.1. GTDB lineage: Bacteria > Spirochaetota > Spirochaetia > Borreliales > Borreliaceae > Borreliella > Borreliella carolinensis. Next base: position 80,227 of record NC_015921.1, on the reverse strand, counting down.
ATTTGAAATGTATAAAATTCCTATCCCTGTTGGAGCAAGCATTTTATGTCCAGAAAATACCAAAAAATCACAGTCAATTTTTTTAACATCTATTTTTATATGGGGTGCCATTTGTGCAGCATCTATAAAAAGACATATATTGTATTTTTTTGCGATTTTTCCAATAGATTCCAAATCATTAATGGTTCCTAAGGTATTATTTATTCCTGAAATACTAATTAGTTTTGTTTTTTCTGTAATAAGTTTTTCAATTTCTTCAGGGGTAATAATTCCCATTTCATTGAACTTGGCTAATTTAATTGTTAAATTAGCCAAACTTGCAAGATTTACCCAAGGAAGCAAATTACTGTTATGCTCAAGAGTTGTAAGAATAATTTCATCTTTTTTTTTAAAGTATTTTGAGTAAAAAAATGAGCTTGCAATAGTATTGATTCCATCAGTAGTTCCAGAGGTGAATATTATATTTTTTGCAGATTCTGCATTAATGAAATTTTTCACAAGTTCTCTTGTTTTTTCTATCTTTATGCTCGATTGAATTGCAAATTTGTGCCCGCTTCTGTGCACATTTGCGTTGTAATTTTCATAATATTCAACGTTAGAATAAATTACGTTTTTGGGCTTTTGAGAAGTTGCTGCATTGTCAAAATAAATTATATGCTTATTGTCAAACTTTTTATTTAAAATAGGAAAATCTTTTCTTAAAAATTTAACCTTTTCGACATTGCTTTTTATTTGTTTGAAATCCATAATCCTTATAAGTTCCTTTGTATTAATTTTTAGCCTTTAATTATTATATCATTATTTTTTCCTTCACAAAAAAAGTTTAAAATGATTATTAATTAATAATCATTTTTTTTTAAATTCAAATTTATTTTTTTGTATAAATTTTGTTTATTGGTTATGTTTTTTGATTATGATATACTCGTTTATATGAAAGAAGTAATTTATAGGTTTGAAAAAGCCGAAGATTATAAATTAGTTCCTGTTAATAATATTTATGGGAATGTAACTAATACAGGAGAGATTTTTTGTGATCTTGTTTTTGAGTCCACAGAGATTTCTGAAGAGATTGCTTACACAAAAACTAAAGAAGGTGTTTTAGAAGAGGTTTCAAAAGAGCTTAAAAGTGGAGAAGAGGGGAAAATAGTATTAATCAACTCTTTTATAGGAATTTCTATTACAAAGACTACTGCTAGAAATATTGCTTATTGGCTTTTGAAAAAAGTTGATGAATTAGAAGACAATGAATAGTAAAACATCCGAAGATAGAATTAAGATTTATTTGTCAAAACTTAGGAAGTATAAAAACAAAATTTTAAGCACAAAGAGTATTAAAAATATTATTGAAGTATCAGATATTTCTGATAATGATATTGAAAATATAGGACTCCATTTTAAAAGGTCTTATGCGAGAGCAAAAAGATTTTTTGATATAGGCAAGATAGATATTGCTTTTAGAGAGCTTGAATCTATCTATTTTTATTCTCTTCACGACAAATCAATGTTTAGTTTATTTTTTTTTCTTTTTAAAGAAATTGCTGATAGGGTAAATACTAAAGAATCTAAAAAAAAAATGATTCATTTGACTTTGCAAGCAAAAGAATTCGGAATAAGAGATGATTTAGATTTAATCGACTATTATGAATTTAAGAAATCTAAGAACAGAATGTTAATTTTAGCTATAAGTTCTATTTTAATATTTTGTATTTCTTTGATTACTTACAGATCTTTTCAGAGTTTTATGGGTATGAATGGGAATGGTAAAATGGCTTTAAAAGAAAAATTTGCTCCTTCTTTCACATCGCAAGGTCTTCCCCCTATTACTATGGCTACTGATTTAGTAGTTGAAGCTGTTAATCTTATTTCTAGTCCCAAAGAGTTCTATTACATAGAACTAGAGGATGCTAAAGTTTTGGTGTTTGAAGATGCGCATTTGTATCAGCTTAAGGCGGGGGTTGTCTCAACAACGTATCCTGTTAAAAAGATTTCCTACAGAGTTACAGTTTACGATGATCTTGGCAAATCTGTGTTGAATCAGGTTTTTTCTAAAGAAAGTGATTTTTTTGCAAAATGGGGCAAAGATGTTTATATTCCAATTGATGTTATATCAAGTATACCAAGAGCTATCGATGTTAATCCTAAAAAAATAGTATTAGATATTATTGACATTGATTTTTTTGAAAATGTTGATGATAAAATTGGCGTAAATCTTGACTCAGATTCTTTTATATTAAAATTTAAATATATTGGAAATTATTTTCAAAAGTCTTTTGGGATTTATAAGGCAAATACTGTGATAGAAGTTTTCAATTCTTCAAAAGATATTATTAAAAATTTGGAGATTGAAATTGGTTATATTGATAAGGAGGGTAGGATCATTAGGTCTTTGCGACGCAAATTAATCTCTTCTGCTAATTCTTTTTTAAAATCTAAATCCAAGCAGAGTTTCACAATTAGTACGATTTTCCCAAATGAGATTTATCCTACAATTGAAAAGGATTTTTCTTCTATTAAAATTTATAATGTTATGATTAAATAGAGCTTTAAAACTATCTTAAGATTTCTTTTTCTTTTAGATTTGAGACAATGTTAAGCGGAATCAGTGTAGTCAAAATGTTTATCAACATATAAAGGCCAAGAAGTGTTAAGCTAAAGCCTAAGCTTAAATGTATTTGAAATTCAGATACGTAATATTCTGAGTTTAATATTTCAGAATTTTCTTCTCCAAATATTTTTAAAAAAAAATTTAAAACATTATCAACAAAGTTTATTAAATAAGATATTTTAAGTGTTAAATAATTTCCAATTATTATTCCAATTCCACAAAAGGTGGTGCTTAATGTGAGCGATATCAAAAGAAATATTATTTTTATGTTTAAATTATTCATTCCAATTGATTTTAGTATTGCAATTTTCTTTTTATTTTCAAAAATAAGCATTGAAAGGGACGAAGATATATTGATGCTTGCAAATATTATAATCAAAGCCATAATGAATATTAAAAGTTTTTTACTTATATCTAGATTATTGTATTTATTTGAGTAAAGTTCATAGAATGTTTTTATTTGGAATTCTTGAAATTCGGTTTCTAAATTCTGTTTTAAGATTTCATTGTTTTTTATGGAATTGGAATTTGTTTTAAGTCCAAGTATGCTTTTTGAAAATTTTTTTGACATTAAATTTTCGTTTTCAAAAGAAATCAACACCAAATTATTATCGATATCTTTTAATCCGGTTTCAATTATTCCCGAGATATTAAATTTTTTTATTCTGGGCATTATTTTGTTGTTTTTTGTATTTGGAATCAAAACATCAATTTTTTCATTAAGATTTAAATTAAGTTTATTTTTTATTTGATTTGAAATGAGTATAGAATTCTTTTTTAAATTTTTAGTACCTTTTATTAATTTTATTGATTTGTTTTCTAATATGAATTTATTTTCTATTGCTCTTATTAATACACCTTGTTTTTTATTATTTCCAATAATTCCATAAGTTCTTTTCTCAAAAAAATAATTCAAATCTTTGTAATTATAATTTTTTTTAAGAGAGCTTAATCTGTCTTTTAGATAATAAGTTATATTTGTATCGTTGTATTCTATTTGCATTGAAAATCCTTCACTTTCAATATATTTATTAATAGTAGAAGTCATAATGTTGCTAGACATATAGTAAACGATAATTAATGGGATCATTACTAAACTTAATGATATTCCAGAGCCTATTAAAGCTATTTTATTTGTTGAATTTTTAAAAATTAAATACGCAATTTTTATAATTTCTGGTAGCTTTAGTATCATATTTTTTTTAATGTCCTATCTTTGAATTCGTATTTTGAATCTGCTTTGTTTGCAAATTGCGGATTGTGACTAACTAGTATTAATGTTTTTTTAAAATTTTTTGCTGTATTGATAAGTAGATTTTCTACAGTTTTAGCTGTGCTTAAGTCTAAATTTCCCGTAGGTTCATCGCACAATATTATATTCGGTTCATTGATTAGTGCTCTAGCAATAGCAACTCTTTGTGCTTCGCCCCCTGAGAGCTCTGAAGGATAATGATTTGCTCTGTGTTCTATTTTTAATATTTTCATGAGATCGAAAGCTTTTTTATTTATTGTTTCTTTTGTTTCTTGGCCCGAGATAATTTGGGGTAAGATTATATTTTCAATTACACTAAATTCATTTATTAAATTATAATTTTGGAATATCAAACCTATTTCTTTGTTTTTGTACAAACTTAGTGTTTTTTCATTTGCATTTTTCAAAAATATTCCACACGATATTATTTCTCCAGAATCTATTTTGTCAATTCCTGAAATCATGTTAAAAAGAGTTGATTTTCCACAGCCACTTTTTCCTTGGATTGAAATAAATTCACCTTTTTTTACGGTTAAGTTTAAATTTTCTATTACTTGAATTTTTGTTTTATTTTTTTTATATGCTTTACAAAGATTTTTTATAATTAATACATTGTCCATTTTACTACCCATTAATAGTTTCAATGTTTTTTTGACTTCCAATTTTTTTTGTTGCTTTCACGCTTGAATAAATTGTAGAAAAGCATGCAAAGCAGAAAGTAAATGCCAAATCGCTTAAAAATAACTTAGGAGTAATTATATTTTTTACTATTTGTATTTTAATTCCATCTATTTTTAAAGCCAATATTTGATTTAAAAAATTTATTAAAGTGTTTATCAGATTGTCAATTATTTTTAAAATTTCATTTATATTTAAGGAAATTGAAATGCCAAGCACCAAGCCAAGAAATCCCCCTACAGTGCAGATTATTATTGAGTGAATAAAAAAAATTTGCTTTATTTTTTTTATTCTAAGTCCCATGGCTAATAGTATTAAAATAGCTTTATTTTTGTTTATTATTATTCTTTTTTGAAGATAATATGCATTAACGGCAATAATAATGAAAATGCTTGCTAAAATAATTAGCATCGTATTTCGTTCTATTTTCAATATTTTATAGAATTCTTTATTGTATTCATTCCAGGTTTTTGTTTTAATTTTCGGATTAATAGCCTTGATCTTTGCAATTAATTTATTACTTGGATTTAAATTTTTTGTTTTTACTTGGTAATTAATGCTAGAATTATGTAAAATTTTATTTTTAATGAAATAGTCTATATTCATGAAAATTAAAGTTTCATTTATTTTTGCATAATTACTTTTAAAAATCGATTTTATTTTAAAGCTTTTTATATCATTTTCTAGTGATATAAGTGTTTTTATTTCATCGGTTATTATTAATTCTAGCAGGTCATTTTCGAATAGGTTGAAATTGTGGGAGAGTACATTTCCAATGATTATTTCATTGTCTTTAAGATCTAGATCATCTTTTTTAAGTCCTGTAAATGAAATAAAATTTTGGTCTTGTTTGAGATCTTTAATATCAACGGCAATGATATTTAAAATAGTTGGATAATAATAATTTTGAATTCCAATGCCTTGTGTTTCGTATATTTTATTTATATGTTTTATTCCCTTAATCTTTTTAATTTCTTTGATTTCTTCTTGAGTAAGTTCATTTTCTATTTTTAAGTTTCCACTTTCCACATTTGTAATGCTGAGAAAAAAATCATTTTGAAAACCATTCATGATTGATATTGTTAGGATAATTATTATTTCACCTAAGGCAATGCTTAATATTATTACAATTGTAAGGGCTAGGCTATTTTTTTCTTCTAGTATTAATTTTTTAAGCAAAAAATTTCTTATACCCATTTAATTTATTCCTACTGGTTTTTTTTCGGTGACTTTTCCGTTCTTGTGTTTTACCCTAAGAGCAGGTTTTTTATTGTAGTAAATTTCTTCTTCATATTCATTATCATTGTGGTATTCGGTTTTTAGATAAATTATATCGTTCTCATAAATTTTTTTGCTTTTTAATTGATTGTCTTTGTTATATTCGTATTCAATTTTAGTATTGGTGTATTGGTCTTTATCCTTTTCTTTAGTGTTTTGAAAAATTATCAGATCAGATTCGTTGTATTGAAAATCATTTATTTTTATAAGTTCATTATTTTTATATGTTTCTTCTTTAATCAGATTGTTTGTCTTGTAGGTAGATATGATTTTTGTATTCTCTTCTTCAAAGGTATTTACCATTTCTCCTTCATCTAGATATTGGTTTTTTTCTTTGGATTTTATTTTATTATTAACAATTATTGTACTGTTTGAATTTCTTTTTTTGTCATCATATTTTATCACTTTTGTTGTTGCTTTTTTGATGTCAAAGTATGTAGATTTTATGTCCCCATTAATTCCATAGTTCCAAATTTGAAAATTTGATCCCGTTATTTTTAGTAATTTGCCATTTTCATCTTTAGAATAATATATTAATTTTGGGTTTTGGTGTATTGTTTTTAAATTTTTAGATATTAAGTTCCCGTTTTCATAAAAGTAATTTGCTGTTTCAAGAATTTTTCCTTTGTTGTCATATTCAATTTCTTGTATTTTGTTATTTAAATTGTCGTAAACCTCTTCGGTTTTTTTTGTATCTTTTGTATCATAGTATGTAATTTTTTTTGTGTTTTCTGTGATTTGAATTGTTTTGTATTTTATTAAGTTATTTTCTTTGTATAAGTAGAGCTTTTCGGTATCATCAATAGAATAATATTCAATGTAAAAACCTGTTTTTGGTTTTTCGTTTAATTTTTGATATTTATTGAAAAATGCATCAGATGCAAAATAGCTTTTTGCATAAATAATTTGTGGTATAAATAGAAGAAGTATTAATTGTTGTTTTTTCATAGTAATTTATTAAGATATTCATTAATATCAAATTCTTTAATATCTTTTAGTTTTTCTCCAAATGTAGTAAAGTATATGGGCTTTTCAATAATTTTAGAAATATTTATTATTGTGCCTGCTCTTGAAGATGAATCAAGTTTCGTGATTATTATTCCGTCTATTTCTATTGCTTTATTAAAAATTTCTGCTTGGCTATTTGCATTTTTTCCGATAGTAGAATCTATTACAAGTATTTTTTGGTAATTGATGTTAGTGTTTTTTATTTGCTTTAATATTACATTGTTTATTTTTTGAAGCTCTTTTATTAAATTTTCTTTATTTTGCAATCTTCCGGCTGTGTCAATAATTAGTGCATCGTAATTTTTAAGCTTGGCGCTTGAAATGCTGTCGAATATTACAGCTGATGGATCGCTTCCTTGGTTTTGAGATATTACTTTGATCCCGATTTGTTTTCCATAAATTTTCATTTGTTCAATTGCAGCTGCTCTGAATGTATCGGCGGCCGATATTAAAATATTTTTGCCTTCATTTTTTAATTTATTTGCAAGCTTTGCTATGCTTGATGTTTTTCCAATTCCATTTATACCAACTATTAGCAAAATGTTTAGTTTGTTATTTTCTAGAGTAAATTTTTTTGTGTTAATATAATTACTTAAAAGTTCTTTTAGTTTTTCAATAATGGTTTTTTCAGTTTTATTTTTTTCTTTTGTTAATTTATTTATTATTTCTATTACAATTTCATTATTAATGTCTGACTCTAATAAAATGTCTTCTAGATTTTCAATAATATTTTCTTGTTGTTTGTTTTTAAATAAATTTTTTATTTTTTCTAAAATGCCCAAAAGTTTGTTCTCCTATTTTATTTCAGATTATTAAGGCTATTCTCCCATATTTGCTTCTTTAATATATTCTACTAAATGAGTTATTAATGAGATAAAGCTGCCAATAGTTAAAGTGATGCCCGCTCCAAATAAAAATGTTGCAGTCATTTGTTCTGCTTTTGCCATATAAACATCCCCTGCTGTTAATCTTTTGTTAATAAAGTGATTGCCTGTTATCGTGTAAAGTTTCTCTGAATTGTTAAGTAATGTTCCTGCGAAAATGGTTCCTATTGTGCTTAATGTAAAAACAGCCAAATTAACATAAAATTTATCTCTTGTGTCGATAAGTCTATTTTTGTTAGTTTTTATCATTTCTATTTCTACTTGATCTTCTTCTTTATTTATTAACTTGAATTTATCTTTATACCCTTTAGATTTAAGCAAAATGATATCTTGATTTTCGGGTTTTTCAATTTCAATTGGGGTTTCACCCATAAATATGCCTTTTTTAAAAACTTTAGATTGTATATTGCTCGTAATTGATACTTTTTTAGAGGTTGTTCTTTTTAAATCAATATTTAATATTATTGAATCTGCATTTTTTACCATTCTTTTAATAGAGTAGTTTTCAAAATTTGTACTTGTGATTTGTATTTCAATTTCTTTGTTTGGGAGTTTAGAAATGTCAAAAATATTATCGTAATAGATTCCTTTTGAAACAAATTTTTCATTTATATAGATTTTTGCATCTGGGTTATTTTTTACGTTAATGTTGATTTTTAAAAATTCTCTACCCAATATTTCTTTAAAGCTGTGTTTTGTTATTTGATCTGCAATATCATTAACGGAAGATGATGTTTTAAATACTGCTTTTTTAGTATCAATTTTCTCAGGAGTGATGTTGCTAATTTCTAGTAAATAATAATTTTCTATTTTTTTCAGGTCAATATAGTTAATAAAAAATAATTTTTCTCTTATAAAAAATTCTTTATTTAAATTTGATATATTTGTTTGTTCTTCGATTTTTTTATGTTTTACTTTTAGTTTGTTTAAATTGTTAAAATATTCTTCAAATTTTTTTTGTTTACTATTAATATTTTGAATATCTTTTTTAAGATCATCAATTTTGGTTTTGGTGCTATGCTTTTCTTTTGCGGTTATTATGTTTTGAAGTTTTTTTTTGTCCATTTCTTTTTTTAATTTGCTAATTTCAAGCTCTGTTTTTATTATATCTTGGTTTATATAAATGTCTTTAATTATGTTCTTGTCATCATTGTTTACTATATGTTCTGTTATTTTATCATAGATTTTGTCCAATTGTTTTTCAATTCCTTTTTTAAGATCAATATTTTCTTTTTTTGTATTAACGATATAGGAAAAGTTGTACTCAATATTACTTTGAGAATGTATTTTGCATATTGCAAAGACTAGCAATGGTATTACTAGCTTTAGTTTAAGTTTTTCCATTTTAGATACTCTTCTATGAAATTGTCTATATTGCCGTCCATAACTGAAGTGGTGTTTGAATTTTCAAATTTTGTTCTGTGATCTTTTACCAAATTGTAAGGTTGGAATACGTAAGATCTTATTTGGTTGCCCCAAGAAATTTCTTTTTTTGTGTCTTGCTTGGATTTATTTTTTTCTTCTTCTTTTCTCTTATAGTATTCGTAAAGTTTTGATTTTAAAACTTTCATTGCCAAGTCTTTGTTTTTGTGTTGGCTCCTATCGCTTTGAGATTGAGTTACTATTCCTGTTTCAATGTGAGTTATTCTTACAGCAGAGGATGTTTTGTTGACGTGTTGTCCTCCAGCTCCCGAGGCTCTGTATGTATCAATTCTTATGTCTTCTGGTTTGATTATTATTTCTATTTTGTCATCAATAACAGGGTCAACAAATACGGATGCAAAAGAGGTGTGTCTTTTTTTAGCAGCATCAAAAGGAGAAATTCTTATAAGACGATGTATTCCGACTTCACTTTTTAATAGCCCATAAGCATATTCCCCTTTGATTTCTATTGTAACAGATTTAATTCCACCTTCTGCTTCAAGTAAATCAATAAGTTCTGTTTTGTATTTTTTCCTCTCGGCGTATCTTGAATACATTCTGTAAAGCATTGCAACCCAGTCACATGCTTCAGTGCCTCCAGCTCCAGAATGAATAGTTAAAAAAGCATTGTTTGCGTCAAGCTCTTCTTTGAAGTAAGAAATTGTGAGTAAATCTTTGTATTGTTTTTCAAGTGCATTAAATTCGATTTCCAAGCTGTTAGTGTCTTTTTCATTTTCAACAATTTCACACAAATCGCTTAAGTCTTTTATTTTATTTATTAGCTCTTCCCACGGAACAATTTTGTTTTTCAAAATACTTTGAGCCTTAATTACTTCTTGAGCTCTTTTAGGATCATTCCAAAAATTTTTTTGGTTTATTTCTTTTTCATATTTTTCGATTTTAGATTGAATTTCATTTTTGTCAAAGCTTCCCCCAAATGTCTTCGGCCTGTTTAAACAATGTATTTATTTTTTCTTTCATTTTTATTTCTCGCTATTATTGATTGTATATTAATATAATTATATTTGGAATTAAAGATATAATAAACATTATAAAAAAATATATTGGTTCGTTTTCCAATATATTGATTTTAGGGTTTTTGTCAAAGTTTTTTTTTACCGATGTTATTGAGATTAAAGCGATTAGTATTCCAAGTGCAGATAGAATAAGTATTTCTAATCCTTCAAAAAATCCGTTGTTCTTATCAAGCGCAAAGAATGTTATTGCAATTAAGCTGCTATTTGAAAGCATGAAATCGTTTGAATAATTTGATTTTTTGTTATAAACAATAAATATATCATTTAATGCTTTAAATGATAATATCAACACGTAAATTAAAATTACATAAAAAATTGGCATTAAGAACAGTAAATTATTCTTTGTAAACAGTTTGTAAAGATAAAACGATATTGAATATATTAATAAAGAAGTAATTGTTATTATGACGTATCTTTTTATTAAGGCTACATTGTTTTTTATTTTTATGTCCTCAAGTCCAACAAAGTGTATTAAAGTTAAATTGTTAATAATCAAGTATGTAATTAAATTACTGGTCATAATTTTATTATATCCTTTTCATTTTCAAGAGGATTTTTGAGTGCTTTTTCTTTATTTGTTTTTAAAATATGCATTATTTTTTTAATTTTTAAGGTTAAGCTATACTTTTTTGTTAAGTTTGAGCTTATTTGTAAGATAAAAATAGATATTATGATCGACAAAGTTTCAAAAGGAATATGACTTAATGTAAAGAAATATATAAATGCCAATATTGATCCATAGAGTATTTGCTCAAATTTAAAGTGTGGCGTTATTTGCAATTCTGTTGCCATTGTAAATATTAACAGCATTGGGATTGGAGAAATAAGCAGTGTTAGCATATCGGAGCTGATGTGGCTTAGCATTCCTATATTATGTGCTGTATATGAGATTACCATCAGGCTTATATAAAATGATAATGGTATTAATTTGTTTATTATATATTTGCCAACTATTAACAAGAGTCCAAAATAAAGCAAAAGAGGAGATATTTTTTTTTCGTTGTTAACTCCCAAAAAACTTTCAATATGAAATCTTGTTACAATTATATTAAAAACAGAAAAAATGTTTTGATTTACAAAGTTTTCAATTGCATCTATTTTTTTGTTTTCATATCTTGTTAAGGTATTTAAACTTTTTAAATTTTTTGTGTTTGGATGTTTTTCAATTATTTCATTCCAGGTTGGAATTATTGAATTTGAATTTTTAATTTCCTCTTGATAGGTTTGCTTAAAACTTACTGGGAAATTTAATACAAAAAACATAAAAGAAATTAATATGGGGTTTGCTAAAAATGCTGATAGTCTGAAAAAGTAAAAGAATACTAAAAAAGTAAATAATAAGGAGGTTATTTTTAGTGTAATTTCTAAATCCAAAGGCAATATAATGCTCATCATTAAGGCGGCGTAAACAAAAAAAGACAAGCATTTGTAATTAATTTTTAGCATTATTGGTATATAGACTACTACACTAATAAATATTAACAGTAAAGTGTCTGTCATGAATTTTGTGTTATTTAAGAAAGAAAATATCAGGCTAGGTGATAGTGATAGTATAATAGCAAAGTATATGTCTTTTAAATTGTTTTCGGTGTATACTACCTCATTTATTAGACTTTCATTTAGAATTTTGCCTTTAATTTCTTTTTGAACCTTATGTATTTCTTCTTCAACTTCTTTTTCTGTATAATTAAATATTTTTAATTTGCTGTTATTATTAATTTTTTCATTCTTTAAGAATGAAAAAATAATATTTTCCATTTGCAATGGCGAAAAACTGGACATAAAAAATGCTTTAATTTTGTCATATATTGACTTTTTCTTTAATATGGTGAGGCTATAAATATCTCTTGTTATTGGTATGTTTAATGTATTGATTCTTATTTTATTTGCTGGGTTGTTTAAAAAAATTTCATATTTTTTTGTATCAATTTTTTCATTTATTAGCTGACTGAAAGAAGTTCCAATTTTTACTTTCAGTATTCTGCTTTTTATTTTTTTATTTCCATTTATAGCTACAAATTTTTCTTTATAAGGATTGTTATTTTTTATGACAAGGTTTGCATTGTATAGATCTTCAATATTTGCTAATAAAATATTATTGTGGGGGTTTATATCGTCTTTTGTATTTTTATTGTTGTATAAAAAGTGCATTATCATTTCGTGATTTGTATAAGGATATGCATTTTCTAAAGATTTAATTTTTATTTTTCTGTTTTTAAAAATACTCAATTTTTCGAATTCTTTTTTAAGTTTTTCTTTATTTGATATTATTATTATTTCTTTGAATTTAAATATTTTGTCGATTATTTGGAATCCTGAAAAAATTTCTTCTAATTTTTCTGCCATCAGTGCTTCTGAAATGTTTGTAAGTATATCTTTCCCATTGGTTAATAAAATCATTTTGTCTATTTTTTTGCATTTGTTTATGAATTGAAATAAAGAATTTTCGTTAAACCAAGGAATTCCCAGTTGAATTAATTTTTCCAGGATCTTTTCTCTTGAGGTCCCCTCTTCAATTGGTTTTTTTTCGGTTTTTATTTTTCCTTGAAATTTGATTAATGCTGATTTTAATTTTTTTCCATCTGGAAAGTTGGCTGTGTATATTTTCTCTACTATTCCAGATATTGGAGAGTATGTGTATAGCTCTATGTTTGAGTTTTTAGATAAAATTTGATTTTCTTCTATTTTTTGTTTTTCAATTATGTATATTATGGATTTTGAATTTTCTGTTTCAAGGGGTATTAGGGCATATTCAGGTATTTGAATTTCATTAATGTTTATCTCGTATTTATTGTATTTTTTAAAAATTGCTTTTACTTTTTCTAAGTCTAGCATTAGCTATTTATCCTTGAATATATTTTTTATAGGTTTTTTCATTTATGTTTAAAAGAATTGTAAATCTTATTGCTTTAAATAGGAATAGTAATACAAAGAAGGGTAAAGAGGAGAAGAAAAGTATTTTGTAATTTTTTTTATCTGTGTTTATATTATTCTTGTTTTCTTTATATATTAGGATTGGATTTTTATTTTTTAAAAACAGACTTGCAAGATCTTTTTTAAGAATTTCATCAATAAATGATTTGTCTACTTCGTAAACAGTTTTAGGATTAATTTCTATCTTGCCGTTTTTGATTTCAAAGTAATTTTCTTTTATATCTTTAGGAATTTTTCCATATTTAGCAGTAAGATTGTATCTTAGTTCATTTTGATAGAGAATGTGGGACAGGTATCCTATAATATTGGGTATGTCTTTGTTGTATCCTAGCATTATATAAATATTGTTAGGATTTAAATAATCAAAGTAATTTAATTTTTTACTGTAAAGGTAATTAATGTTTTTATAAGAATTTAGCATATAGCTTGAATAAGCAAAAGGAATTAATGAGAGTGTAAATAGCAGTAGATGTATTGCTATTTTTGACTTTAAAGTTTTTTTCCTTTCTATTTTTCTCTCTTTAATTTCGATTGGAAATAAAAATGCATCTTTAAAATTGCTTTCTGTTTTGACCCAGCTGAAAATTAAAAAAATGCAAAGAGTTGGTATTGCAACAAATGCAATAAAAGTGGGGTCAATATTTATAGCAAAAAAGGTTGTGATTGTAATGAAATATAGGGTTGTGAATATAAATAAAAATAATAAGTGTTTTATTTTTGTCATTAGTGTTAAAAAATTTATTTCTTTTAAATATATTTTATTATAATTTTTGTTAAAATTGCTGATTATTGAAAATAGCAAATAAGAGAGAACTGTAAATGGATAAAAGTACATTATTTCTTTACTTATTATAAAAATAAGAGATGAAATTAATAGAAAAATTAAAGTAAATATAGAGTTTGTTGGGTCTAAAAAAATTAATAAAATTATTATGATTAGAAATATTATGCCTGAAAGAAAATTAATTTTTGTTTTGTGGTCAAGAGAATGCATTTCGGCATTAATGTTGAGTTCTTTTTTTAGGTTTTTAAAATTTATGGTTTTGAACCTGTTTTCAACATAAAGAAGTTTTTTATGTTCTATATTGAAAAGATTGGGGAGTTTTTTTAAAAATATACTTTTTCTCAGGTCAAGATTGTTAAGTTTGTTTATCTCATTTATTGTGATTTTTTTATTTTCGGGGAAGTCTAAAATGTCAATTTTTGTTGTGTATTCTGAGATTGTTTTGTATCCTAGTGAATTTATATATTCATTGGCAGTTTTTAGATCATTTTCATTTTCGAAGTATAAAGGTTTGTAGTCTCCAAATTGAGCTACATTGCAGGAAGTGATAAGTGGTATTGTTGTAATTAAATATAAAAAACCTAAAAAAAGCACCATTTATTTTTTCCTATGCTAAAAATAGCACACAATATATGCAGAGGCTATTCCTATTATTATGCCCGTTAGAACTTCTTTCTTTTTATGCCCCTTGACCACTTTTATTTTTGTTGTGTCAATTTTTATTTCTTTTTTTAATTTTTCTGATAATGCATTCAAATATTCTGCTTGAACTCCAGACATGTATCTTACGCCGAAAGAATCTCTTATTGTAATGAGGGCAAATGCAAGAGCTATTATAAAATTTGTATTTATTCCTTCAGTTAGTGCAATTGAGGTTGAAAGAGCGGTAACTGTTGATGAATGACTGCTTGGCATGCCCCCCGTTTCTAGAAAAATTTTTTTTAAAAGATGTGCGGGAGTTAGTTTTAACTTTCTTGTTTTTGCGGTTTGAATGCCGTATTTAATCACTTGAGCAGAAATTCCTGATACAAGACAAGATAAAAAAAGATCATTGGTAAGTAATGCCCTTATCATTATTAAGCCTCCTTTTATATTGCGAATTTGCCAGCTTTTATGATTGTGTACTCTTTTCCATTTTTGTCCACGCCAATGACATTCAGGTCATCGCTTCCAATCATTAAATCTGTGTGTATTAATGAAACATTGCATCCATAATTTAGTTTATCGGTATCAGTCTTTAAATCTTCTTCATTGCTTAAACAAGACGGATATGCAGCTCCTAGTGCTATGTGGCAACTTGCATTCTCATCATATAATGTGCTGTAAAAAATAAGATTGCTTTGATATATAGGGGAGCTGCTATCAACTAATGCTACTTCTCCTATATATTTTGCTTGAATGTCGCTTTCAATGTGGGATTTTAGTATTTCTTTTTCTTTCTCGCTATTACATCCAAAGTCAACGACTTTTCCATTTTCGAATTTTAGCCATATTCCAGATATTAGCGTTTCAAGAACCATAACAGGGCGGGTGGCGTACACAATGCCTTTTGTTTTTTTATAATTTGGAGTTGTAAAAACCTCTTCTGTTGGCATATTGGCATTGAATTCTATTTCTGTTCCTTTGACCTTTTCGCTTCCGCCTGTCCATAGGGAAGTTTCAAGCAGATATACTTCCAAGTTTGTTTTTTCATTTTTAAAAATTACCTTTTCTAGATTAAGTTCATTTAATGTTTTGCATCTTTTGTGAAGCTTTTCCCCATGGGATTCCCAATTTTTTATTGGATCTTCTCTATCAAGTAGTAATATTTTCTTTTGTATTTTGAAAAATTCTTCTAAAGTTTGACCTCCTTCTTTTTTATTTAAAACTTTGGAAGCCCATTTTGGGCCTGGCGCACAAACAACGCACCAAGCTATTTCGTTACTCATTATTGCTTGCGATAAAGTTTTGCTTGCCAGATTTAAGGCTTTTTGATAAATTGACATTTTTTGACCAATGTTTTCTCTCAAGTCTTCAAAATTTTCTGTATCATCGACGTTTATTCTTGCCCATTTATCTTGAACCATTTCTTCTAAAAAGCTCTTTTCGGCATTTGGAATAAATTCTAAGTTTTCTTCTTGTGAGAATTTTAATCTTGATTTTAAAATATCAATGTCTTTAATATTTAGCTTGACATACTTAGCCCCATGTTCATAAGCTTTTTTTGCTAATATTTTCAAAAAATTATAATTGTCGATTGAACCTTGAATTAAAACACATTGATTTTTTTGTAAATTAATTCCCTTTAAAATTATAAGCTCTGCGTATTTTATTAAATCTTTCTCCATTTATTCCTCCTAAATAGGTTCTTCTAAGACATTCTCATTGATGTAGTTTGCAACGGCTTCTTCATCATTTGTTCCTATTACTTCTAAGTAAGAAAGCATTGCTTTTAATCTATAATTTGCATTTCCCATTATTAATCCCTTTTTTACATTTTCTAGCATATCAGTATCATTAAATCCATCTCCAAAAGCTATGGTTTCGCTTAAATCAATATTTATAGTTTTAAGAACTTCTTTTAATGCATTTCCTTTAGAGACTTTGTGATCTACAATTTCTAGTGAATTTGGAGTAGAAAGGTATGCATTTATTTCTCCTTTATATTTCTCTAAAATCATTGCTTCATATTCTATTAGGCTTTCTTCTCCGCCAGCCAATATTATTTTTGCAACATTTTCAAAATTTTCAAGCTTGCTAAAGTCTTTAATTTCTTGAATTTTATTGAGTGAACTTACTATTTCATGTTTGAAGATATTGGATTTTTTTTGCAATTTTTTGCATTGATCAATTGCAATTTTAGTTTTTATGTCAATATTTAATTGGTCGTCGTTTTGATCTGCTTTATGTAAAAAATGAGGTATATGACTAAATTTCTCGTCTCTTAAATTTAAAATTTTCTTTACCACCTCAGCAGATAAATTATGACTTTTTATTAATTTCCAGTCTTGATTGTAAACTTTTGCTCCGTTTAATGTGATGAAAAATGAAACTTGCAGTTGATTTATTTTTTTTGTAATTTGAATGATTTCATTTTTACTCCTTCCTGTTGCAATTATGAATTTCTTTTTTTCTTTTGTTAATTTTTTAATTACAAGTTCTGTAAAGGCTCCAATATAGCTTTTTGACAGTAAAAGAGTGCCATCAAGATCAGAAGCAACCGCTTTAATATTTTTCATGTTTTATCCTCTAGGAGTTAATTTCAAGCTAAATTATATCAAATAAAAAATTTTTTTTAAATTGATAATTATTTGGTATACTAGTATTAGTAGGTTGTATAAAGGGGATTTTTTTGGATATTAATAAAAGAATAGCTTTGCTTAGAGATCATATGAGGGATAATGGAGTTGATGCTTATTTGGTAGCAGGCTATGATCCTCATTTTAGTGAATATTCTCATGAAAGGTATAGCACTCGTAAGTTTATTACAGGTTTTTCCGGTAGCTTTGGTATGGTAATCGTAACATTATCCAAAGCTGTTCTTTTTACGGATGGTAGATATTTTTTACAGGCCGAGCAAGAACTTAAGGGAACTGAGGTTGTATTAATAAAGCTTGGAGTAAAAGGATCTCCTGATATTTTTACGTATATAAATTTAAATCTTCAAGGATCAAAACTTGGCATTTATTCAGATGAGATTAGTATAAAGTTTTATAAAGAGTTGTCTGAAAAATGTAAAAATACACATATCAGGGCTTTAAATCAAGATCTAATTGATTTAATTTGGAAATCTAGGCCCCAGCTTGAGTTTAGCCGTGTATTTGAATTGGCTGATGCTCAGAAGAATAATAAAAGAGTTGAAAAAATCAAATCTATTTATTTGATCTTAAAAAAGAATTTATCAGATTTTTATGTTATTACTGCTCTTGATGAGATTGCTTGGATATTGAATTTAAGAGGAGCAGATGTTGAAGAATCGGCGTTGTTTTATTCGTTTCTTTTAATATCTAGAAATAAAGATCGAAAGAATGTTCTTTTTGTTGATATAAAAAAACTTGATTCAAGCGTTAAAGAAGCACTTGAAATGGAAAATTTTGAAATAGAGCCTTACAGTAATTTTTACTGTTTTTTGGATAAAATAAAGCATGAAGGTAAATTTTTTGTTTCATTTTATGCTAATGTTAGGGTTTTAAAAGTTCTTGGTGAGGCTAATATCATTTTAGCAGAGAGTATTGTAAGCAGTCTTAAGGCATTAAAAACCGATTATGAACTTCTTAAGATGAAAGAGGCGCATATTATTGATGCTATTGCATTGATTAAATTTTTGCGTAAATTTAAAAGTCTTAGCAAGGTTGAATTGGCCGAATTAGATGAAATAGATATTGCCGATATGCTTTTGCATTTTAGGAAATTGAATAAAGATTTTTTTAGTTCTAGCTTTGATTCAATAGTTGGTTTTAGAGAAAATGGAGCTCTTCCGCATTATAAGCCCAAAAGAGGTAAAAAAATAAATACCAACGGCCTTCTTTTGATTGATTCTGGGGGTTCATATTTTGGACTTGGTACAACAGACGTTACAAGAGTTTTTTTAATAGGTGATGCTTATGATGAAGAAAAGCGCGATTATACTTTGGTTCTTAAGGCTTTCATTAACCTTTCTTCTTTAAAGTTCCCATATGGATCTTCCGGAGCTTTTCTTGATGGAATTTGTAGATTGCCGCTTTTAAAAAATGAATTGAATTTTATTCATGGCACTGGGCATGGTGTTGGGTTTTTCCTCAATGTTCATGAACTTCCAGTTTCAATTAGTCCTAGTTCCAGTTATCATTTTAAAGGATCTGAGGTGGTTTCAATTGAGCCTGGTCTTTATCGAACATTTAGTCACGGAATAAGAATTGAGAATTTAGTTTTTGTAAAGCAAGCTTTTACAAATGACTTTGGATCTTTCCTAGAGTTTGAGAATTTAACTCTTGTTCCTTTTGAAAAAGAATTGATAGTAAAAGAAATGCTCTCAGAAGATGAGTTAAATTACATTAATGATTATCATGAATGTGTGTTTTCAACCTTAAAAGAGCACTTTGATGATGAAAGAGAGTTGGAATTTTTAGCAAAGCTAACAAGTAAAATATGAGATTTATAATTGTATTTTTAATAATTTTAAATCAAGGATTTTCAAATTTGTTTTCTTTGCCCCCTGAAGATATTGTTTTTGAAAGTTCTTATGAGATTGCAATTAAAAAAGCTCAAAAATTAGGTAAAAATGTTTTAATTTTGGTTGGCATAGATATTAAAGAAAATTTAATAAAAGATTTTTTAAATTCTTTTGCAAATGATGAAATTATTCACAGGGTGTATAGAAAAAGTGTTTTTTTAGTTATTGATAAAGATAATGAAATTTTTAATAAAATCAATTTACAAAAAAGTCCAACTATTTTTTTTGTTGACTCTGAGAATGAGCAAATAAAGGCAGCTTATGTGGGTGCTGTTTTAAGCAGTGTTCAATTTGATAAGGATTTTTTAAGCTATGTTATGGGAGCTATAAAATCAACAAGTGTTTTAAAAAAGCAAAAAGATTATGAAATTAATACTGCTGATGAGAGAACCTTTTTTTATAAAACATTAAAAGGTGATTGGCGATTAAAGTTTAATGGCAAAGACAGAAAGCTTGTTCTTTTTGATACAGATCTTAAAGAATTTTTAGTTTTTAAAGATATTAATGAAAACAAGCTTTATGCTATTCCCAAGTCCAGGATTGGCAATATTTATTTTTCATTATTGGGAAATGAGGAGTGGAAGTTTTTTGGAAAAATAAAATAAATGTCTTTTTTGTTTGAAGGGGGATGAGTTTTTATGAAAATGGTATTTTATCCTAATGATTTGCTTCGTGTTAAGACAAAACAAATCAATAATATTGACGATAAGATTAGAGATTATGCTAAAAAGATGATAGAATTGATGGATATTAGCGGTGGAGTTGGACTTGCTGCTCCTCAGGTAGGCCTTGATTTGTCGCTTTTTGTAGTTAGAGAGAATAAAATGGCAAAGCCTTTGATTTTTATTAATCCTTCAATCATAGAAACTTCTTATGAGCTTAGCTCTTACAAAGAAGGGTGTTTAAGCATACCAGGGGTTTATTATGATGTAATGAGACCTAAGGCTGTTGTGGTAAATTTTCATGACGAGAATGGAAAATCTTTTACTATAGAAAATTCTAATTTTTTGGCAAGAATTATTCAGCACGAAATGGATCATTTAAATGGAGTTCTTTTTATTGATTATTACGAAGAAAAGTTAAAAAATAAATTGTTAAAGCCTTATATGAGAGAAAGAGGGCTTAAGGCAAAATGAAAATATTTTTTGTAAGCTCTTCTTCTATTGCTTTAGAAGTTTTCAAAGAGATTGTAAAGCATTATGAAGTGGTGGGGGTTTTGACTTTGCCTGATAAACCTAAGGGTAGAGGGCAAAAGTTAAGCCAAAGTGTAATAAAGGCAGAGGCTATTGCTAGGAATATTAAAGTTCTTGATCCCTTAATTCTTGATGATAATGTATTAAATTTAGTTAAAGATTTAAATCCAGATTTAATGTTAGTTTTTTCTTATGGTAAAATCTTTAAAAAAGAATTTTTAGATCTTTTTCCAAAGGGGTGCATTAATGTTCATCCTTCTCTTTTGCCCAAATATAGAGGTGTTTCTCCGATACAATCTGCAATTTTAAATGGTGATTGTGTTAGCGGCATTACTATTCAGCGTATGGCTTTAGAAATGGATAGTGGCAATATTTTAGTGCAAAAAAATTTTAAAATAAGATCTTATGATACAAGTTGTGATATTTCAAAACTTGTATCAAGTCTCAGTCCAAGTCTTGTACTAGAAGCTTTGGAAAAAATTAGTAAGGGGTTTTTGGGAATTCCTCAAAAATCAAACGAAGCTACTTTTTGTTCTTTTTTTAAAAAAGAATCTGGATTTATAAATTTTAATTTAAGTGCATTTGAGATTAAAAACAAAATTAATGCGTGTAATCCTTGGCCACTTGTAAGAGCTAGGCTTAATGATAGCGACATTATTTTTCATCGCGCTGATTTTTTGGAGGTAGATTTATATAAGGAGAGAAAAGTAGGAGAAATTGTTGATTTTAATCCCGAAAAAGGATTATTTGTTAATACCGGGAAAGGGATTCTTTTGCTTTTAGAAGTTCAAAAACCTGGAAGAAAGGTTTTGGATTTTAAGTCTTTTTATAATGGAAGTAGGCAGCTAATAGGACAAGTGTTTTCTTTAATAGAATAGGGGGGATATATTAGTTTTAATAATAATGACAATCTAGAAAATAAATTTTTTAATGAAGAGGAATTGTTTAAAAATAAATTAGATCTGACTCAGAGTGATAAAAATTGCAATAATGAAATGTTGATTTTGCCCAAAACCACAATTAAGGCATTGCTTTTAGTTATTTTTGGATCTTTAATTGTTTCTTTTGCAATTTTCTTTATGGTTTTAGAAAATAACGAGATTACAGTCGTTCCAAATCTTTATTCTCTTACTATTGAGGATGCTGTTGTTGAATTGCAGAGAAAAGAGTTGATTCCGTACATTGAATTTAAATTTTCTTCAAGCGCTCTTGATAAGGGGAAAGTAATAGATCAGGGTCCAAAACCAGGAACTGTTTTAAGACATAGCAATAAGGTTATAATTTTCATTAGCAAAGGGGCTATAATAAATAGAGTTGATAATTTTATTGGTAAAAACATTGATGATGTTATTATCAATTTAAATGCTAATTCTTTTGATAATTCTAAATTACTTTACCATATTGGAAATCCCCTTGAGGTTGAGAGCGAATTGCCAAAAGGCATAATAATTAGCCAAAATCCATCACCGGGCAGTCAAATATCAAGTTTAACGGATCTTCAATTTTTAATTAGTAAGGGTAAAGATCGTTTGGAAAAACATGTTAAAAATTATATTGGAATTTATTATAAAGATGCGATTGCTTCTCTTTTAAATGATAGCATTAGCTTTGACATTGATTTGGCAAATACCAACGATTTTGGAAATATTATTTTTCAGTCTATTCCACCCGGAACTAAAATAAATGAGCCAGATAAAATTTTAATTACTATTGCAAAGCCCAAGGTTGACAATAAAATTGTTTTTGGAATTTTGACTTATAAATTAAGGCATCATCCATCTTATGTTGATATATCTGTTAGGTTAAAAGGCTTGGATGGTAAAAATTCTTTAATGTATTCTTTTAAGTCAAAAGGAGGATTGATTAAGTTGCCCTATGAGGTTCAAAAAGGTTCTACAATTGAGCTTTATATTTATGATAAGCTGATCAATCAAACAGTTGTTAATTAATTTTGCTTAAATGGATTGACTTAAAACGATAAAAAAATCCAACAGAAAATCACATATTAATTAGTTTTGATGCTGCAATAATAGATGCAGCAATTGTGACTGTTTCTGTTCTTAGGATATTTGAAGATATGCTGTGAGAGGAAAAATTATTTTGCGCTATTAATTGTTTTTCTTTTTCCGTAAATCCTCTTTCAGGTCCCACAATGATGGCCGCATTGTTTATTTGTTCTATATCAATTAAATTTTTTTCACTATTTTTTTCAAGCAATATTTTTATTTCAAAATTTTCTTGTTTAATATATTTAAGGCTATCTTTCAAATTTTTCATAATTTTTATTTTTGGTAAGTACGTTACTCCCCCTTGCATTGCTCCGGCTATTAAATGTTTTTCGCAGTCATTGTTTTTAAAGATTTTAGAATTTAAGTATGATTTTTCGGTAAGCTCAGTGTTAAAAAAAATTATTTCGCATATTCCAATGCTAGCAAGTTCTTTTATGATTCTTTTGGCAACGATTGGTCTTATCATTCCAATTAGTACATTTAATTTTTTAAGTTTATTAGACTCATCTATTTTAAAGATTTTCTTGAAAAATAGTTTTTTATCTTTTTTGTAAATGCAATGGTAAATGTTTTTCTCTCCAAGAATACCAAATTTAAATTTGTCGTTATCTTTTAATTTTAAGATTTTAACAAGATGTTCTGCCCTAGTATCATTTAGTGGAATTCCTGTTTTAAATTCACTAAAAGTTATTAACATTAGATTCATTTCTTATAATTCCTTATTATTAATATTGTATTTGTGATATAATTTTAAGTCGATAGGGGGGCATGTAAAATATATGGCTATTTCTTTAACCAAAGAAGATTTTGTTGTTAAAGTTTTTGATTATAAAAACAATAAAGAGTGGAATTTTAGAGGCGATAGGCCTGCAATAATTGATTTTTATGCTAATTGGTGTGGTCCATGTAAAATGCTTTCTCCGATTTTTGAAAAACTTTCTAAAAAGTATGAGAATAGTATTGATTTTTACAAAGTAGATACAGACAAAGAGCAAGATATTTCTTTTGCGCTTGGAGTACAAAGTCTTCCAACTATTCTTTTTATTCCTCTTGATGGTAAGCCAAAGGTTTCTGTTGGCTTTTTGCAAGAAGATGCTTTTGAAAACATAATTAAGGATTTTTTTGGTTTTTAGTTTGCAAAATAAAATAAAATAATTTAATTGCTATAGCAATTAATCATATTTATAAGTTATATATGGATTATTCTAAGGTATATTTAATTTGTCCAAATCTGATTTGAATTTATTGGTAAAAAATATTAAATTTGAACATCTTAGTGTTTTTTATGATTTTATTGTATCTGTTTTGAATGCTCTTTCTATTGTCGATTTTGAACTTTCAGTGATTCTTTGTGATAATGTTTATATACAAGAATTGAACAAGAAATTTAGAAACAAGAACGAGCCAACCGATGTTCTCTCTTTTAATTATAATGAACATAATGAACTTAACGAAGATTTGGTTGATGGTATAAATTATAAAATACAAGGAGATCTTGTCATATCTTTTGAATATTTAAAATTTAGCGCGCAAGAGTTTAATGTTGAAATTTATGAAGAACTTCAACGTGTCACTATTCATGGGATTTTGCATTTAATGGGATATAAACATGAAACCAATGATTTTCAAAAGGAAGGTATGTTGATTCTTCAAGAAAATATCTTAAGAGAAAATAAAAGGGTATTTTAGATGTTGGGATTTTTTAATTTTAAAAACAAAAAGAAGAAAAAAGGAAGCCCAGAAAATGATCTTGAAGATAAGTCGAATATTGGAACTTCTTTGATAAAAAATTTCAATGCTCTTAAAGAGACTATTGTAAAAGAGATTATGGTTCCTAGGATAGGAGTTATATTTGTTGATTATGCTAAGAGCAAGGATGAGCTTTTAAAGGTTGTAACATCTAGTAGTCATTCAAGATTTCCTGTGTATCATGGCACCATTGACAATATTGTTGGGATAATTCATACAAGAGACATACTATTGCATATGTGTAAGAAAGATTTCTACGAAATAGATTTAAAAGATATTATGCGAAAGGTTATGTTTGTCCCCGAAAGCAAAAAAACAGACTCTCTTTTAAAAGAATTTCAAGAAAATCATGTTCACATTGCAATTGTAGTTGATGAGTATGGTGGAGTTTCCGGGCTTGTAACTCTTGAGGATATTCTTGAAGAGATAGTAGGAGACATTCAAGATGAATTTGACAATGAACTTGATGAGATAGTTCGCCTTGATGATGGGTCTTATCTTTGTGATGCAAGAATTTTAATAGAGGATTTAAATGAGAAACTTAATTTAAATTTGCCAAATGGAGACTTTGATACTCTTGGAGGTTTTGTTTATGATCTTTTTGGGAGGATTCCTTTGAAAAATGAAAAGGTGGAATATAACAATTTGGTTTTTTCGATTAAAAATATGCATCAAAGAAATATTAAGGTTATAAAGATTTCCGAAAAGGAAGGTTTATGAATTTTAATCGGTTTTTAATGTTATTCCTTTTTAATTTTAGTATCCTATTAGGAAGTGACACTACAGCATTAGGACATTATCAAAAGGCCCATGAGTATTATTTATCTAAAAGGTATTATGATGCTATTGATGAACTTGTTGAGGCTATAAAAATTAATCCCAATTATTATGAAGCTTATAAATTTATTGCATCAATTTACTATTCTCTTAAGATATATACTCAAGCACAATTTTTTATAGAGAAAGCCTCTAAAATGTCTAACGAGGACACTGAGTATAAAATTCTTTATGCAAATATATTATTAAAAAACAATAAAATTGATCAAGCAAAAAAAATCTATTCTGAGGTTTTAGTTAAACAGAGGAATAATATTGATGCTTTGGTTGGACTTGCTTCAATTTTTGAAAAAAATGGATTATTTATAGCCGCTGCTAATTATTATTTATCTATTCTTGATTATAGTCAAAATAATTATAGTGCTTTTGAGCATCTTATTGATATTTATCAAAGGCTGGGAATGCATGACAAGATTAGGCATTTGATAAATAAAGTCAGGGTAAATTTTTTATCTTTTCCAGATTTTCATAAAAGAGTAGCTGAATTTTACATTGGCATTAATAATTTGGGGCTTGCTGAAAAGTATGCTTTAAATTATTTAGCTTTAATTGAAAGCTCTTACAAAGATTTCGGAGTTGTTGATGCATATCGATTGCTTGCGCTTGTTTATTTGCATGAATTTAAATATGAGGATGCAATAGAGGCATTGAAGAAAGCTATTTTGGTTAATAAAGATTCTGATGAGCTTTATTATTTATTGGGATATTCTTATTTAAAATTTGGAGATATTGAAAAGGCCATTTTAAATTTGGAGCGAGCTAAAAATCTTAAAAAAGATTTAGAATTTTATAATATTGCTCTTGAGGAAAGTTTTTTTGCATCTAATTTTAGAAATTTTTTGAAAAATAATTCCAATGCTAAAATTTCTAAGCATTATGAAAATGAGGGGCTTAAAGCTTTTAAGTCTTTAAATTTAAACAAAGCATTGTTTAATGCAAAGAGTGCTGTTGATATTTGGCCTGATAATGATAGTGCTAGGTTTTTGCTTTCAAAAATATACAAGCTTATGAATTTAGATATCATGGCTTATGAGCAGCTTTTTTATTTGGCAAAACAGAGAAATTCTACTGATTCTAGAATTTTAGATTTTTATGACGTTGTGTCTTTTGATGTTAGAAAGTCTTTATTTTATAAATATGGATATAAAAGCATTGCTGATTTTAATAAGCTTTACGATGACAGAGTGGTTTATAAAATGGCTATTTTTACTCAAAGTGAAAATAAGTTTTTTGGGGCAAATGATTTGATATTAAGATACGCTGAAAGGGTGCTTGAACGTAATTTAAATATGGAAATAGTTAACTATAATTTTGATTACAATAAAAATAGAGACTATTTGATTAATAATTTTTCCGAAGGATTTTCTTATTCAAGAAATAATAATTTGGATTTATTTTTAATTTTTGATTTTAAGGCAGATATTTTGAAAAATACAGCTACTTTGCTAGTGAATGTTTTTTCAGGCAAAACAGGGATTAAGGTTGTTTCTTTCTCTTATGATGTGGGGGGTATTAATTATTTAAGCAATGCTTTAAATTCTTTTTCAAAAGATTTTCATGATTATTTGCCCAAGAAAGGAAAGATTCTTCAAATTAAAAATGATGATGCTCTTATTGATCTTGGTCAAGTAAACGGGGTTGTAAAGGGCGATGTTTTTTTGATTCTTAAAGAGGGTGCTTTAAACAGCGATACTAGAGATTCTGGTTTTATTGTTTACAAAAAATCAGATATTTTAGGAGAGATTTTAATTGAGGATATAAGTGATTATATTTCTAAAGGCGCTATAAAATCTTCTACCTTTTTAAAGGATTATATTCAAGAAGGAGCCACTGTGCTTATAAAAAGATAGTTTGACACTTGTTATTAATTTGTGATTTAATAATTCTAGTAAGAATAAAATCAAAAAATTGGAGGATTTTGTATGAAATTGGCTATTAATGGCTTTGGGCGTATTGGTAGAAACGTTTTTAAGATTGCTTTTGAAAGAGGCATTGATATTGTGGCAATAAATGATTTAACAGATCCTAAAACTCTTGCACATCTTTTAAAGTATGATTCGACTTTTGGAGTATATAATAAAAAAGTTGAGGCAAGAGATGGTGCTATTGTTGTAGATGGAAGAGAAATAAAAATTATTGCTGAGAGAGATCCAAAAAATCTTCCTTGGGCAAAGCTTGGAATTGATGTTGTAATTGAGGCAACAGGTGTTTTTTCATCAGCAACTAGCGATAAAGGGGGATATCTTGACCATGTAAATCATGCTGGGGCTAAGAAAGTTATTTTAACGGTTCCTGCTAAAGACGAGATTAAAACAATAGTTCTTGGTGTAAATGATCACGATATTAATTCTGATTTAAAGGCTGTATCAAATGCTTCATGTACAACCAATTGCTTGGCTCCTCTTGCAAAAGTACTTCATGAATCATTTGGAATTGAACAAGGACTTATGACAACTGTTCATGCTTATACTAATGATCAAAGAATTTTGGATCTTCCTCATTCTGATCTTAGACGAGCAAGAGCTGCTGCACTTTCTATTATTCCAACTTCAACTGGTGCTGCAAAAGCAGTTGGACTTGTTTTGCCTGAACTTAAGGGTAAGTTGAATGGGACTTCAATGAGAGTGCCTGTGCCAACAGGTTCAATTGTTGATCTTACAGTTCAACTCAAGAAAAAAGATGTTACAAAAGAAGAGATTAATTCTGCCCTCAAGAAGGCATCAGAAACTCCTGAGCTTAAAGGTATTTTGGGGTATACGGAAGATCCAATTGTATCTTCAGATATAAAGGGGAATTCTCATTCTTCTATTGTTGATGGTCTTGAGACAATGGTTCTTGAAAATGGATTTGCAAAGGTGTTGTCATGGTATGACAATGAGTTTGGATATTCTACAAGAGTGGTTGATCTTGCTCAAAAACTTTTAAAATAAGTAGGCTTAAGGTAATAAAATGTCAATAAAAACAGTAAAAGACTTTAGTAGCTTTGCTGGCAAGCGAGCTTTAGTAAGATGTGATTTTAATGTTCCCCTAAAAGAGGGGAGCATTAGCGATGATACTAGAATTAAGGCTGCATTATCCACAATAGAGTATCTAAAAGAAAGAGGAGCTAGGATTGTACTTGTAAGTCATTTGGGCAGACCAGAGGGAAAGAAAAATCCTAAATATTCTCTTAAACCCGTTGCTAATAGATTATCAGAGCTTTTAGGCCAAGATGTCAAAATGTTTTCTGATTGTATTGGAAGTGAAATTGTAAATAGTACTTTGCAAATGAAGGATGGGGATGTTGTATTGCTTGAAAATGTAAGGTTTTATGCAGAAGAAGAGAAAAACGATAAAAATTTTGCAAAAAAACTTTCTGAAAATGGAGATGTTTTTGTAAATGATGCCTTTGGTGCAGCTCATAGAGCCCATGCTTCAACTGTAGGAGTTTCTGATTATTTGCCATCTGTTGGTGGATTTTTAATGGAAAAAGAAGATAAATTTCTTGGCGGAGTATTGAAGAATCCTGAAAGGCCATTTGTTTCAATTATTGGCGGTTCTAAGGTTTCTTCAAAGATTGCGGTACTGGAATCGCTTTTGTCAAAGTCAAATGTAGTTGTGATTGGTGGCGGAATGGCGTATACTTTTTTACATTCCGAAGGATATTCTATAGGCAAATCTCTTTTAGAGAATGAATATATTGATATAGCTTCTTCTTTTTTAAAGAAAGCAAAAGAGTTGGGTGTTAAAGTAATTTTACCGCTTGATCATATTGTAGCTAGTGATTTTGATAAAAATTCAACCCCTGAGTACATTGATTCATTTAATATTCCTGAAAACAAGATTGGCATGGATATTGGAGCCAATACTTTAAAAGAAATTGAAAAGGTTATAAAAACTGCCAAAACCATAATTTGGAATGGCCCTCTTGGTGTATTTGAATTTGATTTATTTTCAAGAGGAACTGCCAAGGTTGCCGAAATGGTAGCATCTTGCTCAGGTTTAACTGTTGTTGGTGGTGGAGATTCTGTTGCGGCTGTTAATAAATTTAATTTATCTGATAAGATTACTCATGTTTCAACAGGTGGTGGTGCATCGCTTGAATATCTTGAAGGAAGAATTTTACCGGGTATTAAGGTTTTGGAGAATTAAAATGAGAAAAACATTTTTAGCGGGAAATTGGAAAATGCATTATACAAGTTCAGAAGCTTCTGTTGTTGCAAAAAAAATTGCAGCTGAGGTTAAGACCTTAAAAGATGATGTTGTAATAATGATAACTCCTCCATTTACGGCTTTATCTAAGGTTTCAGAATGTATTAAGGGTAGCAATATTCTTCTTGGCGCTCAGAATATGTCTTATATGGAAAGCGGAGCAAGGACAAGCGAAATTTCTCCTTCAATGCTTTTGGAATTTGGAGTAGAATATGTTATACTTGGTCATTCTGAATGTAGGTTGTATTTAGCAGAAACAGATGAAATAATAAATAAAAAGATTCTTGCGGGACTTAAGCATCCTTTTAAATACTTAATTCTTTGTGTTGGGGAAACTCTTGATGAAAGAGACTCTGGAAAAACTTTAGAGGTTGTTTTAAATCAGGTTAAAAAAGGGTTAAATTGTGTTTCTGAATCAGATATTAAAAGGATAATTTTAGCTTATGAACCTGTTTGGGCAATTGGAACGGGTAAAACCGCAACTAAAGAGGAAGCAGAAGAGGTTCATAAGGCAATTAGGCTTGAGATTATGAGACTTTATTCAAAGTCAGCTTCAGACGATATTATAATTCAGTATGGAGGTTCTGTTAATTCAAGCAATGTAAAAGAGCTTATGAATGAGCCTAATATTGATGGTGCGTTAATAGGTGGAGCATCTTTAAAGGCGGAATCTTTTTTATCTATAATTAATAATGTTCTTTAGTTAAAGAGGTTTGTTTTGGATTTAGTTAGATTTTTTATTTTTATAATTTTTGTTATTGTTTCAATTTTTATTATCCTTTTAGTTTTGATTCAAGATGAGCAGGGTGATGGAATAGGCGGTGTTTTTGGGGGCGGTAGTTCTTCTATTTTTGGGGCAAAGTCTTCAAGTGTTGCTGTAAAAATTACTGGATTTTTTATAGCACTCTTTTTTATCTTTGTGGTTTTGTTATCTTTCCTAAATACCAGAAGAGCAGATAATAGCTTTTTAAATGATATAAAGACTGAAAACAAGAACAGTTCAACTTTCTGGGATGATGAGAATAATGAATCAGATACTAATAATGAAATTAAAGAAAACAATTTGAAAGAAAAATAATTTAAATTGGTTACTGTTACGCTTGCTGTGAGTATGTTTACGCATAGTTTTGTAAAGAGATTTTTAAATAACCATTATTAATTTTATTGAAAGTTTATTATATTTTTATTGTGTTTTTTTAAATAATTTAAAGCGCTGCTAAAATGATTTGATCCTAAAAATCCATTATTTGCTGAATATGGAGATGGATGACTTGTTTCAAGAATTAGATGCTTTGTTGGGTCAATTAGTCCTTTTTTACTTCTTGCTAAATTGCCCCAAAGCATAAACACAATGTTTTCCAAATTTTTAGAAATTATTTTTATTACTTCATCTGTAAAAATTTCCCACCCAATGGCTTTGTGAGAAGAGGGTTTGCTTTCTTCGACCGTTAAGATTGTATTTAATAGAAATACTCCCTGAATTGCCCATCTTTTTAAATCTCCGTTTGGGATGGTTTTTATTTTTAAACTTTTTTCTATTTCTTTAAATATGTTTTGCAAAGACGGTGGAATTTTGATTTTTGAATCTACAGAAAAAGCAAGTCCATTTGCCTGGTTTTTCCCATGATATGGATCTTGTCCAATTATTACCACTTTTATGTCTTTAAATGGTAAAGAATCAAAAGCATTGAATATAAGTTTTGGGGGAGGAAATATTTTTCCATTTTTTGTTTTATATTCATGTTTTATAAATCTTACAAGTTTTTTAAAGTATTCTTTGTTAAATTCATTATTTAAAACTTCTTTCCAAGATTCTTCAATTTTTACTTTCATTTTTGTATTATATAAGAAATAGTTTGTAATTTGAAATATATTAAAGAACATATTTATTATTTTTAAAATTTAATTTTTATTATGGATGATGATGTATTAAAAAGAATAGATGTTTTGTCTAGATTTATTACAGATGAAAAAAAAGCTAAGATTGAGAAAGTATTAAGTATTCGCACTAATTATTTAACATTTGTGCTAGAAGACATTTGTCAATCTCAAAATGCAAGTGCTACTATTAGAACGGGCGAAATTTTAGGACTCAGTGGTGTTCATGTTATTGATAAGAATAATAAACATACTTTAAATCCAGATGTTACTTTAGGATCTTCACAATGGATAAATTTAAATAAGTATAAAAATTCTAAGTTTACAATTGATAAGTTGAGGTCTGATGGATATAGCATAGTGGCCACATCTTTGAATGAACAATCAATAAATCTTGAAAATTTTACAATTAACAATAAAATGGCGGTGTTTTTTGGAACAGAATTAACAGGGCTTAGTGCAGAAGTATTGCGTGCTGCTGATTTATATGTAAAAATACCTATGTATGGATTTACTCAAAGTTATAATATTTCTGTAGCTGTTGCTATAGTTATGTATTCTTTATTGACTTGTTTAAGAAAAAGTAACATTAATTACTTGTTAAGCGAAGCTGAAAAATCAAATTTGAGATTAAAATATTATAGACAAGTTGTTAAAAATTATCAATTTATTGAAAATCTTATTAATTCTTAAACCTCTTTTATTTTTTTCCAAGAATTTAGAAATAGGTAGAAAATGGTATCGATAGCAATTATTATTAATGTAATAATTAGAGAGCCTTTTGTAAGTTCGATATTTTTTGTTTCAGGGTAGAATTTGAGTATTGTATTTATAGATATTGAAACTAGCAAATTAGCCAGATATCCAGAAATTAGTCTTGATAAAGGATGAATTATCCATAAGGATTTTATTTTTATTTGCTTAAAATAATTATATAGCAAGATGTTTATATATTGGGAAAGAAAAAACACATACGTTCCAATTAATATTGTTAAAATGTATGTAAGGTTATTAAACAGTATTTTAAAATGAATATCTGAGGTATCTAATTTATTATGATTGAATAATATCATAAAATTAATCATAATTGTAAAAGTTATATTTAACAAAAGGCTTAATATCACAGAATTTGTTGCTTCTTTTTTGCTGTATTTTTCTACCATTAAGTTTAAAGAGAATGATGCCGATAAAAAAGTAATGCCTGATAAATTTAAGGACATTCCAAATGTTTTTAAATTTCTTAATATTATAATATTTGACATTGTTGAAATAATTGCATTGAAACAAAAAAGTCCGGATTTTCCGAAAAATCGGTAAAGAATTCCCAATGTTATATATGTAAATAGAAATATCCCTATCCACAAGCTTAAATCAAACATATCTTTATTCATGACATTTAATTGTATCAAATTAATTGTCCTAGATAAAGTTTTTATATTTTGCAAAATATATAAAAGGCGTTCCCAAAATTCCTGCTAAACCTTTAATTAGATATGTGGAAATTACTATGTCTAAGAAAGCTTGCTTTGGAAATACTTTAAAATATGTTGCTATGCCTACAAAAATTGTTGTATCTATTAAGCCACTTATTAATGTTGATCCATTGGTTCTGACAAATAAAAACTTAGGGAATTTTTTTTTAATAAACTGATATAGATATACGTCGTTTAATTGGGATACTAGGTATGCAACAAGAGAGGCTAATAGCAAAGCTGGTATTGAAGAGAAAATGTTTTCTAAACTTTTAAAATTTTCTTGAGTTCTATTTGATATAAAGTGAATTTGTGCATTTGTTAATACTGCAAAGACAATAAAGCTAATAAATCCAATATAAACGGCTTTTTTTGAAGTTTTTTCTCCATAAAATTCTGAGAGAATGTCTGTTGCAATGTATGATGATGCATAAATAATGTTGCCCAATGTAGCATTAATTCCAAATATTGTAATTTGTTTTAAAACTTGAATGTTTGCTATAATAATTGCTACTGCAACCCACGCAAATAATCCGTTTTTTTTAAAAAAAAGGGATACAATAATTAAAAATGAATAAGTAGTAAGTAGCATAAAAAACCATAAAATTTCATTAAACATAAAATCACCTTTTACTAATATCGGATTTGCTAATATTATAAAATTTTAGCTTACTTTTTTCAAATAAGGTAGTATTGTTGTTTTCTTAAAATTATGCTATAGTGGCCCTATATGAGGGGATGTTTTGGATTTGACTAAAAATGCTAATATTGTAAGTTGCAGGCAGAGGGAATCTCTTAAAACTTCTAAAATAAATGCAAAAAATAATAACTTTACAAGCTCAAATCTTGTAATGGCTGCTTAAGTTAGCAGAGGGTTTTGTTGAATTTGGCTTTGAGGTTCACTTATACCCTTTTTGACATCGAAGCTTGCTTAAAAATGTTTTCAAGTTGATTTTTAGGGACTTTTATACTTGAGAGCAATTTGGTGGTTTGCTAGTATTTCCAAACCATATTGCTTAATAAAATACTAGATAAGCTTGTAGAAGCTTATCGTATTGTTTTTAGGACGCGGGTTCAATTCCCGCCATCTCCATTTATTTTATTTCTTTGATTATCCTTTGAATATAATTCTTAAGCTTTAAAAGCATTACTAAATTTAGGAAATGTGAAAACAGTATTTAAAGCGTCCTATCGGAATCGAACCGACATCATTAGCTTGGAAGGCTAAGGTAATAGCCATTATACGAAGGACGCAATACAATAATTTACTTATATAAAAAAAATCAATTTATGTCAATAAGATTTATTGTAATGTTATTTTTGGCTAGCAATTTTTTTTTTAAATAAGTACAATTAATTTAACTTAAATGTAGTCAAGTACAAAAACTTGTGTGGAGGAAATTGATGGGAGAGAGAGGGGAAGTATACTCTGAGAAACTATTTACAGAGTCTGAGAGAACTTATTTTTTTAATGTCAAGGAAAATAGAAAAGGAGATTATTTTTTAAATATTGTGGAGAGTAAAAGAAGTTCAAGTGGAGATTTTGAAAGACATTCTATTTTTGTATATGAAGAGAATATAAGTGAGTTTGAATCCAATTTGCTTAAGGCAATAGCGGTTATTAAGCAGAAAGTATCCGCAGAACCCGGTGGTTCTTCTGCAAGGCATAATAAAGGGTATGGTGAATATGGAGAGAGATCTAAATTAGACGATTCTAGATTTGATAAGAAATCTCATTTATCAGGCGGTCGATTTAAAAAGAAGGATTATTAAATTTTATTATTTTTATTTTTTTAAATTAGTTTAAAATTTTTTCTATGAAGGCTTAAAACCCCATATTTCTTTATTGCATTTTTATGTTCTTTTGTGGGGTATCCTTTGTTTTTTTTGAGGAAATATAATGGATAAAATTTATCGTATTCATCCATTAGTTTGTCTCTTTTAACTTTAGCAATAATTGAAGCGGCTTTTATTTCATCTATTATTGAATCCCCTTTAATTATTGCTTTAACATTTTTTGCTGTTATTTTGGGAACAAATTTGCCATCTACAAGTACTAAGCTGCAATTTAATTTTAGGTTTTCATATGCAGTTTGCATTGCAAGTAGGGATGCGTTGTGAATATTTATTTTTTCTATTATTATATTTGAAATTTCAGCAAATGCATAATATGAGTTTTCAAGTATTAATGATGATAGGTACTCTCTTTTTTCTTTTTTTAGTTTTTTAGAATCATCTAATTCTTTTATAAAGTTAGGTTTTTTTTTGAAAACTACAGCAGCACTTAGAATAGGGCCAAAAATACAGCCCCTTCCAACTTCATCTATTCCGCAAATCATAATTGACCTTTTTTTAAAATATTTTTATTTATTATAATATGAAATTGTAGATTTATCAGTAATTGGTTTTTAATTTTAATTAGGAGTTAGTTTGGTTTTAAAAAAAATAGTGCTCTTAGGGTTTAAATCTTTTTTAAATAGACAAGAGTTTGAAATAGGTGAAAATTTGAGTTTTATTGTGGGCCCTAATGGATGTGGGAAGAGCAATCTTATTGATGCTGTGCGTTTTTGTATGGGAGAAGATAATTTAAAATTTTTAAGGGTTGATGATATTTCTGATTTAATTTCAGTTTCAAAATTAGGAAAATCAAATTTTGCAGAAATAACCCTTTTTTTTAGCAACATTAACTCTGAAAAAGCGACTTTAAAGGAATTTGAAGGTGATTTTTATATTCGCAGGCGTCTTTATAAGGACGGATCAAGTGAATATTATTTTAATAATAAAGTTTTGAATTTTCAAGATTATAATAGACTTTTGAACAGGTTTAAGTTTAAAAAATCACCTTATATGTTTATAACTCAAGGCAAGGTTGAAGACATTTCTTTGGAAAGAAATGTAAATCTCAAATCTTTAATTGAACAGGCAAGTGGAATAGATGTTTTAAAAATTGAACAAGAAGAGGCCTTAAAAAATTTTAAGCAATCTAATCAAAATTTATCATCTTTGTTGTCCTTGCAAGAAAATTTAAGGCAAAAGTACGATAACATAAAAAATGCTTACTTTTTGAGAAAAAAACATCAAGATTTAAGTCAAAAATTAGAAGCTTTAGAAAAAACAATAATATTAAAAAAGCTTTTCAATATTAATTTTGATCTTAATGTCTTAAAAAGCGAATTGAATTTAGACGGGTTGAGTAAATTTTTGTCTTCTAGTTTTAAGGAAAAGTTAGAATTTTATTCATTTAGAGAAAAAAATGTTATTAATAATATTCAAGAATTAGAAAAGGATCTTGAGTTTATGAAGTCTAAAATTCTTGGGTTAGAGATTAAAATTCAAAAATTAGAACAAGAAAAGACGTTAAAGATGAATTTGGAAGATAAGTTTGTCAAGAGCAAATCTGAGGCCGAAGAGAAAAAAAATTCCATAAATAAAAATTTATATCAATTAAATAGTTTGCTTAAAGAAAAGAAAAATGATTTTTTTTCTTTAAGTGACGAGATTAATAGGTATACTAAAAGTTTCTTTGAACTCGTTGATCTAATTGTATCTGTATTAAGGAGTGCCAAATCAGAAGAGTTTATTTTATTAAAAGAGAATATATTAGACTCTCTTAAACTTTTTGAAGAATCATTGAGTATAAAATATATTAAAGAGATTAGAGTAAATTTAATCAAGTATATAAGCAAAGATGAGAATCTTTTGGCTTTATTGAGGGATAAAATTGAGCCTATTTTCGATCAAAATGTTAATTTGAAAAAATTTTTGCTAGAAAAAAATGCTTTAAAATCAAATTTTGCCAAGGAGATAGCAAATATCGAGAAATTAATTGAAGAAAAGACCCTTCAATTAAATGATGTATTAGGTGAGCTTGAATATATAGAGCTTTCTAAATTTAAAAATTTGGATGAAATCAAACTTATAGATGGTAATTTAGAATTTTTATTTGAATCTAAGAATAGCCTTGACGAAGAGCTTAAAAATTTGCATTTAAAGCTCGAGAATTTAAATTTAGAAAAGAGCGATATTCAACTTAATTTAAGTAATCTTATTGGTGTTTCAAAATTCAGTAGTGAATCTTTTGAGGAGAAAAATTTTAGCTCTTTAAGGTTTTTGAATGATTTTAAAAAAACTAATTATTATGAATATATAAAAAAACAGACAGAATACGAATTTCTTTTAAATTCTAATGCAAGCATTAAGAGTGAAATAGAAAATTTCAATATTTCTAATCAAATATCTGATAAATTTGATTTACAAGAAGATCTTGCAACCAGAGAGTTATTGCGCAAAGAAATAGATGCAATCAAGCTGGGTGATTATGTATTTTTCAATATTGATAAAGAATTTGATGAAACTAAAGATCGTTTTGAAAAAATAAGTTTACAAGTAGAAGATTTGAAGCTTGCAAAATATTCATTACAAAAGCTCCAAAAAAAAATAAAAAATGAGATTTATAAAAAATTTAGAGAATCATTTGATGAGATTAATAAAAATTTTTCTTATTTTTTTAAAAAAATTTTTAAAGGAAGTGCCAATCTTTTTTATAATGAAAATACCGATAATGTTGAGATTAGAATAAATTTTTCAAACAAGTTTATCAAAAACAATAATATGCTTTCAGGAGGTGAGAATACTTTGGTTAGTATGGCTTTTTTATTTGCACTTTATTATTATTCTCCTGCTTGTTTTTGCATGCTTGATGAAATTGATGCGGCTCTTGATTTTGAGAATAGCAAAAAACTTTCTTTACTTTTAAAAGAATTGGGGAAAAAAATTCAACTTTTAGTGATAACCCATAATGCATATGTTTCTGAGGGTGGTGAAAATTTGATAGGTATTACACTTGATAATGGTGAAAGCAGGGTGTTTAATATATAATTAAGTTAGATTCAAGGAAATTAACATGCAATATAGAAAGTTTAGTTTTAGAAAATATTTTTTAATTTTAATATTTTTAATTTTTGTTGTTTCGGGCATTACTTATTTCTATGCAACACAAATGTTAGAAAAATCTCACAAATCTGCCGAAGACAATTTAGATGCTAAAGTTAAATTGGTTGATATGGAAGATTTTTATTTTGATTTAAATGAATGTCTAAATATGGATGATTTTTTTATTCCAAGGCCTGATTTTTTAAATGAAAATTTAAATAAGAATTTAGTTGTTGATGGGTTGATTAAAAATAAATTTCTTGATGAGAATTTTTTCAAGGATCTTTGGATTAAAAAGGAAAATTTATTTAACGTTGATATTGAGAAGGAGAATGAAAAATTAATAGATAAGATTTTAGAAATTTCCAAATGATTAAAAGATATTTGATTTATATAAGTTTGCTATTTATTGTTTTTGAAGTTTGCTCTAAGCCGGCTTTTATAAGTCAAGGTGATTCATACGAGCTTGATTTTAGTAGTAGAGAGGTAGATATTAATGTAAATACCAATTCAAAGTTTAATCTTTCTTTTAAAGATGAGTCTTGGATTTATATTAAAAGCATTGAAAATGAAGCTTTTATTAAGTTAATTGGAGAATCTTATGATAACGGTGCTGTTTTTACTTTTCAAACTTTTAAAAAAGAAGGCAAGATTAAATTGGTTTTCAGTTATCAAAATGTTAAAGATTCAAGTGAATTTAATAAAATAATTATCTTGAAAATTACAAAGAAATTTGAAGTTGCAAGTCCACATGGCGGTGACAGCTCTAACAAGGATAAGAACGTTGAAAGTTATAATAGTCTTGAACCTGGAAAGGACAGTATTAATGCAATAACCGCTAAAGAGGTTATTGCCAGGGCTTTGAATTTATCTTACATAAATGATTATAAGGGAGCAATAGATTTGCTTAATAAGTATAATTTTAATGACGATAAATATATTTTGTTGAAGGCGGAAATTTATTATAAAAATAGAGATTATTTAAAGTCTTATGAGAATTATTTGAAATTGAAGAACAGATGCTTTCAAAGCATTGTTTTTAATCTAATTAAGCTTGGTATAGAATTAAATATTAAAGAAGAGGTTTTGGAGAACGCCAGATATTTAGTTGAAAAGAATGTAGATTTTTCTGAGAGTATTTATCTTGAAATCTTTGAATTCTTAGTAACAAGGGGAGAGCATGAGTTTGCTTTAAATTTTAGCTCTCTTTACTTTCCTAAGTATATTAATTCAAACTTTTCAGACAAATATAGTTATTTGTTGGGAAAGCTTTATGAGTCTGAGAGCAAGTATAAAGATTTTTTAAAGGCCTTGTATTACTATAAATTGGTTATTGATAATTACCCTTTTAGTTATTATTATCAGAGAGCCAAGATAAGATATTTGTTTTTAAAGCGGTTTTTTTAGGAGATATGATATGATAAGGAGAAAGCTTACTAAACAACTTGAAATAATAAAAGATTATCTTTGGGATATGAAAGAATGTGTGCTTAAGATTATTGATGATTCTTTAATAGCCTTAGAATCTAAAGATAAAAGTTTAGCTAAAAAAATAATCAATGAAGATGAAAAAATAATAGATGATTATCAGTATGATATTGAAGATTTGTGTGGAAGAATAATTGCTACTGAGCATCCTGTTGCTACAGAGCTTAGAGAAATTTTAGCAATTATTAAAATAATAAGTTCTCTTGAAAGGATTGCAGATCATGCCACTAAGATTGTAAAGGTTGTTCTTCTGCTTGAATCAGATTTGGATGATTTTGATTTTCTTAATCTGTATTTTAAACCTTTAAGAGAAATGGCCGATACAGCTAAAGAAATGTTGTCTGATATTTTTGACGCATATTTTGATGGAGATTTTACCAAAATATTAAAGATAGTTAAGTATGACAATATAATAGATAAATTATTTTCAAAGCAGAAAAGTATTGTTATTGATGCAATGAAAAAAAATCCTGAAAATTTGGATTATCTTTTAAATATTTTATTTTTGAATAGTTTTTTAGAAAGAGTAGGCGACCATGTAGCAACAATTGGTGAATTGCTCTATTTTATTAGAATAGGTGAAAAAGTAAACCTAACTTAGCAGTATTGTTTTTAGATCTTTTAGTTAAATAAATTTTACATAACATAATAGAAAATTTATAAAAAGAATTAATGCTCATAAGCATTAATTCTTTTTATAGGTGGCAGGCATTATGTATTCAAGATTTTTGTTCCCCCTGATTGTTTCTGAATGTCCAATTAAAAGATAAGAATCCTTTTTAAGATAGGAGTAGAATTTATTGGCAAGATTGTTTCTAGTTTTTTCATCAAAATAGATCATGACATTTCTGCAAAATATTAGGTCAAATTTTTTGCTAAATGGAAATTTCTCATCCATTAAATTTAATTTTTTAAAGTAAACCATTTTTTTTAAAATTTCTTTAACTTGAAATTTATCATCTTGAAGTTGATTTAAATATTTAGTTTTTAAATATTTGGGCAAATTTATTATACGATCTTCAGGATAAATTCCTTCACTAGCTTCATTTAGGACGCTAATTGAAATGTCTGTTGCTAAGATTTTGACCTTGAAATTTACTTTATTATGTTCCATGTATTCTTTTAGTATCATTGCAATTGTATAAGGCTCTTCACCGCTTGAGCAGCCTGCTGACCATATTCTAATTTCTGAGTTTTCTGAGTTTAATATTTTTTCAGTAAGTTTGGGTAATATTTTATTGTTTAAAAAATCAAAATGCTTAGATTCTCTGAAAAAATAGGTATGATTTGTTGATATTTTGTCTACCAATTCGATTAATTGAATATTTCCAGTGCTTTTTTCTAAAAAGTTGATGTATTCAGTAAAATTTTTAAAACCTTTAACTTTCAAAAGGGATGATAATCTGCTTTCAATTAGTAGCTTTTTTTTTTCGCTGAGATTGATTCCAAAATTGTTGTAAACTATTTTTATTAATCTTAAAAGTTCATCCTTAGTTATATTTATATTAAGGTTGAATTTGTTTTGATTCATATTCATATACTTTTGATTTCATTCTCCTTTTTTATCCAGAGAGATTCGTTTTTATATTAGAAATGCAAAAATTTTTTAGTTCTATAATTAAGCGTATAGCTTAAGTTAGATATTTCAATTGCAATAATTTTTCAATTGTGATAATTTAATAGTTAAATTATTAGTATATTAGCATGCTTGTTTATTAAGGGTTGTTTTATGCGAAAAAGAAGTAAAAAAGTCAAAAATGATTTACTTGAGCTTGAATCTAAAGAAAAAAAAGTTGGTATGTGGGGTATTTTTGCTCTTATTTTAATTGTTTTCGGATTTATTATTGCGCCTTTACTTCCAGGGATATTTGATAATGCTCATTCATCTGGTTTAAAATTTGGTTCTTATAAAGGTCAACCTATTTACTATAAAAAAGATAGTAAGTTTGCCAAATATGTTAATTATTATTCAAATCTTTATTCTAGATTGCAGGGCAATGCTAAAAATATTAATACAGATTATAATGCCTGGTATTTGGCATTTATGAAATATGTTGAAGATGTTGCTTTTTTAGACTTAGTAAAAAAATATAATTTTTACATTTCTAAGGAAACGCTGAATAAAAATTTACTTAAATCTCCGGAATATTTAGACCCCAGTGGAAATTTCAGTTCTAAAAGATATAATAAAACTTCTGATTATCAAAAAGTTAAAATTTATGATGATATGGTAGAAAATATGTTGTTTTCTAATGTGAAAATTTTTTTAAATAGTAATTTGATATTTCCCAATTCTCTTTTTGATCTGATTAAAGATATGAGTACTGTAGAAAGGCATATTTCATATCTTTCTCTTTCCTATCAGGATTTTTCTGATAAAGAGGCAATATCTTATGCTGAGAAAAATTTAAATTTATTCAAATGTTTATCACTTGCGTCTATTCGTTTTAAAAATATGAATGATGCTCGGAATGCTTATGATAAGCTATTAAACAAAACGCCATTTGAAGAGCTTGCTAAGCTTTATTCAGATGATATAGCTAATTTCAAGGGCGTTGTTTCTTTGGATAAATATTATTTTGATTTAGATCTTAATGTTGAAAAGAAAGAAGATCTAAATTCCATTTTTTCTTTAAGAGAAGGTGAATTTAGCAAGCCTATTAAGATTAAAAATAAAAATGAATATCAAATATATAAGGCATTTGGCAATATTCATGATTTTGATAAAAATTCAGATCGTGATATTAGTTCTGTTAAAAATTACATTGAAACTTATGAACCAGGCGTTATTGAAGGGTATTTGGAAAATAAGTTAAATGATTTTCTTGGTGATATTAAATTCAGCAGTTTAAGCCAAGTTCTTGAAAAATATCAGCTTAGCTTAAAAAAAGAAGTTGTTAATTTGTCTTATAATGTTAACATTTACCCCAATACTTTAAAAGAGTTGGTTGAGTTTAATAATAGCAAGTCTTTTTATGATATTATTTTTGGATTAAAAGAAAATTCTTGGTCTAAGCCTTTTGTGGCAAATAAAAAAGTTTATTTATTTTTTCTCAATTCAGCCAAAAAAAGATCTAATCGACTCAAAGAAGAGATCAAAAATGAAAAACTTCTTGACAATTTTAACATTGCAAATAGTGGCTTGATTACAGATTTTTTGCTAAATAAAAAAGATTTTGTTAATAATTTTAATGAGTCGTTTTTTGCCTTGCAAAACTTTAGCCAAAATTAAGAAATGAATATTATGACAAAGGTTTTGGTTGTTAGTGTAATTGCTCTGATTAAAGATAAAGCGTTAATTCGGTTTTATAATTATTTTTATCAATTTTTGTTTTTATTCTTTTTTTTTGCATTTTTTGCTTGTTCTAAGGTAAGTAAAGATTTTATTGTTTTTAACAAAGATGTAAAATCTTCTTCTAAAGTCGACAATCCAAATTCTAATGCTTTAGAAGTTAATAAAATGGAAGATTTTTTTGGAGATATTATAGATTTAAAAGGTTATAAGATTCTTGCAGTTCAGCAGGAAAATTTAAATTTAGATGTGTATTTTGAACAGGTAGTTTTAGCTCAAAATTTTTCAAATCTTAATGCATATTTGTTTATTATTGGCTTTGATCCTAAAGTTAAAGTTGGAACGATTCTTTTTAAAACTCAAATAGATATTGATCCAAAAAATTCTTATAACATGTATCTTGAAGATATTACAGGCGATTATGATTTTAATATAGTTGTTCAGGGATTTTTAAAAGATAAATCTGTTTTGTATGTTTTTCAAAAATCTGTTTTAAATGATGTCTCTTCTTATAGGCCTATCTTTTTTGACAAAGTTAATGGCACTGTTCTTATCAATAAGTATGCAAGATCTTCGGCTTATGAAGAAAACAAATCAAGAGAAAGCTATCCTATTTCTTTAGAAAAGTATGAAAAAGTGGGGGAAGATTTAATAATCAGCAAGATTGAAAAATATGAATATTCTCATACTCAGGGCAAGTATTATCTTTCTTCTGTGAGTGAAAAAGTTGGTAAAATTGATAATAATATTTATAAAACTTTAAAAAATTTAAGCAAAGATGAAGTTTATAGATTTTTGCATGGGGTTTGGTATGATGTTCATGATTATAATAAAAAGCACGGTAGAGATATTGAAAAAGTTTTATTTTTGTCTTTTGAAAGACAATCAAGTGAGATTAATCTTTTTAGAAAAAATTCTCAAGAAGTTGCAAAGATTGAATATATTTCAAAACCCGCTTACAACACGCTTAATGTTAGTGCAAAGTCCCTTTTTTCGGATTTGATAGTTTACAACTTTTGGATAAAAATTGTAGATAAAGAAAACATTGAAATCAAAATTGACACTAGTACAAATTCTTATGATAATAGTGGATTTTCGGGAGCATTTAAGAGATTTGATGAGAATGTCTTAAATGTTAAAAAAAAGGCCAATGATATTTATTTTATTCCTAGTGGGAATTATGTGTATAAGGACAAAATTTACGACTTTTCTTATCCCCATTTAACTTA
Source organism: Borreliella bissettiae DN127 (assembly GCF_000222305.1). Lineage (GTDB taxonomy): Bacteria > Spirochaetota > Spirochaetia > Borreliales > Borreliaceae > Borreliella > Borreliella carolinensis. Next base: position 36,884 of record NC_015921.1, on the reverse strand, counting down.
TATTGATGAGAATAAAATTTATTATGGTATTTTTAATATTTTCCCTTTAAAAAATAATTTTGTTCTTGAATATGAGATTGACATGGGTAGTTACAAGCTTATTGAATCTTTTTTTCTTGAGCATAGCGAAAGAGTTGTTCAAAAGCAGAAATTTTCTACAATCATTTTAAATCCTATTAAAATTTTAAAAGATGATGTAAGCTTAGTTAAAGGGCAAAAATTAAAGCTTGAACGAATAGAAAAAATAGGATAATAGTTTTTATGAAAATATTGAGAAGTATTATAACTTATTTTAATGTTTTATTGTTTTTCTTGATTTTAATTTTTTTTTTATTTCCTGTTTACTTGGTTTGTAAAATTTTTCTACTTGAGCGTTATGTTGTTAGACTTAGTTTCATTATGATGCGGGCTTGCATTAAGATTGGTTTATGGCTTGCTGGAATTAAAATTATTGTTACGGGATCTGAGAATATTCCTAAAAAAAGCAATTTAGTAATAATGGGAAATCATATTGCGGCTATGGATCCTTTAATTTTTATTTGCACTTTTGCCTGTCCATTTGTAATATTGGCAAAACATTCTTTGCTTAGGATTCCTTTTGTGAATATTGTTTTAATTGTTATGGGTGTTATTTTTGTTAATAGAAAGAGCATAAGATCTGCTGCTGCTGCTGAGGCTAAGGCAATAAAGTTTATGAGAGAAGGCAGATCTATTGGAATTTTCCCTGAAGGCACTAGAAATAGGGGGGGGGATACTAAGGTTTTTAAAAAAGGTGCAATTAAGATGGCATTAAAGACAGGAACATCAATTCTTCCTGTTACTCTTTATAATACTAATAACTTTTTTATTAAAAATATTATTTTTAATTCTGGACTATCTGTTTATATTCATGTCCATCCTTTGATAGATATTTTAAAATTAAATGAATATGAAAAAGAGAACCTCGCTAGTATTATTAGAGATCAAATAGTTAAAAAGCTTGAAACTATTAAAAAAGCTTTAAACCATTAAAATTTAATTTATAAAGCAAGGATTTAGATGAAGACTCAAAATTATGATGAAAGTAAAATAATTACTCTATCTTCTCTTGAACATATTAGATTAAGATCTGGTATGTATATTGGACGCTTGGGAGATGGCTCTAATATTGATGATGGTATTTATGTTTTAATTAAAGAGATAATAGACAATTCAATTGATGAGTTTATTATGGGTTATGGAAATGAAATTTTTATAAAAAAAGAAGATAATCTTATTTCTATTAGGGATTATGGGAGAGGAATTCCTCTTGGAAAAGTTATTGAGAGTGTTTCAGTTATTAACACTGGAGCTAAGTATAATGATGATGTTTTTCAATTTTCTGTAGGGCTTAATGGGGTTGGAACTAAGGCAGTTAATGCCCTAAGTTCAAAATTTTTAGTAAGATCAACAAGAAATGGCAAATCTTTTGAAGCTTTGTTTTCTAAGGGAAAATTATTGGAATCTAGAGAAATAAAATCTTCTGATAAAGATGGTACTTATGTTGAGTTTTTAGCAGATTCAGAAATATTTGGAAAATATTCTTATAGTGAAGATTTTCTCAAGAGGAGATTTTTCCATTATGCTTGTTTGAATAAGGGACTTATAATAAACTATAATGATCAAATTTTTGAATCTAAGAATGGTCTTTTAGATTTTTTGAATTCAGAAATTAAAAGTGATGATTTGCTTTATGATATTGTTTATTATTCTAGTAAAACTTTAGAATTTGCTTTTTCTCATACAAATAATTATGGAGAGACTTATTTTTCATTTGTTAATGGGCAATATACCAACGATGGAGGCACCCATCAGACTGGTTTTAGAGAAGGTTTTGTAAGGGCTATTAACGATTTTCTTAAAAAAACATATTCTTCAACGGATATTAGGGAAGGGCTTGTTGCAACTCTTTCTGTTAAAATTAAAGATCCAATATTTGAAAGTCAAACTAAGAATAAGCTTGGAAATATTGAAACTAGAGGCAATGTTGCAAAGGAAGTGCAGAAGATAATTTCTGAAATTTTATATAAAGATAAAATACTTGCAAAATTGATTGAGAAAAAAGTAGTTGATAATGAGCGACTCAGAAAAGAATTAAGTAGTGTAAGAAAAGAGGCAAGAGAAAGAGCAAAAAAAATATCTTTTAAAATTCCTAAACTTAAGGATTGTAAATTTCATTTTAATGACAGCAGCAAGCAGTCAGAACAAACCATGATCTTTTTAACAGAAGGGGACTCTGCAACAGGCTCAATGGTGTCTTGCAGAGATGTTTATACTCAGGCCATATTTTCTCTTAGGGGCAAACCTCAAAATATGTTTGAAAAGAATAAATCTGAAATATACAAAAATGAAGAGCTTTATAATATGATGGTAGCTCTTGGCATTGAAGAATCAATTGAAAATTTAAGGTACAATAAGGTTGTAATAGCAACCGATGCAGATTTTGATGGATTTCATATTAGAAATTTGTTGTTAACTTTTTTCTTGACTTTTTTTGAGGATTTAATTTTAAATGGGCATATGTATATTTTAGAAACTCCTCTTTTTAGGGTTAGGAACAAAAAAATCACGATTTATTGTTATTCTGAGGAAGAAAAGCAAAAAGCTATTCTAGAGCTTAAAGGGGGATGTGAAGTAACAAGGTTTAAAGGCCTTGGTGAAATTTCTCCAAATGAATTTAAAGGTTTTATTGATATTAATAGCATTAAGCTTACAAAGGTGGACCTTTTTAATATTAGAGAAATAAAAGAGAAATTGGGTTTTTATATGGGCCAAAATACCCCTGAGAGGCGGAATTTTATTATGGAGAATTTGATTTAATGGATATTAGAACTGTACTTAAAGATAATTTTTTGCAATATTCATCTTATGTTATTAAAGATCGTGCTATTGCTAGTGTTGTTGATGGGTTTAAACCAGTTCAAAGGAGAATTATACATTCTCTTTTTGAAATGCACGATGGCAACTTTCATAAAGTTGCAAATGTTGTTGGTAATACAATGAAATACCATCCTCATGGCGATACATCAATTTATGAATCTCTTGTTAATATTGCTAACAAGGATTTATTTATTGAAAAGCAGGGCAATTTTGGAAATTTATTTACGGGGGATCCCGCTTCTGCTTCTAGATATATTGAGTGTAGATTAACCCCTTTGGCTTTTGATGTTCTTTACAGCAAAGAGATAACAATTTATGAATCTTCTTATGATGGAAGAAATAATGAACCTTTGCTTTATCCTGCCAAAATCCCTGTTATTTTAATTCAGGGAAGTGAGGGGATTGCTGTTGGAATGGCAGCTAAAATATTGCCTCATAATTTTAATGAGATTTTAAATGCAGTAAAGAGCGAGCTTCTTGGAGAGAGTTACGATATTTATCCTGATTTTCCAACGGGAGGAATAGTTGATGTTAATGAATATGCTGATGGTAACGGTAAAGTTTTAGTTAGAGCTAAAATTGAAACCGTAGATGAAAAAACAATTGTAATAAGGGAATTGCCTTTTGGTGAGACTACTGAGAGTTTGATATCTTCGATTGAGAGAGCAATTAGAAAAAATTATATTAAAGTTTCAAGCATTAATGACTTTACTGCTGAAAATGTTGCCATAGAGCTGTCTTTGCCTCGTGGTGTTTATGCAAGTGAAGTTATTGAAAAGTTGTATCATTATACAAATTGTCAGATATCAATTTCTGTTAATTTATTGTTGCTTAGTGAGAGATATCCCGTTGTTTATACCATTAAAGATCTTATCAAGTTTCATGCAGCGCATCTTCAAAAAGTTTTAAAAATGGAACTTGAATTGCAAAAAAACAAGATTCTTGAAAAAATATTTTATAAAACACTAGAGCAAATTTTTATTGAAAAAAAGATTTATAAACTTCTTGAAACAATTTCTAAAGAAGAAAATATTGTAAATATAATATTGTCAGAGGTTTTAAGGTACAAAGAATCTTTTTCAAGGGAAGTTTTAAAAGAAGATGTTGAAAATTTGCTTAAAATTCCAATTAGAAAAATAAGTCTTTTTGATATTGATAAGAATTCCAAGGATATTAAAATTTTAAATAAAGAATTAAAAAGTATAAATAGCAATATTTCTTCAATAAGAGGGTATTCAATAAACTTTATTGATTTATTACTTGCAAAGTATTCTAAAGAGCATCAAAGAAAGACTAAAATTTCTTTAATTAAATCAAAGAATGTAAAAGAAATAGCTACAAAGAATATGAAAGTTTATTTAAACTTGGCAGAAGGTTTTGTAGGAACTAGCCTTTTTGATGGTGAATTTATTGGGAATGCTAGTTATTATGATAAAATATTGGTTTTTAGAGAAAATAGTTATGTTCTTAAAAATATTGAAGATAAGATATTTATAGATAAAAAGAATGTGTGTGCTTTAGTTTATGATATAAATAATTCAAAAGAGCAAATATTTTCAATAATTTATCTTAACAGGCTTGATAATTTTTATTATGTTAAAAGGTTTAAAATAGATAAATTTATTACAGATAAAGTTTATGAATTTTTAGGCGAAAATGATGAATTTGTCGATTTTTCATTGAGTCCCAAATTTGTAGAATTTTTGACAAATAAAGACATTGTTAAAAGAATTGAAATTGATAATTTTATGGTCAAATCAAGAAGCTCCATTGGGAAGCGAATTTCAAGTAACAATTTGAAAAAAGTTAAATTTAAATAATTTAAAAAACCTTTTTTAAATTTCATTAATATGCTACCATAGTACCAGTTTTAATAAAGGGGTTTTTTATGAATAAATTTTTAATTTTTGTTTTGGCAACCTTTTGTGCTTTTTCTAGCTTTGCTCAAGCTAATGATTCTAAAAGTGATGCGTTTGGTATGAGTGCTGGAGAAAAACTTTTGGTTTATGAAACTAGCAAGCAAGATCCTATTGTACCATTTTTATTGAACCTTTTCTTAGGGTTTGGAATAGGCTCCTTTGCTCAAGGAGATATTCTTGGAGGTTCTCTTATTCTTGGATTTGATGCGGTTGGTATAGGACTTATACTTGCGGGAGCTTATTTGGATATCAAAGCTCTTGATAATAATGCTAAAAAAGCTGCTTTCCAATGGACTTGGGGTAAGGGAGTTATGTTAGCGGGTGTGGTTACTATGGCTGTGACAAGATTGACAGAAATTATTCTTCCATTTACATTTGCTAATAGTTATAATAGGAAGCTAAAAAATAGTCTTAATATAGCTTTGGGAGGATTTGAGCCTAGTTTTGATATTGCGATGAGTCAAGCAAGTGCTCTTGGGTTTGAACTTTCTTTCAAAAAAAGCTATTAATTTATTTATTATAAAAATGAGTGATTGCAATTCTTTATTGTGATTGCTCATTATAATTAAAAGAGCTTTTATTTATATTTTATTTCTCTACTAAGATCTTTTTTTATGCTTTTTTGTTTTAGTATTTCTCTTTTGTCATACAATTTTTTTCCTTTACATATTCCAACTTCTACTTTGATTAATGATTTTTTTAAATAGAAACTAATAGGAATTAAAGTATATCCCTCTTTTTCTTTAAAATTTTTTAGCCTTTGTAATTCCTTTTTTTTGATTAAAAGTTTTCTGGGTCTTAATTCATCATGATTGAAGATATTTCCTTCTTTATATTTTGATACATGCAAGTTTTCAAGCCACAATTCTTCTTTTTTTATGCTTGCAAAGCTATTGTTAAATGATAATTTTTTTGCCTTTATTGATTTTACCTCGGTTCCTTTTAGTACTATTCCACAACTGATTTTTTCTTCAATAAAGTAATTAAATTTCGCTTTTTTGTTTTCAAGAATCAAAGTGTTTGTGTTCAAAAATCCATTCCTTTTATTCCTTTGATACAATCAACCTAAAACCAATATTTGGAGAACTCCAATTTTTCAAAAAAGAAGCTTTAGTTGATGGATTGAGTAAATTATTATTTTGATGAGAGTATGTTCTAATTTCTGTTATCAATGAGTGAAAATTCGAATTTTCGTTATAAAAATTTTTTTCATTTTTGAATATTGCAATATCATTAAAAGATGAATTTTGCATTAAATTCCAAAATCCAACTTTTTGTGATATTTCATTAATATTTAATGGGTTTTTGTTTGGTTCTTTTTGGTATAATTCCCATTCTTGTGATATAGGCAGTCTTGCTTTAAATCCCTCAGGAAGTTTTTTAGAGTACCAGTTGGCGTATTCTATTGCTGAGAAATAAGATATTCCTGTGATAGCTTCATTTAAGCCTATTTGATGAAAATTTTTAAGATAATTTTCATCTACAAGTTGTTCTTTAATTAAATTTTCTTTATTATTTAATGCCCATTTTGGATTTTCTTTTAAAAAATCTTGATACTCGTATTTTGTAACATTTTGTTCTTGAATAAGAAATTCTTTTATACTATAGGTAGATTTTAGTGAAATATTTTTTAAATCTAATGAATCTAATTCATAATTTTGGATTTTTTCTATTTTATTTGAATTTATTTTTTTAAATCCAGGCAATTTTATATTGATTTTTTCATTTTTAGAAATTAATTGAATATTTTCATTGTCTAGGGTTTTGGCTAATGTTTTAACCCAAGGCTCATTTTTTGTTAGCATTTTTAAATCTTTATCTAAATTTTCTAAAAACCAAAAGATGGCTCTATTTTCTAAATCAAAATTTGTCTTCAAAGAGTTCCATATTTCTTCTTGATTGTTATTGTTTTGGTCTATTGAATATATGACTTTATATGAATCTAGAAAATCTTTAAACATTTCGATTGAATTTAAGTAAGGTATGGAATTTTTTAGAAAATTTTTAATGTATTTAGGATGTTCTTTTAGCTCACTAGATATTAATGAAAATACGGGAATTAGTTTTGTATTTTCATTAGGATTTTTTATTTTAACCATTATAGAGAGTTCTTTTTGTCTTTGTTTAATGATCTTTTCAGGATCAACTAGTTCTAAATTTATTTGCAAACTGTAGTTTCCAAAAAATTTGTTGTGAATTTTTATCTTTTGTTCGTAGGTTTTAAATCCCATCCTTTTTGCTCTAATAATTCCTTCAGTGGCATTTATATATTTGTTAAGTGGAGTTCTGCCGATATATTTTTCGTTTAAATATATGTAAGTGTTTGCAATATTGGAATTTATTTTTAAATATGCTCCTGGATTTTTAAACTTAGGTATAATTATTAAAATTGATATTAAACTTAAAAGCAATATTATTGTTGTAAGAAATACGTAAACCTTGGGCGCTATTCCTATAATTGGCTTTAATTTAACTTCAAAAAGTTCAATATTTGAATTCTCGTCAACCTCTTTCATCTTTTAAAGTATAGAAAAGTATTTAAATAAGTGTCAATATTTTGTATGATTTAATTCTTGAGGTTAGATTATGTATTTAAGAAGATTGGATAAATTTGCATCTTTTTTGGTACACATTGTTGAGAAATATTTGACATACAGAAAAAGAAAGAAATATTTTTGTAAATTAAGAGCCAAGAAACGAGGGTTTTTGCTTAACTTTTTGTTTGATTTTATAGCAGCAGCAATTTTTGTATTGGTAATAAATCAATATTTTGTTCAAGCTTATAAAATACCATCAGGGTCAATGGAAAATACTCTTCAAATAGGGGATTTTTTATTTGTAGATAAATTTTCTTATGGCCCTGAGCTTTTACCAGGATTATTTAAGATTAATGGTTTTAAAGTCCCAGAGGAATCCGATATTATTATTTTTGAAAATCCGGAGTATAAATCAAAGGGTGTTTTTTTTGACATCTTTCAAAGAATACTTTACATGTTAACGTTGTCTTTTATTGATCTTGATAGAGATGAATATGGCAATCCTAATGTTAGATTTCTTGTGAAAAGGGGTGTGTTTACAGACGGTAAAATTGTTAGATTTAATAGTGGCAAAGCTTATATTAAAAGAGAAGGCGAGGAAAATTTTATTTTAGAAGATTCTTATTGGGATTTGGTTGATAAAAATTTTAAAATTAAAAAAATTGTGGCAAATGAGGACTATGGGATTTATGGTGATTTTGCTATGTTTATTGCTTTGAGCCAGTTAAATATAAATTTAAGTAGCACTCCCGATTTTTCATTTTTTGATGTTAGAATGATTGATAGGTTTGAGTTTGAAAGGTTAGAATATAAATATTTATCTGCTTTTATGCCTTATGTTGATTATTATATAGAAAAAGCAATAATAAGAGATTGTGGAATTTATGTTCCTTATGGATATGTTTTGCCAATTGGAGACAACAGAGACAATTCTCATGATGGTCGATTTTTTGGAGTAATCAATAAGAATAAAGTGCTTGGAAGAACCTTGATAATATATCTTCCATTTTCTAGGGTAGGATTTATTTAAAATGGCTCCATATTTAACTTTCGAACAAAGGCTTTTGAGGAAAAAGCAAAGAAAATTTTTTTTAAAATGTGTTGTAGCATTTTTAATTTTAAATTTTTTTTTCACAAAGTTTGTTTTGCAAATTTTTATGGTTAAAAGTAATGAAATGTTGCCAACAATAACAAAAAATGCTAGTTTATTTTTTGTAGCAACACATATAACTTCTTTTTTTATTCCTTTAAAAATGAATGATATTGTTCTTTATGAGGATTTTAGGCTAAGTAATAATTTTTTATTAACTTTAATAAAAGATTTCTTTTTTTTAAATAAAATTTTTAAAAGAGCAAGCTATAAAGTGTCAAGAATAGCAGCTGTTCAGGGTGATTCTGTGTATGTTAGAGGTTTAAATGTTTTGGTAAATAAAAAGGATACAAATTTTTTTTATTTGAATGGCAATTTGGTTAGCTATTATAAGTTGAATAATTTTTTTAATACAGACGAAGTGGTTAAGTGTTTTACTTTAAAAAAAAATGAATTTTTTTTACTAAATGACAATTTAAATGTTTTAAATGATTCTAGAATATTTGGACCTATTAATAAAAATGCCATTGTTTCTTTTTTGGCCTTTAAGGTAGTGGGCTATAAGATTGTTAAATAAAATTTTTGTTGATGCTGATTCTTGTAGTTTTAAAATAATAAAATTTTTACAAAAATTTATATTACACAATAAATCAGAACTTATTGTAGTTTCTAATAAATTTTTAAGTTTGGAAAAAACAGAAAATGTTGTTTTGGAAGTGGTAGATAATGTTGATTCATTTATTTTGAATTTAGCAGATAGGCATAGCCTTGTGATTACTCGAGATATTTTTTTTGCCAAACTCCTTTTAGATATTGAGGCCAAGGTTATGAATGATGAGGGTCGAATTTTTGATATGAATAATATAAATTATTTATATTTTAGATCTAAGATTAATTTCAATTTGAAAATTAAGATTAAAAAATATTATGATGGAGATTTTAATAAATCTAGATATGAGAAATTTATAAAGAATTTTTATTCTTTATTCTTTAGTTAATTTTCTGTTTTCTAATTTCCACAAACCCTTGCCTTGGGTTAATATGTAAATCGTGTTGCTTGATACAGGAATAATATCATTAAGGCCCGTTTTGCTTAGCTGAGATCCGTTATAAGCTCCAGGTTCTACTGATTTTGAGGGTGCTTGTAGAGCAAAAATCCCGTCTTTATTTTTTGTAAATTCTGCAAATCCATTATTACTTCCGATTAATATTGCATCATTAAATTCTCTTGCAAAGTAGCCGCTAAATTCGCCTACTTCGTCTTGATTAAATATTGGTGTTGTGTAATTATTTGCACTTGAGTACACTTTAAATTTTGTATCTAAATTATTATAACCCCCAGTCATTACTAAAATTTCAGAAGAACCCCTAATGCTTGTTTTAATGATAGGCATTATTTCCTTGGCTTGTTGATAGTCTATGTTTGCATATGTATTGTTATTCATTTGCCATATTTTAAGTGAATTTCCCGTAATTAATTGATCTTCATTTGATATTTGATAAAACTTGTCATTTTTAGTAGCTTGTGATGGCGTTTTGTCAGCTCCTTGTAGATCAAAAATTTTCTCACGATTATTTTTGTCTATAGCTAAAATATATGCGTTTTTTACGCCATCTCTTCCCACAGATTTTAAGAATTTATATGCTTTTAGTGGTTTTTTAAATTTTAATGTCCAATCTTTTCCATTTAGCTCGCAAACTTCTAGTTCTTCTTGTTTGTTTTGCGCTAAAAGATAGGTTTTCCCAGATATATTTACAATGTCGTTTATAAACTCATAAGAATTGCTCAAATCAATTTTTTCAATCTTGCCCTTTTCTTTTTTAAATAAATTCATGGCTGCAATGTAGAGAGTTTCCCCTACTAGAGAAATTCCTCTTGGACTTGAGCTGCCTAAAATATTGTATTCATGGTTTATTTTTTGCAAATTTCCTAATTGGGAAAATATAGATTCGCTTGAGCATGCTAGTAGTAAAAATATTAATAGGTTTAAAATTAATCTTTTTTTAAAATAGTTTTCATATTTTTGTTTCATTTTTATCCTACAATTTATTTACATTTACTGTAACTGATAATGATATAAGTGCAAAATGCGCCATTTTAGCAGAATTTCCAAACTCAAACATCATCCACCAAGATGCTGTTGCTCCGAAAGCCCATTTATAGTTAAAGTTCCATAAAATTCCAGATCCAAAAGAGACTGTAGGAAGTGTATCAAAAGTTCTTAAATTTGTAATATTATTGTTTCTATCTCCATATGTGTTAAGAGAAAATCCTACATTTGTGAAAACTGGAATTTGAAATAATTCTCCTATATCAAATATATAATTTAATGAAAATGTAATAGGCACGCTATAAAAAATTTTACCCACACTTGAATCTGGATTTAATATGTTAAAAGAATGGTTAATATCAAAGTTAAACATATATCTTAGTTCAAGTCCAATTGCCAAATTGTTTAAAATATGGTACTGGTATTTTATTGCTCCAATACCTCCCGGATATAAATTGGTGGGATAAGCTTTTGATAAGTCGTTGTAAAAAACAGGAATTCCAACACTTAAATCTATTCCTAAAGTGGAGTTTGTATGCCTATCAATATTGACTGCGGCCGTAATTTTTTTTATGTTTACACCAATTAGCAAGACTGTAATTAGTGTTATAAAAAGATCCTTTCTCATTATTCTCCATTCTTTTAAAATTATTATCCTTGTTTATTATAGTTGAAAATAAATTTAATTACAATTTGAAATTTGGTTGTTTGGCTTTCCTTATATTGACAATCTAAGTATAATATTAAGGTAATCTTGTTAGGTTTAAGGGGTATATTTTGAATACTGTGTTTAATGGGAAAGATTTTGCGAATAAGTATTATTTAATGCTTAAAGAATTCTTAAAGCAGCATGACCTGAGAGATAAAATTGCATTAAAAGTTATTTTAGCAAATGATGAGCCTGCAAGCAAGCTTTATGTTTCAATCAAAAGTCGAGTTGCAAAAGAGATTGGCTTGAATGTTGAAGTAATTAAATTCCCTACAAACTCTCTTCAAAGCGATATTTTACAAGTAATTGATAGAGAAAATAAAAATTTAAGTACAGACGGAATTATTGTTCAATTACCCCTTTTGAAAGACATGGATTTAAATTCTATTTTAAATGGCATAGTTTCTTCAAAAGATGTTGATGGTTTATCTTTTGTTAATTTGGGAAAAATGATTTTGGGCGATAAAAAAGGATTTATTCCTTGTACAGCTCTTGCCGTATTAAAGATTTTGCGAGATGAGGGGATAAAAACATCGGGGAAAACGGTTGTTGTGGTTGGCAGAAGTCCTCTTGTAGGAAGGCCTATTTCAATATTGCTCTCATCAAAACCTTATGATGCAACTGTTATTGCTTGTCACAGCAAGAGTATTTATTTAGATGTTTATTTAAGACAGGCAGATATTGTTATTTCTGCTGTTGGTAAGCCCAAGTTGATAGATAAAAGTATGTTGTGCGGAAAACCTTATGTGATTGATATTGGTATTTCTGAAATTGAGACTGATAACGGAAAAATTCTCTCAGGCGATACAGATTTTGACAATATTAAAGAGTGCGTTAAGTTTATTACTCCTGTTAAGGGAGGAATAGGGCCTGTTACGGTTCTTATGTTAATGTTTAATACAATTAAAGCTCATTTGATTAATAATAAGATGTTTGACGTTTTAAATCGGTTGGAAAAATTGGTGGAGGTGTAAATGTCTGGTCACAGTAAATGGTCAACAATAAAGAGAAAAAAAGGTGCTCTTGATGCAAAGCGCAATAAAATTTTTACAAAGCTAATAAGAGAAATAACTATTGCAGCTAAAATAGGGGGTGGGGATATTGAATCTAATCCGAGGCTAAGGGTAGCTATTAATAAGGCCAAGGTTGCCAATATGCCAAAAGATAATATTGAGAAGGCAATAAAAAAGGGTATTGGCGGTAATGAAGGGGTTGAATATTTTGAAATAACTTATGAGGCTTATGCTCCTTATGGGGTTGCTTTAATGATTAAATGCTTAACAGATAATAAAAATAGAACTTCTAGCGATGTAAAAAGTGTTCTTTCAAAAGGTGGAGGATCTCTTGGTACCCCAGGTTCAGTCTCATATATGTTTTACAGAAAGGGTCTTATTGTTTACAGTTTAGAAAAATATCGTGAAGATGAAATAATGGAATTTGCATTAGAAGTTGGTGTTGAAGATATTTTGGTTTCAAACAATGAGGCGGAAGTTATAACAAGTCCTGATGATTTTGACAAAGTTTTATCTTTTTTAAAAACTAAATTTAAAGAAGAGGTGGCAGAGATAGCTTTAATTCCTGAAAATAAAATTTCTTTAAACAAAGAGCAAGTAGAAAAAATAATTCTTCTTGTTGAAAAGCTTGAAGATTTTGATGATGTTCAGGAAGTAATTCATAATTTAGAGATTCCAGAAGAATTAAGTTAGTTTTATTTAAATCTTTTCGTAGTAGACTCTGTATATTTTATTTCCAAAATCATCTGTAAAAAGAATTGAACCATCGTAATATGTGATGATATCAACAGGGCGTCCAAATTTAGAGTTATCAGGCTTCAAAAACCCATATAAAAAAGTTTTGTAATTTTTTGCTGTTCTATTTTTAAAATCAATGTCTAGTGTAGTTATTTTGTAGCCAACAGGAGAAGATCTGTTCCACGAGCCGTGTTCTGCTATGAATAATTTATTTATATATTCTTTTGGAAAGTTATTCCCTTGGTAAAAGTGTATTCCAAGTGGGGCTACATGTGCGGGAAGTTCGTAAATAGATGGACTAAACTTAGTGTTTTTGGGTGCCTTGTTATAAAAACTGTAATTTTTTTGATTTTTCCCAAACAAATAGGGGAATCCAAAATGTTCTTTGTATTCGGCTACTACGTTTATTTCGTCCGGAGGAATGTCGTCTCCTAATCCGTCTTGGCCATTGTCGCTAAAATATATTTCATTGCTAATTGGATGAAAATCAAACCCAACTGAGTTTCTCACTCCAAAAGCCACTATTTCTTCTTTTTTTGTTTTTAAATCGATGCTAAGGATTATTGATTCTTTTTTTGGAGGAATTTTAGCATTATGTTGGGATCCTATGTTTACTATTAATTTGTTATTTTTGGGATCCGCTTTAATGTAACGTCCCGCGTGCATTTTAGTATTATTTTTTGGTAAAAGTGAAAAAATTTGCATTTTCCATGTATATTCTTTATTTGATTTTATGCTTTTATTAATTTCTTCTTTTACATTTTCAACTACATATATTTTATCGACAGAAGATATATAGAGTTTATTATCCCAATAGGCAATACCAATAGGTTTTTGCAGGGTTTTTGCTATGGTATAAATTTTTTTATTTTTTGTTACAAGGTATGCAAAATTGCTCCCAGATCCTATGAATATATTTCCATCTTGATCGCTTGTGATTCCTCTGGGTTTTTCAATTGTATTGTTTAAGAAAATTTCGACTTTAAATCCATTGGGAACTTTTAGTGTGCTTGTTGTTTCTTCTGCTGCCACCATAGTTATAGATAAGATTAAAAAAATAGCTGTAATGAATTGAAAATAGTTATTTGGAAATTTATTTTTCATTTAGTGTCCTTTTTTACTTAAGGCTTTTGCTTTAAATTGGATGTTTCTGTGTAATATAATTTATAATTTAATTATATGATAAATAAGATTCATGGTAAAGTTATAGAAAAAAAAGAATATAGTTTGGTTTTAATGACCACTGTTTTTGAATTTGAACTTTTAGCTAGTGCATTTTGCCTTGCTAATTTTAATTTGTCAGAGAAAGTTGAGCTATTTACTTATCTGTATACGAGAGAAAATGAATTAAAACTTTTTGGATTTTTGAATTCAGATGAAAGAGAGATCTTTAAGGGTCTTATTGGAGTAAGCGGAATAGGGCCAAAGGCCGCTTTAAGGGTGTTATCCAATATAAGGTATAATGAGTTTAAAGAGGCTATTGATAGAGAAGATGTTGAGCTTGTTTCTAAAATCAAAGGCATTGGCAAAAAAATGGCTGGTAAAATGTTTTTACATCTTCAAGGTAAGCTTTTGATTAATAGCGAGCTTGAATCTACTAGCCTTTTTAGATTTAAAGAATTAGAAGAATCAATTGTTAGCATGGGATTTGATAGAAAAATTGTTAATAGCAAGATTAGAGAGGCTTTCAATTTAGCTGAATTTTCAAATTTAAAAGATTCTGAAAAGGAGCAGTTTTTATTTAAGGAGGTTTTAAGAAGAATATCAAGTTAATTGTTGGTTTTTTATAGAGAAAAAATAGTTTTTAAGGGGTATTTATGAAAGAAGAAAATGATATAAGTTTTTTAAACTCTAATGAAAATTATTTATATGATAAGAGTGAAAATGAGCTTAGGCCTAAAGTTTTTGAAGATTTTAAAGGTCAGGTTAATGTTAAAGAAACCCTTAGTATTTTTATAAAAGCTTCTAAAGAAAGAGATGAGGCCTTAGATCATGTGTTTTTAAGTGGTCCACCAGGTCTTGGGAAAACTACTCTTGCAAGTATTATTGCCTTTGAGATGAATGCTTCGATTAAAATTACCTCAGCTCCGGCTTTTGACAAGCCCAAGGATATTATTGGTATTTTAACAGGGCTTGATGAGAAGAGTGTTTTATTTATTGATGAAATACATAGACTCAGACCAATAATAGAAGAAATGCTTTGTATTGCCATGGAAGATTATGAGCTGGACTGGGTAATAGGGCAAGGCGCTAATGCAAGAACTGTTCGAATGCCACTTCCAAAATTCACATTGATTGGAGCTACTACTAAACCGGGAAAAGTAACATCTCCACTTTATGCGAGATTTGGAATTACTGCAAGATTTGAACTTTACAGCGAAATAGAGCTTGTTGAGATAATAAAGAGAAATTCTATTATTTTAAATATTGAAATAGAAGAGGATGCCGCTTTTCTTCTTGCAAGAAGTTCAAGAGGGACTCCTCGAATAGCAAATAGATTGCTAAGGAGAATAAGAGATATTGCCCAAGTAACCGGAAGCTTGGTTATTACAAGTGACATTGTTTCAATTGGGCTTGAAATGCTTAGAATTGATGGAGAAGGCCTTGATGAGCAAGATAGAAATATTTTAAGAAGCTTAATATTGAAATTTAATGGGGGACCCGTAGGTGTTGATACTTTAGCTATTTCTGTAGGAGAAACAGCTGATTCTCTTGAAGACTTTTATGAGCCTTATTTAATTATGAAAGGATTTATCAGCAGAACTCACAGAGGTCGTAAAGCTACTGAGTTTGCGTATCTTCACTTAAACTTAGAAATGAAAGAGGATAGTCTTAATGAAAACCAAAGAGTTTCATTTTAATTTGCCCTATTCTTTAATAGCTCAATATCCAAGTGAAAAAAGAGGATCTTCAAGACTAATGGTACTGGATCCTAAATTGCAAAAAATTTACCATGAAGATTCTGTAAGCAATATTTTAAAATATATAAATAGCGACACTTTTATTATTTTTAATAATTCAAAAGTTAGAAAATCAAGAATGTATGCAGAATCGGAGATGGGCAGTAATGTTGAGGTTTTAATTTTGGATAGAATTGACACCAGTTCGTTTACTGCGCTTATTTCTAAGTCTAAAAAGCAAATTGTTGGAAATCTTTACAAATTCCCTGAGGGATTAATAGGTGAAATTTTGTCAAAAAATAGTAGTGAGATTGTTTTAAAATTTGATGTTGATGTTGGAGAAGATTATTTTGAAAAACATGGTTTTGTTCCCATCCCCCCTTATATTAAAAGAGATTATGAGAAAATGGATGAAGATCGGTATCAAACTGTTTATTCCAAATATGTTGGCTCTGCAGCTTCTGCTACTGCAGGGTTGCATTTCAGCAAGGATTTGTTTTCTGCTTTTGAAAAGAATAATATTGAATATGATTTTATCACTCTTCATGTGGGGCTTGGCACTTTTCTTCCCGTAAGATCAAAAAAGGTCGAAGAACACAATATGCATTTTGAAACTTTTTTAATAAAAGATTGTGTGGCTAATAGATTACAAAATGCGAAATTTCTTGGTAAAAAAATTTTATCAATTGGTACTACAACTCTTAGGGCTTTAGAGTCATCTTATGATAATAAGCTTAAGAAGTTTAAAACAGGTCAGCAAAGTACAAATCTTTTTATTTACCCCGGAAAGAACTACTGTTTTAAGTTTGTCGACATGCTTTTTACCAATTTCCATACACCACAATCTACTCTTTTGATGTTGGTCTCTTCATTTGCAGGTAAAGATTTTGTGTTTAGTTCTTATGAAGAAGCTATAAATACAGGTTATAAATTTTTTTCCTATGGTGATGCTATGTTAGTTTTAAATCGTATATAGATATTAATTGTGAATTATTTTAATATTTAAGTTAAGTTAAGGCTTAACTTAAATCATTAGGAGGAAAATGTATGAATACTTCTCTTTTTAATCAAGAAAGACAAAAGTATGTTCCTAAATTGCCAAGCATTTTAAAAAAAGATTTTAGTAATATTAGTTTGGTTTATGGAGAAAAAACTGAAGCAGTTCAAGATAGACAGGCTTTAAAAGAATTTTTTAAGAATACTTATGGGTTGCCAATTGTAAGTTTTACCGATGGAAACTCCAATTTATCTTTTTCAAAAGCTTTAAATATTGGAATTATTCTTTCTGGAGGGCCTGCTCCTGGGGGGCATAATGTTATATCTGGTGTTTTTGATGCAATAAAAAAATTTAATCCAAATTCAAAGATTTTTGGGTTTAAAGGGGGCCCTTTGGGCCTGTTGGAAAATGATAAAATTGAACTTACTGAAAGCTTAGTAAATTCTTATAGAAATACTGGGGGTTTTGATATTGTATCTTCTGGGAGAACAAAAATAGAAACCGAAGAACATTACAGCAAAGCTCTATTTGTTGCCAAAGAAAACAATCTTAGTGCAATTATTATTATTGGTGGTGATGATTCGAATACCAATGCTGCTATTCTTGCTGAGTATTTCAAAAAGAAAGGAGAGAATATTCAAGTTATTGGAGTTCCAAAGACAATTGATGCTGATCTTAAAAATGATCATATTGAAATTTCATTTGGGTTTGATTCTGCTACAAAAATTTATTCTGAGTTGATAGGTAATTTATATAGAGATGCTATGTCGACTAAAAAATATTGGCATTTTGTCAAACTTATGGGTAGGAGTGCATCTCATGTTGCTTTAGAATGTGCCTTAAAAACTCATCCAAACATTTGCATTGTGTCTGAAGAGGTTTTGGCTAAAAAGAAAACTTTGTCTGAGATTGTTGATGAAATGGTGTCTGTTATCTTAAAGAGATCTTTAAATGGGGATAATTTTGGAATAGTTATAGTTCCTGAAGGTCTGATTGAGTTTATTCCAGAAGTTAAGTCTTTAATGGTTGAATTATGTGATATTTTTGATCAAAATGAAGGTGAGTTTAAAGGGCTTAATGTTAAAGGGATGAAAGAAGTTTTCGTTTCCAAGCTTAGTGATTATATGAAGAGAGTTTATTTGTCTTTGCCTTTGTTTATTCAATTTGAACTTGTAAATTCAATTTTAGAAAGAGATCCTCATGGGAATTTTAATGTTTCAAGAGTTCCTACTGAAAAATTGTTTATTGAAATGGTTCAATCAAGATTAAATGAACTGAAAAAAAGTGGAGAATATAAGGGAAGTTTTATCCCAGTTGATCATTTCTTTGGCTATGAAGGTAGAAGCGCTTTTCCTTCTAATTTTGATAGTGATTATTGTTATAGCTTGGGATATAATGCTGTTGTTCTTATTTTAAATGGTCTTACAGGCTATATGTCTTGTATAAAAAATTTAAATTTAAAACCAACAGATTGGATTGCAGGAGGAGTGCCTCTAACAATGTTGATGAACATGGAAGAGAGGTATGGAGAGAAAAAGCCTGTTATAAAAAAAGCTCTAGTTGATTTAGAAGGAAGGCCATTTAAAGAGTTTGTTAAAAATCGTGATAAGTGGGCTTTGAATAATTTGTATTCATGTCCAGGCCCTGTGCAGTATTTTGGTTCTTCTGAGATTGTTGATGAAATAACTGAGACTTTAAAGTTAGAATTATCAAAGTAGAAAGTTTATGCTTGTTAGAAGCTTGTTGTTACTTTTTAGTGTTTTGAATGTTTATTCAAATTCACTTGATTATTTCAAGCCAAATTTTAATTATTTAAAGTGGAGTATTGCTAAAAGTTTGCCATTGCAAGACAAATCGACTTCCAGTGGCAATTTTATTTCTCATAAAAAAAATAATAACATGTCTGTTGCTGATAATGACGATTCTTTTCTTTATAAAAATATTCAAGAGAATAAAGCTTTAAATCTTGAAAATGATCTTGAGTCAAAATCAGCAAAAGATTTGTTTAGGTTTTCAGCTATTAGTATTGGATCTTTCCCAATAGTGTTATTTTTGAGCTTGTTTTTTTTTGATGTGGGTTACTATTTCTATAGCGGAATGAATGCAAATTACGCTCCATATCCTTTTTCAAATGGTCCTAATTTTTCAAAAGATGAGATTTATAAAAAATTTATTGTTTCAGCTTCCATTGGGGCAATAGTTGCATTAACCATTGCTTTAATTGATTATTTTCTTTAATGATATGATAAGGCTTAAGAGAGAATTTACCGTTAAAGAAGATGCTTTAAGACTGGATCTTTACCTATCAAGTAATTTGGAGGTTCTTACAAGAAGTCAGATCAAAAGAAGAAATGTAGAAGCGTTTAAAAAGAGTAATGGGAAATTTTTAAAAATAAAATTGTCCAAACCTGTTTTCAAAGACGATGAAATACTGATTGAATTTGATGAGGAGAGTAGTCAAATTGACTGTCTTAGGCCGAGTAATATCCCTATTTCTATAATTTATGAAGATTCTAATGTTATTGTTTTGAATAAACCCCAAGGAATTTTGAGTCATCCTGGAATATCGCATTGGGATGATACTGTTGTGAATTTTCTTTTATATCATATAAAAAGCTTGAAAATTGATTTTAATGAAGAAAAAATTAGACCTGGAATTGTTCATAGATTAGACAAAGATACTTCTGGAGTGCTAATTTGTGCAAAAAATATTAGCACCTTAAGATTTTTAGCTCAGCAGTTTAAGGATAAAATGACAAATAAAGTTTATATTGCAATTGTTAAGGGTAATTTTAATAGTTTTTTTGGAAGTATTGAGTCTTTTATAGATAGAGATAAATACAATAGGAAAAGATTTAGTGTTTCTAAAGATAGAGGTAAAAAGGCATTAACAGAATATAAATTGTTGCTCAATTTTGGAGGATATTCTCTTTTAGCTTTAAAGCCTAGAACCGGCCGCACTCATCAATTGAGAGTTCATATGAAATATCTTAATTTTCCAATATTGGGAGATGAGGTTTATGGCAGAGCAGATGGCAGTTTAAAAAAAATCACCCTAATGCTTCATTCTTATAAGCTTGAAATTGATATTGGAAACAAATCTTTTGAGAAATTCATTTCTGAATTTCCCAAAAGATTTGTTATTTTTTTGTCAAATTTTTACAAGAGCGATGAATTGAATTTGATTATTGATAATTTGGTTCTCTTTTTAAGAGATTTTTAATTTAAAATTTCTTGTTTTGGTGAGATTGGGTCAGTTATTATTTTGCCCCCAGTGATTTCATTAGTGTTAATAACAGTAATGAAACAATTCGGATCAACTTTTTGTGATATATACTTAATTCTTGATAAACGCATTATTGGAACTACTATAAATACTATAGTTTTTTCTGTTCCTGCCCAAGCTCCTTTCCCGTCTATTAATGTAGCGGCTAATTTTAACTTGTTTGTAAGAAGATAAGCAATTTCTTTTCCTTTATCCGAAATGATTAATATTGCTTTTTGATTGCCAAATCCAGTGCTTGTTTTGTCTGTCATGATGGATGTTACAAATGATGCTATTAGGGTATAAAGTGCGATTTCAATATTAAAGAAAAAGGTTGCAAGCATTAATACTGCTAGATTGACAATGAAGTTTGTTGTTCCAATACTAATTGAGTATTTTTCTTTAATAATCATAGCAATTATATCTGATCCCCCCGAAGATCCTTTACCTTTAAATACTAGTCCAAGTCCAAGCCCAGAAATAAGTCCAGCTAATATTGATACAAGCATCATATCGTTAAGATGTATTTTATTTTGTAAAAACTGGGAGTAGTTTATAATAATAGAATATAATCCCATTGAAATCCAACTTTGAATTATAAATGTTATGTTTAAGAATTTTATTCCAATAAGAAATAATGGTATGTTTAATGCAAATATTGTCCATCCCAAATTGAAGCTTAACAGGTAATGTAGCATTAATGAAATACCCCCAATCCCCCCACTAAGAAGCCCATGAGGAATGTACAAAACATTGGTGGAAATTGCCATTAGTGCGGATCCTAAAGTTATTTGTATTGTGCTATCAAATATTAATTTGGGATTTTTAGTTATAGTCTTTATTTTTTTTATTAGTATTATGAATAATAGTTTGAGTTTTTTTTTAATCCTACGATAACGTATCTTTTTTTTCTTTTTCATCTTAATGCGAGCTACTTTTAAGCTACAAGCTAGTAATTTACTTGAATTCTATATTAATTTTGCAAAAAAAACAATTTTATTCACTTTTTTTATTTTTTTTGATATTATGTTCATAAAACTATGGCGATGAATTATGCGAGATTTGCAGTATTAATAGTTCTGCTTTTTTTTTATATTTGGTTTTTTATTATCCTTAGGATGAAAAGAGCCAATATGTTTTTGTTGGAAAAAATCCAAAATGGAGCAAAAATTTTGGATATTCGATCTCCCAAAGAATATAGTAAGTCTCATTATTTAAAATCAATTAACATTCCTTTTAATAATTTATTTGCTAAAAAGGATAAATTAGGTGATTTTGAGTCCCAAATAATTGTTTATGGTAAAAGTTTTAATAAGTCCTACGAGGCTAAAAAAGTTTTAAAAAGCATGGGATTTAAGAATGTGTTTGTGGCTGGTACTTTGAAAGACATGCCACAAGCGAAAAAAAAAGAAGTTGGTTGATGGCGAAGATTATTGGGATATCTGGTGGTTCTGGAAGCGGAAAAAGTACAGTTGTAAGCAAGATTAGTGAGTTTATTCCAGAATTTGTCCTTATTTCTCAAGATAATTACTATAAGAGTGTGGGTGACTATGAAAATGAATTTTCTAATGTAAATTTTGATCATCCTGATGCTTTTGATAATAATTTGTTTTACGAACATTTAAAAAATTTAAAAAAAAATAGTCCAATAGATATGCCCCTTTACGATTTTATTAATCATAAAAGACAGCTTAAAACGGTTTTAGTTGTTCCAACTCCTGTTGTTATTGTTGAGGGTATTATGATTTTTGTTGAAGAGAGAGTAAGAAATTTAATAGATCTTAAAATATATATTGACACCCCAAATGATATTAGATTTATTAGGCGTTTAAGAAGAGATATTTCCAAAAGAGGGCGTACTGTAGAGTCGGTGATTGATCAGTATTTGAACACCACTAGATGGGGTTATTATAGGTTTATTGAGCCTACCAAAGAATATGCGGATCTTATTATTCCAGAGGGAGGTCACAATGATAAAGCTTTATACGTGCTTTCAACGTTTCTTAAGTCTTTAAGTAAAGAAGGCCTGGATTTTACCTAAATCAATGATATTGGATAATAATCTATTTCAATGTAAACAGTATTTGTCATTTTTACCTTTTCTTTTGTCTTGTTAACTAGTTTTTCAAGCAGGCTGTAGGATTTTGACAAGTATATTATATTGTATCTGTAATTGTTAGATATTTTTTTCATAATAGCTTCTGATGGGCCTAAGTGTTCAATTCCTTCTTGCAAAAATTCTTTAGATTTTTCAAAAAATTCCCAACATTTTTGTTTAACAGATTCTTCATTTTTGCTTCTAAATATTATTCTAATAATTTTGTTAAACGGAGGATAGTTCAGTTTTTTTCTTATATCTAGTTCTTGTTCGTAAAATTGTTCATATTGGTTCTTATAAGCATATTTTATGGCGTAATAATTGGGATTTTTTGTTTGTATAATAATTGTGTTGTCATTTTTGAATCTTGCGGCTCTTCCCATAATTTGTGAGAGTGTTGTAAAAATTCTTTCGCTACTTCTAAAATCAGGTAGTCCCATTCCAATGTCTGCGTTGATTATACCTAGTGTTTTAATATTTTCAAAATTGAATCCTTTTGCAATGATTTGTGTTCCGATAAGTATGTCTATCTCTTTATTTTCAAACTTATTTATTGAATTTATATTTTCTATTTTTGTAATATCAGAATCGATTCTTGCAATTTTTGCATTTGGTAAAAATTTTTTTAATTCTTTTTCAACAAGTTGAATTCCATAAGTTTTGTATTTAATATCTCTTGATTCGCATTGAGGACAATGGCTTGCTTTTTTTGTTTTATAGCTACAATAGTGGCATAAAAGTTTGTTTTCTTTTTTGTGGTAAATCAAGCCAAACGAGCAATTTGGACAACAAATTGTGTGCCCGCATTCGTTGCATTCGAGATTTTTTAAATATCCCCTTTTATTAATGAAAATTAAAGATTGTCTTTTTTCATTTAAACTTTTTTGTATACTGTATAACAGCTCTGATGAAATTGTGCTAAATTCTTTTTTCATGTTTATTATTTTTATATCTTTTATTTTACTTTTAGAGTATTTGTTTTGCATTATTATTTTTTTTATTTGGTTATTTTTCATTGCATAGTATGCTTCAAGAGAAGGTGTTGCGCTTCCCATTATAAATTTTGCATTAAATTTTTTTTGCAAAAAAAATGATATGTGTCTTGAGTGAAATTTTGGAGTATTTTCAGATTTGTATGTGGTTTCGTGTTCTTCGTCCATAATTATTAATTTTAATTTAGTAAAAGGCAGCATTAAAGCACTTTTAATGCCAACGACAACCAGGCTTTCTCCATTTTTGACTTTGTTCCATATTAAATTTTTATTAGAATTTGAAACTTTAGAGTTATATTCATAAATTTTATGGTGCATATTTAATGCATATTTTATTCTTTTTATTATTTGATATCCTAATGATATTTCAGGAATTAAAAAAAGTACCTGTTGTTCTAGTGCTAAATAGTATTCACACAATTTGATAAATATTTCAGTTTTTCCAGATCCAGGTATTCCAAAAAGGTAAAAAACATTAGTTGTTTCTGACTCTATAATTTCTTTGTAAATATTTTGTTGTTCACTGTTTAGCTGAAGACACTTTTTATGGTCTGGATGCTTCTCATTTATTGAAGGGAATGTTTGGGGATTTTTAGATTTTGAATTTTTAGGTAACCCAAAGAATAAAGTTTCTCCAAATCCCGAAAATGTTTTTTTACTAATCCAATGTGCTAAATTAATGTTATGTTCTGTTATTAGTTTAGTTGTATCTATTATTTTGATGATTTCTTTTATTTTGAATTCAAATTTTTCTTTGAATTCGTCTTCAAAATATTTTTTAATAATTATTCCAATTTTATTGGATCCATTGAAATTAACCATTACTCTTATTCCAATATCTAGATTCAGGTTAAATTTGTAAAAAAAAAGTTTATTTAAAGGAATATTTATTGCAATTTCATAGTAATAAGTTGAATGACAATGCTCAACCATATTTTATTATGCCTTTTATTATTTTTAAATCTTGCCATATTTCTTTTTTTAATTCTGGATTTTTTATTTGATTTGTAGGAAGATATGTAAAAACTAATGGAATACCTTTAAATCTTAGCTCTATTCCTCTTACAATTTGAATTCTTAACGGTTGATTTAAGAAAAAATCTATTTCTTCGCAAGATAAAATTGCTTTAGGATTTTTGTTGCTTATTTCTAAGTTAAGTGATTCAATAGTATCTATTATTTTATAATTGTATATGTTTATGCTTTTGCACCATTTTGTGATAATATCCCTTGAGGTTTCGTTGAGGTAGTTTTTGTTTACATATATTATGATGTGATCGTTGATATTTTTTTTTTGCATGCTATTATTTAGCAATATTTTTGTTGAATTTTTGTTTTCTAAAGGGAATTTTGTGGATTCTTTGCTATTTTCGTTTTTTTGATAAGTTTTAGTGTTTTTAGCTTTTTCTATTTTTTGTTTAATTTCATTGTTTATTTCTTCAAAATTTTCTGTAATTTTGCCTTCTATATTATTTGTCAATATTTTAAGTAAAAAAAGTTTTTTAGTTAAAATGCTATTATCCATAGTAAACCCTGTCTAAAAATAAAGCATTTGCAGGCGCAGTTGTTCTTGCAAGGTTTCTATTTTTAGATTTTAGTATTGTTTCAAAAGTAGAAATTGATTCGTTTTTTATTTCGATGTCCAGCATTGTGCCTATTATTGACCTTACCATTTTCCATAAAAAGGAAGATCCTATTATTTCAAAAATAATATATTTTCCTCTTTTTTTAAATTTGGCAAAATGTATATGTCTAAATTTAGATTTGCTTTTATCTTTTATGCATGAAAATGTGGTAAAATCATGGTTTCCAATCAATGTTTTAGCCATTTGGTTTAAATTGCTTATATTTAGTTTTTTACTTACATGGTGAGCTTGATAGCCTTCCCAGGGATAGTAGTTGTCGCTATTTAGTATATAATAACTGTATTTTCTTTTTTGGGCGCTAAAACGCGGATGAAATGAATTTTTCACATACTTGAGCTTTAGTATTTTTATACCGGTTTTTAATAATATTGCATTTAAAGCTTTTTTTAGATTGTTGAGCTTAATATTAATATCCATATCAAAAGTTATGATTTGTCTTTTTGCATGAACGCCCTTATCTGTTCTTCCGGATGAATGAATTTTTACTTTTTTTTTGTTGATTTTCATTAGAGCTTTTTCAATTTCTCCTTGAATTGTGGACTTTGTTGGTTGTATTTGAAATCCATGGTATATAGAGCCGTCGTAAGCGATTTCAGCTAATATTTTTTTCATTTATTTGAGATTTTTCATTTCCTTTGATATTTTAAAGTAAACTTCTTTGATCTTATCTATAAGTATTGAAGGTTTTTCTTTTGAAGATTTACCCATGCCTGCTATTTTAGAAAGAGTGGTTTTTATGTCGTTTAATTGTTTGTATCTGTATTCTTTATTGTCTTTATTTCCATAAAAGTATTCTAAAAGACCTGATAAATATAGTACGCTGTCATAGCCATAATTTTTATCTGTATCTGGGCCAAATATGGTTGATGCGCTAACAGGTTCTGAATTGTCTTTATCTTTTTCAATAACTAGTTTATAAAGATAAGCAGCTTTGTGATAAAATATTTTTTGAAGATAATTATAGTTTTTATTTGGTTCTTCTTTTTCAAGGTCTTCAAATGTCCAAGCGGCTCTTATTGCCGATTTTGCTTGATTTAATGTGGGGTTATGATTCTTTTCTAGATGCTCATAACATAGCATGGCAAGAATATAGCTTGCAGCTCCTTCTTTTAATGTCCTAGGTTTGCTGAAGTTGATCATGTTTTCAAAAATCGCATTTATTTTTTTTCTTTCGTATTTTTTATTTTGTAAAATTTCTTTCTTGTTTTTAGGGATTGAATTAAATTCGCTTGGGAATGCCGCAAAGTAGCATTTTGGGCATACTGTTACAGAATATATCCTAGGATAAATGTTGCCATATTTGTCGTTTTTTATATACTCTCTTTTTAGATCAATTTTTAACTCTCCAGCTATTAACCTACTACTTCCGGTCAAAAATTCTTCTTTTTGAAATTTAAAAGAGCATACAGGACATTCAATTTTTTCTTTTGTAAAATATGATATTTTTTTCATGAATTAATTTTCTACTATTACAAATGCAATAGCGTACTCCTTTTCATGGGATATTGTTAGGTATAGCTTTAAATTCATTTTTATTGCAAATTTTTCAACTTCATTATGTAAACAAAATTCTGCATTTCCTTTTAAAGATTTTATTACCTCAATATCTTTAAGGGTATAATTTATTTTATATTGCAAAAGCGGGCTTAATGCTTTAATTAAAGATTCTTTAGCTGCAAATTTTCCAGCTAAACTTTCTATAATGCTGCCCCCTTTTAATTTAAAATTTTCAATTTCTTTATGTGTAAAAAACCTCTCCATTTTTTTTTTATTTTCTAAAAAATTTTTAAATCTTGCTACTTTTATTATATCACATCCTATTGACTTCATGGTTTGATCTCTGAGCTTTCAATTATTTCCAGTTTTATTTTTTTAGGTTCATAATCATATATTTCTGTTTCATTGATATTCTCTTTAAGAATTATATTTGTAGCAATGTTATAAATTCCGGGAGTTTTTATATTTGCCAAATCAAAAGCAAGACTTATATTTTGATTGTTTATATGAGCTTTAATTTGTTTTTCAGAAAGTCTTGTTTTTAATTTTACGAACATTTTGTTTTCTAGGTTTATTATTTTTTCTCTATCTTTAATTTCAAGGCCATTTTTAAGATTATTAAAAATAAGATTAGGAGATTTAATTGTTGTGTTTGAATATTTTTTGTTTAAATAAATATTGACTACTACATGACTTTTTTCAAACATAACTAGAGGATTTGGTGGAACTACTTCAAGATAATCTGATACAAATAGGGTTCTTGTGTCAAACTCTTTTACGTTGGTTTGAATAGTATTTATTTTTTTGAGTTCTTGTTCAGGCCCATATACTAATAAATTCTCGGGCAATATATTGTATTTTGCAATAAAATATTCTCCTTTGCCATCTTTTTCTATAAGTTTAAACTTGGGCTCTATTTTGACTAATTTAGAGATTTTGTTATCAAGATTTAGCAACACATTTGTTTTTGAAAGCTTATATTCTGCAATGTGTATTGAGTTAAGATTTTTTATTTTTATTGGTAGCTTATAGTTCCCGGGAATCTTTATGTTTGATGCTTCAATAAATAATATTATTTTATTAATGTCAAGGTATTTTAAGTCATCTTTATTGACTTTTATTGTAATCTTGACTTTGCTAAAGTCTGGCATTTTCCCAAGAGTTATTTGATCATTCAAGATAATTTTGAATTCTTTTTCAGTTGTTATTGACTCTATTTTATTGAAATTAAATGCTACAAACATTAGAATAGCTATTAAAATGGAGATGGCTTTGTTTTGCCAATCATCAAATAGTAATTTTATTATATTTATTATTTTTTTGCCGATTTTCATTATTTTACTCTATTAGCTCGAGATTTAACTTATTTCTAATTTCACTTAAGCTTAAATTGTATTCCAACTTTGCATTGATTGTAATAGAAATAGACCCAGTTTCTTCGGAGGTTATTATTGTTATTGCATCAGAATTTTCAGAAATTCCAAGTCCTGCTCTATGTCTTGTTCCAAATGCCTTGCTAATAGAATCAACATTAGATAATGGTAAAAATGAGCCTGCATATTTTAATTTATTTTTACTAATTATTACAGCTC
Organism: Borreliella bissettiae DN127; assembly: GCF_000222305.1. Taxonomy (GTDB): domain Bacteria; phylum Spirochaetota; class Spirochaetia; order Borreliales; family Borreliaceae; genus Borreliella; species Borreliella carolinensis. The sequence continues at coordinate 8,942 of NC_015921.1, read as the reverse complement.
CGTCGTGAAGAGGAGTTTCGCGTTCAAATAGTGATATCAACAGTTCGCTAGATATTAGTGCATCAATTTTAGTCCCTTTGTTTATTATTTGTTCCAACTGTATTTTTTTTTCAATGCATATTAGGCTGCCAGATTTGTTTTCAGATAGGTGTTTGACTGCTTTTAGGATTTCAGAAATAACTTTTAAAGTTTCTTCTTTTTTATTTGAAAGTTTAAAGGCCAAATTGAAATTTCCAATTTGCATTATTATTTTTTTTATTTCTTGATTAAAAAGTATGACTATTGCTATTGGTAATATATTGGCTATATAATTCAGCAGCCAACTAATAGTATATAGATTTAAATAATATGAGATAATTCCTATAGAGATTATGATTAACATTCCTTTTAATAGATTTGTAGAATAAGAATTGATTACGTTTTTATATATGTAGTATACTAGAATACTGATTAAGCTTAGATCTAAAATTCTTGAAAAAGTATCTTTTATTTGATTTAAATCATTTATGTCTATCATAAATTTTCTACTCAATGTGAAAACACTGTACTTATTAACCTATATTAGTATAATATAAAATATATAAATAAGCATAGTTTGTGATTATTTAAGTTAAATTGTTTTTTAATTTATGAATGAAAGAGAAAATATTATAGCTTTAATATTTGATTTTGATAATACTCTTATTTATGGTAATATGCAGCAAGTGCTGTTTGATGAGTATTGTATTGATTCTTGTTCCTTTTGGAAAGAAGTTGAAGGCTTAGAGTATGTTTATAGGCAAAATGGTTATAATATAATTTCTAGTGAAATGATATATTTATCCCATTTTTTAACCTACGTAAGGGAGGGGGTTTTTAAAAGTCTTGATAATAGAGCATTATTTGATTTGGGCGCTAAGTTAAGATTTTTTGAGGGGGTTATTGGTTTATTTGATGAGATATCTGAAATAAATAAGAAATTGGAAGGTAATAATTCGCAGGTTAAAATTTACATTGTTTCAAGTGGGTTTAGACAAATGATTTTGGGAAGCAAAATTGCGCCTTATGTGAGCAAAGTGTGGGCATGTGAGTTTATAGATTCTTATTTGATGCCTTTTTACGAACGAAGAGATGATAAATTTTCTAAAAATAAGATTTTAAGCAGCGTTTGCTATTTTGTAGATCATACAATCAAAACCAGAGTTATTTTTGAAATCAATAAAGGATCTTATGAGAAGATTAATGAGAGAGTCCCAAAGAGCAAAAGACAAATTCCTTTTAAAAATATATTTTACATTGCAGATGGATTTAGCGATATTCCAGCATTTGAAATCTTAAATAATATTTTGAAACATTGTAGAAATACTTTAACAGTGTATCATGGAAATGATAAGAATGCAAAAAAATTGTTTTATGAGAATAGAGTGGGAGATTTTGCTGAGGCCAATTATAGCAAAGGCACTAAATTGTATAATTGGATAATGGAGAAAATTTGCTTGAGTGTATAATTTATTCAACTTACTTTTGTTTAGTTGATAAAAGCAGCAAAAAAACTAAAAGAGGGGAATATGCTTAAAGATTTAAATACAAATCAAGGTTTAAAGCCTTGGAGAGTGGAATCTGTTTTTTATTGTATTGTTATAGTTTTAATATTTATTGGGGCTTTTAAAATAGCAGAAGCCGTATTTAAACCTTTGGCTATTTCCATAGTGTTGGGATTTTTGATGTATCCCGTTTATACTTTTTTAGCAAGATTTAAAGTTCCAAAATTTTTAATAGTTTTTATTATATTTTTCTTATTATTTTCTTTTTCTTATTTGATTTTTAGTTTTGTTTATTACAGCGTTACTGTTCTAATGAAGCAATTGCCTTATTATCAAAATCAATTAGCATTTATTATGAAAGATGTGCTTAGTCGCTATAAAGTTGATAGTTCTGTTATTAATGATATGAATTTTTCTGGTTATATTTATCCATTTCTAACAAGAGTTTACAATGAGATTATTGGATTTACAAGTAGCTTAGTAGTAGTCTTTTTGTTGTTGTATTTTTTGCTTTCAGAAATACATGTTTTTGAAAAGAAACTTGATAAAGCTTTTAAAAAACCGGTATCTACTAGATTTATTGGGGCTCTAGATACCATTAATAATCAAATTGGCAAATATTTGGGGATAAAAATTCTTGTGAGCTGCTTAACAGGCATTTTAGTATTTATTGGATTAACCTTATTTGGTCAAGATTTTCCTCTTGTTTGGGCGGTTCTTTCTTTTGTTTTCAATTTTATTCCCAGCATTGGTTCTATATTAGCTGTGTTTTTTATTGTAATAACATCTTTAATTCAATTTTATCCAAATTTAAACATAGTGCTTTATATTTTTATATATAATACTTCTGTTCAAATGTTGATTGGAAATATTCTTGAGCCAAAATTGCAGGGAAAAAGACTTGATATTTCACCATTTTTGCTCTTATGTTTTTTGTTTTTTTGGGGATGGCTTTGGGGTATAGTGGGTCTTTTAATATCTTATCCTTTTACTGTGATTGTAAAGGTAATAGTTGATAATGTGAGTTGGCTTAAGTCTTTTTCTGTATTTTTAGGTGGTTCTGAGATTTTAAGTAATGTTAGCATTTCGGGTAAAGATAAGGAGATTTGATTTTGAAAAGAAAGGTTATGCTTACAGGAGATAGACCTACTGGTGCTCTTCATTTAGGGCACTATGTGGGATCTGTAGTAAATCGATTGAAATTTCAAGAAGAGTATGAAACATATTTTATTATAGCCGATTTACATACTTTGACTACAAAGCCCGACTTGAAGAGCATCAACACAATACCTTTTAATGTTAGGGAAATGGTTTTGGATTATCTTGCTTGTGGAATTAACCCCGATAAGGTTAGTATATATTTGCAATCAGCCATACCCGAGCTTTTTGAGCTCCATTTAATATTTTCAATGATTGTTACTGTTGCGCGCTTACAAAGAATTCCAAGTATAAAAGACATGAGCATTGCGGCCGGACTTAAAGATATTCCTTATGGCCTTTTGGGATATCCTGTTCTTATGAGCGCAGATATTTTAATGACAAAAGCAAATTTAGTTCCCGTTGGGCGTGATAATGAATCTCATATTGAATTTGCAAGAGAACTTGCAAGAAGGTTTAACCATTTGTATAAAAATAATTTTTTCCCAATACCCGAATCTGTTTTCACAGATTCTTGTCCTTTGGTGGGTATTTATGGCAAGAATAAAATGAGCAAGAGTCTTAATAATGCAATTTTTTTAAACGATAATGAAAATTTATTAGAAAAAAAAATTATGTCCATGTATACAGATCCAAATAGAATAAGGGCAGATATTCCTGGTAATGTTGAAGGTAATCCCGTTTTTATTTATCACGGAATTTTTAATAGTAATCATGAAGAAGTTGAAGATCTTAAAAATAGGTATAAGAAAGGTAAAGTAGGCGATGTTGAGGTTAAGAAAAAATTGTTTTTGGCTTTGAATAGCTTTTTAAAACCAATAAGGGATAAAAGAAGTTTTTATGAAGCCAAAAAAAAAGATTACATTGATGAAATTATTTTTGATGGCACTAGCAAGGCAAGGTTTGTTGCAAATAAAGTAGTAAAAGATGTTAAGGACTTAATAGGACTTTCAAAAACTTGGAATGGAATAAAATATAGTGTTGAGAAAAAAAATAAAAAATGAAAATTATTGATTTTATGCTAGACTTATATTAGTGATTAACTTGTTATTTAAATCAAACAATATTAATTATTAGGTAGGTTTGCCTTTTTTATTAATCTTTTGTTAAATTCTAGTAGTTTGAACAAAATGTGTCTTTTTGCATAAATAACTTCGCTGAGCACTCTTGTTACTGGTTCTGTTTTTGACATTCTCATCCATAAGGTTGCAACAATTTCTTTGTCAGTTTTTAGCAATACCTTTAATCCTCCCGAAGAATCTCCAGTTCTAATCTTAGATTGTCTTTTGCCTTCATAGTTAATGATTTCATAATCAACTACTGATAATTCTTGAAATAACTTATTTCTTTTTATCTCTTTAATCAATAGATTTTCATAATTGCTTTTTAAAATTTCTTGATTTTCTATTTTTAGATTTGTTAAATTGGCTTTCTTGGATGATACTATTACATTGCTATAAAAATTTGTTGTATTTAAAATATCTTTTAAGTCGTACTTTTCTTTATAGTAATTTTTAGACAACTTACACCATATTTGGTAAAGTTCTTTCATTTTTAATAATTTTACGATACTAAGTAAAGTAGTAATTGGGTCTCTTACCCTTGAGGGGTGAATTATGCAGCCCCCATTTGAGCCCTCTCCTGAGATTTTTACAACCAGTCCCTGAGCTCTTAAATCATCTGCCATTTCTGTTAGATTAGCCTCTCCAACCTCTACTCTATAAACTTTGGCGTTAAAAAAATTTGCAATTTTTTCAATATTTAGAGATGTTGCATCATTGGTTACTATTGCTACATTATTTTTTATCCCTATGTAATGAAGATAGCTAAGCTCTGAAATTACTACAAGTGCAAATATTTTTTGCGCTTCGATGATATTTGCAGTGTTTGTGGCTTTGTCTATAAACACTAGATTGCCCCTATCTCCATCACAATCTGGCACATATCCTAGTTCAAAAGAATTGTCTTGTATATATTTATTTTGTAGCAGCTTTTTGCATTCGTTTAAAGATTTTCCTTCAGGAATAATATTGTGCTTAAAAATACCTATTTCGTCATTATATAATTTTACTTTCAATCCTAAAGATTCTAGCAATTCTTTATCTATTGAATTGATTCTGGAGCTTCCGTTCATTTCTGCGATTATCCCAATTGGATTTTTTAGTATTCTTTTTTCTAAAATTTCGATATTTTTATTGTTAATATCGTTTTCATATGCTATTTCATGTATTAATGATTTATATCTTTTATAAGATTGGTTTTTATTTTTTCTTTCTAATTTTATTATTTTATTATAATTCTCTAAATGAGAGTTATCTTCATCAAATTTGTTTAGAGTGTTAATTAAATGGTTTATTAGCTTTTCATTTTGGCTATTGTTTTTAATTTGTTTTATTATTTCATTAGCTTTTGCGGAATTTAGTACGCCACCATCGTTTAACCCTATTTTTATCCCATTATATCCTGTTGGATTATGGCTTGCAGATATGTAAATAAAGCCCTTTGAATCTTTGTTGTTTTTCATATAAGCTAAAATTTCAGTTATTGGAAGTATTCCAAAAAACTTAATCTTTTCTTTGTTTGTTATTAATATTTTTATTGTTATTTCTGCAATAATTTTGCCAGTTGGTCTTGAGTCTAATCCTAATCCAATGTAGGGTCTGGGTTCATTTTTAAAATAATTTGATATTGTGAAGATTATTAGCGCTATTAGCACTTTATCTTCATTGTTTATTTCATTTTCTGTTGAATCTTCATTTTTTGATTTTGCAAAAATTTTTCTAAATCCTGAAGGAGAAAGTATCATCTTATCAAAAGCTTTTTTAAAATTTTTCATGTTAAGTGAATATTGTTTAAGCATGTCAATTTCTTCTCATTGATATTCCAGCCATATTATTGCTATAATTAACAATTAATAATATGGTCACTTATATTATTATACTTAAAAAATTAGTTTTTTGCTTATATTAATAAGCTTTTCTTTAAGGGTTTTGGTTTTAACTGATGAATGTTAAAGTTGATAAAATTTTTTCTGAAATGATACTTGAAAAACTTAATTCTGGTGAGATAGGGATTAATAATTTTGAATCCATTAAATATTTTCCTTATGATAACCATGAAAATATTTTAAATATTTCGGATAAAATTTTGAGGTTTAAGTTTCACAAAGGTTTGGTTGAAGATAATTTTAAAAAATATTTTCATGATTTTTCTAAATTATTGTGCTCAGAAGAAGGTGATTGTTATATTTTTTCTTCTTGTGATCTTGAAAATTTAGGACTAATGCTTTTCCCATACCTGTCTTTTGGAATTTTAAATGGAGGCTCTGCAACAAGTTATTTTGATTTAGCTAAAAATAGGGCGTTAAATGAAGATTTATATGTGCTATATGAATCTAAAATACTTGAATTTAAAGAAAAATTTGAAAAATTTCCAAAGGGGATAACGCCAGCATATATTAACAAAGATGGTAGTTTGGGATTTTCATTTTTGGCTTTAAAAATTAGACACCTTTTAATGGTTGCTAAAAGATATGAATCTTTTTATGGCAAAATGATTAAGCCCTCAATATTTCAAATGACTAGTTGTAAAACGAATGAATTTATTTCAAAATTTTTGGATGATTTATTTGTAGATGATTTGATTAAAAGTGTAAATTTTTGTTCTCTTAAAAAAGAAGATATTTTTACAGCCGTTCAGCCCTTAGTTTATTGTTATGAAAAACCGAATAGCTCTAATTATAAATATTTTACTCTCAAAGATAATAAAAATGCTAATTCTATTTTGGCTTTGCCTGCCGGTCATGGTCAAAATTTTAAAATTTTAAAAGATATTTATTTAAAACTTTATGAATCTGGGAAAAGATTTATATACATTGGCAATGTTGACAATATGGGTTTTACAATTAATTTGAAGGCTCTTGCTGTAATGGCTTTGACCAATTATTCTTCTGGATTTGAATTTAGTTTTAAAAGCAAGGCAGATTTTAAGGGGGGCATATTGGCAGTAAACGGTGAAAATCGTTTAACTTGTGTTGATATTGGCGGGGGGATTTCTTCAGAAATTGTGCAAGATTTTGAAAATAAGGGTAATAGGTTGTTATTTAATTGTGCAACCGGGCTTTTTAATTTAGAGTATTTGATAAAAAATATTGATGAAATAATAGAAAAAATGCCCATTAGAATTATAGAGCAAGATAAAGAAATCGGTAAATATATTTCGGTTGAGCAAATAACATGGGAAGTGTTAAAATTAATGGAAAATCCATTAATTTTAACGGTTGATAGAAATAGAAGATTTCTTCCTGCAAAGTTATTTATTGACATGTTGCTTAATAGCAATCTTGAAGATAGATGTGGATATTGTTATAAGAAGGGGGTTGATAATTCTGCTAAGAATTTTAGCGCTCTTTATGATTTGTTATCAGAAGATTATGGTTTGCTTTGTGGGTTAGATAAATGGACTTTTTGAAAGCTTTATTTTTTTCATTTTTTAGCTTTTTTTGTTTAAATTTATTTGCAATAGAATCTTTGCCAGAAATAGATTATGAATATTTCAACAAGGATAAATCAGATCTTGTAGATTTTATAAAATTTTTAGGTGAATTAGATTTTCAAGCTCTTTTAAAAGATAGAAACTTATTTATTGGGATTAGAAATTTAACAAATTTCAAGAATGTCCAAGATCTTAATATCGATGATATTAATAGAATAAAAAAGATTAATCCGATTGGTATAATTTTATTTAGAGAAAATTTAAAAGATGCTGAGCAGACAAGGGGATTGATTAGGACAATAAAGAGTCATATTGGGCATGATATTTTTATTGCTATTGATGAAGAGGGAGGGATAGTTAGTAGAGCTGGTGAAAATAAAAAAATGGGGGTTTATAATTTTCCGGCCATGGAGCGCGTGGGGGGCGTTAAAGATTTGCATCTTATTTATAAAATTGGTGAAGTTCTTGCTAAACAATTACGTAGACTGGGCATTAATTTGAATATGGCTCCAGTTGCTGACATTAAATTTGCACCGCATACCCCTTTGCTAAATAGGACATTCGGAGGATATTCCGCTTATAATATTGGACTTATGGTAGAAGCTTTTATTGATGGAATGCAGAATCATGGAGTATTTTCAGCAATCAAGCATTTTCCTGGATTAGGAGGAACAACTACAGATACACATAAATATTTAGCGTTTTTGCCTTATAGTAAAAGCTTTTTAATGTTAAATAATTTTGTTCCATTTGTTTTTGGTAGAGCTGCTAAATTTATTATGATTGGTCATGTGAATGTTCCTAAAATTTCCAAAGATATAACCAGCATGTCTAAAAGTATTGTTAATATTATAAGGGAAAATTTAAATATTACTAGTATTATGATGACAGATTCTTATGATATGGGAGCAATTACAAGAAGTTTTTCTAATATTGAAAATGCTATTAAAAAATCTTTAAGTTCGGGTGTAAATATAGTTCTTGTTCCTTAACAAAATTATTTTAAAGATTTGTTTTTGGGCTTTGGCAACTTGCTGATTTTAAATAACTTATATAATTTCTTGTCTTGTTAGAAATTTTTAAAAAAATATGAAAAAGGTGTGTAAAATTTTTTATGTTATAAATATAGAAATTCCTAGATCTAAAAGAATAAATTCTTTAAAAGAAGTTGATATTTTATAGTAAATGCTATAATTATTAGGTATAAAATCAATTTCAAATTTGAAAGTAATTATTGGAAGGATTGGATAGAGAAATGCATTAGTTGTTTTTCCTAAAAATATGGTGGTTCTTAGAGTTAAATCGATTTGGGTTCCAATGAAGAATTTTATAGTAAGTGTATCGGCCAAAATTGAATATTTAGCAATGTAAATAGTGAAAGCTAAATTGAAATATGTATTTGAAATAAAATCTTTATTTATTGGGATAGTAAAAAAATTTATGGGGCTGAATTGTATTTCAATCCATTCATTATAAGATGTTAATATTCCCATAAAGGCAATGTATTTATAGTTTTCATTATAAAAGATAGGATTTATATAATTATGGTAAATTATGCCCATTTTTATTTTTTTTTGCATTATATTCTCGTTGGGAATTACCCAACGAGAATTTGTTAATTTATTTTGAAAGCAAAATAAATTAACACTATTTATTATTAAAAAGATCGATAAAATAGCACTATATTGCATTAGTAGATGCCTTTATATATTAATTATTATATACAAAGCAATAGGTTTTTGCCAGTTTTGAGTTTTTAACCTTTTA